>NZ_NJCX01000035.1 GCF_002632875.1 Xenorhabdus kozodoii
GAAAACGACTCTGGGCAGAAAAGAATTTAACCCAGATTTAACCTGACAGACACCTGTATAAATAACCGGTAGTTGTCAGATCTAATCTGGACTAATACACATTATTTATCAAATTAGCTTTAACAGCTTAGTATTCTGTCTTAGTTTAATATTGAGAACAACATTTAAAATGTTATTTTTACCACTAAATAAAATTCATTTCCCAATAGCAAACCACGTAAGGTACCAACCTTTTGTGTTGTCTTGTGTTTGGAATGAATCAGTTCTCAGATTAAATACAGGCCATTGATTATCACCTGATGAAGTGGCCCAGTCAGTATATATATTAGTCACAACAGAAAAACACTGTGTCCTAAACTGCTTAGGAAATTTAATGACCCCTCCCTGATAAGATATGCCCCACTGATAAATAATGCCAGTATCACCACACTCCCACCAGCCATTCGTTGTCGCACTGGCCATATTTCTCGGTGATATACGACTATCAATCTCACGGCGAGAATAAGTTTCCGATTTAGTATAACACTCTCCTCTGATGGCATAATTACCTGCTGGAGCATAGTTACCTTTTGGCTGATATCGAGAGTCACTTTCTGTTTTCGAATAACTATATCCATTCTCCAGATAATAACCTCTGGGTTGATATTTCTCATCCGATTCTGACTTGGTATAACTTTCGCCTTTCAGGGCATAATTCCCGGCTGAAGCATAATTCCCCTTCGGCTGAAAACGGGTATCCGATTCCTCTTTACTATAAACTCCCACATCAGCGGCAGTCAGATCAGCTTTTAACTCCACCCAGGCATTGCCTGCTTGTGGCTCTTCCTTATTGTTCTCAATGCGTGATTGCCAGAGCTTTTGCTTGTGGTAAACCAACCCAAGTAGTGGATAAGGCTGAGCTTCTACTGTCCATTGTGCTGCTCCAAAGGTCTGCATCTCCCCCACTGCTTCCGTGATATCGTGAAAAATCCCGTTCATCTTTTCACGTTCAATATCCCGTGCGGTGGGATCTTCGTTTTGGTCACGACCATAAGTTTCGCCGTAACCTTGAGCATACGAAACCGCACCATCTGCCTGAGCTTCATCCGGAATAGAAACTCGGTCACCTTGCGCTGCGAAAGGAACTTTAAATGTTTTTGTCATGGGATTAAGCTCCGAAATGGCTGTTAAAGAAGTTGGCATGTGAGTAACCAAAGCCAAAGATATTACTGACACTGTTTTCGGCTGTGTTTAGTGTGACAGCTTGTTTTTCCCTGATTGAGGTATCAGCAGGAAACACATTATCTTTTTCCGTCGTCTTATCCGGTTTATTATCTTGAGTATTCATATCTAACCCTCATTTAATCAACAAAATACATTGCTAAGTAATATGAAGGCGGTCGGTACGTCTCCGCCTGTAAACATCAAATTGGGTTTATCAATACGGAAGAGTCTATTTTGGCGTATTTAAATGAATAACTTAGGGATTTACTATGTTACATTTTATAGCAGAAGAATGACACGGAATGCCAAGAAGAGCATTAATAAAATTTATTTTATCAATAAAGATTAATGAAACATCATGTGGAATGTTTAGGTAACGCTTTTAATCGAAACAGGGCCAGTTGCCCCTGAATAGTAATAATGATGGAGGCTTATTTTCCAATCGCAAACCAAGTCAAGTACCATCCTTTAGATGAATATATCGTTTGAAAACTATCCGCTTTTATATTAAATACCGGCCATTGAGTATCACTCGACTCAACAGAACCATTGTAATAAATGTTAGTAACAACAGAAAAACACTGTGTTCTGAACTGCTTAGGAAATTTAATGACGCCTCCCTGATAAGCTATTCCCCACTGATAAATAATGCCGGTATCACCACACTCCCACCAGCCGTTCGTTGTCGCACTGGCCGTATTTCTCGGTGATATACGACTATCAATCTCACGGCGGGAATACGTTTCCGCTTTAGTATAACACTCGCCCCTGATGGCATAATTTCCCGCCGTCTGGTATATTCCGGCCGGGAAGTTTGGCTTGGTGGGTGAATATGGCCCTGAACTGATTAACGGCCCCGCCCGCGTGACCAGTCGCCGACAAACCGCTGCGCTCGCCAGCATGGCCGCCGCGGCGCTATCAGTGGGGACGTTATCGACTGCCAGCGCCCAACATGCCCCGCTGCATCCGTACAGCCTGCCCGCGGCTGAATATTCCCGCCCCACTATTTCAGTGGCCAGTCCGATCCAGTATAGCGACCGCTCCGCCTATGAAATTCATATTCACGCCACGCCCACGCAATCGCCACAGGATATTGCGCGCATGGTGGCAGACGAGATCGACCGTCGGGAACGGCAACAACGTGCCCGCGCCCGCAGTGCATTTTCCGATAGGGAGGATTATTAATCATGATGGCCGCATTGGGTTTATTTGTCTTTATGTTGAAAACAACGCCTTACCAGAGCCTGCAACACCAACAATCATGGCGATTTGGATTCAATAACCGGATTGGCGCCCGTCCGGCGTTCCAGTTTATGGGGCCGAACAATGACACCATCACGCTGTCTGGCACCCTGTACCCTGAAATTACGGGGGGCCGCCTGTCCCTTTTGGCGTTGCAACTGATGGCGGACAGCGGCAAAGCCTGGTCATTTCTGGATGGTCACGGCACGATTTATGGCATGTTTATCATCGAGAGTATTGACCAGACCAAAACGGAGTTCTTTGTTGACGGCGCCGCGCGAAAAATCGACTTTACCGTCACCCTGCGTCGGGTGGATGAAAATTTGGGGCAAATGTTCGGGGATCTGAGCACCCAACTGGGTGCCGTTAAAACGGCAGTCACTGATATCACGGGGCTACTTTCATGATGTCACCAAAATTGGACTGGGTCACCGGCAACACCCACACCCCCGTCTATGTACTGAGTGCGGGTGACGAAAATATCAATGCCCGCATTCAGGACAGGCTGCTCTCCCTGAGCCTGACCGACAACCGGGGTTTTGAAGCCGATCAGCTTGATATTGAACTGGATGATAGCGACGGTCGGTTATCATTGCCGCCCCGTGGTACGGAGCTGTCCTTGCACTTGGGTTGGCAAGGTGCGGCGCTTATCCATAAGGGCAAGTTTATTGTGGATGAAATCGAGTACAGCGGCGCCCCGGATAAAATCACCGTTCGTGCCCGCAGTGCCGATTTTCGAGCAACCCTCAATATCAACCGTGAGTTGTCCTATCACCAAAAAACCATTAGCGATATTGTGCGCACCATCGCTACGCGTAACAATCTCACGCCGGAAATTGATACCGCGCTGGCGGGGATTATGCTGAATCATATTGACCAGACCAACGAATCTGACGGCAGTTTTTTAACCCGGCTAGCCAAACAAGAAGGGGCTATCGCCACTATCAAAAATGGCTACTTGCTATTTATGCGGCAGGGGCAAAACAAAACCGTTAAGGGTCGTCCGTTGCCTGTGGTGATCATTACCCGCCAATCCGGTGACGGTTATCGTTTTTCACTGGTCGATCGCAGTGCCTATACCGGTGTTTCCGCCAGTTGGTTAAACACACGCCAGCCCCAGAAAAAAGAAAACATCACCGTCAAACGGCGTCAGGCCAAACCGAAGAAAAAGGAAGAAAAACAAGGGGACTATCTGGTAGGCAGTGAAGGCAATGTGTTGGTGCTGAAACACACCTACGCTTACAAATCCAATGCAGAGCGAGCGGCCAAGGCTGAGTGGGAAAAAATCCAGCGCGGGGTAGCGTCGTTTTCCATCCAACTGGCCACCGGCCGACCGGAGTTGTTCCCTGAAATGCCCGTCAGGGTGAGCGGTTTTAAACCCCAGATTGACGCGGCCGACTGGACACTGGTCACGGTCATCCATACGTTAAATGACAGTGGGTTAACCTCAGCCTTAGAGCTGGAAGTGAAGATTTCAGATGCTGACATGGGTGAATAATTTGCTATAATCGCGCCATTGCCTAACAAAGCAGGCAACCATTTTCAATGAGGCGCTCATACTATGATGAAATGCCCACTTTGCCATCATGTTGCCCATACCCGCAGTAGTTTTGAACACACCACCGAAACCAAAGAACGTTATAACCAGTGCCAAAATATCAATTGCGGTGCCACGTTTGTGAGCCATGAAACCTTTGTCCGCTGGGTGACTAAACCAACCCTGATTGAAGTCGCACCGCCCCATCCTACGAATGGACAACAAGCAGCGCTGTGCTTCGATAATTTTTAGCCCAGATAACGCCCTCAAATACCAAGAGGGCTAATCCCATTTCCCAATACAAAAAAATTGCACCGATTAATGGTTATTCATTAAAGGTGATTTTTTATGCAAGAAAATATTTTTCTAAACGAGAGAATAAGTAGGTCTTAGAGAAGAACAAAAGGCGGTTCAATGCTATTGGATAAAAAACCAGTAGTGCCAAGGTGCTGCCAATCTGCTGCCAATTTAGGTTTTTCATGCAATAAAAACCAAAGAAGAAGCCACCTAAAAAGGTGGCTTTTTTAAAGCTAACCCACTGTTTTATCAGTGAATTTTTATATGGTGCCCAGGGCGGGACTTGAACCCGCACAGCCTTAAGGCCGAGGGATTTTAAATCCCTTGTGTCTACCGATTTCACCACCTGGGCTAAATTTGGAGGCGCGTCCCGGAGTCGAACCGAGGTGGACGGATTTGCAATCCGCTGCATGGCCACTCTGCCAACGCGCCTTTTTTGGAGCGGGAAACGAGACTCGAACTCGCGACCCCGACCTTGGCAAGGTCGTGCTCTACCAACTGAGCTATTCCCGCTCTTCTTCGAACTGCTTGATTTACTTAACTTGTTTCGTAAATCTCGTGTGCCGTTCGATGCGTTGCATTCTACTTACTTCGCGAAATGAGTCAACACAATTATTTAGAAAACTCGTTCGTTCGATGATTTTTGCGTCATTTCGATCACCCTTCACGCAAATCACCCCATGCGGCGCTCAAATATTGAAACATTGACCAGAACGTCAAGACCGCAGCAGCATATAATAGAACGAATCCTCCCACTTCAAGTTCAATGCAAGGACGCCACAATAAAGCAACCAATGCCGCCATTTGTGCTGTAGTTTTTACTTTTCCCATCCAGGAAACAGCTACGCTGCTGCGTTTTCCCAATTCCGCCATCCACTCACGCAAGGAAGATATGATGATCTCTCGTGCAATCATCGTCGCCGCAGGTAACGTAATCCACCATGTGTGGTAATGTTCTGCAATCAGTACCAGCGCAGTGGCCACCATAACTTTATCCGCTACCGGATCAAGAAATGCGCCAAAACGCGTTGTCTGTTTCCACAAACGGGCAAGAAAACCATCAAACCAATCTGTTGCAGCAGCGATGACAAAAATAATGGCACATAACATCGGTGCCCATTGGAATGGCAGGTAAAATGCCAAAACAAAAAATGGTATTAAGGCAATACGGAATAGGGTAAGCCATGTTGGAATATTTAATTGCATAATGCTTAGTAACTATCTGCCCAATGTTAAGTTTATCAATATGGTGCATCAATACTTCTAGTGTTTCAATGCATTATAGATTTTTTCTGCCAGTGTATAAGAAATAGAAGGCACTTTTGCGATCTCTTCTACACTTGCGTTACGTAAAGGCTGCAATCCCCCCATATATTTAAGTAACATTTGCCTACGTTTTGGCCCAATGCCATCTATCGATTCCAATGTACTGCTCTTTTTCACTTTTTCACGGCGCTGGCGATGCCCTGTAATGGCATGGTTGTGAGATTCATCACGAATATGTTGAATAACATGTAACGCAGGTGAATCAGGAGGAAGTGCTATCCCCTCTCCTTCCGCCACAAAAAACAGCGTTTCTAGCCCCGCTTTACGATCACTGCCTTTTGCAACACCAATCAGCTTAGGGTGGCTTTTATTCCATTCAACGTCCAAAGAATCGAAAACCGCTATCGCACGTGCAAGCTGCCCTTTGCCACCATCAATAAAGATAATGTCAGGTATTTTTGTCTGATCGATCGCTTTGCTATACCGACGACGCAAGACTTGGTTCATTGCAGCATAATCATCTCCCGGAGTGATATCTGTAATATTATAGCGGCGATATTCTGCACGAGCTGGACCATTACCATCAAAAACGACACAGGATGCAACAGTTTGTTCTCCCATCGTATGGCTGATATCGAAACATTCCATACGTTGGATTTTTTCAAGGCCGACAAATGTGGCCAACGCTTCTAGTCGCTGATGAATGGTCGATTGTTGGGAGAGTTTGGTAATCAAAGCGGTTGCAGCATTGGTACGTGCTAATTTTAAATAACGAGCCTTGTCCCCTCTTGGCCGTGCCTGGATATAGATTTTTCTGCCCGATATTTCAGAAAGTGATGTTTCTAACAGTTCTTTTTCAGGTAATGCAAAATCCAACAAAATTTCTGTCGGCAACGTCCTGTTTTGGCTTCCCTGGAGATAGAATTGACCAAGGAAAGTTTGAACTACTTCATCTAATTTCGTATCAACCGGAATTTTGGGGTAATAACTTCGGCTACCCAATATTTTTCCCTGACGGATAAATAAGACATGCACACAAGCCATCCCCACTTCAAAAGCGACACTGATAACATCAAGATCGTTACCTTCTCCGGAAACAAATTGTCGTTCAGTCACTTGCCGCACGGCCTGAATTTGATCGCGATAACGGGCAGCCTCTTCAAATTGAAGCTGTTGACTCGCTTTTTCCATTTTTTCAACCAGCTCATCCAATACTTGCTGATCTTTCCCCGCCAAAAACAAGCGAACATATTCAACTTGCTGTTGATATTCCTCATCCGTTACGAACCCTTTAACACAAGGGGCAAGACAGCGGCCAATCTGATGTTGTAAACATGACCTTGAACGATTGCGATACACACTGTCTTCACACTGGCGAACAGGAAATAGTTTCTGCAATAAAGCCAAGGTTTCGCGTACTGCATGGGAATGGGGGAATGGGCCGAAATATTCGCCTTTCGCGTGTTTGGCTCCACGATATAAAGTTAAGCGGGGATGAATATCACCACTCAAGAAAATATAAGGATAAGATTTATCATCCCTCAGCAATACATTGTAGCGAGGTTGATACAGTTTGATATAGTTATGTTCGAGCAGAAGCGCTTCTGTCTCTGTATGGGTAACGGTAACGTCTATCTGGGCGATATTTTTCACTAATGATTCTGTCTTGCGGCTACTCACTTGTGCCCGAAAATAGCTAGATAACCGTTTTTTCAGATCCTTGGCCTTGCCGACATAGATCACTTTGCCAGTGGCATCATACATCCGGTAGACACCTGACTGACTGGTGACTGTTTTTAAAAATGCTTTTGAATTAAAGAGTTCCGCCACAACTGTTCACCCATGCAATTTTATTATCCACCGTGGGTTACTATATTCTGCGTATCAAGCAATCCACAACGTATCGCTATATGGGTCAATTCTACATCACCTTTGATATTTAGTTTACTAAACATTCTATAGCGGTAACTATTCACCGTTTTTGGGCTTAGATTAAGCAACGCAGAAATCTCATTCACTTTACTCCCCTGAGTTATCATTATCATGATTTGCAACTCCCGCTCGGAAAGTTCATCCAATGGGTTTTCTTTTTGAGGTGATAACTGATTAAGTGCCATCTGTTGGGCGATATCCGGAGAAATGTAACGCTGCCCTGCATAAACAGTCCGAATTGCATTGATCATATCCTGAGGAGTTGCGGCCTTACTCAAGTATCCCCTGATCCCTGCTTGCATCACTTTCGTGGGCAAGGAACTTTCAGTATGGATAGTGAGCATAATCACCCGGGTATCAGGTGAATAACGGATGATTTTTTTAGCGGCCTCCAGTCCCCCCATGCCAGGCATTCCCATATCCATAATGACAACATCTGCGCTGTTTGATCTACACCATCTGACCGCATCTTCTCCACTGCTGGCTTCTCCTACGACTTTGATCCCTTTTGCATCGTCAAGAACACCTTTCACACCAATGCGAACCAGTTCATGGTCATCAACTAATAAGACATTAATCAAACAACTTCTCCACTAACGTAAGACCCACTGAAATAATGATAAATGAATAAGTGCCAAAGCCAAGCGGACACACAAGGTTTATCTTTATGATTTTCATAAAATAAACTAACAGAAGACAACATCCTTTATCGAGTGATATCAAAATTTTTTGGATGAGGTAACGGATTATACTAACATTAACGCAAAACAGAAAGAAAATTGTTACATATCAACGAAATAAGATAAATATATAGCCGGCTGATTTCGTTTGATATTTTTTAATAACATATCTCTATGCTGCTTATAACAATCTATTTTAATCCAAAGCAAAATGAGGGCAATATTGCCCTCATTTTGCGACGATTATTTAAATAAATTAAGAATATCTTTTTCAGTCAACATAGGCGTCTTTTCAACAAAGTTATAATAATCAGGCTTACTATCTATATAAATTTGGCGAGATAATTTACTCAAATTACTATTCTCAAATAAAGCAATTGGCACATAATAAGTACTTGGATGATGTAAATGGTAGAAAAGATGTGTGCCACATTTTTTGCAGAAAGCGCGTTCTGCCCATTCGGACGATGAATATAGTGAAATATTATCAGCGCCTTCTATTTTTAGATCGTCCTGACAGTCTACAGATAAAAACGGGCCACCATTCCACTTTTGACAAGTTTGACAATGGCATGCATTAATATCTTCGATATGTTGATTGGTTGCTACATTCACTGCACCACATAAGCAACTGCCTTGATTTATCATTTCACTCTCTCTGTAATAAATTTATCAAGAAAACAAATTAGTTATCTTTCATATCCTCATTATCCTCTTTGTCATCATCAATATGCCAACTATGCAATATCCGATGGACAAAAGGCGTAACAACCATCCCTACAGCGATAAAAAAGATAGCCTGAAGGAATAGCCCATAAATGGCAGCAAAATATTTCCCCAATGTACTGACGGGTTCAATATGCAGGTTCTGTGTTCCAATCATTGAGACAGAATTTAGTATTGCATCAGGGATAGCATGGCTTTCGATCAAGAAAAAACCCAGTACACCAGGGATAATACCGATCAGAAAGACAATGAAGGCATGAAAAAGAAAACGCAATATCCGTAAAATAAACCGGTCAAAGCTAATTAATTTATCAGTAAATTTTTCCATACCCGATCTCCACCAATAAATTAGTTACCATGGTGATTGTATGTTAGTTTTTATTTTTATCAATGATCATGAGCTGGGTATCAGCCAATAAACTTGATCATACCCCAATCGCTAATACCATCTTCAACTTTTTTATAGGAAAGAACATCGCAGGAAAATCGGTGCCTCCCTGCAATGTCACTAATCGATAAAATAATCATCTGTTGTAATTAATGATTATTTTAAATACTCTTAAATAATTTATTCATGGTGATACTTCCCTGTCCTAAAAACACGCCCACAATAGTAATAGCAACACCAACCCATTGTGGCAAACTGGGTATATCCCCCATCATTACCTGTATAATAAGTGCGAAAATGGGAACAAAATTAAAAAATATCGCCGTATTTCCAGCCCCACGAATAGCAACACCCATATTCCAAAAAAGATAGGCAATAGTGGAACCACCAATACCGATATAGAGACAGGCTAAATGGCTTTCAAAGGTTCCAGAAGATAATGCAGTCATCGGTGATTCTACAAAAATTGCAATAAACATTAATATAATTGCACCAAAAAGCATCGTCCAGCTCGTCGTCGCCAATGGCGTCGAATCTTTGATAAATACCCGTGTCCCTACTGTGTAAATTGACCAACCAAGACTACCCATAAAAATGATGATATCGCCGGTTGCTATCTGAGAGACACGACCTAACATCAATTCTCCATTGGTAATAACCAAAGCAACCCCCAACAAACTGATCACCATACCCACAACTCGCATTAAGCCAGGTAACTGACGCTTTATAATCGCTTCCAGAATATTGGCTGAAATAGGGGACGTTGCCACAATCAGGGCAGCCGTGACTGGATTGGAACTTTGCAGACCAACAAAAAATGCCCCATTAAATCCTGCTACACCAATTGCACCAAGAACAATAAATGCCCGCCAATTTTGCCTCAAGACCTTACTGTTAATTCCCTCTTTCCATGCAAAAAAAATAAAAATACAGATAACTGCGTAAAAAAAACGTTCAACAGAAGCTGTCCAGGGTGGCAAACTCATCAGTGCAAATTTCGTTACCTGAAAATTTGAACCCCAAAAGAATGTTGCAATCAATGTCAGCACAATTGCTAATTGTGGTGTCGTTCTCATATCCATTACCTTAATTTCTTGATTCAGCTCAAGCAAGACGCCATTGGAAAATTCATTGTGGCATCTTTCAAAATTGAAATATTTAGGCAATATTGGTAATCAATTTTTCATAAATGGAAAACAAATCATGCAGCCACTTATTTGGGATGATATTCGAATATTTTTGGCAGTCGTGCGAACAGGTACGATCAGTACAGCGGCCGAGCTTCTTGGTATTGGTGTGGCAACGGTATCGAGAAAAATCGAGCGCCTGGAAAACAGCTTCGGAATGGCACTATTTTTGCGGCACCAGACAGGCTATCAACTAACGGAAGATGGCGCAAAACTCCTGGAAAAAGCTAAGGCTATGGAAATTGCAGCAAATTCATTTTTGTTTGAAGCCGACATACGCGCAACGATTGCGGGAAATGTGCGCCTTGCAACACTCGAAACATTAGCTAATCATTTAATTATGCCGAACTTGCCGGCCTTACAAAAAAATCATCCAAACCTGACATTAGAAATCACAACGGATATCTACCCTGTAAACCTTCACCGCCGTGATGCTGACTTAGCACTTCGCATCATCAGGCCGGAGCAAGGCCATGTTAATGTCCGACAACTGGGAACCTTGGGGTTTGGCCTTTATGGAAGCGAAACTTACTTGGCTACCTGCCCTTCCGGTATATTCAGCGGTGAATATAGTGACGCTCATTTTATTGGCTGGATAAATGAGTACTCACAACTTCCTTCAGTTAACTGGCTCCAACAAACGCTGCAAGGGCGCCCACTTTCAGTCGCAACAACATCGATTTGCACTCAAATTGCAGCGGCAAATGCGGGCTTGGGATTAGCCATATTACCTCATATTGTAGCCAACGACGCTGGACTTATGTGTATTTCGCCCGACTTAGGCATAGACAAACCCATCTGGCTGGTTATTCAATCTGATTTGGCTCAATCCCCCAGAATACGAAAAGTGGCAGATTTTTTGGCTGATATGGTTTTTCAAAATCAAGATAAACTTTCAGGGCGAACTGGCGTTAATTGCTTTTTATCCTCCAATACGCGGTAATTATAATGATAGAAGATTTATTTGCTGATGAAGATGGCACTGTTCGGCCATTGCAAGCAAAATAGCATTCGCTACAATCTCACTTTTCGGCGGGTTTTACCTGACAATAAATTAATTAACTGAAATAGAAGTAAAAAATATAATAAAAACACTAAAAATCAAAATATCCATGTGAAAAATTACTTATAAATTAAATTTAAAAAAATAAGATTAACTAAATAATTTAATATCTATAATTAATTGACAAAACTACACATAAAATTGGCTAAAAAATATTTTTTTAGCCAATTTTAGCATGCATATATTTATTTACAAAGTTTTTACAACTTTTTTATACACGTTACAGTGTAGTCATGATATCGTCATTTATGACATAACCCGATGGTCATTGATTTAGTTGTTTCTATAAAATTAGCATATATTCTTTATTATCAAAAACATATCGCTATACTCATATGTTGTACTCATATAAGAAAAAACGGTAAGGAATCATTTATCCGTTTTTAATGATGAGGTTATTATGTTATCTATTGATGAAAAAAACAAAAGCATCAGAAACATGTTTTCTAGCTTGTTCCATCATCCTTCAGTTAAGAAAAAAAAGGAAAATGGCGAAACCATTAACTTATTAATTGGATATGATGAACGACATAAAAATATTATCGAAAATATTTCAAATAATACGAAAGAATTCCCTTTCCTAAAAACTGACTTACTGTCCCTCGATTCTACACCTGCACCAATTTTAGTTGAACAAATTGAAAATTGTGATGCCTTCATGTTTTTTTATCTTTCGTCAACATTAAAACCTTTTACACCATCTGGGCCTAAATTTTTGTCTCCCATAAGGCAAGTCATGCAGGAAAATTGGCGGAAATCAATTATTTTCAAGGATTATGGCGATCATTTTTACGAGGCATTCTCTGAGAAAATAGAAGTAATTAGTAATAGAAATCAGTCACTCATAAATCTTGCCATGGCCAGTAACCAAATTATCTTTGAGCAAGAACAGGATTGCATTCTTACTGCCACTATTAGCAAAAACCAATCGTGGACATCAATTGATGGGAAAGATAGTTATGATATTACGCCTGGTGAAATAGCAACAAAATTGCACAATATAGAAGGATGTATCATTTTTAGTGGTACTTTTCTCAGCACTATTCCTTTTGCCATTAAATATGGTGTTGTCCACGATTTTTTCAAAATAAAAGTAAAAAATAGCCAAATCATTGACTTTACGTGCCATGATCCTATTTTTTCGCAAGATTTTGCTAAATATTTATCCGCGAATCCAAGCAATAGTGTTATTGAAGAATTTGGTATTGGAACAAATTGCGGCGTTAAAAAACTTTATGGCTTAAACGCTGGTTTTGAAGAACGGCATCCAGGTCTACATCTTGGATTAGGTGGTGGCGCAATGGGTAGTCACCATTTAGATCTTATTTTTCAAGGAGGAAGATTATTCTTTGATAAGAAGAATTTTTTTCATGAAAAAATATTTAATATTTAACCAATCAATATCTTTATAAATTTAACATTGATATATAATAACCATTGAAAAATATTTTTAATTTTTACACAATCTATTTATTTACACTCCTTTTTCCTTCATTATTATGAAGCATGGTTACCTAAAGCATATATCAATTATTCGTCACATAGTCTATGTCATCATAAACTTAGTAAAGTTGAGGTTAGTATGGAAGATATCACTATCGAATTAAACGAGTGGTTCGAAGAAGAAACATTTGAAGAGGCCGTTGAAATTATGCAAGAAAAAGCGGTTGTTCCCGTCGGAACAGCCATGTGGCCGGTCTAAAATAATATAGCATTATATCTTAATGGCTATATAAAAAACAAACGGAGAAATACTTCTCCGTTTTCATATTATCTTATATTCATTTTTCTTCATAAATCGCAATAACAGATAAGTTATCAACACCGCTTATCGAAAATTCATTATTTTATTGTCCAAATCTGAATAAACACCTTCCCAATAATTAAAATAACCCCTCCCAGATGGATATATTGTCAATCCCCCACATATTATGTCCATAACATTGCCGATAAAACCTTCAAAATTTCACACAATAATTTCATTATACCAATCCAACTTCAAGTTGCCGTTTGCAAACCAATGGAAATGCTTATATCTCCCCGCGCAGCGGGGAGATATAATACGCATCTTGAAAGTCGACTGGTATAGTCACACTAAGTAATTAACAACAAAAAACATATTACAGGATATAAAATAAATAAAGTTTATTATTTTATATGTGATTATTTTAATGAATGAAATATGGAAACCCATCCAATTAAGATGAATTCCTATTGCATGTTAAAAATATTTAATATAAATTCGACCCAAAAGTGACATATGTGTCGTTTTAAGGTGAGAAATCAAATGAAAGCACAGAAAACACAACAATACATCTTAGAACAATCACTGAACGTTTTTATTAGAAAAGGTTATAATCAAGTAACAATGACAGATATTATTAATGAATGTGAGCTCAGTCGTGGCGGAGTTTATCGTTATTTCCAGTCGACTAAAGAAGTTTTCATTGCACTGATACGTCAAATGAATTCAGACCAGACAGCAAATGGGTATAAAAATTTTTCTGACTATTTAGATAGTGAGAAAAAATTTCTATTGAATATTCGCAACACCATTCGCGTCGCGGGATATGAGTTTATGATCCAAGAATCACAAAAAGATGACAACCATATAGCGCATGAAATATATCAATCCAATATCCATATCATCACACAATTGACAGGTCTTTCTCAAAAGCAGGCAGAACAAATTTTTCTAATCCTGGAAGGGCTAACGGTAATAGCCCTAACCGGCATTCTAACCACTGAATTAATAGAAACGCATTTTAATTACCTTACCGAACTGGCTCAAAATAATAAAAGAGATATCTATGAATAATATTCTGCATTCAATAAAAAACAATATGACATTGACTCATCCCATTGAAGTATTAGAAAAGTTATTGATATATCTGTATTTATATAATCGTGTATCAAGCAAGGCGTTGTCATTAAAAAGCGGACTACCTGTTCCTATTGTATCTGCCTTTAAAAAAGAGCTGATAAAACTGGAGCTTGCCGAAAATAAAGGTATTTTTAAATTAAATTCCGCAGGAATTAACTATATAAAAAATAATCTTGGATATCATACGGTTAATATAGAACACTATTTTTCATTATTAACTACTGATAACAGAAAAAACTTTGAGAGAGAACTCATAATATCACTAAAACCTATATACGAATGTCGCCCACAAGTTAATGTTATGTTAGATCAAGCTCACGCGACAATAGAAACATCAATACGAAGAGTAATGTTATTACTTAATAATCCTTGTATATTTAAGCAAAAAATTTTATTTTTAGGCGATGATGATTTAACTTCTTTAGTGTTAATGATGGCATTCAAAAAACTGGGGCACTATAACCCCAAAAGTATTTTCGTGAAAGATATTGATAAAGCGTTATTGTACTTTATAAAATCTGTATCAGAACAAAATAATTTTGTTATTAACACCGAATATAGAGATCTAAAGTACCCAAATGAATATACAAAACAATTTGACATTATTTTGACTGATCCTCCGTATACTTTAAGTGGACTGAAACTATTTTTATCACGTGCAATTAGTTTTTCTAAAAATGAGAATAGTGAGATATTGCTATCATTTGGGCAAAAAAAACCTGAACAACATCGTGAAATACAAAAACTCTTCTACGAGCAAAATCTATTCATCAAAAACATTCACCCACAATTTAACCAGTATCATGGTGGCAGTATTCTCGGCAACGTAAGCGATCTTTATGTGCTTTCTGTAACACAGAGTACATACCCAACTATTCCAGAAAACAGCGCTTACTCCAATAAAATATATACTGGGGAACTTAATCCCCGCGTAAAATTCTATCAATGCAAATCATGTCATAATACTATGATAATTGGATATGGAAAAAGCATATTAACCATAGAAGAATTGATAGAAAGGGGTTGTGAGCAATGTACTGGAACGAAATTTCAATATCGGGGGCAAGAAAAGGTTCATTCACCGACTAATACACAATCAGAAACCAGACAACTGGGTACTCAAATTGTACTAGAAATGAAAGGTTGTGATAGTAATAAACTACAATCTATCTCTGCGATTAAATTAATCATGCTCGATGTCGCCCGAAAATGTAACCTCAATATTATGACTCATCATTTCCATGAATTTGAACCGTGGGGCGTCAGTGGTGTACTAATATTAGCAGAATCACATTTTACGATTCATACATGGCCTGAATATTGCTATGCAGCACTTGATTTATTTATCTGCCATGAATTTAATCAAAAAAATACCCTTATCACACAACTACAAGCTCAACTGAACTCAAAAGAATATGAATGTAAGATACTACAACGAGGTTTCTAGCCCTTAAATAAATAAGATATTTTTTACCTCACGCTAAAAATAAAAAGGAAGCAATCAAATCGATGCTTCCTCTATCTGGTTTGCTATTTTAAGCGCTAAAAACATCATGCAAACCGACTATTGATTAAAGCCATTCCCATTACATCACAGTATTGACCATTTCTAAATGATTGCATGCGTTGTATGCCTTCAACTTCAAAACCAAATTTCTTATACAAAGCAATTGCTTTTTCGTTATCAACAAAAACTTCCAGTTCAATCCTAATGCAACCTAACCAATTAAACGCATAGTCAATGACAAATGCCACCAGCTTTGAACCAACACCTTTACCAAAATAAGTCGCATCAACGCCAAGACCAATATTCACAGTATGCCTGCGCCTTGGATTAGTGTAGGTAAATAACCCTATCGTACCCACAACCTTGCCATCGACCTCAGCCACAAAATCAATACCCCCTTCTTGGGTGTTTAACTTTAAACGTTCACGCCACATTTCATTCGAAGGACATGGACGTTGTAACGTATTGGAGTAAACATCAGGATGGCTAAAAATTCGCTGGTAATGTTCAGCATCTTCTGGCTCAATTGCCCTAATTATAATTTCCATACTCACCTCTTTTTAGCTTGTCTTCTTTATAACTACCTGATAAAAAAATAGATGTAAATAGCATATTAAATATTTATTTAAAATAATAACTCAACCTACAGCTGATGTTATCCCCCCCATTTTTATTTTTTGGAGTTTATATGGCTCAGGAAAATACAGCGACTTTTGAAGTACTCAAAAATCTTGAAGTAAGCCTTCATGGTAAAAGAAGAAATAATGCCAATTGGGTAAATGTGGTGTTACACGATAACTTTCTAGAAATTAGTAAATCAGGTTATTTTTATACTAAAAAAGATGTGTTAGATGGATTAACAACAGAAATAAAAACGCCTTTTCAGATTTTCTCAAAAGATTTTTCTATGCACTATCTTGATGAAAATATGGTATTACTCACTTATCAGTCTTATGAAACAGATCAAACTGGCACCCCATTCAATCAAGCACTTCGTTCATCAATTTGGCAATTATCTTTAACCGGTCAATGGCAACTCAGATTTCATCAAGGTACGATGATGCCTGTTTAAGGTAAAAAAATGGCCCAAATATTGGGCCATTTTTTTACTTAGTGAGCTAGACGAATTTTACGCTTTTTCACAATTTGAAACCCGATCATTAGAATGACAAACCATATCGGTGTGGCTATCAACGCCTGACGAGTATCTGGCTGCAAGGAAAGTAATACCAAGACAAAAGCAAAGAAAGCCAGGCATATCCAAGACATCACGATACCAAATGGCATTTTATATACCGAAGTCTGATGCAGCTCTGGTCGACGTTTTCTATAAGCCAAATAGGAACATAAAATCATGCTCCAAATAAACATAAACAGGATCGCAGAAACAGTTGTCACAAGAGTAAAAACCCGCATCACATCAGGGATAAAATAGATCAAAATAACCCCAAGAGAGAGGCACAGACAAGTAAAGATCAATCCTGATGCAGGAACCGAACGACGAGAAAGACGGCTAAACTGCTTTGGTGCATCCCCTTCTTTCGCCAGACCGAACAACATCCGGCTAGTAGAGAAAACCCCACTATTTGCCGAAGATGCCGCAGAAGTCAAAACCACAAAGTTAACAATGCTGGCGGCAGCGGGCAACCCGATCAAGACAAACAATTCTACAAAAGGACTTTTATCGACAATGACGGATCGCCACGGCGTGACCGACATAATGACAATCAGGGCTAACACATAAAACGTGATAATTCGGATTGGAATAGCATTAATCGCTTTTGGTAGCGACTTCATCGGGTTTTTAGTTTCTGCTGCGGCAGTTCCCACCAATTCAATACCAACAAAAGCAAATATCGCTATCTGGAACCCAGCAAAAAAGCCACTTAGCCCCATAGGGAACATTCCACCATCATTCCAGACATTAGAAAGTGCTGCAACATGCCCTGCTGGTGATTGAAAGTTGATGCCAATCAAGATGCCGCCAGTCACAATCAAGGCAATAATGGCAATGATTTTGATCATGGCAAACCAAAACTCCAGTTCTCCAAACAGTTTTACCGTGGCGAGATTCAGGGTTAACAATACCAAGACACACAGAAGCGAAGTTCCCCATTCCGGGAAATCCGGTATCCAATATCCAACATAAGCGGTGATGGCAACAATATCTGCTATGCCAGTAATGACCCAACAGAACCAATAAGTCCAGCCCACAAAAAAACCGGCCCACGGCCCTAATAAATCTGCGGAGAAATCACTGAACGACTTATAGTGCAAATTAGAAAGTAGTAATTCTCCCATTGCACGCATAACGAAAAACAGCATAAAACCGATGATCATATAAACAAAAATGATCGACGGCCCGGCAAGAGAGATAGTTTTGCCTGATCCCATAAACAGGCCAGTACCTATGGCACCGCCAATGGCGATTAACTGTATATGTCGGTTGGTGAGACTTCGCTGCAAGTGAGAACTTCCAGTTTCAGTAGTGTGAGTGGGTTGTATTTTTTCTTCCATAGTTGTATCCAATTTATTCTCACAGCATGGCCTTAATACCCTCAAGCTGTGTTTAATGGAACATTGTGACATAGACAACCGCGGTATTAACAGAAGGATTTCATATGAAAAATAGAGTGATTATTATTAAACCAATCAGTTAAGTATTTATTGTGCATATTTTATTCAGTTAGTAAAAAAGTGGATATAATCGATTGACGTCCGGTTGACGCTGGAGAATAATTAATCGCACTGGGTCGTTAGCTCAGTTGGTAGAGCAGTTGACTCTTAATCAATTGGTCGGGAGTTCGAGCCTCCCACGACCCACCAGATTTTATTAATTAAATCAGAATATTAGGCCACTTTCCTACAAGTGGCTTTTTTTATGTTTTTTAATCAATGGCGACAAAGTGGCGACAGGGATTTTTAGGCTATATTTTCCCATGCTTATTAAATTTTCGTACTACGTACGACTTTTACATTGACACTCGTACCAAGTACGAATAAACTGTTTTTCATAGATGAGCAAGGATGTGTTTTATGGAATACCTACTTTTTATCGAAACCCCTGTGTTTAGTAGAAATCGAGCTGATTTATTAACCGATGATGAATTCAGAAAACTACAAGAACACTTACTAAAGAATCATGAACAAGGTAGTACCATTAGCGCGACTGGAGGATGTAAGAAGATTCGCTGGCAGCGCGAAGGAATAGGAAAAAGTGGCGGAGTAAGGATCATCTACTACACCATCACGAAAACTGGAAGGCTCTATCTTCTTTTGATTTACCCTAAGAATAAAAAAGATGATTTAACCCCGAAAGAAAAAGAAGTACTTAAAGCTATCAGTAACAAATTGCAATAATCAACGCCGCGTAGATACGCGGCCATGTTCATACAGCGGAGAAACTATGGACAAAAAACTTTTTGAAGATCTGGTTGAAAGCATGAATCAGATGGTATCGATTGAAAAAGGAGAGCTTTCCGTTCCTGCTGAAAATATTCATCGCCATCGTCTGCCTGATGTAAAAGGCCTACGCGAAACCTTCGGGTTAAAGCAAAGTGAGTTTGCCGAAGCTATTGGCGTTTCTGCTTCCCTAATTCAAAGCTGGGAGCAATACCGACGTATTCCTTCTGGCTCATCACTTAAGCTGCTTAAGATGCTGGAGCGTAATCCTGCTCTAATTAGTGAATTAAGCATACTTTAATTTTCTTCCTTACCCTGATGTAAGAAGAGAAAGTAATTTCAGTTCTACTTATTCAGCAAAGCCGCGCACTATCTGGTTTCTGTGATAATACGTGGCTTTGCTTTGTGATCCACTCACCTCACGTAAAATAAAATTTATCCTTTAATATCATTGCGTTGATTTTTCCTCGCGATCCATACCGCGATCCAAAAACTGAAATTGCCTGAAAATCGTTTCACACTTTTCAATTTGCGGTTTCTCTCACGTCGCCAGTATTGGCGCGGTCTGGCGATTCGGTTTGTAGGATCCTCAAACTGAAATAACTTTTTGATCCAAAACGTGCAGGCGGGTGCGGTGTAGTGCGTTTTACGTGGGGGTTACGTTTATTTCGTGGGAATTACGTGGCACAGGTGCGATTTAGTGACGTGATCCAATTTAAACGCAGCCGGCTATACATTGATAGATGAATGGCTTATAACGCGTCTGATTGCGTTTAATGAGGACGTAAAAAAGGCTACCCCGAAGAGTAGCCTTTGACTGGAGGTATTGGACGCAGAATATATCTGCCACATGAGCAAGGTTAAGCTGCTGTCAGCACTAGTTGATAGCCTAAGCTGGATAGCGCCTTTTCTACCGTATCAATTTTGGTTGCGTGATAAACATCAAGCAGTTGCTTCACGTTCTGCTTTTTGATACCTACACGGCGTCCCAGTTCCGCACGACTCACACCGGATCTTACCATCGCATTAAGCAACAGGATCTTTGCTGCAACGCTGGCCGGAATATCAATATAGTGCTCTGCTACCGTATCGCTCGGTAATGGAATTTCTTTACTCTCATCGTCAAAATACATAGAAAAGGCAGTGAGTAACGCATCATAGCCCATCGCTTTTGCATCGGATAAGTCATCACCACAGGTCAATGCCTCTGGTATATCAGGGAACGATACGAACAAATTTGTTCCGTCTTCTTCAATATTTACTGGATATCGCATAATCATAGTAGTGAGTCGAGTTAGCCCAAGAACCAGCCCCGAAGGGCTGGTTAGTTATTTGAGTTTTAACTGCTTAAGGATTGATAACCTTAATTTTTCGTTAATCTCTTTACTCGGATGTCTTGGCATTGCACTTCTTGCGTCTCCATTGAAGAGTATCAAGTGATTCTTTCCATTCTTGATTATTACCCCTTGAGACTCAAGCCACCGCCTGAACTCACTCTGCTTCACTAACCCTCCATTCTGTTTAACATGGTAAAATAGTAATATTTTTTTATTACCCTGTCAACACATTTGTAATATTTTTTTATTACCCAAAAAATAAACCCCGCCGAAGCGAGGTTAATTTATCTAGCCAATCACCGGCGAGTACGTCTGTTTCAGCCCGTCCGATTTATAGGCTGTGTGCCTAATGGCGCTGGCGTTCTCCGGGGTGCCGGTGTTGTGATGGGTATGGGCGGCGGTCAGTTCGGCCAACTCCTTCACCACATCCAGCGTTTCCAGCATCAAGGTCATCACGTTAAGTTGCTGGCTGCCAACCCAAACGACGGGGGCGACAATCTCCTGCTTAACGCCCGCAATGCTCTGCTTAAGCAAGCCAATTTTCTCAACCAACTTTTGGCCAACCTCAATATTGGCGTCTTTTCCCACGCTGGCCACCCAATTTGATGAGGTTGCCAGGCAGTAATCCCCGTCAGCAATGTGCTGGACAGCCCCCGCCAGTAACGTGGCCGTGCCCAGCACCGTGGTCTTATCCGTGGCCTGTACCGTAGTTTCCCGTGTTACCACGGTGCGCGTTTCTGTGTCGGCCTTGATTTCACGGTGCATGGAGGATTCATTAATGGTCTGGTCGGTCTGCCTGATCCAACTACCTTCCTGCGTGACGCGCTGTGAGACCTCCGCCCGCTGCTGCTGCAATTGCTCACCTGGCTTAATATCGGGCAGCGTGTTGCCCTGGCTTAAGGTCTGGCGGATAAAGGGCTTGTCCGGCCTGCCGCCCTCGAAAGCAATTTCAACCCGCGTGCCAATGGGCGGGTACTGGAACATGCCCGATTCAGCGCCCGCCATCGGCAAGGGCAGTGGGACAGCGCGGTAAACCGGTGCGGCGGCGTCTTTACCGTCATCATCCAGCAATTGCACATCAACGGCATAGCGTGGCCGGAAGGGATCGGCCATATCGCCGCTGGCGGTGTTTTCGGTGTGCGCCTCAATGCGGGCGAATTTAGGCAGGTGCGTGCCCGCCGATAATTCCGGGTACGCAGCATCAATCTGGCGCTGGGCGGGGGTTTTCTCTGGCTGACCGTGGGGTAACCAGGTGATGGTCATGTTTTCATTGTTCAGATTGACCTTACTCAACCGTTGTTGGTTCACCACAAAACCCGGCCGCAATGACTGGATCATCGGAATGGTCATCGCATTGCCCGCGGTCTGTTGCTGGCTAAATTCATTGGGGATCTCGACGGGCTTGCCCTTAAACATCGAATGCGCCCAACTACCCAGATAAACCGCGCCATCCGGCAACTGGTGCCAGATATAATCTTCAATGGCAAACACCTGCCCCAGATTCGCCAGCAACTGATAGCCCGTGCCATTGTGGGTGTAATGGGGGATAGGTTTATCCGTATAAGGGGCGTCCGGTAAAGTGAATGTCAGCCCGCTATGTTCCTGTAGCCAGTCAACAATCTGGCTCAAGGTGGGATGCTGAAAAGAGCACGGCCACGCTTTATCAAACACGCCAACCAGTTCGCGCACAAATAGCCGTTGGAAGCCATTCTGCGCGGGTTGTGCGCGTTCCACATAGCCCGTAAACCAGCGCAACAGTAATTCAGGGTAGCCCACATCAAGGCGCACCAGCTTGCCGGTGTAATCCGTGGTTGTCTCCGCCGTGATAAAGCCCCGGCCACAGGATGAGAGTTCCAGCATCAGATTGGCGTCAACGATATGGATCTCATCATTGGATAAATAGAGCCGATGAATAGGTTTCATTATTTTGCAGGCCCTATCTCATCATTTATTGGTTTAAGCCATTCCCGTTCAAACCAAGTGAGTTTGTCATCACTATCTGAGGCTGACGAACCACCCGGCTTAGCGGTCTGTTTCTTGGCCTGAATATTACCACTGGCACGGGCATCGCGTTTTTCCGCCACAGACAGGTGCTCCCTTAAGGTATCGTCGACCCCATAGGCTTCAGCCAATCCCGCCGCATATTGCTGCAAAAATGCCCGCGCCCGATTATTTAATTGCATAGCTCTTCCCTTTGCCTTTTCCCATTAGAGGATCACAGATAATTAAAATTCTTGTTTTTGTTGCCTTTTGGATTTTTAGACGGCAGCGGGGTAGCAATCCTGTCCAGTTTGCCAAACTTTTTCAGAATATCCGGCAGATGGTCACGCAAGCGCGCAAATTCTTCGGTATCGACCACCTCTTTGACGGTTTCGATATCTTCCTGCACGTCGGCAACTTCCTGCTCGGTTGACTCCTGCGAACTTTCCAGTGCGGCTAAACGGGTTTCTAAATCAGCGACCGCTTGTGCCAATACCTGCAACGCATCATCATTGGATGTTTCGGGCGAAGTATCATCCTGTTCTTCAATATTGAAGAGACTGCGCCATGTTTTTTTAGTACCTTTAGCCATCTTTGTTCCCTTTTGTGTAAATTCCCTGACTTCATCAATCACCAGCGGTTTATACGCACCGAATCGATGAGATGGTTTCTTTTTATTAAATTGCAGGCGTGTTGTGCCTACACTCGCTGGCTCGTCAGTGACTCCCAGCCCTTCCAGATAGGTTTTGCCTGTGCCGCGAAAATTACCGTTCGGGGTAAATTCCACTGAGGTAAACAACAGTTGACCGTCCCGGTTGGCCTCTAATAAGCGGTGATTGGGTCGCAGTTGCGCATAAAGACGCAACGCCCCGTCTTCCCCGCGTTCGGCCTTGACTGCCAGCACTTCCCCCATCGCTCCGAACCCGCGTTCATGTTCCGGCCAAATTCGGGCGGTATACAGTTGGGGGTCGTAAAGTTCTGCGGCCTCCAAGATCCATTGAGGTTCTATCACCCGGCCATCAACGGTGTCACCTTCCATGGCAATACATATCCAGTTCGTCATTAACTGAGACATATTGCATTCCTTTCGTTTGCTTCACACACAGTATTGCGAATTCAGTGGGTTCGCGCGAGCGGTGCCATTCGGATGAATTCGGATATCACGCATAACCGAACAGAACCGAAGTCAACCGGACGAAATCCGCCTGTGCGCCCTGCATAATGAGCCGATGCAAGACAAGGATGTTGAAAACAATGGCTAAGTACTCTGATGAATTAATAAAAGTGGCCAAGTCGCTGTACCTGCGCCGCTACACCCCGGCGGAAATTGCCAACGAACTGAACCTACCCAATCGACGGATCATTTATTATTGGGCGGAAAAGTGGCACTGGGCGGACATGCTCAGTCATGAAAGCGTGGAAGAGGCGATCAATCGCCGTATTGCCCTGCTCAGTGAACGTAATCATAAAACAGCACCGGAACAGGACGAACTCGACCGCCTGATTGCCCATCATGTGAAATTGATGGCACAGCTACTTGCAGCAATGGCCGCTTCTTTCATCGGGCGATCACTTTCATCATCCAGCTCACCATCCATCGCGTAGCCATCAATATTTTTGGAAATGTACTTCGCCACATAACCGGTTGCAGACCCTTTTTCGGGGTCAATCTTCTCAGCATGAAAGCGGGCTTTCAGGGCTTTTGCGGTCTTCAGTTCGTGGCGGTCTTCCTGCAAGGCATATTCACGGATGATGTCGCGCACCTGATCCGCCTGGTCTGGTTGCATAAAAAACAGCATATGCCAATGAGGGGTAGCATCATGATGCGGTTCAGCCACACGGATACCAAAGATACGTAAATTGTTACGATGGAGTTTGGCTCTGATTTTTGCCCAAAGGCCGCTGAGATATTGTTGTGTATCAGCGGGACTGCTGCCGTTCCATTTACGGTTACGGTGCCCGTGCCGGGTTGTGGCATGGTATTTAGAGGGGGCGGTCATCGTGTAGAATTCAGCGACGTAACCCAGTTCATTACAAATATTTTCAAATCCCCGGATGCGCACCATCATTTCAGTACGGCGGATAGCGGGATTAGCTACACTGCCATAGTATTTATCAACCAGGCTAATGCGGTTCCCCTCTTCATCTTCCAGCTCCATTGACTTGATAAAGTCTTTCGTACGGCGCTTTTGCTCTTTCCATTCGGAAATTGTGCTTTTGCTGGCGTAGGTACTGGCCTTTTTACTGACACGGTTAATGGAAATCTGCAAGTGCTCACGCCACTCTGCTGCCAAACGACGCAGACGCCCCAACCACCATGTCTCTGAGGTCATGCGAGAAATGGCCGCGATAGCCGGTGTTTCATCAAAAAAGCGGCCTGTTAACTTATGCCAGGAAGGAGCGTCTTGACGATAGGCTTTGGTGATAGCGGCGGCGCGCATATAGAGAACATGCACCCGTTTCAGATCACCGTCTTCTGGTAGCATGTCGTCGGCCACTGTTTGCAACTTCTGAGTAACAAACTCAGCAATATCATTTGCCAGCAGTTCGAGATCTTCCCGCGACATATCAGGAATACGGTTAAACCGTGCCATATACAGCGCGTTATCCGCTGAAATTTCCTGAATTTGGTAACGGTTGGTCACTAACGTAACCCTGGGTAAGATGCGATCGACGAATGTCTTAGATAAAAAAGCCTCGGCGCGTTGTTCCCCTTGCTCCTTTTCTAAAACATTAGCGCGGTACTGAACATCCATACGAACAATAGCAGGCTGCTTTTTTAGTAGCCGCTGAACATACGCGCGTTTTTTTGCAGCGTTTACAATTGCACGTTGCTCTTCTTCTTTCTGGTATTGCTCTGCATAAGTTGGTAGTGGTCTGACTATCGGCTGGATGGGTTTATCCCATGGCAGAGAAATGCACGCAGCCAGAGCTGCGTTGTGTAGCATCACTGGCTGGAATTTGCTGAGTTGGCGGCGCGGTTTAGAGGGTACGCCGCTAGCTGCTGGTACTGGGTTCACTCACAAACCCCAGTGCCTTCATTAAAGAAATAGGCAGGGGTTAACAATGAGTATTCATAAAAATTAATATGTATTAGTCCAGATTAGATCTGACAACTACCGGTTATTTATACAGGTGTCTGTCAGGTTAAATCTGGGTTAAATTCTTTTCTGCCCAGAGTCGTTTTC
>NZ_NJCX01000036.1:0-4302 GCF_002632875.1 Xenorhabdus kozodoii
TGTTAGTCATATTTGTGTGGGAATTTAGATAAAAATAGGGAATGTCTGGTGAAGTATTTTTTGCATTTGGTAAAAAATCCTTGTTTGCTAATTTTTAGGTGTTTTTCTGCATTAAAAAATAACAATCGCCATCCCCATATATAGTGATCATGGTAGCAGGGCATTTAGATATAAAAATGTCATAAACGGTCAAATTTATTTTCAAAGAAATTAAATAACGCTAAAAGAATAGGATGTAATTTATGTTTAATAAAAAGCAAATACATGGGAATTGACTTAATGTAGCCACAATCAGCGGGTTAAATACATAACCGAAACCCCCTCACATTTGGGGTGTTCGACTAAATCCATCTCACCAAAAACAGGAATGCTTTTATAAATGTAGCCACCCACAGCAGTAATCACTTTTCCACCGTGATCGGTTGTGTCGTTTAATAAAATAACGGCTTTGTTTGCCATATTTAATCCTATGGCTAAAAAAAATTGTGTTTAGTGATTGATATCAAAACCAACATCAGAAACTATAAATAAATTATGTTAGCTTCTGATGTTGAGATGATTTAATAAATGCTTATAACTATTTCCATTGGGGTGTGTTATTTATTTTCCAATAATCAATGGAGTCACTGTTGAGATCCACTTTGCCATCAGGATATTCAACTCTGGATGGTTTATTACCTCCGGGTATAATGATTTTTGGCATTTTAGTTTCATCCAGTATGGGATTATAGATGATTTTCCACTCGTTTCTTTCTGTTAACCTTAACCAAAAAGGAGTCATACCACCTTTTTCTCCATATAATCCTATCTTATCAGGATTTGCGTGATGTTTTCTTAAAAAAGGATAAATAGTAGGGCGATACTCAATAATATCTAATGCTTTTTTCATGCTATATTGTATTTTCTCAGCATTATTTATATCGACATATATACCTGTTCCATCATAAGGTATCGCATCTTTTATCAGATGATTAACATTGACATAGCGAAGAGCTAATGAAATAGCATTGATTTTCCATTGGCACCATCCACCTCCATCAAAAGGTATTCTTTCCTTAAAATAACCTGTCTTTGGATTAACTAATATATTAAACTTATTCCAATAATGTTTGGATTCATGATAACGCATACCACCTGCAGTATAATGCGAAGAAAGACACTTTACTGAAATATAATCACCTTTTAAGCTCGGTTGGGTATTTGGTGGAACAATGCCTTCAACCGTGATCCATTTATTTTCTTGGGGAGGAAAGAATGGGTTGGCATCATTTTTATAAGAATGCCAGGATTCCGAGATGGTGCTCGATAAAAAATCACATCCTGTTAAACACAGTGTGAATGATAATAATGTGAACGGCATAATTTTTATTGTCATCGCAGTAATATCCATTATTGTTTTTCAAAATAACGTTGTAAGGCTACAGGGCCTCTTTCGTCTTTTCTGGTGATTTCTAGCGTAATGGCTAACTGATTATCTATCTCCATCAGAAAATAATGTTTCCTAATCTTTTTTCTCCCCATTATTGCAGCAATAGAGGTAGGATCAGTATCTAAAAATGATAAATCTTCAGAAGATCTTTGGGGTTTTTTATCTGGAGGAAGTGCACATAACTCCCTTAATCTTTGATCAATATAACTTGAGTATAAGGTACTACTATGATCGAGAGCCCCTAATACTCCTTTATCCGCAGGATTTTCATTATTATTTGGGTATAGGGAATTCATCTCTTGATGCCTAAATTGTTCGATAAATTCAACAGTATCTTTTTGCGTTTTTTCATTTAATGATGGTAATAAATACAGCTTAGGTTTTGATTCTAAATAAGATGAAACATAAAAATAAACTAATTTGCCATGATGTAAAAAAGGATCATCATTACGACTAAATAGCTTAAAAGCTTTTGCAACGAGTCTTCCTGCCAAAATTGATGAAAACCACTTAGAGGCTTCTTCCGCAATGGGGCTATCGTATAATTCAATTAACACGCCAGAAGGAGTCGCGCCTATTTGGAATGCAATATTGTCCATATCCTTGTTGAAAGGCACAGAAGGAACGGTATCGTTTTCATTGACGTGACGGTAGTGAGTAATATCAGCAAGCTCTTGAACCGCGCTTAGTGTGAATGTACGTGGCATACCGTAAGTATAAAGGCAAGGATTATGTGCTTTTAGTTGTGCGCTATGAATTAAAGCAAGAGCTCCCCCTAAACTATGACCGCAAACGAATAATTTTTTTTCGTCTGTTAGTTCGATTATATGCTCGAATACCTTTTTATTATCATCTCTTTTGGGCACGTCTATTGCCTTAACAAGGTTGAACGCTTCCCAAAATCCTTTATGTACTTTTCCTTTTTCACTAAAACCACTACATACACCTTTAGGTGTGCAGCCTAATTCTAGTGGCTGGAATGTTAAATCTGTTATAGCATCTGTTCTACTTGCTGTGCCACGCCATCCGACAATAATTTCTTTCTTGTTTGCCACATAAAAAAGTTGAGTGTCTCCTTGGGGAGCATCTTGTTTATTCGAATCAACGCATACGATTTCTGTGTAACGATCGCTAAATGGGACGTCATAAACTATCGGGGAAAAGGACTGATCATTGACCCGATAAGGTGAGCGTGACAGGTCAAGTAACTGCATACTAAAAAAATGAGTAACTGAACCTATATGATCTGAATTATCATTGGCATAAGTTAGTATACTCATCAGTGAGAGATTATAGGCATTGACCAGTGAATAGTCTTTTTGATGATGTAGCAATAACGACCATGCCCTAAATGGACATACTTCAATAACATAGCGATATTCACCTACATATGATGGATAAACTTCAAGACCTTGTGGTTCTCCATCAGGAAAATGATAAAGGGGAAAATTATCATCTTTCCATTTTTCAATAACTGGAAATTTATCAACCAACTCTCCAATCTTTGCATAGCGATATTGACGGCCTGATTCCAGGCTCTCTTTAAAAACGGGTGAAATAGATTTCAGCGCTTCGGGAGAGCGAGTGTATTCGCTGTTACGTTTCATTCTGAGCGGGCGTTTTTCCATCTCATCAGCAAGTTCCTGTCCATTCAGAAATAAACGTAAAGGAGAAGCCGTTAAATGTTCTTCCCGGATCATGCCATTTCCATCTGTTGTTCCCTTACGCGTGGTTTTTCTATTTTTTAACGTATAGGGCATGTTGGTTATCGGTTTATTGTGCTCATCAACAAGCTGAATTTCTATCTTATTTTTCAGCATATTCTGACAATCGTGACAATAAATTAAATTTTCATTATTCATCATCCATTGTTCCTGTTATTTTTTCTTGTTCCATCGCCAACAAATATTCTTGACCCGAGACTTTTTCAACGAGATGACCGGCTTCAATTTTTTGCCGCAACCACTGTTCTATTCGTAATTCCAGACTGCCCACGGGGTGATCCAGTTGTCTCGCCATTTCACCGTGGTTTTCCCATAAATCATCATAAAGTGAACTGGTTAACACTTTCAGGCCGTAAGGGGAACGCAACCAGGCTGTCAGTAGGTGCTTTTCAAGCATAAAAGGGATTTCACGGTTTCCCTCCGTACATTCATTCGGGCGAAAAAACTGCATCGGCTGTGGGGTGTCGGTCATCAGTTCTGTGACAGGCGACAGCATCAGTGACCAGTCGCTGGGGGTGAATGCTGGGATCATCGCGCCAAAGACTCGTGCATCCATGATGCGGAACAGTACCTGCTCACCATTCATCATGACTAATTGCCGGTGTTGCCAGTGGGTAAGCTGTTCCTGCCACGGGATATGGCTGCGGTACGCCCAGCCCCAACTGTGGTCACTGAGTGCATGGCGATCCAACATCATGCCTATCTGGAATAACTGGCGACTTTTTGCCTGCACGAGCCACGGGCTTTGTTTTAGCATCTTGTGCATCGGCGTACCGCTATACAGCGGAAAAGCCTGGTCGACCCAGTCATTGCGATAAAATTGGTCGACCGGATTGGGTTGCGCCAGTGAATTGAGGATAAAAAATACGGGTGCATCATTCGGTTTATTTAACCATGCCTGCCAGTTTGTTGAAGTATCTATCATGATAATTATTCCTTTTTAGCCGGTTTAATGACCGGACTGGCATCCTGTTGTGCCAGTTCAGGGCAGTATGGGTGAGCCGGAAACGCCACCGCCGGCAACGGCGCCACGCCTTCCGGCAGTTGCAATGCCAGCCCGCGCCCGCTGCCAGCGGAACCCTGTCCGACATTAATCGGGGAAGATAAAATGCCGCCCGGCGTGACCTTGAGGAAAGTACCGCCCACTTT
>NZ_NJCX01000036.1:4402-24749 GCF_002632875.1 Xenorhabdus kozodoii
ATAGCCACTCGCTATGCAAAAAATAGCGCGTCTTTTCTTGCCGCAGTGCAAATCCGTTGCCTTGTTCTTTGGCTGAAAATCTCATGACGACATCGTCTAGTGCTAACGTCGGTAGAAAGCCATGTGAAGCACCAGCACCGACAAGAAAGTTCAGATTATGATCGTAGATTTGATGTAAGTTAAATTCAGCAGTCATTTAAATCTATTTCCAAGCATAAGTCATGTCGATAGAAAGACTGAATAGCCACCGAATAAGACGACATAGGCTGGCTACACAGATAAGAAACTTAATAGATATTGATTCATTAGCTAAATTTGGTCAAAGAGAAAAGCTAAAGAATATAACATATTGATGGATAAAATGAGTTAAAGTAGGCTGATAAAACTAGTCTTATTATGAAGTTATATTTGATGGATTAAATTCCAATTCACCCGTAACATAAGCTGTTGACCCTACTCACCACAGCCGTTAATATTCCACTTACACTAATGATCCATCGCCTGTCAGGATCACCTTCGGGTGGCGAAGAAAAAACTCCTGTAGCCTGAAAGGGAGAGCAAGAATTGCGGTACATCTGCCCACCTTTGGAAGCGGATATTGCCAAGACACCTAAACCCTCGTCTGGCAATGAAGGTCTCTTAAACTAAAAATACGCCAAAAGGTGTTTTATCTTGTCACTGAAGTGTATTGAACGTGGATTCATACACTGGTGTTTCAAATCAACATAAATCCTATTTCTCTTGAATGAACAACAGGATAGTTTTTGCGTATCTGTTCATACTTTTATCTATCCCTGTTTGAATTACTCAACAGACAATCTTTCTACAGCTAATCCATTAACATGACTACCGTTTGACATTTAACTTTACGGCGTTTTGCTGTGCCTGATGGCACTTCAACGTTCGCACGATTTTTGTTGATTGTTTACAGAACTCAAGGCGTCACTTTTTGCGGATTTATCGCTGAAAGTGACGCCGCAGCCAAAAGGCAGCACAACCATTACAGGCTCACGCCTGCTTCACCAAGCAGTGAATCTGACACTGCATTTTTAGATTGAAAAAGGAGAAATTGACGATATCGAGGCTGGCTTTTAGCCGGTGGGGATGGCCTGTTAACACAGGCGGCAGTACTGCGTACTCAACCGATGCCCCGCAATACCTCAACCTGCGTTCACTCTGGCGCACAGATATCGATCAAGGGCAAGGCCAGTATTTTCTGTTTTGCTCGAACGGTCGCGCGCCAGAGATCGCATGCTATTAGGTATAAGTAGCGGGAGAAACTGATGAGCCGATTGATTAAAGAATTAAAATTTTTTGCCCGACAGGGTGGTGGCAGCCATAAGACCTGCCATGACCGTATTCGGATTGCAGGTCGTTTGGGCGCGCTGTTATTGAGCCTGAATATTCAGATTAAAAGCCTGAAGCATTTGAAAACAAAACATGTAGAACAGTATGTTGATGTCCGTTTATCTCAGGGCATTGCCAAGCGCACAGTGCAAAATGAAATGGCGGCACTGCGTAATATCTTCCGCATGGCAGGCCGGGAAAAGCTGGAAACCTCGCCACGTTTGAGCAATCAGGCATTGGGGTTAAGCGGAACCAGCCGTGCCGGAACGAAACAAGCAATCACTGATGCTACGTTTCAGGTTGTTTATCAAAAAGCCCTTGAACGTGATGCCGGGTTTGCCGTCACACTGAAACTCGCCCGCTTACTGGGATTACGTTCTCAGGAAGCGGTGCAATGTAGTGTTTCACTGAAAAGCTGGCGAAAACAGTTAGAGCAACCAGAGCCGAAACTGCATGTTGTCTTCGGTACAAAAGGCGGCCGACCACGGCAAACCCGTGTATTGGATGTTGCTATTGGATGTTGCCGCAGTGAAAGAGGCCGTCGAACAGGCAATTATCATTGCGGAACAACGTGACAGCAAGTTGATTAATAAACCTGATCTCAAACAGGCCATGAACTACTGGCGGACACATACAACAAAAATCGGTTTAACCGGTTGCCATTCTCCTCACAGTTTGCGTTATGCGTGGACACAGGATGCTCTGGCGTTTTACCAGCAGAATGGTTTTAGCCGTGAGGAAGCGAGAGCGTTGATTTCAATGAAATAAACCATGAGGTAAAATAATATATATTTTTTTTAATTTTATACTCATGGTTATAGTTTTTATTAAATCATTTTTTAATAATAAATTATTAAGGAATATATTTTGAAACGTTGTCAAAGATCGCCCGCATTCTCAGAAATAAAACAAGAGATACAAAAATATGCTAGAAACATGAATAAATGGTGGGGGAAATTACAGCACTATACAATTGCGGAATGGTCATTATTAATAGGTATAGGGTGCTGGGGCGTTCCAAATAAAGTAGCTCAAATAATTGCTTTTACACTCAGCTTGATGTTCTTTTTTGATAAGCTTTTTTCCATTGGTTATAAATATAGTTTCGCAAAAACGGAGAAGGCCATAAAGGAGAAAATAATAAAATTATATATCTCTGATGATGAAAGAGATATTTTATTTAAAAAATTAGATAATGTGAGAAGGTTCAAAAGTATTTGGAATTCTTGTTATGTATTCAAACGGAACTGGAAATTTATATTTGGAAGTACTTTTCTTGTGGGGTCATTTATCTATCAGCTTATGTTTAATGAAAATACTGATTATATAGTTAATATTTTTATATTAAATAAAATTGAAGGTATGTGATAGAAAATTAATGGATGTGTTATACCCATCGTAATTGAAGATGCTTGATTTTTCATTCGTATCAGAGCAGGATCGCACCCATGAAAATTACCTCTGACAGAGGCTCAAAAAGACGCCCTCGAATTGATGCACGATATGACTCGTGATGGGTGCGTACGTGACCGTATCAAGGCCGTGCTTTTAGCATCAGAAGCAACTGTCTTGAACACGATTTTTATGGCGTTATCTGCTGATACGAATCATTCCATTCTTCATCTTTTCTAATCATCGCATTTAAGATAGTCAGCAGTTTGCGCATACAAGCCACAAGAGCCACTTTTTTGGCCGTACCCGCCTTAACATCATGGGCGCCCTCAATTTGCAACAGATTGAAGAGACGGTTATTCGTGAATATCCGACGATTAACACGAAAAATGTCGTCCTGTTTTTCGGCTCAATCCGGGAAACTTATCCGCTGTCGCAAAAAATTCATCTCATTCTGGATGGAGCTGGTTACCACCGTGCTGAAATTGTGCAATTTTTTGCCGAAGTTCTGAATATCGAGTTGCATTATCTGCCGCCATACAGCCCTAATCTCAACCCGATTGAGCGATTATGGAAGTATGTGAATGAACAGGTAAGAAACAATATCTATTTCCCGGATGCCAAAACATTCCGTGAAACTCTTCATCATTTTTTCCATGTCACATTACCCGAAAAAGCACAGGAATTAACTACCCGACTGACAGATAATTTCCAGACTTTAATTCCTGCATCTTTAAGTTAATTGCGTATATACCAATCGCCTTTCAAGATGCGTCTTATATCTCCCCGCGTAGCGGGGAGATATAAACACTCTCGTTGGTTTGCAAACGGCAACTTGAAGTTAGATTGGTATATATAAAAAATATATTATGCGATTTTTATCACAATAATTTATCGTAAAGATATTGCGACCAAATAACAACCAATACACCTTACTTAGATTGCCAGCCATTCTCAACGGACAAAATAATGGGATAATCCATTTATTGAGCTGATAATCCAATGAATAATCCTGCAATGGTGGCGCTCATTAAATTGGATAAGGTTGCTGCTAATAGTGCTCTAATACCGAGTTGAGCGATATTAGCGGCTTTTTCTGGCACTGCTGCAATGAAAGCGCCGACGACAACCCCAATAGAACCGAAGTTAGCAAAGCCGCAAAGTGCAAATGAAATCACGGCAATTGTTTTAGGGTCCAGTCTAACGGCTGTATCCGTCAGGTAAGGAGAAAAATTTACATACGCGACAAATTCGTTAATTGCTAACTTCTGTCCGATCAGGTTGCCCGCCAGATCTGCATGCTCCTTACTGACCCCCATTAAGTAAGCAAGGGGCGAAAAAATATGGGCAAATACACTATCTAAACTGATACCCGCCAGGCCAAATTGGTTGCCAATGCTACCAATTACACCGTTTATCATCGCAATTAGGGCAATGAATGCCATAACCACTGTGGCGACCCCAACGGCAATTCTTAATCCGAGCATGGCACCGTTTGCCACGGATTCGATGACACTTGAGGGGCGATTTTCGCTAAATGAAATTTGTTCGAACTGTACCTGGGAAGGCTCCGTTGCTGGGCTGAGCAATCGAGCAAACAAGATCCCCCCAGGAATGGCCATCAACGATGCCGCTAACAAATATTCTATCGGAATCCCTAACCCTGCATAGCCGACTAACATAGAGCCCGCAAGCGAAGCCATACCGCTGCACATCACGGTGAATAGTTCATTACGGTTCATTTTGTTAACAAAAGGTTTTAAAACTGCCGGGAGTTCATTTTGCCCCAAAAAGATGGTTGTGACCGCCGCAAAGGCTTCTATTTTACTGATATTCATGGATTTTTGGAATGCATAGGCCAAGATATTGATCACCCATTTCATAATACCAAGATAATACAAAACAGAAATCAGGGTAGTGACAAAAATAATGGCGGGCAATACATGGAATGCAAAAATAAACCCCGCGCCATCAAACAGTTCATTCATTTTAGGACCAACTAAGCTACCAAAGATAAATGAACTTCCCGCTTCACTGTAAGCAATAATGGCATTAATGCCACTGGCCAGTTTGTGAATGAGCCATTTTCCAGCAGGAATGTAAAGCATAATGGCACCCAGACTGATTTGTAATAACAGGGCTGCACCTATCGTACGCAGGCTGATCTTTTTTTTGTTAACTGAAAATACGTACCCAATGCACAGGAGTAAGGCAATGCCGAATATGCCACGAAAAATATCCATTTATTTTTTATTTTCCTCATTTGGTTGATTTTAATTTGACTTTTATCTATATCTAATTCTGAAAATAGACACCCTGTTCTTCTGTATCAGAATAGTCTTTGTGGTGGGCATTTTTACTTCTTATTCCGCACAGGAAAAAACCCCACCATCTGTAAAATTATGTTTCCCTTTTAATAAAAAATAATGCTTTCTATGGTAGAACGTGACGTAATTCACTGTCTAATTTTGTCACACCCGAGAGAAATTATGATTGTCATATTACTGGTTTGGTACGCGGTGACATTTGAGGTTTCAGAAGTCGCGATGGTTTTATAAATTAAATGCGTCATTGATTGATATTAGAAATAACTAAAAACTGGGATATGGATACGGGGCAACATTACAGCCTACTATTGGGATGGAGTTGTGGTAGCGATGAGAACAACATCAATAAACACCCCTTATCCGCAAGTCCAGATAAATACTTGAAGATGAGCATTACCAAGTACTGGCGATAAATCATGCCAGGGAATGCTCGTTCTCATTCGGTAAAGACGCTTTCAAAGGCCAAACAATGTTCAGGTTTGTGATAAGTCCAACATTGATGCCGTAAATATTGGATTAAACTCCTGTGCGACGGTGAATAGACCGATTAATTTGCCATCAACGAAGACCACTATATCAATGGGCCAGTAGGCTCCCCATCCATCATGTTTACTAAAATCCTCAGCGCAGATTTCAGCCAAAGATTGAGGGCACAAACCACCTAACTTATTATTTTTTAGAGTATATCGATCTGCTTTATTCGCACCTATTACGGCGTACTCTATTTTCATTCAATCCCCCCAACCCCAGTATTCAATTTTTAGGACAAATTAGAATCAAATTACACATAACACTAATAATAGTGCATATGCAGTTAGGTGCTGAATTGATTACAAAAAAAGCGACATTTGTCAGATTACAAAAGTCTGGTGCCGTCAAAGGTGGGTGTAGAAACGATTGAGCGCAGCTAATTCGCTGAACTAACGAAAAACGGATCAATGCCTATAGGTTTATCATAACAATTCAGTGCATGGCATTGATATAAATGACAACACTGTTTTCATTAAGCCACGAGTTGCCTTGTCAGAGCTAATGTATGATTTACTCTTTATATGATCGGTATGGAGACCTGTTCAGGAGAGCACATTACTGGGCAGGTTACAATAACCGGGCACACATAAAAACTTGCGAATTGTGGCTGATAACACTTATCGAATTCACTGGTCCAGACACCATACCGGTATATAAACCACAACTAATATAATTATCAGAAACGATGTTTTCTACATTTCAAAAAATGTTTTTGATATAATAAAAAACATAACATCGGCAATATATCCTCACTTATACATTCAACCTAAAGTAAACGTGATAAACATCACGCTTTCATGTAATTTAACATCATTACCTCATGATGATTTTTCGCTATCAAGTAAAATTAAAACCCATTGTCTAAAATGTTTCATAACAACCTCAACACATTGGTTTTATTAAATTTTTAATAGCATAAAATATGGTTATCATGCTAATTTTTTTTATATCCTGATTTTTTGCTATTTTTTGGCACAAAATTTAAGACTATAATCACATTTTTAGCGAAAAGTTATATATCATTAAATTTACGATCTCTTTCCCACAACAGATACAACATATAAAAATGAGCTTTACTCCCCTTAACCAATGGAATAGAAATATGGTTGAAAACAATAAAAGGATTGAAGGATATAATATGAGGAAAATGGGTAACCTGGAATTCAGAATATTGCAACTTCTCAGGAAAAATCCTTTTCTCACCCAAGAAGAAGTCGCTGACATTATTGGTATCAGTCGTTCAAGCGTCGCAGGGCATATCCTGAACTTACAAAAAAAAGGCTATATAAAAGGTAAAGGTTATATTTTTTCCAGTGGAAATTATGTCGTAACCGTCGGTGCTTCCAACATAGATATCACTAGCTACGCATCTAATGAATTATTTAAAAAAGATTCCAACCCAGGGAAAACAAAATATACGCTAGGTGGTGTTGCTCGAAATGTTGCACATAATATTGCCATGTTAAAAAATGAAAGCTATTTAATCTCTGTTTTTGGTGACGACTCAAATGGAAAAAGACTTTTTAGAGAAACCCAGTTAGCCGGTGTTGATTTGGGGCACGCTCACAAATTAAATGATGAAAGAACATCGACCTATCATTCAATAATTGATAGTAATGGCGAGATACAAATTACTGCCGTCAGTGATATGGCTATTTTGAACAAACTCACGCCTGAATTATTGAACAAGTCAAAATCTCTAATTGAACGGGCGGGAATACTGGTTATCGACTGCAATCTGACAAGGGATGCACTGGAGTGGTTATTTAGACATTCAGGTAATGTCCCAATATTTGTTAATCCGGTTTCCACACATAAAGCCGGAATAATACGTCATTGGTTACCCTATATTCATACGATTAGACCCAATAGATTGGAAGCGGAAACAATCAGCGGTATTAAAATTAACTCAATAAAAGAGGTCCAATCGGTAACGTCATGGTTTCATGAACAAGGGGTTCAGAGAGTAATTTTAAGTATGGGCGCTGAAGGTGTGTATTATAGTGAACTGGATTATGTATCCGGGCATTTGCCGGCACTGCCTGTCAATATTGTCAATACTATGGGTTCCGGTGATGCCATGATGGCAGGGTTAGTTCATTGCGCTTTAGTCGGCATGGATTTTCAGGAAAGTGTACAGTTTGCACAACAATGCGCCGCCCACGTACTGGAGACAGAATTAACTTATTCACTTACCCTGTCTTCTTTCGCTGTTGAAAAGTTACTGGCCTTACTCTGATATTGCATTTTTTTCCCTACAGACATCATAAAACATAAAAATAAAAGGACTTAGGATATTTGGCTAAAGCCGGGCCAAAACCCGGCAATTTTTTTAATCTGTCCTCTATGACAAATTCCTACGCTTCCACACCTAATTATTTTTCTTTATGGCGATGAATAGTTTTTTACCAAAAACCTATACACTTCCAAATAAGCCTAAAAACTGCAAACTGTTGAGATTATGCCTATTCCCTCGGCTAGACACATCACATCCAAAAAATTGGTGAGGAATATCAAAAATATTGTTCGCTCACCAAAAAATATGAAAGGAAAGATATAATGGGGTGAAATACGCCCGTCAATGTGGAAATAGTAGTCGACAAGATTAAAACTGACAAACAAGCCCGGTATGGATACAATTTTGCAGATAAATATCCCAAAAACCTTGGGGATAACGTTTTAAATCGTTTTCTAAGACTGTTGGTTTTTGCCAGTCAAAACGATCAAGTCCCGCTTTTTTAATTGCAATTTCGTAGCTTTCCCGGCTCCAGCGATAAAAGGTGAAAGGGCTGGGGGGAGTTGTCAGAAATTCAGCCTGATAACGGAAACCATTTTTCCAAGGCTCCTCGCTCAAAATTGTAAAACCATAATTATCACAGTTTCCATTTTCTAATCGATAATCAGGCGACGCCATATAAGCGATTAATCTACCAGAGGGTTTTAAATGGTTAGCCGCGGCCTGAAACATGGTTTCAAGTTCATCCGTGGATTGTGCATAGTGGAATAAAAAAGCCGCGATGATGATATCAAATTTTCCGAGTGATTTCATTTCGCATACGTTTTGTACGTAAAATTCAATGTCATCACCACACTGCTTTGATTTAGCTTTGGCCAGTCCAATCATTTTTTCAGAAATATCGACACCGACAACTTTTGATGCCCCTCGTTGATGTAATTCCCGACCAAAATAACCATATCCGCAGGCTAAATCCAGTACTGATTTTCCGTGTATATCACCAACCATATTGAGTATGTCATGGAGTTCAGATTTTCGTTGTGCAACCGTATTGGAAAACTGTTCATAATGTTCCCCAATAGCATCATAATTTTCTCGTACATCCATTAGTAAAGCTCCTGATAAAAAGTCATTCTGCCTATTTATTTTTATGAAATAAGTCTGATAGGCAGATTATTATTAACCTGATGGCGATTTAGAACGGAATTCATGCGGATATAACCCACGTAAACTCTGGTTTTAGCCCGATGTGGATTGTCGCCGGATTAATCCCAAAGATTAATTTATCGAAAAAAAATTAGATATAATTATTTTTGTAACGCTACTAGCAGATATTATTCATAGCATCAGCATCCTGTTAATGTGAAACTCTCTTGACTCTTCCCGGTATTCTCGCCGAGTTGTAACCCAACGTGAACCACGGTGGGAAAGTTGACCTTTTACGCTTCGTTCACTGACCACGTCGTCAATTCCTTATCCAGAACTCGGGTTAATTAACTCAAGGGTTTCTTTTTGATAATGTAAAGCATCCTGGGTGACAATCGCCCCATCAAGCGCCAGTCATTCAATCAATTGTCGGGTAACTGGGTCTTCTTTACCGTTGCTTTCGGCGGCCCGATGGTACAGGGCAATCCCCGGCACCAGGTTAAAGGCCTGCTGAGCCCGCACGCCGACATTCATCAGCGCCTTAAATTGCTCCTCGTCATTCTGGTGTCCCGGCAAATAATGCTGGCCGGTCAGGTTAATCACCTGCTCACGGATCAGGCGCTGTTCATAAAAACCGTGCCCCAGACGTTTTGTAGTGATGTGATGGCCTTCTCAATTTCTGTCTCAATCCTCCTTCAAAGGGGAAAAATACAGTGGATTAGACTTCCTAATATCATAAAAAATAATATGCTGTCCGGAACCTTAGGTTGTCACGAGATTACTTGCGATTTAGTTATCTGCAAATACATTTACACCTGTAAGATTAGCTGTGAAATTCCATAGTCTTAAGGCTTCCGACGGATCAATCGCGTATTCACAAACACCGACAAAGGATCTTTCATAATCTGATGCAAGTCCGGTAATGTCACAATCTTCACAATAAAGTCCCCCCAGTCCATTCAAGGCCGGGTTTGTTGCTGCCCATACCTCAGTTGCAGCCCTTGTGCTGGAGATTTAAAGGTGGGATCAATCGGATTACCATCCCTATCCATCCATCCCTCGTTTGCCATCTCTTCATAAGACAGGTGTCGCTGGAGTGGGGTAAATATTTTTCCCGGATGCAAAGAAAATGCCCTGATGTTCCTGTTTTTTCCATACGTATCCAGTTGCAATGCAAAAAGCACATTAGCCGTTTTAGACTGTGCATATGCCACCCACTTGTCATAACCACGGGTAAACTGAATATCATCCCATCGAATTGGAGAATTATGATGACCAGCAGATGAAACACAGACTACTCGCCCTCCAGATCGGATATTGTTCCATATGAGATTCACCAGTACATAATGCCCAATATGATTTGTCGCAAACTGTGATTCCCATCCTGGGCCAACTCGTTTTTCTGGAGAAGCCATGATGCCAGCATTACAAATCACATAATCAAAGAGATATCTATTAGCATTGACATAAGCTGCCAATGTCCTGACAGAATTTATGTCCGAAAGATCAAGTGGAAGAATGGTAATATTGGTCAGCTCACTTAAGGCATTAGATGCACTCCCCATATCCCTTGCCCCCACCACCACATGAACACCTGCTTCTGATAGCGCTTTAGTCGCCTCATACCCCAATCCAGAATGTCCACCTGTGATAAAAGCTGTCTTACCTTTAATATCAATACCTTTAAGTACATCCGAGGCTGTTGATGACGCGTTGAATCCTGAATTGATCGGTTTTTGGACTCTCATAAATCCCCCACTAACTATTTTAGGATAACTCGGCTCTTACATGCGGAGTATAGAACTCCTCCAATGCAGCAATTTCATCATTATTAAGAAGTTGTTCTACTGATGTCACGCCAACGATTGGTGAAGCGATTGACGGTTTATAGCAGAATCATATTAATATGACATAATATCTAAACCTAAGATGACAAGGCATAACACGAGATGGGCTATAGCTTAGATTTTCGAAAGAGAGTACTGGCATACAAGGACAAGCATTCGTTGACTTTCGAGCAAACGAGTGCCCATTTTGACATCTCCATGCGTACCTTGTTTCGGTGGTGCAATAAGATAGAACCTTGCATGACCCGTGATAAGCCCGCCACGAAAATCCCTGATGCGGTGCTCATTGCGGATGTCCAAAACTTTCCCGATGACTATCAATGGGAAAGAGCAAAACGTTTAGGTGTCTCACAATCGGCCATTCATTACGCCTTGAAACGGCTTCGGATCACCCATAAAAAAAACACTAAAGCACCCTCGCGCTGATCCTCAGGCTCGTCAAGCCTTTATCGCGCGAATCAGCGACGATGAACGGACTGGCAGACCCATTGTTTATTTGGATGAAAGTGGTTTTGCTCAGTCGATGCCACGTAAACATGGGGATTCGGAAAAAGGGCTACGCTGTTTTGGAACGCATGACTGGCCCGCCAAAGGGCGTATTAACGCCATTGGCGCCATTATTGAAAATACCTTCGTCACCTTAAGCTTATTTACCGGGAACATGAATGGCGATGTTTTTAATGCGTGGGTGACGCAAGATTTACTGCCCAAGCTCCCACACGGGGCGGTGATAGTGATGGATAATGCCCCTTTCCATAAACGAAATGACACGACACAAGCGATAGCTGACAGCCGATGCCAACTGGAATGGTTTCCCGCCTATAGTCCCGATTTGAATCCCATCGAACACAAATGGGGGAAGCAAAAGCGATAAGAAGACAAAAAAGGTGTTCAGTTAATGAGCTGTTTACGGAGCATATTGAATGTGTCAGGTTATATTGATTTTGTTATAAGCACTTCCATTGGTTTGCAAACGGCAACTTGAAGTTGGATTGGTATAGGTCCATTACTACAATATGAATGGTGATGAATTATAAAATTTGTCTGTTTGCGGAGGCGTAATTCAGTGAGTTGTGAATTTGAAATTTGGTGCTGATAGTGAATACCTTTTATTGAATGTAGAGTATTATTGGTCTCCTGAATTGATTGAATTTTTACCGTTATAGGAATTACCATGCCGATTATTCAATAATCTGTGTGGCCGCCTTATTGTATTAATTTTTCTCAGTGCTGAGACGGTTTTTATTAATTCCTGACCTGTCATTTTATGCCATTCTGCCATCAGAACATGCCACCCAAACGGAATTCAAACCGTACTTTCCAATATTGATGAGCCGATTTTATTGATATTCACAGGCGGAGCAGTTTCCCCACCGCCTTCATGTTATTTAGCAATATGTATTGTTGATTAAATGAGGGAATAATTATGCAAGATAAAAAGCCTAATGTACCTGTTGCAGAAGATTGTACGCTTGTGATCGTTACAACCCCCATATACGTCAAAGAAACCATTGAAGAACACGCTCAAAGCCGTAACCATCCAGATGCAACACTGCAAGATAAAGGATTTGTTGTTCTGAGCAATGATACGGGTAGTGATAGTGAGACGATGGCAGCAACACCAAAGGCCGTTAAAACGGCGTATGATTTGGCGAGTACGGCGAACAACAGCGCCAATAATGCGAACAATGTCGCTAATAGCGCAAATGACAATGCCAATACCCGCTTAGCGAAAGACCAGAACGGAGCAGATATACCGGATAAGAAACAGTTTATTCAGAACCTTGGAATAGAGTCATTAATGGAAGAATTATCCTTTCCTGTCGGGGTGCCTGTTCCTTGGCCTACGGAAACACCGCCAGAAGGCTGGCTAATATGTAATGGTGCCTCGTTTGATACAGTAAGATATCCGAAACTTGCGCTTGCTTATCCCTCTGGCGTGCTACCTGATTTGCGAGGGGAGTTTATTCGCGGCTGGGATAATGGGCGAGGAGTCGACGCTGGGCGACAACTACTTTCTAATCAAGTGGCAGATATCGCTCCACATAGCCACAGAGTTCATCGTATGTGGTCCAGCTCAACTGCCGGAGCCGAGAATTTAGGTACAGGAAACCGCATTTTCAATAGTGTCAACACAAACATTAACTACGGAGCTGATCCCAGAGGATTGGGAATTGCTATAGGAATGGGGTCTGGTGGTTATGGTTATATGGATAATGCGATTGCTAATTCAACAGGGACAGAAACTCGTCCTCGTAACATCTCATTCAATTACATAGTAAGAGCAGCTTAATTCTGGGCTAATACATTCCAACCCGCCCCTCTGTCCTTACTTTGGTTGCTTAGATTGGCTAATTTTTCGGTATCGAGACATGGATGTCTAAACAACATCCCTTGTGAATATCATATACTCACATTGCCTGCCAGTAAGAAGCGGGCGAATACACAGCACATAGTTAATGGAAAGGCTTAAAATTACCTTTACCTTATGAGTTTGTCTTTTAGAATAGTGATAATCATTAATTATTTGATAGCCGGATTGCCTTATTGTTTTGTAATAAACGGTATAAAGAAAGCAAAATCGATTGGCAAGTTGCAGCGTAACCAATCGTGCTGCAACTTGAAATAGGACATTTATGGGTTATGCAACGCGATAATAGATTCAATCTCTATTTGCAAATCTGGGTGAATGAAATTGGATACTTCAACCAGAGAACAAGAAGGCAAATTTCCTTCATAGAAATCAAATAACAATGGACGAATTAATGGAAGTTGGTTAATGTTTTTAACGAAAATAGTGAATTTTACCAAATCTGATTTATGCCGGTTTTCCTGTTCAAGTATTGAGGTAATTTGTTGGAGAATGGAAAACGTTTGTGATTCAACATCCTGGTTTTGTGCTTCTGTGCCAAGAGCCGTTAAACCTGAAACATATAACAGGCCATGATGTTTGGTGGCATGTACATAGGGACCTTTGATTTGAGGCAAATTATCATAATTTATGCGAATAACCAAAATAATTCTCCTTAATGATTTCGACCTATATGCCTTTATTTTTCGAATTGCATTGTGATTGTCTGATCTGTGACCTGAAATGTCTGAGTATGTTATTCTAATGTCAAAGCGTATCTGTCGTAAAAACTTGTACAATATCGGTCAAGTTTAAGGATAAATAATGTTGTGTATGCTCATATTCAAAATGTTTTTTTAATGACTCGTGATCAGTAAATTTTTCCCACATAATAAAAGTGTGTGGGTTTTCACGAGATTGTTGGATAAAGAATATTTCACAGCCTGGCTCTAAGCGTGTTTTCTGTTGCAACGTTTTTAGTTCTTTCACAACGATATCAAGATCTGCATTCTCGTTAGCTTTAATTTCTGCTGTGACAAAATATCCATGATTATACATATTTATTGACCTTATGTTTTTTGATGAAGTGTTTAAATTCAATGTAAACACTTTTTATTAATTCCTAAGAAATAATATACCCTTAAATTTAAGGTTTAAACAAGTTATAGTCACTCAGTTCAATTGTCTGTTTTTGTTATTATGTTCAAAAAAATATTCTTAAATTGTTCAATGGCAGTTTCTTGGTTATTGAGGTTTATAAAATATAAAGATTGCCATTTTTGTGTTTCAATTGCCTGTTTTGATGTAGGGAAAACCCAGGTAGGATAGACTCGAATACCTCTTTTGCCTGATTTGGTTTGACTTGAGAAAATACCTTTTTTTATCAGTATAGGTGAGTCAAACAAAAAAATGCCTTTTTGATGTTCTGAAAAGGTCACTATTAGGCAAAAATCAATGTTATCCTTTTTTTCAAAAGGCATTATTTCTGAATCTGGAGTCGGCCTTTTCCAGAGGGTAACAAATTGCCCTTGTTTATTCGGTGTTGTTTTAGCTTGACGAAAAACGATTGATTTACCATCCAGTTGGAACCGTATGGCATGATAATCACGGCTTTCTATTTCGAGGTAGGGAACAGACGTTAATGGGTACTCAGAAGGAAGTAGAAGAGACTCTTTTATTTCGATAAAGATATCAGGCAGGTTATTTATACTTTGTTTTAATGACGCCAATTTGTACTTCCTCTTTCTTGATATGATTAAATCAACAGGAAATGATTGCTTGTATGAAATTATGCAAGACAACGTTATCATTTTATTGTAAATAGCATAAGCCCCTGTCTAAAAAGACAGGGGCTTATGCTGGAGGGAATAAACGCGCTTAATTAAGATAAAGGGTCAGGGCCATACCCGGTTTTATCTCTTTGGCTTTGATGTCTTTATTCCAATTGATCAAATCATCAAGATCTACACCGTGGCGTTTAGCGATGCTGAAAAATGAATCGCCTTTACGCACATGATAGGTGACCGGACCACTGTTATCTATTTTCAGGACTTGACCAATCTTGAGCCTATCCGCTGTTTTTATATTGTTCAGCTTTTGTAGCTCGCGGTGAGTCGTCTTGAAGCGTTTTGCAATCGCTGACAATGTATCTCCGGCACGAACCGTATAGTGGCTTTGTTGCTGCAACTTGTGGCTATTGTGTTTAACCGCCAGCCGGATGTCTTTCAAGACGTTTTTATCTGTCAAGGATGCCTTAAATTGGTGGACGTTCTTTCTCGGCAGCATGATGTAATGCGGCCCATAAGGAGACGTCATACCCTGTTTATAGCCTGGGTTATATGCCCTGATTGATGTCAACGACAGTCCAGCTAGCTCAGCCGCTTGTGACAACATGATTGGTTGTCCTATTTCGACCTTCGCCAGTGCGTGTTGGTTGTCAGGCTTCGGGAATTTGAAACCAAACTTTTCGTTATGGCGAATGATATTACTCAGTGCCAATATCTTGGGAACATAGTGCATTGTTTCCCGTGGCAGTGGTAATGACCAGAAATCTGTTGGTTTCCCTTGGGCTTGATTGTCTTTGATTGCACGTATAACCCTGCCTTCTCCGCTGTTGTAAGCGGCGATAGTCAAAAGCCAATCCCCATTGAATCGGGTGTTGAGGTATTCAAGCATATCAAGGGCGACGGTTGTTGATGCTGCAATGTCACGACGAGCATCGTACCATTTATCTTGTTTCAGACCGTAATAACGGCCTGTACTTGGGATAATCTGCCATAAACCTGCCGCCTTAGCGTAGGAAGTGGCATGAGGATCAAAAGCACTCTCCACTATGGGCAGCAATACCAGTTCCATTGGCATATGTCGGTTATCAAGTTGCTCAACTATCCAATAAATGTACGGTTCTGCACGTAATATCACATTTTGGATATGGCTCTTGTGTTTCAAATAATAGCCTTGTTGTTCGTTCACCCTGCTATTATCAGGAACTTCCATCTTCAACTCATCGCGGATATGTCCCCATAAATCTTGTTGGGCTGTCGGACTTACCTTCCAGTTTGCGAGATCATCGGATTCTGCAATACCGTCTACTTTCTGATTCGTTGAAGACATCTTCTGTGCTTGTTGCTGGGAAGGAGCCTCTGTTTGTAGGCTCGATTGACACCCAGCAAGAAGAACAGAGGTGAACAGGATCGCTTTTGTCTTCATGTTCTCTTCTGATGTTTGCCTAAAAGGCGAGCAATAATACTGGCCTATTACCGAGAAGACAACCCAATAAAATTAAAATCGATCTTTATAAGCTCTTAACTGCTGAAATATAGAAGAAAGTGGTATTGAATTCGGTTTGATACCGATATTTTTTTGTAAATCAATATCGTGACAATTTAAGAAAACATTGATTTTTTTCTCTGTTTGTAAATTTGTCGGGACGGTTGCCTGGTTATTTTCACGTAATTTAAGAATTTCTTGATAATAATCGTGAATAACCTGATTGTTAGGTAATACCGCTTTTGCAAATTTCATATTTGCCACAGTGTATTCGTGGGCACAGCAGATCAATGTATCATCGGGTAATAATGAAATCTTTTCCAGAGAGGAATACATTTGTTCGGCTGTGCCTTCAAATAAACGCCCACAACCGCCAGAAAACAGGGTATCTCCACAAAATAAATAAGGGGCCTGATAGAATGCAATGTGACCAAGTGTATGTCCGGGCAGCTCTATGACACGGAAAGAAAAACTTTCTATTTTAATGGTGTTATTTTCATGGACAATATGCGTTGTCCCTTTGCCTTGCGTCTCCCCAGGACCATATACGGGGAGTCCGGGATATTGTTTGAGTAATCCAGGAACCCCGCCAACGTGATCATGATGGTGGTGTGTCAGCAGGATCGCGGCGGGAATAAGCTGATTTGCTGCTAGAATATCAATGACGGGCTGTGATTCAGCGGGATCGATAATGACACAATGCTTGTTTGTATCACAAAGTAACCAAATGTAGTTATCTGAAAGGACAGGAACCCTGATAAGCTCCATTATACACCTCATGTTCATAGTAGGTTTATAGTCGGTTGAAAGGAAGATGACATGCGATCAGCACGTTCAATCAAGCAAATAACCCCCCCTGCTTCTTGGGTTGAGTTACCGTGGGGAGAGTATTACCGCGTCGCCCTGGAACGTCAATTGGAACCGTGGTGGCCAAAGATCTTTGGTTTTCATTTAGTGAAAATCGGTAACTTAAGCGCCGAAATTGATACGCGTTCCTGTTTGGTCAGCCATCAAGTCAATATTGGGTTACAAGGGCAGAATATGAATGTCATTACTGATCCCAATTACCTCCCCTTTGCAACAAAATCGGTTGATGCCTGTTTGTTGGCACATATGTTGACTTACAGCATTGATCCTCATTGGCTCTTGAGAGAAGTTGATAGGATCATGATCGATGATGGCTGGCTAGTTATCAGTGGCTTCAATCCAATAAGTCTATTGGGTTTCAGGAAAGTGATTACCCCGATATATCGTCGGCAATCTTGCAAGGCTCAGATGTTTTCAATGTTGCGCCAACTTGATTGGTTGCGTCTTCTTAATTATGAAGTTATTCATCATGCTAACTTTCATGTTTTACCGTGGCAAACGGGAAAGCATCTTGATAACGCCTGTCTGTCAATATTGGGTTGTCTGAATGTGATTATTGCCCGCAAGCGGACAATACCGTTGACATTAAACCCCATGCGGGCGACATTGTTGAAACCGAGATTCAGTAATGCGTTGGGTGCAGTGAAAAATATTCACCGACGCGATTAATTGGCAGGCTAATTTTCGCTTTCGATATAGCCATTATCCGCTTGGGTAGGGTGATTAGCGGCTGTGCGAGCCAACTCATCACACTGCTCATTCTCACGATGTCCGGCGTGGCCTTTGACCCAGCGCCAATCAATGTCGTGTAGTGAGATAGCGTTATCAAGTCGCTGCCAGAGATCAATATTGACGACGGGAGATTTGTCGGCTTTTTTCCAGCCGCGTTTTTTCCAGTTATGGATCCATTGGGTGATCCCTTGACGCACATACTGGCTATCCGTCGTCAAGATCACGGTACAGGGGCGTTTGAGCGATTCCAGCCCTATTATGGCTGCCATTAATTCCATGCGGTTATTGGTTGTGCGGAAATACCCCCCGCTCAAGGTTTTTTCTCGTTGTTGGTAGCGGAGTAAAACGCCATATCCGCCGGGACCAGGATTGCCGAGGCAAGAACCATCGGTGAAAATTTCTACCTGTTTGTTCATCTTTGGTAGACTCTTCCTATATCGTCTTTAATCAAACTCTAAGTCTGACATAAAAAAACACTATGAGCACTGCTATTACCCGTCAAATCGTCCTCGATACCGAAACAACCGGTATGAACAAGTTAGGTGTTCACTATGAGGGACACAACATCATTGAAATTGGTGCTGTGGAGGTTATCAACCGTCGTCTGACAGGACGCCATTTTCATATTTATATCAAACCGGAACGCTTAGTTGATCCCGAAGCGTTTGAGGTTCACGGCATCAGTGATGAATTTTTGCAGGATAAACCGAAATTCGCTGATATTGCGGATGAATTCATTGCGTTTATTCGTGGGGCTGAGTTGATTATTCATAACGCAACGTTTGATATCGGCTTTATGGATTATGAATTCAGTAAACTGAAGCGCGATATTCCCCCCACCGCTGAGTTTTGTACTATTACAGATAGCCTGACATTGGCGAGGAAACTTTTTCCCGGCAAGCGTAATAACCTCGATGCATTGTGTGACCGTTATCATATTGATAACTCAAAGCGTACTCTCCACGGGGCATTGCTTGATGCCGAAATTCTGTCTGATGTTTATCTGGCCATGACCGGTGGCCAGACATCATTGGCTTTTTCAATGGAAGGGGAGATATCAGGCAGTACGCAGGTTGCAGAAATCCAGAAAATTACTCGTCCGCAGGCAGGACTGAAAATTGTTTATGCTTCTGATGAAGAATTAATCCAGCATGAATCTCGTTTGGATTTGGTGGAAAAGAAAGGGGGAAGTTGTCTTTGGCGCCGAAAACCTGAACAGCCCCATTAAAAACAGCGGCAAAATGGTGATAAGTGCATGATTGAGGTGAAAAACTGTGCAAATGAACCATTTTGTTATAAAAAGCGATTGACGGATTTTAGTGTAGCCCGTATTATCCACCCCGTTCTCAACCAGAACACCCTGCGGTGCGGTAGTTCAGTTGGTTAGAATACCGGCCTGTCACGCCGGGGGTCGCGGGTTCGAGTCCCGTCCGCACCGCCAGAATTTATAAGCCCTGAGTTTTTGACTCAGGGCTTTCGTTTTTTACAGAACATCTCAAATCAACTTATAAAAATAGGTTGTCCCTGAAAATTCGCCATTGGCATCGATGACAAAATTGGGGATCTGCCCGACTTCAATAAAACCACATTTTCGATAAAGCGCGGAAGCTGGATCGTGAGTGCGTGTATCCAACACTAATAAATGGCGTCGATATTGTTTCGCTAAGCGTTCGAGTTCATTCATTAATTTCCTACCTATCCCACGCTGGCGGTAAGCGGTGTGTACCATCAGTTTTTCCACGTCGGCGCGATGTGGGCCATTCTTTTTCTTGCAAAGAGAAAGTTGTACTGAACCTGCGATATTTTCACCGTCTAACGCGATAAGCAGTAATCGATGACCAGATGTGAGATCTGCTTCAACATCTCGCCAATATTGTTCCGCTTCGTTCTCTTCTAATGGTGCAATAAAGCCGATGGAGGCATGACTTTCGACGCAATCATGCAGCAAGTGGATAAGTTGATCGCGTTTTGTATTGATAGCATTTAATTGCATGACGACTGGAACTACGATTGAACCAGATATAGGGTTGGATTTTGTCATGTGTTATTGATTTTGAAATGATAAGCGATTAAATAACCTACAATAAAATTTTTGCCATGTATACCAATCTAACTTCAAGATGCGTGTGATTTCTCCCCGCAAAGCGGGGAGAAATCAGGTTTCATATCGTGTTGTAAATTGCAACTTGAAGTTTAATGCGTATATACCAATCGCCATTGAAGATGCTTGATTTTTTATCCAAACCCGATCATGCTTACGACCATGAAAATTCATCTGACACCAGAACAAAAACGCGCCCTC
>NZ_NJCX01000037.1 GCF_002632875.1 Xenorhabdus kozodoii
TGTTCCTGTAATGAAAGAAGTGGTTATCTACTTCTTTTCTATAGCCAAGAAATCGCTTGGAAAGAACACATTGCCACCTCAGAGCAAATGATGCTGGGGCTACAGGAGTATGTCAGAACGCAGTGTCGGTGAAATAGTTTCTCTCTGTAATCGCTCCGCGATTATATCCAATCAGTCTGTATAAAAAGTGATCTATATAACACTTACTGCCATTAGTTAACGCTGGTGGCATTTTTGTATCTGCATTTCACTGCGTCCCGCTCGACGCATAAATACCAAAGAACCTTTCAGGATAAGCCTTGAGGAATACCAGTAGTGGTCTGGTTAACCCTCTTTGGGCTGGTGATTCCTGAGCGCAAGGTTTATCACTAAAAGGAACTAAACCCTATGGGTAAGTCATTAATCATATTGAACGGCGTAAAAATCAGCACCGATAAACAAGGTCGTTACCGATTGAATGATCTCCATAAGGCCTCTGGTGGTGAAGCAAAGCACCAGCCCGGCTTGTGGAATGTCAATCAACAAACACAAGGTCTGGTAGATTTGCTTAAAAAGGAAACTCTAGGAAATCCTATAGTTTCTATCGAAGGCCGCAATGGCGGGACATACGCCTGTAAAGAGTTGGTTTATGCCTATGCCATGTGGATCAGTCCTGAATTTCATTTACACGTGATTAGAAAATTCGATGCTGTCATCATGAGTGAATATAAAGCCAAGCAGGATAGAGATACTGCAAGGCTGGAATACAAACCCATGACCGATGCCGTGAAAAAATCCAGAGAGGAGCAAGGCAAAACCATCGCTCCGCATCATTTCAGTAATGAAGCTGATTTAATCAACCGTATTGCATTAGGTATGACAGCGGCTAAATTCCGTGTCCATCATGACATCGATAGGAAAGAGCCTATCCGTGATTACCTGACACCAGAACAGATGCGGTGCATCACTGAATTGCAGCGAGCCAATACCGTATTTATCTCAATGGGCTGGGACTACGAGCAAAGAAAACACACATTGACCGGCATCTATGAGAAGAATCATAAGAAGCCATTACTGGAAGAATTACACAGGTTGGCGGCTTGATGTTGCGATAAGAGGCTCCGAAATTAGAGCCTCCTCAAAATTGAGTGGACTGATTTCATTAGTAAAATGGGAATGCCGTCGAGGTCCTCAGTTTGGTTTGCCACTCAGCCAAACTTTTTGCTCAGTTCCAATCAGCGAAATTTTTCGCTCATCCTATTTTACAAAATTCTGCAAAGCACCTGAAAACGGGTACTTGATAGAGGGTTGTATAGGTTTTTGGTTTCAGTGGTCTCGCCCGAATAGCGGGTTATATAAACCGAGGTAGTTATTTGTTCTGAATATGGGGAAATGGAACATGGGACAACAAAAAAGCGAGAATTGTCTCGCTTAAAAGTTTAGCCTCGCGCTTCGCGTCCATCTTCATCTTCATTTACTCTGAAACGCCAGTATTTATCCGATTTAACCCAAACAACAGAATCACCACTATCAATTCTAAATTTATTAATCAATTTAGTTGATAGTGCTAAATTTCCGTCTGCGTTTTCTTTCAGATGATGTTCGTTACCTTCTTTTACAAGATAGTCCACAACGTCTTGTTGATGCAGGCACCCGTCATTGTAGAGGGTGGACATCATCCAAACGGAAACATCAGAGATGGATAATTTCTCTGTATTTGGGTTTATGACTTTGGGTTTGTTTGTGTCAGCGACTCCTCAGGGAATGTACCACGCTCTAATTTCTTTCCGCCAAACCACTGGCACCTATACGTTCCAGTAAACTCATCAGTCCTTATCTGGAGCTCTATATCACTGATGGTCATTTCTGGTCCGCCTGAATTTAAATAAACACGGTCACCGAGTTTGTAATTAGGGGTTCTAGGATTTTTAGATTTACTCATAAATCACCTTTTTGTTTTAGGGAACAATCATGGCACTCACAGATAAACAAGATATGTTTTGTCGTGAGTACCTCGTAGATATAAATGCCACGCAAGCGGCTATTCGTGCGGGGTACAGTGAAAGTACAGCCGCAGCACAAGCAAGTCGCCTGTTAATGAATGTTAACATTCAAAACCGAATTCAAGAACTAATGAACGAACGAAATGAGAAGCTGGCGGTTAACGCTGATTATGTTCTCAAGCGTTTAGTTGATATCGACCAGATGGACGTTCTGGATATTCTTACCGACATGGGTGACTTAAAGCAAATAAAAGACTGGCCTAAAGTCTGGCGTACCACGCTATCCGGTATGGAAGTGGTTGAAATGGGTTCACAAGACACCACAGCGTTACTCAAGAAAATCAAGTGGCCGGATAAAATCAAGAACCTTGAGCTGTTAGGTAAGCACGTTAAAGTTCAGGCATTCAAAGAGCAAGTTGAGCAGAAGGTCGAGGCTACGCATAACATTATGCCAGTTCCGTCATGCGCCAACGTAGATGATTGGGAGAGGGCTGCACAACAGCAACAAGGTGAGGTATTAGGTGGATGAATTACAACGTAGTATGGAAGCCATTACCCGGCTCTCAATCATTATCATTGAGCTGCCCTTGCAATGAAATACTGTATGAGGGCACACGCGGCCCCGGTAAAACAGCAGCACAACTTGCCCGCTTTAGGCGCAATGTTGGTGTTGGCTATGGCACGTTTTGGCGCGGTGTCATATTCGATACGGAATACAAAAACCTTGCCGACATCATCACGCAATCAAAGCGCATGTACCGTCTGTTTAAAGATGGCGCTCGTTTCTTGGCGTCAGCATCGGAATTACGTTGGGTGTGGGCGACAGGTGAAGAGTTGTTATTTCGGTTCGGTAAAGAAGCGGATGATTACTGGGATTATCACGGACAGGAATTCCCGTTTATTGGGTTTAATGAATTAACCAAACAGAAATCGGCTGATTTTTATGAAGCCATGTTCTCGTGTCGGCGCTCATCATTTAGGCCGGAGGATTACCCCAAAGAAGACGGTTCGCTGTTAAAGCCCATCCCGCTTGAGACATTCAGCACAACTAACCCGTTCGGCATCGGTCATACATGGGTGAAAAGGCGATTTATTGAACCAGCCCCAAGAGGGACCGTGATTAGAGAAACACAAAAGGTTTTTAATCCTCAGACTGAAAAAGATGAAGACATAACACTAACCCGCGTCGCTATTCATGGATCATTTAGAGAAAACCCATATTTAGACCCGCAGTACATAGCTACCCTGATGAGCATCAAAGATCCAAACCGAAGAAAAGCGTGGGCTGAAGGTTCATGGGATGTGACAAGTGGCGGGCGGTTCGATCACATTTGGAATGCAACGCATCATGTTATTAAGCCGTTTCGAATTCCTGATAGTTGGACTGTTGACCGCTCTCATGACTGGGGGGAGTCAAAACCGTTTGCCAATTTGTGGTGGGCTGAATCAGATGGAACTGAGGCAACATTATCGGATGGCCGAAAGTTCTGCCCTCCTGCGGGTTCACTAATTCTAATTGGTGAATGGTACGGTTGCCCGCCGGATGAACTTAACAAAGGACTGAATATGTCGTCTACAAACGTTGCCAAGGGCGTAAAGTGGATTGATCAGCGTCTGACTGGCGAAGATGCCACAGAACCTGATGAACTTAAGCAGGGCGGTAAGACGCAAGGTCAGTTAAATATCATGCCAGGCATTTGTAAAAAGGTGATTTCCGGCCCAGCGGATAGTTCGATATTCAACACGGGCGATAACGAAGACTCCATTGCGCAAAAAATGGAAAAGCAAGGCATTAAGTGGCTGGAGTCCAACAAAAAGCCCGGCTCTCGCGTTAATGGCGCGTCTCTCTTTGCCGATATGCTGGAGGCCGTCATAGAAGGTAAGAAGTCAGAGTCAAAAATGCCAGAAAAGCCCGCTTTTTATGTATTTGACTACTGTCGTGGGTGGATCAGCCGTGTACCTGTATTGGTTCGTGATTCTAAGAACCCTGATGATGTTGATACTGAACAGGAAGATCACGATTGGGATGCGACACGATATCGTGTTTTGCATAAACCGCAACGGCTCACCAAATCAATCAATTTCAACTGGAACTAACATGAATACAAACGTTGATTATAAACATCCAGCGTACAATGAGTTTTTGCCTGAGTGGAACATGATCGGCGATTGCGTTGATGGCGAGCGAGTTGTTAAGAGTCGGGGTGAAAAGTATTTACCGCATCCGGCAGATAAGAAATCCAAAGATGATCCTAGCAATGAGCGTTATCAGCGTTACTTGCTCCGTGCGTCGTTCATTAATGCCACAGGGCGAACATTATTGGGGCTATTGGGCATTGCCTTTAATAAACCGGTCAAAATTGATATTGCGGATGGCATTGAGTATCTGGAAGGGGATATCAATGGCGAAGGTCAGCCGCTAACACAGATGATACGTGATTCACTTTCTCAAGTTTTACAACGTGGGCGCGCTGGATTGCTAACTGATTTTTCGGGTGCTGGCGTTCAGTCAGAGGCTGAAAAAGGGCGTCCATACATTCGATTATTCACAGCAAAACAAATCATTAACTGGCGTGTGACTAATGGTAAGACGTCATTGGTTGTTATGCATTATCAGGAGCCTAGAGAATCTGATGATTTTGAGTTGCAAATGATCGACTGTTGGGTTGAGTTACGGATTATCAATAATAAAGCCTATTCTCGCAATTGGTATCGAGACGACGACTTAATCGCAGGTGAGTGGGTGGAGCTTAAAGACGCTAACGGCAATTCGCTGTCAGAGCTACCGTGGTCGTGGATTGGCTCAATGAATAATGACCACACACCGGATGCGCCGCCGTTAGCAGATATAGCCTATGTGAATATTAAACATTATCAGGCTGAGGCTGATATCGCAGAGTCAGCGCACACAGTCGGTCAGCCGATGGTTGCGTTAACTGGCCTTGATGATAACTGGGCAGATAAATATTTCTCTGGCGGATTTACTGTTGGCTCGCGTAGTGGCGTGTTGCTGCCCAAGGGGGGTGATATGAAATTCGCCCAGCCAGAAGAGAGGAATATTCAGATAACCGTGGCGGAACGACGGGAAACTCAAATGGCAATGCTGGGCGCTAAATTGATTGAGCGCGGCACCTCTGCACGAACAGCAACACAGGCACAAAACGAGGCACAAACAGATAATTCCATTTTATCCCTGTGCGCGGGTAACGTAGAGCAGGCATTTAATCGCGCGTTGCAGTTCTGTATCCAGTTTGCGGGCGTGGGTGAAGCATCGATTGAATTAAGTAAAACCTATGAAATTGCCCAACTGGATTCTGCGGCCATTTCTACTCTATTATCTGCGGTCCAGTCCGGTGAGATGAGGAAGGTTGATTTCATCCGGTATCTGCAAAGTATCAATATTGTTCCACAAGATGAAAGCCCGGAAGATATTGAGGATCAGTTAAGAAACAAAGAGCCTGAAATGCTGGAGTGATAAATGAAATCCATCAATGAACTGATAATGGACGAGTTGATTGCTCACTCACTGTTTTCTGGTCGTTATAGCACGGGCGTTGCTCGCAGGATGGTTAAGGCGTTGAACGAATTTGACGCAGAGTTAACGACATCGTTAATTGTCGCGCTAGAGGGTGTCAGTATTGACGCTGACAGTTTCACGATGAGGCGATTGGAGTCGTTATTATTCAGTGTCAGGATAATCAATAAAAATGCGGTTGAGAGCGCATTTTCTGTGTTATCCCGTGAAATGCTGGAGCATGTCCGCTATGAAATTGGCTACTATCCGTCACTATTTGACTCCCTATTGCCTGATGCCATTCTGAGGCGATACCCACTGGTAGCTGTGACAGAAGAAATGTTGTACTCATCGGTGATGGCGCGTCCGTTTCAAGGGAAGTTATTATCCGAATGGGCTGATGGACTGGAAAAAGACCGAATAGCCCGAATAAATAATACAGTTCGCCATGGTTATTTGAACGGTGAGAGTGCGATTGAGATTGGTCGAAAGATTAGAGGTCATGCCAATCAAGGGCATAAAGACGGCGCGTTGCAAATGAGTCGGGCTAATGCAACTACGATAGCAAAAACGGCAATTAATCATCTGCAAGCCACCGCGAGAGACCAATTTGCAGAATCCAATAAAGATATTCTCGATTGCAAGCAGTGGCTCTCTACGCTGGATAATAAAACCTCTCACGATTGCATTGTCAGGGATAGACTGAGGTACACACTCGAAGGTAAGCCGATAGGGCACAAAATCCCATATAAGCAAGGACCCGGTAAAATTCATTTCAATTGCCGCTCTACTGAAACCCTAGTTACTAAATCTTGGCGAGAGTTAGGTATTGATTTAGATGAGATGGACGCTGGCACACGAGCCTCAATGGATGGTCAGGTGCCAGAGAATACAACATTCCTTGAGTGGATACAGAGACAATCAGAATGGCGACAGACGCAGGTGTTTGGCGAAACGCGTTTCCGGCTGATGAAAGAGGGTGGTATGCATCCTTCGCAGTTTTACACAGATAAGGGCGAGTTTATTTCACTGGATAAACTCAGGCAGATTGATGAACACGCATTCAGAGAAGCCGGTTATGCATAATCAGCTCACAAAATTTACAAGGTCACTTCGGTGGCCTTTTTTATTGTCCGCAGTCAGTGACTGCATCATCAAAACCCGAGGTTGACGATGTTTAAGTTTGCATTAACAAAAGAAGAGTTTGAGGCATTAACTGATGAACAAAAAGCCATGTACAAAGTGCAGGGTGACAAATATCAGTTACAGATCGAAGGGATGCCTGAAATACCTGACGTCTCTGGTTTGCAAAAGAAGGTGGATGAACTGCTTTCTGAGAAGAAATCAGAACAGGAAAAACGCCGTCAGGCGGAAGATGCAGCGAAGAAAGCCGCAGAAGAACAAGCCCGCAAAAATGGGGACATCGAGGCACTGGAAAAAAGTTGGTCTGAAAAACTCACCGCACGTGAAACAGAGTTATTGGACCAACTTGAAGCTAAAGACACTAATCTTCGCACTTTGCTGGTGGATAACGTTGCGCAGTCATTGGCGGCTAAATTGGCAGGGGATAGTGCGGCGCTACTTCTTCCACATATCAAATCACGTCTAATTGTTGAAGATGGCAAAACACGAGTTGTGGATAGTGAGGGCAAGCCCTCTGCGCTGACTATTGACGATTTAGAGAAAGAATTCCGTGGCAATAAGCTTTTTGCGCCTGTTGTTATCGGTAGCAAGGCGACGGGAACCGGCGGTGAGGGTCAGCAGCGCCATACTGTCACCAGGGGCGGCGGTAAAACTTGGCACGATTACACGGAAGCAGAGCGCATTCGTTTATTTGATGAAGATCCTGAGGAATTTAAACGCCTCCAAAAAACTCAGTAATGTAAGGAAGAAATATAATGGCAACAACCCGTTTATCCGATATTTTCCGTGGTGACTATTATCAAGCAATTACGCCACTGAATAGCCCAGAAAAAACCGCTGTATTTGAGTCTGGCATTATTACTCGTTTGCCTCAGTTGGATGCTATCGCATCTGATAGCCAGGGAACAGCAACGATTAACTACTGGAATGATTTAGATGCGAACGAGGCGCCTAACGCAACCTCAGACGATCCTGACCAAATTGGTAAGGTTGGGAAAGCCAGCCAATCCAGCCTGAAATCTCGCGTATTGTTCCTGAATAAAGGCTATGGTGTGGCTGATTTGGCGGCAGAATTGGCAAACAGTGAACCGATGGCTCATATCCGTAATCGATTCGGTACTTACTGGACTCGTCAGTGGCAACGCTATCTTATCGGCACTGCACGTGGAATTATTGGCAGCAACATCGCTAACGATAACAGCGACATGGTTATTCAGGGTGGCAATGAAATCTCAGCCAATAACTTGATTGACGCCGCTTTCACTGCGGGTGATGCGGCTGACACATTCAGCGCTATCGGTGTTCATTCTGTTGTCATGAAACAGATGGCTACCCAGAACCTGATTGAGACTATCCGTGATTCAGAGGGTCGCGTTATTCTGCAAACGTATCTGGGCAAACCCATCTTCATGGATGACAGCTTGAGGCATGAAGACGGACGCTATCTGACCGTCTTCTTCGGCGGCGGCGCGTTTGGTTATGGCAGTGGTAATCCTCATACCCCGGTTGAGCTAGACCGTAAAGCCTCTGGCGGTAATGGTGGGGGTGCCGAGGTGTTGTGGGAACGCAAAACGTTTATCCTACAACCAGCGGGATTTAGTTGGTTGGGTGAGGAAGACCCAAACAAAACACCGTCGACAACTGACATTGCTCAGGCGAGTAATTGGCAGCGTAAGTTTGACCGTAAAAACGTCCCGTTTGCAGCGGTATTGAGTGGCAAGCCCAATTCTGGCAATACAAAAGTCAAAAACGCTGAGTAAATCAGGTAAGTGACGAATAATTCACAGGGGCTTATCGCCCCTTTTATTTTGAGGTGAGCGTGATTGATTCAGATAAAAATTCGCCAACGTTTAACAGCTATGCCAGTGTTGCAGATTTGAAGCAGTTTGCTGTTCAGCGTGGCTATTCATTGCCTGATGATAGTGCCCTGCCGCCTCTTTTGTTTCAGGCGATGGACTACCTAGCTACTAAACAGTGGAAAGGGTGTAAGGCTAACAAAAATCAACTACTGGCGTTTCCAAGAGCAGGAATTTATGTCGATGGTGAGTTAGTACCGGATCAGGTTATCCCCAAACCGATAATTCAGGCGCAGTGCCGACTGGCTGTTGATTCGTTGGAGTATGACCTGACCCCCACAGTCGGTGGTGAAGTGGTGTCTGAGGCTGTCAGTGGCGCAGTATCGGTTACATACACAGAAGGAACTAACTCAGGTGTACCGAATATGGCTTGGTTTAACTCTCTATTGCGCGGTTTTCTGTCTGGTGGTGGTGCAACATTTAAAGTATTTAGGGGGTAGAGATGGCGAAATTCTATCCACGAATGCAAAAAACATCCGAACGGTTACTCAAAAAGTACGGTGCTAAATTTCAGGTTAAACGGGATGGCAAGCATTGGGTTGATGATGAAGGTCAAGAGCATCATGAGCCGGGGAAGCAGTTCGGAAGCATTGGAGTAAAAACCAAGTATAACCCTAACGAAATAGACGGCTCGTTAATACTGTCAACTGATATCAAGATGGTGTTTTCGCCTGATTTGGCAATAGAGAAAGGTGATCAGGTATTGGTTGATGATGTCTGGCTGAGGATTATTGAGCCTAACCCGATAAAGCCCGCCGATATTGTGTTGTGTTATCAGTCTCAATTGAGGGGGTAATATGGCAGATCCGTTCATGGCATCGATTGATGCATTTGTGAGTAAAGCCAAAGGTAATATTGAAGCCGTATCAAGGGGGGCGTTTATCAAAATACTGTCACGATTGGTCATTATGTCGCCCGTTGGCAACCCTGAATTGTGGGCGGTCAACCGGACAGCGCGCGAATATAACCGAGCTGTTCATGATTGGAATGATCAGCAACGGTTAGACCCCAACAATCTGACTCCAAAAAAGCGTCAGTTAAAAAAACGCGCTCGCGTGCATGATTCCATGGATATCAAAGCCCCATCAGGATACACAGGCGGCCGGTTTCGGGGTAATTGGCAAGTAACCTTTGATGAAGTTCCTTCCGAAGAGACAGGGCGCATTGATAAAAGCGGCAATATGACTAAATCGGTCGGTGATTTGGTTATTGGGCAATTCAAGGTTGGGGTGAAAGCGGTCTATTTCTCAAACGTAGTGCCTTATGCCTATCGCCTTGAAATGGGACATTCGAAACAAGCACCAAGTGGGATGGTCGCTGTGACAGCGCAAGAGTTTCAGAAGTTCTTTAGCGAGGCTGCTGTGGAGACAGGATCATGAATCAATCAACGATAAATGAAACCATTCGTTCTCACATTGGTAAGTTTGCCAGGCAAGAAGGACTGAAAGTAGCGTGGCCTAACATGCCATTCAATGACATCAATGATCCGTACCTCCAATTGCACATTATGCCTGCGACGACACAAAACATTGGGTTGTCGTTGGATATGCCTGTCTTCCGTGGTGTGATTCAGGTGAATGTGGTGGGCAAATCTGGTTCCGGTGACTCATCGTTGGCGGATATTGCTGATCGAGTAACTGAATTCCTACAAAACGGGCTGTCATTGACCGACACGTTATACCTCAATGATGAGCCGAATATCTATCCCGCCATACAGGATGGTGCTAACTACACCATCCCCATACGAATATCCTATCAATGTAACGCAATTCGATAATACAGCCGCCCATGTTGGCGGTTTTTTTATGCATAAAAGAGGTTAACGATGGCCTATAACATCCCTAATGGTTCCCGTGTGTATATTGCAAGTAAGTACGGGGATGAAGTTAAGTTCTCCGCCGCATCCAATGCAGAAGAGGCGGTACTGACAGTTGAGTCCGCTACTGGCATTACTAAAGGTGACATTGTGCATGTCAATTCCGGCTGGAAGAAAGCATCCGGTGTTTATCGCGTCAAGGTTGCGGCTGAAAAAAGCATCACACTGGAAGGTTTAGATACGACAGATAAGAATGCATTCCCTGCTGGCGGCGGTGCGGGTTCATTGAAGAAAGTGCTGGCATGGGAAGTCATGCCACAGGTAATGACGCTGTCTACGGAAGGTGGTGAGCAGCAAACGCAAGAAGTTCAGTTCTTGGAAGATGAACAAGCGGAAACTATCGATACCTATAAAAATGGTGTTGTTCAGGTTTACACCTTCGCCCATGACGCCAAACTAGCTATCCGTAAGTTACTCATGAAGCTGGACGACAGCAAGCAGATTACCGCCATTCGCTTCTATAACAAACGTGCAGCAGAAGACCGCTATTACACCGCGTCCGTGTCGTTCCAGCGCGTCCCCAACACGGCAATGAACGAAGTAGAAAATGTGACTGCCCGTTTCTCTCTCAAATCTGACATGCAGATTTATACCAACGCAGAATAATAACAGCCCCTAATGATGGGGCTTTCTTTTGAGGATTTTTTACATGGCTAAGTTTACGCTCGTTCCTAACCCTAAGTTCAAAGCAGACGTTCAGATCCCTGTAGCAGGGCAAAAACCGGAAGTCGTTACTTTCACATTCCATCACAAACCGATTAGCGAACTGGATAAAATGCGTGAAATGCCAGCTCAGGAATTCTTTGAGCAAATTGTTGCTGGCTGGGCGATAGAGGAACCCTATAACGCCGAAAATTTAAAATTGTTGCTTGATAATTATCCGTCAGCAACAACAGCAATTACCACGACCTATTACAACGAACTGTTGGGTAATCGCGAAAAAAACTAATCGCGGTCGCTGAGGCATTGTATGGAGGAATGAGTGCAAAAGATGCCGCTGATTTTGAGCGAGCCTTTGGCTTCCTTCCAGACGAACATGATATGGCGGTATGGCCTGATGTATGGGATTCGTATCTGACGTTTAATGCCATGCGGACACAATGGCGTGTTGGCGTGAACGGCGCTACAGGTCTGGATTACTCCCCGCTAAATCAGGTCATGGATTACCTCAACATCAAAGACAGAGCGACCGTATTTGACGATATTCGGGTGATGGAAGTTAAGGCGCTCGAAGTCATGCATAAGAAGTAACAACTCCTTTTAAGACCTCCCCAGTGGAGGTTTTTTCATTTCTGGCGCTGTCACGGGCGCAAAACCAAGAGTCTTGAGGGATACGAGTCTGAGGGTGGGCGATGGTTGTCATCGTACCGTCTTGGGTCGCTCATTCCTGCGTGAACAGACTCTATCACCTGAAGGCATCTTACGATGATTAAAATAATTCCAATGGAATATGACAAGCAATTGTTTCCATTTAGTAATGAATGCTGGGTAAACGCAACTACTGCTGCCACCCATTTTGGGAAAAAGGTATTTGATTGGTTGAGATTGGATTCAACCAAAGAATATATAAAAGAAATTGGCGAAGAGATTGATATAGAAGTAATAAATTCTAAAGGCGGGATTTCCCGACTTTTAGTTGATGTGAAAAAGGGGCGTCATGGCGGTACTTGGATTCACCCAGAACTGATCATTGAATTTGCTCGCTGGCTGTCCCCTAAATTTGCCAGAGCGTGTGATCGTCATATCAAAAACATGCTGATGGCTCAGAACCTGACCTTGACAGAAGAGCAGGTGATCGGACTGCTAACCTACCAAGAACCAACAACATGGGAAAAACGCTTTCAAGAACCGTACTATCAAGCGCTATCCAAAATGACCAGTCTTCCCTATTTCGGACATGTTGGTGGCTCTCCTGCGTTGTTTGGGCAAATTACTGCTAAATGGGTTTACGGCATCGCTTTACCTGCTTGTGTCTATGAGTCAGCCAAGGAATCAGCAAAGGATAGCGGTGAAAAAATCCATCAATTTCTAAAAGATAAAGCGCTACGCTCCATTGAAGCTCAAATGATTGCTGTTACCAACATTGCAAATAGCTGTGTCGATTACAAAGACTTCGAAGCCAGGTGCATGACGGCATTCAACATAAAAGGCCAGATGAAATTAATTTACCCACAAGTCGCATGACCTCCTTCGGGAGGTTTTTATATAACAAAGCAGGCCGTCTGTGACCTGCAGTTATTTAAGTATTAGTTTATTAACGGGATAAAATATGAAAAATTTAGAGAGCTTTAAAAAGCGGTTCAGGTCTCCCGCTGATCATATCAGCGTTAAGCCTTCTGATGGCTTTAAACAGGTTCTCGAACGTGCAAGCAAGAGACCGCCACGTATCATCGAGTCCATTCCCGTAAGCATAAAACTGGATACAGAAACGATATCCGGTGAGCTGCTCTTTTGTGCTGATGATGTAGTCTGTTATGAGGGGCTCCACTCTGAACAGGCCTTTCTTGAATTCAGCCCCTTCAAGCTGAAGATAAAGAGATAATTTATCAAAAGTCCAAATAACAGATTCTTTCATTGCATTGATTTGATAATCCCGGACAAAGAACTCGAATCTTCCGTTTAATAAGTGAGTGCAGAGAAATAGCCCAACGTCATGAGATGCCGATGGTGCACCTGATAGCAGGCAATCGGTGCTCTCTAAAACTGATTCCTCACTATTTATCCATTTGAGAAATGAGTAGAAATCTTGAACAGCTTTCTTTTCTGAATATGGATAAAAATCTTCTAGGCAGGTCTCAATAAGCTCGGGATTTTTTCTGAAATTGTAGTATTGGCCTTCTCTTACTGCATCTACAGTTTTTCCCCATGGCTGGCTTCTTCTTCCTGACTCAGTTATTTCAAATGATGAAATGACTAACATATTTACAGTTCCTGTCTGGTTAATAGTTAATTTATTAACCAATCATTATTACAATCAATGGAACAGGACATAAAGCTCAAAAAGTAAAATGCATGATCGCATTCAATATAAGACCTTATTAATAACCGCAAACGGTAATTAGTTTTGCGGTTTTTTATGTCCGAAGGAAAGAGAAATGACTGATGTAGCAACTATCTCATTAAAGGTTAACACCTCTGACCTTGAGAGGGGTGAGCAGAAATTAAACTCATTTAAAGATGCCGCTGATAAGGTCAGTAATTCCACAAATAAGTTATCCAACGAGTCAGAAAAGAACGCTGCGGCTTCTGCTGCTATGGCGAAAGAGATTGACCGGATACACCGAAGTGTTTCGGAGTTAGCAGCTAAAGAGCGGCAAGCCGCGTCAGCCTCAAAAGTTCTTGCAGCGGAACAAGATAAAGTCGCTGAGGCGTTTTTCAAACAGATTGATGCTATTAAACGCAACGCTACCGCGACAGAACAGTTAACCAAGATTCAGGCGGAAGCCAGAAAAGCCAGACAGTCAGAGAAGTTAGATCTTGATTCCTACCGCAATATTCTTTCTGACATTATCGGCAAAAAGAAACAAATAGCAGATGTTGATGCGAAACAATCCGCAGCGGGTCAGGCGTTCCTTGTCAGATTAAAAGATCAGCTCGCAACACAAAATCTCAGTCGTAATGAATTATTGAAGCATAGAGCAGCGCAATTAGGTGTTAGTTCTGCGGCAGAGATTTATATCAACAAGCTAAAAGAAACAAGCAAGGAAACTGGTAACTTAAGTGGAAAAAATAAGTCGGTTATTAATGGGCTTAAAAACATTGCCAGCTCAATGGGAATGGGTGGACTATTGCGTGGTGGAGCGATTGGCGCCGTCATTACAGGGGTAGGAAGCATTGCCAAGGTCGCTTATGAAGCAGAAAAGGAATTCACCCAATTCAATAAGCAGCTTATTTTAACAGGTAATTACGCCAATAAAACCGCTTCACAGCTCAATGAAATGGCTCGCGTTATGGCAGGGAGCGGCATTGCTCGGTCTGAAATGGCTGCATCTATTGCAAGCGTCGTTGGTACAGGGCTATTCAGAGATAATGAGATATCCCGTATCGCTAAAGCAGCGGCGCAGATGAATTACATTACTGGTCAGGCGGTTGATACGACAATAAATCAATTTAAACGGTTACAGGATGAGCCGTTACAAATGTCATTGGAACTGGAAAAGGCCAATCACCATTTAACCGCTGCTCAATTGGAGCAAATCAGGACATTGGAGTTACAAGGCAATAAAACGCAAGCGGCTAGAGTAGCCATCGATGCGTATGCGCAGTCTATCAACGATGGTGCAAACGATATAGCTAAAAATCTGGGGTATCTTGAATCTGCATGGCTGGGAGTGCAAAACGCAGCTAAATGGGCTTGGGATGCAATGCTCAATAAAGGCAGAAAAAACACGCTAGATGAACAAATACGCGAAAAAGAAGAGTTACTTAAAAACCTTAGTAATTTATTCATCACTCCAAAGTACAGGATTGACGGACTTAAAACTGAGATAGAGGCTCTCAAAGAAGAAAAGTTTCAAATTGATATCAAAAATGCACGGGAGCAGTCTAAAAAGAACGCCGAGCAGATAGAGATTGAAAATTTTAAGATTCGCCAATATTACCATGATAAATATGCAAGTCGGGAAACTAGGCGTAACGAGGAGCTGGCAAAACTGGAAGCCAGAAAACACGCACTAACTAAGGAGCAGTACGAAGAAGCTAAGAAGCAGATCAACTATGTGCATCGTGACCGCAAAATGCCCGGCACTGGAAAAGGATCTAAATATAAAGTTGATGCGGGCACTCGTGCTGATGAAGCCGCAAGCCAAGCGCTACTATCTCTACAAGCTCAGCTACGAGTCCTTAAAGAGCACAAGACAGTCAATGATGTAATTAGCTCTGAGCGCAAAAAGCTGTGGGATATGGAATCTAAAATTGCCATTCTGGAAGAGGCACAAGGCAAACGTAAATTGACAGAGGGAGAAAAGTCACTCCTCCTACAAAAGGACACCATTCTTGAATCTCAGCGTGCTTTGGCAATAGTTGGTGATGAAGTTGAGCTGCAAAAACAAAAGAACAGGGAGCTAGATCAGCAAAAGAAAAGGATTGATGAAATTAATGCGCGCACAAAAGCATTAATTGATAGTGCTGGTAAATCTGACCGAGTCTATCAGCAGGAAATAGCTTTAGGGAAAGCCAAAACACCAGAAGAAAAAGATGCGTTAACGAAACATTTCGAAGAAGAAGAGGCTTTGAGGGGTAACTGGGAAAAAGGCATTCAAAAAGGCTTTGCTGAATTCCAAGAACAAGCCACTAACACCTATGGCAACGTTGCTCAAATCTCACAAGCAGCATTTGCTGGTATGAGCAACTCTCTGTCTGATTTTCTTCTCACTGGTAAGGCTAACTTTGGCGATTTTACTAAGTCAATTCTTAGCATGATTACCAAAATGCTTATGCAAATGGCTATGTTGCAAGCCATGAAAGCGGCGTTTGGTGGTACTGAGTTTGGTAAGACATGGTTTGGATTTGCTGGAGGAGGTTACACCGGAAATGGTGGCAAATACGAGCCAAAAGGCGTAGTTCATGGCGGCGAATTTGTATTTACCAAAGAATCAACTCAGCGTTTAGGTGTTGATAATTTATATAGATTAATGGATAGCGCCAAACGTGGCTATGCTTCCGGTGGTCATGTTGGTGGCTCTCAGCCAATGACAGTAAACACTCCGACACCAAGGATGTACGGGATGCAACCTGCGCCCGCTGGTGGAGTTCAGGTCAATCTTGGCGGCATTCATGTAGAAAATCAGCAACAACAATCTACCGCTTCAAATATCGATGCACGGGCAGCAGAGCTATCACTGACGAAGAAAATAAGGTCTGTGTTAGTTCAAGAAAGCCGCGATGGTGGTGATTTGTATAAGATCATTAGAGCGGCTAGTGGTAGACGGTAGAAATTATTAATCAATAGCCACCGAGTTGGTGGCTTTGGGCTGAGATGTAACCATAAAGCAAATGAGAATATATGCTTATGTGTAGATCACATTACGACTTGTAACTGTCCATTTTGCTTCATTTTGCACCATACTTTGATTAAGATTCATGTATCTGATTAAAGTGGGAGGAAAAGATGAAGATAATAAGTTTTCTAATGCTATTTTTGGTAAGTTTTAGCTCTTTTGCTGGTTGGAAATACGAGGAAAGCCTCGATAAGATGCGAGGGAAAACTATTAATTATGCAACCTTGCATAGTAAAAAAAATGATAACGGAATAAAAATAGCACTACTAGCGACTAGCATTAATAATAAAAATACGGACTCTATAAAAATTATTATCGGCGGCGATGAGGCGGATTGTGGTATAGAGGAGTTTTGTATTGGGTATATAAAATATGATGATGGGCGAGTCAACGAATTGCCCATCATCATATTAGGAAAGAACAAAAGAATTATAAATGTTGTTGAATATCATGCTGTTACAGACTCTCTTAGACTCTCACAGCGTGTTTTTATTGAAATTCCATTAAAATCAAAAGGTGCAACTCAGTTTGAGCTATACCCTCATGGATTAAGGTTTGCTGGATATCAAGATAATGTTGAATTTATCAATATTATTGGTGGTATAGATTTCAAGCAGCCATATAGCTCCATTTATGCCAAGGCCAAAGATAATAAGCCAAGGATAGATGGTGCAGCATGCTCAAATGTTGATAAATCCGACTATTCATTAATGGGAGTAAAAGCCAATGTTGAGATGTGCTTTTACAATGAGCGTTTAGTAATGGCAAGTTTTTCATTACCCAAAAGCAATAAGCTGAGGAATAAATTAATTTCTGCCATTAATAAAAATAGAGGTACATCCGAAGAAGCAATGAATGGACATGCGTTGTGGTTGTCCGATGATTTTTCTTCCATATCAACTATATTCATGTTTCAAGATAATAAAAACATAGAGATTAAGATGATTTATCAACCAAATAGCAACTTTATCCCTGCCGTAGATGAAAAATTATGAGAGAGCCGTTTTAGCATAAACAAGATTAATTAAATGAGGATGGTAGGGATGAAAAGCTTTGGAATATTCCTTCTGGTTATTGGTGTTCTTGCTGTTTTTGCATCATTTAATATGGATGTAAGTGTAGCAACTGGATATGGTGGAAGGGTTAATAATATCGGGTTGGTGGCTCAAAGAGAAAATATCTTGTTGATTAGCTGCTTTGTCGTTTTGTGTGGTTTGTTGTTGGCTATCTTTGGAGGAAAGAAAACTCTTAATAGTGATAGTAAAAACAATCAAATGAAGTGTCCATTTTGTGCAGAACAGATCAACGTTGAAGCGTTCAAATGCAAGCATTGCGGCAGTGATGTTCAGGAAAAAATAGAAGAAATAACCCTTAAGAAATTTAAGCCATCTAGTGTCCCTTCTGAGTTTTTTTATAAAAGAAGGAAGGATGGGATAGAGTTAATAGATGATAGGGTTAAGGAGCTATCAGAAACGTTGATAAAAGCAAATATAGACAAGGACACTCAAGAGATAGAGCTTCATTATCAATCGGAAATAGAGAGCCTTAATAAAAGGTTGCCAAAAGCAATTCAGAAACAATTTCAAGACAGGTATGTATACTGGCTTCACAACATTGACTTGGTCAAGGTAGACCCTATTGTGGATGCCGCAAAAAAAGCGGTTAACATAGAAGATCTTCTTATAAAGAAAAGAGACGGCTTCATGATAAATGATGACGGAGTGAAACAGTTAGTTGAATCATTTTTTATTCAATCTCCAGACTCAATGAACGTGCACCAAGACTTTGAAGATGAGATCTCCACAATAAAGCGCACTCTGCCCAGTGAAGTTCATGAATCATTTATCAGAAAAATAAAGTATTGGAATAATGCATTAACAGATAATAACAATAAGTAACAGCCCTACAGGGTTTTTTACTATCCAAACTCTCACGTCATACGCCATTGACTTATACAATAAGAGTGCTATTATCACTCTATACATACACCAATGGCGCACTGAAACATGATATTCATTGAGACTCATATATTCACCGAAGACTGTAAAGAGCTGTTAAGTGATGATGAATATCGCGAGTTTCAGCAATATCTTGCAGACAATCCCGCTGCGGGTGATGTTATCCAGCACACTGGGGGCTTACGTAAAGTTAGATGGGCATCCAGAGGTAAAGGTAAACGTGGCGGTGTACGCGTCATTTATTATCACAAGGTCGATGTCTCACATATAAGGCTGCTTCTGATTTATAAAAAAGGTATTAAAGATGACCTTAGCGAGTCAGAAAAGAAAGTCTTGAGAGCATTAAATGAGGGGTGGTAACAATGGACAGTAAATTATTTTCCAGACTCACTGAAAGCATGACACAGATGAACGAAATCATGAATGGCGAACGTGCCGCCTCTCGTGAGACCATTATTGAGGCAGTGAAAGTAAAAAACATTCGTCAGGCAACCGGATTGAGCCAGACGGGGTTTGCTAAATTAATCTCTGTTAATGTTGGAACCCTTCGTAATTGGGAACAAGGAAGACGAGAACCAACAGGACCTGCAAAAGCATTGTTAAAGGCAATAGAGAAAGATCCGGTTCATGTCTTAAAGGCGTTATCTATGTAGCTTACTAAGCCCCATTATGGGGCTTTTTTGTTGATGATATGCCACCGGGCGGCCTACAGTGGGCTTTTTCTCCATTGGAGGAAGTTAGAAATTTAATCTTCTATCTCGTGTTTTAAGTTCCAAAGCATTTCTTCCAGCGCTCTGATTCTATCTGCAAAGTCCGCCCTATGCTCAAGGCTTTGCTGATTGATGTCACCTAAAGAACCTTCAAGTCGTTTAACTATTTCAGCATTCAGTGATCTTCCGTTTTTCTTGGCTTCTTCTTGTAGCCGCTCTTTAAGTTCAGATGTCATTCTGACACCAAACGGTGCTATGTCTCTTATCTTCATTACCAATTCTCTGTGAGCTGAATATAGTTACACAATGTACTCATAAAATGCTTGACATGATATGCTCACGATGTAATGATTGTGTAATCATTACACGATGTAGCTAAAGTGAGGTTATATGGAAAAGGTAAGGAATATAGCACCAACTGGCATCCGAATGCCGGATTCTCTAAAAGCAGTATTAAAAATGGTAGCAAAAGAAGAAGGGAGGTCACTCAATAGTGAAGTTGTTAAAAGGTTAGAGCGCAGCCTGAAAGAGGATGGGGTTTTAAATGCGCAATAAAGGCGAAACCTCGAAGGCTGCCACCGACGAGGTTCCAGTAACGTTAAATATGTACAAGGAAATAACGCTATGAAAATTTTAGCACCTGCAACACAAGCTGTCACTATGTCAAGCCGTGAGATCGCGGAACTGACAGGAAAAGAACACAAGCATGTAGTACGCGACATTGAGAAAATGTTAACTGATCTAGAAATCTATAGTCCAGATTTGGACTTTAATGATTTTAAAGGGTTTTCTATTAACCGCGGCACTTACAAAGGTCGCGATATTATAGAGTCCATTGATTTAGACCAAGATTTAACAATGACTCTTGTTATGGGCTACAAAGTCCAATTGAGACACAAAGTTGCTAAACGCTGGCGTGAACTGGAAACGGGTATCGCGCAACCTCAAATCCCCCAATCATTACCAGAAGCACTTCGCCTTGCCGCTGACTTAGCAGAACAGAAAGCGGAACTTGAGCACAAGGTCGAAGAAATGAAACCGGATGTTGCAGCACTGGAGCGTATCGCAAAATCAGACGGTTCTATGTGTGTAACGGATGCTGCAAAACAGTTACAGGTAAAGCCAAAGTCATTGTTTGACCTGATGAGTCATAACAAATGGATTTACCGTCGCATGGGAACCCCTTGGGTTGGCTATCAAGAAAAAATCCAGCAGAGGTTAATTGAGCATAAGGTTACTGTTGTGATTAAGCCTGATGGTGAAGAGAAAACAGTATCTCAAGTTCGCATCACTCCGAAAGGCATTTCCAAACTGGCTAAGATGTTGAGTGTGAAAGAAGCAGCTTAAGGATTTGAAGGTCAAGGGCAGCGATCAAATACTGATCGTTTTGACAGAAACGGCCAATTTAACAGTGATTACCAGATATAACAATACTAAACTACTCGTAATACGTGTGTAACTGGTTGAATATTCGAGGCAACTCGCAAATTTCGATTGTTTACCTTTACAAAACGTTACAATCACGAGATAAATAGATTCGCTAAAAACGGCGAAGCCCCCGACTACTAGGAATAGTCAGGGGCTTCTTATAAAACGTCTACCACTCTAACGGGAGAATAGACATGACTAGTATAGCAATTAGCAAAACGAATAACACTAAGCAGTTAACTTTTCGTAGCACTGTGTTTAATCCAGTATCTCATGCCAACAAGGTTTGGTTTACCGCTGTTGAGTTGGCTAAGGCGCTTGGGTACAAAAAATCAGATGCAGTTAACCAAATTTATGAGCGTAATTCTGATGAGTTTACCCCAGCTATGACCGAGACCCTCAAATTGAGTGTCTCGGAAAAATCAAAGGGTTACGAAGATAATTTACAGAAAACGGTACGCATCTTCTCACTTCGAGGCGCTCATCTGGTTGCTATGTTCTCAAAGACGAGTGTTGCTAAAGAATTCCGTAAATGGGTGCTGGATATACTGGATCGAGAAATTGAGAAAGGTGGAAATATAGATCTGTCATCTGAACTCAGAAACGCCAATGCCTTATATAAAAACCTAATGCACCTCAAAGATGCTTGGGATACCCTCAATCCGCATTTATCTGTTTTAACACCTGATATAGCGCATGCGTTTAATGGGGCATTTAGTAATGTGAGCGGTCCTGTCTTAGCCCTTAAAAATGGCCTTGAGCGAAAGGCTAGCTACTGAACTAACCCCAAGCCACGGACGGCTAAAAACTGACATATTTTGATGCATTTTAATCGTCAACAGAACAATAGTAATATAGCCAATGCTATTGAACCTTAGGTTCAAGTGGACTAATATCACCTCAAGGAATATTATCAATGAGCTAAATATTGAATCTTTTGGTGAGGGGGACGGTATGCCGTTACATCTTGAAAATATAGATAAAGTTGCTGCTGATTTCAGTCACCTTAATGAGTCTGAGCGCAATCGTGCTCTGTATGATGTTCTTAATCCATTGGCTAACGAGATAGTAAAGGACGTTGACGAACTGATTCTACCTCCGGGATATCGACTAATTCGGGTTGATAACAGGCTAACATTAGGTAGAACTCATTTTGAATTGGCATTGCTATGCGATATCACTAATGAAGTGGTTTATTATAATAAAGTGATAATAACCAATGACGTAGAGTTAAATTGTAGACCCGTATCACAAGTATTGATTTGGCGCACGAAAAAACCTACACACAACGCTGCGCTAATTGGCTTGGCTTCAAAAATATTCTTCCATTACCTGATTAAAAGCTATGACGTTGTAGCTTCTGATGTAAATCAAACAACTGAGGGCATGTCATTCTGGCAAGCTAGAATGTATGAAGCATTACAATATAGATTGTATGTCTACGGCTACGACGTAATGAGTGGTGAAGTTAGACAAATATCTAATGAAGATGAAGTGGGCTACTATCAGTCTTGGTTATGGGGTAATGCAGAACATTACATGAATAGGCTAGCCATAATATCGAGAATAGCTCTCCCGAATAACTAACTAACCCGCACTCTAGCGGGTTTTTTGCTATCTAACGCCGCTTAACTGCGGTTTTTCTTTTTATAGGTACTTATATGGCTATCGAAGAATTTAAATGGCGAACTCAAATTCAAGATTCTCCCAGTGGTGAATTTAAACACCGAGTTAAATCAATTGAGTTTGGTGATGGTTACAAACAGGTCGTCGCTGATGGAATTAATTCCGAAACGCAATCATGGCCTTATTCTTATTTAGGAGCAAAAGAAGAAGTGGTTCCAATCTTTCAGTTTATTCGTAATCACACGGCAAAATCATTTATCTGGAGACCTCCGTTTGGTGAAAAGGGATTGTATCGAGTCAAATCTGACTCAATCACCATGACCCCTATGGCGGGAGGCATCATGAAAGTATCAGCAACTTTTGAACAGACATTCAGCGCATGACTATTAATGCAGATCTCCAGCGCCTTGAAGTGGGGCATAAGATTTTATTGTTTTCGGTCGATGGCTCGGCCTTTGGTGGGCCAGAATTGTACTTTCATAATCACACCATTCCTTACACAGAAGCGGAACTGGAAAACCCGGACGACCTGCCGATTAAATCAATCTGGTGGCAGGGGGTGGAATATAAACCGTGGCCTGTCCACATTGAGGGGTTGGAAGTAAACAGTGATGGTCGGACAGTATCCCCCACACTCAGCGTTGCCAACCTCGATGGCACGATCAGCGCCTTATGTCTGGCGTATCAAAATATGGTTCAGGCACGGGTTACCATCCGTATGACCTTTGCGCATTATCTGGATGCCCGTAATTTCCCCGACGGGAACCCAGAAGCCGATCCGACACAGGAAAAAATCGATGTTTTCTATATCGACAGTAAAACCCATGAAGATAATGAAACTATCCAATTTGCCTTATCTTCACCCGCTGACCTGCAAGGGATTCAAATCCCAACCCGTCAGATTCATAGCCTTTGCACATGGTGTATGCGAGGACTGTATCGCAAATCCCCTTGCAACTATACAGGGAATCGATATTTTGATGAGAATGGTAATCCAACTGATGATCCCTCTAAAGATGCATGTGGTGGCTTAATGAGTGATTGCAAAAGCCGACATGGAGAAGATGCACAATTGCCGTTTGGTGGGTTTTCCGGCTCTGCTTTGTTAAGGCGGTGATCATTCAATATTAATATTGCTATTCCTTACATCTGGCTATCAAAATATCTAAGGGGTAATATGCATTGATATTTTAAATATTTGGAGGGTGAGGCGGGTGAATCCAACCAATGAAGAACTTGATCTATTATTCGATGATGTAGTCGATTATATAGCAGCCAAAGAATATATATCGATTGATGAAATAAAAGATTTTTTCGATATAGGCTATAACAGAGCGACTCGGTTATTGGAGAAAATGGAGGAAATGGAAATAGTTATATGGGAGTTTCATAATGAGACTTCCCGATATAAAGTTATTACTTCATTAGTAACGGAAGCGCAGAAAAGAAGAAGAAAAAAATCAACCCCAAAAGCCAACATAATTAATACCAATAATAGTAACAGTGAGGTATTAGTAACGAATTTTTTGGGATGGATTATTGGAGTGGTTATTTTCATTATTATGATAGCAGTCCTCCACTCTTGTTCGGGTAATTCTTCTGCTCCAGAAACAGATTACTGCTCAGATGATACGACAGCATACATCTACGCAAAAAAATTTATATCAACACATTTAAAAGCCCCATCAACGGCTAAGTTCGCTAGCTATTATGATGTTAAATCTTCTCAGCCAAAGGAGTGTAAATTTAACTTTATTGGTTATGTTGATGCTGAAAATAGTTTTGGTGCCATGATAAGAACACAATTTGAAGCCACCGTTCGTTATGACAAAAATAAAGACACATACTATTTAGAGCATTTAAATATGTAGCCTACTGCTATATTTGTCTATACACCCTGCTCGTGCGGGGTTTTTTATTGCCCAGAGAACTCATATGCGCCCACATATTACCCAAGCCATCATGGATCACGCGCAGGCCGAATACCCCAATGAATGCTGCGGTCTGGTGATTCAAAATAGCCGCAAACAGCAATATATCCGCTGTCGCAACACGGCTCCCTCACCCACAGAACAATTCAGTCTGCACCCCACGGATTAC
>NZ_NJCX01000038.1 GCF_002632875.1 Xenorhabdus kozodoii
TCATGAGAACACTTCCCGATAAAAAGGGGTATAAAATGCTATTTTTTCTTATCCGTCAAATCCGAATTTTTTTAACAAAAATTTCACGCTCCCGCCTTGGTAAAAAGTGCAATCACAAATAAGGATAATACAGCCAAATTATCCGGTACACCTGTGAGTATACTTGATACGCCTGACAGAAATTTTGATAAAGTGGATTTTTATCAGGATGATAGACGCACGAAAATCCCTATCAGGAAGATTGGCAGTAAAAGAGGTTTTATTATTAACACGGATCCTCATGGTAAATTAAATTTTTATATTTATGCCAAACAGGAAAGCTCTGTTGTCCTGACGCTTTATTCTCAGATATTTGGTGCGACAGGCGAAATTTCAGCCGATAAAACGCTATATATTCTGGATAGTGATCAAACGGATAACAATTCCATGGATTCATTATTGGCTCCGGTTATTGTTGAAGTCAATAATAACATTTTACATAACGATGGCAGCTCTTTGGGCTTCTCTGTTAACATACCACCATATGATAATGCGTCGGGGAGTGATACAATATTTTTCTTTATTAATGGAAAAATGATTGATAATCCTCATCGTTTGTTAGATCCAAACCACCTTGGAACACCTTTTATAACGTTACCTTATAGTGTTTTCAATGAAAATAAAGAAAAGGTTGATTTTTACTATAGTGTTATTAAGGAAAGTGCCGATAGATTGGTTTCAGACTCTCTCGAATTTACATATACAAAATATATTCCTCCGGCGGATGATGTTTATGAAAAATGTCAGGTTTATTCGAGTTTAGGCGTGGGGAAAGATAGTTTAATCACGGAAAATGATATTATAAGTTATAAGACTATTTCGCATTATAAAGACAATGCCAATCATGAGGGATTATTTGTTAAGATTATAGGAACGAATGATCTGAATGATATGACCAAAATACCTTTAGGTAGTGAGGTGACTTTGAATTTACACATTCATTCCAAGCTCAAGAAATTAGATAAATATTTCGAACCGGTGACAATGCCAACAACAGTTGGCGATGATGGCGTGACTAATCATGTCACCATTGGTGTACCACAAATCTATCTTACAGGTAATGATGCATTTAATATTCATGATCAAGGGAAAATTTATTTTTCTTATACTGTGAATATAGATAATACTAAAGTTACTAGTCAAATGTGGAAAGGGAAGATTAATATCTCTCCACCCGATGAAGCAACGCTAATAATAACCGGATATCAGCCAATCGGTGACGAATACGAAATACTTACAATCCAGATCTACGATAAACAGACATCTGAACAAATTAAAAATACGCCCATTTTTTATAAAATAGATTCAGCCGTAAACATGAGTAATGTGCCTGAAATTGCTTCAAATTCCGATACGATACAATCAATGACTACAAATGAATACGGGCAATTTAAAATAAACCTGCAAGGGCAAAAAGGAGGATATGGAACTATAACGGTTACAGCCAATAATCTTGTCGGCAGCATAAAACATATCATGGGACAATATTAAGGAGATATTAGCAATGGCAACGAAAACACTTTATTTTCCGGATATAAAAAAGGGTTGGTATATTTCATATTTTTTTCAGACGATAGCTGGATATAGTTATACCGTGACACTACAAGAGAATGACACTGGACATAATTACGACACCTGGAACAAATTGAATGATGGAGATGATCCTGCCATCCGATATTCCAATTCATTTCTATATACAGGATCAGATGGGAAGCTTATATGCACTATTGATAGTCCGGAAAGTAATCAACTTGATAATACTTGGGCGGAAAGCATAATAACACCAAGTTCGGGAGAAAAAACGTTGGGAAGGAGTTATTTTGCAGCCTTTGAGGATAATGGTGGAATACTCGAATATTGTAACCTTTATGTTTGTTTGGTAGGAGCGAGCATTGCTGGCCCGGTGTAAAGAAAGTAGTAAAATGCGATATTTGATTTTTTCGAATTGGGTCTAAGCAAAAGCTATATACCTATGACATAGTTGCTACCATTGTCTCTCATTAAAAAATTCGGGTGTGCATATGGCATTTCAGAGAGATCGTTTAAAGACAGAGATGTTTGGACTTTGCTTATGGATGAGCTTTTATTATTTCTGGATATGACCATAGATTTGAGCGCGCCATTTGGCGCGCTAACTGATCTTAATTTCGTGACATTTTATCGAATAATATCAGGCAACCATTTCTTCAGATTGCTCCTGTCCCATTTTTGCGATGATATTATCTATCGCGTCACGCGCATCTTGATGCGCTTGGTTGGCGGATTCAGCCCCCATAGCTAAGCCTTCCGCAAAGACAAATTCCACATCGGTAATACCGATGAATCCGAGGAAAGTACGCAAGTAGGGTGTTACTGAATCTGCCGGGCTGTTTTTGTGATTGCCGCCACGGCTGGTCAAAATAACAGCGCGTTTGCCTTCCAATAACCCTTTGAGGCCTGTTTCAGTGTACTGGAAAGTCACGCCAGCACGGGCAATCAGATCAAAATAGGTTTTCAGTTGAGTGGGGATATTAAAGTTATACATTGGTGCGGTAATGACAATAACATCGTGAGCTTTTAACTCTGTAATCAACTCGTCTGACTGGGCCAATACGGCTTTTTGGCGTTCAGTCAGTTCGGCATCGCCTGGGCGCAAGGCATTGACTAACTCGCCATCTAGCACTGGAACGGGGTTTTCAGCCAGATCACGTGTGGTGATGTGGCTTTCTGTATCATCAGCCAACCACTTTTCAACAAAATAGTCAGCCAGTTTATTGCTTTGGGAATACTGTGCCAGAATGCTGGATTTCAGAACCAGTACTTTACTCATTCTTTATTTCCTTAGTTAACGGTAAACCAAGTTATCTAATATGTCGCTTTTCATCATCGTGAGACACTCAAATTCAGTACAATCCTGACTCCTCGTGCCGCAAGGGGTCAGGAGGTGCTCTACCATTTTGAAATACTAATAACTTCATTGTTAATATTGCTTGTGCGTCATATTTTATATGGGGAATTGTTCAGCCAATAGCTCAATATTTTGAGATATTCATTCAAATTGATTGAATCAATACCGACGACATATCATCACAAATAAGGTGGCATCCTTTGAATACCGCTCCCTCTCCAACACGAAACGAATTTATGCTTAATCAGGCGAGGAGAGATATAGATGAGTACGTAGAATTGCATAAGATATGTTACACTTCTAATATCGTTAAGTTATAAAAAATAATCCTCTGAGCCTGCAAAGACAGCGCTACTCAGTTAAAAAACGTCACAAGGATTTATCACGTGGAATCACCTTTGACAGCACCATTTGCTGAATTATTCGCTGAACTTGATCACATTCCGCTGCGCGATCAGTTCCGTTTAAAAAAACGCCTGCATGGGGCAGCAAAGATTAAGAATCAAGTCTCCTTGCAGGCTGTAGTACAATCCATTGCAGCGGATATCGCGACGGCAAAACAGAAAGTCATGAATCGTCAGGCTACACGACCTTCGCTTCAATATCCTGAAAACCTACCGGTTAGCCAAAAGAAAGACGATATCTATAAAGCCATTCGGGATCATCAGGTTGTTATCATTGCGGGTGAAACCGGTTCAGGTAAAACGACCCAGATCCCCAAAATCTGCCTTGAATTGGGAAGAGGGATTAAGGGGCTGGTTGGCCATACCCAACCCCGTCGTTTGGCAGCACGTTCAGTTGCCAACCGTATTGCAGATGAGCTGGAAACACCGCTGGGTTCTACGGTCGGCTATAAAGTTCGTTTTAATGATCAGGTGAGTGAAAATACCCTGGTCAAATTGATGACCGACGGTATCTTACTGGCAGAATTGCAGCAAGATCGGTTGTTATTGCAGTACGATACATTAATTATTGATGAAGCCCATGAACGTAGTTTAAATATCGATTTTATCCTCGGTTATCTGCGCCAATTACTGCCAAAACGCCCCGATCTGAAAGTCATCATTACTTCTGCAACCATTGATCCTGAACGTTTCTCCCGTCATTTTAATAATGCGCCGATTATTGAAGTCTCTGGACGGACTTATCCAGTGGAAGTGCGTTATCGCCCCGTGGCGGGTGATGATAATAACAGTGATCGGGATCAGCTTGAAGCCATCATTGATGCAGTGGATGAATTGGGGCGTGAAAGCTCAGGTGACATACTGGTATTTATGAGCGGTGAACGAGAAATTCGTGATACGGCGGATGCGCTTAATAAGCAAAATTTCTTACATACCGAGATATTGCCGCTTTTTGCGCGCTTGTCTAATAGCGAGCAGAACCGGATCTTTCAGCCCCATGTTGGTCGCCGCATTATTTTGGCAACCAACGTGGCGGAAACGTCATTGACTGTACCTGGCATCAAATATGTGATCGATACCGGTTTTGCCCGCATTAGCCGATACAGCTATCGCACCAAAGTTCAGCGCTTGCCGATCGAACCGATATCGCAGGCCTCGGCCAATCAGCGAAAAGGACGTTGTGGCCGTGTCTCGGACGGCATCTGTATTCGCCTCTATTCAGAAGAGGATTTCTTGTCACGTCCAGAATTCACTGATCCTGAAATTTTGCGTACTAATCTGGCCTCCGTTATTTTGCAAATGACTGCTATTGGTCTGGGAGATGTCAGCGCATTCCCCTTTGTTGAAACACCCGATAAACGCAATATCCAGGATGGTGTTCGCCTGTTGGAAGAGTTGGGCGCTATCGATCCAGAGTCGTTGTCAGAAGGGGCTTATCGACTGACGCCAATGGGGCGGCAGTTGGCCCAGTTGCCTATCGACCCTCGCCTGGCACGCATGGTGCTGGAAGCCAAAACTCATGGTTGCGTTCGTGAAATGATGGTGATGACTTCTGCATTGTCGATTCAAGATCCACGGGAAAGGCCGTTGGAAAAGCAGCAAGCCTCTGATGAGAAACATCGTCGTTTTGCAGACAAAGATTCAGATTTTATGGCTTTCCTGAAGTTGTGGGATTTTCTGTTGGAACAACAGAAAGCGCTTTCCAATGCCCAATTTCGCAAACTTTGCCGGCAAGATTATCTGAACTATCTTCGCGTCAGAGAATGGCAGGATATTTATACTCAGTTGCGGCAAGTGGTGAAAGAGATTGGCCTGCCGATCAATAGCGAGGAAGCGGATTATCGTAGCATTCATATTTCTTTGCTGTCAGGGCTATTATCCCATATTGGTCAGAAAGACACAGATAAGCAGGAATATACCGGTGCGCGTAATGCCCGTTTTTCTGTTTTTCCTGGCTCAGGATTATTTAAAAAACCACCTAAGTGGGTGATGGTTGCTGAATTGGTGGAAACCAGTCGCTTGTGGGGGCGTATTGCCGCACGTATCGAGCCGGAATGGGTGGAGCCAATGGCTGCCCATTTAATCAAAAAGCACTATAGTGAACCGCACTGGCAGAAGTCCCAAGGGGCGGTGATGGCAACAGAAAAAGTCACCTTATACGGCTTGCCAATTGTGACAGGACGTTTAGTTAATTACAGCCAAATCGATCCTATGCTGTGTCGTGAATTGTTTATCCGTCATGCATTAGTCGAAGGTGATTGGCAAACTCGCCATTCATTTTTCCGTGCCAATCTGAAATTGCGTGAAGAAGTCGAAGAACTGGAACACAAATCCCGGCGACGGGATATTCTGGTGGATGATGAAATATTGTTCAGTTTCTATGATCAGCGAATAGGCAAGGATGTTGTTTCGTCGCGCCATTTTGATCGCTGGTGGAAAGTGGCCAGCACCGATCAACCGGAATTGCTCAACTTTGAAAAAAGCATGTTGATTAAAGGCGATGCAAACAAAGTCAGTGCGCTGGATTACCCGAATTACTGGTATCAGGGTAATTTAAAATTCCGTTTGAGCTACCAATTTGAACCAGGAGCCGATGCTGATGGCGTGACAGTGCATATTCCTTTACCGGTATTGAATCAGGTCGAAGATGACGGATTTGATTGGCAAATTCCAGGCATTCGCCATGAATTAGTTGTTGCATTGATTAAGTCATTGCCAAAACCCATGCGCCGTAATTTTGTTCCGGCACCTAACTATGCGCAGGCATTTCTGGAACGGGTGACACAACCTCAGGCCCCTTTACTGGATAGCCTTGAGAAAGAGCTGCGCCGCATGACAGGAGTGACGCTGTCACGTGATGACTGGCAATTGGAACAAGTGCCTGATCATTTGAAGATCACATTCCGCATTATTGGGGAAAAGAATAAATCGTTAGCGGAAGGCAAAGATCTGCCAGCCCTAAAACTGAAATTGAAAGGAAAAGTCCAGGAGACACTTTCGGCGGTTGCAGACGATGGCATAGAACAAAGCGGATTGCATATCTGGAGTTTTGGTTCGTTACCTGAATGCTACGAGCAGAAGCGCGGGGGGTATTCCGTTAAGGCATTTCCGGCATTGGTGGATGAAAAGGACAGCATTGGCATTAAGCTATTCGAAACCGAATCCGAACAAATTCATGCCATGTGGGAAGGGACACGTCGTCTGTTATTGCTAAACATTCCATCGCCGATTAAATACTTGCATGAAAAATTACCGAACAAGTCCAAACTGGGGCTGTACTTTAACCCATATGGAAAAGTGCTGGATTTGATTGATGATTGTATTTCTTGCGGCATTGATAAATTGATCGCCGAACATGGTGGGCCAGCATGGGATGAACAGGCATTTTCCGGTTTGCATGATAAAGTCCGTGCCAATTTAAATGAAGCCGTGGTTGAGATTGCCAAACAGGTAGAACAGATCCTGACTGCGGTCTTTAATATCAACAAGCGCCTGAAAGGGCGGGTAGATATCTCTCTTGCACTGGCGCTATCCGATATTAAAGCGCAAATTTCCGGTCTGGCCTTTAATGGGTTTGTCACTTCCCACGGTTGGAAACGCCTGGCAGATGTTTTGCGCTATTTGAATGGCATCGAGCGTCGATTGGAAAAACTGGCGGTAGATCCTAATAAGGACAGGGCACACATGAGCAGGATTGAGCATATCCAACGCCAATGGCAACAATGGTTGGCAAAACTCTCTGTTCAGCAGAAACAGTTACCGGAAGTCAAAGAAGTTCGTTGGATGATTGAAGAGCTTCGGATCAGCCTGTTCGCCCAACAACTGGGCACCGCTTATCCAATATCAGATAAGCGAATTTTGCAGGCGATGGAAAATATCGCATCGTGATATTTTGTCAGCCTAACTAAAGGCCTTCGTGTATGGTGTCTGGGGCAATTTGTAACGAATGACAGTGAATGAATTTTTCGAATAGATGGGTTCCCCCTTGTATCTTGAAATTCGATCACTATAAAAATGATGAGATCTGGCACAGTGTATGTGACCTGCTCCCCTAGGGTTTTAAGCCCGTGTGGTTAGCTTTTGGCGCATGCACTGAAGCCATTCATCTGAAACCCAAACCGTTACCATAAAATTACCGAATAAACACTCGTTCAAAACAGTTGCTAGATCTTGATAACCGCTAGCATCTCTTCAACTTCCTCATCCATGCCAATCTCAACGAAACCAAAACTAGCATAAAGATTTTTCGCAACGAGATTATTCGGATCATAACTGATTGCTATTGCTTCCAGCTGATCTGTGAGCCTGATTTCATCAAGAGCCAGTGATAGTGCTTTACGCCCAATGCCCTTGTTTTGGTGGTTTTTATCCACCATAAACCGCCAAATCGTTATTCTTTGGTCAGCATCGGGTACCCACATGAAAAAGCCAACAGGCTCCTCATCCAGACAAATTGCTCGTGTTTGGTATAAAGGGTAAAATTTGGATTGGGCAAGGGACCACACATTTTTCGCAATATAGTCAAGCTGATCATCAGTGACTGACAGGTCACAGACAGCTTCATAATTGTTCTTGTTTACATCAGTTAAGGTAATTAACATACACTGCTCCAATATGGGGTTGTAAGCCAGGATCGTCAAAAATTACTAACAGTAGTTGATGTTCTATAAAAGAAAAGTTCAATCTTGCCATAAATTCATTAAAAACCCTTATAATTCTTTTATAGTTACAACATACTTATTAATTTAAACCACTAAAAATCCCCTCCCTGACAATGCGGAAGGGGATAACCATCATTTACTGATAGACAAAAGTAATGGTTACCGTAGCATCTGCTTTGCCTGGCTTAATTTCCGATTCTGTCTGAATATAGTTGGCCGTCAGTGGAATGTTGATATTTCCACCTGCTTGGCTGGAGCCAAAGACAACCGGAGAGTGCATTGTGACGGGGCGATTTTGATATGATATCTGCAAACCAACCCCTTTTGCCGTGACACCGTCACCATAATCTAATGCCCAAATATCTTGGGTATTCCAGTTTGCTGGCCTTCCATCCAGCATCACCCCAACATCCACATAAGCATCACAATTGATATTGATATCAAATCGTTGCATTCCCGCTGTACTGTAAATACCGCGAAAATCACTTTTTTTAATATCGCCCATATTCACTGAGATCACCTTCTGATTGAGGGAACAACCTTTAGTCATGACATAAGTATTCGACAAATAGAAAGTATGGACAGGGATATTGTGACCTAATTTGGCACGGGTCAACTTCGCCTGCTTAATGGAACCTGAACCGGTTGTTGGTGCAGTTTTGATTAACTGCACTGTTAAATAACCCCATGATTCACCACAATATTGTTTTTTCCATTGAGAATGTGTCGGTGAATAGCAAGTCGTTGGATGGGTCGCAATTCTGGGCAACCAGTCAATACCATAACCGGGTGCCCACGTGTTTATGCGGATACCAATCCCCGGAACACCGGATTCATAAATGGCATCATTGTTATAGCTTGATGGTATAAGATCAGGCGCTTCCCATATTGTAGGCAGGGAAGTATTACAGAGGGCGATATTGCCTTTTTTATCCACTTGATCCAACCGTATTTCTCTGATGGTTGTTCCGATAGGGTGGTTTCTGGGCACCGTGACCTGGCCGAAAGAAATCGGTGTCATGCCAGGTGTAAAATCTTTGGAATAATGACAATGCGCCGAACTAGCAAAGCTACTCATCGTGCCGATGAAAAATGTACTTGCCAATAATAATTTTAATTTGTTGGCCATAGAGTAAATTCCACTGTTTTTAAATTATGTATCAAATAAATATGCAATATTGTTACTTACAAGAAATTATTCGCAGGAGGCTTCAACCATATACAAACCTGAAGCAGGCTCTTCATCAGGTAAGCGATAATTGGCATAGCATTCTTGCATTTCTTTGTATCCCCATTTAACCCATATCTGGCCTGATTTGGGAATGCCACTGAAATAAACTTGCCCATCGTGACTGACAATCGCACTATTGGGCTCATCAATATCATTTTGTTGCTTCAATGTGGCCGTTGCACCAAATGGGATCCCTGTACCTTGATGGGAAAGGGACAGCACAACACGGTAACCAACGCGAGTTTTGAAGTTGGCCAGAGTCAATGAGCCTTGGGTTGGAATAACAGTTTGCGTATTAATATCGATATCAACATTATTACCCATTGAATAAGTATCCAGCGCAATCCGGTTTTTCCGATAGCTACTGACATAAGGCACAATGGCGTAGCCTTTCCAGTCAGTCCTGATCCCGGTATGGTTTTGCACTTTGACGCCTGAAGCACCATTGGCGCGTATTAATGCCGGTGTATCACCTAACGATTGGGAAAAGGTAATGCCATACGGGTGAGCAACAATCCCGCCATTTAAGCCATAGGTGAGTTGCCTTGAGTGTTTGTCGTAATTGTAACCCGCGCTGACCTGACCATATGTTCCTTTATATTCGGCGTTGATATTTCCGCCAACACCTTGATGATGGTTGGTATAATTTTGCTGAATGCTATAAATCAGATTGTTATCTTCAAAAGCCGTACCATTTAAACTGACCTGATGAGACGAATCACTGTTTTTGCTGCGGGTCATGTTATAGCTTACCCAGCTATTTTTCAGCCAACGATCCAAAGGAACCTGCACACTGAATGAAACAATTTGCTCACTGCTGTTGGCACCGGGGAAAGCACTGTGAGAATAATTCAAGCTATAATTAATCGAATTGTAGCTTGTGTTATAACCTGCACTGATATTCCTTTCATAACCTTTTTGCTGCCAGTAATCTTGTTGAAAAGCAGATAAATAAATGGAACCCCAATCCCCCACAGATTGATTAATATGTAGCTGTAATTTACTGCGTTTATTGGTGCTATTCGAGTTCCTGCCATCAATGGCAGTATTCAACTCATTCGCTTCTTTGAAATCGTAAAAATTCCGGGTTGAATAACGATAACCGGCGAGGGTGAGGCTAGTGCCTGTTTGGTTGAGATCCTTGGCATATTGGAAACGATAAGATTGACCATAATGACTGGAATTCGACATTAAATCGGTTTTGGCATACGTGACATCAAAGGAAAGAGAACCCCAATCAGAGAGACTATAGCCCGTACCCAAAGCGATGGATTGATAATCTTTGGCGAGTAGGGTTCCGCCATAACCAGTGACACGATTGGAAATACCATAAATCATCGTACCCTGCATAAAATAGGGTTCTTTTCCACGACGAGAACTGGATTGGTATTTTCCCAAAGTCAGGGAATGTCGCAGGCTATTTTCCCGTAACATCAGCGGCACGGTGGCAAAAGTTTGCACAGAGCGGTGTTCTTTGCCGTCAGCTTCTTTGACAATAACCTCTATATCTCCCGTTGAAGTTGTGGGGTAGAGATCATTAATGACAAAAGGCCCAGGAGAAACATAAGATTCATAGATAATGTAACCATTTTGTTTGATAGTTACCTGGGCGTTGCTTTGGGCTATTCCTCTAATTACTGGGGCAAACCCTTTTAAACTTTCGGGCAACATATTGTCATCGGAAGACAATTGCATGCCGCGAAACTGAAAGCTATCAAAAATAGGCGAAGGGGTATAACTGTCGCCAAAGATTAATTGGCTTTTCAGGGCATGGATATCTCGTTGAAGGTATATATTGATACTTTGCCATTTTCTATCTTGGCTGCTGTAAGTCGAATAGTTACGCAAACGCCATGCATCCCAGTTAATCCCCGTTCTAAGATTGAGAAAATGGTTTTTTGTTGAACTTGCTTGATCATCCTGCCAATTCATAGAACCACTATAGCTATAGTTAACCAATAGGGACGTTAATCCGTGATCCCATAAATGGGGGGGCACATAATCTCTCGCCTGACTATTCAAGGATGCTTGGGGAATACTGATATCCAGACGCTGGTGTTTAAAATCGAAAGACGTCGATGCGGATGGAATATATTGTCCAAGATCAGTCAGTTCTGTTTCCTGTGGCAAGGCAAGCAGAGAGGGAAATGATTCAATATTCACCCCCATTTCCCTGAGTTGCCGTATCTTAAGTTTGGGAAATAACTTGTTATCGACGATAACAAAATCGATATTGCCAGTATCTATTTTTTCTCGATTCAGATAGATATCGACCCAATAACGACCAGGAGGTTGTTGATCATCTTGAGTAAAGATGGATAGATCGATATCTTCAAAACCTGAATGAATTTCTAACGCATTAATATTGAAATACTCTTCAGCATGAGCTTTATTGTTATACCCCCAAAGAAATGTGGTTATCAATGTACAAAGAGATACCTTACGCAAGTTTAGCGCGATAAATAACGCCAAATTATCAGGAATATTTTGTTGAAGATAATGACGATAGTTATCCATAATGATTTTTCTAATTTTGATATACCCGCCATCCTTCAAGCCGTCTCTTGATATCTATTGGGTATATAGATTGAATTATCTTTTTTATTACAATGGGTTTTTAATCACAATTTGCGTTTTTCTTCTGGTGTTACTCCACCAAAATCATTAATTGTTTTCCAGATCACTTGGTTGGCGTTTGTAATAGGGACATCCCAGCTTATTTGTCCAAAAGGCGCAATCATCCCTGCGGTTTTAATGGCATGATTTTTTGTACCATTACTGAGAGTGAGCTCAGAAAAAGAGATATAGTAGGGTGTTGGGTTTTCCGCAATGAGTTTATGCCCATCGGTTTTGAACTTTAGAGCCTTATAAGCAATACCGGCATTGTCAATCAAGTCAGCAGGGCGAAAAAATAGCTTCAACCGAGATTTTACCGTGATTTGCAATTGATTCTGCTCTGATTTAGCGGTAGCAGGGATAGATTTAACATTAAGCCAGAACAACGATTCTTTGTTATCAGGTAAATCATTTCCAATTTTAACAATTCGTAAAATATTCTCATTCCCAGCAGTTAATTTAAAAAGTGGAGGAGTGATGATAAAAGGGGTTTTAGTTTCATCATCCTCACCTTGAACCCACGATTGGATAAGGTAAGAGATATCCGTTTCTGGATTGTTAATCGAAATAGAGGCTTCTTTTTGATCGCTAATATAAACAACACGTGTGCCGCCAATAACGACCCCAGCAAAAGAGATATGAGTGCTGAAAATGTAGATGAAAATCAAAATTAAAATGCGGAAATATTTCAACGTGGTTGCTCCAAACAATATTATTCTTATGTCCCAATGAATATAGCCAACGGACTACGATCATTGTTGGTCATTTTATTGTTTTGGCTTCCCTGCCATAACTTCCTTTGATTATAGGTAGTTAGCTATAGGTAAATTAATTATAAGTAACCGTGAAGTTAGCCACTGAGTCACCCGCACCTGGAGTCACAGCTTTAGCTGTTGCAATGTATTTGGCAACGAATTTCAGTTCATTTGATTTTCCATTTTCTAACGTTTGAGAACGTGAGTTTCTGGCCAAATCAATAGATGTATTACTGTCATCTTCATAAAGCGCAATTGCAACCCCTTGAGCCGGACTCATTCCGCCTTTGTTAGCAGTCAGCGCTAGGTAATTGCTATTGGCTCTGTCTGTTTGACCATCAAATTTGACCTGTGCATATTGGTATTCTGGTGGGCAGTCAGTCAATCTAATACTAAAGCGGGTAGGGGCAGAAGTACTATTAGGCCCAGTAAATGAACTTGAACTGATGGTTCCCATATTTACGGTTTGGTTAGCCGAACTTGAATCGATTTTACACGCAGTGGCCGTAATATTTCCCGTAAATTTGATTTGTCCATCAGCAGCGTGAGCGGCGGATATAAATACAGATGTAACGAATAAAGATGAAATAATTAATTTGGTTTTCATTTTTTGACGCATCCTACCTCTGACGAATCTATTCGACAGAGAAACAGATTATTGAGTTAATGTTAATGCCGTACATACATACAGCAACGGGTTGCTTAGGTTTACTTCTTAAATAAACGAAGAAAAAACATCGTATATTTTCTTATCAACAGATAAGACAAAGAATATAGTAGTGATTAATTAACAAAGATCAAAATAATAACTTGACTAATCCCATACTTTGAAGTTTTAAGCTATTAAGAAAAAAATAATAGCATTGTTATGCATAACATAGATTTTTTATTGAGCACCAATGAACTTTTATTCTGTTTTATAAGATTAACTATTAATTGATGATATTCCGTGAGAATAAAATTGATTTAGATCAATAATATAGTTGTAATTTTTTATTTACCAAACGTTTAATTAAACATTGCGTATTTGTAACGCCTATATTTCTTTTAATTTTTGTGTCTATTATTGTGTTTATATTAGATCTTATATCCAGACTTAAGCTAAATTAACATAAATTACCTCTGCTTAAAGTTAACTTCTTATGAGTAATATCGTTGCTTATTGACACCTAAACCCATTCGAGCGATCAATGTATCGAGATAAAAACAAAAGTAATTCTTATGCTTTGACCGCAAACTAACCGCATTTTATTTTATTTAGTTACAACATACTTTTGAATTTAAAGAAAAAAGAACATGAAGCAACAGAGAAAAAAACAAACATCAAACCTAAATTAACCCGCTTTATAACAAAATTTGTGCAAAAAAATAGAGGAGAAACTAAGTTCTCCTCTTGAACGATTCACTTGGAAATAAATTAATTTGTAAGAATTTACAGTATATTGGATGACTAGTGCATTAACTGCCATGTAGATGGGAGCACTATCAGGAACAAAACCACAATAGTGGATTTTTCCACGGTAGTTAAAGGCACTCTTTCCTGATATTGCCTACGTGCATACAGGAAAACCAATAATCCAGGGGCATATAGCACCACTGAAAGTAAGAGATTCATTAATCCCGAAGCGTAGAGTAACCATAATCCATAACCACAGGCACCCAACGCAATAAAGAGTAAAGCCCGGCTACTGCGTTGAAAGGAAACCTTGACCAAGAATGCGCCTACCAGAAAGTAGGGGACAAGGATCATCTCAGAAGCAATGGCAAGTAATGTGTTGTAATTACTGCCGCTTAACCAAATCAAAACCAACGAGAGTTGAACCGCACCATTTGTGATCCAAAGTGATGATTCAGGTGCTTTTCTGCTATTTTGTTTTTTGAATACTTTGGGGAATGAACCATGCAAAGCGGCGATAAATGGAACCTCTGCGGCCATGATTGTCCAGCTTAGGTAAGCGCCACAAACAGAAATGATCAAACCAGCAATAATGACAATTTCACCCGCGGAACCCATTAACCCAACCATCAATGTTGCCATCGAAGGGTTACGCATAGCCGCCAATTCAGGCCGGGTGACTAATCCTAATGAAAGTAGGGTAACCAACACATATACCCCTAACGCTGAGATAACTGCCAGCACAGTTGCGATACCAATATCCTTGCGTTTTTTGGCTCTGGCTGAAACAACAACGGCGCCTTCAACACCGATAAAAACCCACAATGTAATTAGCATTGTGTCTTTTACTTGTTGCCAGACGGGAACCCCCATCTCGATGCCACTAAAATCAAAAGAAAATACATCCATTTTGAAAGCGATGACCGCTAAGATAACAAATATAGTCAATGGCAATAGTTTTGCTATTGTCGCCAGCAGGTTAACTCCCGCAGCCGTTTGTACACCCCGCAATACCAGCCAGTGAACAAACCAAAGTAGAATGGATTCACCTATCAACGATTGCCAGGTGTTGCCGTCACCAAAGATAATTGAATGTTCAGTATCAGTGAAAAAACTTAACGCGGCAAAGACGATAACCAGGTAAGAAACATTGGCTATAATGGCACAGAACCAGTACCCCCATGCAGAGCAGAATCCAATTAACTCCCCAAAACCCTCTCTTGCATAAGTAAAAATACCGCTATCCAAATCGGGACGAAGCCGTGAAAGCAAAAGCAAGGAAGTGGCCAAAAAGAGAATACCGATGCCTGTGATCCCCCAACCAATCATTAATGCAGCGGGACTACCTACTTGCGCCATATTTTGCGGCAAACTAAATACGCCGGCACCGACCATAGAGCTGAGTACCAATGCTGTCAGAGACGTAAGGCCTAATTTATTTTCCAAAGATACGTTCCTAAAAATAATATAATCAACACGATTAGCCAGAGCACTTGTCCTGAATATCGAACACATATTGGACATTTATTGCATCCATGCCAGGGATTGCAGAATAGATTTAGTTGATAAATCCAAAAACAGGGCGATTCTACGGAGTGAAAGGGTGGTATGCAATGGTTATCTATGCAAAAAAATATAAATTTTATGCATAAAATTGTTATAGAATATCTAAAAAAACCAATAAAAAAGGCACAAATGCGCTTTGTGCCTTCTTCATCACTTGCTGAATAACAATAATATGATTATTTGAATAAATCTGCACTGATGGTCACGTTACCACCATTCGACTGCCATTCTCTGGTGACATGGTAGTATTTTGCACCTTTCTCTGCCGCACGCTTAGCAACCTGATAAGAAACCTCAGGCGCGGTAGTGTAATAACCAGAGAAAGTGATGGAATCGAACGGAACCATCTGAGCGGCGGACGCTTTATTCAACTCCTGAATTTTTGTGCCATCAGGTAACGTGACAGTATAACGCCCACCTTTTGATGACTGGGTTTCAAAAAAGCGTCCAACCACATTACTCGTTGAAGTTGAAGAAGCAATACCTGGAATTTCGACTTTCTTGGCTTCTTCTCCGCCTTGTGCCAGAGCTTGGCGTCCTGCTTCGGAATCAGCCGGAATGACAGCTTCATTAGACTGAACCTTACGTTTTGGCGCGTCTTCTTTATAAACGTAGGCTGTCACTATCTGGTTTCCACCATTATTCGGTGCAATATCACGGACAATAAAGAAGGATGCTGCCTCTTTCTTTTTCGCCGCTTTAGCAATAGCTTCTTTCAGGTCGGGATCAGTCGGGAAATAACCATTCACTGTTACAGTATCAAAAGGCTCTAAAGTAATGGCTTCCGCTTTAGGTAATTCTTTGATGCCACGATAGATGCGATAATTAGGTGTTTTATCTGCTTTTTCCGCATCTTTATGGTACAAATCGGCAACAACACGCAAATTACCACGTCCATTAAGATCATCGAGACTTTGAATATAAAAACTGTCAGCGCCTTTTTTATCTGCCTGACGGGAAACCGCATCTGCCGCTTCATAAATGGCATTAAAACGGCCAGTCACTGAAATCCGCTCAAAAGGTTTGAGTTCTGCGGCTTGTTCTGGTGTTAATTCGTTAGCTGCATGTGCAGCCGTAATCGTGGTTAATGAAAACACCGCAGCAGCGATGATCGTTGTCTTCAGCTTCATAAAAAATCCTTTCGCCTTGCGCATTAAATATTTATAACGGGCTGAACATTGTTATGTATCACATAGGCCGCAATTATTACATGTAATAATGCTAATTGTCGCAAGAAATTATGCCTTCTAAAAAACGATTGCTAGCTTTTAGTATATGATACTAATAATTTTAATAAAAATAGTAAGTTATATGGAATGAATAGGGGGTTACATTAAAAGATTATTCTGTTTTTCTCACTTTATTATGATAATTCGTTGACATTATTTTCATTAAGTTACTATTTAGTATTCTGTTGATAGGTTTTACTGATAACAGCAATAAAGTCAACCTAATCGTTAAATAGGTTTCAATAAGGTAATAATCAGCAATATTTCATTCTTAGAGAAGGAAACATTATGCGTATTGGTGTACCAAAAGAGCGACTTTCCAATGAAGCGCGCGTTGCTGCCACCCCATCTACTGTGGAGCAATTGCGGAAATTGGGGTTTAACATCACCGTTGAAACAGGAGCAGGGCAACTTGCCAGTTTTGATGATGTTGCTTACCAAAAAGCAGGGGCTGATATAGCAGAAATCCACCAGGTCTGGCAATCAGATATCATTTTGAAAGTCAACGCCCCAGAAGATGATGAAATTGCCTTAATCAAAGAAGGTGCCACACTGATCAGCTTTATCTGGCCAGCACAAAATCCGGCATTAATGGCGAAACTGGCTGAACGCAAAGTCACTGTTCTTGCTATGGACGCAGTACCACGTATTTCTCGCGCGCAATCTTTAGATGCTCTTAGCTCAATGGCAAACATCGCGGGTTATCGCGCCATTGTTGAATCCGCCCATGAATTTGGTCGTTTTTTCACGGGGCAAATTACCGCGGCAGGCAAAATACCACCAGCGAAGGTCATGATTATTGGTGCCGGTGTCGCTGGATTGTCTGCAATAGGCGCTGCCGGCAGCCTTGGTGCGATTGTTCGTGCTTTTGATACTCGTCCAGAAGTTAAAGAACAAGTACAAAGCATGGGGGCTGAATTTCTGGAATTGAATTTTAAAGAAGAAGCCGGTGGTGGTGATGGCTATGCAAAAGTGATGTCAGAAGCCTTTATCAAAGCAGAGATGGCATTGTTTGCTGCACAAGCAAAAGAAGTCGACATTATCGTGACAACGGCATTGATTCCGGGAAAACCCGCGCCACGACTGATCACAAAAGAAATGGTTGAGTCCATGAGACCTGGCAGCGTGATTGTCGATCTGGCTGCCCAAAACGGCGGTAACTGTGAATGCACGCAGGCCAATGAACTTGTTGTGACAACAAACGGTGTGAAAATTATCGGCTATACCGATTTACCCAGCCGATTGCCGACCCAATCATCACAACTTTATGGTTCAAATCTGGTCAATTTACTGAAATTACTGTGCAAAGAGAAAAATGGCGTCATCACCATTGATTTTGATGATGTCGTTGTACGTAGCGTCACTGTCATTAAAGATGGCGAGATTACATGGCCAGCCCCTCCCATCCAGGTTTCCGCCCAATCAACCTCCACAAAACCGACGCCCGTAAAAAAAGTGGAGAAACCCGCCGAAAAGCCCCAATCTCCGTGGCTGAAGTATGGCGTGCTTGCATTAGCGATAATCCTGTATGGCTGGCTGGCACATGTTGCGCCGAAAGAATTTTTATCTCATTTTACGGTCTTTGCCTTGTCTTGCGTGGTGGGATATTACGTTGTCTGGAATGTCAGCCACTCGCTGCACACCCCATTAATGTCCATCACTAACGCGATTTCCGGGATCATCGTGGTTGGCGCCGTACTGCAAATTGGGGAAGGGGGATGGGTGAGTTTCTTCTCATTCATTGCCGTGTTAATTGCCAGCATCAACATCTTTGGTGGCTTTACGGTCACTCAACGTATGCTGAAAATGTTTCGTAAAGGATAGGGGATAACTTATGTCGAACGGAATAATATCTAACGGAATAGTTACAGCTGCCTATATTGTTGCCGCCATTTTATTCATTTTTAGCCTTGCCGGACTTTCTCGTCACGAAAGTTCCAAACGCGGTAATATTTTTGGCATCGTTGGTATGGCAATTGCGCTCATTGCCACGATATTAGGGCCTGATACGGGTAGCGTTGGTTGGATTATCCTGGCAATGGTCATCGGTGCCGTTATTGGCATTCGTCTCGCTAAAAAAGTCGAGATGACAGAAATGCCAGAATTGGTGGCTATCCTGCACAGTTTTGTTGGCTTGGCGGCAGTTTTGGTTGGTTTCAATAGTTTTATCACCCATGACATTTTTGCCAGCCCCATTCTGGAACATATTCACTTGACAGAAGTTTTCCTTGGGGTATTTATTGGTGGCGTAACATTTACTGGCTCAATTGTAGCATTTGGTAAATTACGTGGAAAAATCTCTTCCAAGCCATTGATGTTACCACACCGGCATAAACTGAATCTGGCCGCCCTGATCCTATCTTTGATCTTAATGTTCACCTTTATCAAAACAGGCAGTGTTGGCTTGCAAGTTTTCACCTTACTGGTGATGACCGTTATCGCGCTCGCTTTTGGCTGGCATTTAGTTGCCTCTATTGGTGGGGCCGATATGCCGGTCGTGATCTCCATGCTGAACTCATATTCAGGCTGGGCAGCGGCAGCGGCGGGTTTTATGCTAGGAAATGATTTACTGATCATCACCGGTGCCTTAGTCGGTTCTTCGGGGGCAATCCTGTCTTACATTATGTGTAAGGCGATGAACCGTTCCTTTATCAGTGTCATTGCGGGCGGTTTTGGCACAGATGGCACTTCTTCAGGTGACGAACAAGAACTGGGAGAATATCAGGAAACAACGGCAGAAGAGGTCGCTGAACTGTTGAAAAATTCCACTTCAGTCATCATCACACCGGGCTATGGTATGGCCGTTGCCCAGGCCCAATATCCAGTGCATGACATTACAGCGAAATTACGGGAAAAAGGGATTAACGTTCGTTTTGGCATTCATCCCGTTGCGGGGCGGTTGCCTGGTCACATGAACGTACTGCTTGCGGAAGCGAAAGTGCCCTACGATATTGTTTTGGAAATGGACGAAATCAACGATGACTTTGCTGAAACAGATACCGTTTTAGTCATAGGAGCCAATGACACCGTCAATCCAGCCGCTCTGGAAGATCCTTCAAGCCCGATTGCGGGGATGCCCGTTTTGGAAGTCTGGCAAGCACAAAATGTCATCGTATTCAAACGTTCAATGAATACCGGCTATGCTGGGGTACAAAACCCCTTGTTTTTTAAAGAAAATACCCAAATGCTGTTTGGTGATGCTAAAGAGAGTGTAGAAGCGATCCTGCGTGCATTATAGTTTTCAGACTCCAAAAAGCCCCGTTGATTAAACGGGGCTTTTTGATATTGGAAAAATAAAAATGATGAAACGTATTCCCGAACCCTTTCGTATTAAAATGGTTGAAAATATCCGAATGACAAGCCGTGAAGAGCGCGAACAGGCACTGATCGAAGCAGGTTATAACCCCTTCCTGCTGCCAAGCGATGTCGTCTTCATTGATCTTCTGACTGACTCAGGCACCGGAGCGATGAGTGACCGGCAGTGGGCGGGGCTGATGTTAGGCGATGAAGCGTATGCCGGTTCCCGTAACTATTATCACTTGTGTGATAAGGTTAAAGAGCTTATCGGTTATCGCTTTACTATTCCGACCCATCAGGGGCGTGGCGCCGAGCAAATCCTGTTCCCGGCACTGATTGCCTGCAAAAAGGCAGCGAAACCCGTTTTTATCTCCAATTTTCATTTTGATACCACGGCTGCACATGTCGAATTAAACGGTGCAAAAGCCATTAACGTAGTGACCCCCAAAGCCTTTGATACCCGCACTTATTATGACTGGAAAGGTAATTTTGACCTTGACCAACTGAAAACGACCATTGCCGAGCATGGCGCAGATAACGTCGTCGCGATCATCACGACCGTGACCTGTAATAGCACAGGGGGGCAGCCTATTTCCATCGCCAATATGAAGGCCGTTTATGAAATAGCCAAACAGCACAATATTCCGGTTGTCATTGATTCCGCCCGTTTTTGTGAAAACGCTTGGTTTATCAAACAACGTGAGAAGGGATATGAAAATAAATCGGTCAAGGAAATCGTCAAAGAGATGTACGACTATGGCGATATGCTGACAATGTCTGCCAAAAAAGACCCGATTGTTAACATCGGGGGACTGTGTTGCTTTCGTGATGATGAAGACTTATTCAATGAAGTGCGCATTCGTTGTGTGCCGATGGAAGGTTTTGTCACTTACGGTGGCTTGGCTGGCCGTGATATGGAAGCGATGGCGATTGGTTTGGAAGAGGGCATGAATGAAGATTATCTGCATTATCGTATTGCGCAGGTTGAATATTTAGGTGAACGTTTAAGGGAGGCGGGTATCCCAATCCAGTATCCTACGGGCGGTCACGCCGTGTTTGTCGATGCAAAACGACTGCTGCCGCATATCCCTTGTGAACAATTCCCGGCCCATGCACTGAATAATGAACTCTACCTTGAAGCGGGAATACGTGGCGTGGAAATCGGTTCCCTGCTGCTGGGGCGTGATCCTGAGACGGGTAAACAAAAAGAATCACCGATGGAGTTGCTGCGTCTGACTATTCCGCGTCGTGTTTATACTAATGACCACATGGATTACGTTGCTGATACTTTTATCCAGATCAAAGAGAGAGCAAAAGCAATCAAGGGGCTGGAATTTACGTATGAACCCCCGGTTCTGCGTCATTTCGTTGCGCGTTTAAAGCCTACTGAATAAATACTGGATGCCCTCAATGGGCATCCTTTTAGATATCGCGCACCCATTCATTCCAACTAAAGCGAGTAAGAAGTATGTCTTTATTTTCACAAACGATAACGGATTTTTGGCAGGCACCATTTTCAGATGGCCATGTCCTCTATCAAGATGACGTGTTTACTGTCGTGATTAACCCCAACCTGAGCGAAGATCGCCGTGTTATGGTGCTGGAAACCGCCGATGGCCGTGTGATGGCGGTATTGACCCCATCTCTGGCTGAGAAAGCGGGCTTGCATCAACAACAAAATCTCTCTGAACCTATTTTTCGTCAGAAGCTGATTGACGCGGGCATCATTTTGCACGGTGCAGATTATCTTTTTTATTTTTCGGCAGATGATAAAAACGTATTACAGCAGGAAAAACCGCAGGGTGGGTTGCGTCAGTTAACCGAACATGATGAGCGGTTTTTTCTGAATTCCAGTCTTCTGCGTCAGAACAAGATTTGGATGATGCGTATGTGGAGTTGGATCATTGGGTGGTATTTGGGGCATTTGAACAAAACCGCCTGATCAGCGCTGCCAGTATGTACCCTTGGGAAGAGGCTCCGATTGCGGATCTTGGCGTACTGACTTTAGTCCCTTTTCGGGGGAAAGGTTATGCGAGCAAGGTGGTGCGTTCCATCAGCCAATACGCCTGCACACAGGGCTATGAACCCCAATATCGATGCCAGCTTGATAATCAGGCATCGGTTGCATTGGCAAAGGCGGCGGGGCTGACCCCAGGGCGAGAGCGTGAACGTTTTACGGACACAAATAGTGCAAAAATAGTCCTCCGTTAGATTAAATTTAAAGTAACCCAACACGTCCTGTCATCAAAATAGTTTGGATATTGTTCGTGCTGTTTTAAATTTAAGCACTCACGCTCTCACCCTGGGGCTGACCCTGTTTGGCAAGTGGGGAGTCATTTCGCCCGATGGCATATGATAATATATCGAATATTGATAATGAATGATAAAAAAATAGATGGTGGTCTGAAATCAATATATTTTTAGTGAGTATTTATGAATTTACACATGCCCCCTAAAGAAAACAAAAATACATTAACAAGGAGGACTGGAGATATTATTTATTATCATAATAAGAATACATACAAACCTCGTTAAAAATAACGAGGTTTGTATGTATTCTTAAAAATATTTAATGAACCATCAGCTTACTCTACCTTCATAGTAAGCTTGGAAAGCGTCACGTCCGGTATGAAATTCACAAGCTCCACGAACTGTTTTTAAATACCATTTTATATTTCCAAATCGAGTATTTTGCGTAAATGAATTGGCAAAATTATTAGAAGGATTAACAACGAATCTATAATATTTACCATTTCCCATAGATCCTGGTTCCTGAGAATTACAATATGTTGCCGCGGAAGCAACTCCAATTCCGCCAAACAATGCTGCGGCCAACGCCCCAACTGTCAATAAGTTCTTAAACATAAACATTCTCCTGTAAAATCTTTAGAATTTGCAATTTAAATATATTACTTATAGGGTTCTAACTGATAACGCACGCTAAATCTAAATCACCACCTGATGACATTGCAATTTCAAAATTTAGAAAATGATTATATTTTTATATTCTGGATTAGA
>NZ_NJCX01000039.1 GCF_002632875.1 Xenorhabdus kozodoii
GGCTGAATGAGCTTCTTCCCTGGCCTGAAAACCCGTTTAGCTAAATCCCCCTTTATTCTTATCTGATAAAGCAAGGTGAGATCACCGGACGGTTACGTAAATTCTAATAACACGTTAATTGAAAAATGGCCCACATTCGTGGGCCATTGGGTTAATCAAATCCAGTCAATAAAACGATCAGGCGAGTTTCGATTTCCCGTTTACAGTATCCGACCAGGCGGTCATGATGGTTGATTTCGTTTTACTATCAAGCGAATCAATAAAACTACTTTCGCCCATATTAGGTGAAAACCCGCTCATGGCTTGTACCAGAGAATCTACGGCATTGGCAGAGAGTGCTGTATATTTACGATCGCCCTGTGCATCTTTATCCCCCAGTTGGGTGATGATATCCGCACGCTTGCCATTGAAGTAATCATTGAACGTCACAGAGCCCATTGCCTCAAACTGCCCTTGTGCCGAGGTATCCTTGACATGACGGTCAGTCAACAGCACTAAATCGTAACCGCTGCGTTGGAGCCACAGGTTTTGCCAATTGATATCGTTGAAAATAATCTTGTCATCTTGCTTGATATCTTCAACCACGTTATCAATCACATCACCACTGACGACAAAGCTATTCACGCCCGTGCCACCCTTGAAGTGGTTTTGATATCCGCCCAATACCAGCAGATCATCGCCATCACCCCCATTAAGTTGGCTAAATTTCGATACCACATCGGCAATCAGATGATCATCACCTGTACCACCATTAATGACAGCGTGATACCCCATCAGTTTGATGGCATTGTTGCCTTCATTGCCATCGATCCGGTTATCATTGCCAAACACCGTTGCAAAGTCGTTACCTTCGCCCAAATCAACCTGATTGTTATTGCCAATGGCGACAACGTAATCCTGATCTTCGCCAGCATCAATGCGATTAAAGTTGCCGGCCGTCACAATATAGTCACGCCCCTTGCCACCATCAACCATGCCGCCTTCACCAAAGACAAAGGCCTGATCATCGCCACTTCCCATGTAGGCGTAGTTAATCCGTCCAGCCAAGACAGCGACATCATCGCCTGTACCGCCAAACATCATATTTTCACGCCCCATCAGTACCCCCATATCATTACCCTCGCCACCCGCGAAGATATTTGAGGTGCCTACGGAATAGAAGACGTCACTGCCACGGCCACCCCAGAAGTTGTTGTTATCCCCCAGATAGGCACCGAGATCTTTACCGTCACCCCCCCAGTTAAAGTTGTAGTTACCCAGGGAGACATGGATGTCACCATCGCCTTGCAAATGGCCGCTATTACGCAGGAAGTCGAAGGTCTTATCCTGCATGTTTAGCAAGTCGCCGGTCAGGTTCTTTTTCAGATTGGTGACCAGTGATTTCATCTCAGACTGCTTATCCCGATTGAACAGAGTGGCAAACAGGTTTGGCAGGTTCAGGGAGGTCAATCCAAAGGCACGATCGGCCGGTGTATCTGCCGTTTCTGGTGTTGATTTATCCCCTTCACTGGTGGCGATAGACCCTTTCTGGTTTTCATCAGGCGCTTTTGCTTTCAGGCCGTGGCTTTCAGCAAACGATTTCACGCCCTCAGCCCCCATATTCAGACCCGCTTTTAAGCCGTCGCGCAATTTTTTGGGATCAGTGAAGGTTTTCAGTTGATCACCACCGAATTCACCGATCACTTCCAGCATTTCACCCAGAACGGCAACACCATCAACAGGCTGGCCTGAACGGGAGACAATACCGCCATCCGGGGTATAATCCACGCCAAAGATATCCGCCAGCGTGGTGTCCGCATTGACACCCGCCAGATTTCCCAGCAATTTGTTTTTGATCTGACGTGGCAAGTCTGTTGGGCTAAAAGTAAACGTGGTTTTTGCCATACCCGTTGAGGTATATTCCTGCGTCATCAAACCAAACAGAGATCCCAGGTTGGTATCCAAAATCGACTGGATATTGTCACCAAACATAAAGTTCCAGTTACCCGTCGTGACCTGAATATCAGCCCCCTGTCCGCCAACAGCAAAGTTGAAGGCCAGTTTTTCATTCGCCTGACGGAACTTATCTGCCCGACTGACTTTACCCATCGCCGCAGTATTCCCATTACCGCTTAGCCATTGGTTATATTTCTTGTTCAGTGTGCTTTCGAGATCACTTTTCAGGCCACGACTGCTACGTTCATTTTGGGCATCGAGATCCGTCAATGTCTTATAGTCCACACTGCTGGTCAAATCGAGACCAGACAGATCACTGACATACTTCTTCGCACTCTCCAGTGTCCATTGCTGGTCTTGTCTAGCCAGCCAATCCGGTGAGTTAGACGATCCGGCAATGTTTTGCAATACACCAGAAATACGGGCTGCACCATCAAATGGGTTAACCAACGGCGGGGTTGGAATGGATTTTTCCAGCATGACGATCAAGTCGTTACTGCGTCCCATGTTGAAGCTGATGTTGCGATTACCGACAAACAGTTGTGCGCCTTCCAATGCCTGATAGCCGGCAATATCAACACTGTGCTTGCTGTTACCATCGCCCATGTGAACCATCACATTGTTATCACCAAAGGCCAACGATTTAAAGCCACCTGTACCCACCTTGATGCCGACATTGGTCGTTCCCCAGTTAATGGAGGTAAACTCACCATCGCCAGTCTGTACCTGGATATTGCCGGAATAACTCAGTGAGTTGTTTGATGATGCCACCGCGGAGTGGTTATCCGCCGTATCGCGTTGTTTTGGTGCATGGAATGTCTCTGCGTTGTCCGCAATCGCGCCTTGGGCTTTTGCCTCTGTTTGCCCCACGCGAGACACGTTGATATCACTTTCAGAGATACCCCGACGGACTCGTTCGGCATGGCTTTCCACTTCGCCTTGGTCATTCCATCCCAACACGATCTTATTATCCGTGAGTTTGTGAACCCACTGTTCCTGCCCGTCTTTCGTGTACTTGCGGCCAATACTGTCTACCGAGACTTTACTGCTGCGCGCCGATACGGTGGTACGAATACCCTGCCCATCCAGTGCCGAAATAAAGCGGCGGGCAAAACCATCTCGTTTGTCATGACTGATCAAGGAACAACTGACGAGGCTGATATGATCAGGGGTGCCGATCTGTTTGAAATCGCTACTGAACTGTTTCAGTTTCAAGGCCAACTCATCTGCACTGTAACCGCTCACGCGGGTGTAGTTTTGCGCAGACTTTTCACGCCCATGCCCGACAATCTGCCAACGTAATTTGCCGGACTGCAATTTATCGGACAAGACAGCAGGGTCGCCATACACCACTCGATATTGACCATGGGCATCAAGCTGAACGATCACACTCGAATCCGGGTGCTTACCGGCCAGATTCGCGGCAGCTTCTGCAACCGCAGGATCATTTTCTGTCTGGATAATGATCTGACCATTAAAGCGGCTATCACCTCCCTCAGACTGTGGTTTGACGACAACGTTTTCCCAAGCATTGACATCCTGGTTATTCAGGCGGATAGGATTTTCCGGCGAGTTATCACCCAATGGTTTTTTCACGCCATCCGTCGCATTCATCTCGGTGGGTTTCTTGATTGGCGTATCATCAAATATCGGCAGCTCCAGCATGCCTCGCATGGTGGTTTTATCCGCCAATCTTGGGCGATAAGTTGCCAAAACTTCACCATCGATTACGGCGACACGCTCGAACCTATTTTCCCCTGCGGCATTTTTTGGCAAATGGTAACTTTGTGCCATATTCAAACCAGACTCACCGAAGAAACGCGTCACGTAAGTGCCAAATTTCTCCGCGGATGAGAATTCGACAATGCCCACGTTGGGATCATAGAAACCATAAACACGACCTTCACCGTTGCCTTTCGCCCACGCCGCCATCGCATGACCTGGGCCATCCAGTTCAAGCAGCACCGGTTTACCTTCCGTGTTTCCGGCGGTAATTTTCTGGATGACGCCATCGACGGTCAGTGCATTCGCGCCTTCCAGTTTCTCTTTCCACACTTTGATGGACGTCTCTGTCATTGGGTTTTTGGCATGGAGTGCCGCCAAAGATCCCAACAACTTACTCGCGTTAGCACGCTCAGTGGCAGAATACAAATCTGGATTGCTCAGCACGGCGGCCGCAGAATACATTTTTTCCAGCAATTGGCGGGCAACCCCGTCCTGCCCCTCATTTTCCAGTTGTTTTGCCACCAGAACCAATTTTGACAATGGATCACAACGTCCGCCAAAGCCATCGTTTGACAGGTTCAGCAATAGCAATTGCGGTGCCAGTTGTTCGCTGGCCTTCATATCAGCAATGCCCGTTGAAGCCACCTCACGGAACAGGCGATTGTATTTCTCAGCCCTGGGCTGGAAGGTGACTTTTAACGCCCGGCTTTCAATTTCCCAGGCTAAAGCGCCTTTTTGTTCTGGGTTCCAGTGACCTTTAACCAGTAAATTCACCAGTTGTTTGATATTCATGCCCGGACGGAAGCCATCCACCACCCGCCCTGCATGACCCTGTTGGTAACCGGCCAGAAAATCCTCTGTTGTGCGAATATCCTTCGGCTTTTTACCTGTGCCACTGGCCTGCGCTTGCAACGCTTCACCGTAACGTTTCAGGTCGCTATTGATGTCTTTGAGTACTTCTGATCCGTCTTGCGAATCAGTCGTAATCTGCCCTGCATCTGGTTTTTGGGTGGTGTCATTGTCCAGCGCAGTTACCGCACGATTATTCTCTGCCGAAGCCTTGAGTATGAATTTGCCATTTTCTGAGTGAGCAATAACCTTATCGATATTCGATTGCACAAGGTGAGCCGCCTGCCTGAAAGTATGACTTTCAACTTCAACCCGTATCTTCTCACCTTTCTTCGTCGTCACTTCCAGCGTCACCGCATCGTTACCGTAATCAACCACACGCCCGGTGACGTTTGAAGCCAGTTTAAAGGTCTTACCTTGCTCTTTCAGCGCACGCAATACGTACGGTTGCTCACCTGCACGCGCCTGTTGCCAAACCCCGTCATAATGGGTAATGGTGCCGTCTTCAAACGTATTGTAGTTAACATCGAAACTTTGATTCACTTCTCGGCTGGCTTCATATTGATAGCTCAACTTGGATTTATAGCCTGTGATCCTTCCCTTATGGAAAGCGTCCATAAAGTGTTCAAAGTCGTTATAGTTATCAAATGATTTGATACCAAAGTTAGGATCATAGAATGACCAGAGGGTTTGCTTTTCGCCTTTATGGACAACCACGGCCATCGCATGATCTTCCGACATAAAGGACATATAGGTCGTCTTCTCTACGTCACGCAACGTCGCCATGACGGACTCATAGCCAGCGACATCATTACTCAACGAGTGGTCGATTCGATCTCCCGTCAATCCATTGGCTTTGAGTTTGCCGCCATACGCTTCATTGGCTTTCCGGCGGTTTGCCAAATTGGACATATTTTGGGTTTGGCTATACTGCATTGAGAGCAGATCTTGAATGGCCGGGCCGATATTTTGGCGGCGATACTGGTTAAGCAAAGCGGTTTCAACCGAATTGATGTCGCTCTTTTTATTCACCGCATTGTCATTGTAGGCTTTGACCGCATCCGTCAGCCACGACAAATACGCTTTACCGCCACCGGCGCCATGCACCCGCTCTTCGATCAGGTAACGGCCAGACAACGCAAAACAGACGCCTTCCAGAAACTCTTTTGACTCAACATGATTCCCTTTAGTCAGGAGGACATTGCCAATTTCTGGTACTAGTTTCTCAAGGTTACTGAGCAGAGACCCGCCTTGGGTGAAATGGAATGAGTATTTATCCAGCTCTTTCCCACCGGATTTCATATCAAACAGGGTATAAATGATTTTTTCCAGCAAACCGGCCTTCACGCTACCATTTTCACGCTGAGGTTCAGAAAGCGTTGAGACAATCTGGGCGGCATATTGATTCATCAACCCGCTGGATTCATGACCATAGAAGGTTTGTTCACCCGATACCTGATAACCGGCTACAACCAGTTTGGCACGCAGTTTTTCCCCTTCTTTGCCCAACCCTTCGTTGTCGGTCAATAACATGATTGGCGTCTGTTTAGAGATGCCTTGCAGGTTTTTCTCCACCGAGAATTGACCATTAACCCATTTAGACAGCCCTGCCGTGAGTCCCGCTGGGTTTGGCACTTCGTGGGCGGCAATCGCTTTGGTCATGCTGGGCATTGGCCTGTCAAGCAATAAACCAGAGACGGGCTGGCCGTTGCGTTCAGCATAACGGGCAAGATCCGCTGCAACGGCGCCCCCCATAGAATAGCCATGAATGATGATATTTTCGGGTTTAACACCCCGATCATTCACCAAATAGCTGAACATGGTGCGAGCATCCTGATAAAGCCCTTTTTCGCTTGGATGACCATCGCTAGCGCCATAGCCCCGCACGTTCACCGCCAGCATATCGACACCGAGTTTTTGGTAGCTCGCCTGGATAGCGCTCGCTTGCTCTTCCGCCGATGAGCCAGAACCGTGGATAAACAGGACGACTTTTTTCGCCGAATCAGCTTCACCCTGATCTTGTTGCGCACCGTTATGGTAATACCCCGTCAGGCGTCCGGCTTCACCCTGTAGCGTGACCTTAACCGATGTCCCTTTGGTCGCCGCATCATCCAGGATGATTTGGGTGCCTCTCTCTACGTTACGGCGATCTTCTCTGGTGCCGTAAAGCTCATCGTTCAGGAAGCGAGTGACCGGATTGAAAGGTTCTTTGTCACGCGGCGGAGTACCGTCGTTATCAATGGCAACTTTTTCACCCCTTCCCACGGTAAATTCCGTCAATACCAGCGATTCGTCCAGACGGACACTGATTTGTGACAACAAATTTTGCAAAGCAGGAACACGTTTTGAATCGGGATGCCCCTTCAAATAACTTTCAACCTGATGAAGCAAATCGGTCAATTTTCCGACGGCTTCAAAGTCGTAATCCTGACGGTTTTGCAAGGTATTGTGGTAATTACTGAGGGCATCTAGCACATTCCGATAGCCGTCACCCAGGATCTTGCCCTTAACGTAAGCCGCTTTCTGTAACTCAGCCACAGACATCAAGTCGGTTTTCGGTTTATAACTCCAGCTACCATCGACTTTCTCAGCGATAATGCGGGTACGCCCGTGATCGTGGGAAACAATGCGATCGTTCACCAGATGCAACTCATCAGGCAATTGATCGTAATTGTCATAGTTGGCGAGAATAAAACGCTCAATAGACTTGATTTGGGCGGGATCTTCTGGATGTTCCATCATGATAGTTTTGAAACTATCACTGTTATTACCCGGCCACGGACGAACGTTAAAGCCTGCATCACCGGCGTCACTCACCAGCAAATTGCGTTCTGTACGCAAGCCATAGAATGGCAACGCCTGGTTCAGCAGGTCAGACGTGTTCACTAAATCTTGATGTTCGTCACCCAGCGCTTTCAGGCCACTGAGATCCCATCCTGACATTCTCGGTGTATCCCTGACCCACTCAGTCGCTACCGCAGGGGCTTGGTTCATGTCCTGACTGACTGGCGTTTCACGATGAATCGGTGCCAAGGTCGAACCCCCCGATGCTTTTCTAGCGCGTATCCCCGCATTGATCTGCAAGCGATTCAAGGCTTCTTTGGCATTGCCAAGTTCATCCAACTCTTTATCCAGCTCTTGTAATGGGTGACTGAACCTACCATCAGCCTGAACCACCGATGCAGAGCTGATATGACTCTTGGATTGTTCTGCTTTTTCAATGTTTCCAAAGTCATTGGAGGGATAAACGTCACCGGACAGACCACTGCCTTTTGCGCCGGTACGCGTCGGCTTATAGTTGCCATCCAGTTTCGAACCTTTGGCGTTATTTTGCACTTGCGCAGTCTTACGGTTTGCAGAGGATATTTCATGTTGACCATGTTGCCCTGCTTGCTGCGCGGCTATTTCACCATCATGCCCTGCCTGTTTGCCCCTTTGCTCATAGCCGATGGCTTCTTTTTTTCTGTTCTCGGCCTGGATGCGGGCTTCTTCAATATCCTGCTCGGCCTGCTGGCGGTTTTGTTCCGTCCTGCGTGCACCTGCTTCTGATTTAGCAACGGCATCCTTAATATCACCTAGATGCTCTTTTACCACGCTCTGGGAATGATCCAATTGGTTTTGCGCAATTTCGCCGGTTTGGGTCAATTTGGTCTGTATATTCTGCCGTAATCCATCAGCAAACTGATCACGCCATTGTTGGCCTGATTCCCCATGATAGGTGGCATGAATGTCCAGCGTTTCCAGACCCTTGACTTGCGCCATCATCTCATCTTTCACCCCCTGGGCTTCTTCCTTGATGGCATCTTGCTGGGGCTGTCCATTCGCGTTCAGGGCCGCCAGATCCGTGGCTTCCAGTTGAGCCTGTGTACCCGCAATCGCCGCGAGTTGTTTCTCTTTTTCCTCGGCCAGACGCTGGCTATCGGCTTCGGCGTTTTCCTTGTCCTGCAAGGCATTGTGTGCCGCTTTATCCTGTTTCACATGGTGAGCCACACCACTGTCTGAGGACAGTTCAGAGGTAGCAACCACGTTATCCAGTACATAACCTAAACCATCATTTAAGCCGATGCCGGAAAATTCCAGTCGGTTACTGCCTGCTTTGGCGGTCAACGTCAATGTCTTGTTTTGCCACTCGCTGCTGCCATTGGCGGCCGCGAAAACCACTTCACCATTCCACCACACTTCCAGACCGTTATCCGCGGAACTGCCGGCGCGCCGTGCAAAGTCGAACTTAACGGTGATTTCCTCACCTGCGGTCAGCGCCTGAATATCCTGATAGATATGCGTGTTACCGTTGACATCAAGTTCACTGACCCGATTGCCATGCCCTTCATCTTTAAGGCCATAGGCCTTGGCTGAATGGCTGGCTTCAATACCCTGGGTGGATTGCCATCCCGTGCCATCTTGTTCAAAATCACCATTGACGATCAAATTGCGTGATTGATTCGGATTCAGGCGTCTTTCATTGCCAAATGACTTTTCGATGCCCGCAATATCCGGGGTATCAACTCCGGTCACGGAACCTTTCAAGTCTTTCGCCAAATCAGAAGTGATTTCATCCACTTCGGTGAGTTTTAAACCATTTAGGGAAGAAACGGCAGGCAGGTCAATGGCGCCTCGGCCTTTATGGGTGCCTGATGTATTGGCTTCATCGCCATTCACCAGATAATTGATACCCTGACTGCCCGCACTACCCAGTAGTGTCTGTTTGATATTGTCAAACAGCGCGCCTAATTTATTGCTCTGGGTATTGCTTTCCGCCACCGCAAGGTTATAGAAGTCACCGTTACCCACCTGAATTGCCACGTTGTTGCGGGCATAAGAGGCGCTGATATTCAGGCCATCGCCCACACGGATATTGGCATTGCCTTTGCCTTTCATGACGGAAACATTCAGTCCGTCACCCACGCGGGTATTAACGTTGAGTTGACCCCAAGCCACATTGACGGAAACACCATCACCCACTTTGGTGTTGATATTCAGGTCGCCATGCGCCGCCGTGACGCTAAGGCCATTGCCCACCGTGGTGGTGATATTGCCCTTGCCTTTAGCCGCCGTCACTTGTACACCATCTCCCACTTTGGTGACGATATTGCCCTGACTCCATAACGCATTGAAGCTATCCCCACGACCGATTTGGGTCACGATATTCGCTTCACCCTTGGTGAGCACAACGTTGCGGCCATCGCCGACTTTAGTGATAACGTTGGCCTTGCCCCAGGCGCCGGTATAGTCATCACCGTTGCCGACATGAGTGACGATATTGGCTTGCCCCTGGACAACGGTCACTTCCTGACCATTGCCGACTTTGGTGATGATATTCGCATCACCTTTAGCAAAGTTATAGCGATCACCGTCACCTATATGGGTCAGGACATTGGCCTTGCCCCAGGCGGCATTGATGCCTAATCCATTACCGACTTTGGTGATGATATTGCCTTCACCTTTCGCAAACCCGACCGTGGTGCCATCACCCACATGGGTCATGATGTTACCGACTTTAGAAATCAGCAGGCCGACCGCGCTTCCATTACCAACTTTGGTCAGGATATTGCCTTTGCCCGCTAACACCGCGGCCGTGGTGCTATTCCCTGCATTATTAACATGGGTCACCACATTGGCTTCGGAAGCGGCCACTACTCCCATAAAGCCATTGCCGACTTTCGTCACGATGTTGGCTTTGCCTAATGCTAATACTCCCGTCAAACCGTCACCCACATGACTCATCATGTTGGCTTCGCCAAACATGGCAGACAGTGTGGTGCCATCACCCACTTTCGTCATGATATTGGCTTTCCCGGCAAACAAACCGATGCTGGTTCCCTTTCCGACATGGGTATAAATGTTGGCTTCCCCCACCATCAAGGCGGCGGTCAGATCATCACCCACTTTGGTCAGCACGTTGGCCCCACCAATCATGGCCGCAAACGTGGAACCATGGCCGATTTGGGTAAAGACGTTGGCTTTGCCTATCATGGCCGACAGCGTATCCCCATTACCGACTTTGGTCGCAATATTGCCTTTGGCGATCATCAAGGCAACACTCATGCCATCACCAATGTGGGTGTATACGTTGCCCAATGCCAGCATCAAGGCCAGTGCATCGCCATTGCCCACTTTGGTGAAGACATTGCCTTTACCGCCCATCAGTGCCCAGGCATTGCCTTCACCGACATGGGTGAAAATGTTGCCAGCACCCACCATCGCCGCAATGGTTGTCCCATCACCCACTTTGGTGAAGATATTGCCCAGCGCCCCCATCACGCCCAATGTTTGCCCGTCACCCACATGGGTCAAAACGTTACCCAGACCCAACATGATGCCGGTCGTATCGCCCTTACCAACTTTGGTCAGGATATTGGCACCACCCAGCATAATGCCGGTCGTTTTACCATCACCAATATGCGTCAGGACATTGCCGCCACCGCCCATAACGGCCTGTATATCCCCCTTGCCCTTTTTGGTCAGGACGTTGGCACCCCCTAACGCGATGGCCGAGGTATTGGAAGAGCCGGAATACGAGGTATCATTATTGCTAATATGGGTAATAACATTGGCTCCCCCCAGCATGGCGGATGCCAAATCGCCTTCACCCACTTTGGTCAGAATATTGGCACCACCAAGGAGTACCGATGAGACGTCCCCATTTCCCGCTTGGGTCAGGACATTGGCACCACCGATACCCGTCCAGGAAGCGTCGCCATGGCCGATTTGGGTATGGGTATTGTAGCCACCGCCCATTGAAATACGGCTGTTGCCATTGCCTTTATGGATGGAGATATTGCCAACCGCCAGCAGATGGGCAAGGTAGCGGCCATCACCCACGCGCACCAACACGTTTGCTGCCCCACCCGCATTGACATTCATATCACCGCGCTGGCTTTGATGTAGCAGCACGTTGGCAATGCCAGCACCGTCGAAGTTCAGGTTGCCTTCTTTCCCTTTTTTGATGATGACGTTTGCCCCGCCAGCACCATCGAATTTGGTGTTCCCGAACTCAGCGCTATGTTCAATCACATTCGCAATGCCGGCACCGGTAAAACTGACATCGCCACGGGTGACGTTAGATTTGATGACGTTGCCGCCACCCGCACCGGTATAGTGAATATCCCCCGAACTGTCACCGTTGCCAGTGGCCGATTTGAACAGCTCAAGATCGTGATATTCATGCATATCCGCCACACGGCTGGAATTTGTGCGCACCGTATTCGCACGGTAATGAAGATCACTGAGCGAGTAACTGCCGGTTCCCATATATTGGTATCCGTTGGCAGGGCAGATATCTTCATTCGCCAGATTGGCGGTATGGTGGCCTGTTTTATACAAGGGACGGGCAATATATTGCAGAAAGCCTGTTTTGGGATCGTTCCTCAGCTCAATGACCACGACCTTGGTGTGTTCGCCAAGTTGCTTACCATAAACATAGGTGTGCGGCTTCCGGTTGGATTTGACGGCGTTGACATCCACCGTGGTGCCATCGCGGTAAATGGCATAGCCCCCCATTTTGGCATCGGACAAGGTGATATCTGCCGCGTCAATTTGGATACCATTGCCGTAATTTACCCATTGGTTTTCCGTCAGTTTTTGCTCAACGGCATCAATCGTCACCGCTTTCCGCTGTTCAACGGTCAGGTTTGACAATGTGTAAGCGCCGCCAGTACCGACTGAATTAAAGCCACTTTGGGCAGAGATATCCTGTTTTTCCAACCCCTTGAGATGCTTGCCTTCTTTATACCAGGCGGTCGAATAGTATCTCAGTTTGCCGGTTTCGGGATCATTGCGAAGCTGAACCTTGTTGATTTTAGTGTGAGTCCCATCTTCAAACGCAAACAGATAAGTGTTCGGCTCCCGCGCCGATTTAACCCCTGTCACCTGATGGGCGTTGCCAATCCATGAACCACTCAGGGTAGCGGTGGTCAGCACAACCTCTTCGGCTCTGGCGTAGGCTATCCCTTCGCTATTGAAGTCACTGGCGGCGCCCTTACGGGTAATTTCGTTATAAGCGCCTCCGCCCGTGAAATGGATACTGCCGTGCGCAACATCAGAATAGAGGCTGTTATAACCGCCTACGCCTTCGAAGCGAATATCGCCTTGGGTGTCAGAATAGACATCATCGACCTGACGGATACGCTCAAGGCGGTTAGACGCCCCTGCCCCACGCAATGTAATGTCGCCTATTTTACCTTTACGGACAATATTGTTGGCGGCGCCCGCGCCTTCAAAATCGATATTGCCACGCTCAACTCTAGAGCTAATGGTATTGGCCGCGCCAGCCCCCTTGAAAGTCAAGTCCCCTTGGGAGCCTTGATAACGGTTGTGCCAGGTACGATCGATCTTATTTGCGCCACCGGCGCCGGCAAAATAGAAATTCCCCTGATTGGTTTCATGCCAGAGTTCGTTGTATGCCCCTGCCCCTTTGAAACTGATATCACCCTGCAAGCCTTTACGTGTGATGCTGTTATAGCCCGCCGCCCCAGAATAAAAAATACCGCTCTGGTCACCGGTATGGTTGATTTTTACTCCACCCGATACGCCTTCAAAGGTTATCGGGCCGCTCTGTGTCTTATTGATTGAAGTAAAACCACTCCCGCCTTTTACCGTCAGATCGCCACCGGTATCATTGACTTTCAGATATCCGGCAGCACCGACGATGGTGTCATGTCCCCATGTTGTATTGACGGTTGTATAACCCAAAGAGCCGACAACGATGTTATCATTACCACCATAAGCATTGATAACGCCACCCACACCGATGGCGTGTATTGTGTTCCCCTCATCATCATCTTCATATCTCTGGGTAAAGAAATATTCTGCACTTCGGTTGGATGATTTTCCCATAAAGTAATCCTGATATTGGGTGGAAAATTAAACAGTGAACCACTGTACCCGACGGATACAGCGGTCATTTGTAACATCCAGAGTTCCCCTGACGGTGCAGGCTTTTTGCCCTTTCCATGCGGCAAAGACACGCCGACGCAAATCGCGGGCAATGCCCCGCGCATGTCCAAAAGGCGCAATCATCTCTGGAAAAAAAATATGCTGGCCGGAACGCCAATCTTCCCGTGAAATTTCCCGTTCACCGGACAAGATCGCCTCCCGGCGGCTGTCAGACAAAAAAGCCCAATTACAAAAAGCAACTGGGCGTTGATGTTCATCTTCGTAGTAGCAAAACTGATTAAGCTGGAATGACGGCAAGATACGTTGTTGCCATTCAGCAACGGAATAACGTCGGTGCAAGGGGGAGTGCTGACAAAGCAACATCACCCCTCCCACTATTGCCTGTATTTCATTCATAGTCAGTGTTGCCGATTGATGTGTGATCACCATACGTTAGCAACGACCTGATAGAACTTTACTGATATTATTTTGATGCGTCAGAATGGCGGGTTGAACGTTTTTTCGGTTCGGCAACGTCTGTTTCAGCCGGTTTTTCGCTCTCGTTGATCTCAGGCATAGGCAAGAAGCCTGCGGCAATCAGTTTATTGAGTTCGGCTTCCATTCTTGGATCTTCAAGCATACTTTTAACCATAGAAACCATATACATAAAACCCGAAGCAGGCATATGGATCACTTGTTTTAATTGCAGCTCCTGATCATTTTCCGCCAGCACGCCATTCGCCATGCGATTCGGCTCTTGCCCGACAAAATAAAGAGAGAAAACGCCTTTGTTATAGTTGACACTTGAGATGGTTTGAACAAATTTTTCAGACATATCATTATCCATTAAATAAATATTAATTTAATGTTACGGTTGCATTAAATTAAAACAATTAAATCATAAATGAACCCAATATATTATGGTTCCATTTATGATTAAACCTGATGACTACTACTATATGGTTAAGCCAGATGAGTTCACATTTCCTTTGTTTTTCAATAACTATTCCCTTTAAAAAAGGCCTCTGTTGAAAGAACTATCCAAAATACAAAATAGCAAGTAAAGTATAAACCCACTTAAGTATGAGATGATTTACTGACAAGACGTTACCCACTATAATTTACCGACGATTCTGGCTAAAGATATAACCATTTATTGGTTAAGATCAACATGTAAATAGTAAAATGTCTGGTTAGACTCTGCATTTTGTCCTAATCACTCACATTCACAGCCTCTTTGATAGCAGATAATATTATTTCATAGCTTTGTTAAAATTATTTAATAAACATAGCTCCTCACGCGTTTTCAGGTTATCTCTTTATATCAAAGTTGTGACTTTTTATTTAAGATAGATTTAATTTAATGAATGAAACAGAAAAAACAATAATATCATTAATTAATTTAATAATTATGATATCTAATAGGGATCATGCAGCCACATCAAATAAAAATTTAAATGAGGGTGATGATTATATTTCCACTTTAAACAAGCTCCAAAAAGAATGTAATATTAGCATTAAAAATAAACACTCTATAAATAAGAAGTTAGGTTCAATATCCCTACCAGCCATTTTGTTCGGCAATGATGGAAAACCCTTCATTCTGGCTAAATATGATGAGCAACGGGTATTAATCCAAAAACCCCACCAAGAAACACCAGAGATATTAGGTAAAGAGGAATTTATCAATCTATGGAGCGGCAAGTGGATAAAAATAAAACAAAGAAGTAACCAATTTAATATTCGCTGGTTTATTCCTGAATTTGTCAAACAAAAAAAGCGCCTGATGGAAATACTCCTGTTTTCCTTTGTTCTACAGATCCTGGCACTTATCTCTCCCTTGGTTGTGCAAGTTGTTATGGACAAAGTTCTTGTACATCAGGCGTTTTCTACATTAGATGTCCTGATTTTTGGGCTGGTAGCGGCCGGGTTGACTGAAATCATTCTGCGAGGATTGCGTGAATATCAGTATGCCCACACCGCCAACCGGATTGACATAAAACTTGGGTTGAAGCTGGTTGAACACCTGTTTGGCCTGCCATTGCTGTTCTTTAAATCCCGTCAGGTGGGTGCGATTGTGACACGGGTACGGGAACTGGAAACGATCCGGGAATTTTTGACCGGCTCCATGTTCACCCTGTGTATCGATGTTTTGTTCATGTTTGTCTTTATCTATGTCATGAGCCTGTTGTCCGGTACGCTAACCCTGCTCTTCCTGCTGACCTTACCCTGCTACGCCCTGCTGGCCTGGTGGGTGACGCCGAAGATTGAAAAAGCCGTGGAAAAACAGTTCACGCAGGCCGCAATAAATACCTCTTTCCTGACCGAAACCGTGGCCGGTGCTGAGACACTCAAAAGCCTGGCGGCTGAACCCCGCTTTATTCGTCGCTGGGATAGCCAGACAGAAAAGATGGTCGGCACCAGTTATGATGTCCAGCAATGGGATAACCGTTCCGGCCATCTGGTGATGGCACTGCAAAAAGTGACCAGTGCGGCCATTATCTGGCTGGGCGCTGCGGAAGTGCTTTCCCTGCACATGACCATTGGTCAGTTGATCGCCTTTAATATGATGGTCAGCCATACCCAGCAACCCCTGGCGAAGTTGGTGCAACTCTGGGGGCAATTTATCCGTTCACGCATTGCCATTGATAAGTTGGGGGATATGTTAAACCTGCCAACAGAGCAACAATCAGGCAACGAACAGGTTACGCTGCAAGGGGCAATTTCATTTTCTGATATCGTCTTTCGCTATCAACCCGATCTGCCACCCACCATCAACCATTTCACGTTGGATATTCGGGCGGGGGAAACCGTCGGCGTCGTCGGAACCTCTGGCTCTGGGAAAAGCACCCTTGCACGTTTGCTGTTACGGCTTTATGCCCCAGAAAGTGGGGCTATTACGCTGGATGGCATTCCCTTGCAAAACCTCAATATCGAAACCATCAGGCAGCAGATCGGCATCGTTCTGCAAGAAAACTTTCTCTTTAATAAAACGGTGTATGAGAATTTGTCCCAGTCCTGCCCTGACGCCCCGCTATCCGCAGTCATTGAAGTGGCAAAGCTGGCAGGGGCGCACGATTTTATTCTCAGATTGCCGATGGGGTATGACACCGTGATCGCTGAAGGGGGGCAATCGCTATCTGGCGGCCAGCGGCAGCGTCTGGCCATTGCCAGAACGTTGCTGTCAGATCCCAAGATCCTGATCCTTGATGAAGCGACCAGTGCCCTGGATGATGAATCACAAGCCATCATCCAATCTAACATGGCGGAGATTGCCCAAGGCAGAACGGTCATCACTATTGCCCATCGACTCTCCACGGTACGCCAATGCGACCGGATCATTGTGTTACACCAAGGCCAAATTATCGAACAAGGTAGCCATGAACAGCTTCTGCAACAAGGCAGGCACTATCGAAAACTTTGGCAGTTACAACAAGAACTCAAACAGGAGGAGCCTACCCATGTTTAAGGCTGTCTTGCGCAAAGGGATCAAGCGGTTACGCACCGGCTCCCCGCATTATGATTTTTTACCGCCACATTTGGCTTTGTCACAGCGCCCGCCTTCCCCATTCGCCCGTTATACGGCGATAACCCTGAGCATCAGTGTGCTGCTCGCCCTGCTATGGGCTTATCTGGGGAAATTGGATATACAGGCAACCGCAACCGGACGCCTAATCGCTTCGGGTCGTTCGCAAATCATTCAGGCTTACGAACAAAGCCGCCTGATTGCCATTCATGTCAACAATGGCCAGCACGTTGAGAAAAATACCCCCCTGCTTACGCTCAATACGCTTGGTGTCAACCAGGATATTGCCCGTTTGAGCGAGAATCGTGATTATCTGATAGAAGAGGAAATCCGTTACCAAGCCTTGCTGGAAAAACAGGAACCCAACGCCCTGCGGCTTTTCCAACAGCAATCCGCCGATAAACAGGAAAGAATTCTGACGCATTACGCTCACGAAAAGCAGGAATTTGACGCAATCATTAGCAACATCCACGCGGAAATGGCAGAGAACCTGACTTCCCAAAGGGCGCGAAATAGCGACATACTGTCATTGACTCATCTGCGGGAAAATATCAACCAGCGTTTGCAGGCCAGAAAAACACTGAGCCAAAAGCAGGTCATCAGTAAGGTGGAATATCTGGAACAAGAAAGAGAATTTCTGGAAACAGAAAGGCTCATCGCCCAACAAAAATCGGAACTCGATATTCTGGTGACCAAATACAAGAGCCTGGAAGCGCGCTTAAAAGGCACCCAAATCACAAAAGAGCGGGAATGGTTTGAGAAAAGAAAACAGGCAAAAATACAGTTAGCGTTAACGCAACAAGAAATTTCGAAAATGCAAGAACGAGAGGATCTTGAAGTTGTGCGTTCCCCTGTCACTGGCACAGTGCAACAATTGACTGTCCATACCCTCGGCGCGGTTTTGCAACCGGCACAGAATTTGATGGTGATTGTTCCCGATGAACATGTACAACTCGCTGAGATCCAGATCCTAAACAAAGATGCCGGCTTTGTCCGGCCGGGCCAGCATGTCACCGTTAAGGTCGATGCTTTTCCTTATACCCGCTATGGCACGATTGAGGGGGAATTACTCAGCATTTCGCGCGACTCCACCACCGATGAACGGCTAGGCCTGGTTTTTCCCGCCCAAATCAGCCTCAAACAGAACAATATTATGGTGGACGGGAAACCGGTTGAAATTACAGCGGGGATGTCCATTGTTGCGGAAATTAAGATGGATCAGCGACGAGTGATTGATTATTTGCTCAGCCCAATCCGGGAATATCAATCCGAAGCACTGAGGGAAAAATAATCATGGTTGACACTTTTTCTTTCTCCCACAATCCCGAAGACAAAAAACCTGACAACGCAGCCGATACAAATAGTGATATCAATGCAAACAATCATGCCCTGGATTGTATCGTCCACTTAGGGAAACAGTTCCACAAAGTGGCTTCTGTCGCGCAATTGCACCACGCCCTGGGAGTGGACTCGCTTGCGTTGACCGATCCACAGTTACGTGAAGCAACGGATGCCATCGGGCTGCACAGTAAGTTTGCACGCCTGACAGCCGATACCGCTGCCACCTTACCTTTGCCTGCCTTGATTGAATGGGATCAGCGCTGGTGGGTGCTGTCTGAAATTCGGCCTGACACCTTGACCGTGTTCGATCCGGTCACCGGCAACTATGACGTGCGTGCATTGGCTTCCCCGGTGCACGGTGAGCAAACGACCCGCAGTGAATACAAGGTGCTGCTGGTCGCGGATAAATCCCTGACCCGACAACAGGTTAAATTTGGTCTAAGCTGGTTTTACCCCTCTGTTTTCAGGCAAAAGAACCAGTTACGGGACATTTTTTTGTTTGCCATCGTGTTGCAGCTTTTTGCATTAGCCGCCCCCTTGTTATTTGAAAATATTATCGACAAGGTGCTGGTTGGGCGGAGCATTTCCAGCCTGCATGTGCTGGGGATGGCAATGCTGGCACTGGCATTGGCCGAACCCCTGTATGGCTTCCTGCGCAATACCGTGTTCGGGCATATGGCCAGTCAAATCAATGCCGAACTTTCCGGCAGGCTGTATCGCCATCTTGTGGGGCTGCCCCTGCCCTATTTCAAGCAACGGCAAACAGGGCAAATCATCGCCAGAGTCCGGGAGATGGCGCAGATCCGCCAATTTTTGACCGGCTCTACCCTGATGCTGTTGCTCGACCTGATTTTCATCATCCTGTTTCTGGGCGTGATGTTCCATTATTCCGCCCTGCTGACAGGACTCGTCATCAGTTCGCTCCTGCTCTATTTCTTGCTATGGGTGACCATCGGTCCCATCATTCGACGTAAGGTCGAAAAAGAGTATGAAACCGATGCCAATGCCACCAGCTTTCTGACAGAAGCGATTACGGGCATTGAAACGATCAAAACCACCGCCACAGAAAAACGCTTTTTGCGCCAATGGCAAAAGGTACTGAGCCAGCAGCTAATCCAACGTTTTACTGCCCAAAAAAGCGGGCTGGTCGCGGGACAAGGGATTGAGCTGATCCAAAAAATCGTGGCTGCCCTGCTTTTATGGTGGGGCGTCCGGGGAGTGCTTGACGGTGACCTGTCCCCTGGTGAATTAATTGCTTTTAATATGCTGGCGGGGCATGTGACCCAACCCATCCTGAGATTGGCGCAAGTCTGGCAAGACTTTCAGCATACCTTAATTGCCTTGCGGCGGGTGGGCGATATTCTGGATGAACCGATGGAAAGCAGCAAACAGGGATTGGCATCGGCACCCGAAATGGCAGGCCAGATTGCATTCAGGAATATCCGCTTCCGTTACCACGCAGATACACCTGAAGTGCTGGCAAATTTGTCACTGGAAATGAAAGCAGGTGAATTTATTGGTATTACGGGGCCATCGGGTTCCGGCAAAAGCACATTGACCCGCTTGTTGCAACGTCTCTATGTGCCACAACACGGCCAGGTTTTGGTGGATGGAATGGATTTAGCAATTGCTGATCCCGTATCGCTACGCCGTCATATGAGCGTGGTCTTGCAGGAAAGTATCCTGTTTTCTGGCAGCATTGCGGATAATATCCGCCTGTGCAAGCCCAATGCCAGTGATGAGGAAGTCTATCGGGCTGCGACCTTAGCGGGCGCGATTGATTTCATCAATGCATTTCCGCATAAATTCGCGCACCCGGTGGGTGAAAAAGGGGGCAATCTTTCTGGCGGACAACGGCAACGCATTGCCTTGGCGCGGGCATTACTGAGTGATCCCAAGATCTTAATCCTGGATGAAGCCACTTCCGCCCTGGATTATGAATCCGAAGCTGCCATCATGAGCAATATGGCGGAAATATGCCGAAACCGCACCGTGATCAGCATTGCCCACCGGCTGAATACCCTTCGTCATGCCGATAAGATCTTTGTGTTAGATCGAGGGAAAATTGCCGAATCCGGCTCACATGATGCGCTGGTGCAGCAAAATGGCTTATATGCACAACTTTGGCATCAACAGATAACGTGATGATTGAAAAAGAAATTCATTGAAGATCGGGGACTTGTTTCACCTTAGAATTAATTTCATAATGAAATTAATACGGCATCATAAGATGTTTTTGAGGCAGGGAATAAGGTTATGAAACAAGTCTCCCTTCCTCGTATTTCAATCACAAGCCGCCTACTGATGGCATCGGTATTTTTGTGTGACAACCCAAATACGACTCCCCCATCCCCCACCAAAACCAGACAAAAATTCCATCTCATTGGTTAATTAATTTTACTGATAAATATGTACAATAAACCACCTTCATTGACCGGGCGGCCATTTTTCTATTGCTGTGGGAGTTCTGGCATGTCGATGGGCTGCGCCCGGCCATGTAGTGAATTAAGACACCGATGCGATAAACCATAAGGAACACATCAACATGAAAAGTGGCTTACAACCGTTAGCCGATGGCGATGAAACGGCGGTAGTCGTTGGACCAGAAGGCGAGGAAATCTTCGTCAATAAAGACGGCGCGATTAAAGTCCATTTTCACTGGAACCGTTATGACGACCCGGACGATGGCGCGTCGTGCTGGGTACGGGTGGCGCAGGGCTGGAACGGCCACGGCTTTGGCTTTATGGCGATATTGAGGATGCGAAAGGCAGCGAGGAAATCTATTTCCACGGCCAGAAAGACCTGACCGCGCATATCGAAAACGATGCGTACTGGCATATCAAGCACGACCAAAAACAACGCATCGACAACAACCGCTACCACGATATCCGCGCCGATGACCATCATCAGGTGGCCGGTTCACGCAAAATCACCACGGAGGGTGATGTTTCCCACCGGATTGCCGGCAGCCAGCATATTCAGGCCGGCGAGGCCACCGTGATTAACAGCGGGCAGGAAATCCACCTGAAAAACGGCGGCAAAGTGGTGCTGGAGGCGGGGGCAGAAATCACGTTGAAAGTGGGCGGTACTTTCCTCAAGGTCACGCCGGGCGGCATTCTGTCTTCACCGATTAATGTCGGGCAGGGTTCCGCCGGCAGCGGGCGCGGGCGGGCATTGCAATTGCCGGAAGGCGTGGAGCCATTGCCGATGGTGAAATTTCCGGCTAAACCGCCTTGCGCCATTCTCGCGCAGCAAGAAGAAAACTGGATTATCACAGGAGCAGAAGACGCATGATAGAGCCTATCGATTGGAAAACGTGGTTAGCACGTCAGGACAGCGGTATTTGCTATTTTTTGGTCAACAGCCTGGCAAAACCGAACCCTGTCCAGACTTTCTACCTTAACGGCTGGACAGAGCAGGCATTTCAACAAGCACATTGACGGATAAATAAAATATAAGGAAGAAAATAGAATGAAACCGTTAGATCCGACGAATTGCATTGATTGTCAAAAGATACTGAAAAATTGGATTGAATTTCAGCTTGTGGATGAGCAGGGTCAGCCATTAACAGGCATACCTTATACGCTGAAAAGCCGGGGAAATAAACTCATGACACGAACGGGCACGACGGATGGGAAAGGTTTATTGCGTGAAGAAGATCTGCCGCCTATGCCTGTGACACTCTCTGTTTCAGCGCAGCCTTTGGCTGATAAAGTAACCCAATGCCCTGCTCGTCCAGATACCGGAAAAATAGGCAATCTTCAGGTAAGGAAAAATAGCTATAACGGCAAGCATGATTATCGTTATATCACATTAGGGGCAATCAGCGATGCCTACCCAACAGTAAAAGGCTGGCAAGACGAAGAATTAAAAGCCTCTGAGCATTTTAAGGATTCAACATTAAAAGGGTTTACCGCCCATCCCCTTAATCGGCGGTATGTACTGGAAGTTCAGGCGATAGAAAGCGGTATTACCTTAACGATTGGTGTCTTTTTTGATGGTACGGGGAACAATACCGACAATATTAATGAGCGGCTTCTATGTATTCCAGAAACCACCAATACCAGTCAACAGTCAATGAGTTGTTCCTTTAATCAATTTGGGTTGCCCGGTGATACCTCGCGGATCAGTTATGATGGCTACTATACCAATGTTCATTTTTTGCACGAAATATATGTCAATGAGAAAATTGATGATAATTCTCACCAGATCAAAGTGTATATCGAAGGCATTGGTACGCAGGCAGGAAAGTCGGATAGCGTGGTGGGCTATGGATTGGGAGTAGGAGAAACCGGTGTTCATGCTAAAACCGAAATGGCCATCCAAAAAATAAGAACTGAACTTGCAGAATTACTGAAAAATATTCAAGGTAATATCAAATGCCTGCAATTCGATATAATAGGCTTTAGTCGCGGGGCTGCGGCAGCACGCCATTTTGCCAACCGGGTTTTTAATCGTGATCCCGTTCTGGCACAGGCCTTAACTGATGGTTTCAATCAACGACGTTATCTGAATCAATCCACTTATCCCACAGGGAAAAACCGTTTTTTGGGTCTCTTTGATACCGTTGCGGCGATTGGTACA
>NZ_NJCX01000004.1:0-60456 GCF_002632875.1 Xenorhabdus kozodoii
TCATGAGAACACTTCCCGATAAAAAGGGGTATAAAATGCTATTTTTTCTTATCCGTCAAATCCGAATTTTTTTAACAAAAATTTCACGCTCCCGCCTTGTCCATGTCGTCGGCACTGGGGTAAGTCCATTCGTATAGCATACAGGCGCTACCCACTCGAAAAAGACCATTTCCACATATTCATGTGGGAAATGTTTTGCGACAGAAGCGATATACTCATAATCAACTTCATTATCTACAAAGACATAAGATAACGCTTCACACAAATCTCTATCAGTTAGTTGATTGCCCAACGAGTGAACTCCTCTATTGCTTTATCTAAATCCTTTCCCAAATTGGCAGGTTTTTACCTTAATTCTATTTAGGAAGAAATGTCCGGTTATGATAAATATCGTTAACCGGACAATATCGTCGTCAATAATCGCTGGCTATTTCTGCCATATCACTGACATTACATCACCTCCGCTTCACAATTCGTTGCCAACGCCATACTTAAGGTTTTAGCCAAAATGGTTTTATTTTCACTCTCCTCCATCAAGCTGAAATGATCGCCCGGTACAGACATGAGCTGGAGCGACGAATCAGGCACGACCTGCTTCCAGCCTAACGACGGCTCCATACTCAAGACGGGTAATTCGGCTTCCGTCACGAAAGGGAGCTGCGGATAAGGTTCTGTCGCATAGAACTGGTGGAGCGTTATCGCCAATGCTTGGGGTTCATATGCTTTGACCAGTTGCAAATAATTTCCCATCTGTTCCCAACGTCTCGCGATCACGTCAGGACGCAGGTTTGCCGGATATAGCCCCAGCTCCTGCGCCGTGGCAATAAATTGCACCAAATTGAGGTTATCGATCCGCTGATGCAATACCGCAATTTCCTCTTCATGTTCCCCACCCGACTGTTTTGCCAGTTCAGCAAGAAACTGGAGTTTGGGTTGAATGACCTGCTGCTTGAAGCAGTGAGGGGCTGGCGTATCAATCAACCCCAGAAAATCGACGGTCTCACCGGCGTTACAAAGTTGCTGGGCAATGGCATAAGCCAGTACGCCACCCGAAGAGTAACCGTAGATCCGGTATCGGCCTGCCGGCTGAACTGCCTTCATCGAGCGGATCATGTTGGCGGCCAACGCTTCAATAGTCGATACCTGTTCTTCATTGATGGACGGCCAGGGCAAAGCATAAATCGGATAGCCTGATTGAATATGTTGCGCCAATCCAAAGACATAAGAGTAATCATCCATGCCGCTGGGTACAAAGAATAGCGGTGACTCCGTTCCTGATGGCCGTACCGGTATCGCACAGCTTTGCGGCTGAGACAGTGGATCTAACGTGATTTTGGCGACCAGTTCAGCCAGCACAGGGAATTGGAATAGGTTATTCAAGGTACACAGCAAACCACGACCGGCAGCAAGGTTTATCATCCGCATAGCAAGCAGTGAGTGTCCACCCAACGCGAAGAAATTGTCATACCGGCCTATTTGCTCAACCTCCAGCAATTCACGCCAGATAGCCGCCAATGCGATCTCAATCTCCCCTTGCGGCGCTTCATAGGCTTGATGGGCAAAGGCATTTTGATCCGGCGCGGGCAATGCCCGCCGATCCAGCTTACCGTTCGGGGTCAGCGGGAAGGCGTCCAGACGCACAAACGCCGCCGGCACCATGTAATCAGGCAACCGTGCGCTCAGATAGCTATACAAATCGGTAGCCAGTCCCTCATCCTCTGGCGCCACCACGTAAGCCACCAGACGTTTATCTTGTCCGTCGCCCAGTGCCAGTACGATAGCTTCACGCACCGCCGGATACTCCGTCAACCGGGCTTCGATCTCACCCGGTTCAATACGGAATCCCCGGATTTTAACTTGCTGGTCGTTACGGCCAATAAACACCAGGTTGCCATCCGGCAGGTAGCGAGCCAAATCCCCGGTGCGGTACATCCGTGCATCCGGTGTCTGGCTAAACGGGTCAGTCAGGAAACGTTCAGCGGTCAGGTCAGGACGATTGAGATAGCCACGCGCGACACCCTCACCCCCAATATACAATTCCCCTACGGCTCCCAATGGAACCGGCTGGCCAGCAGCATCCAGCAGATAAACACAGGTGTTGGCCGTCGGACGTCCGATCGGCGTTAAGGTATCCATATAATCTGCCGGACAACGCCAGGTGGTGGCACATACCGTGATTTCTGTCGGGCCATAAGCATTGAACAGCGTGGCTCGTCCACACAGTGCCTGGAGCAACGCCGCACTGGGCGCTTCCCCACCCAGTATTAATGTTGGTTTGATGGTTATCGCCGGTAAATCCGCCCCATCCCGCAGCAGAGCCGGAGTCAGGCAGGCATGGGTCACCGCCTGTGTTTCCAGATAATGCCAAAGGCGAAGCGGATCCTGTCGAACCGTGTCGGCCGGGATATCCAGAGTAGCGCCAGCACACAATGCCATCATGATTTCCCAGACGCTGGCATCGAAACCAAATGAAGCGAATTGCAGCATCCGGCTATGGCTATGAATGTCAAACTGGCTGATTTTATCCCGGATAAGGTTGACCAACCCACGATGTTCAACCATCACCCCTTTCGGCATACCGGTCGAGCCGGACGTATAAATCACATAGGCCAGATGCCGCGAAGTCAGCGCAGGGATCTGCGGGTTGTTGTCCGGCTGGTCAGGCTGGGTATTCGGGTCAAGCACGGTGAATGTCGCCAGGGCTTTTTCACCCAGTGCGGCGCGACCGGTATTGTCCGCCAGTACCACCAACGGGGCAGCATCATTGAGCATATAAGCCAGCCGCTCCCCCGGATAGGCGGGGTCGAGTGGTACGTAAGCGCCCCCCGCTTTCAGTACGGCCAATAATCCCGCTATCCTTGAGGGTGAACGCGTCACACAAATCGCCACCCGTTGATCAGGCTGCACACCCAGTTCAATTAATTGATGCGCCAGCCGGTTAGCACAGCCGTTTAGCTCCGCATAACTGACAGTTTGTCCTTCATAGCACAACGCCGTGGCATCCGGGTTTTTCCCCACTTGTTGTTCAAACAGTTGATGAATGCACAGTTGGTCAGGATAGGCGGTTTCAGTCGCGTTCCAGGTTTTTAGCAGCCAATGCCTCTCTGCCTCAGGCAGGATTTCCAGCATCCGCACCGGCGTTTCCGGTGCCTGCTCAAGTGTTTCCACCAAACTTTCCAGCGCCTGTTGCATATAACCACATACCCGCTCCGGATCAAATGGCTGGACAATTTGGGCGGTTAACCCCAGCGCTTCACCAAAATCTTCCACTGACAGCGTAAACGGATAGTTGGTTCGCTCCTGTGCGCCAAGGAATTCAACACCGGCCATGATTTCATTCGAAGCCGTCGGCAATGCGTTGTGCCGGTAGTTCAGCAAGGTACTGAACAGTGGGGTTCCCCCCTGCACCCCACTGCAACGTTGAGCCAGCGCCAGTGACGCATGTTCATGTGTCAATAATCCCGCCAGCCGGCGGTGTGCCACCTGCACACTGTCCTGTACCGGGGTATTATCCATATCCAGCCGGAGCGGCAAGGTATTGATAAACAGCCCCATGCCATGGTCGGCACCTTCACCGGCGGCCATACGGCCGAACAATACCGTGCCGAAGACCACGTGTTCTTGTCCGCTGGTACGCGCCAACACCTGCGCCCAGGCCAGATGACACAAAGCCGCCAGACTAACACCCAGACGCCGCGCCTGGCTGCGTAAGCGGTTATTCAGCCCGGCGGTCAACATCCGGTGCGATTCGGTCATTTGCGAACCGTCATGATGAACCTCGGTCAATCCGTACGGCAATGTTGGCTCATCCACCTCAGCCAACATGTCGGTAAAGAAGCGAATATGCTGCTCCTGACTGACACCTAACCGAGCCTGCGCCACCAGATTACGGAAAGGTGCCGGCGCGGGTAGATCGTTTTCCTGTCCATCAAGATACGCTTGCACTTCGTTGCTCATCACATCCAACGCGGTATGGTCACCAATCAGGTGATGCATCAGTTGCAGTACAATCCAGCGGCCATCGGTATCTTGAGCAATGACAAAGCGCAGCAACGGCGCTTGTCCCAAATCAATACGATACTGGCGCGGATCAAACTGCCGGGCTAACTGTTCACTGACTGAGCCGTCAGCGGGTTCCAGTGTCAATTCAGTTACCGACAATCGTGCTTGACGACAAACCACCTGAGCAGGCGCCGATAATCCTTCCCAAATAAAAGCGGTACGCAGGATGTCATGGCGGTCAATGACTTGTTGAACCGCCGCCAGATAACGATCCAGCAGAGGCCGATCAGCAAAAGCCATCTGGCCGGCCAGCAAATACGGGTCGCCTTCGTTTGCCAACAGATGGTGGAACAGAATGCCGTCCTGTAACGGTGACAACGCATAGATATCCTGAATGTTGGCGATCCCGCCCGGTATCTGTTCGACGATATGATCAATCTCAGGCTGGGTAAGATCAATCAACGGTAACATTGCCGGTGTCAACGCCGTCGTTGCCGGTGTGATCACGTTGGCAGGCACGCCTTCGTCCTGATTCCGTTTCAAGGTTTGGGCAAGTTCAGACAGAACCGGGGATTGGAACAGGTCACGGATTGCCAGCGTTAAGCCCAGGTTACGCAAACGTTCGACCATCCGCACCGCGAGCAATGAATGCCCCCCCAAGGCAAAGAAGCTGTCATACCGGCTTATCTGCTCAACGCCCAGTAAGTCATGCCAAATCGCGGCGAGGATGGTTTCCGTTTCCCCTTGTGGCGCCGCGTAAATCTGGCGCGCAAAAGCATTCTCTTCCGGCATCGGTAGCGCCCGGCGATCCAGTTTGCCGTTAGGCGTCAGCGGGAATTTATCCAGACGGACAAAGGCCGCCGGCACCATGTAGTCAGGCAATAACGCGCTCAGATGGTCACGCAGGCGGTTAACCAATCCGTCAGCCGTTTCAGTTACCACCGTTTCTGTTACCACCGTTTCTGTTACCACATAGGCAACCAAACGTTTGTCCTGCCCGTCACCCAGTGCCAATACCAGCGCTTCACGTACCGCGGCATGTTCTGTCAGCCGAACTTCGATTTCCCCCGGCTCAATGCGGAAGCCACGGATTTTAATCTGCTGGTCGTTACGGCCGACAAATACCAGATTACCGTCCGGCAGGTAGCGTACCAAGTCGCCGGTGCGATACATCCGGGCATCGGCTGCGTCACTAAACGGATCGGCCAGGAAACGTTCGTCGGTCAGTTCAGGGCGGTTGAGATAACCACGGGCGACACCGGCACCACCAATATACAGCTCTCCCACCGCGCCCAACGGCACCGGCTGGCTGAGGGCATCCAGCAGATAAATACGGGTGTTGGCCGTCGGGCGGCCAATCGGAATGGCTCCTCCCTGATAGTCTGGTGGACAACGCCAGGCGGAGGCGCAAACGGTGATTTCTGTCGGGCCATAGGCATTGAATACTGTTGCCCGGCCACTCAGAGCCTGAAGTAAGGCCACACTGGGCGCTTCACCCCCCAGTATTAATGTGGGTTTGATGGTCATCGGCGGTAAGTCAGTGCCATCCCGCAGCAGGGCGGGAGTCAAACAGGCGTGGGTCACCGATTGCGCTTCCAGATAGTGCCAGAGGCGGCGCGGATCCTGACGAACCGTATCGTCAGGGATCGCCAGACTGGCGCCACTGCCTAATGTCATCATCACTTCCCAGACACTGGCATCGAAACCAAATGAAGCGAATTGCAACATCCGGCTATGGGAATGAAGGGCGAACTGGGCGATTTTATCCCGGATAAGGTTGACCAGCCCACAATGCTCAACCATCACCCCTTTCGGCGTTCCTGTCGAGCCGGAGGTGTAAATCACATAAGCCAAATGACGGGAGGTCAATGCCGGGATTTGTGGATTGTTGTCCGGCTGATCAGGCAATGAATTCGGATCAAGAACCCGTTGCTGCGCAAGTGACTGCCCATTTAAGGCTGAACGTCCGGTATTATCCGCCAACAAAATCGCCGGCGCCGCATCGGTCAAAATATGGATCAGACGCTCACCCGGATAAGCGGGATCTAACGGCACGTAAGCGCCTCCCGCTTTCAAGATGGCCAACAGCCCCACGATCCGCGCCGGTGAACTCGCCACGCAAATCGCCACCCGTTGATCCGGTGCAACCCCCAGCGCGATAAGCTGATGCGCCAGCCGGTTAGCACGGGTATTCAATTCCGCATAGCTCAGGGATTGGTTTTCATATACCAGCGCGGTGGCATTCGGGTCATTTTCCACCTGTTGTTCAAACAGTTGATGAATACACTGTTGGTCAGGATAGGAGGTTTCGGTTGTATTCCAGGTTTTCAGCAACAATGTGCGCTCAGTTGCCGGCAAAATTTCCAGCATCTGTACCGGTGTTGCCGGCGCCTGCTCAAGCGCTTCTGCCAGACTCTCCAGCGCCTGCTGCATATAACTGCATATCTGTTTTGGATCAAAGGGTTGTACGACCTGAGCCGTCAGCCCCAGATCGGAACCCCCATCTTCTACCGATAACACAAATGGGTAGTTGGTTCGCTCTTGTGCCCCAAGGAATTCAATGCCGCTGATGATGTCATCCGGCGTGACCGGCTGGGCATTATGCCGGTAATTCAACAGTGCATTGAACAGCGGCGTCCCACTGGCTACCCCACTGCAACGTTGAGCCAACGCCAGTGATGCATGTTCATGCGCCAATAACCCCGCCAATCGGCTATGGGCGGCCTGTACACTCTCCTGTACCGGGGTTTCATCCATATCCAATCGTAACGGCAGGGTATTAATAAACAGTCCCATGCCATTGTCGGCACCTTCACCAGCCTGCATACGCCCAAACAGCACGGTGCCGAACACCACTTGCTTCTGACCACTGGTACGCGCCAACACCTGTGCCCAGGCCAAATGACACAGCGCCGCCACACTGACGCCCAGACGTTTTGCCTGCTGACGAAGGCGGTCGTTTAACGCCGGCGATAACATCCGGTGCGATTCTGTCACCTGCGAACCGTCATGGTGGACTTCCGTTAACCCGAACGGCAGGGTCGGTTCATCCACCGTCGCCAGCATGTCGGTAAAGAAACGGGTATGTTCCGGCTGGCCAATGCCCGACCGCGCCTGTGCCACCAGATGACGGAAAGGTGTCGAAGCCGGTAAGCGGTCTCCCCGTCCGGTAAGGTATGCCTGCACTTCGCTGTTCATCACTTCCAGCGTGGTATGGTCGCCAATCAGGTGATGCAATAGTTGCAGCAAGATCCAGCGGCCATCGGTATTCTGGGCAATGACAAAGCGCAACAACGGCGCCTGTCCCAAATCAATCCGATGCTGGCGCGGATCAAAGCGTTGAGCCAGTTGGTCACGGATCGCACCGTCAGCCGGATTAAGCGTCAATTCGGTGATGGATAAGGGAACCTGCCGACAAACCACCTGCGCCGGAGTGGATAACCCCTCCCAGATAAACGCGGTACGCAGGATATCATGGCGATCAACCACCTGTTGAACCGCGGCCAGATAACGATCCAGCAACGAGAGATCCGCAAAAGCCTGTTGGGTGATCAGAAGATAGGGATCGCCTTCGTTTGCCAGTAAGTGGTGGAATAAAATGCCATCCTGTAGCGGTGACAAGGCATAGATGTCCTGAATGTTGGCAATCCCGCCCGGAACGTGTTCAACGATGCGATCAATTTCAGGCTGGGTCAGATCAATCAACGGCAACATGTCTGGCGTCAATGTAATCATTTCTGCTGTAAGACAGTTGTCAGGCACCCTGATTTCGTCATGTTGAGCCAGGGACTGAGCCAAGACACTGAGGGTCGGATGCTCGAATAGCGTTTGCACCGATACGCCCAACCCCATACGCCGCAAACGTTCAATCATCCGTACAGCAAGCAGCGAGTGCCCCCCCAGCGCAAAGAAGCTGTCGTGCCGGCTAATCGGCTCAACTTCCAGCAATTCACGCCAGAGAGTGGCGAGCGAGCGCTCAATTTTGCCTTGTGGCGCTTCGTAAACCTGACGGGCAAAAGCGTGTTGATCCGGTGCCGGCAACGCCCCGCGATCCAATTTCCCATTCGGCGTCAATGGGAATGCATCCAGACGCACAAAGGCCGCCGGTATCATATAGTCAGGTAAAATCTCACTCAGATGTTCGCGCAGGCTGGCGGCCAGTCCGTTATCCGCTTCTGCCTCTACGTTATTCGCCACGTCATCATTTGTCACGCCATCATTTGTCACGACATAGGCAACTAAACGCTTATCCTGACCGTCGCCCAACGCCAGTACCGACGCTTCACTCACCGCCGGATGTGCGGTCAGGTGCGCCTCGATTTCCCCCGGTTCAATGCGGAAACCACGGATTTTAACCTGCTGGTCATTACGGCCGGCAAACACCAAATTGCCATCCGGCAGATAGCGGGCTAAATCCCCAGTGCGATACATTCGGGCATCAGCGTCATCACTAAACGGGTCCATCAGGAAACGTTCGGCTGTCAGTTCAGGGCGATTGAGATAGCCACGGGCGACACCCACACCGCCAATATATAATTCACCGACTGCCCCCAGCGGCACCGGCTGACCGTGTTTGTCCAACAGATAGAGACGTTTGTTCACTGCCGGCCTGCCGATGGGAATTAATCCTCCGGTATAGTCGGGCGGACAATGCCAGGTAGTGGCGCAAACCGTGATTTCCGTCGGGCCATAAGCATTGAACAAATTCGCCCGGCCACACAATGCCTGAAACAAGGTGGTCGCCGGCGCTTCTCCGGCGAACATTAAGGTGGGTTTTATGGCTATCTCCGGCAAACCGGCAACATCATGGAGCATGGCGGGGGGCATGCAGGCGTGGGTGATCCCCTGCTCTTCCAGATAATGCCAGAGACGGTGCGGGTCTTGCCGGAGGGTTTCAGTCGGAATAACCAGCATCGCCCCACAACTCAACGCCATCATGATTTCCCAGACGCTGGCATCGAAGCCAAATGAGGCAAACTGCAACATCCGGCTGGTGACACCCACATCAAAATGGGCAACTTGTTCCAGCGCCAGGTTAACCGCACTATGATGTTCAATCATCACCCCTTTCGGTCTGCCGGTCGATCCAGACGTGTAGATCACATAGGCCAGATGCCGTGAGGTGAGATCAGGGAGTTGCGGGTTACTGTCCGGCTGAGTTGGCAGGGCATTTGGGTCGAGTACCGTTAGCGTCTTCAGTGCTTCTTCACCCAGTGCCGCGCGTCCAATATTATCCGCCAGCACAACCATCGGCGCAGCATCCGTGAGCAGATAAACCAGACGCTCCCCCGGATAAGCCGGATCCAATGGCACATAAGCCCCGCCCGCTTTCAACACCGCCAGCAATGCCACTATTCTCTCCGCCGATCGTGTCACACAAATGGCGACCGGCTGGTCTGGTATGACACCTAATGCAATCAGTTGATGCGCTAATCGGTTGGCACGGGCATTCAATTCAGCATAGTTGAGCGTCAGGTTTTCATACCTTACCGCGATGGCATCCGGGGTTTTCTCTACCTGTTGTTCAATCAACTGATGAATACACAACTGCTCAGGATACGGTGCCACGGCCGCATTCCAGGTTTCCAGCAATAATGCCCGCTCCGTGGATGATAAAATATCCACGGTTGTGGCTGATTGTTGGGGATAGCTCACCATCGCCCGCAATAGAGCCTGCAAATAGCCGACCTGTCTTTCCATCGTGGCAGGGTCGAACAGGGCCGAGGAATAATTCAGCTCCCCAACAACCTCACCTGCCCGCTCCGTCAATTCCAGTTGCAAATCGAATTTAGCGATATCGTATCCCTGCACGACTGGCGTCACCGCTAATCCCGGTAGCTGCCACGCTTCTGTGTCACTCTCCTGCCAGGCAAACATCACCTGGAATAACGGGGTATGCTCCGGTCTGCGGGGCGGTTGTACCCTCTCAACCACCTGCTCGAAAGGCAGATCCTGATGCCCCTGCGCGTCCAGTGTCGTCTGCCGCACACGCCGGAGCAGTGTGACCATATCCGGTGTACCGGACAAATCTATGCGCAATGCCAGGGTATTGACAAAAAACCCGATCAGCGGCTCAATTTCCCGCCGGTTGCGGTTAGCGCTCGGTATGCCGATCACCAGATCATCCTGCCCGGACAGGCGCGACAATAATGCCGCCCAGGCGGTCAGCAATGTCATAAATAATGTGGTGCCGTGTTGTTGCCCCAGTTGTTTCAGAGCCTGTACCAACGTGGCATCAATCTGTACAGGTATCCGGCCACCGGTAAATGATTGCCGGGATGGGCGGGGACGATCTGTCGGCAATTCCAGCAATACCGGGGCATCGGACAGCGTGCGGCACCAATAATCACTCTGCTCCCGTAACCCGTCACCCGCGAAAACCTTACGCTGCCAAGCGGCATAATCAGGATATTGAATAACCAACGAGAGCAAGGGATCAGGCTGTTGATGCAAGCAAGCTGAATACAGGGCGCTCAGTTCTGATCTCAATATCCCCAAGGACCAGCCATCCGACACAATGTGATGCTGGGTCAGCAAGAAGAGGTAATCCTCATCGCCCCGTTGTATCAGCGTGCCACGGATTAAGGGACCACGGGTCAGATCAAACGGCGTTTCCGTTTCCTGTACGCGCAGACGTTCAAGTTGCTCGTCGATTTCAGGCTCGTTACGCAGATCGTCGTATTTCAGCGGCAGGCCAGACTCCGCCGGCAACAAGGTCACCTGAGGCTGACCGTCAACCATGATAAAGACTGAACGCAGTGCTTCGTGGCGGGCAAACAGGCGATCCAGTGCCTGCTGCCAGGCGGCAATATTAAGCTGGCCACGCAAGTGCAGTACCAGCGGAATATGATAAGTATCACTGACGCCATCAAACTGTGCCAGGAACCACAAACGCTGTTGAGCGAATGACAACGGTAACGCACTATCACGGGATACCGGGATCATCTCAGACAATTTTTCCCTTCCCGCATGGCGTTGGGCGTTGATCCTCTCCGCAAAGGCCGCGAGTGACGGTGACGTAAATAAGGCAACCAGCGGCAGTTCAACACCGAAAGCGGCAATACGATTCATGACCCGCACTGCCAATAGTGAATGCCCCCCTAGCGCAAAGAAGTTGTCATATCGGCTGATCTGCTCAATGCCTAATAATTCACGCCAGATAGCCGCCAACGCAATTTCTGTCTCCCCTTGTGGCGCTGCGTAGACCTGACGGGCAAAAGCATTTTGCTCCGGCACCGGCAACGCCCGCCGATCCAGTTTGCCGTTTGGCGTCAGCGGGAAGGCGTCCAGACGCACAAAAGCCGCCGGCACCATATAATCAGGCAAAATCGCACTCAGGTGTTCACGCAAACGGGTGGGCAATCCGTTATCGTCTTCCGCCACAATATAGGCGATCAGGCGTTTTTCCTGCCCGTCACCCAGCGCCAGCACCCACGCTTCGCGCACCGCAGGATATTCTGTCAATCGGGCTTCGATTTCACCCGGCTCGATTCGGAAGCCTCGGATTTTAACCTGCTGGTCGTTACGGCCAACAAACACCAGATTGCCATCCGGCAAATAACGAGCCAAATCCCCGGTGCGATACATTCTGGCATCCATTGCCGCACTAAACGGGTCAGCCAGGAAACGTTCGTTAGTCAGGTCAGGGAGATTGAGATAGCCGCGGGTCACACCGGCACCCCCAATATACATCTCCCCTACGGCTCCCAATGGCACTGGCTGACCGTCGTCATCCAGCAGGTAAATCCGGCTATTCGCCGTCGGACGCCCAATCGGTGCCAATGCCTCGGTATAGTTTGACGGACAACGCCAGTGGGTGGCACATACGGTAATTTCTGTCGGGCCATAGGCATTGAACAGCGTGGCCTGACGGCTCAATGTCTGGAGTAGCGCCGGGCTGGGCGCTTCACCGCCCAATATGACGGTTGGCTTTTTCGTCAGCACCGGTAAATCAGCCCCATCCCGTAGCAGGGACGGGGTCAAACACGCGTGCGTCACCGCCTGCGCGTCCAGATAATGCCAGAGATGGTGCGGATCTTGACGAACCGTATCGGACGGGATCGCCAAACTGGCACCCGCGGTCAGCGCCATCATGGTTTCCCAGACACTGGCATCAAAACCAAATGAAGCGAACTGCAACATCCGGTTGTCGGCATGAATACCAAACTGGACAATTTTATCCCGAATAAGATTGACCAACCCACGATGTTCAACCATCACCCCTTTCGGCACGCCGGTAGAGCCGGAGGTGTAAATCACATAGGCCAGATGACGGGAAGTCAGCGCCAGTATCTGCGGGTTGCTATCCGGTTGATCAGGCAAGATATTCGGATCAAGCAGCGTCAGCCCAGCAAGCGCCTCCTCGCCCAGCGCTACCCGTCCAGTTTCATCAGCCAAGATTATTGAAGGTGCAGCATCATTCAGGATATGTGCCAGACGTTCCCCCGGATAAGCGGGGTCCAGCGGGACATAGGCGCCACCGGCTTTCAGCACCGCCAACAATCCCACCACCCGTGCCGGTGAGCTGGCCATGCAGATCGCCACGCGCTGCTCCGGTGCCATCCCCAGCGCGATAAGCTGATGCGCCAGCCGGTTGGCATCGGCATTCAATTCGGCATAGCTAAGGGTTTGTCCTTCAAACACTAACGCGGTGGCGTCAGGCGTTTTCTCTACCTGCTGTTCAATCAACTGATGAATGCATGACTGCTCAGGGTACGGGGTTTCGGTCGCGTTCCAGGTTTCCAGCAATAACGCGCGTTCCGTTGCAGGCAAAATATTCAGTGCCCGTACCGGTGTTTCCGGCGCCCGCTCCAGTGCGTCTGCCAGACTTGCCAACGCCTGTTGCATATAACCACAGACCCGATCCGGTTCAAACGGCTGTACGACCTGCGCAGTCAGCCCCAGCGTGGAACCCCCGTCTTCTACCGATAATACAAACGGATAGGAGGTTCGCTCCTGTTCACCCAGAAATTCAATCCCCGATAGAGTCTCATGTGGGATCAGCGGCTGCTCATTATGCCGATAGTTCAACAGGGCACTAAACAGTGGCGTGCCGCCCGCTACCCCACTGCAACGCTGAGCCAGCGCCAGTGAAGCATGTTCATAATCCAGCAATTCGGCCAGCCGGGACTGTGCCAGTCGTACGCTGTCGTGTACCTTTGTGTCATCGATATCCAGGCGCAACGGCAAGGTATTGATAAACAGCCCCATGCCGCTGTCAGCCCCTTCCCCCGCCGCCATGCGCCCGAACAGCACCGTGCCAAACACCACTTTCTTCTGCCCACTGGTTCGTGACAGCACCTGCGCCCAGGCCAAATGACACAATGTTGCCACACTGACACCCAGACGTTTTGCCTGCTGGCGAAGGCGATCGTTTAACGCCGGCGGTAACAGCCGGTGCGATTGTGTCACCTGCGAACCATCACGATGCACCTCGGTTAGCCCAAACGGCAGCGTCGGCTCATCCACGTCAGCCAGCATGTCGGTAAAGAAGCGGGTATGCTCTGCCTGATTGACATTCAACCGAGCCTGCGCCACCAGATTGCGGAAAGGCGTCGGTGCCGGCAAATTGTCATCCAGTCCGGCCAGACAAGCCTGCACTTCGCGGTGCATCACTTCCATTGTCGTATGGTCGCCAATCAGGTGGTGCTGCAATTGCAGCACATGCCAACGACCATCGGTTTCCTGTGCCACGACAAAGCGCAACAATGGCGCTTGGCTCAGATCAAAACGATACTGACGCGGGTCAAAACGGTGAGCCAATTGTTCACCCACTGGCCCGTCAGTCGGGTTCAATGTTAGTTCAGTGACCGATAACGGTGCCTGACGCCAAACCACCTGCGCCGGTGTTGATAATCCCTGCCAGATAAATGCGGTTCGCAGGATATCATGGCGATCAAGTACCTGTTGCACTGCCGCCAGATAGTGATCCAGCAACGCACGATCAGCAAAAATCATGGGATAGGCCAGCAGATAGGGGTCACCTTCCTTCGCCAGCAGATGATGGAACAAGATACCGTCCTGCAACGGCGACAGGGCATAGATATCCTGAATATTGGCGATCCCGCCCGGCACCTGTTCAACAATGTGGTCAATATCAGGCTGGGTCAGGTCAATCAACGGCAACATGGCCGGTGTCAACACGGAGGTCGCTGGGGTAATGACATTCGGCGGAACCGTTACAGACTGGTGCTGTGCCAATGTCTGGGCCAGTTCTGACAGCACCGGACACAGGAACAGGTTACGGGCGGCCAGTGTCAGTCCCAGACTACGCAGGCGTTCAATCATTCGTACGCCGAGCAAAGAATGACCGCCCAGCGCAAAGAAACTGTCATGTCGGCTAATTCGCGCAATACCCAGTAATTCACGCCAAAGGGTCGCCAGAACAATCTCCCTCTCTCCTCGCGGCGCTTCATAAACCTGGCGGGCGAAGGCATCCTCCCCCGGTGCCGGCAACGCCTGACGATCCAATTTACCATTCGGCGTCAATGGGAATTCATCCAGATGCACAAAGGCCACCGGTATCATATAATCCGGCAACCGCGTACTTAGGTGTTCACGCAGGCGGGCAGCCAATCCGTCATGCTCTTCGGTCAGCACATAGGCAACCAGTTGTTTGTCCTGTCCCTCCCCTAACGCCAGCACCACCGCTTCACGTATCAATGGATATTCCACCAGTCGGGTCTCAATTTCCCCCGGTTCAATCCGAAAACCGCGGATTTTCACCTGCTGGTCGTTACGGCTCAGGAATTCCAGATTGCCGTCCGGCAGGTAGCGAGCCAAATCCCCGGTTTTGTACATACGTGCATTCGGTTTATCGCTAAATGGATCGGTGAGAAAGTGCTCAGCGGTCAGTTCAGGGCGATTGAGATAACCGCAGGCCACACCGTCACCCCCGACATAAATTTCACCGGTCATCCCCAATGGCACCGGCTGACCATCAGTATCCAGCACATAAATTCGGGTGTTGGCGATGGGGCGACCAATAGGAATAGAAGCCGTACCCGATGTTAACGCGTCAATACGGTAGGTCGTGGTAAACGTGGTTCCCTCACTCGGACCGTAGGCATTCAATAATTTTTGGGGCGGATTCTTACGTAACACTTGGGCAATAACATGCGGATCGAGGACATCTCCCCCGACCAACAGCATTTTAAGTCGAGGCAGCACCGGAGATAGCCCCGCCGCCAGCCGATTAAACAACCCGACACTCAGCCACAAGATCGTAACCCGATGTTCCTGTAACGCTTGTACAAAGTCCAACGGCGTCAGCAGCGTAGTATGATCAATAACCACCAGCGCAGCACCATTGAGCAACGGCGCCCAAACTTCAAAGGTGCTGGCATCGAAAGCTGGGTTAGCGGCGAAAGCAATCCGGTCATTGGGTTCGATGTCAGCATAGCCATTATTGATAACCAGCCGGACGACAGCCCGGTGAGGCACAATCACTCCTTTTGGTATCCCCGTCGAACCGGAGGTGTACATGATATACGCGGGATCAGTACTGGCTTCCAATAAATCAAGATTACGATGCGCTTCTGCCCTCTCGTGGGTAAGACGGAGCAGCGGGACAACCCATTCAGCCGGGATCGCCGTCTGCCTATCCGTCAGCAGTAATTTGGCGGCACAATCGTTTATCAGCCAATTTTTCCGTTCATCCGGTACGTTGGGATCGATAGGGACATAAACCGCACCAGCTTTAAGGATAGCTAACTGAGCCACCACCAGTTCCATTGAGCGTTCTAACAGGATCGCCACCGGGTCACCCAGGCAAATTCCCTGCTCAATCAGTTGACCAGCCAGCCCGTTGGCCTGGGCGTTCAGTTCCGCATAACTCAGGGTCTGATCACCGGCGATTAACGCTGCGGCAGCCGGGGTTTTTTCTGCCTGTTGTTCAAACAACTGATGAATACATACATGGTCAGGATAGGGGGTTTCTGTGGCATTCCAGGTTTCCAACAACAGGGTACGTTCAGCCTCAGATAACCCGTTAAACTTTCCCGCAAATATGTCATCATTCATTTTTTCTGACGACACATTCCCTAATCCCGCTTCAAAAGTATTTTCCTTTCTGGTAATACTGCCTTTCATCTGCTTACTACCTCAACGAATCTATCGGATATTTGAAAACTGTTATTCCCAGCAACCATCACAAATGTTTTTCTTTTACTTCTCAGAGAAATAACAACGGGCATGCCAAGCATCGAAAAATACTCAGGCAATCATTTCTCTCAGGCGCTGGATGTCATAATCCGGTTAATAACTGCACAACCCAAAATGATGTGACAATCATTTTCCAGACGATGGAATAAATGGCTCATTTAGTGAACTAAAATAAGATATTCCATTTTTTTCCTGTTTTTAGATAAGCGTTTTAACTACTGTAATTTTTTATTCCGCTGAATTTCACGACTAAATAAAAATGGATTTATTGCGTATATTTACTGGCATAAGCGCTAAGCCTTTGCTGTATTTTGTCCATTCAGTATTAATATTTAGCTTAAATTTATAGGGTAAATAATGTTTTTCAGCTGTTAAGCGAGTCCATGTGATCTGATATAGGCTTTTCTTAAAAAAACGTATCGGCTTATCTATTTGCTGCTGTATCCTGAGCTTGGCTTTTTCTTTTGTTCCAGACTGCATTTTTTCATTTAGGATTTGCTCGAAAAACACATCTTCTTGAGCAGGATGAAGGTGATATAAATTCGAATTTAACGAACTTTCAGATAGTTCCATAAAAAATTACACGAATGCATTCCGTTCACAAGTGATGAGTAATCCATGAAAAAATAAAGAGAATTACAGCTATTCTTGCAATCTTTCAGCATTCTCCTTCATACAAAATGGTTAATATTTATTAGCAACAAAGAATTAACAACGCCCAATTCCCTGTTGCTATTAGGATTTTACGCGTATATATACCAATCCAACTTCAAGTTGCAGTTTGCAAACCAATGGAAGTGCTTATATCTCCCCGCTGCGCGGGGAGATATAAAACGCATCTTGAAAGGCGACTGGTATAGAGGTAATTATTCTTGCTATCTATACTGTTCAGTTTAAGTGCCACGTCATTTTAAAATTTCATCGTCTCGAAAATAACTATTTTTAGTTACTTATTGTTTCGTCATCACACTATTTTTTACTATAATATTGATATTCATTTGTATTTAAGTCTATATTATTTTTTGTTATACGTAGGTGAGTTTTTTAATTGGTTCAGGGGATAGGCTTGGCATTAAATCACGCAAAAATATATTGTTGCCATTCAAAATATTCTTTTTTATTTGGAGGCTAAGATGTTAAAAGAGGGGATGAAACGTTGGTTTTTTTATCAATCAGAGTGCATAAGAAATGGTGTAAGGAGGGAGTCTAACGAAAGGAAGGCATTCGTGTTACTGCGGATTATCATTTTCTGCATCTGTTAGTCGCAATATATCTTCAGATAGGAAAAACTATCTTTAAATAAGTGTATTCATGGCAATAAAAATCATATAACCGAAATTAATAATGCCTATTGCCTTATTATTCAGTCGGTTTATTTTAATAAATAATGCGTTTATACCAATCTAACTTCAAGATGCGTGTGATTTCATATAGTGTTGTAAATTGCAACTTGAAGTTTAATGCGTTTATAACCCCAGCATCTAAATTAATTAAATAATTATTTTTAATAATAGAAAAAATAAAGGAATAACATGATTTAAAAGAAAAATCTCATTACCCTTATTCTTGTATTTATACCCTATGGATTTCAAGATGCGGCGCGGCGGCAAGGGAATGAACCCCCAGGAGCATAGATAACTCTGTGACTGGGGTGAATGAGCGCAGCCAACAAAGCGGCAACTTGAAAGACGACGGGTATATAATGTTGATATTGCCAGTTCTATCGATTATGGGTTGTGATAGATGGCGCACTTCGGATGGCCAAGTCAAAAGCTCAAATTTCACTCAATGGGATAACGCCCTGTTACCTGGCTACATTTATTGAGTGATTCACCTCTGTTCCTAACAGGGATCGTATTTCTGGTAACCTTGTGAAACTGTTGTTTTTTGCAATTTTAATACAGTATCCCGAAAAAACACCTTAACGCTGTGATTTTCCATAGATAAACCATCAAAGAAAAACAGAATACGACCTAATAAAACAATTCTCCCCCCAGAAAAAATCATATGCTTTTGTTTTTATTAAACAAACAATAAATATCACTCAAGATCTGGTAAGAATATTCCTGCCGTTTTCGAAAAATTCAAAAGTGCGAGTGAATGCCATTTTTAGGTGAATTAACAGTCTATTTAGTGGAAAAGGTAATAGTAAAGGATATTTTTAATAAAAATATAGCAAATCAGCCAGAATAACTCACTAAAGCAGTAAAACATCCTTACATAAGTCAAATCCAGAAAATTTTGTTAAAAAACAAAACAATTTATACCAAACTGTCTAGTTTAGATTTATAATCCGCGCGCTCATCATGAAGTAGAATTAAATTTTGGATATGTAATGCTTTTTACACATTAATTCTGGGTAATTTTGCGATGCTTGACTAAAATCAAGTAATATTTTTTCACAATCAATATTATGATAACGTAACAAAATATGTGAATAACAAAAAAAATTCATATATTATAATTGGTTAGATTTAATGATTTGTAGCGTATAATGAAATTTGACTTAGGTTAAATTATGTAGGATTATGTTTACAGTTTGGTATATTTTGTCCAGTTTATAGCCTCAAGAAAATCATCAATACAAAAGATATATGTCAATTATCATGATATTAGCTAAAAACTTACTGATTTTTACTTATTTACCTTACTTAATCAATTAAAAACCTTAAAAATCAATAAGATAAATTTATTTAATTGCATAAAATCCTATAAGATAAAAATTAGGAGCATATTGGTTATCTCTCATGCAAGAAGAACAGAAATTCTGTTTAGGCCGTATCAGTAACGCAGCAGAAAAAATATGCAGAGGTAGCAATAAAACAGGGATTACCAAAACAAGACGCATATCAGAAAACAAAAACGGCGGATCAGGTGGTAACAATAGGCATACCGTGAACGGTAGTGAATCCGTCAAGGCAGGCTCTATTTTACGAGCGACTGGCGAAGCGAAAATTTAAGCTCCAGCAATTCTCCTTGATGACGCCATAACTTACTGATTAAAAAAGGATAAGATATGGAAGATGCAAACCTATTAGTCGGAATACGTATTCAAAAGAAAAGGAAAGAACTGGGTATCACTGCGACAGCGTTGGCAAAGCAACTTGGTCTCAGTCAACAACAACTTTCGCGTTACGAAAGAGGAACAAACAGGATTAATATCACCCATCTGGTTAAAATTGCCGAGATATTAAATACGCCAATTGAGTGGTTTTTCCAGGATTGCAAAGAAAAAAAGAAAGAAGAAAATACGGTTAATAAAGTGACTGATCAATATATTCCCATGGCTGAAACCATTATAGGAAAGAATGGTTGTTAAATGGGACAAGGTAAATTCGTCAGAAGCCTGTTGTGAACTCTCCCATTCAGGCTTCTGACCTTTGTCATGCCGCTGTATTGCAACATTTCACTGTTGTTTCTTGTTATTCAATCATCGCATTCAATGGGAAATAGCCCAAACCGCGGCGATATTCCGGGCGGTTACCTGCAAATTATCAGCGCCATTGGCAAGAGCGTCAGCAAGGGAACAAGCCTCCGGTATGATGGAAAAGACGGCATCCAGCCCATGTTGATGCACAACATGATAGTCCCGGCTCATTCCCCCAACCAATGCAATGGTGGGAATACCAAACTTTTTCGCCACACGGGCAACACCAATGGGCGTTTTACCGTGTATGGTCTGGCTGTCCAAACGCCCCTCACCCGTAATGACCAGGTCCGCCCCCAAAATAGCATCTTCCAATTGCAAGGTTTCGATAACAATCTCAATACCTGGCTGTAATTTTGCCCCTAAACATCCCAATAAGGATGCGCCCATCCCTCCAGCCGCACCAGCACCCATAGCGTCAATCACTCTTTTGCCAGTCAGGGATTCGATTTTCACGCCATAATGATGCAATGCAGAATCCAACGATTTAACCATTTCCGGTGTCGCGCCTTTTTGTGGACCAAACACCGCTGATGCCCCCAATTCACCACATAACGGATTATCCACATCACAAGCCACGATAAGTTCAATCTGCCTGAGCCGCGGATCAAGGTGCGTTAAGTCAATACGCTCCAGCCGGGTTAATGCCGCGCCGCCGAATGGCAGAATACGACCATCGCCATCCAATAACGTTGCCCCAAGCGCCTGCATCATACCCGCGCCGCCATCGTTGGTTGCGCTGCCTCCGATGCCGATAACCAGTTTGTGGGCACCCTGCTCCAATGCGGCCAGGATCAATTCTCCGGTTCCATAACTGGTCGTTATCAGAGGGTTACGCTGCGCCATCGGCACCAAATGCAAACCAGAGGCGGCGGCCATTTCAATCACCGCGGTTTTTCCATCGCCAAGCAGGCCAAAAAAGGCGTCAACAGGTTGCCCTAAGGGATCGGTAACAGTACATACGATACGTTTTCCCCCCGTTGCAGCCACCAGTGATTCGACTGTCCCTTCTCCGCCATCTGCCATGGGTAACTTGATATAGTCTGCCTGTGGATAAATTTCCTTAAATCCCCGCTCTATCGCCTGCGCCACCTGCAAGGCACTCAGGCTTTCCTTAAATGAATCAGGGGCAATCACAATTTTCATCATGGAATATCCTCGGCTCTCTGGTGCACATTTTCCGGCACGCTTGATCCGCTAAACCCAATATTTTGAGAAGTTAATATCAATGCTGCTGATTTTGCTTTACGCGCATAAAAAAAGCGATAACACAAATTATCGCTTTTTAATCTAGCAAGGTGTTCAACTCATTATATGCAATTAAATAGCCGGTGGCTAAATTACATACAACCCATCGAGGAGGGATTACGCTTCGATCGCCAGTCGCAATTTCTTCATGGCATTTTTTTCCAGTTGTCGAACACGCTCAGCAGAGACACCGTACTTATCTGCCAATTCTTGCAGGGTAGTTTTATTGTCATCATCCAACCAACGTGAACGAATGATGTCTTGGCTACGTTCATCCAGCCCTTCCATCGCCACAGAAAGTTTATCCGCAGCGTGGGTTTCCCAGTTATCTTCCTCAATGCCATCGGCAAAATCAGAAGCCTTATCCTGCAAATACAGTACTGGAGCGACGGGATGGCTATCATGGCTGTCATCGTCAGAGGACATATCAAATGCCATATCCTGCGCTGACATACGGGATTCCATCTCTCGGACATCTTTGCTGGTCACACCCAATTCTTTGGCGACCAGTTCAATTTCATCCTGATTGAACCACCCCAGACGCTGTTTAGCCTTACGCAAATTAAAGAACAGCTTACGCTGAGCTTTTGTTGTTGCAACTTTCACAATGCGCCAATTACGCAGTACATATTCATGGATTTCTGCCTTAATCCAGTGAACAGCAAAAGAAACTAGACGGACACCCACTTCTGGATTAAATCGACGAACCGCTTTCATCAGGCCAATATTACCTTCCTGAATTAAATCCGCTTGCGGCAGACCATAACCGGCATAACTACGGGCAATATGAACAACGAAGCGCAGGTGAGAAAGAATCAGCTTTTTCGCTGCATCCAGATCTCCCTGGTAATGCAGCCTTTCTGCCAGTTCCTTCTCTTCCTCAGCAGAAAGCATTGGATAAGCATTGGAGGCACGGATGTATCCATCCAAACTACCTTGTGGAACTAATGCCAAAGTTTGCATTTCTTTTGTCATTCAAATTCTCTCAAAATTAGATCCAAATTGATGGCCTTCAAATTTGCCTGAGTTAACCAATAAGGTTTATTCAAGCCAAAGACGCGCCTATTTTACCACCATAGCGATCATATTCAAATCGTCTCAATTGTGTGAATATCAAGACAAAACCATAACTGTGACTTCGACAGCAATTATGTCCAAAAGTTCACCGGCAAGCCCTGCAAGCACCTTTATTCCGGCCTAAAACGACGCAAATGCTGAATTGTTGCAAACCATGCGGCAATCCAACCGATCATACCTGAAATAAGGACTAATAAGAGTGATTCATCCCAATCCAAACCATGCAGGATAAAACTTGTGCCAAAAACACTCGCCACTTCCGTGACGACATTGGAGAGTTTCCATACCAGCAAGGAGGAGAGGATCAGGGAGAGTATCGATCCCAAAATTCCCAATAAAGCGCCACCATTGAGGAAAGGACGCAAAATAAAACCATCCGTTGCCCCAATCAGCTTCATGACATTAATCGTTTCACGACGGCTAAAGATACTCAGTCGGACACTGTTACCAATGACCAAGAGCAACGCAACCACCATCAAGATGCCTATCACCGCAGCAATTCTGCCAACAAGGTCGGTTAACGCGGTTAAACGGGCAAACCAGCTATCATCCATCCTGACTTCTTCAATGCCTTTAATCTGCGCAACCTGATCCCGTAATGTCGTTAATGCCTGAGAGCCTTGGAAATTCAATTCAGGAGAGACGATGGCAACCGCCGGCAGCGGGTTTTCCTCCAGCAGATCCAAGGCACTGGCGAAACCTGACCATGCACGGAATTCGTTTACGGCTTCTTCACGGGAAAGGTAATTCACCGATTTCACGCCATCCATGCCTTTCAACTGATCAATGACCTGTTTGACACTATTGTCATTCAGTGACTTGTCCAAATAGACCGTGAGTTGTGGGACGGGATACCACTGCATGACGGCTTGATTGACGTTTTTCCAAACGATATAAAACACACTCGGTAAGGTCAGAGAAATGGCAATCACCATAATGGTCAGCAACGTTGCCAGCGGTTGGCGGAACATATCGGACAGCGTGCTTTTCCACGCATAGCGCCACTGTACCCGCCATCCCCCTTTCAATGATTTGGACTTGGATTTTGGGGACTGCGTTTTTTTCGCTGAACGACGGACAGGCTTAGCCATGACGTCCTCCTTGCATACGTCCCTGATTCAGGGTCAAGATACGGTAATTTCTTCGTTCAATGAGGGCAGTATCATGGGTAGCCATCAGAACGGTTACGCCAACTCGGTTAAATTCTTCAAACAGACGCATGATCCCCTCTGACAATGCCCCATCCAAATTCCCCGTCGGCTCATCCGCCAGCAATACCGTGGGTTTATTCACCACCGCGCGGGCGATCCCAACACGCTGTTGCTCTCCTCCAGAAAGTTGAATGGGGACATTTTTCGCTTTGTCCAGCAAGCCGACCTTATCCAACGCCGCGGATACCCGTCGACGAATGTCTTCAGTACTTGCCCCTGAGATGATCAGGGGCATTGCGACGTTTTCGTATACGGTGCGATCCAAAAGCAGGTGATGATCCTGAAAAATCATGCCAATCTGACGGCGCAGGAAAGGGATTTCACTGGGTTTTAGTCGGCTGATATCATGACCAGAAAACCAGATATGGCCTGCGCTGGGGCGTTCAATACCACAGATAAGTTTCAAAAGTGTACTTTTACCGGCCCCTGAGTGACCGGTTAAAAATGCCATTTCTCCTGGAAGTAGATGAAAATCCACCCCTTGCAGCGCCTGCCGCCCTCCCAGATAGGCTTTACTGACCTGTTCAAAGCGAATCATTGATAGTTAATCCTCTCTGGCAAAAAGAGCCTCAATAAAATCGTCTGCCTTAAATGGACGGAGATCTTCAATGCCTTCACCCACACCAATGTAGCGGATGGGGATCTCAAATTGGTCGGCAATAGCGAAGATGACTCCCCCTTTCGCCGTACCATCCAGTTTGGTCAGTGAAATACCCGTCAATCCCACAGCTTCATGGAATAGTTTAGCCTGAGTTACTGCATTTTGGCCGGTGCTTGCATCCAGGATCAGCATAATTTCATGAGGCGCATCTTCGTCCAGTTTTTTCATCACCCGAACGATTTTTTTCAGCTCTTCCATCAAATGGGCTTTGTTCTGTAATCGTCCGGCGGTATCTGCAATCAGAATATCAACACCTTTGGCCTTGGCCGACTGGATGGCATCAAAAATCACTGAGGCTGAATCTGCGCCCGTATGTTGGGAAACCACCGGAATTTTGTTACGCTCCCCCCAAACCTGTAACTGCTCTACCGCGGCGGCACGGAAGGTATCCCCTGCCGCCAACATGACAGATTTGCCTTGAGACTGATATTGACGCGCCAATTTGCCAATCGTGGTCGTTTTACCCACCCCATTGACACCCACCATCAGAATGACATAAGGGGATTTGCCTTCAATTTCCAGCGGCTTATCCACTTTTGCCAGAATAGTTGACATCTCTTCTTTCAGTTTGGCGTAAAGCGCTTCTGCATCTTTCAACTCTTTACGGCTGGCGTGGGTCGTCAGGTTAGTGATGATTTTACGGGTAGTTTCAACACCCACATCGGCAATCAGTAGCTGCTCTTCCAGCTCTTCAAATAGCTCATCATCAATTTTCTTGCCGCGAAATAGTCCCAGAAAACCGGAGCCAAGATTTTGACGGGTTTTAACTAAACTGCGTTTCAGACGAGCAAAGAAACCTTCTTTAGTTGGCCGTTCCTGTTCCTTAGGCAAGGCGGTTTGTTCTTCCGCTAAACGCTGCTGCTCCGCTTCTTCGGCTGCACGGCGGGCGGTTTCTTCCACTAAACGCTGCTGCTCCGCTGCTTCGGCTTCGCGACGGGCGGTTTCTTCCACTAAACGTTGCTGCTCCGCTTCTTCGGCTGCACGGCAGGCGGTTTCTTCCGCTAAACGCTGCTGCTCCGCTGCTTCGGCTTCGCGACGGACGGCTTCTTCCGCTAAACGCTGCTGCTGCGCTTCTTCGGCTTCACGACGGGCGGTTTCTTCCGCTAAACGCTGCTGCTGCGCTGCTTCGGCTGCACGGCGGGCGGTTTCTTCCACTAAACGTTGCTGCTCCGCTGCTTCGGCTGCACGGCGGGCGGTTTCTTCCGCTAAACGCTGCTGTTCTGCTGCTTCGGCTGCACGGCGGGTGGCCTCTTCTGCTAAGCGTTGCTGCTCCGCTTCTTCGGCTGCACGGCGGGCGGTTTCTTCCGCTAAACGCTGCTGCTCCGCTGCTTCGGCTGCACGGCGGGCGGTTTCTTCCGCTAAACGCTGCTGCTCCGCTGCTTCGGCTTCACGACGGGCGGTTTCTTCCGCTAAACGCTGCTGCTCCGCTTCTTCGGCTTCGCGACGGACGGCTTCTTCCGCTAAACGCTGCTGCTGCGCTTCTTCGGCTTCGCGACGGACGGCTTCTTCCGCAACGATTTTTTCTTGTTCAGCGTGTTCCTCTTGTTGTTTCTTATCTTGACGACCCAGTCCAAACCAAGAGAAGAAACCTTTTTTTTTCTCTTTTGCCATCGGCCACTACACTCCTCGCGGTAAATTATGGCGTTATAACAGCCTATCCCATGATATCGTTTATCTTTTCCACTGCATCGTTGGTTTATGGCAACCAAAAATCGATGAGATATGCGCAGTTATATCCTCTGAGATAGGTTCTAACGGTGATAAAATCCAGTCTAACATTTTCATCACACCACAACACATATCTATACAGAATTTCGTGGTAAATTAATCAATGGATATCTTCGTTTTCACTCACTTTTTGTCTCCGCCAGCGATGATTTAATCGCAACGGATGACAATTATTTAAATTATGTAAATTATGACTAAAAAACCACAGCGCTCGTCTTTGGGACAAATTCGCATTATTGGCGGAAAATGGCGCGGGAGAAAATTGCCGGTTCCTGATAGTGATGGCCTGCGCCCAACAACCGATCGCGTTCGCGAGACACTTTTTAACTGGCTGATGCCAATGATCCAGGGGGCGCGTTGCCTTGATTGTTTTTCAGGCAGTGGCGCGCTCGGATTTGAGGCTCTGTCTCGTTATGCAAACCACGCTACCTTAATTGAATACGATCGCAATGTAGCGAAACAATTATCAGCTAACTTAGCTTTGTTGAAAGCTGAAAATGCCAATGTCGTACAAGGGAATGCACTACAATATCTTAACGGCGCCGGAATACCGTTTGATGTGATTTTCCTCGATCCGCCATTTCGTAAGGGAATGCTGGCTGAAACAATCCATTTATTGGAAGCCAATGGCTGGCTGGCTAAAGAAAGCTGGATTTATGTTGAAGCAGAAATAGAGTCTGCCGCGACAGAAGTTCCTCCAAACTGGCAACTGCATCGGGAAAAAACCGCTGGACAAGTTGCTTATCGGTTATATATTCGCCACCAGTAACCTGGTGTCCAGGCAGCTTAAACACGATTTTGGAGTCGATGATGTTTATTCAGTTAGGAAAAGGGATCATGATCTTGGTTTGGGGTATCATGATCTTCAATTTGTTTCACCCATTCCCTAAGCCATTACGATATTTTATGGATATTGCCATGGTATTTACGGCAATTATGCACGCTTTTCAGTTGCTGTTACTGAAAAATTCCCAGCCTAAAGAGCAAAAGTTGTCTGGTTTTCTCCAGACCAAGATCTTCTTTTTTGGTGTCTTTGAATTACTGGCCTGGCAGAAGAAACAACAAAAAGAGAAAGAGCGGAAGAAAGAATAGCTTTCCATCCCCAATAACTCATCCTGCTTTTTTCTTATTAGAAACTGCGCAAATATCGTCAGTGAGTCATTCACGTAATAACTCATTGACGTTCTTTGTTTTTGATAATAAAACGTTATTTATTTGTTAAAAAGGAAGAAAATATGAGTTGGCCATTTCTTGCTGTGTTTTTCTCTGGGTGGTTATATATTGATGCCGCCTATCGTGGCACCCACTGGCAGCAATGGGTTTTCCGTCCCGTCACTATGCTGCTCCTGTTATTATGGGCCTGGCAGGCACCCAATTTTGAACTTTCAAGTTACCTGATTATTGCTGGCCTTCTTACTGCCTTGCTCTCTGATACGCTCCGCATGCTCCCCAGTAAGTATTCACTCTTCTCGTTTATCGCACTGTTCCTGAGTTATCTGTTATACACCATCAGTTTTGCCCTACAGATGGACTTTAGTTTCTTCTTCCCCATCCCTTTGATCTTACTGGTCGTTGGCGGTGTGGTCATACTGACAGTCTGGACTCGTCTGGATAATACGCGTTGGCGGGTAGTCGATAGCTTCGTGATGGCATTGGTGATGGTTTGGGTTGCCGGAGAACACTATTTTTCACTCGGCAATGATAGCCGGTTTTCTGTCATGGCTGGCGCTATCCTGCTACTCCTTGCTCACAGTATCAATCTCATTGATCGCTACCGCTTTTCTTTTAAATCATCAAAAGCGATTGTTGCTGCCTGTAGCTTTATCGGGCATTTTTTGATTATTCGTTCACTATTCCTATGATAATTTCGTCTTATTGAGCAACGGATTGGGAAATCAATAACATCAAGAGGAAGGACGTTGATGAGGGTAACTCATCTTAAATAGCACAAATCATCAAAAAAATTCCTCTTATTGGATTTGACTCTGGAGTTTACTCCAAAGTGTAGAGTTAATCTTAATCATTAGTATTAACTCTATTTAAGAGGTCGCCTATGTTATCCACGTCTAAAAAACATAAGCAATCACAGCACGATCCTTTATCTTGCCAACAAGATGAACACCAGAATATTGCCAATGATGTAAGTGAGCATTCACGTCAATGCCACGATCACAGCCACGAACATACGCATCACGCTCCAAGCCATAGTCATTCTTGCTGCTCTACTACTGGCACAGCACATTCTCATGAACATAACGGCGCACACTGTTCACACGATCATGCACAAGCCACACCGGACACGACGCTCAGTGAATTAACGGCAAGACAGCGTTTTAACTGGACTATCCAAGGGATGGATTGCCCAAGCTGTGCAGGAAAGATCGAAAATGCCGTGAAAAAACTGCCGGAAGCCAAACTGGTCAAGGTGTTGTTTACCACAGAGAAGCTGGTGGTCGATGCTGATATTGATATTCGTGCCGCGGTTGAACAGGCGGTAAAACAGGCAGGCTTTGAAATCAGGGAGGCAAGTTCAGCCTCTAAATTACCTCCTGCGGTCAATCACTGGAAAACGTTCTCCCCAATCCTTATTCTGGCTGCTTTGATGTTCATCAGTTGGGGAATATCAGAAACTAATGCGGCCGCAGGGCGGATCGCTTTTATCATCACGGCGCTAATTGGGTTATATCCGGTCGCGACCAAGGCTATCAAGCTGATCCGTTCTGGCACGCCCTTCGCCATTGAAACGTTGATGAGCGTTGCAGCCATTGGCGCTTTGTTCATTGATGCCACCGCAGAAGCGGCAATGGTCATTCTCCTGTTCAAGTTGGGAGAAATACTGGAATCCTATGCCGCCGGACGCGCACGTCGTGGCGTCAGCGCCTTGATGGCATTAGTGCCCGATCAGGCCTTGCTGATTAAGGATGGAAAAAAGAAAACCGTCCCAGCGGCCGATCTGCGTCCGGGGGATAGGATTGAAATCGCGCCGGGTGCCCGTTTGCCTACCGATGCCGAGCTACTCAGCCCCTTTGCCAGTTTTGATGAAAGTGCCCTGACCGGTGAATCTGTTCCGGTTGAACGGCAGCAAGGGGAAAAAGTCGCCGCGGGTTGTCTTTCTGTCGACAGTGCTGTGCAAATGAGGGTGATCTCTGAACCTGGCCACAACGCCATTGACCGCATCCTGCAATTGATTGAAGAAGCCGAAGAGCGTCGGGCGCCGATTGAACGCTTTATCGACCAATTTAGCCGGGTTTACACTCCGCTGATTATCTTGTTCTCGGCCTTGGTGGTATTAATCCCGCCACTGTTTTTCGCCGGCTCATGGGAAACCTGGATCTATCGTGGCCTGACTTTGCTTTTGATTGGTTGTCCTTGCGCATTAGTCATCTCAACACCTGCCGCAATTACTTCCGCACTGGCCGCAGCAACCCGTCGTGGCTCCCTAATCAAAGGGGGGGCGGCGCTGGAACAACTTGGTTCGGTGAGCACAATTGCCCTGGATAAAACCGGAACGTTGACCGAAGGAAAACCCCAGGTGACTGACATTGAACCTGTGGAAAGCATCAGTGCGGAAACCTTATTGGCACTGGCCGGTGCCGTAGAAAGTGGCTCCCATCACCCCTTGGCAAAAGCGATCCTGAATGCCGCAGAAGAGAGAGGCGTCACTATTGTCGAGGCTGAACACCGCAAGGCTCTGGCCGGGATAGGGGTTGAAGGGCAATTGTCGGGGCAAAGCATTCTCGTCGCCGCCCCTGGTAGGTTGCCAGAAGATACCTTGTCCGAAAAATGGGAACAGAGAGTCACTGAACTGGAAGAGAGTGGAAAAACAGCGGTTGCGGTGACTCATCATGGGCAACTGATGGGACTGATAGCAATGCAAGATACCTTGCGTCAGGATGCCATAGACGCTATCCGTATCCTGAAAACACAAGGTATCGAAGCCGTCATGCTGACAGGTGATAATCCCCGCGCCGCGGCCGCCATTGCGAATCGGCTGGGAATTGATTATCGCGCTGGGTTATTGCCTGAAGATAAAGTGAAAGCCGTCACTGAGTTGAGTCAGAAACACCATACTATGATGGTTGGTGATGGCATCAACGATGCCCCAGCCATGAAAGCCGCCAATATCGGTGTTGCCATGGGCAGCGGTACTGACGTTGCATTGGAAACCGCCGATGCTGCCCTGACACATAACCGGCTGACGGGTCTACCTGAAATTATCGCTTTGTCTCGAGCAACCCATTATAACATCCGTCAAAATATCACTATTGCATTAGGCTTAAAGGCGATCTTTCTTATCACCAGCCTGTTGGGTATTACCGGATTATGGATGGCCGTTTTGGCCGATTCGGGAGCGACGGCTTTAGTGACAGCAAACGCAATCCGACTGCTCAGGAACAAATCACAAAAGCAATAAGGAACGCCGCCCGATGACTACGGGCAGGAGTGGAAAGTCACGAAGGAAGAATACAAATCGAAAAGGTGCATGCTGATACTCTGCACCTTTTCAAAATTAAATTGACTACATAAGATTGCTATTAAGGAAAAAGAAAATATGACATTCAGCGAGGTGATAATGAACCAAATGCCATATCTAAAGCCTAGCACGGCTCTTATTTTCTGCCAGTTAATGATATAGATTTTTCCAAATTAAACAGAATTTTCACTTTTCTTGAGCAGGTATCGATAAGGGGTTTGTTCTGTTTCCTGGGCGATCAGCGCATGATCCATAAAGCGACAGAATCCAGGAATATCACGGGTTGTTGCCGGATCATCTGCAATGATCAACAACGTCTGACCCGCAGCCATATGGCGGACTGTTTTGCGCACCATCATTACTGGCTCTGGGCAACGTAATCCCAACGTATCAAGCGTTTTGTCGGGGTTGGCAAAAACATCGGACATAACAATCTCTGTAGGTTAAAACAATGGATGGCAATGGATTATATTACAAAATATCGTCAACTGCCGTACTTTACTTTTATGACTCAATACACTTATGATCCGACAGCCTGATTTCAGGGACATTGTTTTTTTGGGTTCCCTCACCCCATCTACCAAAAAGGTACAATATGCTTCAATTGACTGCGCGACAGCGGGCTACGGCATTGATCTGGCTGTCACTTTTTCACATTTTGATCATTACTTCCAGTAACTATCTGGTGCAATTACCCATCTCCATTTTTGGTTTTCACACCACCTGGGGTGCATTTACATTTCCCTTTATCTTTCTGGCGACTGACCTGACCGTGCGTATTTATGGTGCGCCATTGGCTCGCCGGATCATCATTTCTGTCATGCTGCCCGCATTGCTGATCTCTTATCTGATTTCAGCCCTATTTTTTCAGGGAACCTGGCAGGGATTAGAAGCTCTCGGAACCTTTAATGTCTTTGTCGCCCGTATTGCCGCAGCGAGCTTTATGGCCTATGTACTCGGCCAGATATTGGATGTGGGTGTCTTCAATCGTCTGCGCCAAAAAAGCCGCTGGTGGATAGCCCCGGCTACCGCCATGTTTTTCGGTAACATGCTCGATACACTGGCCTTCTTCTTTATCGCGTTTTACCGCAGCACGGATGCCTTTATGGCAACCCATTGGGTAGAAATTGCTTTAGTGGATTATGCTTTCAAGTTGTTTATCTGCATGCTGTTCTTCCTACCGGCTTATGGCATTTTGTTGAATGTCATTCTGAAATACTTTTTCGCTCGACAAAGAGAAGATAAAGCCCTAGTCACCGTCAAATGACCGCTTCCCGTCCCCTTCGGACGGGAAAACCAAGAATGTTTACATCTGCTAAACTTTAGGCAGCAAATAACGTCTATCATGTGCTGAGTTACCGTCAGAGAAAACAAACGATCATATTTAGTCTCTACACGAGGATATCCAACCACCCAGGATCACTGTCATTCTTAATACTCAACCATCACCTGTGAAGGGGGTTATATGAAAGCACTTGTTTATCATGGAGCCGGAAAAAAACGCTGGGAAGAAAAAGCACCACCCCACCTTATTGAGCCAACGGATGCTATCGTCCGCATCATCAAAACGACCATTTGTGGCACCGATCTGCATATCCTCAAGGGAGACGTTCCCACTGTCGAGCAAGGCCGGACATTGGGCCATGAAGGTATTGGGATCGTTGAATCCATTGGGGAGTCTGTTCGCAATATTAAAGTCGGTGACAAAGTGATTATTTCCTGTATCACCGTTTGTGGTAGTTGTCGCTATTGTAAACGCCAGCTTTATGCGCACTGTAAAGATGGTGGCTGGATCCTGGGGCATAAGATTGATGGTACACAGGCAGAAAAAGTGCGTATTCCCCATGCTGATAATAGCCTGCATCGGCTGCCAAAAGATGTCGATGAGGCGGCAGCATTAATGCTGAGCGATATCCTGCCAACCGGTCTTGAAATTGGTGTTATCAATGGCAGGGTTCAACCTGGTCACACTATCGCCTTAATTGGCGCGGGGCCTGTCGGGTTATCAGCATTACTGGCATCACAGTTTTACTCCCCGGCACATATCATCATGATCGATACTGATGATAACCGCCTTAACGTCGCCCGGCAGTTTGGGGCTAACACGGTTATCAACCCAACAAAACAAAACGTCGTAGAAGTCATTAACAAACTCACTGATGGTACTGGTGTCGACGTCGCCATTGAGTGTGTGGGTATCCCCGCAACGTTCAAAATATGTCAGGACATTATTGCAGCAGGTGGGTTTATTGCCAATGTGGGCGTCCACGGCAAGTCGGTTGACCTACATCTGGAAAGTCTCTGGATCAAAAACATTACCATTACCACTGGGCTGGTCAACACAAGCAGTACGCCCATGCTACTGAAAAGCGTTCAATCCGGCAAAATTGCCCCTGAAAAGCTGGTCACTCATCACTATCCATTGAGTGAAATAGAAACGGCTTATGAAGTATTTGGTAATGCGGCTAAAGAGAAAGCCTTGAAAATTGTCCTGTCAGCATAACGGGTATAGCAGGAAGAGAGTCAAGCAACAACTCTTCCTGCTACATTATGCTTTCAAAACAATTGCTAATGTGTCTTGCCCCCTTTTAGCCAGATTTTTGCTAAAATCCGCCATTTCCTGCTCTCGCTCATAACTTCTCTGTCTATTTTACCGTATAGTATTGATGGGCAGGTAAACACATAAATCGCCCCATGCCAGTATTGTGACACTCATGCTTAGTTTCCAGTAAAGAAGGAATATTTCTTATGCTGAAAGTGATCCAGTCTCCATCCAAATATATCCAGGGACCAGGTGCGTTATCTCACATTGGTCAATACACCAAAATGCTTGCTGATCACGTCTTTGTGATCGCCGATAATTTCGTGATGAACCTTATTGGGGATACCGTCAGCAAGAGTCTGGAAGAACACGAAATAACCAGCCATTTCGAACTCTTCAACGGTGAGTGCAGCCAAAGTGAGATCCATCGCTTATCTGCCATTTTGCTGGAGCAGCAATGTCAGGCAGTCGTTGGGATCGGGGGAGGAAAAACGATTGATACCGCCAAAGCCGTTGCATACGAATCGAAAATACCCGTGATTATTTCCCCTACCCTTGCTTCAACCGATGCTCCAACCAGTGCCCTTTCTGTTCTTTACACTGAACTCGGTGAATTCGACAGCTACCTGTTTTATCCGCAAAATCCCAATATTGTGCTGATGGATACCAATATCATTGCCAAAGCACCGGTTCGTCTGCTTGTGGCCGGTATGGGGGATGCCCTCGCCACTTATTTTGAAGCACGAGCCAGCAGTACAGCCCATAAGCCAACCATGGCGGGTGGTGCGACATCGACAACAGGCTTAGCATTAGCAAAACTGTGTTATGAAACGCTGTTGGCGGAAGGTTACAAAGCAAAACTGGCGGTCGAAGCCGGTGTCAGCACACCCGCCGTTGAAAATATTGTGGAGGCCAATACTTATCTGAGTGGTATTGGTTTTGAAAGTGCAGGTCTGGCAGCCGCCCACGCTATCCACAACGGTTTTACCGTGCTGGAAGAGTGTCATCACCTCTATCATGGCGAAAAAGTCGCGTTTGGTACGCTGACCCAACTGATCCTGGAAAATAGCCCAAGTGAAGAGTTAGAAACCGTGCTCGATTTCTGTGTTCAGGTGGGTTTGCCGATCACACTGGAGCAATTGGGCTTACGTGATAATGAGAAACTGCCTCAAAAAATCATGCAAGTCGCTATCGCAAGCTGCGCCAAGGGTGAAACCATTCACAATATGCCCTTTACTGTGACACCAGAACAGGTTTACGCTGCGATTTTGGCCGCCGATCAGATAGGCAAAGATTGGCTGTATTAAGTGATGGCAAAAATAATAGGCTGTTTTAGGGCGGGAATTTCCGCCCTAAAAGTTTTGCAAGATAGATTCAGAAATAATGAATAATATAACGTGTGCTACGGCCACCAGCCCCCGTTTTTTCTAAACAACCGAGTTCTATTAGATGGTTTAAGTGTCGGGTGGCGGTTGCACGGCTAACTTTAGCCACTTTTTGATATTGGCTGCTATTAATGCCTTGTTGAAAATCACCATCCAGCATTCTGTTCAATGCTTTTATTTGTTCCTGACTAAGTTGGCTTTGATCAACACGACGCCAGAATTGAGTCTTTTTTACTAAGCCATCAATTTGTTTCAATTTAACAATCAGGGTGTTATTCAGTGTTTGCAGAAACCACATTGAATTCTACCTTATGATGACAATAGTCGAACTATTCTACTCATGGAATGAGGCGAATAACCGACTTAATTGACTCATCCGCCGAAATTTACCCCACCGAATCGAGCGCCTGCGCCAGCAAACTGATGGGGTGTTCACATTTTTTACTGGTAGACATTTCGATTTGCCATTTACAGGTTTCGCAATCCGTAATCACCCGATCAACGCCACTCGCCTCAATCTGACGAAATAAATTTGCCCCTATCCCCTGGGAAACCTCATAGTTTTCCGCCTTAAAGCCATACGTGCCCGCAATACCACAGCACTGGGAATCAAGGATAGTCAATTCAATACCAGGAATACGCTGAATCAATGCGATCGAGTAAGCAGCCCACCCCATTTTTTCCATATGACATGGCGTGTGGTAAGCCACTCTCAGCGGCGTGTGCTTCAATGGTAAATTGCCTCCTTTATCCAGCAAACGATAAAGATAGCGTGTCGCCAATTCGACCTGATCACGCACAGGGCGCGTATCCACGCCCAGAATATGCGGGTACTCATCGCGCAAGGTGAAAGTGCAACTGGATGATGTCGCGACCACGGGGATCTGGCGTTCAATAATCGTGGTTGTCAAGGTAGCCAGATTGACACGCGCCTGACGTTTCGCTTTCTCAATAAAACCATTGGCAATCAGCGGCACACCGCAGCATTTTTCTCGCGCCAGGAGTTGAACGCCAATGCCCATCGCATTAAAAACCTTCAGCAGATCTTGGCCCAATTGCGGATGGTTATAATTGACAAAACAACCGTGAAAATAAGCCACCTGTTCCTTAAATTGTTGTTGGATTGCTGCCTGCTTGCGATACCAACGGCGAAATGTCCCAAAAGCATATTTTGGCAGTTCGCGCCGATGGTCAATCTTCAATGTCTTGTCCAACAAATGACGCATGGGTTTCAGGCTGGTCACGGCATTGACAACCGGAGCCAATGGCGTGGATAAACTGCCCATCAAGTCAGTATGGCTGAGAATGGCATCCCGCAGTTTGGGGCGATGTGGATTGTAATTGGCTTTTGCCCTTTGGATGATATCGCCAATTTTCACATCAGAAGGGCAAGCCACTTCACAACGTTTACAGTTGGTGCAATATTTCAACGCTTCATCATATAAGGCAGGATCTTTGAGGCGCAGGCGCTCTCCATCAGGGCCAGCCTGTTTTGGCCCCGGATACAGCGGATTGACGTTGGCAACCGGGCAATAAGTTGTACAGACGGTACATTTAATACAGCTTTCAAAGCTATTGTCGAAAAGGCTCATTGCTTAACCTCCCCCGTTTCGGCTTGCCCAGGCAGCATCGATTTTTCAACCCTTCGCTGTGCGATGATCTGCTCTGCGACATAGAGCGCACTCAGTAAAGAAACACCTGCGCCACAGCCTTCAAATAGTGGATCGAACCCGCCCAATACGGCCCCCGCGGCATAGAGATTCTCAATGGCTTTGCCTTCTTTCAAAGGGCGTAAATATTCATCTGTTTTTACACCGAATTTCAGGTAAGGTTGGGGAGCAAAGACGTTTTGCCGTGTCCATTGTTCCCGTGCCGGGGTTTCCAGTAGATCCAGATCCAGCAAGGGTTCATAAATACGATCAAATACCGTTTTCAAGCCATTATTGAGAAAACTGCCGGTCGCCAAAACGACCTGGGAAGCCCGTAACGGAATGTCGCCATGATTGCGGGTATAAATACCGGTAATCCGATCCTGCGCTATTTCCATTCGACGAACGGCATCTCCGGTCATCACAATCCCGCCAAGTTGGTGGAAGCGGGCACGTAGAGCCTGATCAACACGCATGCCCAACAAAGAAGGCGGCAATGTCGGCAACACATAGATGGGTTTCCCTATCCATATCTGCAAATCTTCAATCACTTTATCCGATGCCAACCCAAGGCAGGCCGGCAAGATAATCGCATCATATCCTTTCGACAGGCGGTTAATTTCTTCTGCCAGCCGCGGTAAATTTTCAGGTAAATCCAACCAGCGGGCGATATTAACCGAACGAAATTCACTCGGATTATCACGCAGCTTGTCTAAAAAAGGCAGGTAGATTTCCTGCGATTGTGCTTTGGTTCCCTGTTGTTGCAACGCACTGGTGACCATCTTGGGTTGAAAATCCAGAAAACCTTCAATGCCTATCACCAGCACACGCTGCCACGGTAATGGATGTTCTAATGCGTAAGTAGGGACGCGTGCCGGACTGAGCCACGTCATGCGCCTGCGTCCAATTGGGGTAATGCGATAGTGGTTCTGGAGAGCTGATCCGGTCATGGTTAAGCCACTTTCCCGCAGCAACTGTTCAGCCCGATCAGTTAATGACGCGAACCTTTTTTCACCCATGCGACTGTAGGGATGCATGGGCGCCTGCTGCATTAATTCGGGGATGGCAGCCAAAGGCTGTGTCACTTGACGGCCATCGGGTAAGCGGGCAAGAAGATCCATTGAACCGGATGAGAAATAGAGCGCGCTTTCGCCCGCACTGACGATCGCACAGGATTTTCCGGCTTCCGCCAGCCGAATACCACAGGTCAACCCCGCCAGGCCACTGCCAATCAACACCACATCAAATTTCATCATGCGCCTCCGTTGTTGGCAGGTTTTTGAGATCCTCATCGTCCAGACCGCATAACCCCTGATAAATCCAACTGGTGAATTCACTTTCCCGCAGCGCATTCCCCCAGGCAACCGGGCGGATCCCTTTCCAACGCTCATTGAGGAAATGGATCAATTGCTGCTCAGCCTCTTGCCCGGTCACCACACCAAGACGATTAAGTAATCCTGCCGCACGACAAGCACAAAGTTCGCCCTGACAGGTTCCCATACCAACACGGGTTCGGCGACGTAAGTCCAGCAAGTTATTCACGGCCAGAGATTCTGTCGCGTAACGTATTTCCCCTGCGGTGACGGCTTCACATTCACACACCAGACTTTTATCCAACCTTTCCGTACTCAGCAGTCCAGGCGCGCGATCGCCATGACGATATACTGCCGATCCGCGGATCGGTGCCGACAAGGAAATCATAGTGTGTAATGTCTGGCCGGCGAGATCCCACGAACCCGGCAAAGGTTCTTGCGCGGTCGTACAACTTTCTGTCACACCCAGTTTTTCACAGATCTTATCCGTCGCTTGTTCTGCCATTAACCGATAAGTCATCAGCTTACCGCCAGTAATGGTCATGAAGCCTTGCAGACCATCGCGTTGTGCATGATCAAGCAACACAATTCCCCGACTGACGTTACGACCAGAAGGATCATCATCACTCGCCACTAACGGACGCACCCCCGCATAAGCGCGTAAAATGCGTGTCTTCGCAAGTTGGGGAGATAGCCGCGCACCTTCCCGCATCAAGGTATCCACCTCTTCCGGTGTCACAAACATATTGTCGATCTGATCATATTCAACACGGGTGGAAGTTGTCCCGATCAGTGAGATCGTGTCACCGGGCACGAGGATGTCGGCATCAGCCGGCTTACGGCAACGGTTAATCACCATATTGTTGATCCTATGCCCAAGGATCAGCAATGCCCCTTTTGCCGGCAACATTCGCACCTGCAACTCGGCATATTCAGCGATTTTCTGCCCCCAAATTCCCCCCGCATTCACAATGATTTGGGCATAAATGTCATATAGCCGTTTATGTTGATGATCATAAACATGCACACCGGTCACTTTATCTCCTTGCCGGATCAGTCCCATCACTTCATGGTAAGTCAGCACCTGTGCGCCATGCTCTTTGGCATCCAGCATATTGGCTGCGGTCAATCTAAAGGGATCAACGGTGCCATCCGGCACCATCACTGCCCCAGTTAAATCGGGGTTAACGGAGGGTTCCAGACGCAAGGCTTCTTCTGGCACCATTGCCTGCGCATCAATCCCTGCTTTCCCACAGGCCGTGATAAAAGTCTGCTGATAATCTGGGGGATCTTCTGGCAAAGTGATAAACAATCCATTGGTTTTTTCAATGCAATGGCGGGCAATGCGCTTGAGGATTTTGTTTTCCTTGATGCACTCTTTTGCCGACTCGCTGTCCGTTACGGCATAACGTGCCCCACTATGCAGCAAGCCATGATTGCGCCCTGTCGCTCCTGTGGCAATATCACGGCGTTCCAATAAAATGCAGCGCAAACGGCGGCGGGCGCAGTCTCTCGCAATTCCTGCACCGGTCGCCCCTCCGCCGATAATGATGACATCAGTTTCTGTTACCGGAGAGACATTCATTGGAGACGCTCCTTTTTCGTTTCTATGCCAGTCACGGCCACGTATCCGGCGAGTTAATATCGAGTCGGGATAGATAAAATATATACAACTTCTGGATTTTTTGTTTGATAAGGAACAAAAACGAGCGAGAATCGCGCTTAAAATGTCATAAAAAATGCATGTTCAGGGAAGATGGAAATAAAGATGGGCATGAACCCGCAGGAACATGCCCATAATTTGATTTACGTTATCAAGTAACGATATCTATTTTGTTGGCTGCGGCCAAATTTTAGCAATATGGCTCAGACACGCTTCTTTCGTTCCTGTCCTGCCGATTGCCATCCATCCCAGCGGGATCTCATACGCAACCGGCCAGACCGAATACTGCTTTTTACCATTGATGACGACCATCCAATTGATGGCATCGCTGCCGGTTAATCGTTCCATGATATGGCCTCCTTTTTAAAACGTTCTGACAGCGCCGCCGGCAAGAATCCAGTACCAATCAGGTAACGCAACACTTGGTGGACGTATTCAGCCGTTATTGTCGGGCAACGGATAGGGCTTCCCGCTAACCCCGCCAGCGTATTTTTCAGCTCCCGTTCAGGATGAATTTCATTCACATAAGCCGGATCTAATGCACGATAAGGTCTTTCCGTCATATCTCGGATCAGTGGGATCAAGGGATACAGTGGATGGGTATCATCCAGTGCCAGGATCTTCTCTTTCCCCTCATTAAATGGCACAGGGTTGAGGATATAACCAAAATCTTGCACCCAATCGAAAAATTGCCGGATAGAAACCTGCTCTGGGTTGAACAGATTAAAGAATTTTCCATTGGACTCCGGCTGTCTGGAGATATGCACCAGTGCCGACGCGACATAATCAACCGGTACGATATCCAGCAATAAGGCATGGTCAGGATAAAAACCCATTGCCAAATAACCTTTCAAGGAGGCGATCAGATAATCATTACCCTGTGCCGCTCCGGTGCGCGTGTGTCCGAGGATCAACCCTGGCCGGTAAATGCTCACAGGGACGCCTCTTTGACGGGCAATATTGATGATCCCTTCAGAAACCCATTTACTGCCTGAATAACCGGAAGGGTCACGAACCGGCTCTCCCATCGCACGATCATCTTCCAGATAGGGGCGAGGCGACTGCGTGGCATACAGTGCATTGACAGAAGAAACATAATGAAAATGTTTCAGGCGCGCGGTACAAGCCAGCTCCAGTGCTGTTCGGGTGCCGTCAACGTTGATACTTTTCAGGGCGCTATAAGGATAGATGAAATTAACCCATGCCCCGTTGTGGTAAATAACATCAATCTCTTCGGCCAGTTGCGCCCATGACTCCGGCAATAAACCAAAACGCGGCTGTCCCAAATCACCGAGAATAATATCTACCCGCTCAAGCCCGTCACCAATATCAATGTGGTAATTGTTGCAGCCGGCCTTGAGCCTTGCACGGGCGTGTTCGGCATCAGAGGCTCGGCATAAGCAAATGACTCTGGCAGAGGTCTGTTTCAGTAACTGCTCCAGCAAATGCAGCCCAAGGTATCCGGTCGCTCCTGTCAGTAATATTTTATCTGGCTGATACCCATTGGCATGAGCCAATCCATCAGGACGAACCCCTTCTTTCAGGTAAACGTCATCCTTGAGCCTTTTGGCATGCTGACGAATTAAGGCTTCATTATGGTAAGTTCCGGCGAGCTGAGTCGGGTTTGTCTGACGGGCAGCCATGATTTCATCCAAGATGGCGGCTATTTTGGCAATGGTTGGCTCCACATAGATTGCGGAAATCGGCACCCGCAGTGAAAACGCGTTGTCAATGTGTTCGACCATGCGGGCGACCAGAATAGAGTGACCGCCGATTTGGAAGAAATCATCCGTGATGCCGAAGATATCCGTTCCCAGTAAACCACGCCAAATTTCATCAACGCGTTTTTCAGTTTCTGTTCGCGGCGGCACTCTGTCATGGCTGGCATTTAATCGTTCCGCCACCTCTTCCAACCGTTTTTTATCCCTTTTGCCGCTGTTTGTCAGCGGAATATAGGGAATACGGTAATATTCGGTCGGTATCCAGGCGTCATGCAGTATTTCCCTGAGAGAGCGTTGGGTTTCGCGTACCCATTCCTCCGGCACAACCAAAGTAGGATTGAACAGCACAAACGCTTGGATCTTGGCAAAATCACCACTGCCAGCAACGCGAATAATCGCATCCTGTACGCCGTATTGTTTTCTCAATGCAATCTCTATCTCACCTAACTCGATTCTATGTCCCCGTACTTTCACCTGATCATCTTGTCTCCCCATATAAATCAAGGAGCCATCCTCAAGCATACGTGCCATATCGCCGGTCAAATAGGCTCTTTTACCTTTTTGAGTCATGTCGGGGACATATCTTTTGGCCGTTTCGGTTGGGTTATTGCGATAGCCTGCGGTCACGCCCAATCCACCGATAAGAATTTCGCCCACGGTTCCTTTAGGCACCGGTCGCAAATGTTCATCCACAACCATAATACTGGTGCCCGGAATAGGTCCTCCCAGTTGCACTTTATCGCCCTTTTTCATGCAATACGCCGTTGACCAGATGGTTGTTTCCGTGGGGCCATAGACGTTCCATAATGTGCTTCCGGTGGCGGTCAGTTTATCTGCCAGATCTTGTGACAGCGCCTCCCCGCCACACAACATGCTCATTGCTGGGCGCGGCTTCCATCCCGCATTCAGGGCCATTGACCAGGTAACCGGTGTTGCCTGGGCGAAAGTGAATTGGGGATCTGACAGTGTTTCAGACAACGCCATTGCATCACGTTGGGTGTCAATTGACGCGATATAGATACTGCCTCCATGCACCACGGTCAGCAGCAATTCCAGGACAGAGATATCAAAAGAGAACGTCGTCAATGCCAGCATATGGTCACGCGGGCTAATCGACAACAGTTTGCCAAATCCGCATAGGCACGCGGTCAGGTTGTCATGCTGAACTTGTACGGCTTTTGGCAAGCCTGTAGAGCCAGAAGTAAACATCACATAAGCCGGATGATCACCCAACACGGGGATATCCATGTTTTCTGCTGTTTCAGCGTTGGCCATCGGATTTAGGATAGCATTCATGGGGATGAATGTTGACGCCTTAAGCCCCGCCGAGACGGTATCATCGGAGACCAGAATGCTTTCCGGCAGGCTGGCGAGAATATCGTTCAGACGTTTTTCTGGCATCAGGGTATTTAGGGGGATATATACCGCCCCAATTCGCCACGTTGCCTGCATGGTGATAAACCATGCAATACCTCGCTGGGCCGCAATGGCAACACTGCTACCCATTTTGGCACCGTGGTAACGCAAAATATAAGCCGCCTTCTCAATGCGTTGGTCCAATTCCCCAAATGTCAACGTTTCATACGGATCAGAAACCGCTATCTCATTGGGTATACTTTTAGCCAACTCAGACAACCGAGAAGGGACGCTCTTAAACCACGGTACTAACTCTGCCGTCATGCAACTGATAATACTCGTAAATTCAGGTGCAACAGCAGGAGCGTTTTTTTGCCCAGTAGTCAATGCTGTGTGTAATATTGCCTTGTGTGTGTAAGTATTCATAATGATACTCTCATTCAGAGCCTCATTGGTTTCATCAATTTTCATGATGAATAGAGGCATTAATGCTGGTAGTCGTTATTCTTCAATTTTTGTCTACATTCAGTATTTGCAAATACCTTATGTTGACGCCAACTGAATCAGAAAAATAAATTGCAAAAAATTATTGCGAATTTAATAAATATATTGATTAGTATTAATTTGTAATCTTTTATTAATTAAACAATCAACTTATATAAAGCCAATCATTATTTGGAAGACAGCATGTATTACGCCTATACAACCTGCGACCAAACTCAATTAACCAGTTGATATTATTATATTTTACAACGAAAAATAGTCATCCAAACCGGCTTGAAAACTGCTATCATGAGTATGAATAACTATTTGTAGTAATATCCATTATGTTGGGTTTTAATTTCAAACATTTTATTTATAACTGTGTTATAAAAAACGCAAAGCATGTAAATAAAAAAATGAATCACATAAATAAATGAGGGCATTATGTAAATAACTTCGGCAAGAAAATAGGGCGATTTTTTAAAAACAGCAGGTAGGGAAATGCTTTTATTTATTAAATAACATTTATAATAGGAACGTTTGTGTGGATTATATTTATCTCATTTTTTTCATGATGACGATATCAGGCAAATTCCCCTAACAATAATGCGCTTTTATTGGGTCGAGAATATAAACAAATTTTAAACGTGCAAAAATAAAAAATAACCAAAAAGCCGCTCATTGTGACTATCATCACACTAATATAAATAAATTGTATTCAAAAAAAGTGCTAAATCACTCAAAATTATCGACTTTGCGAAATTATATCTATATGTTAGCGATACCTCACAGTCATATAAGGTTGTTTTCAGCTAATATTAGCTTCGATATAGAAAATAAGTAGTCAAAATTTTCGTTTAGCACCATCACTGCTTAATGGTGGTGACTCGCTCATACAAAAGTCACGTGGAGACAAATATGTTAAGTATTTTCAAGCCGGCGCCTCATAAGGCTCGGTTGCCTGCGCAGGAAATAGATCCACTCTATCGTCGCTTGCGCTGGCAAATTTTTATGGGAATTTTCTTTGGATATGCAGCTTACTATCTGGTAAGAAAAAACTTTGCACTCGCCATACCTTCTTTGATCGATCAAGGTTTTTCTAAGGGAGATCTTGGCTTCGCACTATCAGGTATTTCGATTGCTTACGGATTCTCAAAATTCATCATGGGTTCCGTTTCCGACCGTTCGAATCCACGTGTTTTCTTGCCGGCGGGTTTGATACTGGCAGCGGTGGTGATGCTGTTTATGGGCTTTGTGCCATGGGCCACTTCCAGCATTGCTATCATGTTTTCTTTGTTGTTCCTCTGCGGTTGGTTCCAGGGCATGGGATGGCCTCCTTGCGGACGTACCATGGTGCACTGGTGGTCACAGAAAGAGCGTGGCCGTATTGTTTCTGTCTGGAACTGTGCCCACAACGTTGGCGGGGGTATACCACCATTACTGTTCATGTTGGGGATGGCCTGGTTCAATGACTGGAAAGCGGCATTTTATATGCCAGCCTTTGCGGCTATCGTCGTGGCACTCATCGTTTTTGCCATAATGCGTGATACACCACAATCTTGTGGTTTGCCATCAATTGAAGAGTATAAAAACGACTACCCTGCCGATTATACGGAAAAGAACGAAAAGGAACTGACGGCAAAAGAAATCTTCATGCAGTACGTTTTGCCGAACAAGTTGCTGTGGATGATCGCCGTAGCCAACGTATTCGTCTATTTGCTGCGTTACGGTATCCTTGATTGGTCACCCACTTACTTGAAGGAAGTCAAAGACTTCACCATGGATAAATCTTCCTGGGCTTACTTCCTGTATGAGTATGCGGGTATTCCAGGTACGCTGCTGTGTGGTTGGATGTCTGACAAAGTCTTTAAAGGTAACCGGGGTGCTACTGGCGTATTCTTTATGATCCTTGTCACCATCGCCACTATCGTATTCTGGCTGAACCCAGAAGGTAACCCTACGATTGATATGATCTGTATGCTGGTTATCGGCTTCCTGATTTACGGACCGGTGATGTTAATCGGCCTGCACGCCCTGGAATTAGCACCGAAAAAAGCAGCCGGAACCGCCGCAGGCTTTACGGGTCTGTTTGGCTATTTGGGGGGTTCAGTTGCGGCCAGTATTATCGTCGGCTATACCGTTGACTATTTCGGTTGGGACGGTGGCTTTATGGTCATGATCGGCGGTAGCATTCTCTCTGTTATTCTGTTGTTGTTTGTGATGTTAAGTGAAAACAAACATAAGCAGGAAATTGCCCGTCAAGGTTAATGATATTACTGAAAGACGCTGATTAATAACCCTATCAATCGCCTTTCAAGATGCATCTTATATCTCCCCGCGTAGCGGGGAGATATAAGCACTCTCATTGGCTTGCAAACGGCAACTTGAAGTTGGATTGGTATACGTAGTTAAGTGTGTTATTTCTCATTAAACACACTGATTACTTTTATCTTATGAATATCTTCATTATATCTCTACTGCATTCACAATCTGTTGATTTTGTATTTTGATATTATGTAAACCAATTTGTCATTATTCATTTATCTGATTTGCCGTGACTACCTGATGCTTATACCAGTCGCCTTTCAAGATGCGTCTTATATCTCCCCGCGCAGCGGGGAGATATAAACACTCTCATTGGCTTACAAACTGCAACTTGAAGTTGGATTGGTATATTTCAATATAAAAATCCATGTTAGATGATAAGCACGAGAGGCAAAGGCGTGCTCTACACATTCGTTGAGAACAAGACTGAATATAAACAAAATCCAAAGAAACATTTTTATGTCATAAAATTGTGACATACTGCGGGTAAAGTTAATATTCAGGATTGTGTTATGTCATTATCTTATATAAAAATCGACATAAATTAACACCCTATTTTTCTGGCTACCGACGAAAGACAAAAAATGAGTAACGCGGTAAATAACATCGTTTTTTGTTTAAAATTTCTATTAGCATAAATGGAGAATCCCAATGCAGACCCCTATTAAGGCAATTATGGCCGGTATTCTGTTAGCATCATCCATGTCAGGCATTGCACATGCCGCAGATAAAATTGTTATCGCCCATCGTGGCGCTAGCGGTTATTTGCCTGAACACACATTACCCGCCAAAGCAATGGCCTATGCACAAGGTGCGGATTATCTTGAGCAAGATCTGGTCATGACGAAAGATGACCAGCTCATTGTACTGCACGATCACTATCTTGATCGCGTCACGGATGTCGCAGAGCGTTTTCCAAACCGCGCCCGTGCTGACGGCCGTTATTATGCTATCGACTTTACCCTGCCAGAAATTAAGTCACTGAAATTTACCGAAGGTTTTGATATCAAGGATGGAAAAAAAGTCCAAAGCTATCCTGGACGTTTCCCAATGGGTAAATCAGATTTCCACATCCATACCTTTCAGGAAGAGCTTGAATTTATTCAAGGATTGAACAAATCGACGGGCAAAGACATTGGTATTTATCCTGAAATTAAAGCGCCATGGTTCCATCGTCAGGAAGGTAAAGATATCACCAGCAAGGTACTGGAAGTCCTGAAACAGTATGGCTATACCAAAAAGAGCGATAAAGTTTATCTACAATGTTTTGATGCCAATGAACTCAAACGCATCAAAAATGAGCTAGAGCCGAAGCTGGGGATGGATCTGAAACTGATCCAGCTTATCGCTTACACCGATTGGAATGAAACTTACGAACAAAAGCCAGATGGCACATGGCAGAATTATAGCTATGAATGGATGTTTAAACCGGGTGCCATGAAAGAAGTGGCAAAATATGCTGATGGAATTGGCCCAGATTACCATATGCTTATTGCCAGTAACTCTACGCCAAACAACATTAAATTGACCGGCATGGTGAAAGAGGCTCACGCCAGCCATCTGGCGGTACACCCCTATACCATCCGTATCGACCAATTGCCAAAATATGCCACCAGCGGCAACCAGCTATTTGATATTGTTTTCGACAAGGCGAATGTCGATGGGGCATTTACCGATTTCCCTGATTTAGCAGTGAAGTTCCTGAGAAAACATCACGAGCATAAATAATCCGTGTCAATAACGCAGAAAAACAGCGGGGCAGTCCAGGACTGCCCCAATCATGACCCAATGCGACATCAATAATGTGTCACGAGATCCCCACTGGAAAAGCAATAACCTCGCTAATCCGCTCAGCCCCTAACGCCAGCATGATCAGACGATCTACCCCTAATGCGACACCCGCACATTCAGGCATTCCGTGAGCAAGGGCTGCCAGCAGATATTCATCAATCGGCTGAACCGGTAAGCCCATCGCTTCACGTTTACGGTTATCCTGTTCGAAACGAAGACGTTGCTCATTACTGTCAGTCAGTTCACGAAAACCGTTCGCCAACTCCATGCCTTTGAAATAGACTTCAAAGCGCTCCGCAACACGGTGATCTTCCTTGCTAATTTCCGCCAATGCCGCTTGAGATGCCGGAAAATGATAGATAAACGTCGGTTTTTCAATGCCGATCTGAGTTTCTACACCCATGACAAAAAGTAGCTGCAACAACGTGTCGCGATCTTCTTCCTGATCAGCAATATTACTGAGATCAAGTTTCGCCGCGACTTCACGCAATTTTTCTTTGCTTGCGGTCAGGGGATCAATCTCCAGATATCGCATGAAAGCCTGTTGGTAAGAAAGCGATTCGGCACTTTCACAATCCAGGATCTGCTGCAACAAGTCATCCACTTCATTCATCAAGCGATACATGTCATAGTGCGGACGATACCACTCCAGCATGGTGAACTCTGGGTTATGATGACGACCCGCTTCCTCATTGCGAAAACTTTTCCCCATCTGATAAATGGAACCGCTTCCCGCTGCCAGCAGACGCTTCATGTGGTATTCAGGGCTAGTCATCAGGTACAGAGTCAAGCCATCTGCCGCTCCCGGTCCAACGAATTGTGTCTGGAAAGGAACCAGATGAACGTCGGTGACAGTCGCCTGACTCATGGCAGGCGTTTCGACTTCCAACACCCCACGATCTGCGAAAAAGCGCCGTATTTCTGCTAAAATCTTCGCCCTTTTCAATACATTGGCGATAGGGGCACTTGGCTGCCAATTCGCGTTTTCGTTCATATTCCTATGACTCCAAAATAAAACAAAACGCGCAGTTTACCTTCATCAAGCCTATCAGACAATTCATTGCGCCCAATTTCTTTATGCCCTTATTCTTTATACACTTAATTTTTTGATTTTCAGCTTGATTAATTATTTCGTTATTCTTTTATTTATGCTGAAAGAATATGGAAGTCCCTATCCATATTTCATAATATTTTTTGCAAACATCATCGACAACTCTTTTGGGTTGCAATTGGAAAAATTCATTTAAGCATTATATGTAATGATAACGCCTGTGATGTACCTTTCATTATGAGAGCCAACAAACCCATTGGTTTTTAATGTCACAAATTTGTTATTTAATAACGCGAGCAGTAGCGTTGTATATACGCCTCCACCTTCTATCTGACCATTGGCATTTGTTAAATAAAAATTATTATGTTCATATCCCAGCGAATCTTTAAATGTCACTTCAACATTATTAGTTGATAATGCCTCAAATTGTGGGTAAGTTTCCAATTGTAGAATTGTCACATTGCCATAATATTCAGGTTCACCCTGATCTTCTCGTTGTTCATCATTCATAATAAACACCCCTTAAAGTAGTTAGTTACATATATACGCATTAAACTTCAAGTTGCAATTTACAACACGATATGAAACCTGATTTCTCCCCGCGAAGCGGGGGATATAAGACGCATCTTGAAAGGCCACTGATATAACTTAATAATAACCTTCTTGTTATCCAAAATAATGAATTCTATTACTTAATCTTGCTTGAATTACACTAATGAAATTATGTCAACATTAATATGTCGTTTTTGAGTAAATAAAAATATGCTCCAGATCACACTTTATCAGCAAAATCCCACAAAACCCGCATCCATATCAAATTTACCCCCTATATTGTTCGTTATAATTAAACCCTATAAAAAATAGTAGATAGTGTTCTTTTAACTGATTTTTGATTCACTTCAATTGATCCCACTTGAACAATGGAGAAGAGCAGTGAAAACCTTCAATGTCGACCTCGCGATTATCGGAGCCGGTGGTGCCGGATTACGGGCTGCCATCGCTGCTGCTGAAGCCAATCCTCAACTCAACATCGCCTTGCTCTCAAAAGTTTATCCCATGCGCAGCCATACCGTGGCCGCAGAAGGCGGATCGGCCGCCGTCACTCAGTCACACGATTCTTACGATTTTCACTTCAATGACACGGTATCCGGTGGTGACTGGCTGTGTGAACAAGATGTGGTTGAGTATTTCGTCAAACATTGCCCGACAGAAATGATCCAGCTAGAGCAGTGGGGCTGCCCGTGGAGCCGAAAAGAGGATGGTTCTGTCAACGTGCGGCGTTTTGGGGGCATGAAGATTGAGCGCACCTGGTTTGCCGCCGATAAGACTGGCTTCCATATGCTCCATACCCTGTTCCAAACTTCGCTTAAGTATCCACAAATCCAGCGCTTTGATGAGCATTTTGTCCTCGATATTTTAGTGGATGAAGGACACGTGCGCGGATTGGTTGCACTGAATATGATGGAAGGGACGAAAGTCCAGATCCGCGCAAATGCGGTCATTATGGCAACGGGCGGTGCCGGGCGGGTCTACCGTTATAACACCAATGGCGGGATTGTTACAGGTGATGGCATGGGGATCGCATTCCGTCACGGCGTCCCCTTGCGCGATATGGAATTTGTGCAATATCACCCAACCGGCCTGCCCGGTTCCGGTATTTTGATGACCGAAGGCTGTCGCGGTGAAGGCGGGATTCTGGTAAACAAGGACGGTTATCGCTATCTACAAGATTATGGCTTGGGGCCAGAAACCCCACTTGGACAGCCTGAAAACAAATATATGGAATTAGGTCCGCGCGACAAAGTGTCCCAGGCATTCTGGCATGAGTGGCGGGCAGGCCGTACCATCGCAACGCCGCGCGGCGATGTCGTACATCTGGATTTGCGTCATTTGGGGGAGAAAAAACTGCTCGAACGTTTGCCATTTATCTGTGAGCTGGCAAAAGCCTATGTCGGCGTTGATCCTGTCAAACAGCCAATTCCCGTTCGCCCAACGGCACATTACACCATGGGCGGAATCGAAACCAATCAACAATGCGAAACACGTATCAAGGGATTGTTCGCTATCGGGGAATGCGCCTCTGTTGGCCTGCATGGTGCAAATCGTCTTGGCTCTAACTCGCTGGCTGAATTGGTTGTCTTTGGACGGCTGGCCGGTGAAGAAGCGGTCAAGCATATCCAGAACGTCAAACCCGCCAATCATAGCGTATTGGATGCCCAGGTCCGTGATGTTGAAGATAAACTGAATAGGTTGCTAAATCAGAAAGGCGGCGAAAACTGGGCGAAAATCCGCGATGAACTGGGAACATCAATGGAAGAAGGTTGCGGCATTTATCGCACACCAGAACTTATGCAGAAAACCATCGACAAAATTGCTGAACTCAAAGAACGTTTTAGACATATCGAAATTAGCGACCGTTCCAGCGTATTCAATACCGATCTGCTCTACACCATTGAATTAGGGTTTGGCTTGGATGTCGCTGAATGTATGGCGCATTCGGCCATCAATCGCAAAGAATCCCGTGGCGCCCACCAGCGCCTTGATGAAGGTTGTACCGAACGTGATGATGAGAATTTCCTGAAACATACGCTGGCACGCTATAACCCAGAAGGCGCCCCACATCTGGAATACAGTGAGGTGAAGATCACCAAATCTCAACCCGCAAAACGGGTCTATGGTGGTGAAGCGGCGGCACAAGAGAAAAAACAGAAGGAGCAAGCGAATGGCTGAGATGAATAATCTGAAAATGGAAGTCATGCGCTATAACCCGGAAATCGACAATGAACCCCATTTCGTCACTTATGAAGTGCCTTACGATGAGCAAACTTCACTGCTGGATGCATTGGGTTATATCAAGGACAATCTGGCGCCCGACCTCTCTTACCGCTGGTCTTGTCGCATGGCAATTTGTGGCTCCTGCGGCATGATGGTAAACCGTGTACCGAAACTGGCCTGTAAAACCTTCCTGCGCGATTACGCCCAGGGCATGAAAGTTGAAGCGCTGGGTAATTTCCCTATTGAACGGGATTTGGTTGTAGATATGACTCACTTTATTGAGAGTCTGGAAGCGATCAAACCTTATATCATTGGCAATGATCGTCAACCTGCCGATGGGCCAAGTGTGCAGACGCCCGCCCAAATGGCGAAGTATCATCAGTTTTCCGGTTGTATCAATTGTGGCTTGTGCTATGCGGCCTGTCCGCAATTTGGCCTGAATCCTGAATTTATTGGACCTGCGGCGGTCACACTGGCTCACCGCTATAACCTTGATAGCCGCGACCACGGCAAGAAAGAACGTATGCCGCAAATCAACAGCGATAATGGCGTCTGGTCTTGCACTTTTGTCGGCTACTGCTCTGAAGTGTGCCCGAAACATGTCGATCCGGCCGGTGCGATCCAGCAAAGCAAGGCAGAAAGCGCCAAAGATTTTCTGATCTCCATGCTGAAACCACAATAAGGGAGGAAAAAGTAATGACGACAAAACGTAAGCCTTATGTGCGGGGTATGGAAACGCATTGGTGGCATAAACTGGGTTTTTATCGCTTCTATATGTTGCGGGAAGGGACCGCCATTCCCACGGTTTGGTTCAGTATCTTGGTACTTTACGGCTTGTTCGCCCTGAAAAGTGGCCCTGAAAGTTGGGCGGGATTTGTCTCTTTTCTGCAAAACCCACTGGTGTTGCTGGTGAATATCATCACCTTGCTGGCGGCATTGCTGCATACTAAAACATGGTTTGAGCTGGCACCTAAGGCTCTCAATCTCATTGTTAAAAATGAGAAAATGCCGCCAGAACCCATTATCAAACTGCTATGGGCAATCACGATCATTGCTAGCGCCGTGATCCTCGGCATCGCCCTGCTTTTCTGACCCAAGGAGGATCTGATGAATCAAGTACCTAAGCGTTCCGATGAACCGATTTTCTGGGGGCTGTTTGGTGCCGGCGGCATGTGGAGCGCGATTATTGGGCCAGCCATTATTTTGCTACTGGGTATCTTGCTGCCACTGGGATTGGCGCCAGAGGCGCTTTCTTATGAACGCATCCTGACATTTTGCCAGAGTTTTATTGGCCGTGTCTTTTTGCTGTTGATGATTAGCCTGCCTTTATGGTGTGGTTTGCACCGCTTACATCATGGCATGCACGATTTGCAAATCCCTATTCCTGCCAGTAAATGGGTGTTTTATGGTGCCGCCGCGATTTTAACGGTGATCGCCCTGATTGGCGTTTTTACGCTGTAATTGCACACACTGGTTGCAATCCTGAAAAAAAGTCTGCGGATAAACCGCAGACTTTTTACGCAAGGTATTTTGGAAACCTTTACGCGATGCTTATTAGAACTTATAAGAAATTGTCGCTTTATATGTGCGGCCTTTTTCTTCTTGTCCTTGGTAAGTATTCAAATAGTAAGAGTGCTCGTTGTGACGTTTATCGAAGACATTATCGATGCCAAACTGAAGTTCTGTATTTTTAAATGTCCCTAATTTTGGCGCCCAAGAGATATACATATTACTTACGCCATATCCCCGTTTATGTACATCGACGATAATCTCTTCTTTCTTATCGTTTCGGGTTTTACCTTTTGAGTTTTTTGACAGAACAAAGCGAGTATTCCAACCGAGTTCAATATCGGTTTTGTCAAACAGGTAACTACCACCCACAGTGATAGAGTCACCCACTGACGGCATAAACTCTAATCCTTTGGTAAAGGCTTTGTTAATTAACTCATTACCTTCAATAATTTTATTATTGACTTTGGCATAAGTGGCTTTTAAAGATACATTATCCAGTTTATAGCCAGCCGCTAATTCAAACCCTTGCAGTCTGGCTTTCGGGAGATTATGTAGCTCATTCTTGGCCAAGGTTGTAGACAGGTTTTTAAAGTTTGTTTGGAACACTTTACCTGATACCACTAATGAATCATTGTCTGCAAAAACACTCGGATAAGCGCCAGCCAAACCCGTTTCCAGATTGTAACCGGTTGTGGCTTTCAGGTTATTGCTCTGGTTGGAGAATCCCATCAGCTCTTTGCCCAATGGACCTCTAAACAGTTCGGTATAGTTGGCAAATAAAGTGGTATATGCCCCAAGCTCGTATTTCAAGCCAAGTGCTTTGGAGACATGAGCGTAAGTTCTCTCAAACGGCTGATGCTGTTTATTAACGGTATGGTATTTATAGTAATCCCATCTGATACCCGGTATGACGTGAAAATCAGCCAATTGAATATCATCTTCTAAGTAAATGGATGATGAATTTGCTTTTTCTAGTTCTTTTTTATGAATATTTTCATCTTCATCAGTGTATCCCATTCGGGTATCAAAATATTCATACCCATAGGTTAAGGCATGGGATAATTTCTGGGTATCAAAACTAGAGGTATTACGAATCTTAATACCTTGGGTTTCAACAATACTCTTAAATCCGCTCCCATCACCATTTAGGGGTTTCATATGGGTAGAGGTTTGTTCCGTATGATAAGCGGATACTTTTAAGTCAATGAGGTCATTATCAACGGGCGCATAGCCATAAATGATATTATGGGTGTCACGGTCAATGGCATACTTCGCTTTCTTGCCATTATTGACGTCTTGTCCAAAATTCAATCGGAAACTGGTTGCTGCATCATTTTTATAATGTTCTTTTGATACATTAATATACTGCTCATCCGTCAGATTAAATTTCGCTTTCAATAAGTAATTGAATAATCTTCCATCTGTCGGGATAGACTCTCGCCCGCTATTATCCCTGCCAGACATAGAGTTATGCATATTGCGATGGGTAAAGTAACCTAATAAATCAGCAGCACCTAATCGACCATAGGTCGCTAAGGATTGTTGGAATTCGGAACCATTGCTTGAGTAGTTTAATTTTCCTTTGGCGCCAAATAATTGTCCCGGCTCTAACAGATCCCCCGCATCAACGGTTTCAAATTTTAATGCACCACCAATAGCACCTGTATCGTAGGTAATACTGTTACTACCGACTTTGATATCAACCTGCTTTAGCATTTCAGGATCGATGCCGTAATTGCCGGCATGGTGGAAGTGATATCCCTCTTGTCTTGCACCATCAATTGTCACGTTGATGAATTGGTCGTCCATGCCACGGATTTTAAAGCGTTGCCCTAAAGCGCTAGGGTGACCGGCTTGTACACCCGGTACATTTTTTAAAATTTCACCGACACTTTGTGCTTGTTTGACCCTGATTTCATTGCGGCTGACTTTTCTTTCTTCTGGTGCGCCTTGGGCATTATTATCCGCAATAACAACCAGGGTATCACTGACATCAGTCGTTCTTTTTGTCGTGTTTTCAGTACTTGCAAAGGCGTTGGTGGAGATAGCCACTGTCAGCATAGATGCGGACATCAAAGGAACACACAGGCCATTTTTCGCCAGGCTAGCGTAAATTTTGGTAATTTTAGACATTTATTTTCAATCAAGGATACTATTGAGAAGCATTATTATTTACATTTCTAAGGGAAATGTAAATAACTTTAAAGATGAGTATGGGATATATCGGGGTGCGGAAGGCAGGATCAGCCGATCCTGCTATTTTAATCAATATTACTACCCGATGTTTCTATTCTATGTTCGCCAAGACATGCTCTGCATCGTGATAACTTCCTGCCTGGGCACAGAATGTGATTTTTCCTGAACGGGGGGCATGGATTTGTACTTCCATTTTCATGGCTTCCATAACGGCAATCACATCACCCTCACTGACTTTTTCACCCTCTTCAACCAGCCAAGCATGCAGGATACCGGATATAGGGGCTTTGACCTGACGGGGATCTTCCGGCTGTTTTTCCTTTACCGCAGGCAACGAAAATGGCTGTTCACTAACAGGAACTAAATGCGCCCATAAATTCGCTGGCAATCCCAATTCATGTCTGCGGCCATCAATCTCAATAAAAGTGCGGGTGATTTCTTTATCCTCTGGCGGAAATTGGCGTAGCGAAGCCTCTAATTCATTGACAAAATCGGTTTCAATCCAGCGGGTATGGACATTGAACTGATCACCAGCAATAAAATCAGGATGCGCCATCACTGCTTGATGGAAAGGTAATACAGAGGCCACGCCGTGGATCTTAAACTCTTTCAATGCCCGACGTGCCCGAACAATGGCCTGTTCCCTGGTCGCCCCGGTAACAATTAATTTCGCCATGAGTGAATCAAAGGTTGCCGGAATTGTGGAATCCTCAATCACACCAGAATCCAGACGAATGCCAGGGCCGGCGGGTGGGATAAATTCGGTAATGATGCCAGACGTTGGCAGGAAACCTTTAGCGGCATCTTCCGCATTAATGCGAAACTCAAACGAATGCCCCCTTGGGATAGGGGTTTCCTGAATGCTTAACGGATAACCTTCCGCAACTCGCAATTGCTCGATCACCAAATCAATGCCCGTTGTCTCTTCTGTTACGGGGTGTTCTACTTGTAAGCGAGTATTAACTTCCAAGAAAGAAAGTGTGCCATCTGCGCTGAGTAAAAATTCTACTGTACCCGCTCCCACATAATTGGCTGCTGCACAAATGGCTTTTGCTGACTGGTGAATACGTTCTCTTTGTTCCTGGGTTAAAAATGGCGCAGGGGCTTCTTCCACCAACTTTTGGTTACGACGTTGCAAAGAGCAATCACGGGTGCCAAGTACCACCACATGCCCCTGTTTGTCCGCAATAACCTGTGCTTCAATATGGCGCGGTTTATCCAAAAATTGCTCAATAAAACATTCACCACGACCAAATGCTGCTGTCGCCTCACGTACCGCCGAGTGATAAAGCTCTGCCACTTCATCCATGCGCCAGACAACTTTCAAGCCCCGTCCTCCCCCACCAAAAGCCGCTTTGATGGCAATCGGTAAGCCATGCTGCTCCGCGAAGTCAACGACTTCCTGTACAGTGTTAACTGGCTCTGATGTCCCGACAACCAACGGTGCTCCCACTTGCTGGGCTATCTTACGCGCCTGAACTTTATCGCCTAACTTATTAATCGTTTCAGGGTTAGGGCCAATCCAAATTAAGCCAGCATCAATCACGGCCTGAGCGAATTCCGCTCGCTCAGATAAAAAGCCGTAACCGGGATGCACCATCGTTGCCCCTGAGCTCTTCGCCACATCCAGCAACCGGGGAATATTGAGGTAAGTTTCTGTAGGACTATTTCCTCCCAGCGCATAAGCCTCATCAGCCAATTGAACATGCTGGGCGTTGATATCAACATCTGCATAGACAGCAACGGTCTGTACGCCATAATCGCGGCAAGCCCGAATGATCCGGACGGCAATCTCACCACGGTTGGCAATCAGCACTTTCTTATTACGATGATTTAAATTGTTCACAGTGGTGTTCATGGCAAATCATGACTCCCTTGAATTTCATGGAATTGGCGAATGGGGTTAAATCGAATTTTGGCGTTGACGGGGATCTGGCCAGCCAGATCAAGATGATAATCGGCGATGGAGGCAATGACTGGATATCCTCCTGTCAACGGATGATCCGCCAAAAAGAGTACAGGCTGACCATTAGCCGGAATTTGTATCGCCCCGGCACAGGTTCCTTCGCTGGGCAATTCTTGTCGCTTGATCCTTGATAGTGAACACTCACCATTTAGTCTCAAACCGATTCGATTGGATTGGGGGGTTACCTGCCAAATTTGTTTGCTCAATAAGTCGATAGATTCTGGCGTAAACCAATCTGTACGAGGGCCAAAGAGGATATCTAATATCACGATTTCATCTTTATCTGGCATATCAAAAGCGGGGGTTTCACAGACAGATATTGCGGCACAGCGAGATGTTTCACCGACCGCTAATTTGTCATTGATTTTTAATGGAGCAGGTCCAATATTGGACAACGTATCAAATGAATGGCTGGATAAGATGGCTGGGATCGTAAAACCTCCGCGCACCGATAAATAGCTACGCATGCCAGCGACCGGAACCCCCAACGAAATTTCATCACCCTCGTTGAGATCAATCGGTTGGTAAGTATTTACACTGAATATTTCACCCGATGGTGTTTTTATCTCTATTGGACATGACGCCCCGGTAATTGCAATCAGCATCTGCCCATGTGCCATCGCCTTAAATCCGCCCTGAACGATTTCCAGACCAGCCTGATCAGAGGGATTACCAACAATACGGTTTGCACTGCGCAGAGCGCTTTTATCCATTGCACCCGATCCTGAGATCCCCCATTTTGCCTGACCAACACGCCCCAGATCCTGAAATAAGGTTTGTAATCCCACCGACAAAATTTCCAAATGACTGGATGCCACTAAAGCCGGTGCCATGTCCTTGTCTGGCGTTTCGGGCAAACTGATTGTGGCAGGGTGACGCCCGGCATCTCGAAAGTTAACCCGATAACCCGGTTGCAATAAGGCCGGAGATGGGCGGGAAAGATCCCACATACGTTCGGCCGTCATGCCGATAAGCTGCCATCCCCCTGGGCTTGCCTGCGGATAAATGCTACTGAATTCTCCCGCCAAGGCAACGGCTCCCGCTGGAATGCGCGTTCTGGGGCTTGTTCGGCGAGGTATATTCCATTGTGAGGTGTTCGATACCATATAGGCAAACCCTGGGGCAAATCCGGTAAAGGCCACGGTATACTCATTTTCGGTATGTTGCCTAATCACTTTCTGGACTGTGCACCCCAATATTTCCGCAACCAACGCGAGATCATCGCCGTTGTAATGCACAGGAATGACGACTCTTTTTCCCATTGCATGGCTGCGCTCTTGTAAATCTCGGCGACCGATTTCTGTCGCCAATTGTTGGATTGATACTTTTGTCGGCCGAAAACGAACCATTAGCGTTCTCGCTGCCGGAATAATTTCTTCAATCCCCAAAATAGGTGCCATGTTCAGTGAATCAAGCAGAGCCAATGTTTCTGCCAAGCCACTCAATTCAACCATGATGGTATTGCAATTAACAGGTAAAAAACGCAAGGCTATCTCCCTAAATGATGAACCCTATCAATGCGATCAATACATAAATGACCGAATGGTCATTCCCGCTTGCTGCAAAACGGTTTTCACCTGTTTTGCCATCGCTACCGCACCTGGGCTGTCACCATGCACGCAAATTGAATCCGCCTGAATTGGGGTAAATTTGCCATCAATTGACTCAATGCCCCCTTCTGTCACCAATTGCAACATGCGCTGGGCAACGAGTTCGGCATCATGCAAAACAGAACCAGTTTCACGGCGGGAAACTAATTCCCCTTGTGAGGTATAGGCTCGATCGGCAAACGCTTCTGCGATGGTTTTCAACCCCTTTTCTTGAGCCAGCCTGAGAATGTTTGATCCCGCCAAACCCACCAACACAAGATTGGGATCTATCGCCAGAATGCCTTCAATAACAGCAACAGCCTGATATTCGTCATTGGCAATGGTGTTATAAAGCGCGCCATGAGGTTTCACATAACTCACTTTAGTCCCTGCTGTTACGGCCAATCCTTGCAAGGCGCCAATCTGGTAAATAACATCCGCGGTAAGTTCATGACTGGCTATCTCCATTTTGCGTCGTCCAAAACCCACCAAATCGGGATAAGAAACATGGGCGCCTATCGCGACATTATTTTTCCGGGCAGATTTTAATGTCCGCAAAATCCCTGCCGGATCGCCGGCATGAAAACCGCAGGCAACGTTAGCACTACTCACAATTCCCAATATTTCTTCATCGTTTCCCATGCGCCATTGACCAAAACTTTCACCCAGATCACTATTCAAGTCGATGGTTTTTATCATGATGCCCCCGTTAAGCTGATTTCAAAAATTCAAAGATTGAACCGATAGACATGGCGCCCATGTACCATGTCAGCACACACGTTACCGCACCTGACCACAGCAACCAGCGAGGGTAAACATACCCTGCCATCAAATCAGCGCGTTTCCAGCCAACATAAACAAAGATAGTCAAACCAAGAGGAAGAATAAGACCATTGAAACCACCGGCGAACACCAATAACGCGGCTGGCGGGGTTCCCATGAATAGATAAACGGCTAGCGATGTGGCAATAAAGAGTAATGTCGCAATATTGCGCTGGCGCTCAGAAAATGACTTTCGGAAGACACTGCCAAAAGAAATAGAAGTATAGGCAGCCCCAATAATACTGGTCATTGCCGCAGCCCAGATGATTAAGCCAAAGATGCGTAATCCAAATTCACCAACAGCGAACTGAAATGCTTGTGAAGCAGGATTGGCCGTTTTGCTGGCAACATCAAGTGTCACGCCACTGGCAACGACGCCCAAGATGGCGAGGAATAACAGGTATCGCATTAGGCCAACGATCAAGATCCCTTTGGTTGCAGCACTGGAAACAATTTGAATGTTTTCAATGCCAACCGCACCTTTATCCAGTAAACGATGGGCGCCTGCATAGCAAATGTAACCCCCCACAGTTCCACCAACAATAGTGGTTATCGTGGCAAAATTGATTTCATCAGGCAACACTGTTTGTCGTAAGGCTTCTCCCACTGGCGGATTAGAGACTATTGCAACAAACAATGTCATTCCTATCATGATAAGTCCCAATATCACCATCATACGATCGATGGTGACACCTGCTTTACGGGAAGTAAAAATGTAGATAGCCATCAACGCACTGAGTAATCCGCCCCATTTCGGATCTAACCCCATCAAGGCATTCAGACCTAATCCCGCTCCCGCAATATTACCGACGTTAAAGACTAATCCACCAAAAATCACCAGAATAGCTAATAAATAACCACTTCCTGGGATCGCAACGTTGGCAATATCCGCGGATTGCATTCTGGTTAATGTGACAATGCGCCAGATATTTTGCTGTACCACAAAATCAATCACGATAGAGGCTAAAATGCCAAAAGCAAAAGCGGCTCCCATCGTCGCAGTAAAGGTAGCTGTCTGGGTGATAAACCCTGGTCCAATCGCAGATGTTGCCATCAAAAAAACCGCAGCAATCAAAGACGAGCGCCGATTTGATACAAAATTGGTCGTATCTTGTTTCACAACTTCCTGCATAGCCATAGGCTATTTTCCCCTGCTTCGTTATTGTAGTTATTGTTTTCTAAGCAATATCTGTACATTGTGGAGTCAAAGAAGAAAATTATTTGATTAAAATGAATATATTGTTGAACAATAAATAAGAGTTGCCGAGAAAATAAGCAAATAGAATTGTGTTATCGATCCTGAAAATCCAATAGAGATCACTATATTAATATTTTTCGTTACATTTATCGCCAGAATGCACAATATAGGTGCAAGAGGCACAATGATATTGCCCTACATGGGTTCAAAGACCGTAACTTGCTGGTTATTGGGGAATATGTGAAGATTCGTTTTTATATTACGCTTTGAAGGTGTTTGTTATCAGCCATTAAATCTAACGGATGACTATGAAAAAAAACCACTCTCCCCAGATTCTGAGTAAAAGAATCGCCGAAACGATAAGAAACAAACTGGTTGTTGGGGAGTTATTACCTGGACAACGACTATCAGAAGCGACACTGAGTGAACAACTTGAAATTTCACGAAATACATTACGTGAAGTGTTCCGCCTTCTTACACAAGAAGGATTGCTGAAACATGAACCTAATCGTGGCGTATTTGTTGCAACGCCCGATATTGCTTCCATTATTGATATCTATCGCGTTCGGCAGTTAATTGAATGTCAGGCTCTTGCTCAGGCTTACCCAATGCATCCCAGTATTACCAAAATGAAACAAGCTGTTGAAACCGCCCAACAATGCCGCAAGCAGCAAGATTGGATTGGTGCCGGAACGGCAAATATGCACTTTCATACCGCGATAGTGGAATTGACTGACAGTGAAAGATTGATCGCTTTCTACCACAATATTTCCGCAGAACTCCGTCTGGCTTTCGGCATTTTGAATGATCCTGAACTTTTATATGCACCTTATATCGACAAAAACGCACATATTTTGGAGCTGCTCAACTCAGGACAAAATGATCAAGCGGCTAAAAAAATGAAGGATTATTTGGAACTATCAGAAAGGGCGATATTGGCTGCTTATACACGTAAAAGTCACCCAATCTTATAAAAAATTCCAACGCAAAAAAGCCATCCGGTTAGGGATGGCTTCTCTGTCTGAAGTGATGTCTGGCAGTGCCCTACTCTCGCATGGGGAGGCCCCACACTACCATCGGCGCGACGGCGTTTCACTGCTGAGTTCGGCATGGATTCAGGTGGTCCCAC
>NZ_NJCX01000004.1:60556-63588 GCF_002632875.1 Xenorhabdus kozodoii
TGTCTGGCAGTGCCCTACTCTCGCATGGGGAGGCCCCACACTACCATCGGCGCGACGGCGTTTCACTGCTGAGTTCGGCATGGATTCAGGTGGTCCCACCGCGCTATTGCCGCCAGACAAATCTGGGTTCAATCTCGAACAAGCTGCTGTTTTCTGAAACTTTCTCTCTCATCCCCAAAACACCTTCGGTGTTGTCAGGTTAAGCCTCACGGTCCATTAGTACTGGTTAGCTCAACGTCTCGCAACGCTTACACACCCAGCCTATCTACGTCCTCGTCTCGAACGCTCCTTCAGTACCCTCAGGGGGTAAGGGAAGACTCATCTCAAGGCAAGTTTCCCGCTTAGATGCTTTCAGCGGTTATCTCTGCCGCACTTAGCTACCGGGCAATGCCATTGGCATGACAACCCGAACACCAGTGGTGCGTCCACTCCGGTCCTCTCGTACTAGGAGCAGCCCCTTTCAATCTTCCAACGCCCACGGCAGATAGGGACCGAACTGTCTCACGACGTTCTAAACCCAGCTCGCGTACCACTTTAAATGGCGAACAGCCATACCCTTGGGACCTACTTCAGCCCCAGGATGTGATGAGCCGACATCGAGGTGCCAAACACCGCCGTCGATATGAACTCTTGGGCGGTATCAGCCTGTTATCCCCGGAGTACCTTTTATCCGTTGAGCGATGGCCCTTCCATTCAGAACCACCGGATCACTAAGACCTACTTTCGTACCTGCTCGCGCCGTCACGCTCGCAGTCAAGCTAGCTTATGCCTTTGCACTAACCTCACGATGTCCGACCGTGATTAGCTAACCTTCGTGCTCCTCCGTTACGCTTTGGGAGGAGACCGCCCCAGTCAAACTACCCACCAGACACTGTCCGCAGCCCGGATTACGGGCCCACGTTAGAACATCAAACATTCAAGGGTGGTATTTCAAGGATGGCTCCATGCAGACTGGCGTCCACACTTCACAGCCTCCCACCTATCCTACACATCAAGGCTCCATGTTCAGTGTCAAGCTATAGTAAAGGTTCACGGGGTCTTTCCGTCTTGCCGCGGGTACACTGCATCTTCACAGCGAGTTCAATTTCACTGAGTCTCGGGTGGAGACAGCCTGGCCATCATTACGCCATTCGTGCAGGTCGGAACTTACCCGACAAGGAATTTCGCTACCTTAGGACCGTTATAGTTACGGCCGCCGTTTACTGGGGCTTCGATCAAGAGCTTCTCCCGGAGGATAACCCCATCAATTAACCTTCCAGCACCGGGCAGGCGTCACACCGTATACGTCCACTTTCGTGTTTGCACAGTGCTGTGTTTTTATTAAACAGTTGCAGCCAGCTGGTATCTGCGACTGGCCTCAGCTCCATGGGTAAACCACTTCACCTAACGCCAGCGTGCCTTCTCCCGAAGTTACGGCACCATTTTGCCTAGTTCCTTCACCCGAGTTCTCTCAAGCGCCTGGGTATTCTCTACCTGACCACCTGTGTCGGTTTGGGGTACGATTGTGTGTGACCTGATGCTTAGAGGCTTTTCCTGGAAGCAGGGCATCAACCACTTCAGCACCGTAGTGCCTCGTCATCGCGCCTCAGTGTTAACAAATGACCGGATTTGCCTGGTCATTCCACCTACACGCTTAAACCGGGACATACCGTCGCCCGGCCGGCCTAGCCTTCTCCGTCCCCCCTTCGCAGTCACACCCAGTACAGGAATATTAACCTGTTGCCCATCGACTACGCTTTTCAGCCTCGCCTTAGGGGTCGACTCACCCTGCCCCGATTAACGTTGGACAGGAACCCTTGGTCTTCCGGCGAGCGGGTTTTTCACCCGCTTTATCGTTACTTATGTCAGCATTCGCACTTCTGATACCTCCAGCAGGCCTCACAGCCCACCTTCAACGGCTTACAGAACGCTCCCCTACCCAACAACATCGAAATGTTGCTGCCGCAGCTTCGGTGCATGGTTTAGCCCCGTTACATCTTCCGCGCAGGCCGACTCGACCAGTGAGCTATTACGCTTTCTTTAAATGATGGCTGCTTCTAAGCCAACATCCTGGCTGTCTGAGCCTTCCCACTTCGTTTCCCACTTAACCATGACTTGGGGACCTTAGCTGGCGGTCTGGGTTGTTTCCCTCTTCACGACGGACGTTAGCACCCGCCGTGTGTCTCCCGTGATAACATTCTTCGGTATTCGCAGTTTGCATCGGGTTGGTAAGTCGGGATGACCCCCTAGCCGAAACAGTGCTCTACCCCCGAAGATGACTTCACGAGGCGCTACCTAAATAGCTTTCGGGGAGAACCAGCTATCTCCCGGTTTGATTGGCCTTTCACCCCCAGCCACAAGTCATCCGCTAATTTTTCAACATTAGTCGGTTCGGTCCTCCAGTTAGTGTTACCCAACCTTCAACCTGCCCATGGCTAGATCACCGGGTTTCGGGTCTATACCCTGCAACTTAACGCCCAGTTAAGACTCGGTTTCCCTGCGGCTCCCCTATACGGTTAACCTTGCTACAGAATATAAGTCGCTGACCCATTATACAAAAGGTACGCAGTCACCCCACCACTAAGCCCCCTCTGCTTGATGTTGGCGGTTGGGCGTCGCTGGCGCGTCGCCGACCGTCATCAGGCAAAAGATGACGCTGTGGACTTCACCACTGGCTTAGTGGTGGGGCTCCCACTGCTTGTACGTACACGGTTTCAGGTTCTGTTTCACTCCCCTCGCCGGGGTTCTTTTCGCCTTTCCCTCACGGTACTGGTTCACTATCGGTCAGTCAGGAGTATTTAGCCTTGGAGGATGGTCCCCCCATGTTCAGACAGGATACCACGTGTCCCGCCCTACTCTTCGAGCTCACAATACCTGCGTCTTCGGATACGGGGCTATCACCCTTTACTGCCGGCCTTTCCAGGCCGTTCTCCTGACGCAGATGCTGATGTTGGCTCTGGGCTCCTCCCCGTTCGCTCGCCGCTACTGGGGGAATCTCGGTTGATTTCTTTTCCTCGGGGTACTGAGATGTTTCAGTTCCCCCGGTTCGCCTC
>NZ_NJCX01000004.1:63688-114700 GCF_002632875.1 Xenorhabdus kozodoii
TAAGTTGTTAAAGAGCGGTGCAACCGGGAAGGCTCTTCCGGGTTGCGAGGCTGCGTATCTTACGCGTTTCGCCTCAGGAGTCAAGCGTTTATTTTCGCTCTCTTCCGGCTGTCCGCCACGGCCTGTTTCAGCTCGTCGTCGGTCAGTGGTGGCGCATTATAGGGAGTTTTTCGGCGCTGACAATAGTTTTTTTGAAAATAATTATCGTTTGATGGATTACACAGCAAAATGCCGGTTTATACCAACATATACACAGAGTTATCAACACATCGATATTTCGATAAAATTTATCGAGCATCACGCAAACGTTTTCGTTACAATCTGCGAAGGAAAAATCACCATGTGTTTTTTCAGATTGTGTTTTGAAATGTTATTGCGGAAGCCATTTTTTCTATCAATCAGTGGATTTTCCCCAATAACACATTCTTGTTTTATGAAATTCAAGGGATCACACCAATGCAACAGCTTCGTCCAATCCGCCGTGCCCTGCTGAGTGTTTCTGACAAAGCAGGGGTTGTTGAATTTGCCAAAGCCTTATCCAATCGCCGTGTCGAACTGCTTTCAACAGGAGGCACTGCTCGTCTGCTGGCCGAAGCAGGATTGAATGTTACCGAGGTTTCTGACTATACCGGCTTCCCCGAAATGATGGACGGGCGCGTCAAGACACTCCACCCCAAAATTCATGGTGGTATTTTGGGTCGGCGTGGGCAGGATGATGAAGTGATGGAACAACACCAGATTTCACCAATTGATATGGTCGTCGTTAACCTTTATCCCTTTGCTCAAACTGTGGCAAGGCCAGACTGCGCTCTGGAAGATGCGGTAGAGAATATTGATATTGGCGGCCCAACAATGGTTCGCTCTGCGGCCAAGAATCACAAAGACGTGACGATTGTTGTTAATAGTCAAGATTACGACAAAATTATCGAGGAGATGGATAACAATCAAAATTCACTGACACACGCCACTCGCTTTAATTTAGCTATCAAGGCATTTGAACACACCGCCGCTTATGACAGCATGATTGCCAATTACTTTGGCAAATTGGTTCCGCCCTATTATGGCGAAACGGATCAGGTATCAGGGCGTTTCCCTCGCACGCTAAATCTCAATTTCATTAAAAAGCAGGATATGCGTTATGGTGAAAACAGCCATCAAGATGCGGCTTTCTATATAGAAGAGGCAGAAGGTCAAATCGCCGAGGCGTCGATTGCTACGGCAACCCAGTTACAAGGTAAGGCCCTTTCTTATAATAATATTGCGGATACCGATGCCGCACTGGAGTGTGTAAAAAACTTCTCCGAACCTGCCTGCGTCATTGTCAAACACGCCAATCCTTGTGGTGTTGCGATGGGTACTGATATCCATACCGCTTACGACCGAGCCTTTAAGACCGATCCGACTTCTGCATTCGGTGGCATCATTGCCTTTAACCGTGAACTCGACGCTAACACCGCCCAAGCCATTATCGAACGCCAATTTGTCGAAGTCATCATTGCACCTTCTATTAATGAAGCTGCCCTGCCCATTCTGGCAACAAAACAAAATGTCCGCGTTCTGGTTTGTGGCGCATGGCATGCGCCTGTTGATAATTTAGATTTCAAACGTGTCAACGGTGGTCTGCTGGTACAAGAGCGCGATTTAGGTATGGTGGCAGAAAGTGATTTGGTTGTTGTATCCAAACGTCAGCCAACGGAACAAGAGAGGCAAGATGCCCTGTTCTGCTGGAAAGTGGCTAAGTTCGTCAAATCCAATGCGATTGTTTATGCCAAGGATAATATGACAGTGGGTATTGGCGCCGGCCAAATGAGCCGGGTTTATTCTGCTAAAATCGCCGGTATTAAGGCTGCGGATGAAGGTTTAGACGTTCAGGGCTGTGCCATGGCGTCAGATGCATTTTTCCCATTCCGCGATGGTATTGATGCCGCAGCCGCTGTGGGTGTGAGCTGTATTATCCAACCTGGTGGCTCTATCCGTGATGATGAAGTGATTGCTGCTGCGGATGAACACGGTATCGCGATGATTTTCACCGGCATGCGTCATTTTCGCCATTAATAACTTATTCCTCATTATTTTGCCTTATTGATAGGAACCTCAGATGAACATATTGATCATTGGCAATGGCGGAAGGGAACATGCATTAGCCTGGAAAGCAGCGCAGTCGCCTCTGGCAAACAAGGTGTATGTCGCACCAGGTAATGCGGGCACCGCGTTGGAAGCCAATTTAGAAAATGTAGACATTGCCGCGACAGATATTGAAGGGTTGCTGGCATTTGCCCAACAGCATGATATCGGCCTGACCATTGTGGGGCCTGAAGCGCCACTGGTTATTGGCATCGTTGATGCTTTCCAGCAAGCCGGCTTGACCATTTTTGGTCCGACAAAAGCGGCAGCACAATTGGAAGGCTCTAAATCATTCACCAAAGATTTCCTTGCACGCCATCATATCCCTACAGCCGCCTACCAAAATTTCACAGAAATTGAACCCGCGCTGGCTTATTTGGACGCAATGGGCACCCCAATCGTGATTAAAGCCGATGGCTTAGCTGCCGGTAAAGGTGTCGTGGTCGCCACCACCCTGGAAGAAGCACAAAGTGCCGTCAAAGATATGCTGGCAGGTAATGCGTTTGGCAATGCCGGCCACCGTATTGTCATTGAAGAATTTCTGGCAGGAGAAGAAGCCAGTTTTATTGTCATGGTGGATGGCAAAAACGTGGTTCCTATGGCAACCAGTCAAGATCATAAACGCGTAGGTGACGGCGATACCGGGCCGAATACCGGAGGAATGGGTGCTTACTCCCCTGCGCCGGTAGTGACGGATGCGATCCACCAGCGGGTGATGGAGAAGATCATTTATCCTACCGTGGAAGGAATGGCGGCTGAAGGCCATACCTACGTTGGTTTTCTTTATGCAGGATTGATGATTGATAAACAGGGTGAACCGAAAGTGATCGAATTTAATTGTCGATTTGGTGATCCTGAAACTCAACCTATCATGATGCGCCTGCGCTCTGATTTGGTTGAATTGTGCCTTGCTGGAGCCAAAGGCCAGTTAGGTGAAAAAACGTCTGTATGGGACGAGCGTCCGGCTTTAGGGGTCGTGCTGGCAGCCGGCGGCTATCCAGCCAGTTATGCTAAAGGTGACGTTATCCGCGGATTAGTGCAAGAATCAAACACCGATGAAAAGGTTTTTCATGCCGGGACAGCCCTTAAGGGTGAGGATATTGTCACCGCGGGCGGGCGTGTCTTGTGTGTGACTGCCTTGGGTTACGATATTGCAGATGCCCAGAAAAAGGCTTACCTGAGCGCCGAACAAATTAACTGGGAAGGGTGCTTTTATCGTAAAGATATTGGCTACCGGGCGATTGCCCGTTTGAAATAGATATCAACAGTAGATATCAACCTAAGCCGACGGAAGTCACAGCATTACAGCTTATCTTTCGTCGGCTCCCAACGACAAAAATCATCATTGGCGACCAACAATAACTTTTTCCCTTCCGGCGAATCCAGCCAGGCAATGGTCAGTAAACCGGCGCTATTGCTTTGCCTCTCTGCAAGCCATCTCTGAGCGTCAGGATCAAATTCAATCCGTAACTGTTTTCCTGAACAGGTACTCACTTGTCCATTCTGCCAATGCCCTTGCAATAACTTAACCTTATCTGCAATTAACGTGTCACTGGCTTTCTCTATCTGCTTAGCATCAGATTGCAGACGAGCGATATCGTCATCGGACAGCGGTTCATGACGTTTTTGCCATTGCCGTAGTTTAAAAATAACAGAATTATCTTGGGCGAGACGTAATGTCTCTACAATGGGCGGGTCATCAAACAGATTGCGACGGATCTGCCACAAACTGCCATGACGGTATTCATAAAAAGTGACAATCGTATTTTTATTGCGGGGGATTTTATTGAGATCAGGGCTGTAAACACTCATGATAACTTGAGGCTGATTGTCGTGATCATTCAAACGCCATAAACGAACGACGCCGCCGTCGGTTACAAAACCACTGGCGCTAAAAAGAGGTGTTATTGGTTGAATCGAACAGGCGCTGAGCAAAGAGATGAACCCTAATGCTAACAGCCCCTGTAGAATCAACAAAAGGGGTTGATTTCCCCCTCTTATTTTTTTTCGCAACTCGATTATTTAACTGCGTCTTTCAGTGCTTTACCAGCGGAGAAAGCAGGCACGTTTGCCGCTGCAATTTTGATTTCTTTACCAGTCTGTGGGTTACGACCAGTACGTTCTGCACGGTGGTTAACTTTGAAAGTACCAAAGCCGACCAACTGCACTGCATCGCCATTTTTCAGAGATTCAGTGATTGCATTCAAAGTTGACTCCAGAGCAGCTTTAGCCTGAGTTTTAGTCAGGTCTGCGCCTGCTGCAATTGCATCAACTAATTCAGTCTTATTCATAGATTATCCTTACAGTGTGTTTATCGTTTGCAAAGCATCGAGTGCGACGGATATGCCGATTTGACAGCACCCCTGCATACACGCACCGATAGCCACTTCTTTTCGCCCCCCAATGTAGAACAGAGTGAGGGCAAATGTGAAGCCTTTAAATACGGCAAATCAAACATTAAGTCATGTTTTATGAGTTATTGCTCTAAATTTATGCCGATATTGCTAACCCCCTCCTCGCGGAGATCAGCTTTTAATCCTTTAACTAATTCGATGTCCCGTTCTTCGCAATTTGCCAACAAACGGTAAATCTCCCATTGAATATCCCATTCTTCCTCAATGGCAGGTAATTCTTTTAACTCATCCTCAGTCATCTCTCTACCGGCCTGCGTCATTTCCAGCATAGCAACGGTACGGATGGATATTTCACTGACGGTTATTGCATGTTCTAACGTCGAACCACTCAGACGAGAATGAATTGCTTCACCCAATGCAATGCACGCATCAATCGCTGGATACACACCATAAATATCATAATCTTCGGATGATGGGATAATGGCTTCCAGTTTTTCTAGCTGACTATCAAAATTCACTTTTGCATCTTTAACGACCAATATTTCCCACACCAGATCCAAAATGCGTCGATATTGCGCAGGGTCTGCAAACCCACTTTGGCGACAAAATACCTGATAATTTGGATACATCCGCTCACATAGACTAGCCATAAAAGTCAAATGTTGCCAACTTTCGAGTTTCTCCAACCGCAGGTGGATCGGGTTTCTTAACATTGGTCGTTACTCATAATGCCTAATTTGCGTCGAAGTTTACCTGAAAATCAAGAATATCCACACTTTTCCGCCACAATTATAGATTTTTCTGCATTGTTTGCTTAAAAAACAATCTATTTGAGGCGATCCCGTCCGCCCAACGGGTGGGTTCAGGCAGTTTATATCCTCTTATACACTGCTCAACCCAAAATACCGCACTGTCAATACTGATCCTGTGCCCAAGGGAAATATAGAGCGGATTACATCTTTTTTTGCTTCTCAGCACAACACCGATCTGCTCGCCATGATCCATCAATGGCTGGCTCGCTCCCTGAACCTCACCGACCAACGCATGTTCACCACACAAACGGCTTTTTGCCACCCCAATGGTGGGAACATCGACTAATAACCCAAAATGGCTGGCGATACCAAAACGCCGGGGGTGGGCGATGCCCTGACCATCAACCATAACCAAATCAGGCCGTAAGGTTAATTTTTGCCAGGCCGCTATCAGGGCGGGATATTCACGAAATGAGAGTAAGCCAGGGATATAGGGGAGTACGGTATCAATTCTGGCGATTTGGTATTCGACTAATTCGAGCGAAGGGTACTGCAATACCACGATTGCGGCACGCGTTACCGTACCGCTTTTTTCAAACCCAACATCAGCACCCGCAATGAACTTTGGCGTAGAAGAAGCAAAAAAATCATCGTGGCGGATAACCCGCCGTGATTTCTCTACCTGTTCCTGACGTAATGCTTTTGTATCAATCATAAAATCATTGATGGTATTTTACTGAAAGCCGATGTACTGCTTCGACGAATGCACCTGCGTGCTCTGGTGGAACATCCTGATGAATGCCATGCCCCAAATTGAAAACATGCCCATTGCCCACACCAAAATCGTGTAAAATCGTCGAAACTTCTTCTTCAATGCGTGCTGGCTGGGCATATAACATGGAGGGGTCCATATTGCCCTGCAAAGCAACTTTATCTCCAACGCGCCGACGCGCATCGGCAATATTTGTTGTCCAGTCTAAACCCAGCGCATCACACCCTGTTGCCGCCATGGCCTCAAGCCACTGTCCGCCCCCTTTGGTAAACAGGGTCACCGGCACACGGCGTCCATCATGTTCACGGATCAACCCATCAACAATTTGATGCATGTATTGCAGGGAAAATTCCAGATAATCGCGATGAGACAACGCCCCACCCCAAGTATCAAAAATCATGACAGATTGAGCACCTGCTTTTATTTGCGCATTCAAGTATAGAATAACGCTGTTTGCCAATTTATCCAGCAACATATGCAATGTCGCCGGCTGCGTATACATCATGGCCTTAATTTTGGTGAAAGCCTTGCTGCTGCCACCCTCAACCATATACGTTGCCAATGTCCACGGGCTACCCGAAAAACCGATCAAAGGAACTTGCCCGGCTAATGCCTTACGAATAGCGCGTACAGCATCCATAACATAACCCAACTCCAGCTCTGGATCAGGCACAGGTAATTTTTCTACGTCAGCATGACCCTGAATCGGAGAATGAAAACGTGGCCCTTCCCCCGCTTCGAAATACAGTCCCAATCCCATCGCATCAGGAATAGTCAAAATATCAGAAAACAGGATAGCGGCATCCAGGGGAAAGCGGCGCAAGGGCTGGAGAGTGACTTCACAAGCCAATTCCGTGTTCTTACATAACGAGATGAAATCTCCCGCTGCCTGACGCGTCGCTTTATATTCCGGTAAATATCGACCGGCCTGACGCATCATCCATACCGGTGTCATATCGACAGGCTGACGCAATAAGGCACGCAGATAGCGGTCGTTTTTCAACTCATTCATGACAAGCTCCCTTGATTAATTGGTCACAGTACTTTTTGCAGCGCAATTTGTCTGCAATTCACGGCAATATGCACGAGAAAACGGGCGCAGTTTAACATGCCTGAGATTGAACTTCTGGCATACCCTCCAATAACGTGATGCGCCCCATCTCTCTCCTCATCAATTGACAGGATCACAAGTTACTGATGACGGCATAGCGCAACCGTATCTTCAATTAAACGACGAGCAATCGTATCTGGGGGCGGGATCAAGGGAAGGTTATCATAACGATACCAATCTGCACTGATCAGTTCGACGGGGTCAACATTGATTTCGCCACTCTCATAATCGGCCAGAAAGCCCACCATCAATGAGTTCGGGAAAGGCCACGGCTGGGAAGCGACATAACGTAAGTTACGGATCTTAATGCCACTCTCCTCCATCACTTCACGATGCACCGTTTCCTCCAGCGTTTCCCCGACTTCAACAAAACCCGCCAGCACTGTATGAATCCCATTGCGGTGACGCTGGTGTTGTGCCAGTAAAATGTGATCATCGCGGCGAATACCGACAATAATACTGGGCGCAATTTGTGGGTAATAGAGTTCATGGCAATGGTTGCATAAGCAGGCCCATTCATGCTGGCTCCCCTGCATCTCATGGCCACAATAACCGCAATAGCGATGTGAACGATAAAACTCAGCTAATTGGACACCTCGTCCAACCAACTGAAATAACTTAGCATCCTGTTCGGCAATTAAACGGGGAGAGGACATACCTGACGCCATTTTTTGACGAACCAACCAGACCGTTTCGCCCAACCATTCACCGATGGGTTGCGCTGTATGGCCTTGCAATGACCACTGGTTAGCCGTACCGGAAGGTAACTCCCCTTGTGGTAGCCAGACCCGATTTTCAAGACTGACAATCCACCAGCCTTGCTCTCTACCTGTCAGTTTTTGTTGCATAATCTGTCCCATCATTGGTTATGTGATTTATTGCGTCTTCAATCTTGTTATATTAACCGCGCTGTTGAATACCCTTCTTAAATTAGGAGTCACAATAATGTCAAAACAAATTGCTGTATTTGATCTGGATGAAACACTGATTTGCGGGGATTCCTGCCAGCTTTGGACACAATATCTATGGGAAAAACACATTATTACTGATCCTCGCTTTATCGAAGCCGATCAGAAAATGATATCCGATTACGCTGCGGGTCAGCTGGATATGCAAGCCTATCTGGCATTCAATTTACAGGCGCTCAAACACATTCCGGCTGAACAAATCGATATCTGGTTAACCGATTTTGTGGAAACCAAAATCAAACCTCTTTTTTATCCTGCCGCCAAAAAGCAATTAGAGAGTTACCGACAACAGAACATCCCAATCATTATTGTTTCCGCCACCGTTTCTTTCGTGGTCAAAAAAATCGCGGCGGCATTTGGCATACAGGCAGCATTAGGCATTGATATGGTGATGAAAGAGGGTTGCTATACTGGTGATATTCAGGGCATTCCAACCTTCCGTGAAGGCAAAGTTACCCGCTTGCAACACTGGCTCGAACAACAGCAGTTATCGCCACAACATATCTCATTTTATACGGATTCCATGAATGATTTGCCAATGTGTTTATTGGCTGACGAAGTCTTTACCGTCAACGCCGATAATCAATTGCAATCAGAAGCTGAAATACGCGGTTGGAACCAATTGAAGTGGTTTTTATAACCTGGCGCCCATTTCCCCAAAACAAGGTTGTAGTTTTCACAATCCCCTTTATACTCTGAGGTGTTTTTTTCTTGTCGGAGTGCCTAGCGTTCAACGTATATCACGATGGACACAGGCTGAGACCGTTAATTCGGGATCCGCAGAACCTGATCGGGCTAATACCCGCGAAGGGAACAAGAGTAATCATCCCGCTGCCAGTATTATCGTACCCCAGACAACGGTCGTACAAATACCCATCAGCATCAACCATTACTCCCTGCGAGCTCCAGACAAGCAATTTTCTCAACTTAAGCCTGATCAGCAATGAGACAGGCGATAACACAGTCAGGAATTTGCTATGTCTAAGTCCAATAATACCGTTATTTCGAATACGATCATTCCAACGGCTGATATTTCGCCAAAAGTCCATCCGGCAAGGCCACGTAAGGCTAAGCGCGATGCGGCACAAGCGTTTATCCATTCCGTTCAAGGCGTGACTTTTCCCAACTCAAAGCGCATTTACCTTGAAGGCTCACGTCAAGATATTCAAGTGCCTATGCGCGAGATCCAACTTTCTCCCACATTCCTGGGGGGTACGGAAGAGAACCCGCAATTTGCGGAAAACGAACCGGTTCCCGTTTATGACACTTCCGGCCCTTATGGCGATCCTACTGCTGTGCTGGATGTCAAGAAGGGGTTACCTAAGCACCGCCAGCCGTGGATTGATGAACGCAATGATACCGAACCGGTTTCCGTTCTCAGCTCCGATTTCACCCAGCAACGCCTTGCCGATGCCGGATTAGATCACCTGCGCTTTCATCATCGGCCACATCCACTGAAAGCCAAGCAAGGCTTACGTGTCACCCAATTGCACTATGCACGTCGAGGGATCATCACGCCGGAAATGGAATTTATCGCATTGCGTGAAAATATGGGACGTGAGCGCATCCGCAGTGAAGTCTTACGCCAGCAACATGCAGGGCAAAGTTTCGGCGCCAACTTGCCGGAAAACATCACCCCCGAATTTGTCCGTCAGGAAGTGGCTGCCGGCCGCGCGATTATTCCCGCCAACATTAATCACCCGGAATCTGAACCGATGATTATTGGTCGCAATTTCCTGGTGAAAGTGAATGCCAATATCGGTAATTCCTCCGTCACGTCCTCCATTGAAGAAGAGGTAGAAAAACTGATTTGGTCTACCCGTTGGGGCGCAGATACCGTGATGGATCTCTCCACCGGACGCTACATCCACGAAACCCGCGAATGGATACTGCGCAACAGCCCGATCCCCATTGGCACTGTACCGATCTACCAAGCGCTGGAAAAAGTCAATGGCATTGCGGAAAACCTGACATGGGAAATGTTTCGCGATACGTTGCTGGAACAGGCTGAGCAAGGCGTGGATTATTTCACTATTCATGCGGGTGTCCTGCTGCGTTACGTACCGATGACCGCCAAGCGCCTGACAGGTATTGTCTCCCGTGGTGGCTCTATTATGGCGAAATGGTGCCTTTCCCATCATCAGGAAAACTTCCTCTACACCCACTTCCGCGAAATCTGTGAAATTTGTGCCGCCTATGATGTTTCCCTCTCTTTGGGGGATGGATTGCGTCCAGGCTCCATTCAGGATGCCAATGACGAAGCACAATTTGCCGAACTGTACACTCTCGGTGAACTGACCAAGATTGCATGGGAATACGATGTCCAGGTCATGATCGAAGGGCCAGGGCATATCCCGATGCAGCTTATCCGCCGCAATATGACGGAAGAGCTGGAACACTGCCACGAAGCGCCATTTTATACCCTGGGGCCACTGACAACCGATATCGCCCCCGGTTATGACCATTTCACTTCTGGCATTGGTGCCGCCATGATTGGCTGGTTTGGCTGTGCCATGCTGTGTTATGTCACCCCCAAAGAGCACCTCGGTTTACCCAATAAAGACGATGTCAAACAGGGTCTGATTACTTACAAAATCGCGGCACATGCGGCGGATCTCGCCAAAGGCCATCCGGGGGCACAAATCCGTGACAATGCCATGTCGAAGGCGCGTTTTGAATTCCGTTGGGAAGATCAATTCAATCTGGCACTGGATCCTGACACTGCCCGCGCCTATCACGATGAAACCTTACCGCAGGAATCCGGCAAAGTTGCCCACTTCTGTTCCATGTGTGGGCCAAAGTTCTGTTCGATGAAAATCACACAGGACGTACGCGACTACGCGGCAAAACTGGAACGGGAAGCGGGTATGGAACAGATGTCAGAAGAGTTCCGTTCCCGTGGCAGTGAACTCTATCACAGTGCAGGGGGAGGCCAGGCATGAAAAATCAGTCTGATATTTCCATGCTTCCACAAGCCCCTTTTGTCCCAACAACGCACCGATTGGGGCTTTATCCGGTTGTGGATTCCCTAACGTGGATTGAGCGGTTACTCGAAGCCGGCGTCAAAACCTTGCAATTGCGCATCAAAGATCAGCCGGAAGCAAGGGCAGAAAAGGATATTCAGTCCGCCATTGCGCTCGGTCACCAATATAACGCCCGTTTGTTCATTAATGATTATTGGCGTCTGGCAATCAAGCACCAAGCCTATGGCGTGCATTTGGGGCAGGAAGATCTGGATAGCGCGGATCTCAATGCTATCCAGCAAGCCGGATTGCGTCTGGGCATTTCGACTCACAATCAACAAGAACTGGCGCGGGCAAAATCCCTGCGCCCCTCTTATATCGCACTTGGCCATATTTTTCCCACGACCACGAAAACGATGCCTTCATCACCACAGGGGCTTGAAGCACTAAAGCATCAAGTGGCGATCACACCGGAATATCCCACCGTCGCGATTGGCGGTATTTCTCTGGCGCGAGTGCCTGATGTCGTGGCGACGGGAGTCGGTGGCGTAGCACTGGTCAGTGCCATTACCCAAGCGAAAGATTGGCGTCAGACAACCGCCAAATTACTTCATCTGATTGAAGGGAAAGTCATTGAAGGGCAAGACCGGAGGCTTTTATGTTGAATGATCAAGAATTTATGCGTTATAGCCGCCAATTACTACTGGAAGAGATGGGTTCCGAAGGGCAAGAGAAATTAAAAGCCAGCAAAGTACTGGTTGTCGGTCTGGGGGGGTTAGGATCACCGGCTGCGCTCTATCTTGCGGCGGCAGGCGTGGGAAACCTCTATCTGGCCGATGATGACGAGTTGCATATCTCAAACCTGCAACGCCAGATTATCTATCGCACAACAGATATTCCCGCCAACAAAGCCCAATTAGCTGCACAACAACTGGCTGAATTAAACCCGCAAATCAACATCACTGCCTTAACCGAACGGCAAGATCGTGGATCTTTGGTTAATGCGGTCAAGCAAGTCGATCTGGTCTTGGATTGCAGCGATAATATGGCAACTCGCCATGCCATCAATGCCGCCTGTATTGCAGAAAACAAACCCCTCATTAGCGGCAGTGCCGTCGGATTTAGTGGGCAATTAATGGTATTGACTCCCCCTTACCAGCACGGTTGCTATGCCTGCCTCTATCCTAATCAGGAAGAACCCCAGCGCAATTGCCGGACAGCCGGTATCTTAGGCCCTATTGTTGGCGTCATCGGTACTTTGCAATCACTGGAAGCAATAAAAATGCTGGCAGGCTTTTCTTCTCCCTTGGATGGAAAACTCCGACTGTTTGATGGCAAACAACAAAGCTGGAGCACATTACAGCTTACTCGCTCATTACAGTGCCCCATTTGTGGAGCGACCCGACATACCGATAACAAACGGTTAGGAAAAGAAGTCGCATGAACATTATCGTCAACGATCAACCCATGACACTGGGTGCACCCATGACAGTGCAACAATTTTTGGAACACCAATTTCTGGAACAGATAGAACGCACGCAATCAGGTACGGCTTTGGCTATCAACCAAACCATTATTCCGCGTTCCGAATGGCAAACCCACCAGATTAATGATGGGGATACTATCTTGCTGTTTCAGGCCATTGCGGGTGGCTGATATCGCCGGAGGTTAATTTATGTTAAAAATCGCAGATACCCCCTTCCAATCCCGCCTGTTTACGGGAACAGGCAAGTTTGCCCATGCAGGATTAATGATCGACGCGCTCCGCGCCTCTGGCAGCCAACTGGTCACAATGGCAATGAAGCGTCTCGATCTCCACGGTAATAATGACGATGGCATTCTTGCGCCACTGCAACAGTTAGGAGTCAAACTGCTCCCCAATACCTCTGGCGCCAAAACCGCGGAGGAGGCTCTCTTTGCGGCTCGTCTCGCACGGGAAGCATTGGGCACTCACTGGATTAAACTGGAGATCCACCCCGATGTAAAATACCTGCTGCCCGACCCCATTGAGACATTAAAGGCGGCGGAACAGCTCGTCAAAGAAGGATTTATCGTCCTGCCCTATTGTGGTGCCGATCCTGTATTGTGCCGCCGGCTGGAAGAGGTCGGCTGTGCCGCAGTTATGCCATTGGGTGCGCCTATCGGCTCAAATAAGGGATTACTGACGCGCGATTTTCTACAGATCATCATCGAACAGGCCAACGTGCCGGTCGTGGTGGATGCCGGGATCGGGGCGCCAAGCCATGCGCTGGCCGCTATTGAGATGGGGGCAGATGCGGTACTGGTGAATACCGCCATCGCCGTTGCCCGCAACCCAGTTAAAATGGCTCAGGCATTCAAAACTGCTATTGAAGCCGGCGAACTGTCACATCAGGCCGGCATCGCAAGCCAAAAATCCTATGCCGAGGCATCCAGCCCACTGACCGATTTTCTGGGGGTGCTATGATAGGCCAAACATTTCGCCAGCGCTGGCAACAACTGGATTGGGATGACATCACCCTACGCATCAACAGTAAAACACCGCAGGACATTGAACAGGCACTCAGCCGTGCTCACTTGACCCTGGATGACTTTATGGCGCTGCTCTCCCCTGCCGCATTGCCTTATCTTGAACCACTCGCCCGACGCGCACAACAACTTACCCGCCAGCGTTTTGGGCATACGGTGGGATTTTTTATCCCACTCTATCTGTCCAACTTGTGTGCCAACGATTGCACTTATTGTGGTTTTTCCATGAGTAATCACATTAAGCGCAAGACACTCAATGAACAGGAAATTGAGGCCGAATGCCTTGCGCTGAAAAAACTGGGGTTTGAGCATATTTTGCTGGTCACAGGGGAGCATCAAAACAAAGTGGGTATGGACTATTTTCGGCGCTATCTTCCCCTGATCCGCCGCCATTTCAGCGCCGTCTCAATGGAAGTCCAGCCACTGGCGCAAGAAGAATATGCCGAACTGAAAACACTGGGATTGGATGGCGTGATGGTCTATCAGGAAACCTACCATCAACCCACTTATCAACTGCACCATTTGAAAGGCAAAAAACAGGATTTTCACTGGCGATTGGAAACCCCGGAACGCCTTGGGCGAGCGGGAATAGACAAGATTGGGCTAGGCGCCTTGATTGGGCTATCCCACCATTGGCGAACCGATTGTTATATGGTGGCTGAGCATCTTTTTTTCCTGCAAAAACAGTTCTGGAAAAGCCGTTACTCCATCTCATTTCCACGGCTACGCCCTTGTGCCGGCGGCATAGCACCGGCTTCTTTAATGAGTGAAGCCGAACTGGTGCAACTGATTTGCGCTTTCCGCCTGCTGGCACCGGATGTCGAACTTTCCCTGTCCACCCGTGAATCCCCTTTCTTCCGTGATCACGTTGTCCCGCTCGCGATCAACCACATCAGTGCAGGTTCCAAAACCCAGCCAGGCGGCTATGCCGATGGGCACCACGAGCTGGAACAATTCGCCCCCCACGACAATCGCCCGGTTTTCCAGGTCGCGAGAGCCTTGGTCAAATCAGGTTTACAACCCGTTTGGAAAGATTGGGATCATTATTTAGGTCGATAATTGTTATTTGGGTATGCTGCAACCGCAGCATACCCGCTTAATCATAGACATAGGGAGGGGTTTATGGCGAATGTTACTAACTTAAATCATGTAGATGCTTTTTCAACGATGAGGTTAGCCTGAAATCGGAGAATCTCACCTGTAACCCTTCACGCTGTGGTGAACAGCACATCGCCCCCACAAAGATACGCTGATCGCCAACGGTAAAAGGAGACAACCTCAGTAACGGCCATGTCACGCCATCCGTCGAATATTGCAACCTGATCGCCCCGTCATGGTAAGTCAGCCGTAACCAAAACCGCCCTGGATTACCGGGGAAAATCCCCATCGCCCAGTCAGAACAGCCATTTGTCAATACACTACTGATCGTTGCCTGCCCATCAGAATGTTCAATGCCAGCTTTTAGCCAATGGTGCTCATCCACCAATAACATCACACCAGCCTGATCATAGAGTTGTTCAAACTGGCCTTCGATACAAAACTGGAAGGTAAAACCTTCCTCAAGGTTAAAATCATCAATATAGCCACCAAATACATGACCACTATGACGCTGAAAACCATACCATGTATCACGCCAGAAATCGGTTTTATTGTCTGTTGTGACATGAAGCTCATTATCCTGACACTGCCATGAAGCAGGCTCATTCAACCACTGACATTGTTGCAAATTCATCATCAATATATACCCTGTTATTTCTTGGTAGGATTTATCAAACCATATCCCGCTAATAATGAAAGAGAAAGCAGAGCAATACAGGCAAAAGCACTGTGTAGCGTTATCTGGTGCGCCAAACCGCCAATAATTGCCGGTCCCAGCAAAATCCCTGAATACCCCATCGTAGAAACGGCAGAAACGGCCAATGCATCAGGCATCACTTTCTGCTGGCCTGACGCGGTGAAAAACATCGGAGCCAAATTTGATAATCCCGCCCCGATCATCAGGAAAGAGATACCCAAATGGATTGGACCCGTTGCCAGATAGATCAGCACAAAACCTGACGTCGCCAAAAGCGCGCTGCTTAAGAATACGCGACGATATCCACATACCGCGATGATCTTATCGCCCAAAAAGCGCCCCGCCGTCATGGTCATGGCAAAAAGCGTATAGCCAAGACCCGCCTGATGACTACTCATATTATGCACACTACTTAATAAGATCCCGCTCCAATCCAGCATAGAGCCTTCCATCAAGTAAACGACAAAACAAAGAGAACCAATCAGGATGACTATGCCACGCGGTAAGGCAAAAAACGGGGTTTCCTCCGTCTCAGTGTTATCCAGCATTCCATTCCACGTTGGCAACAACAGCAGGATAACGAATACCGCGACAGCAATGGTGGCCTGAAAGGGTGAGATCCCCAAAAACAGCAATAAACTGACCGTACCGGCTCCCGCAATTCCCCCTAAGCTGAACAATGCATGAAAGCCCGACATAATCGGTTGATGTACTCTTTTCTCAATATTGACCGCATGGATATTGATCACCACATCGGTTGCCCCAATTCCCATCCCGAACACGAACAGGGCACAAGCCAGTGCCAGTGGGGTCGAGAGCACACTTAGCACCGGTAATATCACAATCGCCAACAAGGCAAAAAAGGTAAAAATCTTCCGGCAACCAAAGCGGGTTGCCAACATGCCCGCGATTGGCATCATGATGAAAGAGCCGATACCAAACATCAGTATCAAAAGCCCCATTGAACCATCATCCAGCCCCAATCGTTCCTTTATCAGTGGGATCAGCGGCGCCCAACTCGCAATACTGAACCCTGCAATAAAAAACGAAATTCGCGTGGCTATGATGGGCTGTTTTATTGAATTGACAGCATATTCTCCAGACAACTTAACTCCTCCAATTCATATCCTTCAAACCATTCCCGTTAAACCATACCCCTTAAACAATACCTTCCACCAGAACAGGTGGAAGGCGTCAACGATGGGGCTTCAGTAAAAAATCACGCGATATTTATCCCTGAAAACTGGGGAATATCCGTGAGTTTCTCGATGACACGGGAAGCCTGTGCATACTGCTCTGCTCCCGATAACGCATGGGGCCAGGCATATATCCACGGAATACCCGCCTGTTTTGCTGCCTCAATCCCCAAATCAGTATCTTCAATCACCAACGTTTGCCGAACATCCATCTGCTTCAATTTCAGCATCGCCAAATAAGGATCAGGAAAAGGCTTCGTTCTTTCCACATCATCCCCGGAAATCAATGCCGGGGGTTCATGTAAATCCAATAAACCAAGATTTGCCAGACACACATGACGCGGTGCGGTGGAAACAAACCCAAAGTGAGTACCATTTTGTTGCAAGGCCATCATCAATTCAGTGATCCCCGGCCGCAAATAGCGTGCAGATAATTTTTCCTGATAACGCAAAATGATTTTTTCGGTAATATCTTGCTGCATTGATAAAGGAATACCCACTTTATCCAACGTTTCCGTCAAACTTAATCCGATTAATTGCTGAGGTTGGATATCACTTATTTGAGTCGCGGCTTGTTCTCCTAATGCATTACTTAATACATCCAGCAATACATCAAAATGCAGTTGTTCACTATCGACAATGACTCCATCGATATCAAAAATGACATTGCATCTATTCATCGAAATGTCCTTCAAAATAATCAATTATTTTAGGCCAGAAATACGAATCAGTACCTTACAGTTTGGTGTAGTGAGAGGGATCTGGGTTTTCGATGCAATATCACAACCGACAGTCAGAAAAGCCTGTTGGTGATCCTTGAAATCAAAAATCTGGCTGATAAAACGTTTCACCGGAATGACACCATCACGGATCAGGGCATAGGCACGTTCAAAACTATTATTCAGGGAATCAATGGAACCGATTACCGAAAGACTTTTATCGGCAATTTTCATAATGTCCAAATTAGCATGTTTATCTTTCAGGGCGACATTTAATAATTTTCCCCCAGGCGCCAGATGGGAAAAAATATATTCCGTCAACTGCCCCGTCGTATCCACACACAAATCGATCAGGGCTGACGGATCACCATATTCCTGCGCCAATGCTTCATTAAAGTCAGAATATAACGGACATTCCGGCGGCAAATTATTTTTTGCAAACTCAATTCGACTTTCATTCTTTTCGACCATAAAGGCGTTTACGCCCCGCTCATGCAGCGCCCAAATGTACAACATCCCCATCGGACCGGCGCCTGCCACCGCCGCACGAATATTCGTGTGAGTGATCGCCAGTTTATCCACTCCGGTTAGGGTGCAGCTGAGTGGTTCAGTCAGCGAGGCTTCCTCCATACTGACATGGTCATCCAGCTTGATGAGTAAATTTTCTTTGGCCAAATATTGCTCTGCGAACGCACCATCATAGGAAACCCCGGCTTCTGTTCCCAATTTTCGCTCACAATGGTTAGGGCTTCCCGTCTGGCACATCCGGCAATGCCCACAAGAGTAAGTCGGGTTGACGACCACCCGATCGCCTACCTGAAACCGGGTAACGCCACGACCAATTTGCGATACCACCCCCGTGGTTTCATGCCCCAACGTGGTTCCCGGAATGGCTACGGGGTAAGCACCCGTGATAATGCCGATATCTGTGCCACAAATCCCACACACGGCAATATCAACCACAACATCATCGGGTTCAATGCAAGATAAGGCGGGAACTTGCTGGAGTTCAACCTCCCAGGTTTGATGATATTTCAGTGCTAGCATGATACAGCCTCCTTACGTACCTGTGCGATAGCGGTTAATTCAGCGAAAGTCAGCTCCAGCTTATGGAGAATTTCTGCCAAATGTTCCTGTGTACAAATCAGTGGTGGACGGACTTTGATTGCCCTTCCTTTACCATAACGGGAACCCCGCAAAATCAAGTGATGGCGGTTAGCAGTCGCAATCACCTGGGCGGCAAACTCTGGGCTTGGGGTGTCAAAACCATACATATAGCCCACACCTCTCACGCCCGTAATATCTGAATATCGTCCCTGTAATTTCAACAAGCCCTCACGCAAGTAGGCTTCATTTTGTTGCACATTTTCCAAAATATGGTCATCTTCAATAATGTCGATAATTTCGTTGAGTGCGACCAGAGAGAGCGGGTTAGCCCCCGAAGTGCTGGAATGTTCGAATGATTCCAATATATCCAGTGAATGACGCATCAGGACACCGCCAGTTGGAATGCCGATACCTCCTGCCCCTTTAGCAAAGACGATGATATCTGGCTCCAGCGCTTTGGCATAACCCGTCGATGCGAAGAATGTCCCTGTGCGACCAAAACCGGTTTGTACTTCATCCGCGATAATGATGATGCCATGCTGACGGCAAATTTCTCTGATTTTACGGTAGAAAGCCACAGGGAAAACGGTGTTGCCGCCATTTCCCTGAATCGGTTCAATAATCAGACATGCAATATTGTCATTAGAGCCTAATTGAATGAACTGCTCTAAATCGACAAATTGCTCTTCACTCGGTTGTGCTTGCCCTGCCAGAACGCTGGCGGGCGCAGGGACTTTTATCGAACCCTCAATATTGATATGGAAATCTTTAATCCTGAATGCATTGCCAGAAATCTGTGCGGTTGCAAGAGATTGCCCATGATGAGCCAGAAAGAGTGAAATAACGCCTGAGCGCCCCGTTGATTTTTGCGCTATGCGGATAGCACATTCAACCGCCCCTGATCCAGAAACATCTCGCAGCCAAATATGATCGACGCCTTCAGGTGTATATTTAAGTAACTTACTCAAAATATATTGTGACATTTCACGTGTATAAGCCGAACTCAAATGGGTACATCTATCAATCTGTTGTTTGAGTTTTTCTGTCATTCGATCATGGGTATAGCCAAGCGGCAAATTAAACGTTCCCGATGCCGCATCAATATATTTTTCGCCATCAATGATCAAATAAGGGCCATGGCCTACATAGCGTGAAAGCATGCTTTCTAGAGGGTTTCTATTTTCCATAATGACTCACCACTATTAGTTATATTAAATAATTAGTTGTATTAAACAATTAGTTACGTCAAACAATCAGTTATGTTAAACAACGACAAAACATACCTATTGTGATGAGGCTAGATTAAGCACATTAAAATTTTATTTCGATCACACAAATGCCATAAAAAATATTAAGCAAATTTAAAATTTAATTTAAAGTTGAAAAATCATATATTTATTCACTAATACCCATTAATTATATTAAATATAGAATAAATCACTTTTAGAGATTAAACCCCCAAGCCCATCATTCGCATTAATTTCTGAGCCTGAGAAATAGCGTCTTGTCGATGAGCAATGCCCATTTTCTGATATAAATTACGTATATGGGTTTTGATCGTCGTTGCGGCCACCTCCAGCTCTGCGGCAATTTGATCGTTGCTATAACCAGAGTAAATCAACCCCAACACCTGCCATTCTCGCTGGGTTAATGGACTATTGCGGATAAGCTCCGGTACGTCAGGATGGGTGAGTAATTGTTCTACAAACGTTTCATCAAAATGGGCAAATTTATGTCGGTGCTGTCGGTTAATTTCTCGCAGAATACGCTGAGCCCTATGCTGTTCCATTTCAGGCAAGATGTTTAGCTGGATAAGTTGGCGCAGTTGCAAAGCCATCAACTCCCCTTCAATCACAAAGTGGCTGATGAAGCCTGTGCGGTTAGCCAAATTTAAGGCTTCTATCAAAACACCCTGAGCTTCAGCCTTGCGCCCTAGCTGCCAGTAAAGCAAATTACACAGCAAAAGATTACGGTTTAAATCACTGACTAATGCCAATCTTCTGGCATATTCATTCAGTTTCAGCAGGATAGATTCCGCTTCCTTATATTGATCCAGCAAGATTTTGACTCGTGCAATATTGCGCCATTGATTTTGATTGAAGTGGTTACAAAAACTCTCAGGTCTTTCTGCCTGTGCCAACCATTGGGTCAAGGCACTGCTATCTTCCAAAGTCTGCCAAATAATGACACGCAACTCGTCAGTATTCGTCCGCCAATCACGATGATATTGCCCATTGCTCAGTAAATTTTCACAGCGGATCAAGTAACGACGAGCGTTATCAATATCCCCTCGAACCAAAGAACATTTCGCCAATTGGGTCAGGCATTGTAATTGTTGCTGGGGCTGATAATTGGCCAATACGTCCAACCCCTGGCGCGCGACCTCTTCTGACTCATCAATACGAGCCCAACACCACAAAAGTTGTGAACGGAGCCTTAGCAGAAACTCATGCATCGGCAACTGTTCCAGATGCTGTTCACGAATTAAATCAAAAGCATGGGATTGGGTATCATAAGCCGCCTGCAAATAACCTTGCGCCAGTAAAATTTCACTTTGTTGCAACAACGCCCATAACGCATAGTGATAAGAATGACAGAGGCGGGCGAGTTGCTCAGTTTGCTTCATCAAAGCCAATGCGCTGGCCAATTGACCGTTGCAATGCAATACCTCCCCTCTTACTGACATCGCCACAATACGGCCATATTGATTATCTGGCAGTAAGTTTGCTAGCGCCTTTTCCGCCAAAGCATCAGCATCGGCAGGCCGTCCATCATTCATCGCCACTTGGGCTCTCAAGGCATTAAACTCTGCCAGCAACTCCGGCTCGATGGCTATTTGCTTCTGCTTTAGTGATTGCTCAGCCTGATTTAATAATGCATTCACCTCATAGTAGCGATACTGACTTTGTGCCAGCCACGCTTGCAACAATACCAAGCGAGGGCTTTCCAACAGGAGTTCATACGGCAGTGCATTCATACACTCTTCCAATAGAGAGAGTTTGCTGTGGTTAAATAACTCCCAGGCATGTTGCAATAAAATATCCCGCAACAGGAGGGTATCTCCCGCGGCCAAGGCGTGATGAATAGCCTCCCCTGGATATCCCTGCATCAACCATCCTTTCACGGCTGCCCTATGTAATTCGGGTAATTTTGCTGCCATTTCCCATTGACAACGTTGGCGCAGAAATGAAGCAAACAAAGGATGAAAACAAAACCACTCCCCCGAATCATCCAGCCGCTGAATAAACAACCCCTGACGTTCAATGTCTTCCAGATGTTGCTGACCGTTTTCCTCCCCTGTCAGGCAAGCAATGAGACCATCATTCATGGAACGCAGGATAGAACTGTGCAGCAAGAAATCCCGCGTCGCCTGATCGACGCGATTTAAAACCTCATCCACAAGGTAATCAGCAAGATGGCTGGCATTAATCCCCGAAAGGCGTTTTGCTGATATTTCAGTCGTATTGCTAGATTGGCGGGCTGAAAGCGCAATCAGTTGCAAAGCGGTTGCCCAGCCAGCAACCTCATTGCATAACTGCTTACAGTGTTCAGGCTCCAATGGATTGGCTAACCGCTTGGCAAAAAATTGCTGGGTTTCCTGATAATCAAAAGCCAACTGATGGCTATCAATCTCCAATAACTGTTCACGCACACGCAAGTTGGCAATTCCCAGCGATGGCAAATGGCGTGACAGAACCACCAACGTTAAATTTTCTGGCTGGTGGCGGAGAAAAAAGCGCATGGCTTCATGGACAAGCCCATTCCCTATCAAATGATAATCATCGATCACCAGAAAAATCGGTTTCTGCCATTCGTTAAGTTCAATAAACAACTGCGCAATCAGTGCCGGTAAACTGGCATATTGGTGTTTCTGGGCCAGTACCTCACTTTTCACACAGTGACCCTGCGTTGCTTGCTGAATAGCTGCGATCAAATAGCTGGCGAAACGCTCTGGTTGATTGTCACTATCATCCAGAGAATACCACCCCAGATGTTCTTGTCCGGCAGCCCACTGAGACATCAAGGTCGTTTTGCCATATCCAGCGGGACTGGTTATCAATACCAATCGATAATTCTGAATTTCATTGAACTTTTCTAACAAACGCTCCCGCATAACCATATTACTAAGTCGAAGGGGGCGACTGAGTTTCGATGGGATAAGCATTAAATTTCTCCCCTCACACGCAATGAATAAAAACACTGAATAAAACGGATCTCTGAATTCTGTTTGACACTATTAAGCCACTTACACCATTAGCATTCATGCCTGACCCCCAAATGTAGAGAAACGCCCACCTTTTGCCAACAAGTTGATTAATTTCATTGTGTTAAATTGCACCTTGTCACATTCTTTGGCTGAAAACTTGCTATTTCTCTGTGAAATTGCGGACAAGCTCGAAAGAAATGGCTACGCCCTTACACTCCTCCCCCGCGAATTTTTTCACGGGATGATGTTTCCCAAGTCACTAACCTTCAGCATATCCCTTTAAATCATTCTCCAAACTTTCCTCAGTGAGTGACAGGAAGCAATGCCATGCAACTATTCACATTAAACAAAGAATCCCCATTAGATAGAAAATGCGAATCGGATAAGAACCCGAAATTCAATAAATCGCTATTTCAGGCTGCCCTGACGCGTCAGTGGCAATATTTCGGTCTCAACTCAGCTCAGGAAATGACGCCACATCAGTGGTGGCAGGCCATTAGTGCAGCCGTGTCTGAATTATCTCCACTCCCCTCTCAGCAAAACTGTATCCCTCCATCCTCTGACAGCCAACGTCATGTGAACTATCTCTCAATGGAATTTCTGATCGGCCGGCTGACAGCGAATAACTTGTCAAATCTTGGTTGGTATGACGATATCCAGTCTTATCTGGCCGAAGATGGCATCATTTTGAGTGATTTGCTGGAAGAAGAAACTGATCCCGCATTAGGCAATGGTGGCTTAGGAAGGTTGGCCGCCTGTTTTCTCGATTCAATGGCAACCCTCAATCAACCCGCTATCGGATATGGCCTTAATTATCAATATGGACTTTTCCGCCAATCTTTTAACAAGGGGCGACAAATTGAAGCGCCCGATGATTGGGAACGTGAGTCCTACCCGTGGTTTCGCCATAATACACAACTAAACATTAATGTTAATTTTGGTGGCGAAATCGCAACCACTGCCGATGGCCTTGAAACCTGGGTTCCCGCCTTTACCCTGATTGGCGAAGCCTGGGATTTACCCGTGATTGGGTATAACAACGGTGTGACGCAACCGCTTCGCCTGTGGCAAGCGACATACGATAGTCCCTTTGATTTGTCACTTTTCAATGATGGACAGTTCTTGCACGCGGAACAACAAGGCATTGAAGCCGCCAGCCTGACCAAAGTTCTCTACCCGAATGATAATCATCAAGCAGGGAAACGACTGCGCCTGATGCAACAATATTTTCAGTGTGCTTGCGCCGTGGCAGATATTTTGCGCCGCCACCAACAGGCAGGGCGCAACATCAAAGAGCTGGCACAATACGAAGTTATCCAGCTTAACGACACTCACCCAACCATCGCAATTCCTGAAATGATGCGTCTCCTGCTTGATGAGTATCAATTAAGTTGGGATACAGCATGGGAAATCACGGGAAACACTTTCGCCTATACCAACCACACCTTGTTGCCAGAGGGCTTAGAGCGTTGGGATGAAAAACTGATGAGTGAGCTACTGCCACGCCATCACCGTATCATTCAGGAAATTAACCGACGCTTTAAACAAACGGTGGAGCAAAACTGGCCTGATAACCCACAAATCTGGGAAAAATTGGCGGTTATCTATGACAATCAAGTCAGAATGGCTAACCTGTGTGTTGTCGCCTGCTTTGCCGTCAATGGCGTTGCCGCACTGCATTCATCCTTGATCGTGGCAGACCTGTTCCCTGAATATCATCAATTGTGGCCAACTAAATTCCACAATGTGACTAATGGTGTCACTCCACGTCGTTGGTTAAAACAGTGTAACCCCGCCCTCTCTTCACTCATTGATCACACATTAAACCAAGAGTGGGTCAATGATCTTGCTGTCTTAAAACAACTGGAACCTTACGCCGATGATCCTGCCTTCCGTGAAGATTATCGAACCGTTAAGCAAGACAATAAAATCCGCCTAGCCAATTATGTTAATAAGGTAATGGGACTCAAGATTGATCCCCATGCTATTTTTGATATCCAGATAAAACGCCTACATGAATACAAACGTCAACATCTGAACCTGCTCCATATCTTGTCACTTTATCGGCAGATCCAGGAAAATCCGGCCTTAGATATCTATCCCCGCGTTTTCCTGTTCGGTGCCAAAGCCGCTCCTGGCTATTATCTGGCGAAAAACATCATTTCTGCCATTAATCATGCGGCTGAAAAGATCAATCATGACCCGATCGTCCGTGATCGCATCAAAATTGCTTTTATTCCCGATTACAATGTTTCCGCCGCAGAACTGATGATCCCAGCGGCCGATGTGTCAGAACAGATTTCTACAGCGGGCAAAGAAGCCTCCGGTACAGGCAACATGAAGTTAGCCTTAAACGGCGCACTCACGATTGGAACACTGGATGGCGCGAATGTCGAAATTGCTGAACACGTTGGAAACGACCATATCTTTATCTTCGGCAAGACCGTAGAAGAGGCTAAGGCGTTATTAAACAGCGGCTACCATCCACAAGATATCCTTCAACAGGATCATCATCTAAAAGATATCCTTGGCTCCCTCGCCAATGGTGAATTCAGCCACGGCGATACGCACGCATTTGATCTGATGTTGCATAGCCTGACTGACGGTGGAGACCCTTATTTAGTTCTGGCTGATTTTGCTTCTTATTGTCATGCCCATAAGCAAATTGACACCCGATATCGCGATACTCAAGGCTGGACGCGCAGTACCCTATTAAATACCGCTCGAATGGGTCACTTTAGTTCTGACCGCGCGATTCAGGATTATCAACAACGCATTTGGAAAACCAAATAGGGGCTAGGTATGGAAAAAAAATGCCTCAATGACTGGGCAACTGAGGCCGGTATTGTCAGCGAATATATTAATGCCTATGGAAAACCTCAGGCGATCCCTGCTGAAACCAGACATCGGATCTTAGAAGCCATGGGTACAGATATACCGGTCGGGAGGCCGGTTTCTCATCTGCATGCGCCTTCTTTACCGAAGGTTAAAGTAGTCAATCAGGGGCAAACGGTGACTCTGCCACTGGAGGATACCAATCATTACCAGTGGCAGATTCACACTGAACAAGGGGAAATACTTCATGGCCATTGCCAGCATCAACTCACTTTGCCAGCAGACCTCCCCTTGGGATATCACACCCTGAACCTGACATCGGCAGTGAAACCAGAAACGGATTCCATACAACTTGTTGTTGCCCCTGAACGTTGTTACGAACCCGATGCGATAACACATGGAGAAAAATTGTGGGGAGCTTGTGTTCAGCTTTATACCCTGCGATCAGAAAACAACTGGGGCATTGGTGACTTTGGCGATCTAAAATATATGTTGCAAGAACTGGCACAGCGGGGTGGTGCCTTTATTGGCCTGAATCCTCTTCATGCCATCTATCCTGCCATGCCTGAAAATGCCAGCCCTTACAGCCCATCTTCCCGCCACTGGCTCAATACCATCTATATCGCCGTGACTCAGGTAGAAGATTTTAATCTTAGTGTCGAAGCACAAACGTGGTGGCAGTTAGCGGAAACACAGTCCAGACTCCAGCAAGCCCGCCAAGCAGAATGGGTCGATTATACCACCGTCATGACACTAAAAATGACCGCATTGCGCCTGGCTTATCCGCATTTTAAGCGCCGTTCTGACGATGATCCCCAACAAGTGGCTTTCCAACAGTTTGTGACCAAAGGGGGCAAGAATCTTTACTATCAGGCTGCTTACGATGCCCTACACCATAAGTTATATGCGGAAAATCATGCTTATTGGGGCTGGCCTGTATGGCCGGAAGAATATCGTGAGCCTGAGAGTGACACAGTTACCGCATTCTGTCATTCACACCCACAAGAGATCGCGTTTTTCCTTTGGTTGCAATGGTTGGCTGATACCCAGCTTGCCGAGTGCTTCACTACCAGCCAAACCAATCACATGCCGATTGGTATTTACCGTGATCTTGCCGTTGGTGTCGCACAAGGAGGTTCTGAAACCTGGTGTAATCGAAGCATCTATTGCACTAAGGCATCGGTAGGAGCGCCTCCCGATATTCTGGGACCACTGGGGCAAAATTGGGGGCTTCCACCAATGAATCCCCACGTATTAAAAGCCCAGTCCTATCAACCTTTCATTGAATTACTGCGTAGCAATATGCGCCATTGCGGTGCATTGCGTATCGATCATGTAATGTCATTGCTCAGGCTCTGGTGGATACCACAGGGGGAAACGGCCGATAAAGGCGTTTATGTCCATTATCCGGTTGACGATCTGTTGGCAATATTGGCATTGGAAAGCCAGCGCAACCATTGCTTAGTGATAGGCGAAGATTTGGGGATTGTGCCGGCAGAAATTGTCGATAAGTTACGGGATAGGGGTGTTTATTCCTATAAGGTCTTTTACTTTGAGCGTAATGATCAGGGAGAATACCGTCCTCCCAATGAATATCCCGTACAAGCCATGGCAACCATTACTACCCATGACTTACCTACCTTACGCGGATTCTGGCAACATGAAGATCTCACCTTAGGAGAATCCATCGGCTTATATCCCGATAAAGCGCTGCTTGCTGATTTATATTCGGAACGCAAACGCTGCAAGCAAGCATTATTAACCAGCTTAAATCGTCACGGCTATTTATCGGAAGACCCATTACAGGGATCAGTACCACTGGCACAAACTGAATATCCGATGTCCAATGCGATAAATCAAAGCATACATCGCTATATAGCCCATAGCACCTGTGCTTTATTAGGATTACAGCCTGAAGATTGGTTGGATATGGAACTCCCCGTTAATATCCCTGGTACAACAGAGGAATATCCCAATTGGCGACGAAAACTCACCACTACGCTGGAAGATATGTTTGCAGATACCCATATCAACCGTTTGTTACACGCGGTAGGAGAGTGCCGAAAACAGAGTTCATAACCCAGCAATAAAGCGGCTCCCCAATCATATCGCTAAATATGGTTGGGGAGAGAATCAACCTTTCACACCCCCCGATGTTAATCCACCAACCAACCAACGTTGAGCAAGTAAGAAAATCACCGTGATAGGAATGGCTGACAACACAGCCGCAGCCGCAAAATCGCCCCAGAGATAGTTCTGTGGATGGAGATATTGCTGCATTCCTACTGCCAGCGTGTAGTTGTCTACATCACGTAATAACAGAGATGCAACAGGCACTTCAGTAATGACGCCAATAAACGACAAAATAAACACCACGGCTAATATAGGGACAGAAAGCGGTAACAGTATCAAACGGAAAATTTGCCACGATGTCGCGCCATCCAACATGGCAGCTTCTTCCAGAGAGCGATCTATCGTTTCGAAATACCCTTTTATCGTCCATACATGCAGCGCAATTCCGCCCATATAGGCAAAAATCACACCACCGTGAGTATTGAGACCAAGGAAAGGAATATATTCTCCCAATCGATCAAACAAGGCATAGAGTGCTACCAGAGAAAGTACCGGCGGGAACATTTGAAAAATCAACATGCCTTTGAGTAAGGGGCCTTTCCCACGAAAGCGCATTCGGGCAAATGCATAAGCGCACGTCGTTGATAAGGCCACAATGCCAGTAGCAGTAATGAGAGCAACCTTTACAGAGTTCCAAAGCCATTGCATAACCGGAAATGGGGGGAGAACGACTTGTCCATCAGCAGATTCCACGCTATAACCAAACGCCAGCTTCCAGTGTTCCCATGAAATAGTGTCTGGGATCAAATTACCCGTAGCAAAATTTCCTGGGCGCAAAGAAATGGCAATTACCATCAGCAGAGGGAACAAAATCAGGGCAATAAAAGCCAACATGACTATATGTGTTCCCCATACCCGCCATCGTTGCGATTTGGGTTGTACCATCGCCATTTTCTTTTCTCCTTAATCAAATTTCATGCGGGTCGTTTTCAAATTGATGATGGCTAATGCACCGACCAATAAGAAGATCAAGGTTGCAATTGCTGCCGCCAGGCCAAAATCCTGTCCACCGCCTCCTTCAAACGCAATACGGTAGGTATAACTCACTAAAAGATCGGTATAACCCGCAGGGGTCGATGTCCCAATATGATCAGGTTTACCGTTAGTGAGTAGTTGAATCAGGACAAAGTTATTAAAATTAAAGGCAAAACTGGCAATCATCAACGGCGTCAAAGGCTTTATCAATAATGGGAAGGTAATTTTGGTGAAATTCTGCCACGCCCCAGCACCATCGAGTGCCGATGCCTCATAAAGATCATCGGGGATAGATTTCAGCAATCCCATGCAAAGGATCATCATATAGGGATAACCCAACCACATATTGACAATAACCAACATGGTTCGAGCCAGTGTCGGATCGGTAAACCAATCAGGTTTAAGACCAAACAACCCATTGAGTACCAGATTAATTTCACCAAAACTCTGGTTGAACAATCCCTTGAAAATCAGAATGGAAATAAACGAGGGAACAGCATAAGGCAAAATCAGCAAAACACGGTAAATCGCCCGCCCCTTAAGCGCTTCCCACTGTACAATGCAAGCGAGGATCATCCCCAGGGCAACCGTCAATGCCACGGTCAATAGAGAGAAAACCACTGTCCAGATAAAAATGGACAGAAAAGGTTTTTGGATACCCTCATCCTGCATTACCCGCAGAAAATTTTTCCAACCAATCGAAACCGTGAAGCCAGGGCTTAACGTCTCCTGAGTCCATTCCTCTTTAGCATTCATGGATTGGTAAAACCCTGTATCCATATTTGGCCGATATCGTATGCCAGTTTGGCTATTGGTCAGCGTTATCCCATCTTCATCAAGGGAATAAAGAGGATTGATAGCAGAGAACTGACGCAACGAACTCATTCTCAATTTACTGCCATCAGGAAGAACGGCTACCAATTGGCTCAACGCCTGCCGGTACTGAGTAATAGTGCGTAATGTCGCAGCATTGTCTTCAAATTTTTTTCCCTCTTCATGGTGGAGAGGTAGAACAATCTCTTCCGTTCCCGCGAGAGAAAAAGGTTCAGATATCAATAAGTGAGTGCTATCAGGGACGTTCAAAGCCAAGACCCACTGTTCAGATACCGGATAGAGTTTGAAATTGGACGGCTCCCCTGTCTGGTAGTGGCGACTCATTAATACTGTTTGAGCACGTTCAAACGTCAATTGGTTGGTACTGCTGTAATTGGTAAACGCGATCGCAATTGTGCAGATAAGCGGAAACAGTATAAATAGCCCTATTCCAGCAATTCCAGGGTAAGTATAGCGCCAAACATACGTTTTCCGATTGGAAAAAACATAGATGCCGCTTCCCAGTAATACCAGTGTTAATATAGCAAACAGGTATTCTCCCTGCGCATACATCAGCACAACCAGATAACCTGTAAAAAGTAGGCAAAAGCCTACAGCAAACCATTTCAGGGCAGGATGCTGCCACCATGTTGTTTTTTCTAATGTCGCTGACATCTTGCACTTCCTGTTACCAACAATTGTGATTATCCCAAACCTGTCACAATAAGGGCTAAGGCTCCTTAGATTCAGGAGCCTGTCATTCGTTTATTTTGTCATTCTCGCTTCAGCATCATTAAGGGCAGCATCTACCGTCTGACGCCCACTGATCGTGTTAAGAACAGCACTACGCATTGCGTACCAGAAACTACTCATTTGGGCGATATTCGGCATAATTTCACCGTTTTGAGCATTTGCCATCGTAGCGGCAATCCGTGGATCTTTTGCCAGGATCTCCTGATAAGATTTTAAGGCCACTGCTCCAAGCGGTTTATCTTTATCTATCATGGCCAATCCTTCATTGGTCAGCAGGTAATTTTCCAAAAATTCTTTTGCTAACTCTTTATTAGGGCTGGCCGCATTAATTCCCGCAGTTAAAATGCCAACGAAGGGTTTAGAGGGTTTACCTTTAAAAGTGGGTAATAGGGTAACGCCGTAATTAATCTTACTTTTATCTATATTCGACCATGACCAAGGGCCATTAATCGTCATTGCTGTTTTGCCTTTATTAAAGGCAGCTTCAGCGATGGAATAATCGATATCTGCATTGAGATGTTTGTTTTTGACTAAATCAACCAGAAATGTCATCCCCGCCTTAGAACCCGCATTATTCACGCCGCTGTCTTTAACATTGTAAGTCCCGTTCTCTGCCTTGAAGGCATATCCACCATCAGCGGCAATCAGCGGCCAGGTAAAATACGGTTCCTGCAAATTGAACATAATTGCGCTTTTATTTTGTTTTTTCAGCTCATTATCCAAGGCAGGGATTTCTTCCCATGTTTTGGGAGGCGATTTAATCAAGTCCTTATTGTAGATAAGAGAAAGGGCTTCAACGGCGACTGGATACCCGACTAATTTTCCGTCATAACGAACGGCATCCCACGTAAAGGGGAATAACTTATCAATAAACGACTTATCAGGCGTAATCTCAGCAACTAACCCTGATTGGGCATAACCACCAAAACGATCATGTGCCCAAAAAATGATATCTGGCCCATCGCCACTGGCGGCAATTTGGGTATATTTTTCTTCCAGTTTGTCAGGGTGCTCGACAGTGACAGGAATTCCCGTTTCTTGTGCAAATTTTTCACCAACCTGTGCCAGTCCGTTATAGCCTTTATCACCATTGATCCAAATGACCAACTTTCCTTCTTCCGGCTTTGCGAAGGCCGAAGCAGACAATACACACGTTGTTAAAACGGAAAGCATTAGGGCGCTAGCCCCCACTTTTAAAATTTTCTTGGTCATCATTCCGCCTTTTTCATTTGTTAGTTCAAGACAATTATCTTTATTACACCGTGATAAAATGGCACCAGTGTGCAATCAATGTAAAAAAGACTCATCCTCCTCTGTTCTACGCCTCATACCGCATGAGTGTGAACTGGCTTACAAAAACAATTAAAATCAGAACGTTAACATCAAGGTGGTATTCTTTTTTGCGATTTAAATCACATCTTACCTGACAATTTTCTTCTTCCTTTCTTAATCACATTAAGCTCGTCCTCCTGGCTCCTCCACCATCAAAAATTCTGGGATGGAGGATTTTCGCGCCTGTTATTTTATACACAATTCAGCTATCAGTTTTTCACTCAGTTTCTCGCTACGACAAATAGGAAACGGAAACGAAATAAGAAACGGATAAAAAACTGAAGCGGCAAATCCGAGGGAGGGAACAAATGTCTAGCGTCACATTCCGCAATGTATCTAAATCATATGGTGAAATTGTCATCTCCAAAGATCTCAATCTTGATATTCAGGAAGGAGAGTTCGTCGTATTTGTCGGCCCGTCAGGGTGTGGGAAATCGACGTTGCTAAGGATGATAGCAGGGTTGGAGGACGTAACGTCTGGTGATTTGCTGATAGACGGAAAGCGGGTGAATGATGTTCCACCCGCCAAACGTAGTGTTGGCATGGTTTTTCAATCTTATGCGCTATATCCCCATCTCTCTGTTGCAGACAATATGTCTTTCGGCATGAAGCTGGTTGGTGTCAAGAAAAGCGACATCCAAAAACAAGTGCAGCAGGTTGCAGAAACCCTCCAGCTTGCCCATCTACTGAATCGCCGTCCCAAGGCACTATCCGGCGGTCAACGCCAGCGCGTCGCCATTGGTCGAACGCTCGTTGCAGAACCCAATATCTTCCTACTAGATGAGCCTCTTTCCAATCTGGATGCGGCCCTGCGTGTACAAATGAGAATTGAAATTTCACGCCTGCACAAGCGACTACAACGTACAATGGTCTATGTCACTCATGACCAAACTGAAGCCATGACGCTGGCAGATAAGATTGTTGTCCTGGAGGGCGGCAATATTGCCCAGGTAGGTAAGCCACTTGAAATTTATCACTATCCCGCCAACCGCTTTGTTGCCGGTTTCATTGGCTCACCGAAAATGAATTTCCTGCCCGTCAAAGTCTCAGCGATTGCCGTTGATCAGGTACAGATTATTTTACCTAACGGCCAGCCCGTTTGGTTGCCTGTTGAAAGCAAAGGGTTAACTGTCGGTAGTAATGTATCGTTGGGAATTCGTCCTGAACATCTTTTGCCTAATGATGTGGCCGATGTTACGTTAGAAGGGACAGTACAGATCGTGGAACAACTGGGGAACGAAACCCAGATCCACATCCGCATACCTGCCATTCATCAAAATTTGGTTTATCGCCAACCTGATATTGTTCTCGTAAAAGAAGGGGCTAATTTCACTATCGGATTAGCGCCTCACCGATGCCACCTTTTCCGTGAGGATGGCACTGCATGTCAGCGTTTACATAAAGAACCCGGAGTCTAGTATCTCTAGTCGCCGCGGCCATAAAAAATAAAAGGAGAATCATTATGCGTATATTGTCTCTCTCATTGGCTATGCTAACCAGTTTATTATCCATGCAAGCTATTGCTGTTGACTTCCACGGTTATGCCCGTTCAGGTATTGGCTGGACGGGTAGTGGCGGTGAGCAAAAATGTGCCAAAGTTACTGGGGCACCGAGTAAATACCGCCTTGGTAACGAATGTGAAACCTACGCCGAACTTAAGCTAGGGCAAGAGTTATGGAAAGAAGGTAATAAGAGTTTCTATTTTGATACCAATTTAGCTTACTCCGTCAGTCAGCAAAAAGACTGGGAAGATACCAAACCTGGTTTTCGCGAAGCCAACGTGCAAGCAACCAATATTATTGATTGGTTACCCGGCACAACACTGTGGGCGGGTAAACGTTTCTACCAGCGTCATGATGTACATATGATCGATTTCTATTACTGGGATATTTCCGGCCCTGGTGCAGGACTGGAAAATATCGATCTCGGTTTTGGCAAACTTTCCTTCGCTGTCACCCGCAATACAGAAGAAGGCGGTTCGGTTGGTTGGATCGCTAATGAACGCAAGGAAATTCCAACGTCAAATGATATTTTCGATATACGGTTAGCCAACCTACCCGTCAATGCAGGTGGCACATTAGAGTTTGGTATCGATTATGGCCGAGCTAATGCACGGAAAGGATATCAGCTTGATAAACAGGCATCCAAAGACGGCGTGATGCTGACTGCCGAACATACCCAAAGCCTGTTAAATGGCTTCAACAAATTTGTCTTACAGTACGCAGCTGACGCCATGACTAACAACAATAATGGCCGTGCCGAAGGTGCCAATGTGAATAATGACGGGCACATGCTACGCATTCTGGATCATGGTGCCATTAGTATCACCAAGAAATGGGATCTCATGTATGTCGCCATGTATCAAGACATTGACCTCAAAAATAACAATGGCAACACATGGTACACCGTAGGTGTCCGTCCAATGTATAAGTGGACACCGATAATGAGTACCTTAATGGAAGTGGGTTATGACCATGTGAAGTCGCAACGAACTAAAGCAAACAATGATCAGTTCAAGATCACGTTGGCTCAACAGTGGCAAGCCGGTGACAGCATCTGGTCACGCCCGGCTATCCGTTTATTTACGACTTACTCCAAATGGAATGAAAAATGGGGTTATGACAACGGTACTGCCTACCAAGATACTGCGGCACGTCAATTCAGTCGTGGGAACAGCGATGAATTTACATTTGGCGCCCAATTTGAGGCCTGGTGGTAATGAAAAAGAAATTACTCCCACTTTGTCTCAGTGCCCTGTTCTGCAACTTGATTCCGGCGAGTTATGCTGCACTGCCTGATACAGCCGTATCCGGTACGACAATAACTCATCGGGCAAAACCGGGCATAGAAACAACCCATGCTGCACCCACTTTGTCTTTGCCAATGTTACAGAAATTACAGTGGCAGCCCATCAATGAGCATGGCACACAGACGATTATTCTTAATAGTACGTCACAGCAGCTTAATGAGGGTCATATTCAAGGTGCGATAGCCACATTTGCTTTACCCGCCAATCAAGGCTCACTGGAAATCACCCTGAGCAGTCTGATAAAAGATAAGCAGGTATATTCACCGAATGTTTTAGTATTTGATGAACAACTCCGTCCTGCCGCCTTTTATCCAAGCCATTATTTTCAATATCAACGGCCAGGTATTATGTCTGTTGACCGGCTTGAAGGGGTATTAAAGCTGACGCCAGCATTGGGACAGCAACAAATTTATTTGCTGATTTATACCACGCGTTCTGATTTACAAACTTCAACGCAAATGGTCGATCCTGCTAAGGCTTATGCTAAAGGAATCGGTAATTCTGTACCGAATATTCCAGATCCGATAGCCCATCATACGGAAACAGGTGAATTAACATTAAAAGTGCAGTCAGAAAGCAATGCAGGCAATATATTGATTGGTCAGGTATTCTCTTCATCTGCATCTAAACCAATCACAGTCGGTGCTACACGGACAGCATCCATATCGCCGATAAAAACAGCCCCGACGGATGTCTCGCAATCGGCAACCTCAATAGTTAAACCTGTACTGAACGATACCGAACAGTATTTTAATGACGCTATCAAAAGAGCTATTAACAATGGTGATATTGATAAGGCATTGAAACTGTTAGATGAAGCAGAACGACTTGGTTCCCCAACGGCACGAGAAACTTTTATCAAAGTGATAAAAAACAAAAAATAAATTGATTTATCAAATAATTATAGAGAAATCTTTAACTCAAGAGCCTAAAGGAATAGGCTCTTTACATGATACATCTCATCACTCTTCTCAAATGAATTTTCATTGCATGTTATTACCATCATCATATTTAGTCCGAATTCGGGATAACAAATTGGCTAACAGGCAGTTCCAAGAGCAGAATCATGTAAATAGACGAAAAAGCCATTTTATTAAAAATATTTAAACTATACCCGTCGCCTTTCAAGATGCGTCTGATACCTCCCCGCGCAGCGGGGAGGTATCAACACTCAAATGGGTTTGCAAGCGGCAACTTGAAATTGGATTGGTATAAATTATTTTTCTTATGTTTTTATTATTTTTCAAAAATGTTACCAAACTCACATAATCATAAATATTGGCGCTTATTTCTATTGTTATTTTTAGTAAAACCCATAGTCTTTTATGGCTCTAAAAATACTATAGTTGTATGTATTGCAAAGGAAAAAAATGTTATGAAAATTAAAACTCTTGTTGCAGTGGCTGTTTCTGCTGTCATTCTGACAGGTTGTAAGAATATTGATCAGGGAATGCTGGTTCAATCCGGAATGCAATTATTCCAGGCGGCGACGCTAAGTGATTCTGATGCTAAGCAGTTAGCTGACCAGGCATGTCGTGATATGGATGCACAAAATAAAATTGCACCAGCATCCAGCCAATACACTAAGCGTCTGAACAAAATCGCCAAAGCATTAGGTAAGGAAGTTAACGGTACACCGGTTAACTATAAAGTTTATCTGACTAAGGATGTGAACGCATGGGCAATGGCTAACGGTTGTGTGCGTGTATACAGCGGCTTGATGAACATGATGAACGACAACGAAGTCGAAGGCGTTCTGGGTCATGAAATGGGTCACGTTGCACTGGGTCATTCTCGTAAAGCAATGCAGGTTGCTTATGCCGCAGTTGCTGCACGTAACGCAGCCGCATCAGCCGGTGGTGTAGCCGCACAATTGAGCGATTCCCAGCTTGCAGAACTGGGTGAAAAACTGCTCAACTCACAATTCTCACAGCATCAGGAAAGTCAGGCCGATGACTTCTCTTATGATCTACTGAAAAAACGCAATATCAAAACTGAAGGTCTAGTAACTAGCTTCGAGAAACTGGCTAAACTGGGCAGTGGTGAAACCAGCATGTTTGATTCACACCCGCCTTCACAGGAGCGTGCTCAACACGTTCGTGATCGTATCGCAGCAGACAAGAAATAATAAGTTCTGTACAAATTCACCATCCCCACCAGATGGGGATGGCTGCGGTTTGATGGTTAAGGCTGGAAATCACGGGGCATAACCGCTTTCGGAGTCCAGATACCACGGCTTTTAACTCAGATAATCCCTTATTTTTCTACGATATTTATAAACCCAATAAATAAAAATTAGCAACAATAAAGCACCAAAAACAAATTTAGGAATTATGAATGAAAATATAATACAAAATAAAATAATCACAGAAAGAAAAGAAATAACAACATCCTTCACTGCAATCTTAAATATCCATACAAAAAACCTGATAATGCATTTTATGGATTTATAAAAAATTTCCAGTATTAATAACAAAAAATCCATTAATTCCATCCTCAGTAAAAAATCATCACAATAAGAATGCCCTCTTATTATTTATCGAATAGATAATTTCACATCCTATACCAGTCGCCTTTCAAGATGCGTTTTATATCTCCCCGCGCAGCGGGGAGATATCAGCACTTCCATTGGTTTGCAAACGGCAAATTGAAGTTGGATTGGTATATATTCAATTGTCAATCTATCGTAAAATCAGGCTTATTCGCAATCATTTTTGCCATTTTTTCAATCGGATCTGTCCGTAATATATATAATCGTTTCAAAGAAAAAGGATTATCCCCCAACTTAACTTTTCCCTGTACCGTGGTGACAGCCAAATGAAATCCAGCTTGTTTAGCCGCTTTTATTGCCTTTGGATTATATCCACCAAAAGGATAGGAGAGATAAAATACATGAGGATTGAGTTGTGATATTACTCGTCTGGAACGTTCGAAATCATACAAAACATTGTGGTATGACCGACTCAATAGGATGGGCTGTTTATTTTTTCTCAGACGATGCAAAAAGTGGGTGTGAGATTGAAAATCAAATACATCCTGCATGGCATATAATTCAGGGAGGCTCAGGAATTGCAGGGTATTGGGGTTCCATTTCTGCGGATGACGCTTAATTCTGGATGAAATAATAAAGAGTGTCGCTTTCTGACCATTCTTTTGCAAAATCGGATAGGCATAACGATAAACGGATTTCAGCCCATCATCAAAAGTCAAACCAACCACTTTTGCCGGCAAATTAATGGAACCATTTAAGTACCCTTCCAATTCATATAATGAGATTGTGGTATAACCTGCCCGCTTCAAATAAGCCATTTGTTCACGAAAAGCAGCCTGGGATGTGGTTGTTGAGGTATGTAGAAAATGGTTTTTATCTTTAAGGATATGGTGATAAGTTAACAAAGGAATGCCATTATCCGGTTCAGCATCCCGATCACTAATGTAGCCTAATCGATCACCCAAATTAATTTCGTACCAAGTGTGATTGGAAGGATCTTTTAATTTATCTAAAACTGGATAACGAAGATTTTCCATTAAAATCGCTATTGATTGGCTGTTTGTATCAGGTGTGCTATAGACTCGAATCTCCCTGAATATCATCAGATTTTCGGCGGCTTTTTTGCGAAGAGTATTAAAAGGATCGCTGGGAAACTCAGAACTTTTAATTTCCTTTAAATTTTCTTTGGCTATATAACCTATCCCATTACCAAAATGAAACGCATAATAGTTCTTTTCTTCCCTTTCTTCCCTTTCTTCTCCAGCAATTTTAAAAGCTTGCCCTTCCTCTAATAATCCAACCTTGATAAGGTGCTCGCCTACCCAGGAATAAATTTCGCTGTCTTTAGTCACCTCCATGTAACGACAATGTGGAAAGTCATGATATTGCGCTAAAGCTGGATTGGAAAAACAGATCAAAAACGCTAACAAAGCCATTGTAAGAATATAAATAACTCGTCTCATTTTCATTTTCCATCCAATAAAAAATGCCCTCTACTATGAGAGGGCATTTTACAATTAGCTATATCTATATTTAGTATACCTAAATAATATGATTACTCACTATCACTGCTGCTACCGAAACCAGCATTCAACAATTCAGCAAGATTTGCAGAGGCTTCGTCAACACTCACTTGTGGTGCTTCAACCGCTACGTTTTCTTGACGACGACGAATGCGTTCCTGATGGTAAGCATAACCTGTACCCGCTGGGATCAGACGACCAACGATGACGTTCTCTTTCAGACCACGCAACTCATCACGTTTACCTGCAACGGCTGCCTCAGTCAGAACACGGGTTGTTTCCTGGAACGATGCCGCAGAAATGAAGGATTCTGTTGCCAGTGATGCCTTGGTGATACCCAACAGATCACGCTGGAAGATAGCGGCTACTTTGCCTTCCTGCTCCAGTTTGCGGTTCGAAACTTTAACGCGTGCGTATTCAACCTGCTCACCTTCAAGGAATTCAGAGCTACCCGCATTCGCAATAGTCGCTTTACGCAGCATCTGACGAACGATAACTTCAATGTGTTTATCGTTAATCTTAACGCCTTGCAGACGGTAAACTTCCTGTACTTCGTTGGTGATGTAACGAGCAACCGCGTGAACACCACGCAGGCGCAGAATGTCATGTGGAGATTCTGGACCGTCGGAGATCACGTCACCACGTTCAACAACCTCACCTTCGAACACGTTGAGCTGACGCCATTTAGGGATCATCTCTTCGTAGGCTTCACTACCATCCAGAGGGCTAATTACCAGACGACGTTTACCTTTGGTTTCTTTACCGAAGGAAACAATACCGCTGATTTCTGCCAAGATAGCAGGCTCTTTCGGACGACGGGCTTCGAACAGGTCAGCAACGCGTGGCAGACCACCGGTGATATCTTTAGTACCGCCAGATTCCTGAGGAATACGCGCTAATGTATCACCCGCAGAGATGGATATACCATCTTCCAACTGAACAATCGCTTTACCCGGCAGGAAGTACTGAGCAGGCATATCTGTACCTGGGATCAGAACGTCGTTACCCTGAGCATCTACGATTTTCAGTGCTGGACGCAGGTCTTTACCGCTACCCGTACGCTCTGCACTATCCAGAACGACCAGTGAAGACAGGCCAGTCAATTCATCCGTCTGACGGGTAATCGTTTGACCATCAACCATGTCGTAGAACTGGATAATACCGGAGACTTCACTCACGACTGGCATGGTATGTGGGTCCCAGTTCGCAACGGTTTCGCCGCCGGTTACTGTCTCACCATCGCCTTTCGCCAATACCGAGCCGTAAGGGACTTTATAGCTTTCTTTAGTACGACCGAAATCGTCGATCAGGCGCAATTCGGTATTACGAGAGGTAATAACCAGTTTGCCCGCTGAGTTAGTCACGAATTTCGCGTTGGTCAGTTTCAGGTGACCTTTGTTACGTACCTGGATGCTGGATTCTGCTGCCGCACGAGATGCCGCACCACCGATGTGGAACGTACGCATCGTCAACTGTGTACCTGGTTCACCGATTGACTGTGCTGCGATAACACCAATCGCTTCACCTTTGTTGATCAAATGACCACGCGCAAGGTCGCGACCGTAACAGTTCGCACAAACACCAAAGTCAGTTTCACAGCTAACTACGGAGCGTACTTTCACGCTGTCAACGGAGTTTTCTTCTAACAGATCACACCATTTTTCGTTTAGCAGAGTATTACGTGGAACCAAGATGTCCGCTGTACCGGGTTTAAGAATGTCTTCTGCCGCCACACGACCCAATACACGCTCACGCAGTGGCTCTTTAACATCCCCACCTTCGATAACCGGAGTCATCAGGATACCATCGAGAGTACCACAGTCATCTTCAGTCACGACCAAGTCTTGGGCAACGTCAACCAGACGACGGGTCAGGTAACCGGAGTTCGCCGTTTTCAATGCGGTATCCGCAAGACCTTTACGAGCACCGTGGGTTGAGATGAAGTACTGAAGTACGTTCAGACCTTCACGGAAGTTCGCGGTAATTGGGGTTTCGATGATGGAGCCATCTGGTGTTGCCATCAGACCACGCATACCCGCCAACTGACGGATCTGAGCCGCAGAACCACGTGCACCGGAGTCGGCCATCATAAAGATGTTGTTGAAGGAAACCTGCTGTTCTTCTTCACCGTTACGGTTAATCACTGTTTCAGAAGACAGGTTTTCCATCATCGCTTTCGCAACACGTTCGTTCGCCGCAGCCCAGATATCGATAACTTTGTTATAACGTTCGCCAGCCGTTACCAAACCTGACTGGAACTGTTCCTGAATTTCGGCCACTTCTGCTTCCGCTTCCGCGATAATGCCTTCTTTCTTCTCAGGAATAACCATGTCGTCGATACCTACGGATACCCCTGAACGGGCAGCGTAAGCAAAACCGGTATACATGGTCTGGTCAGCTAAGATAACGGTCGGTTTCAGGCCCAGTACGCGGTAACAGGTATTCAGCATCTTGGAGATGGCTTTTTTACCCAGCGCCTGGTTGATCAGCGAGTATGGCAGACCTCTTGGTACGATCATCCACAGGATGGCACGGCCGATAGTGGTATCCACCAGACCGGTATTAACGGTGACATTACCTTCGCCATCTCTCACTTCTTCAGTGATACGAACTTTGACACGGGCGTGCAGAGAAGCCAGGCCAGCACGGTAAACGCGCTCTGCTTCTTTAGGACCGGTCAGAACCATGCCTTCGCCTTTCGCGTTAACACAGTCACGGGTCATGTAGTAGAGACCCAATACAACGTCCTGAGAGGGAACGATGATAGGTTCACCACTCGCTGGAGACAGGATGTTGTTGGTAGACATCATCAACGCACGCGCTTCTAACTGGGCTTCCAGTGTCAACGGTACGTGAACAGCCATCTGGTCACCATCGAAGTCGGCGTTATAAGCCGCACACACCAATGGGTGCAACTGGATCGCTTTACCTTCGATCAGAACGGGTTCGAATGCCTGAATACCCAAACGGTGAAGAGTCGGTGCACGGTTCAGTAGAACAGGGTGCTCACGGATAACTTCATCCAGAATATCCCATACGATGGCTTCTTCACGCTCAACCATTTTCTTGGCGGCTTTGATAGTCGTCGCCAAACCACGCAGTTCCAGCTTGCCGTAAATGAATGGCTTAAACAGCTCCAGTGCCATCTTCTTAGGAAGACCACACTGATGCAGACGCAGGTATGGACCTACGGTAATGACAGAACGGCCTGAGTAGTCAACACGTTTACCCAGCAAGTTCTGACGGAAACGACCCTGTTTACCCTTGATCATGTCTGCCAAGGATTTCAGAGGACGCTTGTTGGAACCCGTGATCGCACGACCGCGACGGCCGTTGTCCAGCAGCGCATCAACCGCTTCCTGCAACATACGTTTTTCGTTACGTACGATAATGTCTGGTGCAGCCAGATCCAGCAGACGTTTCAGACGGTTGTTACGGTTAATAACGCGACGATACAGATCGTTCAGGTCTGAGGTTGCGAAACGACCACCATCCAATGGAACCAATGGACGCAGATCCGGTGGCAGAACTGGCAGAACGGTCAGAACCATCCATTCTGGTTTGTTACCAGATTGAATGAAGGCTTCCAGCAGTTTAATACGCTTAGTCAGCTTCTTACGTTTGGTTTCAGAATTGGTTTCGTTCAACTCTTCACGCAAGGTTTCACATTCGTTTTCCAAATCCAAATTTTTCAGCAAAGACTGGATCGCTTCTGCACCCATTTTTGCATCAAATTCATCACCGAACTCTTCCAGTGCATCCAAATACTGTTCTTCAGTCAGGATTTGGCTGCGCTCAAGGTTGGTCATGCCGCCTTCGACAACCACATAGGATTCGAAATACAGTACGCGTTCAATGTCGCGCAGAGGCATGTCCAGCAACAAACCGATGCGGGATGGCAGAGATTTCAGGAACCAGATGTGAGCGGTCGGAGATGCCAGCTCGATGTGTCCCATGCGTTCACGACGAACTTTAGTCTGGGTGACTTCAACGCCACATTTCTCACAAATCACACCACGGTGTTTCAAACGCTTGTATTTACCACACAAGCATTCGTAGTCTTTTACTGGCCCGAAAATACGCGCACAGAAAAGACCGTCACGCTCAGGCTTGAACGTACGGTAGTTAATGGTTTCTGGCTTTTTTACTTCCCCGAATGACCACGAACGGATCATATCTGGAGAGGCCAGAGCAATTTTGATAGCATCAAACTCTTCGGTCTTGGTTTGCGCTTTCAGAAACTTCAATAAGTCTTTCACGAAATGGCTCCTGTCGGAGTTAGACCTGTTAGGTGAGTGGCCCATGCCACTCACCTCTATAACCAGTATAACCACTGGGACCAATGCAACCACTGGCTGGTAAACTGCCCGACATTCTTATGCCGGGCAGTACCAGCGGGAAAACGATTTATTCGTCTTCCAGCTCGATGTTGATACCCAACGAACGGATTTCTTTCAGCAATACGTTGAAAGATTCCGGCATGCCTGGTTCCATCTGGTGGTTACCGTCCACGATGTTTTTATACATCTTGGTACGACCGTTAACATCGTCGGATTTAACGGTGAGCATTTCTTGCAGGGTGTACGCCGCACCGTATGCTTCCAATGCCCACACTTCCATCTCACCGAAGCGCTGTCCACCGAACTGTGCCTTACCACCCAGCGGTTGCTGAGTAACCAGGCTGTAAGAACCGGTAGAACGGGCGTGCATCTTGTCATCAACCAAGTGGTTCAATTTCAGCATGTACATGTAACCCACGGTTACTTGACGCTCGAATTGTTCACCAGTACGGCCATCGAACAGTGTGATCTGACCGGAAGTCGGCAAGCCACCCAATTTCAGCAGCTCTTTGATTTCGGTTTCTTTTGCACCATCAAAGACTGGGGTTGCGATTGGCATACCTTTTTTCAGGTTTTCTGCCAGACGCATCACTTCTTCGTCAGAGAAAGTCTTCAAGTCAACTTTCTGACGAGTATCGTCACCCAGATCATAAGCCTTCTGGATAAATTCACGCAGTTTGGCCACTTCTTGCTGTTGTTTCAGCATCGCATTGATCTTGTCACCAATGCCTTTTGCCGCCATACCCAAGTGAGTTTCCAGAATCTGACCGATGTTCATACGTGATGGTACGCCCAGCGGGTTCAGTACGATGTCAACCGGTGTGCCATTTTCATCGTAAGGCATGTCTTCGATCGGGTTGATCTTGGAGATAACACCTTTGTTACCGTGACGACCTGCCATCTTGTCACCCGGCTGGATTTGACGTTTCACCGCCAAATACACTTTGACAATTTTCAGCACGCCCGGCGCCAGATCGTCGCCCTGAGTGATCTTGCGGCGTTTAGCATCCAGTTTTTTCTCGAACTCGACTTTCAGTTCGTCATACTGTTCTGCCAACTGTTCTAGCTGATTTTGTTTTTCTTCATCAGCCAGTCCCAGCTCCAACCAACGTCCACGAGGAAGTTTGTTGAGTTTTTCCGCTTCAATACCGCCGGCAACCAGTACAGAGTGAATACGAGCAAACAGGCCAGATTCGAAAATTTGCAGTTCTTCAGTCAGGTCTTTCTTAGCCTCACGTAACTGCATTTCTTCGATTTCCAACGCACGCTTGTCTTTCTCTACGCCATCACGGGTAAAGACTTGTACGTCGATAACAGTACCAGAAACACCGTTTGGTACGCGAAGTGAGGAGTCTTTCACATCAGACGCCTTCTCACCGAAGATCGCACGCAACAGTTTTTCTTCTGGGGTCAGTTGAGTTTCACCTTTTGGTGTCACTTTACCAACCAGAATGTCGCCACCTTTCACTTCCGCACCGATATAAACGATACCGGATTCGTCCAGTTTAGACAGTGCAGCTTCACCCACGTTAGGGATATCAGCCGTAATTTCTTCAGGCCCCAATTTGGTGTCACGAGACACACAAGCCAGTTCTTGAATGTGGATGGTGGTAAAACGGTCTTCCTGAACAACACGCTCAGAGACGAGGATGGAGTCCTCGAAGTTGTAACCATTCCACGGCATGAACGCCACGCGCATGTTCTGACCCAGTGCCAATTCACCCAAATCGGTGGATGGACCATCAGCCAGTACGTCACCGCGTTCTACCAGTTCACCCAAAGAAACACATGGCGTCTGGTTGATACAGGTGTTTTGGTTTGAGCGGGTATATTTGGTCAAGTTATAGATATCAATGCCCGCTTCACCTGCGTACATTTCATCTTCATTAACCTTGATAACGATACGGGATGCGTCAACGTATTGAACCATACCGCCACGTTTAGCCACCGAGGTTACACCAGAGTCAACCGCTACCGCACGCTCCATACCAGTTCCGACCAGCGGCTTATCAGCACGCAGAGTTGGAACCGCCTGACGTTGCATGTTCGCACCCATCAATGCACGGTTGGCGTCATCGTGTTCAAGGAATGGGATCAAGGAAGCACCGACGGACACGATCTGTTGTGTCGAAACGTCCATGTACTGAACCTGATCACGGTTGAACAAGCTGGATTCATCGTAATGACGGCAAGTTACCAATTCTTCAACGAAGTGGCCTTCTTCATCCAATACGGTGTTTGCCTGAGCAATGACGTAGTTACCTTCTTCGATGGCTGACAGGTAGTGGATTTCATCCGTCACTACGCCATCACGAACTAAGCGGTAAGGTGTTTCAAGGAAACCATACTCATTGGTGCGCGCATAAACGGACAATGAGTTAATCAGGCCGATGTTTGGACCTTCAGGGGTTTCGATTGGACATACACGACCATAGTGAGTTGGGTGTACGTCTCGAACTTCAAAGCCCGCACGCTCACGGGTCAGACCGCCTGGGCCTAACGCAGAAATACGGCGTTTATGGGTGATTTCAGACAGTGGGTTGTTCTGATCCATGAACTGGGAGAGCTGGCTGGAACCAAAGAACTCTTTCACCGCCGCAGAAATAGGTTTGGCGTTGATCATGTCCTGTGGCATCAGGGTATCCAGATCGCCCAAAGACAAACGCTCTTTTACTGCGCGCTCTACACGAACCAGACCGACGCGGAACTGGTTTTCAGCCATTTCACCAACGGAACGGATACGACGGTTGCCCAAGTGGTCGATATCGTCAACTTCACCTTTACCGTTACGGATATCAATGAGCTTTTTCATCACATCAATGATGTCTTCTTTGCTCAGGATACCGGAACCTTCAACCTCATCACGATCCAGTGAACGGTTGAACTTCATGCGACCAACCGCAGACAGATCATAACGATCTTCGGAGAAGAACAGGTTCTCAAACAGATTTTCTGCGGCTTCACGTGTTGGTGGTTCACCTGGACGCATCATACGATAAATTTCAACCAGTGCGCTCAGGCGATCATTGGTTGGGTCAATACGCAGCGTTTCGGAAATATAAGCACCGTGATCCAGATCGTTGGTAAACAGGGTCTCGATAGATTTGTGACCGGACTGACTCAGACGTGCCAGCAGATCCAAAGAGAGTTCCATGTTAGCAGCACAGATGATTTCACCTGTGTTCTGGTCAATGTAATCTTTTGCTACAACTTTACCCGCGATATATTCAACAGGCACCTCAATACGGTCTACCTGCTCTTTTTCTAACTGGCGGATATGGCGAGCGGTGATACGACGGCCTTTTTCAACATAGATCTTGCCGTTTGCTTCGATATCAAATGAAGCAGTCTCACCACGCAGACGTTCTGGAACCAGAGTCATCTGCAATTTAGTATCGCGGATTTCGAAAACGGTTTTTTTGAAGAACAGATTCAGGATTTCTTCAGAGGAATAATTCATTGCGCGCAGAATAATCGAAGCCGGCAATTTACGGCGGCGGTCGATACGCACAAACAAATTATCTTTTGGATCAAATTCAAAATCTAACCATGAACCACGGTAAGGGATGATACGTGCATTATACAGTACCTTACCGGATGAATGGGTTTTACCCTTATCGCTATCAAAGAAAACGCCTGGGCTACGATGCAACTGAGATACAATAACACGCTCAGTACCGTTGATAACGAAAGTTCCGTTATCAGTCATGAGTGGAATTTCACCCATGTAGACTTCTTGTTCTTTGATGTCCTTAACTGTGCCTTCTGGTGCTTCACGCTCATAGATCACCAGACGCAGCTTAACTCGCAAAGGTGCGGAGAAAGTGACGCCACGGATCTGACACTCTTTGACATCAAAGACAGGTTCACCAAGACGGTAGCTTACATATTGCAGCTCTGAATTACCGCTGTAGCTCTGAATTGGAAACACTGAACGGAAGGCCGCTTCCAGACCATTTTGGCCTTCAGGATCTTGCTCGATAAACTTCTGGAACGAGTCAAGTTGGATAGAAAGAAGGTATGGAACATCCAAAACTTGTGGACGTTTACCAAAATCCTTACGAATACGTTTTTTCTCGGTATAGGAGTAAACCATAGGGTTCCTCAGCTCGCTGATAAGTGACCCACTCTGTCCGCCCTTAAGGACAGCACTCTGCAACACTATTTTTTCGAACAGAAAATAGAATATTTTCCGTAATACTCATTGCTATTACTCTTAAATCATTTCATTGCGTTACCTTACTACCGAGCTACCCGAGTGGATCGTAGCTGAGAACGCAGTATATTAAGTCGTCAATAGGAAAAAGTATTCTGGGTTCATTAGCAGCCAAACAGTGTGAAACGCTACTAATTCCCTACAGCGCAAAAAGGCTGGCGATCAAAAAATCGCCAGCCGCCAGCCTTAGAAAATCAGGCTGCGAACTTCAAACAGATCTTACTTGATCTCAACAGAAGCACCTGCTTCTTCCAGAGATTTTTTCAGAGCTTCAGCGTCGTCTTTGCTGATGGCTTCTTTCAGAGCTGCTGGTGCGCTTTCAACCAGATCTTTAGCTTCTTTCAGACCCAGGCCAGTTGCGCCACGTACTGCTTTGATTACAGCAACTTTGTTAGCGCCAACGCCAGTCAGGATAACGTCGAATTCAGTTTTTTCTTCAACTGCTTCAGCAGCACCACCAACTACAGCTACAGCTGCAGCAGCAGAAACGCCGAATTTTTCTTCCATCATGCTGATCAGTTCAACAACGTCCATTACAGACATTTCTGCAACTGCGTCCAGAATTTGTTCTTTAGTGATAGACATAACAAGTGTTCCTAAAATTCAGAAAAAGTTTATACGTTAAAAAGCAACGAAGGAAATAGGCAATTAAGCTGCTTCTTTCTGATCGCGTAGCGCAGCCAGAGTGCGAACCAGTTTGCCTGCAGAGGCTTCTTTCATGGTTGACATCAGGCGTGCGATTGCTTCTTCGTAAGTTGGGAGTGTTGCCAGGCGATCGATATTTGATCCTGGAATGAACTCACCTTCAAAGGCTGCCGCTTTAATCTCGAATGCTGGGTTCGCTTTCGCGAATTCTTTGAACAGACGAGCTGCTGCGCCCGGATGTTCAGAAGAGAAAGCAATCAAGGTTGGACCCACAAACGCTTCTTTCAGGCACTCATATTCAGTACCTTCAACAGCACGACGCAGCAGGGTATTACGTACAACACGTACGCTAACACCAGCTTCACGACATGCTTTACGCAGTTCGGTCATTTTACCTACGGTAACGCCACGAGAATCCGCAACAACCGCAGACAGCGCGCCTTTGGCTACTTCGCTGACTTCAGCAACAATCGCTTGTTTGTCTTGAAGATTTAGTGCCATTAGCTTCTTGCTCCTGGATTAACCGGGGAAATCCCCGGAACTCACTTCACTCAAAGCACCGAATGTGCCTGAGCGCTAAAACACGGTGAGCAGAATCCAGAAAATAAATTTCATTTGGCTCTGTCACCGTCTACGCAGGATATTAAGTAAGTAATCACTTATCTTACGCCTGCGGTCTTGGACGGGGCTTGGTTAAGGCCAAGCTCCAACCGAAAACTTGTTATTTGCCGATACCGCCTTCTTTTTCGAAGGTTGTGTGTTAAAACACACCATCAGACAAATTTGAAGCGTCAGATTTTAGACAAATCTGACGCTAAGGTAAAGCGTTATTCTCAGCTTAAATTATTAAGCTGATGCGTTCAGACTAGACTGGTCGATCGCAACACCTGCACCCATGGTAGTAGACAGGCTAACTTTCTTGATGTAAACGCCTTTAGCAACAGATGGTTTCGCTTTTTTCAGCGCAACCAGCAGAGCTTCCAGGTTTTCTTTCAGTTTGTCAGAGCCGAAGTCAACTTTACCGATAGTGGTGTGGATGATACCGTTCTTGTCGTTACGGTAACGAACCTGGCCTGCTTTAGCGTTCTGTACCGCTTCAGCAACGTTAGGAGTTACAGTACCCACTTTCGGGTTTGGCATCAGACCACGTGGGCCCAGGATTTGGCCCAATTGGCCAACAACGCGCATTGCATCTGGAGATGCGATAACCACGTCGAAGTTCATCTCGCCTTTCTTAACCAGTTCAGCCAGATCTTCCATACCTACCAGTTCAGCACCAGCAGCTTTAGCCGCTTCAGCGTTTGCACCCTGAGTAAATACAGCAACGCGTACTGAACGACCAGTACCGTGTGGCAGTACAGTTGCACCGCGAACGTTTTGGTCAGATTTACGAGCATCAATGCCAAGATTAACAGCTACGTCAACGCTTTCTACGAATTTAGCAGTAGCCAGTTCTTTCAGCAAAGTAACAGCTTCATTGATGTCATATTGTTTAGTTGCATCAATTTTTTCACGGATAGTGCGCATGCGCTTGGTCAGTTTAGCCATTGATTAATCCTCCACTACCAGGCCCATGGAACGAGCAGTACCTTCGATTGAACGCATCATCGCGTCAACATCAGCACCAGTCATGTCCGCAGCTTTAGTCTCAGCAATTTCACGAACCTGAGCGCTGGTGACTTTACCAACTTTATCTTTGTTCGGTTTGCCAGAACCCGATTTGATGCCCGCTGCTTTTTTCAGCAGAACAGCCGCTGGTGGGGTCTTAGTAACGAAAGTGAAAGAACGGTCTGCGTAAACAGTAATAACAACTGGGATTGGCAAGCCTTTCTCAATGCTTTCAGTTTTAGCATTGAACGCTTTACAGAATTCCATGATGTTAACACCCTGCTGACCCAGCGCTGGACCAACTGGTGGGCTTGGGTTAGCCATACCCGCTGCAACTTGCAGCTTAACGTAGGCTTGTACTTTCTTAGCCATTTATTTTTCCTCTATGTGGGTTTTATCGCCTCAAAATGAGGCTCCCCTGACGACTTGAACCTCGTCTAAAAGACCAGGCCACTAAAACTATTACCTAACTATTCATCAATCTAAGTAGCATCTAAAAATGATACCCAGATAAAAAACAAAAGGCGCGAAATTGTATGCTAATCTCACACCCTTTGCAAGCAAATCCGCTTACTTAATCACCAGATTAGGCTTTCTCTACCTGGCTGAAATCCAATTCAACTGGCGTAGCACGACCAAAGATAGAAACCGATACTTTCAAGCGGCTCTTCTCGTAATCGACTTCTTCTACCACACCATTGAAGTCTGCAAACGGACCATCGCTGACACGAACCATTTCTCCTGGTTCGAACAGCGTTTTTGGCCGTGGTTTATCACCAACCTGTTGAAGACGATTCATGATCGCATCAACTTCTTTATCGCTGATTGGTGCAGGGCGGTCAGAAGTACCACCGATAAAACCCATTACGCGAGGTACATTACGAACCAAATGCCAAGTTGCATCGTTCATCACCATCTGTACCAAGACATAACCAGGGAAGAATTTACGCTCGCTCTTACGGCGCTGACCACTGCGGATCTCAACAACCTCTTCCGTCGGCACCATCACTTCGCCGAAAGAATCTTCCATCTCTTGCAATTTGATATGTTCACGCAGAGATTGAGCGACGCGACCTTCAAACCCAGAAAACGCCTGGATGACATACCAACGCTTTTTTGGGGATTCAGACATTTTTAAAACCTCAGGCCTGTAATAAATGAAACTAAACGCACCAGAATACCATCAAGCCCCCACAAGATAAGAGACATGACAGCCGTCACAGCAGCAACAATCAAAGTCGTATGCAGAGCTTCCTGGCGAGTTGGCCAAATGACTTTACGCATTTCAACGCGGGCTTCACGGGCAAATGCTAATGCAGATTTACCTTTTACAGTCCACAATGCAACTGCTCCTGCAAGGGCAACAATAGCAACCACGGCTATCGCGCGCAGAGGCAGGTTATACTCTCGGTAATAGTAATTACCCACAATAGCAACCACCAGCAGCAATGCCACCAATAGCCATTTTGCTATATCAAGACCACGCCCGCTTTCTTGAGCATCGCTATTCGCACTCATAAACCAACCTGTAACTATATGTAAGTAACTATGATGTAAATAGATAGCCAGCTTGCCTCGCAAGAGCAAAACAAATCAGACCGAACCCAAAGATAATTGTAATTGTATCTGACTCGGTACCATAATTCAGTAGGACTTTTATATATCAATGATACCTAAGCCCATCCGTTGTATCAGAGCCTATCTCACCAATAATTAAGAATAGCAATCAAATAGCAAATTATCTGCCATTAAATATCCAATTATGAACAACTATTGATGAGATAGGTTCTTCTTAAGACAACGTATAAAAAGGGCATCTAACGATGCCCTTCCAAAATGAACGCATTAAAAAAATTATGCGATCACTTTAGCAACAACACCAGCGCCTACAGTACGGCCGCCTTCACGGATTGCGAAACGCAGACCTTCGTCCATCGCGATTGGGGCAATCAGGTTAACGATC
>NZ_NJCX01000004.1:114800-129812 GCF_002632875.1 Xenorhabdus kozodoii
TGGTGATTGCTGCAGTCAGGGTAGTTTTACCGTGGTCAACGTGGCCGATAGTACCAACGTTAACGTGCGGTTTTGAACGTTCAAACTTTTCTTTAGACACGACTCTATTCCTTAATACCGCTCCCCCGTTCACTGAGATGAGGGAGCTAAAAAGATAGTAAACTCGAAAACTTATCTAGCTTTACGAGCTTCGATAATAGCCTGAGCGACGTTGCTCGGCGCTTCGTTGTACTTCAAGAACTCCATGGAGTAAGAAGCACGACCTTGGGTCTGAGAACGCAGGTCAGTAGCATAACCAAACATTTCAGACAATGGTACTTGAGCACGAACAATTTTGCCCGTCGCTATATCATCCATACCATCGATCATACCACGGCGACGGTTCAAGTCACCGATGACGTCACCCATGTAGTCTTCTGGTGTTTCCACTTCAACTTTCATGATAGGTTCCAGCAGAACTGGTTTCGCTTTCATGAAGCCTTCTTTAAATGCCATGGATCCCGCAATTTTAAAGGCGATTTCTGAAGAGTCAACGTCATGGTAAGAACCATCGAACAGGGCAACTTTGACGTCAACGATTGGATAACCCGCCAGAACACCGCTCTTGAGCTGTTCCTGAACGCCTTTGTCAACGCCTGGAATGTATTCTTTAGGAACAACACCACCGACGATTTCGTTTGCGAATTCGTAACCTGCGCCACCGGCTTCCAGAGGCTCGATACGTAACCAAACGTGACCATACTGACCGCGACCACCGGACTGTTTAGCGTGTTTACCTTCCTGCTCAACAGAAGCACGGATAGTTTCACGATAAGCAACCTGAGGTTTACCTACGTTCGCTTCAACGTTGAATTCACGACGCATACGGTCAACCAGAACGTCAAGGTGCAGTTCACCCATACCTGCGATAATCGTCTGACCAGACTCTTCATCACTGCTTACGCGGAATGATGGGTCTTCCTGTGCCAGACGACCTAAAGCGATACCCATTTTTTCTTGGTCAGCTTTAGTTTTCGGTTCGATAGCAACAGAGATCACTGGCTCTGGGAATTCCATGCGCTCCAGAATGATTGGAGAGTTCATGTCACAGAGAGTATCACCTGTGGTGACATCTTTCAGACCGATCGCCGCAGCGATGTCGCCTGCACGAACTTCTTTGATTTCTTCACGTTTGTTGGCGTGCATCTGTACGATACGGCCGAAACGTTCTTTCTTGTCTTTTACTGGGTTCAGTACGGTGTCACCAGAGTTAACAACACCAGAGTAAACACGGAAGAAAGTCAGGTTACCCACGAATGGGTCAGTCGCGATTTTGAACGCCAGAGCAGAGAATGGTTCGTTATCGCTAGAGTGACGCTCTGCCGGAGTGTCTTTACCGTCTGGCAGCATACCTTTGATGGATTCAACGTCAGTTGGTGCTGGCAAATATTCAACAACCGCATCCAACATCGCCTGAACACCTTTGTTCTTAAATGCAGAACCACAGGTAACCAGAATGATTTCGTTAGCCAGAACACGTTTACGCAGAGCTGCTTTGATTTCGTCTTCTGTCAGCTCTTCACCGCCCAGATATTTATCCATCAGCTCTTCTGATGCTTCTGCTGCGGATTCGATCAGGTTCTGATGCCATTCCTGAGCTAGCTCAAGCATGTCAGCCGGGATCTCTTCGTATTCGAAGGTAATACCCTGATCTTCGTCGTTCCAATTGATTGCTTTCATTTTCAGCAAATCAATAACACCGGTGAAAGTATCTTCTGCACCGATGGCCAATTGCAGAGGAACAGGGTTAGCAGCCAGACGCGTTTTGATCTGCTCAACCACGCGCAGGAAGTTCGCACCCATACGGTCCATTTTGTTAACGAACGCGATACGTGGAACGCTATATTTGTTCGCCTGACGCCATACAGTTTCAGACTGTGGCTGAACACCACCAACTGCACAGTAAACCATGACAGCACCGTCAAGAACACGCATGGAACGTTCTACTTCGATAGTGAAGTCAACGTGGCCTGGGGTGTCGATGATGTTGACACGGTGTGGCTCAAACTGTTTAGCCATACCAGACCAAAATGCGGTAGTCGCAGCAGACGTGATGGTAATACCACGTTCTTGCTCCTGCTCCATCCAGTCCATCGTAGCTGCGCCATCATGAACTTCACCGATCTTATGGCTTACACCAGTGTAAAACAGAATACGTTCGGTGGTAGTGGTTTTACCCGCGTCAATGTGCGCACTGATACCGATATTACGGTAACGAGTTATAGGGGTTTTACGAGCCATTTTTTCCTCTCTCGTGGGCGTTCAATATTAGAGAACGGGTAGCAGAGTAGCTACCCAGAACATATTCACTGCCGATGAGTTACCAACCAACGGATTACCAACGGTAGTGTGCGAACGCCTTGTTAGCTTCTGCCATACGGTGAACGTCTTCACGTTTCTTCACAGCAGCGCCTTTGTTTTCAGCCGCATCAGATAATTCATTCGCCAGGCGCAGAGCCATGGATTTATCACCGCGTTTACGAGCAGCTTCAACGATCCAACGCATTGCCAGAGCATTACGACGAACCGGACGAACTTCAACTGGAACCTGATAAGTAGAGCCACCAACACGGCGAGACTTAACTTCTACAGTCGGGCGCACGTTATCCAGTGCCAGCTCGAATGCTTCCAGATGATCTTTACCAGAACGCTGAGCCAGGGTCTCAAGCGCACCATATACAATTGCTTCTGCGACAGACTTCTTACCGTCTACCATCAGGATATTTACAAATTTGGCCAGCAGGTCAGATCCGAATTTTGGATCTGGCAGAATTTTACGTTGACCAATTACACGACGACGTGGCATGGAAATACTCCGTTTCGAATTTCAGGGTTGTCCAAAACTCTACGAGTTTATTTTGACATTTTAATGTGAAAAATGTTTGGCCTTACTTAACGGAGAACCATTAAGCCTTTGGCTTCTTCACACCGTACTTAGAACGACCTTGTTTGCGGTCTTTAACGCCGGCACAGTCCAGAGCGCCGCGAACGGTGTGGTAACGCACACCTGGCAAGTCTTTAACACGACCGCCACGGATCAGGATAACGGAGTGTTCCTGCAAGTTGTGGCCTTCACCACCAATGTAGGAAGAAACTTCGTAACCGTTAGTCAAACGCACACGGCATACTTTACGCAATGCGGAGTTTGGTTTTTTAGGGGTGGTAGTATATACACGAGTACATACGCCACGTTTCTGCGGGCAAGCTTCCAGAGCTGGAACGTTGCTTTTCACAACTTTCGAGCTACGAGATTTGCGAACCAGCTGATTAATAGTTGCCATTATTAAAAAAGCTCCTGGTTTTTTTGCTTCGTAAACACGGATTTTACCCTCGTTCTATCATGATGACAAAACGAGAGGACGCGGAATTTTATTGCTGACTTGACGAGGTGTCAAGAAATATACAGTTTTTCGCGGGTAAAATGCGGGGCGGGTAAAAGGGCTGAAAAAGCACTTTAAATTTCCCCGTCACGGCTACCAGGCAAAATTTTGCTGATGTTTTACCGTTAAGCTAACAAAGCCTTTGTAATCGATCACCATTACACCGTCTGAAATCTGTTCTATCAACCCTCGTGCAGCTAAATCTTCCTTCAAAACATAAATGCCTGCCCCAGTACGGAGCAACTCAGTCAAATAGCGATTCTCATTAATGCCCAGTAACACGCCATTTTGCATCAATAGAATATCATCGGTATCCGATACAAGACCAAGCATTGCATTGACGTCATCATGGTAAGGTGAGCGACTGACAGTATATAACATATTACACGCCTGAAATAGATTAAAATTTCAACACAAAATCATAGCCTGCCAACAATTCCCTGATTGCCACAGCAGAGAGAAACTCAGCTTCCAGCACAAAATGGCTTGCTGGATTGCCACCTCGAATAACCAGATCATCCAGACAAACATAACATTTATCAATGTCATAAAGTGGCAAAAGCTTAAAGGTTGAGATGTAGTCACGAGACAATATGTTATCCGGCTGCTGATTAGCTAATAATTGAAATACGCCATCAGAAATAAAGAATACCCCGATCTGCTCAGTCAATGCCGATGTTGCAAGCAGTGCATCCAGCCCTTCCCTACCCGCAGAAGAGCCGTGGGGAGCTTCAGTAAAAACAAAGGCAATTTTTTTCATCGATACCCACGGGTTCCTAAACAACACTAGACCTAAACAACGTTAGAATTGTATGACACGATCACACAGCATCATGGCTTCTGCCAACGCCCCCAGCCCACTAAGTTCAAAACCTTCCGCTAAATTAGCGCCAGGCAGATTCAATTCGCGGGCTTGCTGTTCATCTACGACACCACGCCGCAACGCCGCCGCAACGCAGATAAACAGATCGAACTGATGCTGGACTGCCAATGCCTGCCAGGCCCTGACCAAATCAAACTCATCGTTGGCAGGGGCAACCAATTGATTGCCATTTTGGACACCTTCGCGATAAAAAAACACGCTATGCAGCTTATGGCCTGAGGCGATCAATGCCTGGGCAAATTGGTAAGCACTACTGGCTTGCTGAGTACCGTAAGCTGGCCCAGTGACCAGCAGGCAATAAGACAGTGACGACATTACTTCTCCGAACTGGCGCATTCACCATTTTTAAACTGGCGAATATAGAGGTATACCGTATGCTTGGAGATATTCAAACGATCAGCGACTTGGTTAATCGCATCTTTAATATCAAAAATACCTTTCTCATAAAGGTTCAGCACGACCTGTCTGTTTTTCGCATTATTGGAAACATTGCGATCAGCATTCACTTCTTCAATAGTGAATTCCAGAGTTTGTGCTACCAGATCATCCACGGAAGAAGCAAAATTGACGTTTGAAGCCACTTCATGGTTTTTTTGCGGGATAAAGGTCTGGATAATTTCGGAGAAAGGCACATCAAGGTTCATATTGATACACAAAAGCCCGATGACTCGACGCTGACGATTACGGATAGCAATCGTGACAGATTTCATCAACGAACCACTTTTTGCCCGTGTAAAATACGCCTTAGAAACGCTACTGTCTTCATCCGTAATATCATGCAGCATTCGCAACGCCAGATCCGTAATCGGAGAGCCAATCTGGCGTCCCGTGTGCTCACCATTAGCTATTCTGACGGCTGAACATTTAAGATCTTCCAGTGAATGAAGAACGATTTCACAATGCCCACCAATCAACATAGCCAGGCCATCAACAGCAGCTTCATAAGATTTTAAAATTTCGTGATCAGTTTCACTAAAGGGTTGGTTTTCCAGTAAATCAATATCACTGTGATCACCAGTTAATAGCGGGGTAGACATGTAATACACCATCCTTCAAATTCAGACTTTGCCTCACCAAAAACATCAGGGCAAGATTTATTATAAGATCACATTACTGCAAATTAGCGCCTACTTGGGTAAATACTTACTGTTACAAGTAGTTTGAATCTGGACTATACACAGAAATTGGAACGTACATAAAGTACGTGAAAATCTCAAGCACAGGCCAAATTCAAAATAGCAAATTAAATAGCCTTATGTGATAGGTTCTAAGAACGAACAATTAAAAATGTTTGTCCTATATTCTATTCAGACTAGTGACGTTAAAACCACATCGAACTGCCGTCAAGCTCTTGCTGAATATACCGCAGAGATTTATCACCGCTTTATGCTGAATCCCCCTAAAATACGAAACGCAATGTCTCATTTAATACCGTGGGAAATAATGAGCAAATAAATCCGTTGCGCTTTATCCATGCTTATTACTCATCAGATAGAGGTAAATATCAGCCGTCAATTGAAAGGTAAAAGAAATGTATGACAAAGCAGGAGCTTTAAGCTCCTGCCAATGTCATCTTCTCATTATTACAGAAGTTATTTTGCCTTAGCAGCAGGCTTAATATCCAGTAATTCAACATTGAAAACTAAAGTAGAATTCGCTGAAATTTTAGGTAAATTTGCCTGATCATAAGCCAGCTTAGGCGGGATCACTAATGTGATTTTTCCACCTTTCTTCACATGCTGTAAGCCTTCTCTCCAACCAGGAATAACGCTGTCCAAGCGAATTGTCAACGGCTCTTTACGATCATAAGAGCTGTCAAAGACCTGACCATCAATCAAAGAACCTTTGTAGTTAACAACGACAGTATCAGTCTCTTTAGGAGCGTTACCCGTGCCTTCTTTTTCAATTTTGTAAAGCAGCCCAGTTTTGGTTTCCACTACGCCGGCTTGCTTAGCAAATTCTTTGCGATATTTGGCGCCTTTTTCGCCATTTTCATTGGCTTCTTTTTCTGCCTTGGCTAATGCAGCACTTTTGACTTTAGATTCAAAGGCTGTCAGCGTTTCCTGAATCTCTTTATCCGTCAGTTTGGTTTTATTATTTAACGCATCAGTAACACCAGCCAGCAACTGTTCTTTTTCTAAATTGATACCGATCGTTTTCTGCTCTTGCAATGAGTTGGCCATATAGCCCCCCAGAGAAGCCCCCAGAGCATAAGAATTTTGCTGTTCTACTGTTTTAAAAGCACTATTCAGTTTTATTGCGTCTTTGGTTTCGGTGTTAGCAGCTAAAGCCTGAGGGACACTAAATACCACCGCCAGAGTCGTTGCCAGCAGCGTTGTTTTAAACAATGATTTCATCCTATTCTCCAATAAGTTTGGGTGGGGGTTACCATCAGCATAGGTCATAACATTTACTATAACTGTCTAAGGAAACCAATGACAATATTTGCTATACCCTGCAATTAAATCGTTGAGACAACATTAAAGTAAAGAGGTTTCGTAATATCCTATTTCACTGACTGTTTTGAGTATTATAGTGTCACCTTGACTGAGTAATCGACCTACCATTTAATTAATTGAGCAAAGATAGGAGGAAAGATAATGGAATTATCTGAATTTGAACGAAGATTTGAGCAACTAGAAAGCAAACTGGCCTATCAAGAAGCCACTATTGAAGAATTGAATCAGGAAGTGATAAAGCAACAGATCGAAACTGACAGATTGAAAGAACAACTAAAATTAATTTCTGAACGTCTGAAAAATCACCAGACATCTATCATTGCCCCCCTTTCTGAGGAAACTCCGCCCCCCCATTACTGATATCAGGAAAATCTCTGCCAAGGAAGGTTGAGATAGCAAATCAAAAAAGAGAAGCTCATAACGTGCTTCCCTTTTTCTGCTAACTGATATTTCGGATTACCCACAATTTTCAGTTAGCCCTGATTTCATCTTAGTGGCAGCCACCGCCGCAGCATCCATGTTCGTCGTGATCATGGTCGTGACCATGATCACCACAGCCACCCTGGCCGTGTACATGACCATGAGCCAATTCTTCTTCGGTCGCTTCACGGATCGCGACAATTTCAACATTGAATTTCAGATTTTGGCCAGCCAGCATGTGGTTTGCATCAACAACCACTTCATCACCTTCTATCGCCGTGATTTCTACTGGAATAGGTCCCTGATCGGTGTCAGCCAGAAAACGCATACCAACCTCAAGATCATCCACACCAACAAACACCTCTTTTGGTGCACGCTGAACCAAGCTTTCATCATATTGGCCGTATGCATCTGCTGCGTCTACGCTCACATCAAAACGTTCACCCGCTTCACGACCTTCCACTGCTTTCTCCAATCCACTGATTAGAGAACCGCGACCATGTAGATAGTCTAACGGTGCACTCACTGTGGACTCATCAACTAAAACACCATCTTCTGTTCTTACTTGATAAGCCAAACTGACCACCAAGTCTTTTGCTACTTTCATGACAACTCCTACATAACCCGAAGGAAAAAAATCGTGAGGGAAAATTTTTACTACTCAAAAAAGGGGGTCAATTGTAACGGAATTCTACATTACTGTACCTAGGCAATGGCAAAATTATCCACAATTTATTGTACGTGTATTGAATCACTGTGGTGTAAAGATCCCAATAACCTGTTCTTGTTCCCGGAGATGAGATGTGACAGCTTCATCTGTCTGCCGCTGTATATGACCACAGTGGACACACTCAACAACATCAACTTTATTCTCCTGCCACATTGCCAACGTATCCTGTGATTGGCATTTTGGGCAAACAGCCCCTGCAATAAAACGCTTACGACTGACTGGCATAATTCCCTCCAACGCGATCCGTATTCATCCTACTTATTTTGGCTGACAACGTCATTTACCCTCTTTCGTTTTCCCTAAAACGTGTCAGGACACTTATTTTCCGCTACCATGCCTATCAGGCACTTAAAATTGAATACATATACCCAATAGATTTCAAATTGCGGCGCATCGATCACTATACTCATCAACGATCACTATGCATATCAATATACGATTGGTATGGGGAACACAGTCAACAAAGCAGCAACTTGAAAGATGAAGAATATATACCAATCCAACTTCAAATTGCAGTTTGCAAACCAATGGAAGTGCTTATATCTCCCCGCTGCGCGGGGAGATATAAAACGCATCTTGAAAGGCGACGGGTATATAAATCTAACTATCAATTAACTTAACACATTATATATAGACTACATCTATGATTGTTTTCTCTTCACTGCAAATTCGTCGTGGCATTCGCGTCCTGCTGGACAACGCTAACGCAACCATCAACCCTGGACAAAAAGTCGGGTTAGTTGGCAAAAATGGTTGTGGTAAATCAACCTTGCTTGCATTACTGAAAAATGAGCTTCAGGCTGAAGGTGGCTCTGTCACATTCCCCAACAACTGGGCATTGGCCTGGGTGAACCAGGAAACGCCTGCTCTGGAAACATCAGCGCTGGAATATGTCATCGATGGTGACCGCGAATTTCGGCAACTGGAACAAAAACTCAACATCGCCAACGAACAAAATGACGGTCACGCCATCGCCCATCTGCATGGCTTACTTGACACCATTCAGGCATGGACTATCCGTGCCAGAGCAGCCAGCCTGCTGCACGGATTAGGTTTTTCTCAAGCCCAGCTAGAGCAACCTGTCAGTTCGTTTTCTGGTGGCTGGCGTATGCGCCTCAATCTGGCACAAGCGCTAATTTGTCGCTCTGATCTACTATTGCTCGACGAACCAACCAACCACCTTGATCTGGATGCGGTTATCTGGCTCGAAAAATGGCTGAAAAGTTATACCGGCACCTTGATCCTCATTTCCCACGATCGCGATTTTCTCGATCCCATTATTGATAAAATTCTGCACATTGAGCAGCAGAATCTCTATGAATATACCGGCAACTACTCTTCCTTTGAACGGCAACGTGCCGCCAAACTTGCCCAGCAACAGGCGCTATACCAAAGCCAACAGGAAAAAGTGGCGCATTTGCAAAGCTATATTGATCGCTTTCGCGCTAAAGCATCTAAGGCGAAACAGGCACAAAGCCGCATCAAAATGCTGGAACGCATGGAGCTTATCGCTCTCGCCCATGTCGATAATCCCTTCCATTTCAGTTTCCGCCAGCCGGAAAATCTGCCAAATCCGCTGCTAAACATGGATAAAATCAGTGCTGGCTATGGTGAAAAAAGTGTACTGAACTCGATCAAATTAAATCTGGTGCCAGGTTCACGCATCGGTTTGTTAGGCCGCAATGGCGCGGGTAAATCCACGTTAATAAAATTGCTGGCAGGAGAGCTATTACCTCAGCATGGAGAAATTGCCTTATCGAAAGGCATTAAACTGGGCTACTTCGCACAGCATCAGTTGGAATACCTACGGGCAGATGAATCTCCATTGCAACATTTATCCCGAATCGCTCCCCAAGAAATGGAACAACAACTTCGGGATTATCTGGGGGGATTCGGTTTCAAAGGCGATCAAGTGACTGAACCCAGCGGGCGTTTCTCTGGTGGTGAAAAAGCGCGTTTAGTTCTGGCGCTCATTATCTGGCAGCGCCCAAATCTCCTTTTGCTTGATGAGCCAACCAACCACCTTGATCTCGACATGAGACAAGCATTGACTGAAGCAATTATTGATTTCGAAGGGGCTTTAGTCGTCGTATCGCATGACAGGCACTTACTGCGCTCGACAACCGACGAACTTTATCTGGCGCATGATGGCAAAGTCGAACCTTTTAAAGGCGATTTAGACGATTACCAGCAATGGCTGGCTGAACTGCAACGCCAACAAACGCGGGATAGCCAGGAAAAAGCAAAATCGGATAGCGTATCTTTAACCGATAGCACTCAAAATTACAGTGCCCAAGAGCGTAAAGATCAAAAACGGCGCGAAGCTGAGTTCCGTAACCAAACGCAACCATTGCGTAAGCAGCTTGTAGTCCTTGAAAAAAAGATGGAAAAACTGGGCACAGAGTTGACGAAATTAGAAGAAAAGCTGTCAGATAACACGCTTTACGAAAATGACCGTAAAACGGAACTGGCTGAATGTCTGTATCAGCAGACGCAGACAAAATCCAAATTAGAAGATATCGAAATGGAATGGTTAGATATTCAGGAACAGCTCGAACAAATGACAACCGCATTTAATGCGAGTCAAGACGTCACTTAATTTTTCAGGGGTAAATTTTCAGATATAGCATCGGGCATTGTTATTCAATGCCCGATGATTTTCCCTGTTTACAAAACAAAAATATAAAATCACCTGTAAACAGCGAATATACTCGCTATAAAAAATGTCAACTTATCAATGCAAAAGATGATTTATAATTTGGAACATGCCTAAAGTACCTATTCTCCTTTTTACTCCTTATTGAAAAAACTGGTATAAATTATTTATCAAGTTTTTATTTTCATAGGAAACCAAATAAAAATAGGCTATCGAAAACAAACAATCACCCTTGATTTATACATTAGCAACTAAGGTAGAAAAATTTTCAGCATCTTCAATCAAGTGCTCATCTATTGATTTTGCCCATACCACACCAAGATCAATTTTTTTATCCGTTTCAACAATGTCTAAAAAACCCATATAATACTCAGAAATAGAACTAATAATCCGCTTAGGCACACATGTATAGGCATTATTTTTCGTAATCATTTCAATCATCAACATCATATCACTCGTCTTTAATAACAAATTCATATCTTGACCGGAATAAATAGGGAAAACATTAAGAAAATCTGTTAACGCAATCACCTCTTTTTTTTCTGATGAATTTGTTGGAGAAATACCACTCCTAAACTGACTTAAGGTTGTTCTAAATTTAGCTGCCTGGTGGCTTCCTTTCTTAAAGATATAGACTAATCTTTCCGTAAACACCTTTTTAGGTTCTAACTGGGCAATAATAGATGAAAGAGGCATGACTGCAACATGTAGCATTCCTGCATTTAACAAACTGATCTGCTGCTCAACAGACAGCCCGGTGACTAATGACAGTACAACATTTCCTTTCTTTTCCACGATCTGCTTCTCTATTTGAGAATAATGATGGATAGGAAAGCAAGAGCCGACATATAAATGTCTGACCGTATCCTCTTTTGAATCAAAATGGACCTGGCTTTTGAATCTCTCATAGTGAGTTAAAAACTTGCGGGCATTCTCCAACGTCTTCTGCCCAAAATCTGTCAATTTTGTTCCATTTGGCCCCCTTGTAAATAGTGACGCACCAAGAATATCTTCCAACCCGTGTATTTTCTTCGACAAGGCAGGCTGAGAAAGATAAAGCCTCTGAGAAGCCTTATGATAATTAAGAGTCTCAGCCAAAACGATAAAAGCTTCAAGATTGCGTATATCCATGTTCTTTAGCCCAATGATTGTTGAGTAACTACAAAACATCACAGATTCATGGTGATAGCACTTTAACTTGGTGTTTTGCCAAAGTTTTTATCAGGCAAACTGGTCAAAAAGTTAACTCATAAAATATTAGTTAATAAGGGTAAATTTCGCAAAAATTTATTATTATTACGTTTCAATTTCATATTGAAATGATTTTCAATTGAAACCAATTTCGGGTAATACCTTTACCAATCCAAACAAATCTTTCCTGATTCTCCATACCTATCAACACGCCTTTCATTTTTTAAACTACAGAGTTATTAATATTTATGGAATTTAAACGCCGTTCTAAATAAGCGTCAAAAATGGCGAATGAAAAATATCATTCCACTAAACCATTGCACGGATCATTCAATTGAAAAACACAAAGAAAAGCATATATTCGGCTTACTCGCATAATGCAATAAATAATAGGAAAACCACGAACATTATATTACCAACAATCAACCCATGATTTATTTTCCGTCTATTTTAATATTTACTCTTATTACGCGTTAATAAAGAAAAGCGTTATATCAAAGACAACAACAATGATAACCACCATCATAAAACGAGTAAAAAAAATAGCGCTCATAAAATATGATATTCTACATAGTAATGGCAGGCTTTGTAATAGGTTTATAGCGATAATATACACTTAGTCTTAACAAGACCTTGATCTTTTTCATATCGGAATATTCTGTATTGGCATCTCTTTCATTTCTTTATTTTTGTCGTTTATATACGCATTAAACTTCAAGTTGCAATTTACAACACTATATGAAACCTGATTTCTCCCCGCTTCGCGGGGAGAAATCACACGCATATTGAAGTTAGATTGGTATATTCATAACCTGATGAGCCGCTTGTTTCAATGGATGCAGATATGCCAATATCTTGACCACCACATTCGCTAAAATCATCTGGTTTACCTAAAATACGGCAGAAAAATAATGAAAATCGACTTAAGCAGTATGATAACAGAGAGCCGCAATCCCGCCAGCAGCCACATTGATCAATGCTCAACTCTCGATATGCTGCGCGTTATCAACAATGAAGACAAAAAAGTGGCTATTGCCGTTGAAAAAACACTTCCTCAAGTTGCCCGTGTGGTTGATAAAGTTGCCGAGGCATTTCGTCAGGGAGGGCGTTTAATCTATAGCGGAGCAGGTACATCCGGGCGTCTGGGTATCCTGGATGCCAGTGAATGCCCACCCACTTATGGTACAAAACCAGAACAAGTCATCGGCTTAATTGCCGGAGGGCATCAAGCTATTCTGAAAGCGGTCGAAAATGCAGAAGATAATCGGCAATTAGGTGCAGAAGATCTTAAGGGGCTACACTTTAATCAAAATGATGTGCTGGTAGGGATTGCTGCCAGTGGTCGAACGCCTTATGTATTAGGCGCGATGGAATATGCCAAATCGATGGGTGCGACTGTCGCCTGTATCAGTTGCAATCCAGACAGTCCGATGGTGCAATTAGCCGATATTGCCATCACACCGGTCGTAGGGCCAGAAGTGATAACCGGTTCATCTCGTATGAAGGCAGGTACGGCACAAAAATTAATACTCAATATGATCACGACAGGTGCCATGATCCGTATTGGCAAAGTATATGGCAATTTGATGGTTGATGTAGAAGCCACCAACGCCAAGTTAATCGAGCGTCAGAAACAGATTGTCATGGCGGCCACGGAGTGCAACAGGGAAATCGCAGAACAGGCCCTGAGCGCCTGTGATGGTCACTGCAAGACCGCAATTGTAATGATTTTATCGGGTGTCAGCGCCGAAGAGGCAGCAGCATTACTGGCAGAACACCAAGGATTTATCCAGCCAGCTATCTCAACAGACCGATAATCATTGCCTCTTGAGAAGGGGTTATAAATGGCTAAAATGAGTCAGGATAGGTTGGCTGAAATACTCAACGCCATTGGCGGGACGGGTAACGTTGCCCGCTGTGGAAATTGCATGACCCGCCTGCGGTTAACTCTGCGGGATGATTCACTGGCCGATATCGTCAGGTTGAAGCAGATTGCCGGTGTCTTGGGCGTCATCGAAAGTGATGACCAACTCCAGATTGTCCTTGGCCCTGGGAAAGCCCAGACAGCAGCAGATATGATGAAGGTACTGTTAAGTGATTCTGGCAAGTTAAAAGATATCGCCACTTCAAACAAAAAACATCTCAAAGAAAAACAATCCAGTTCCATTCATAAATTTCTGGCTAAATTTGCCACCATTTTTACTCCCCTGATCCCCGGATTTATCGCCGTCGGCCTGTTATTGGGTTTCGCTACCCTGTTAGAACAGGTTTTTGTCAAAGAAGCACCTCATCCCAACGCGATATTGGTTGAGATGGTCGGCTATATGAAAATCTTTAGCAAAGGCATGTTCAGTTTTCTCGGCATCTTGATTGGCTACAATGCCCAAAAAGCATTTGGCGGATCGGGTGTTAACGGCGCCATCATCGCCGCCCTATTTGTACTGGGTTATCACGCCGACGCCACCAGTGGATTCTATTCCGGTATCAGTCATTTCTTTGGCTTCGCCATTGACCCACGCGGTAATATCATCGGGATACTGATTGCCTGTATTCTCGGTGCCTGGGTGGAAAAACAGATCCGCAAAATCATGCCATCTGATCTGGATATGATCCTGACGTCCGCAGTCACCCTACTTATCATGGGCGCGGTTACCTTTATCGTCATTATGCCGGTCGGAAGTTATCTGTTTACTGTGATGTCATGGCTGTTTATGAACTTGAATGGCAATCCCTTCGGTACAGCCATCTTGGCAGGGCTATTCCTGATCGCTGTCATGTTTGGTGTGCATCAGGGCTTTGTCCCCGTCTATTTTGCGCTGATGGATGCACAAGGATTCAATTCTCTTTTCCCTATTCTGGCGATGGCAGGAGCAGGGCAAGTCGGCTCTGCACTGGCGTTATATGCAAAAGCCCCAAAAGGCTCCCTGCTGCGCACTCAAATTAAAGGTGCCATCATTCCAGGCCTGCTGGGAATTGGAGAACCATTGATTTATGGCGTCACACTTCCCAGAGTCAAACCTTTTGTTACCGCCTGTCTCGGCGGTGCCATAGGGGGCTTAATGAGATGGTCACCCCCACCCTGTGAGCGGTAAGCTGAGAGGGTGTTTTTCTTTGGGAAGAGGCCATCATGAATAACGTCACTTTAATCGGTATTGATTTAGGTAAACATTCGTTTCATATCCACTGCCAAGATAAGCAAGGTAATACCTTGTTACGTAAAAAGTTAACGCGTTCTAAGTTGACGGATTTTTTAT
>NZ_NJCX01000004.1:129912-190955 GCF_002632875.1 Xenorhabdus kozodoii
TGGCACGGGCAGTATGCTCATTAGATGCCGAATAGATTTAAGCAAGCCCACCATACATCAAAATTTGTGTTGCAAAAACGGGGGTGACCATAGATTTTTATCGGTCTGATTGCTTGGTGGGGATGGCCTATCGGATTAAATAGTGTTTTCGGCCCCTCCGGGTTGGTCGCCCTGCCACTGATGACATCCAACAGCGGCATCTTCACGGGCATGGCAGTATATAGCGCCGGACTCATCGTCTCCTATATCGCTGGCTTCACGCTAACACTCTTCTTCGGGAGTAAGCATATCGATTTAAATTAATCAGCCAAACCAGATTAGCGGCACACAAGCAACAGTCAGAACCCCCATGACGATATTGAAAGTAAACCAGGCACGCCGGCTTCTCAGTAAGCGCCCAATCAATGAACCGAGAATAAGCCAGATTGCACCCGCAAGGGTATTGGCGATTAACATCACGAGACTGATAGCAAAAATGGAATGGTTATATAGCTCTCCGGCCAGACTATAACTACTGACCGCCCCCAATCCCATTAGCCATGTTTTTGGGTTCAAGAACTGCAATAACCAACCTTGATAAATGTTGGCGGGCGTTCCTGCCGATGTTGTGGTGTCCAGCCGCTTATAATGCGAAGTGGCAGTTTTCCAGGCTAACCACAATAAATACAGGCATCCAAGCACTTTCAGCCCCATATGGATGGCAGGATAAATCAGCAGTAACGCGGCAACACCAAACGCAGACAGCAGCAAGATTGTCTGCATTCCCAGAATAATCCCCAGACAAAGCGGGACAGAGCGACGAATGCCAAAATTTGCTCCCGATGATGTCAGCAACACATTGTTTGGGCCTGGCGTCACTGCGGAAATAAACATAAATATACTAAGCGAGAATATAAAACTGAAAGTCACGGGTAGATCCCTCCGACCCAACTCGTTGAGATTTCTTTTCAAGAAAAATAGCAGTATGTTATTTCACATACAAGATAACTAATCATGAAATCAATTCATTATGAGTAAGCATTTTTGTCCTTTAAGGGGAAGAAGCAATCCCCGTCTGTGGCGACGTCATCAACAAAGTGAGGCGCAATCACAATGATTATCCCGTGGCAACAATTGGAAGCCGATACACTCCTTAACTTGATTGAGGGTTTTGTCTTGCGGGAGGGTACGGATTACGGCGAACAGGAAAAAACGCTCGAACAAAAAGTGCAGGATGTCAAACGTCAGCTTGAACGAGGTGAGGTTCTGTTGGTATGGTCTGAACTACATGGAACCGTTAATATCTTGCCTAAAGAGATGTTTCGACCATAAGTTTCAGCTTGCTCTATTCATTCTAACTGACTGATTCGCCAATTCTATTGTTTAAGGAGTCTGTTCATGTCTGCCAAACATCCCGTCATCGCAATCACTGGTTCCAGTGGCGCAGGAACAACCACGACTAGTGTCGCTTTTCGCAAGATTTTCCAACAACTTGGCGTCACCGCCGCACTCATTGAAGGGGATAGTTTCCATCGTTATACTCGTCCTGAAATGGATGCCGAGATACGGAAAGCCAGAGAGCAGGGCAGACATATCAGCTATTTTGGGCCAGAAGCCAATGACTTCGGCATGCTGGAAAAAACCTTCTTTGAGTATGGGGAAGCGGGCAATGGCCGCTGCCGAAAATATCTTCATACCTATGATGAAGCCGTCCCCTATAACCAATTGCCAGGTACTTTCACACCGTGGGAACCCTTGCCATCAAACACGGACGTTCTATTTTATGAAGGGCTGCATGGTGGAATTGTCACGCCGCAACACAATGTTGCCAGCCATGTTGACCTGTTGATTGGCGTTGTGCCTATCGTCAACCTGGAATGGATACAAAAACTGATCCGCGATACCAGCGAGCGTGGGCATTCCAGGGAAGCTGTCATGGATTCTGTGGTTCGTTCAATGGATGACTATATCCGCTACATCACGCCTCAGTTTTCACGCACCCACATCAACTTCCAGCGTGTCCCTACTGTCGATACGTCCAACCCCTTCTCTGCCAAGGCCATTCCCTCGCTGGATGAAAGTTTTATTGTGATCCGCTTCCGTGGCCTCACCCAAATTGATTTTCCTTATTTACTCACCATGCTTCAGGGTTCATTTATTTCCAGCATCGATACTATCGTCGTTCCAGGTGGAAAAATGGGGCTAGCAATGGAGTTAATTATGGCACCACTTGTTAAGCAATTACTGGAAGGCAAAAAAATCTCGTAATTTACGTCGCTATTTTATTTTTAATAAGCAGGTAACAAAAAATAACGTTACCTGTTTTATTTAAATAACTCGGTCATTTTTATGGCATAAATTAAGGGATAAAAATTCGGTTTTCGAAGAGGCAGGTACAGATAAAAAACACCATAACGCATCAACCGCTCAACGGGTATTCCGCATTATTTTTTTCCTTTTATAAATGTAAAATCAATAAAAGTCTCTCTTCTAACCGATTTCTGGTAATCTGGCCGCCCGTTTAATATGCTGAAGCGATACAGGAGAAGACAGAAACGTTTTCCTGTGTTACAAACAAGGTTACAAGCGTGGATCGGCAAGGTATATGGATTAAGATCAATATGCCCACGTTTCGACATTCTTATAATCCATATAAAATTCCCGCTTGTCAGTTTTTCAACAGGTTAATATGTTAAGCTATTGACTTTATAAAGCCAGCCTGAAGAGAAACGACGGTTTCTCACACCATAAAGGCAGAAATAACAACAGAGGATAAAGCGAATGGTTCTCGGCAAGCCACAAACAGACCCTACTCTTGAATGGTTTTTGTCACACTGCCATATTCACAAATATCCATCCAAGAGCACGCTTATTCATCAAGGCGAGAAAGCAGAAACGCTTTACTACATTGTTAAAGGTTCGGTTGCTGTTCTAATAAAAGATGAAGAAGGCAAAGAAATGATTCTCTCTTATTTAAATCAGGGGGATTTCATTGGTGAACTTGGATTGTTTGAAGAGGGGCAAGAGCGTACGGCATGGGTACGAGCAAAAAGTGCCTGTGAAGTGGCTGAAATTTCCTATAAGAAATTTCGCCAGTTAATTCAGGTGAATCCTGATATTCTGATGCGTTTATCTGCCCAGATGGCAAGTCGCCTACAAACCACTTCCGAGAAAGTAGGTAACTTAGCCTTTTTGGACGTTACAGGCCGTATCGCCCAGACGTTGCTCAATTTGGCCAAACAGCCTGATGCAATGACTCACCCTGATGGTATGCAAATCAAAATCACACGTCAGGAAATTGGGCAAATTGTGGGTTGTTCCCGTGAAACGGTTGGCCGTATCCTAAAAATGCTGGAAGATCAAAACCTGATCTCTGCACATGGCAAAACCATCGTCGTTTATGGGACGCGTTAATTCCCTATAAACCTGAAACTCAGCCAGTGCCGCCTGTTACTTCGCACTGGCTTTTTTATTTCTTCACCCAACCGTTAACTATCGTATCTGCTTAGCCATTGGGATATCGCTATTTCCAGCCGCATCATGCCCTCGATGATTTCATCCTCAGGAATGATCAAGGAGGGAGTAAAGCGCAAAATGCTATCGCCCGCACTCAATAACATCACCCCCAATTTCGCCGCCTGCTGCAATATTTCTCTGGCCTTGCCCTGATATTCTGCTTTCAATACGGCGCCAATAAGTAAGCCTTTTCCGCGAAATTCATGGAAGATGCCATATTTTTGGTTTATCTTTTCCAGGGCATGAATAAATATGTCGTACCGTTTTTCCACGCCCATCAATACTGCCGGAGTATTAATAATATCCAGGGCAACACAACCCACAGTACAAGCCAACGGATTTCCTCCATAAGTCGTTCCATGTGCCCCCGTTTCCATTGCCGCCGAGATGGTATCTGTCGTTAACATCGCGCTGATCGGGAAACCGCCCCCCAGCGCTTTTGCTGTCGTCAAAATATCCGGCTGTACACCATAATGCTGGTAAGCATATAACTTGCCCGTGCGCCCCATCCCACTCTGGACTTCATCAAACACCAATAGCGCCTGATGCTTATCGCACAATGCACGCACCCCATGCAGAAACGCCATCGTCGCAGGAGTAATCCCGCCTTCCCCTTGGATCGGCTCCAAAACAACAGCGCAAGTGTGATCATCGATCACCGCCCTGACAGCAGCCAGATCATTAAAAGGCACATGGACAATATCAGCAGGTTTTGGCCCAAATCCTTCGGCGTATTTTGGCTGCCCTCCTACCGCAACAGTGAAAAAGGTGCGTCCATGAAATGCCTGATGAAAAGCAATAATTTTGGTCTTATTGGGATGATGACGGGTAATCGCATAACGACGTGCCAACTTAAATGCCGCTTCATTGGCTTCCGCTCCTGAATTGGCAAAAAAGACCTTCTGTGCAAAGGTCGCATCAATCAATTTTTGCGCTAAGGTTAAAGCGGGTTCATTGGTAAAAACATTGCTGATATGCCACAGCTTTTCACTTTGCTGTTTCAGGGCGTTCACCAAAGCCGGATGACAATGTCCCAGCGCCAGGACCGCGATACCACCGGCAAAATCAATGTATTCTTGACCCTGCTGATCCCATACCCGACTTCCTTGCCCCCTGACAGGAATAAAATCCGCCGGTGCATAAATAGGCAACATCACTTGATCATAGCTATTTCTATTTATTATTTTATTTTCTACCATTTCCCCCACCTTATTTTTTTATTTGCCACTTAGAAGTGAAATAATAATCATGAAATATGAATAAAAAATCACTTAAGAGCAAATAAAAAAACAACTGAATGAGGGAATGTGGAGGTATCTGGCTAATATTTGAGGAAATTATTTAATAACTCATGTCCCTGTTCACTCAGAATGCTTTCTGGATGAAATTGCACGCCTTCCAGTGGCAAAGTACGATGGCGTATTCCCATAATTTCATCGACATCACCATTGCGCTGACTCCATGCCGTGACTTCAAATGAAGCAGGCAGCGTTTCTGCGGCAATGACCAGAGAGTGGTAACGCGTCACCGTTAATGGACGATCCAACCCTTTGAATACCCCTTGCTGACTATGGTGGATCAGGCTGGTTTTTCCATGCATCACTTCACGCGCTTTAACAACACTGGCGCCAAAAGCCTGCCCTATCGCCTGATGTCCCAGACACACACCGAGGATGGGCAATTTTCCTGCAAAATGTGAAATCGCTTCCAGCGAGATCCCAGCTTCATTTGGCGTACAAGGGCCAGGAGAAATGACTAAATGAGTCGGCGCCAAATCTTCAATATCTTCAAGCTGTAGCTCATTATTACGCTTAACTAAAACCTCTGCCCCTAACTCGCAAAAATATTGATATAAATTGAATGTAAAAGAATCGTAGTTATCTATTATTAGTAACATAGGAGTATATCCTACTGATTATTATAGTTTTATAAGTTACCCTACCCCACTGGGGTATTATGCATTCTGTATGACAGAAAAATCAGGTAAAGCGGTATCAACAGCAATAGGGGACTCATCATATCACAGAAGCACGTTTAAAATAGTGATACAGCGACCCATTGCCACTATGCAACCTAATGCAATTTAACGTGACAGCGTAGGAAATGGCGGGGAGGGAGATGATATAAACGGTACTCAAAGGGTTATCTGAATACCGTAATGTCTCATTCGGGCTATTTAGCCTCAACCTTGGCAGACAAGATCACAATAGGCTTTGCCGGTACATTTTGATAAGGACCAACATTTTCTGTTTTGACCTGGGAAATTTTATCAACGACATCCATACCTTTAACGACTTTGCCAAAAACGGCATAGCCGAAGTCACGTTGCCCGTGATCAAGGAAGGCATTATCGGTCACGTTGATAAAAAATTGGCTGGTTGCGCTGTCTTTATCTGCGGTACGTGCCATAGCAATGGTGCCACGAAGATTGCGCAGGCCATTATCTGCTTCATTTTTGATTGGCTCTCTGGTGGTCTTTTGTTTCATCTCTTTGGTAAAGCCACCACCTTGAACCATAAAGCCTGGGATAACACGATGAAAAATGGTGTTGTTATAAAATCCCTCATTGACATACTCAACAAAATTCTTAGTCGTTATTGGTGCCTTATTGCTGTCTAACTCAAGTTCGATTTCTCCGGCTGAGGTTACCAGCTTCACGTGAGTTTCAGCGGCTAATGCTGGAACAGCTATCGCACTGATAGCACATGCCGTCATAAGCGACACAAAAATACGTTTAAACATTCATGATTCCTTTATTTTTGAGGTCAACAATAAAACTCATAACAACAAAACTCATTAAGTGTAATTCCCAATGAAGTTAAGTTCCAAAGATTTACCTACATTTACGCGTATTTTAGGTGGGTAGCGAGAAACTCTAGCCATACACGACTTTTATGTTCGCATAGTTAGACAAAGGTTATTCTGGGAATAACCCGCATATTGGTTCGTTTTTTTGACTAAGGCGTAAAGATTGAAGATGTCGGATATTTTTAATATCTTTGTTCGTGATGAGAATACAAATGGCAATGCCTTACTCTCTATATGGCATGTTTCCATATATACCAATCTAACTTCAAGTTGCCGCTTGCAAACCAACGAGAGTGTTTATATCTCCCCGCTACGCGGGGAGATATAAGACGCATCTTGAAAGACGACTGGTATAAATACAGTTTAAATTCCGAGAAGGCATTGATTTGGCGGATTGTGCACAAAAATAATCTCTCATGGATCCTTCAAAATGGTTTTTTCGCTGGAAATAGTGGTAAAAAGTCAAAGGATTGGGTGGATATTGGTAACCCAGAACTCATATCGAAAAGGGCTAATCACCCTGTTCCAATTGCCCCTGGGGGGACATTAACCGATGATATCCCGTTTTACTTCACACCGTTTTCACCTATGCTAAAGAACATACATAGCGGTTGGGGAGGAATAAAACAACGCTCTAACAACGAAATAATCATCCTTGTTTCTAGTTTACATAAATTGAATGAATTAGATGTTCCTTTTATTTTTACTGATAGCCACGCCTACTACATGTGGTCAAATTTCTATTCTAACATTGCAGATCTAGACAAAATTGACTGGACTATTATTCAATCGAAAGATTTCAAAAGAGATCCTGACGATCCCGCTAAATTTGAACGTTACCAAGCTGAAGCTCTTATACATAACTATTGCCCCGTAGAGGCTCTCATTGGTATCGTATGTTACTCTAAAGAAGATAAGCCACACTTAGACAGGTTAATTAAACAATCTGGTCATAAAGTTCAAGTGATCGCAAGACCAAACTGGTATTTCTCATGATGCATTATACAAAAGGCAATTTACTCGACTCCGATGTGGAAGCATTGGTTAACACAGTCAATACCGTAGGAGTGATGGGAAAAGGAATTGCTTTAATGTTTAAAGAACGCTTTCCTTTGAATATGGCTTTGTATAGAAAGGCTTGCCAATCTGGTGCGGTTAATACTGGAAAAATATTTGTGACTGAAACAGGAGAGCTGGTTGGTCCTCGCTGGATTGTTAACTTTCCAACCAAACAGCACTGGCGTTTCCCCTCTAAAATGGAATGGATTATCGAAGGGTTAAACGACCTCAAAAAATGGATTGTGGAAAATAACGTCAGGTCTATTGCAATTCCTCCCTTAGGAGCAGGTAACGGTGGCCTTAACTGGGATGATGTGAAACAAGAGATCGAAGTCGCATTATCACCTCTAACTGGTGTAAACATCTACATTTACGAGCCTATTGCCAACTACCACAATGTTAGTAAAAAAAGGGAGTTGAGGCATTAACTCCAGCCAGAGCCATGATCACGGAACTTATCCGTCGTTACTGGATACTGGGTATGGAGTGCAGTTTACTCGAAATTCAGAAACTCGCTTGGTTGCTTTCTAGAGAACTTGAAAAACAAGGCTTTCAGGATATTCTCAAACTCAAGTTTGAAGCAAAAAACTATGGACCATATGCCCACAATTTAATGCATTTACTCAATGCATTAGATGGTAGCTATCTCTGTTCTGATAAACGTATTCCTGATAGTGATCCGCTAGATGTCATCCGATTTAATGATGCGAAAAAAGAAAAACTCCAAGCTTACCTGAGAACCGAAGCTAAAGATTACCTATCGGTATTAGAAAAAACAGCAGAGCTAATCGAAGGATTTGAATCTCCCTATGGCATGGAGCTGCTAGCTACAGTTGATTGGCTCCTATATGAAGAGAAATGCGACAGCAATATTGAATCAATTAAAAAAGGACTGAGTCAATGGAAAGCTGGAGCTAAGTGGGCGGCACGAAAGCTATCGCTGTTTGAAGATCGCCATGTCAATATCGCTATAAATAGACTTATTTCAGCTTAAATAAAAATAGAATGCGTTAATCGGTTGAATAGCTACGACGATAGCTATGGGAAAGCAGCGGATCCACCAAGTTACTCCTGTCCACAAGCGATTACCCTCGGTATAATCACCGCGCTGTTTTCGTGTATTCCCCAGGGAGATAACCATTTTGACCATCAAGAACTACAACTATCATATGACCCACTTTGTCACGAGTGCACCTGACATTCGCCACCTGCCTCAAGATGTGGGCATTGAGGTCGCGTTTGCCGGTAGGTCAAACGCGGGTAAATCCAGCGCCCTGAATGCACTGACCTGCCAAAAGGGCCTCGCACGTACCAGTAAAACCCCTGGCCGTACCCAATTAATTAACCTGTTCGAAGTAGAAGAAGGGGTTCGTCTGGTAGACTTGCCGGGCTATGGCTATGCTGAAGTACCGGAAGAGATGAAGCGTAAATGGCAAAATGCCTTGGGAGAGTATCTCCAGAAGCGCGAATGCCTGCTAGGGCTGGTGGTTTTGATGGATATCCGCCACCCACTCAAAGATCTGGATAGGCAAATGATCGAATGGGCTGTCGTGATGCAAGTCCCCATCATGGTATTGCTAACAAAAGCCGATAAACTGGCATCCGGCGCCCGTAAAAGCCAACTGGCGAAAGTGCGTCAAGAACTGGCTTCTTTAGAGGGTGATATTCAGGTCGAATATTTCTCCGTCCTGAAAAAAATCGGTATCGATAAACTAGAGCAAAAACTCAACCTTTGGTTCAACCAACCTGCTATTGCAGCGGAATAATCGCCGCCCTGCTCTATACCCCCAACTTCATAAATCGGACATAAAAAAACGCCCCAGTCAAAAAAAATGACTGGGGCAGCTAATATTCAGCTAAATCCGATTACGTGAAGTAAAAGGTCTGAAAGATAGAACATCTTACCTCTGTACCCTACCCAATAACTTTAACCTATTCTTTTAATCAAAAAAAGACTTTTTTGTAATTTATTTTCACTAATTACCTCGATTAAGCTGTTAACATTTAAGCAAATCAGGTTAATCCGGCGCCTTTTATGTAGTTTAATTACATAATTGTGAGATCTAGATCTAATCTAAAACTTAACTTAAATTCTTGTCACACGCCTCCTTGCGGCGTGATTGGAATAATTTTAGTTCATTAAACCAGCAGTGATCCCATAAAAATCCTTCAATAAAAAAATTCATCGCCACCAAAACACCCGACGATAAAAAAAGAGCCACATTCCTGCGACCCTTTTTCAGCGTTTAAGTAAGACGAAAGGTCTATTAGTGTGCCTGATCCCAATTATCACCCATCCCAATATCCACTCTTAACGGCACATCAAGCTGCATACTTTGTTCCATCAACGCCCTGATTTTCTGCCCCGCCGTTTCCAGCTCTGACTCATGTACTTCAAATACCAGTTCATCATGCACCTGCATGATCATGCGCACATTGGGTTGCTCACTGACAATCCAATTATCCACCGCAATCATCGCCAATTTGATGATATCCGCGGCTGTACCCTGCATCGGGGCATTGATAGCTTCACGCTCTGAAGCCTTGCGGCGCATGGCGTTACGCGATTTGATATCCGGCAGGTACAACCGACGGCCTTCCAGAGTTTCGACAAATCCATGATCAGCCGCCTGCGCCCGTGTGCGTTCCATATAAGCCAGTACCCCTGGATAGCGTTCAAAATAGAGATCCATATAGCGCTGTGCTTCACCACGCGGGATGCCTAACTGGCGGGATAAACCAAACGCACTCATGCCATAAATCAGGCCAAAGTTAATCGCCTTGGCGCTGCGACGCTGCTCGTTGGTCACGTGTTCCAATGACACACCAAACACTTCCGCCGCCGTCGCACGGTGGATGTCTTTGCCTTGGGCAAATGCCTCCAACAAACCTTTGTCCTGTGACAAGTGCGCCATAATGCGCAATTCAATCTGTGAATAGTCCGCCGCCATAATGCGATAACCTTCCGGTGCAATAAATGCCTGACGGATACGGCGCCCCTCACCATTACGAACAGGAATGTTTTGCAAGTTTGGATCACGGGAAGAGAGACGCCCCGTCGCAGTGACTGCCTGATGATAAGAAGTATGAACGCGGTTTGTCAGTGGGTTCACCATCTGCGGTAATTTATCCGTATAGGTGGTTTTCAGTTTTGCCAGCCCACGATGTTCCAAAATCACTCTGGCTAACTCATGATTCTCGGCCAACTCTTCCAATACTTCTTCATTCGTTGATGGTGCGCCATTCGGCGTTTTTTTCAATACAGGCAAGTTCATTTTTTCAAATAAGATGACCTGTAGCTGTTTTGGTGATGCCAGATTGAATTCTTCCCCGGCCAGCTCATAAGCGGATTTTTCCAGCTCATCCAAACGTGCAGTAATTTCCCTGGAATGCCCTGCCAAGGTTTGAGCATTAATCAACACCCCTGTTCTTTCCATGCGCGATAGCACGGGCACCAGCGGCATTTCGATCTTCTGGAAAACTTTTTGCAGCGTTGGGACACTCTCTAACTGGGGATACAGCGCCTGATGTAGCCTAAGAGTCACATCTGCATCTTCCGCCGCATATTTTGAGGCTTCCTCCAATGGGATTTGATTGAAGGTTAGCTGTTTTTTACCCTTACCCGCGATTTCTTCAAATGTGGTGGTCTTATAGCCCAAATAACGATCAGCAAGGCTATCCATGTCATGCCGCCCTCCCACACTGTTCAAAATATACGATTCCAGCATGGTATCGAAAACAATGCCATTCAGGGCAATGTCATAACGTGCCATAACACCACGATCAAATTTCAGGTTTTGGCCAATTTTAGGCAGGTTGGCATCTTCCAGCAGCGGCTTGACTGCGGCGAGAACTTCATGGAGATCCAACTGTTGTGGGGCATCCAGATAATCGTGTCCCAACGGCAGATAAGCCGCTTCAACGTCTGATCCCACCGCAATGGCAAAAGACATCCCCACCAGATGGGTGGTTAAGGTATCGAGGCTGTCAGTTTCAGTATCAAAAGAGAATGCCGGCGCCTGTTTCAGTTTCTCAATCCACTCATCAAGGGATTGGCGATCAAGGATGGTTTGATAATTTTCCGGTGAAATCTTAACCGCGGTTGATTGAACAACGGTTGATGTCGCGACCACAGATCCTTGCTTGGTACTGGCGGCGGCCGATTTCTGCCCTTTTTCTTCCAACCAACTGCCATTTTGTACGTCACTCAACCAACGCTTGAATTCATAATGGCTGAACAGTGCCAGTAACTCATCGGTATCCAGTGGCATAACGGCAAGATCCAAACAACGCTTATCCAGCGCCACGTCGGTTTTGATTGTCGCCAATTGGTAGGAAAGATAGGCCACCTCTTTGTGCTGTTCCATCTTACCGCCCAGTGTTTTGGCTCCACGGAAACTGAGTGTGGCAATTTCATTCAGTCGGGCGTAGATTTCATCCAAACCGCCAATCCCCTGCAATAATCCCAGCGCGGTTTTTTCGCCTACTCCTGGCACCCCTGGAATATTATCGGACGCATCTCCCATCAGGGCGAGAAAATCGATTATCAGTTCAGGGGGAATACCGTACTTTTCCTCAACCTCTTTCGGCCCCAAAATGGTGTTGGTCATCGTGTTAATCAATGTAATATTTGGCGTCACCAATTGCGCCATATCTTTGTCACCCGTGCTGATCAACACGGAATGACCCTCTTTTTCAGCCTGTAAAGCTAATGTCCCGATAACATCGTCAGCCTCAACGCCTGGCACAACCAAAATGGGCAGTCCCATCGCCTTGACCATCTTGTGCAATGGCTCAATCTGCAAGCGCAAATCATCCGGCATTGGCGGCCGATGGGATTTATATTCAGCAAATAGTTCATCACGGAACGTTTTGCCTTTAGCATCAAATACGACCGCCACATGACTGGGTTTATACTGCATAATCAAACTCCGCAGCATGTTCAGCACGCCATACATGGCGCCAGTCGGCTCTCCCGAACTGTTTGTCAGTGGAGGAAACGCATGGTATGCACGATAAAGGTATGAAGAACCATCAACCAAAATCAGGGGATTGTCTGCTATCTGTGCCATAAAATTTTCTTCGTCGTTCTGTGGGATGAATTAAAGAATAGAATGCCATACTGTGTCGTTATAGACGAATTTTGCGGGAATTTTCTCGTACTAACTTACATTTTATGAAAAATATTCTGATGAGTACGCTGTGGATAACTTTGTGCACAAAAAAGTGGCATATAAAACAGATTTATGTTTATAGCCGTAAAGAGTGGATAACAGGAGGTAAAAATCAATGAATTACGCGTAATATTAAACAAATATTACAACCACTTTAAAATCACTGACTTGTGGATATTACCGGAGTTTATGTTATGAAAGATGCTTTTCGGCAAGTATTGTGCCAATGCTCTCATGACCGGCACAATACCTATATTATTTTATATTAATCTTAGTGTTTTTGTTCCACTACGCCACCCTCTTGCGACTTATTTTTTGTTCACCAGATAGTTCACCACCTCAGAGAATTTCTGGGCATAGTTCAGCGCTGAACTGGTGTCAATGCCGCCATTGTTCACCAAATATTTACCATTAACAAAAACCGCCGGAACACCGCGCAAGTTGAAATCCTTGGCTGCCTGACGCTCTTTCGCAGCGACAGATTGCACAATAAAGCTGTTCAGGGCTGCATCATACTCTTCACCGGATACCCCCGCTTTGATGAAGGCATTACGGATATCTTCCTTGCCATGGATAGTCTGGCTTTTCTGAATGCCCTCAAACAAAATAGGGGTAACTTTCTCTTCAACCTTCATGACAATGGCAACCGCCCAGGCATCAGTCAATGCCTTCCCTAAAGGCCCCAGAAAATCCACATGGTAACGCTCATGAGTCACACCCGCTGGCAAGTTTTTCTCAACCGTCGTCGGGACATGATAAATATTTTCAAACTGATAGCAGTGAGGACAATAAAAAGAGAAAAACTCCACTACCTGAGGCTGATTCGCAACCGGATCTCTTAACTCAGTATACTGTTTACCTTCAGAAAAACCGGAAGCGGATGCATTAAATGCCATGAACGCTCCCACCAGTGCTAGCCAAAATTTCTTCATAATGGTCTCCAAAAAAATTAATACATCGGGTTGAGCTGTAAAGGTGGCTCCTGTAACAGCCGGACTTGTTCAGAAAAAATATTCACTTGCCTATGCCAAAAATCACTATCGGCCATCCACGGAAACGCTTTTGGAAAAGCCGGATCTTGCCAGCGGCGGGCAACCCAGGCTAAATAATAGACCATTCTCATCGCTCGCAGCGGCTCTATTAATGCCAATGTCTTGGGATCAAATGTCATAAACTGATCATAGGATTCAAGCAAGATATCCAACTGGATCAACCGTTCTTGTCGTGAACCATTCAGCAACATCCACAAATCCTGAATAGCGGGTCCATTGCGGGCATCATCAAGATCGACAAACCACGCTTCATCACGCCACAAAATATTACCCGCATGGCAATCCCCATGCAGCCGTAATACTTGCCAGTGATCATGCCATTGGCTTGCGACTGCCTGATTCAATTCATTCAATGCAGCCAGAAAAACCGGTTTATGTCGGGCGGGAATAAGTTCACATTCAGCCAGGTATTGATACGGCTGATATAAATATTCATTCAGATTAAGGGTAGGACGGACAGAAAAGGGTTTTTTTGCCCCAATCTGATGCATTCTTCCAAGTAGTCGCCCAACATCTTCCAATTGGTCAACATTGTCTGATTCGTATTGACGCCCTCCTACACTGGGAAAAATGGCAAAAAAGAAACCACTCTCATTCAGCACCGTCTGCCCATCAAACTTCAACGGTGCGGCCACAGGCAAATCGGCTTGCTGCAATTCATGGGCAAGATCATGCTCTTCCTGAATTTGCTGCTTGCTCCAGCGCAGGGGACGATAAAATTTCACCACATAACGTTTGCGGTTTTCATCCATGAACTGATAGACCCGATTCTCATAGCTATTGAGTTCGGTCAAACCAGAATCAGGGTACAGGCCAGAGTGCACCAATGCATCCATAATTAAATCGGGTGTAATATTCTGGAAATTAAACGCCTTCGGTTCCGTCACAACACAGCTCTCTCTTCATCAATCTTTAATAATGCCCCTGGCACGCAACAACGCCGTCTTAAAATCGTCTTCATAATCTTTTTTCAGCCCTGGGATTTCTGCATGACTATCCGTACCACGCATTTTCAGGTGATAAATCAGGATATCATCCGTTAATTGAGACAACGGCCCGGTGAATCCCGCTTCATCAGCCAATTTCTGCAAAAGTGCCACCAGATTCAAATCTGGCTCATTCTTCCATACTGGATGTAAAAGTTCGATAACTTCATTGAGGCGGTGATACTTCATTTTTGGTTCCTTATAAATAACGATACAAATTAGCAGGGTTAATGGCTCTGAGAAAGCATTGGTCTGTCAATCCGCGTAAAGTTATACTTCCGCCTCAAAGCAGCATGATGAGATATTGATTCACAATGGTTATATATACCCTATCGATTTCAAATTACAGCGCAACAGCAAGTTCACAAATTCCTCAAAGCATCGATAACAATAGCATTGGGATAAGTGAATACCGCCAATAACGCTACGAATTGAAAGATAAAGGGTATAACAAACATGAAATATTTCATTGCCCAATATCAGGTGATTTGACATGACGCATCCAAAAATCAGTGGCGCAATTCTGGCAGGGGGATTATCCACCCGTATGGGAGGATACGATAAGGGACTGCTGCCATTTAACAATGCACCACTTTATCAACACATTGCCACAAGATTGCAACCGCAAGTCCATGAGCTGCTGATTAATGCCAATCGTAATCTGGGGATTTATCAGCAAAGTGGCTATCCTATCATACCGGATATGATTGCCGATTTTTCCGGGCCATTAGCCGGTATGTTGGCGGTTTTAAAAAGCGCCATTCATGAATGGGTGGTCTTTGTCCCTTGTGATGTTCCCAGTTTCCCTGGTGATCTTGTCGCTAGATTATGGCACTACAAGCAACATGCCTGGGCTGCCTATGCGCATGACTGCGAGCGCGCACATCCTACCCTGACATTAATGCACCGCAGCCTAATCCCTCGTCTGGAAAGCTATCTCGCTTTGGGGGACAGAAAATTGATGTTCTTTATGCAGATGATTAAGGCGAAGGCAGTTTACTTTCCCAATCCAAATAATTTCAATAACTTAAACACCCATAAGGAATATCATCACTGGGAACGCCTTCAGGAGTCGGCATGAACTGTACTCTGCCCATTTTAGGTATCACCGCTTATAGTGGAACCGGAAAAACGACGTTATTAAAGCAAGTCATTCCCCTATTGCGCCAGCAACATATCCGCGTTGGGCTGATTAAGCATACCCATCACACTATGGATATCGATAAGCCAGGCAAGGACAGCTATGAACTACGCAAAGCAGGGGCAGCACAAACGTTGGTCGCCAGCCAACAACGCTGGGCTTTGATGACGGAAACCCCAGCGTTGCCGGAACTGGATCTTGACTACCTTGCCAGCCGATTTGATGCAAATTCGCTGGATCTGATTTTGGTTGAAGGATTCAAACAAGAACCCATTCCCAAAATCGCGCTTTATCGTAACGGGCTAAACCATACCGTTGATCAACTCCTCGACCCCTATGTCATCGCAATTGCCAGCGATATTGCGCTGGCAACACCACTGCCACAACTTGATATCAACCGGCCAGAGAAAGTGGTAGCATTTATTGCCGAGTGGTTATATCAATAAAAAAATAGTACGGACGGTATTTGTCATGGACGTATGAGGCTGAGATGATTACCTAAAGTAATATAAAATAAAACAACGATAATGATAATGGGGAAGCAGGATCCAATCCGTGATGCCTCGCTGTCTGCGGTTAAAATTGCCAACGAAATCTCATATAGCTATGTCAATGAAGTTCGAAACCAACTGTATGTATTGCCTTATATTCTTAAGCATGAAGCGGAACTATGTGCTTTTCTCCGTCATAAAGACATCCCATCGACCAACAACGAGGCGGAACAGTGCCTGCGTGACAGTGTCATCATGCGGAAAATCTGTTTTAGGACAAATTTCTACTTGGGTGAATAGTACCGTTCCCGACTGCTGCCGGTGGTGGAAGCCTACAAAAAACGGGAATTATCTGCCTTGGATGTGATTAGTGAAATCGTGACAGCGGTGACCCGAAAATAGCCCTACCCGGATGTGTTTAATCTGCTTTCCTGGTAGTCATACATGGCTGGGAAAGGGTTACAATTAAATCCGCTCCGGCTTCTCTTCTAACCGTCATTCCGCAGCTATATCTGTAATGTACTGATTTTTAACTGTTTGTGTTAATTTCGCACAAATGTTAAATATTAATTAAAACAATAAATTACGAATGCGGTGCGGAATGTCGGTTCTAATACGATATTCGAGTACCCTCATTATTAAATGATGCCAGAATCCCCACATTTCCACCAGCCATATTGGTCAGGTTTAGCCTTATCTTTCCAGCCCACCTGATGTTAGCCGCTATCCTATCTTCACTCGTACTTTCTTTGTTAATGCGGCAGAATCTGTATGCTAATAATAAGCAGGATTTAAAAACATCCCCCTGTTATCAATACTAACAATAGGCTAAATATTATATTTATGTAATTCTCACCATTTAACACAATCAATTAGCACTTCAGACAATTGTCTGGTAGAAAAATATCACCCTGATTTATTATTTCAATTAAACTAAAAACTAGTTGAAACTAATATTTCTCTATATAATGAAAATTATAATACATAAATTACAGGAAGATAAATTTACAGATTTATAAAAAAACAATATTTTGGAAAACAATTAAAAATCGAATTAAAAATTAGATCAAAAAGAGATTATAATGAACAAACTTAATTCTATAAAAAATAATATGAAATTATCACACCCAGTTGAAATTCTAGAGGAGTTATTAATATTATTATATTTATATGGTCACACTTCAAATAGAGACCTTTCATTAAATAGTAGATTACCTATCCCTATCATTTCAGCATTCAAAAAAGAATTAATAAAATATAATTATGCTGAGAACAAAGGCATTTTTAAATTAACCCACATAGGCATGAAATATGTACAAGAGGAGCTAGGATATAAATCAGTTGATATAAATAAATATAATCTTCTGTTATCAGAAGAGAAACGAGAAGAGTTTGAGAAAGAACTTACCATTTTATTGGAACCTATATATAATATCAGGCCTCACGTCAATGTTTTGTTAGATCAAGCACATGCAACATTAGAGACATCAGTACAAAGGGTAATGCTATTACTTAATAACCCAAAAATATTTAAGCAAAATATTTTATTTTTGGGTGATGATGATTTGACTTCCTTAGCCCTGATGATGGCATTTAAAAAGCTCGGCCACGATTGTTCAAAAAATATTTTTGTCAAAGATATCGACCAAGACCTACTAACATTTATTCGAGATATCGCAGAGCAAAATAATTTTGTTATTAATACTGAATACTTAGATCTAAAACTCGCTAATGTATACACTAAAAATTTTGACATCGTCTTAACAGATCCACCTTATACATTGAGTGGATTAAAACTATTTTTATCACGTGCTATTAGTTTCACTAAAAATGATAATAGTGAAATTTTACTCTCCTTTGGTCAAAAAAAACCAATGGAGAACCAAGAAGTTCAAAGGTTATTCAATAACCAGAACCTTCTTATCAAGAATATTTATCCGCAATTCAATAAATATCATGGCGGAAGTATTATCAGTAATGTCAGCGATCTCTATGTTCTTTCTGTTACACCTCAAACTTACCCAACGATTTCAGGGGGAAATAATTATTCAGATAAAATCTATACTGGAGAAATTAACCCTCGTATAAAATTTTACCAATGTAAATCATGTAATAAAATTATAACCATTGGACACGGAAAAAACATATTAACGATAGAACAACTCATAGAGGCAACTTGTAATAAGTGCCACGGCACTAAATTCCAATATCGTGGTCAGGAAAAAGTAAGTCTACCGGATAATACACGACAACTCGGCACTCACATCATCATAGATATGAAAGATTGTGATGCAGAGGTACTGAAATCTGTATCAGCCATTGAAAAAATCATGCTTGATATTGCCCAACAATATAAGCTGAATGTTGTAACTCATAACTTCCATCAATTCCAACCATGGGGTGTCAGTGGTGCACTAATATTAGCAGAGTCACATTTTACTATTCACACATGGCCTGAATATCAGTACGCCGCTCTTGATTTATTCGTTTGCAATGAATTTAAACATCAAGATGCATTTATGATGCAACTACAAACGCAACTTAATGCTCAAGAATATGAGTATAGGATACTACAGCGGGGGTTTTAATTTTAAAATAAATAGAATATCTTCTTAACACCTTACTCAACGTTGAAGCATTAAGTTTATTCACTCAACGAAAGAACTGATTGTTAATTAGCCGGGCGTGAAAGACAATCAGTTACAGAATAAATAATAAAAATCGTTATGATATTTCGTATAAATCTCCCGGAACCGATGGCTTGATACCCAAAAAGCACAATAGGGCCCTGAAAGCCCTTTAGATTAAGCTGTTCTATTATAAAAAAACATTCAAACAGAAAGTAGGCGTTTTGCAAAACTCCCCTCTTTATTCTCTTTTTTGAACTTTCTATACTTTGATGCATAGCTTAGCATTGTTTCTTGATGCGGATATTCACGGATAAATATCCCTCCCCACAAATCATCCCATTTTTGATAATTGGGATCATTCAATAAATATATATGTGCTTTCTTGATGTTCCAATGAGGAATACCCGGATACAAGTGATGCACTAAGTGATAATTATCATAATGTCTTCCAAACAAGAAGCGTTCCCACCAAATACCTTTTGTATTTCGTGTTAGTAATAATGCCTCCTCTTCGGATGCGGGCAGAGGATAATGCTCAGCTATGCCGATAATCCACCCAATAGCTACTGTAACCGTAAATAATGGAACTATCCAAAGTAGAAGAAAATACAGGAAGTAACCAGAATAAATGATAATTGAAAGTATAATAATCCAATAAATAAAAAAGTAAGTTGATTCTTTATCATTTTTATTTTCTGATTTTTTCTTTATAGCTTTATCTTCGTCTTTTTTTAATTCTTTATTTTTCCTTGATTTAATCATGTCTTCTATGACATATTTTATATATTTGAATGTCCTGTATCCTGAAAGAGTTAATAATATGTTTTGTATAAAAAACTCCCTATCATTTTGATTAAAATCATATAATCCACTATCTATATGGAATTTATAATCAGGATCTTTTTCTGGGTCACCTAAATGAGCGTGATGATACCTGACATGGGGATCTTTATAAGTGCTAAGCAAATGAAATACCAAATGCCCAGATAAAAAAGTCCCGGCGATATAATTCAGGAACTTGTTTTTAGCTAAAACATGATGAGATGAATAATGTAATATATTAGTGAACGCCCGTTGTGTCGAACCTATCATCAATAAAGAGAGTGGGTAGAACCAGAAACTTATACCAACACTTAAATATATCGCAATTATTACAACAAGATAATCTTTTGAAAGTGCAATAGCCCAGTGATAATTATCCAATTTCCTTAGCGTTCTTAAACTGGAAATCACATTGCGAGATATATTGAAATGATTACTTAACTTTATTTCAGACAACGGCATAATTAAATCCTCTCCTGATATTTTTATTAACAATGAGATGAATTAAGTTTTGATAGTTAACTATGTGACTGGAAGGTTCGTTTAATCAGCTTTCTTATTCCAGTCACTTAAGATAACTTAAAAGGAATTACTTCAATATTTCATTTTTCTCATTAAGAATGATATCTTCTGACTGTAAAAGGGCTTTAAGCTTTTCAGCACATAAAAACTCTTCTCCCATCATCAAGATATCATCTTGATCACGTTGAATGTGCTCAGCCAACTGCATAACTAAAGCAGCAGCGCCTGTAGCGGTTAAATGTGCTTGTCCCTTCGGGTCTTTAATATGGGTATATATGTGTTTTCGATCCCCTTTTTCATCAGTTCCATGTATATCAATCCGGATTTGATGCTGATCTCCGGTACCGGGATGATAAAAAATCTTTTTACGTAACTTTTTAAACAGATCACCTGATATCAATTTCCAAATACCATTTTTTATAAAAAATGATAAGATCTTATTCGCCTTATGATTATCATAACCAATTCTCGTGGCAACGGTTTGAGCATTTGTTATTAAAGGCAAAATAAATTGTTCAGGCATATCTATGCGAAAAACACTATACCGACAATTATCACCAAATAAGATAATACGTTCATCCGAAAAAGGGCGTGTTTTCTGATATCGCCCATTTTGTTTTACAGTAAATGGCGTCGCAAGGCTATCTAAATAATCAAATGAATCCGGGCCTGACTGATCATTCGAAGCACTGAGTATACTGATATCAATACTCGTGACGTTCACCAATGATTTACTCATATTATTGGCAAGTGTTGCAACCACACTCGCCATCCATGATGACGCAAAAATCATTGAGCTTGGTTTTTTATTTTTCATGATTACAGCCTTGCTTAGTGCAACCTGCAATCGTTCAGTCCAACGCGTTATATCTATATAAGCGATGCCATTTTTATTTGCAAAATGCAATAAATCATCTTTTGGATCATTAACAGTGGCTAATATTATGTCAATTTTTATTTCATCTGATAAATCGATATTATCAATATCAAGAGCCACTGCCTTTGCATTTCCTAATGTTTGTGCTAATTGACTGGCATTATGAATATTTCTTCCTGCAATAATTAACTCCAACTCAGAAGCATGCTGATTTAAAATCTGCGCAACTTGCTGCCCAACAATGCCATATCCTCCGACTAATAAGACAGATAATTTTTTCATTTAATAAACCCTCAGAATAGAACTCAAGATTTTCTTTCTAGAATGATTAAGTACATTTGGCAATACAACTTCAATTATTGCGTAACCTTTTATTCATGCGTTTTTTAGCTAAACTCCTTCTATCATTTTGATTTATATTTTCCTTATCTTGATGCGTACCACTATATTCATTGATTATATTCTGCAACGCAGTTTGGAGCTTAACTACAGAACTATAAGTAAACATCATTGCAATGGGAATATCCATATTTAACTTCTTCTTTAATTTTTCATTAACTTGAACAATATCAAGTGAAGTCGCGCCTAAATCAAAAAAGCTTATATACTCATCCGGTTCAGAAAGACCCAGTTGGTGTCTCCATACTTCTATAATAATCTCTTTTATTGAATCCTCAGCACGCGAATGTTTTACATTGTATACATGATCTTTATTATTTAATCGTGAAAGCTCATCTTGTTCTATTCTGTCTTTTATGGGTAATACTGACACTGAAAATTTATTAGGATAATGGGAAATTATCTGAAGAAATACATCTTGCCCTTCTTGGTTAGTTAAACCGAGCGTTGTATTGGGATTTGTTATAGTATTAACCGCCATACCCGCTTCTAACCATCGATCCCAAGAGATGGAACAAATCCTGAAAGGAAACCTCTGGTCGTCTGCAATCGCCTCTAAATAAGCATTAGCCGCAACATACGCAGATTGCCCATAAGCTCCGTAATAAGATAGCAAAGAAGAACAAAACAGCATGGAACGAAGGCTTTTGTCACTAAAATAGGAAAGCAAGTTATTAGCACCCATGACTTTGGCAGCCATGATATCACGATGCAATGTGAGATTAGGTTGCGCAATCAATGCACCAGCATCAGATCCTGCTGCATGTATCACCATACTGAATGGTCCCAATTCCTTTTCAACTGATTGCAGCAGTGAATGAAACTCCTTTTCACAAGAGACATCAATAGAATGAATATAAACTTCACTCCCAACTTGTTCTATTTTTTCGATACTCTCAATTTTTTTCATTGTTTCCATTTGTGTTGGATCTTTCTTTATAAGATCCCATTCAGATCTTGCCGGAAACGGTGAGCGAGAGGCTAAAACAAAACGTGCACGATACTGAATTGCTAATGATTCTGCCAGCTTTAATCCTATACCACCAAGACCCCCACTAATAAATACTAAATCCCCTTCTTGTAATCCATGTGATTTCTCAACACTATTCAGAGGCGTTATTGATAATGGTTTGAATTCAGGAAGCCATAACTGACCATGCCGTATTGCAACTTGATTATATTTACCTGAATTCACAAGCCCCCGTATCAGCAAGTTAGATCTGTCATCCGGTACGTCATTTCCAGATAAATCTATTTGCATTACTTGATGCTGTTGGTACTCATGAGAAATTGATTGAACCAACCCCTTTAACAATGAAATCGTTGGTATCGCTTGTTCACATCCCAGCACGTTTTCAATTTCAGGGGTGAAAAGAATAAATCGTGCAGCTTGCAATTCTAGCAGAGTTAAAATGATGCGAAGACCTTCAACCCATTGCAAATAGTATTCAATGGGATCATTTTCGCATCTTTCTTTTTCAGGGATCAGAAGAAATCTACTTTCAGGTAATGGTGTTAATGATTTAAGACTATCTGAATCATCAATAAAAATCACTGTGCTATCAGGCCACAATGCTTTGCTTGAAGCAAGATAACCGGCATGACTTGATTGAGTACAAAGAATAAAAACCGGTTGATCTATATTTCCTTCTTCTATTTGAGGATAAAGTTCTCGCTGCCAACCAGGGAAATAGAGTTTATTATTATTTAACGTATTATTATCACTATTTACATTGATGCCAGAAACTAATTTATCCCTGAGTTGAGTATACTCCGTTCTGGCAAACTGATACACTGGCATATGAATCAAATGCCCTTGTAGCGGATTGATATTTTGCCAATCTATACCTTCGGTATTACACCATATTTTCCCAAGCTGACGATAAAAATACTCATGATCATCATCTGTTAAATTAGAGTGTTTAATCATATTAATGATTAATGGTTTATTTTCATTTTCGTTTTGATAATATTTATGTATGAAACTGGATAAAGTATTACCCGGGCCCACTTCAATAAAAACAAGGTCATGGAACTCTGACAATGTTTCTATGCTACCTAAAAAATCAACTGTATTTCGTTGATGTGACAACCAATATGCAGATTGCCTGATACCTTCTTCAGAATGCCAGCTACCTGTTAAATTAGAAAGAATGGGTATCACAGGATGGTTAAAATTGACTGAATTTAACGCCTTGGCATATTCTGTCTGAATCTCATTTATCGTTCTGGAGTGGAATGCATGAGAGGTTTTTAATCTTCTGCATTGGATATTATCATTTTGAAGAGCAGATGCCAGCCTCTCAATATTAGCCGCATTACCAGAAATGACGACAGATTCTTTACCATTAATTGCAGCTATATCAAATTTTTCATCAAGGTAACTGCGTATCTGTTCTATTCCTAATGCGACACTCAGCATCATCCCTGGTGACATCATTTCGATGAGTTTTGCCCGCTGACTGACTAAGTGTAGGGCGTCCTTGAGGGAAAATACGCCAGATATTGTTGCCGCAACATACTCACCTAAACTATGCCCAAGTAAGGCAAACGGTTTAAATCCTTTATGTTGCAGTAAAGATGTCATGGCATATTCAACAATAAAAATAGCTAATTGGGTTATTTCGTTGGATACGCTCTTCTGTTCAGATATATTCACAAAAAAATCATGCAACTCTTTTTGAGTATCTTCAGATAATAAATCGAAACAATCCTGGCAACTATTTCTGAATATTGTTTCCTGCTGATATAAGGCATAAGCCATACCCGGATATTGTGTTCCCTGCCCCGGATATAAAAAGACGATCCTCTTGGCTGAATGTTTTGCTTTTCCGTGAATAAAATCAGATAAGGTGCAGGATGTCTTACTCCCGGAACAAACCAATACAGATCGGGAATCAAAGTGTTCCCGCCCTTGTTGCAGGGTATAAGCAATATCAGACAATTTATGCTTTTTCTCTGAAAGAAGTTTTAGCAGCTCATTTTCCATCATCGATAAACTTGATGCATTCTTAGCAGACAACGGCAAAAGTGCCACTTGTTCAGGTGATTCAGGTTTCAATGGTTCATGGAGCATCTCTTCGAGGATGACATGCGCATTTGTCCCTCCAATACCAAAAGAACTGACGCCCGCCCTTCTGATTGATTCGCTATGCCACTCTTGGCTATTTTTATTAATGTAAAAAGGTGATGATTCCAGCTTTAATTTAGGATTGGGTGTGCTGAAATACTTATTGGCACAAAGCATTTTGTTTTTCAGCATTAATGCAGTCTTAATTAAACCCGCCATTCCAGCAGCACTATCAAGATGCCCAATAATAGATTTAGTTGAACTTATTGCAATACTGCCCACCGGACAATCATGGAATACATTTTTTAACGCAGTAATTTCAATTGGGTCACCTAATTTAGTTGCCGTTCCGTGTGCTTCAATATATGAAATTGATTTAGGATCAATTTTGGATACTGTGATTGCACTACGAATAACATCTGTTTGCCCTTCAATACTTGGTGCGGTATAGCCAATCTTTCTTGCACCATCATTATTGATCGCGCTTCCTTTAATCAAAGCAATAATAGGCCGTTTTTCTGCAAGAGCCTGCTTTAACGGTTGCAGCACAATGGCTCCAATGCCCTCGCCTCCCACAGTGCCATTGGCCTGTTCATCGAAAGGGCGGCAAACACCATCCGGTGATTCTATCATGCCATCCAGATAGAGATATCCCTGTTGATTTGGTGTCACCAAAGCGGCGGCAGCCACTAAAGCCAACTGGCATTCGCCCAGTAATAATGCACGAGCTGCCATATGCACTGCGGTTAATGAAGAAGAACAAGCGGTTTGTAGTGCAACAGCCGGACCAGTCAGCCCCAACTTATACGCTAACCGCGTGGCCGCAAAATCTTTTTCGATAAGACTAAATGCAGAAAATAAACCGACTCCATCCTGCTTGCTCTCTTCATAAGCTGCCATTTGCCACTGTAACTGAGCACTGGCTGCCAAATAACAGCCTACTTTTCCTTTATAAGCTGAAGGTACTAAACCTGCTGAACCTAATGCATCAAAACTACATTCGTGAAGGTGCCTGATTTGTGGCTCAAGTAATTCCGCTTCGCGCTTATTGTATTGGAAAAACTCAGCATCAAACCGTAAAGGATTTTCAATCACACCTTTCGCATTGACATAATTCTGGTGCTTATATTCATGTTCAGGAACACCATTCTTAGCTAACGTTTCATCAGAAAACCGGGTGATACAGTCATTACCCTCAAGACAATTTTTCCAAAAACTTTCGACCGTTGGGCTATCAGGAAACCGGCAGGAAATGCCAACAATAGCGATTTCCAGACCTGTTAATTTTTGAGATAATTTATCATTAATTGGGTTTTCTTCTTTACTCATAATATGTCATCACCAATGAAAATTAAAAATAAATACGAATCGAAAGTTCACGAAATCCATTCATATACTGATTGTTCATCATTTTATTTTTGACCATTTACACTCAATGATTAAACATTCCTATCGCATTATCAAATTGTTCAAGTTGATTATCATCAACCAAATTATTTGCCTTGCCATGAGATTCTATAAAAATTGCTTGTTGTTCTATTGTGGTATATTGGAATAAATCAACAACTTCAATTTTCTTATTAAAAAATTCATTCAACTTAATACTCAGTTGTAACAATGTGTATGAAGAACCACCCAAATCAAAAAAATTATCACCTGAACTGATATTTTCCTTATTCATTTTTAAAACGTCAGACCACAGAGATAATATATTGACCTCAACTTCACTACTACAAGGTTTCATTTCAATGCTTCTTGCGATGCTTCTGGGATCAGGCAACCTCGCCACATCGATTTTACCGCTGTTATTTTGCGGGAATTCTTCAACCTTAATGAAATAACTCGGAACCATGTAACCTGGCAAACGTTCAACCAATGCTTTCTTCAAAACCTCTCCGTTAAATTCAATATTGGTATATATATAAGCCACTAAAAATTTATTGTCTGAGTCTTGGGAGTTAACCATAACAAAAACATCACAAATCGCTTTCGAACCGGGCTCAAGCCCATTGATTTGTTCATTAATCGTTTTTTGAGTAATGACTTCTATTTCCCCCAATTCAATTCTATAACCATTAATTTTGACCTGATTATCAGATCGGCCAAGATAAATTAAGCCATTCTTTCCTGAATATTGGGCAAGATCACCGGTTCTATAATATTTTTTACCTTCGATAGTAATAAACTTTTCGGCGGTTAACTCTGGATGATTTATGTAGCCTTTTGCAAGCCCCTTTCCAGCAATGGCAATTTCACCAATTGCGCCTTCAGGTAACCGTCTTAAAAAGTCGTCAATCAATATAATCTCTTCACCCGGCATCGGAAAACCAATGGGAATTGTCGGTGTTTGAATTTCACTCTGCTCGTTAAATTCAAAAGAAGTGGATTGCACACAACATTCTGTCGGGCCGTAAGCATTAGAAGCATTAGGAACCGACTCCCAACATTTGGCAAAATTATACCAATTATGTTTTTCCAACAATTCACCACCAATCATAAGATGATTGACCGTACAACGAATTGAATGTTCTGCGAATTGTGTTCGGATCATACGTAAATGTGTCGGTGTACAATCTGCAATCTGGATAGCATTCTTGCCCCAGAATTCAACCACCCTTTTTCCATCCCGCCTGACGGACTCAGGCACCATATGAAGAGTATGGCCGAGTAACAATGCCGGATATAGTTGTTGTACTGAGGCGTCAAAACTCAGTGCAGACATCATGGCTACATTCAGAGTGCCCTGATAATGTTGATAAACTCTGTCATGTAATCCTAAAACCAGATTTATGACAGCAGCATGCGAAACTTCAACACCTTTTGGCGCACCTGTTGAACCAGACGTAAAAATAACATAAGCAGAATCTTCTGACGTTATATGATACTGTTCACCGATATCAATATTGGTATCGCTATCAAGCGATACATAAACAATATTCTGACAATCTTCAAGCTCACAGATCGTTTCATCAGAAACAATGACATGCTTAATCAAGGCGGTATCTTTAACATGTTTCTTTCGCGAAGCAGGCCAATTTATATCAAGCGGACAGTATTTAGCCCCTATTTTTAAAACAGCCAGCATAGCAACAATGGCGGCACATGAACGATTCATATGAATACCGACAGTATCATATTGTTTAATTCCCTGGCTTAACAATGTAGTGGCAAACATTGAGCTTAATTTATCTAATTCGATATAACTGAGGGTGCAATGTTCATCTGTGATCGCTGTGCGCAAAGGATGCTGTTTTACTCGTTCTTCAAATAAAGAATGAAGAGTAGAATGACTGTCAATTTCAGGTGTAAAGTGATGGGCATATACACCCGACTCTTCCGATAGTTTGAGCGCACCGAGCGACTTCTGAGAACGAATCTGCTGGCTCAACAACACGACCATTTTAATAATTTCGGTATAATAATTAACATGATAAGGTGAATAAATTTCACAACTTATTATTTCATCATCATGTTCAAAAAATACTTGAGAAACAGATAAATTATAAATTTCTTTATTCACCGTCTGACAGTTTTTCAATAGAATACACGATGTGAAAAATTTAGGTTGTTCACAAATTTCGTGAAATGAACCTATTCTATACTGTAATAAATTCTGGATATCTTTTGATACTGTCTTTATGAGATCGGCCAAAGATTGTTCAGGTGAATATTTTGTCGGAATACATATTATCTGAGGTTCTTCACCATCATCGAGATAACTTGTGGTTAAAATTAAAGAGCTTTGGCTTCTCTGCATTATTGACTGAGCAAAACCCATCAGTGATATCAGTAAAGTACTTAATCGTTTATCTGAACCATTCGCCATGGATAAGATATTTTGTGATTCTTCACGTGAAAACACTATTTTTTGTCGGTTCACGCCATCATGATTGAATATCAGAGATTTTTCAAACTCAGAGGGTTCATGATCATTAATTATTCTCTTCCAAAAATATTCTTTATCAATGTTTGTATTTAATTCATTTTTTACATTCATTATATCTATATCCTATCATTTGAGTGTTGACTCAATTGATCTCATAAATTAGCTGACCTAATTAACGTTCTCATTGACATTTTTCAAAGAATGTATTTAAAACCCATAAAGTTAGTTAAAATCAATCATCGTTATAAACCTCATGAGCGTTTTCAATTCCCATGAAAACTTTAGAGATATTCAAATACCCTTCAGAGAAGACTCGTGTGTTTCTCATATCCTGCAACATACAATAATAGTCACTTAAATTTTCTGTTTCTATAATAACAAAATCCTGAAACTCTGCGGTAAAACCCTCAGTATCTATCGTTCTCAGGCTAATTGATGAACTGTATTTTTTTAATATCTCTGGCAAATGTTCATTTTGCAATTTTTTCCGTTCATTCCGATTAAGCGCATTCCATTTCTGATGTAAAATTAATGTCCAAATAATGACGTATTTCATTTTATTTCCTATATGATTTTATTTATTTCAAATGTTATTTTATTGATGACTTCACTTTTAACTTCTTGTAAATAAAAGTGCCCACCCTGGAATCCATAGATTGTACATCGACCTGAAATATAGTCCGGCCAATCTTTCATCATTTCATATGTCACCTCTGAATCTTCTTTACCATAAAACAAACCTACTGCGGCTTTATTATCAATTTTTGATTCACTCATGATAAAATCATCAATGACTTTAAAATCTTTCCTGATTATTTCAAGCATGATTTTCATTGCATGTTTATCTTCAATTAATTCACTGACATCCCCTAATATTTTTAAATAATCTAAAAACTGATTTTCCGTCATTAAGTCGCGATGAACTAATTCTGCTCTTTTTATATGAGGTGGTTTGAATGCAGATAGGCCAATCCACAGTGGGTATATACAGCGCGCTTGCAATTTTAAAGTCAATTCATAAGTAATTAATGCCCCCATACTATGCCCAAAAAACGCAAATGGTTTATCGGTCTTAATCACAGGCAATAACGCCTCTAAAATGTCTTCCATCGATTCCAGGCACGCTTTGCCAAAACTCAATCCCCGACCAGGAAGTTCTATCGCAATGAACTCTATCCAATCAGGTAATTCTCGTTGCCATGTTCTGTAAAACATGTGAGATCCCCCCGCATGATGCAGGAGATATAATCTCAATTTCGCATTTATCGGTGTATTTAAATGAATTTTATCTAACATATTAACTCTATAAATAAGATGTTGTCGGATTATTTATGTAATTCAACATCCCCAGCCACATAATAATTTACGGACTGGGAATGTATTTACAGCCATTAAAAACTTGAAAATGCTTTGGTATTAAACAGATATAGCTAAAAATTAAAATCCAGAAAATCACTCTCCGTCACTTCATCATGATGATTTTCATTGTTTGCATTCAATATAAATTTAATGTCTTTATCAGGATAAGCGATAATGTTATTTAACAATGTAATATATCGATACTTGAAATACTCCATTGTTTCCTCTTTAAATAAATTCTTTTTGTATTCAATGTTAAATTCATAGCCTGAATAATTTTCCTTAACAAAAAAGGTAATATCAAATCGGGTATTTTCCTGATGTAGATCATAACGAGAGAATTTAACTTCAGGTAATACAAAATCTGCCATTCCAATATTCATATAGGAAAATACGGTATCAAAAATCGGTGTTCTATTTAACCTTGGCTTAATATTAAGCTCCTTCACCATATTTTCAAACTGAAAGTCAGCATTCTCAAATGAGGCTATCGTTCTTTCAGCTACCCTTTTGACAAAGTGCTTAAAGGGTAATTCACCGTTACACTCAAAGACAATCGGCAACAAGTTTACAAACATACCAATGATATCTTGTAGTTCATTTTGCGGTCGCCCCAATATTGGTGTACCTACGGCAAATTCATCTTGTCCGGATATATCTTTCATCAAAAGCGCATAAGACGAAATGAAAAGCATAAATTTTGTGATATTTTCGCACTCTGCCAGCTCATCAAGTTGATCACTCAATGCTTTATCAATCACAAAATCTATCCGGCCACCTATATTACCGACCTCGTTTGTTCGGGCATAATCTATAGGTAATTTAAGCTCCGGTACATCTTTTAACGTTGATAACCAAAACGCCTTCTGTTTCAATATACGACTATCATTGACCATTCTTTGTTGCCAAACCGTATAGTCTTTATATTGTATTTCTAACGGTTTCAGTTCCTTATCCTGGTAAAGCTCTAAAAAGTCCCTTACGAAAATATCTTGAGAAAGCCCATCCGAAATAATATGGTGTAAATCCAAGAAGAATATGTAGTGTCCTTCCCGAACTTCAATTAGGGTCACTCTTATCAATGGTGGCTCGTCTAATTTAAATGGCTTAATAAGACTATTAACCTTAATTTTCACCTCATCATCACTCATATTGGATGAGTCAAGCTTTAAATATTCCACATTTATTTCAATGTCATCATGATATTTTTGTCTTGGTTCGCCATCATAAAGAATAAATGATGCTCTCAGTGAATCCTGTCGTTTAAATAATAATTGAAGTGTTTTGTTAAACTTGTCCCTGTCTAGTTTACCAACAATGTTAAATGCGGCTGTTTCGTTATAAGCAACCGAATTTTTATCCATAATCTGTTGCAGATAAAGCCGTCGCTGTCCGGATGATAGCGGGTAGGTTTCCTGAGCTTCTGCTGGCAATATCATTTGATACTCTGATTCTGCCTGTGAAGCAGATAAAATAACAATGTCTTCGATCGTCGGGTTCTTAAAGAAGTGTGTTAATGAGACATCTATTTTGCAATTTTTGTGTACCCTCGATAATAATGTTATCGCTTTGAGTGAATTACCGCCCAGTTCAAAGAAATCATCTTTTAAGCCAATCGGTTCAATTCCCAGAAAATCCTGCCAAATTGAGGCTAATTTTTTCTCAATATCACTTTTTGGTAAGACATATTCAGAATCTAAATCAGGTCTTTTTGCGTAATGCCCATGTTGAATGGCTGTCTCATTATCGTGGATAGCAGGAGCCGACCATTGGGCAATACGTGCATTGATATCCGCAGTTGAGATCACAATGGCTTGTTTTTCCCGATAATTGAGTACCTTTTCTAATAAAGCAATCCCTTCACTTCTTGTTACAAGCAAGTGTGACAGGCTACTGCCCACTCCCGCATTAATTTTTTCTTTCTCTGCTAATTCCCAGCCATCCCAGTTGATTAATTCCCATGTTTTTCTATTTCTCCGATTATGGCGTAATACAAACGAATCTAAATAGGCACTGGCGGCCGCATATGCGAAAAACCCTACACCTCCGAGAATAGGTGCCAAAGAAGAAACGATCAGGCAAAAGTCATAATCAACAGGTTCCAAAACTTGTTCTAATACCGTTATCCCTTTTTGCTTAGGAACGAGATGGCTATCAATATACCCTATCTCCGTTTCACTTATTGATCTAAACGAAGCGTCATCACTTAACCCCGCCAAGTAGAATACACCATCAATACGGCCATATTTGGCAACCAAATCACGGATAAGTTTTTTCATGGCGTCATGATCACTCGCATCAACCTGAACAAACTCCAGGTTTTTTGCAGCATCGGTGACAGATTGCCACTTCTGGTCATGTTCGTGTTTGGCGCGTGAAGAAATAACCAAATTAGCGTTATACTCTGTAGCAAGGTATTGGGAGAATGTGTGACCAATAAAACCACGCCCACCAATGAGTAAATACACCCCCTCTTTTTTCAAGCGGGAGGTTTCATCCTTCACAAAGGGAATAGATGGTAAGAATGCTTCAGTCCATCTCCGGTTATTTCTGTAGATAACCGTTTTATTTCCGCCCTCTTCGATTTCGCGTATTAGCATCTCAGCAGAGCAATCATCAACATGACCAACATCGATAGCCCGGCAAGATATTTCATGGAATTCTTGTCGAATAATCGTGCTGATAGCCAGCATCGCAGCCGCATTCGGATCAATATCAGGTTCATTACAAACTTCACGTGCATTCTGGATAAGTAAGGTAATATTCTTTAAATGATTTATATTGCAAAATGCGCGATGTGATTTGAGTAAATAAAGTACCGAAGCCAATTGTTCATTAACCGCCAGGTTTACACCGGTACAATCAATGATAATGTCTTCAATTGAAATCTGGTTATTGTTAAGAAATTTGAATAAATTTGCATGATCTTCACTGTTGAGACCACGAATGGAACTTGGAGCTCCAATTTCCAATTTACATTGCTGACCAAGACTAACTTGAATAACTTTGTGATAATGATTGGCTAATGCTTGTTCGTAAAGGGTACTTTGCTCAGAATTATCCCCTAACTTGAATAAAAGCACTGTCTTAACGTTTTTCTCTTGCTTCAGGTTTCTTAAAAGATCCTGTTGCCAGACAGATTGATAAAACCAATCTGATATATTTTCATTCTTGGTAATAGGTGTCTGACTCGTTTCTATACTTTCATTGCCAGAAAACAGATGTAAGAAATTCGCATTTTCAGGCCAGTAGGTACTTCTGTCAAAAGCATAACCGGGCAATGAAATACGTTTGCAATCTGGTGATGTGCGTATTTTGCTCCATTGAATTTTAACGCCTTGTTGCCATATTTTCCCTAATCCAGCCCAGAATAAGTAAGGATGACTGTTAGCTTTATTATCTTCCGGGAGTAATTGTATGATTGATTGCGAGGATTCTGGTGTCGTATATCGGCGAATTAAATTAACGAGATCTCTTCCCACTCCCACTTCAATCAACACATAATGATTACTGGTATTAAGAATATTTTCCATTCCCTGAACAAAACACACCGTTCTTTCCGCTTGTTCAGCCCAATAGTGAATTGATTTTACGTCTCCGGCAGAAAGTATTTTACCCGTCACAGAGGACATGATTGCTGTTTTCGGCGCATTTAACGTAAAGCCAGAAAGTATTTGCAGTAATTCCTCCTTTATTTTCGTCATTGCGGGGGAATGTGCTGCATGTTTGGATTTGATGGGAGTCGTCAGGATGCGTTTTTTCTTTAATACCTGAGAAAATTCTTCAATGGATTGTTCATCAGATGAAACGACACAAGAATCTTTATTATCTATTGCGATAACAATGTGATCAGGGCAAAGCGGCAATACCTCTGATGCAGGCAGTGGGATACTCAGCATGGCGCCAGTAGGCAGACTTTGCATGAGTTGTCCGCGTCTTACAACAAACTTTAATGCGTCTTCTAATGTAAAAACGTCAGCAATAGTTGCAGCAACCAGCTCCCCAAAGCTATAACCGATGAGCATTGAGGGTTTGATGTCTATATCAATTAAACATTTGGCAAGCGCATATTCGATAATAAAAATGGCTGGCTGTGCATATTGTGTTTCGCTAAGAAAATCACCATCGCCATAATTAAACCATTTGTCTTGCAGGGACTCACCAAGATACTCAGAAGCCAAAAGCAGACATGAGTCAACAATTGAACGGAATAATACGTGATTTTCATAAAGTGACAGTGCCATATTTGAATACTGTGCTCCCTGCCCGGGAAACATAAACACAATATTCTGCTCTGAATCTTTTGCTTTTACGGGGTTCGTCGTCTCTCTTTCCAGAGCTGAACATAATTCCTGATATGTTGAACCAACAAACGCTTTACGATAACGGTGATGTTTTCTTCCTTCCTGCAAAACATATGCAATATCATTTAAGCGGTACGGATTAGAACCTTTAAGCGCATTCAGCAAATTCTGTTGATTATTTTGTAGCGCGGTGGGCGTTTCTGCTGAAATTAAAAATACATTCGGCTGTCCATTATCTTGTACTTTTTCTTGTACTTCTTCTTGCTGATCAGCTTCGGCAATCACGATATGCGCATTCGTTCCCCCAATACCAAAAGAACTGACGCCTGCCATTCTTTTTTTCCCCACAGGTACTGTCCAATCCATAGGGCTGGCTACCACTTTAAACGGTGTTTCATCTAAATGCAGCTTATCATTCGGCTTATTGTAATGCAGAGTGGGCGCTAATTGTTTATTCTTCAATGACATAATGGTTTTGATGACGCCCGCAACACCGGCGGCTTCATCTAAATGACCAATATTACTTTTTACCGCACCCAACCAACAAACATGATGGGAATTTTGGAATACACGTGCCAGTGCGGTCACTTCAATAGGATCACCAATTTCAGTGGCTGTTCCATGACATTCTATGTAACTGATATCCCCAGGCTCCACGCCAGCCAACATATGCGCACTGGCAATAACCTCTGCTTGCCCTTCTATACTTGGCGCCGTGAACCCCACTTTACGTTGACCATCATTATTAACTGATGACCCTTTTATAACCGCATGGATTTGATCATTATCTTCTAAAGCACGATCAAGGAGTTTCAGAAGCAGAATTCCCACTCCATTGCCACCCACAGTACCATTCGAATGCGCATCAAATGGACGACAGTGCCCATCAGCCGAGCGAATCATTCCCCGCTGGTATGTATAGCCTGATTCCTGAGGTAATGAAATGGAAACCCCACCAGCCAAAGCCAGATCACAATCTCCACTTAATATTGATTGGCAGGCGGTATGAATGGCAACTAAAGAAGTTGAGCAGGCAGTATGCACTGACATCACCGGCCCATTTAAACCTAATCGATAAGCTATTCGGGTAATGATAGATTCCGGCAGGCTCCAATTCACCGCATCAAAGATTTCAGCCGGGGTCAGCTTCTGTTTTAACTGATTAGAAATCCACGGTAAATTGATCGAAGCACCGGCAAATAAACCAATTCTGTCTTTATTATTGCCGGGAATATATGCGGCATCTTCCAGGGCATGCCAGCAGCATTCGTGTAATAACCGGCATTGTGGGTCCATTTTATCAACTTCGTCTTTGAGATAACCAAATACATTATTATCAAAGGACTTGTAATCATTAAGTATCGCTTTAGCAGGTACAAAGTTAGGATCATTGATCTCTTCTTTGCTGTACCCATTCTTTATCAACTCTTCATAAGTAAATTTTTTTATACTTTCTTTCCCTGAAATAAGATTTTGCCAAAACATTTGTGGTGTAGTTGCATCAGGAAAATTACAAGCCATGCCAACGATAGCTATATCAAATGAATTCGTCATATATTAACAACCCAATTTTATATAGATAATTTAAACAACTTGATCTCCGACTCTATGTTTTATCGGAGATAAAGGTATTATTGAAATAATCTGTCAAAATACGTATGTCACGGTATAATTCACCAGCTCATTAACATAAGCCTATTCATTTTGGCTTTTAACATAGGATATATGGCGAAAAAATATGATGATTAAATGAATCAGACCCATGATTAAAGTCAAAGTTAATAATGTTGACATTAGTATAAAACTCATTGGCATCCAGATAATCAATGAATCCCAAGACATATTTAATAAAACTGAGGGGGAAACGAAACTTAACAGCGTCAAACTCAAACAGGCTAAGATTGAGATTATAACGATGACTTTCTTTGCCCCAGACAGGCGCTTACTCTTTTTAGTTATACTATTACGATAAATTCTGAATATTATTATTAGCAAGAACAGGAAAAGGAAAACACTTGATGCTAAAAATAATCTATCAAACGTATCAAACAATTCAATATCATTGGTAGAGGTCAGGTTTATCGTCCCATCTCCCGATGACAGTTGTTTTAAGATTTGTTCACCAATAGTAAACGTGACATTACTGTTAACATTCGCCATAACAGCAACAGCGACATTAGATTTAGTATTCATTCCAATAAAACTGGAGAAATTCGGATTCATTCCAGTATGATATATCTTATTGTTATTTATAGACCATCCTAGTGCATAATGAACATCTTCACCCTCATTCGTCGATAATTGCATATTGGGCTCAAATATACGCTTTTTATATTTGCTTAATGGTGAATCGTTATCCTTAAGAAGAAAACGTAGCCATTTTTCCATATCAATTGCGTTTATCTGAATATATCCGGCAGGAACATTAGAAATGAAGAACGGTGCATCGTATGGTCTGGGAGCAAGATAGCTTATCTGATATCCTGTTGCCTTATGATTAACCATAACATCAACTGAGGTATCATTCATTTTCAGCGGGGTTAACACATATTTATTTAATAGCTCAGAATAAGGTTTCTGTGTCACCACTTCCATCATTCTGGCTGCAATATCATAATTAATCGTTGCATAGGAATAAAGCGTTCCGGGGTTATTCTGAAGGTCTATCCGACCAATACGATTGATCATGTTCTCCAGAGAATCACTGCTGTTACCACCATAAATAAAGTCAACACTTGAAAATGGAACCCCCGATGAATGATGCAACAGTTGAATAAAGCTGACCTCTATGGGATGATTATCATAATAAAATGAGAGAGAAGGCAGGATAGAAGAAACCGTTGTTTCTTGTTTTATTTTTTCTTCCTCAATGAGTTGTGCCGCGATTAATCCAGTAAAAGCTTTACTCGTCGATCCCAATTCAAAAACTGTTTCCTGCGTAATGTCTCCATCGTGATTTTCGTTCTGTTTTCCTAAAGTTATTAGATGGGTTTTGTTGTGCTTATCAATAATGACCAATGACAAACCTGGTATTTTACCCATTTCCATATAGTCAATAAGTTGCTTTTTAAATTCAGCATCGTTGGTTAATTCACTTTTGGCAAAAGAAGCGGTCATAAATATGATACTGAAGAAAATAACAAGCAATCTGATTTTCATCCAATAATGCCCCTCATAATTATTTTTTAAAATTTAATGCGATACACCTACGAGAACCTTCCAGCAGGCTCTAAGTCATGGTTTTTGAATTTAACGATACCCAATACACTCCGGGTTACATCATGTCACTACCTCCAGTCATATAGTCAGCTATATGACTGGAGTGATGCGCTTCACTAAAAAAACAACCTAAAAGGTGAAGGATTTATTAAACTACTTTACTAACCGAGAAGATCAATGACAGAATCCAATTCCGATTTTATGAGATTCAAGCAATTTAGCCTATTCCTGTCATGATCATTATCCTGACAGGAGGCAATCAACTCTTTCATTCTTCCATTGATAAAAGAGAATGAGCTTTCGAGTTGTTCGGCATGTTCTGGTCTTACGAGAATTAAAAAACTCCTTAGTGAATTAATCTGATTATTCCAACGCTTGAATATTTCCTCCAAATCATTAGCGGTACTGTTTGTTAATAGTTCTGGGGTTTCAATAAGTTTTTCTATTGCAGCCAGACCTATATAACAAGAAAACTCATTTTCATTGTATTTAACCTCTTCTTTTCTTCTAAAATCATTAATCAGACTATTTAGAATGAGTTCCTTTTGTTCACGGCTGTCAGGGAAATCACCATCGCAATTGATGGTAATGACTAAATAAGGCCGGGATTTATTAAAGACTTCATGTGACTTCATAAAATCTAAACCTTTAAACCCAATAACCGTCTTCTCAAACTCCTGTTTGCTGATCTCCCCAAAGTATTGGAAGCTTCCATCATATATTTGATACCCTGAATCGGTCTTTCCAACCAGCACAAAAACATGCGGGATTGTCTCATCTTCCAGCACGATATCCTGGAATAGCGGCCTTGCTATATACTCCGCCTCTGATAAACCGTATGAAGGTGAAAAAGGCAGATAATAGTCACTTCCTGTTACAATGACGACATTCCCAAGCGATAACTCTTTTTCACAGTAGCTCTGATAGGATTCGTAATCTTCGAAGAATTTCTTAGCATAAGAAAAGGCATAACTTTCTTCTAATGAAGGCCAACCAAGCATATTGCCAAAATTCACCTCCTGATTAGATAATTTAACCTTATTTTCAGCCTGTTGTAATACAATGCCAATTAAATGGCTGCCATCTGAAACCTGCATAATGGCATTATCACAGTCAAGATGATGATTATGTCTCAGTGTTTCTCTGACTGCCGAATACAAGCAACTGGCATACGTTGGATATAACTCAGGTGAAAAATTCTCATTGAATTTCCAGCTGTTATATTCAATCTTGAGATCATTATCTAATACCTGGCTTATCTCAGCCAGAGTCTGGCCCGACAACAACATATTCATGTTAATCGGTAGATTGATTGCCTTCGCTTTTGCCACCACTTGCACTGCTGAGAGAGAACTCCCGCCCAGAGAAATAAAGTCATCACTGTTTTCAACGCTATCAATACCAAGAATGCGTTTCCAAATAGAACCTAACTCGGTGATAACTCTATCCCGTTCCTGTACCAGCAAGTTGATATTTGTGTTGGTCGCTCTGATTGTGTTGGTCACTTTAGCGTGTTCTTCTTTCCTTTCCCCTGTTTCAACAAGTTGAGGGGAATTGCCAGAAAATAATGCCTGCAATCTTTTTATATCTGTCGGGTATGCTTTTCCGCGTATCGGTGTTGGGGGAAGATGAATCAATTCAGGTTGCTGAACATTTATCTCCTGTTGCCAATTCACATCAATACCATGTAAGGAGATCAGGGCTAATTTTTCTATCAGCTCATTATGGTGACTCATATCTCTGGTTTTATGGCTTTGCCACGAGATACAAGCATGATTTACGCCATAATCTGAGTGATTCTGAACGAAAGTAGAAAGCCCACTTCCTGGCCCGACTTCTATAAACAGACACTTTTCATCTTCTAAGATTGCCGCGATAGATTGTTTAAAGCGTACAGGTTGGCGAATATGATTAACCCAATAGTCACTTGTTATGACTTTGTTGTTATCAACCCACGTACCCGTTACATTCGATATAAAATCAATTTGGGGCTTATTAAGTGTGATTTCGCTGAAAGCTTGGCCATATTTGTCCAGAACAGGGTCCATATAACAGGTATGGAACGCTCTTTTAATTTCCAGACGTTTCGTTTTAATTAATAACCCGCGACAAATTTCCTCGAATTGCATTATTCCATCATCAGATCCCGCGACAACACAAAGTTCACTACTGTTGTCTAAGGCAATTTCAATATCCTCAGTTATTATTTCTTTCACTTTCTCGGTTGATGACATTACAGCAAGCATAGCCGCCGCTTCTGTCGATTGCATACATTGACCGCGAATGCAGATAATTCTAACCGCATCTTCGTATGAGAATACTCCGGCCAGTGTCGCTGCCACGTATTCCCCCAAACTATGGCCTATCATTACATCGGGGGTAATACCATAAGATTTCAGAACTTGTGCCAGCGCATATTCGATAATAAACAGCAACGGTTGGACAAATTCCGTTTCATAAACATGTTCATCCTGAGAACTATTAATAAGCAGCGCTTTCAAGTCAGTTGTGCAATAATCATTCGCGATTAAAAATCCTTTATCACACCACTGCTTAAATAGCACATTGTTGTTGTAAAAATCTTGCCCCATAGCCCTATATTGAGCACCTTGACCAGGGAACAAAAATACCACTTTTCTCTTAATACCAAGTGATATATTAATATTGTCTTTTTCTGTTGAGGACAGTGCCTGAATCAATTCATCGCGATTGTTTACTGTAGCAACAAATTGTGATGCCATTGGTTCCCTTAACATCAGACTATAAGTAATATCACTCACATTCAGTTGTTGGTTATCGCTCTGAATTACCTGCTTTAATTGTTTTTTATAGGATTGCAATGATTTCTCATCCGGTGCTGACAAGATTAATGGCAATCGATTATTGACGTTTTGTCTGGACGGTTTGCTCTGATCAGCCTGAAATTCTTCAAGTACAATATGCACATTCGTTCCACCCAAGCCAAAAGAACTGACACCTGCCCTGATTGGGTTCTTACTATCACGTAATTCCGTATATTGGTTATTAACGATAAATGGGCTGTTCGTAATATCCATTTCTTTATTGGGACGGGCGAAATTTATCGTAGGTGGCAGCACTCTATGTTTGATGGATAATGCGGCTTTAATCAGTCCGGTGATTCCGGAAGCAAAATTCAGGTGACCTATATTTGATTTCACACTGCCAATTCTGCAATAGTTCTTTTTATCCGTTGAAAAAGCCTGTTTCAGCGCATTGAATTCAATGGGATCACCCAAATTCGTTCCCGTACCATGTGTTTCTATAAAGTTGATACTTTCTGATGATACATTCGCATCTCGTAATGCAGCCTGAATAACGTCAATCTGACCTTTTGTGCTTGGCGCAGTGTAACCGACTTTCATGCCCCCATCATTGTTAATTGCACTGCCGATAATAGTCGCATAAATATTATCCTTGTCTGCTATTGCTTGTTTTAATGGTTTCAGAACTACCATACCAACGCCATCACTAAATACCGTTCCGTTTGCTTGAATATCAAATGGGCGACATTTTCCATCCTTAGAGTAAATCATACCCTCTTCAAATAAATAGCCCGCTTTGATTGGCAAGGTAATTGAAACGCCTCCTGCCAGAGCGACATCACATTCTCCCGCACGCAGTGATTTAACGGCTTCACTAACGGCAACAAGCGATGAAGAACAGGCCGTTGAGATAACCATACTTGGCCCGGACAAATTTAATTTATATGACACGCTCGTCGACATATAATCTTTGTCAGCAACCACCATAGTACTATATTGACCAGCACTGCCTTCCGCCGTTGCCATTGCCTGCACTAACCATTGTAAATTCCCTGATGCAGACGCATATAAGCCGATTTTTAGCTTATTGTTTTTTACCGATATTCCCGCATCCTGCAATGCCTGCCAACTGCAAGTATGCATAGCCCGTACTTGCGGGTCCATTTGACGCGCTTCGTAAGGGGTATAGCCAAAGAATTCAGCATCAAACTCACCCGAATGAGGCATAATACCTTTGGCACGAATGTAATTCGGATTGTCTAATAATGCTGAATCAATGCCTTCGTCAATTAGCTCTTCCTTACTCATTGTGCTGATTGATTCTTTTCCGTAGCATAAGTTATCCCAAAATTCATGAATATCCTCAGCACCCGGGAATTTTCCGGCTACGCCGATAATCGCAATGTGTTTATCAAATATCGCTTCCGATTTAATCATGCTTTCAGTTGTATAAGCACTGTCATAAATATCTTCAACGTTTTCATCCTGAACGTTATCGGTGCTGATTGTTCCAAACTGATTGGTTATATGGTCAGCTAATAGATCAGAAGTGGGATAACTAAACATATCAACAACGGAAATATCGATATTGAGTGCATCAGTTAATCTTTTATTGACTTGAACCAGATCCAATGAGTTAGCACCTAATTCAAAAAAATTATCTTCACGGTTAATATGTGCTACTTTTAAAAAGTCTTTCCACACCGAAAGGACAGTTTCTACGATTTGAGCTTTGGAAATCGTTTTTCGTTGAGATTTATTGACTTTATTAATGTCGAACGTTTTTAAATAAGAGCTAACCCATTGTGAAAAACGTTTATCTAAATCACCAGTTGAAACAATAATTTGACCTCTTAATGGTGATTGTAAAACACGCTCTAAAATTCTAATTCCTTCATCAGGTTCGATTAAAAGCTGACTCAATGAGGAGCCCAGCGCATCACCCGCATCATTACGTTCGAAAACCCATCCGTCCCAGTTAACACTAATCCAGGGCTTACCTTTCTTGTTTTGTTGCTTCGCAAAAGAATCAGCAAACGCACTGACAGAACTATATGCAGAAAAACTCAATCCTCCCAGCACCGCAGCAATTGAAGAACAAAGCAGGCAGAAATCCAGCGGCTGATTTTCTGTTAATTCTGCCAGAATCTTATAAGCCTCAACTTTGGTTTCTAATTGTGGTAAACAGGCGTCCAGCGTTATCCTATTAATGCCCTGAAATGAGTTTCCTTCCGTGACACCAGCCGCACAGATAATGCCATTCAATTCACCATATTGTTCAGCGATCGTCGCTAATAAACGTTGCATTGCAAACTTATCAGCGACATTGGCAGCATAATAAGCCAAGTTTCCTGTACCAAGATCGGAAAGTTTATCGAGCCGCTGCAATATTTCGAAGGATGGCGAATGCGATTTAATAGCTTGTTTCCATTCATGCTGATCAGGTAATTCCCTTCGTCCGGCAAGTATCACTGTCGCCCGATATTCTTTCAGGAGATACTCTGCAAATAAAAGCCCTAAATCTCCCAATCCTCCGGTAATAAGGTATATCCCCTGCGGTTTAAGGAGCGAGTGTTCTTTCAGTGGATTTACTGCAAGCCGCTCATAGGCTTGTTTTGAACAACCCTCTTTTGTCCGACGAACAATAAAGCGATCATCTGTTGCTAATAATTCTTCAGTTAATATCTCACAGGTTTTTTCAATCGATTCAGTCGTGTCAATTTGTACTAATCTGGGATGACATTTGCTGACTTCTTGCGTAATGACTTTTACTAAGCCATTGAGCATATTGGATTCAGGTTGTTCTGTATTAACCAGCAACAAACGGAAATCACACATATTTCCGACTGTTGTCCATGCCTGAAGCAGAGTAATGGCAGAAAACCATGTATTTTTTACTTCATGGCTTCCCGATAAAGGCCAGGCAAATATTATCGAATCAGGTTGTAATTGATTCTCTTTTAATTCATTAAACAGCCTTTCGAAATGGCTGACTTCTCCTGCTGACAATGTAATAACATTGTTCGCAGTGGTGTAATTATCACCTGATAACACAAACCTTACTGCTTTTTCGTCAATATTCATATGACGACAAAGAGGTTCGCACCACTCAATATCTGGCACAAAACAGAGCGCCATTTTCACATCAGATTGGCTCGATTTATTTGGTAAGAGAGCATCCTGCCATATTTCACCATAGAGCCATTCTGAAATGTTATTTTTTGGGATTCGAATTTCAGATACTTTTTCTGAATAATTCAAACTGGCGCCGAAGTTTCCAAGCTCCATATTCTCTGAAATAAATTGATAACCGGGTAAACTCACTCGTTTTGGATTCAGATCTTGGTAAATGGCCGGCCAATTGACGGGTTGGCCTTTCATCCAGAGTTGTCCAAGTAATTTTAATAAATAAACTCTGTCGTTTTCCTCTTCTAATGGATGACGCATCACATTAATAACAGAGATATCTGTATTTGCCGCAACAATCTGTTTAACAAACGTAGACAGTGTTCTGCCCGGCCCGACTTCAATAAAAGTATTCAGCTCAGACTGTTCCAGGCAAGTCAGAATACCTTGATGAAATTCGACGGTTTCACACAAGTGCGAGACCCAATAATCGACAGAATTTGCTTGTTTTGCCGTGATCCATTGGCCTGTTACATTTGATATGTAAGCTTTATTGGGCTTTTTCCACTTTATCTCCCTCAAAGCCTGTTTAAATTTCTCTACAGCAGGCTTCATCATTGAAGTATGAAAGGCGTGAGAGGTTTCCAGTAATCGGGTACGGTAATTTTGTGCAATCAAATTCTTCTGAACTTTCTCAACTTCACCCTGAGGCCCTGCGATAACACAGGCATTTGATGAGTTTACCGTTGCTAACGTGACTTCATCTGTCAAATAAGGCTCAATATTTTCTCTGCCCGTTGAAACACTCAGCATCGCTCCGGGCTCACATTCCTGCATGATAAGGCCTCTGATAGCAACGAGTTTCAGGGCCTCATCCAATGTCATGACTCCTGCCATTGCGGCTGCAACGTATTCACCAATGCTATGGCCAATCATTGCGTTCATTTCTATTCCCAGTGCTTCCAAAGTCCTGGCAAGAGAATAAGATATGGCAAAAATAACCGGCTGGGTAAATTGAGTGTTACGGAGTTTTTCTGCACTCTCCTGACCCTTCTCATCATAGAGTAGTGCGAGTAAATTTATTCCAAATTGCTCTAATAGATATTCATGGCACTCATCAAGCTGCATTCTGAAAATACTCAGCTCATTGTATAAATCCCTTGCCATATTGATATATTGAGCACCCTGACCGGGGAACATAAATACAATACCCGGTATGTGGTCAGAGGAAATTTCCGCGATCTTGTTTGTCTCTTTAATATCAGATAATGTGGTGTTGAGTTCCTCTATATTTCCTACAACAAACGAGGTGCGATATTCATATTCTCCTCTTCCAATCTGGAGTGTATAAGCAATATCAGAAAGCGCCTTTGTATGAACATCTGCACTCAAAAACCGGTTCAGGGCTTCTGCCGTTTTAATTATCCCTTCTCTGCTTTTGCTTGAAAGCGTGATGAGTTCTGCACGATCCTTCTCGTCACTGGTTTGATCTGAGATTGATTGAACGGTCATATGCACATTGGTTCCGCCAATGCCAAATGAGCTCACACCTGCGGTTCTGATATTATTGTTATCTTCCCAATCAGTGGCAGTATTGATCAAACGGAACCGCGTACCTTCCAATGATAAATGATGTGCTGTTTCAGTATGGCAAGTGGGTGGGATCTTCTTATTCTTCAATGCCAGCAGTGCTTTAATAACCCCCGCAACACCTGCGGCACTATCGGTGTGACCAATGTTCGATTTAACACTGCCAATATGACAAGTTCTGGGATTGTCGCTTGTGACGTTTAAAGCATCCTTGATGCCTTCTAATTCAACTGCATCGCCAACCAGTGTTGCCGTTCCATGCGCTTCCAAGTATTCAACGTCATTGGCAGAGAGACTCGCCATTTCTAAAGATTGTTTGATACAGGCAGACTGCCCGTTTGCATTCGGGGCGGTAAATCCAGCTTTTTCATGACCATCATTGTTAACACCATAACCAACGATGACGCCATAAATATGATCATTATTTTCAATGGCATCTTCCAGCCTTTTTAGAGCAACCATGCCAATGCCATCGCTGAAAACAGTACCACTGGCATCTTCAGAAAATGGGCGGCAATGACCATCTGCGCTATTCACCATTCCATTGACATACATGTAACCGCTTTTTATCGGCACTGTGACGGAAACCCCTCCGGCCAGTGCCAAATCACACTGATTGACCCGCAGGCTCTGACACGCAAGTGTGATCGCTAACGCAGAGCTGGAACACGCACTCTGAACGGTCACGGCCGGCCCGGTAAGATTCAATTTGTAAGCGATTCTGGTTGTGAGAAATTCCCGGTCATTTAACAACCCAATACCAAATTGTTCGGTGGTGTCTTGCACTTCATCTTTTACCAAATCCAGCCATGCGTAATTAGAGCCGGAAGAGGCGAACAGACCCGTGACAGGGCGATATTTTGGATTACCATATCCAGCATCATCCAGCACTTGCCACGTTATTTCATGCAGCAAACGGAATTGTGGGTCCATATATTGTGATTCACGTGCTGTATAGCCAAAAGCGTCTTTATCAAAATCCAGTGAATGCTCAATAATGCCTTTTGCCCTGATATAATTTTTATTCTTGAAAATGTGTTCAGGAAATCCTGCATCGATCAGTTCATCATCCGTAAAGAAAGAAATACCTTCTTTGCCAGATAGTATATTTTTCCAATATTCCTGTATGTTATGACTTCCGGGGAATCGGCCGCTCATGCCAACGACAGCAATGGCATGTGCCGGGTAATCATTAAATACTCTCTTTTTGCTACCTGATGCTTTTCCTCTTGCTGCCCTTTTCGACTTATTGATGATCTTAGCTGGTGCTTCACTGATTAAGCTGTGTATTTTTTCAGAAAGTTTCTGGCAGGTTGTATAGCGATAAAAATCATTAACTGATAATTTTATTGCGTAATGGTTATTGATCTTTTCGTGTAGCTGAACAATATCTAAAGAGCTGGCACCGATATCAAAGAAATTATCCTCTTTCGAAATTTTCTTATTTGAAAAATAGACTTTTAAAATATCCAATATCTCTTTAGACAAAGATTTAATATCGATTTTTTCTGCAAAAATGACATTTTCTTCCTGCTCATCGAGCAGATGACGGGCAGTATCTGGTTTTATTAAAGGTTTAAACTCAATTCGATTCGGAAGTTCTTTATAATTTAAGTGTTCTATCGAAATGGGTTCCATTTTCTCCCAAAATTCCTGGAGAATAAGATGCGCATTGGTTCCACCAACACCAAAGGCACTGACTCCGGCAGTGATAAGTTCATCAGTTTTACTGAGCCAGTTTTTTGTTTGCGTGTTAACATGAAAAGGTGTTTTTTCTAATTCTAATTTTTTATTCGCTTTATCAAAATTAATGGATGGCACTAACGTTTTAAAATAGACACATAATGTGAGTTTTATCAGTGATATTATCCCTGCGGCGGTATCACAATGCCCCACATTTGATTTGACGGAACCTATAGCACAAGATTGTGACCCGTTAAAAACCGCTTTCAAGGCGGCAATTTCAATCGGATCTCCCAGTAAAGTTCCTGTCCCGTGTGCTTCTATATAACTAATGCTGTCAGGATCAACTTCTGCGACATCTAATGCAGCCTGAATAACATTTTGCTGCCCCTGAGTACTAGGGGCAGTAAAACTTATTTTGTCACTGCCGTCATTATTAGTTGCGCTGCCTTTGATAACGGCATAAATTCTATCGTTATTTTCTATCGCATCACTCAATCTTTTTAGTACAACAACACCAACGCCATTACTGAACACCGTACCACCCGCGTGTTCATCAAAGACCCGTGTTTTGCCGTCTGCACTATTTATCATCCCTTCCTGATATATATAGCCAGCTTGATGTGGATGCGTTACGCTGACGCCCCCCGCTAAAGCAACCTCACATTCTCCGGCTTGCAGAGCCTGACACGCTGTATGCACGGCAACTAATGAAGTTGAACATGCTGTTTGTATCGTGACTGACGGCCCGCGCAAATTCAGTAAATAGGAAATACGGGAACAAAATGCAGAGTCATTTAATGTTGCGATATGGAACTGTTCTGCCGCAGAACTGAATTCCGTATTTAATGTTTTAAGCCATGACCACTGATTAGCTGCTCCTGCGTAAACACCAATTTCTCCCGGATAATTTTTGGCATCAATGCCAGCATGGTTAAGTGCCTGCCAACAAGTTTCAATCATCAAACGCGTTTGCGGGTCCATTTTTTCTGCATCTGAGTAATTAATTGCAAAATAATCGGCTGCAAAATGATATGGATTGTTGATTACACCTTTGGCTGGAACATAATTTTCATGTAAATATTCTTCAGCCGATACGCCATTATTTTCTAATATTTCTTGCGTGAATCTGCTAATACCTTCTTTTCCATCACGGAGCATTTCCCAAAAATCATGTACGTTATCTGCACCAGGGAACTGACCTGCCATTCCAACTATGGCAATTTCAAGACCAGTAAGATTATTTACCATAATTAACCTTTATTATAATCATTTGCTAATGAAAAGAGATAGCTTATTCAATTTAAATAATCAATCATTTCTATAAAGAAGAAAATGATATATTGGCTCAAGGCATCAAATTCATTACGAATTTAAGCATTCAGATTTCCCCGGATTAGTTTATATATCTAATTTTTAATTTTCGGGATTTGCTGATAGATTCGTACTCTTATAGATATCACTCAATAATCGAATTTTTTCTATAAAAACTACGCAAGGCATGTTGCGAGATTATCATTTGATGAATTTGATTAGTTCCTTCAATAATTTCCAGAACCTTGGCTTCACGATATAACCTTTCTACCGGATAGCGGCTGGATAGTCCATTTCCTCCGAGAACCTGAACAGCGTTATTGGTAACCAACATAGCGACTGCCGAGCTATTATATTTCGCTATATTCGTTTCCATAATGGCCTTGTGATCACCCTGATTTCTTAAATAGCCAATCTTTTCACAAGTGGCTTTTGCGGCATAAAATGCCGTAGCTGAATCAGCAATGATGCCTTGAATTAGTTGATGCTGGGCGATTTTTTGGCCGAATTGTTGCCTCTTACGCGCATAAGTCACCATCTCTTCCAACGCGGCATGGGCAATAGCAACCCCCGCCCAGGCGATACTGTAACGACCAAAATAGAGGGCTGTATTAGCGACAAAGCTAAACCCTTCACCCTCACGCCCGACTAAACTCTCTTTTGGTATTTCTACATTATCAAAATAAAGTTCTGATAAATAAGCACCACGGCTTGCCATCAAATCCAGCATTGGTTTTCTCGTTAACCCTTTCACCCCAAATTCGACGATGAATGCACTCACTTTTTCTTCGCAACGGGCAAATACGAGGAATAAATCAGCAATCCCTGAATAAGTAATCCATTTTTTGCTGCCATTAATTCTGAACCCATCTTCTGTCACTTCATACTTTGTTTTGATGGCATTAGCATCAGAGCCAGCTTCCAGTTCAGATAAGGCAAAACATGCGATTTTTTCACCTTTCGCCATTGGCGGTAAATATTTTTCTTTTTGCGATTGGCTTCCTAGTTTTGCAAGCGTTTCACCCACTAAGCTTGTGTGAACCGTTAATAATGCGCGTGTTGAATTACATCCTTTACCGATTTCTTCAGTCAAATAACCATAAGAAAGCGGGTCCATACCTTGCCCGCCATATTCTTTGGGCAACATCGCGCCTAAAAAGCCCTGCGCTCCCATTTCAGTGATAATTTCACCGGGCACTTTACCCTGCTTATCAATTAAAGTTGCGGCTGGTCTTAATACATTATCTGAAAATTGCTTTGCAGCTTCCACCAAAGAATGGAGTTCATGTCCCATCATATAAACCTTACTCTCTTATTTTATTAATTAAGTTCAGCATTGAGTTGATTGAAACAAAATTTTCACGTTCTATATATTCATCCGGTACGGTTATAGAACATTTTTCCTCAATAAAACAAAGTAAACGCATGGCAAAAAGTGAATTGACCAAACCACTTGTAAATATATTAGTATCATCCGACAACTCAACATCATCATCAAATACAGAGATATTATTTTCAATAAATTCACGAATTTCTTTGGCGATTGCATCCAGATCTTTCATTATCATATCCTATTAATTTATAATGACATCAACATAGTAAGGGAAGTCAGGTACTTGCTCTAATTCATTTTCGAAGAGCATCGTCTCATCAGCGAGTTTTTCTATTTCTTTAAACCCTGAGAATTGGTAAGTCACAAACATTTGCCGATTACGAGGCGTACGTCTGAATTCAGCATACAATTTATGCCCTTTTGCTTTTGCCTGCTGCATAATATAGGTCAATGCTATGCTGCCCACTCCACGGGAAAGCGTTCTACAGGACATTAATAATAATTTAATATAGTCAATCTCTTCTTTATAGTGTACTAATGCCAGACCTATCTTCCCGTAAGAGCCATATTTATCCACTAATTCAAAAACAAATACACCATAATCATCTGAGTGAATTAATTCATTTAATTCTTCTCTACTGTAAGTTATGCCTGTTGAGTTAAGCTGATTAGTCCGTTGTGTCAGTTCCTCAGCCCGGAGGAGATCTTCGTGTTTGGCTTTATCGATATAAAACTTCATATTGAGTTGGCTAAGGAATTCTTCTGATGTACCAATAAATTCATCTTCCTCTTCTTTACGCAGAATATCTTCTTGGTAGCGCTGCCTTCTTAATTTTGCATCATCCGATATTTCCATATTGGCAATTCGCGGCAAATGAAGTATTGATTGATATTCCAAGGCATCAATACAAGTGACTTCCGGCAATTTAGCATTAACTTCATCCCTTTCTAAAATCTGATCATCAACAAAAATAAATGTATCCGCTGAGATATTTAAATTTCTCTGAATATTTTCAATCGAGGAAGATTTAGCACCCCAATGAATTTGAGGATAAATAAAATAGTGTTTTAACTTAAACTTACTCAGCATATCCAAAGCATCAGACGCTTCATTCCTGCTTGCTATTGACTGCAAAATACCCATTTGATCCAACTGGTCGATGATTTTTTCTATTCCTGGCTTTAAATTAAGATCATCCCCCTCAGAAAGAACCCCATCCCATATAGTATTGTCTAAATCCCAGATGATACATTTTACCGGTGTATCACTGCTTACTGGCTTATTTGCTAAGTCATCCATCATTAATATTCCGCGTTTTTATAATTAAAAAAGCCCTTACCACTTTTTCTACCAAGATTTCCCGCTTCAACCATTTTCCTTAGCAGAGGACAGCAACGGTATTTCGGGTCCTGATAACTTTCATAGAGAACCTGCAAAGAGTTAACAACCGTATCCAGCCCAATCAGGTCTGCGGTTTCTAATGGCCCCATAGCATGTCCGTAACCTTCTTTGAAGATGCGATCAATATCTTGTGGGCTGGCGAGATTATCCTGTACGAGAAATGCTGCTTCGTTCATGAATAAGTGAGAAAGCCGGTTAGAAACAAATCCGGGAAAATCTTCTACAACAACAGGATTTTTCTCAATGCTCTGTAAGAATTTTTTTGCCTCAGTCAATGTTTGTTCGGAAGTATGGAAACCTTTAATCACTTCTACACATTTCTTTATGGGCACGGGATTCATAAAGTGGAGGCCAAGTACTTTTTGAGGAAAAGGTAACGCTGCTGCAATTTTTGTGATGGATATACAACTTGTGTTTGCAGCAATATAAGTTTCAGGCTTAATGTATGGTGCTATTTTTTTATAAACATCTTGTTTAGTTGCCCACTCTTCATTGACATTTTCAATTACCCAGTCACACTCTTTAATCTCTTCATAAGATGACGTAAATTGAATCCGTTCTTTCAATTCTGATATATCCAGAGATTTAAATTCAGGCTTAAGCATCCGATATAAACGAAATTCACTTGAAATTCGCGAAGCGAGATTTCTCAGAACCTCTGAGGATATATCGATAAGTAATATATTATGCCCATATGCAGCACATGTTATTGCCGTGTCTAATCCCATAACACCAGCACCAATAATTGATATTTTCAACGATTACCCCCACTTTTAATGATTGAAAATCAGCTTGTCTAAAAAGATAAAAAAAATATAGAATATCCGATTCCATAAGTGTTATTTAGATACGCTACCGCCCTTAAGTCACGGCCTTAAAACCAATGTAAAATTTATATTTTTCCGCAAAAAACTTTGACAGCGCAATCAACTCTATTTTTTAAAATAAAATAGAGTTGATTCATGAAATGATTTATTTATCAAAAAGTAACCTTCATGTTAATCTCGAGAAATTAACATGAAAAACACATGGAAAATATACTTTACCAATTAACAGGAAATAAAAGAAATATTAAGACCATAAAGACCTATCATTATTTCCCATGTGATAATCAATATTTATTATGAGCACATAAAATACATCGTCATTCATTAAACAGGCTCTCCTGTACTTCCTTTGGCTTTGCGTCGCCTGTCCGCTAATCTGCTCTTGCCGGATTGGAATGACGACAGCATATGCTCTTGGGATGATTGTTTGTCTGAGTTCACCTGTTCAGGTGACAACCGGTTCTGTTTAATCCAGTTTGAGAATGAGGAAATCGTCGGATGCTCAAATAAGACAGTGACACGAACCTCCTGATTGAACGCTTGTTGCAACTGGGATTGGAGTGCAATTATCTTTATCGAGTTACCACCAGCATCAAAGAAATTGATGTTTATATCAATCATTTGGCTTTCCAGCACCACTTTCCAAACCGCCTGCACTTTAGCTACCACCGGATCTGCCAATGGCACATGATTTTCCACCGGTTTTGTTTGCAGTTGTTGCGCAGCATACTCCTGTAAGCTTCGGCGATTAATTTTGCCGGTAATGGTACGTTCAAACCCATCGACAACCGCAATAAGTGAAGGTAACCACGATTCCGGGAAGTTACGCCGGATATGTTCTCGTACCCGAGGCTCCAACATCGCAGGGGGTTCATGGCTATCAACAAAAAGATGCCACTGGCGCTTTCCCTTCGATTCTATTGCGGGCGATTCTGTTACGGGCAATAGACAACAGGCTTTAACCACATCTAATGTCTCAACAACACGCTCCAATTCACTCGGTTCAATGCGAATACCGTTCACCTTCACCTGATCATCAATCCGCCCCAGATAGCGAAAACCTGACTCACTGGAAAAAGTAACCATGTCGCCAGTACGATAAAAAGGATGCTTACTGTATTGATCCAAATACTTAGATTTAACAAAATATTTCGCCGTCTCAACGGGGTTAGTCGTGTAACCACGGGCAACCGCCTTGCCCCCCACCCAAAGCTCACCACGAACACCGGCAGGCAATGGTTTACCAAATATATCAGCACAGTAGGCAATAACATTTTGAATTGGCCAACCGATGACAACATCCGCAATAAGAGATTGTTTTGTGCTGAGACAATCCACCGTCGTCTCACTGGGACCATAATGGTTGCTAACGGCATACCCTTGCTGCAACAAATCATCCCGAAGACGTTTAGGTAATTCTTCACCTCCAAATATCCACAATCTCATGGCAGGCAAGAATGGTGCATCCTGAATAAGCTGTGCAATGGCTCCGGGAATAAAGTTGATTAAGGTGATGGATTCAGACTGCAACAGCTCAATGAATGCCTGTCTCTCCAGTAACACATTCGGCGATGGATAGATCAGCGTGGCACCAACAACAAAACTCCCCAATAAATCTTCTACGCTGGGGTCGAAATTCAGATCGGTCAGCCCAAGCACTCTATCAGCGGCTGTCAGCACCGTCTCTTTAATAAACCAGTCCAGCAGGTTTGCGACCGATTCATTACGAATCGCAATCCCCTTAGGCGTACCCGTCGTTCCCGACGTGAATATAAAGTAAAATTCGTCTTCAGGCCGTCGGTTAGTCCATAGCGTTGGCTCCGCCGTAGATGGCTGTAAAATCTTTTCCTCAATATCCAGCAGTAAATAACGCCCGCTCTCTGCGCCTAGTTCTTTATTAAAGGAAGCACCACATAAAACAATGCTGCAATCTGCCAAAGTTAACAGGATCTTTTTACGTTGCAGTGGATCTTTCGGATTGACATAGAAGTAACTGCCCCCTCTGAATAATATTGCGAGTATTGCCTGAGTCGATAACAATCCTTTTTCAAGATGGACAGCAACTCTGTCTCCCGGAATAAAACCCGATAATCGTAACTGTTCTTGTACGCTACTAATTCCTTTCAATAACTCACAATTGCTGATGTTATTTTGTCCATCGACCAGGCTGATTCCTTGGGGAGACTCGCTAAGACGCTGATAAATACCTGTCAGCAATAAATTGATATCCGGCGTCTGTTCGTTGATCTCCCCGATGCGCAAAGAGACTTCTTCAGCGCTCTCTGTACTAAATTTTAAGATGAGATCTTCAATCAAGGTATCTGTGGTGTGATTAATCAGATCTTCCACCAACGATTCAAACCCATTAAACACCATTTTTACTGCATCAGATGCCCCCGTGAAAACCTCTCCGGCACTGAGTTCGACTAACCATTGTTCCACACCAGAAACGGTTAATGTCAAACCGAAATGCGTCGTTTCTTCACTGTATAAATCCGTCACGAATGCGCCACAACGGGTATCCTTCAATGTGGCATCAATGGGATAGTTATCAAAAACCACAATAGAGTCATAGAGTTCTTCACGTATTCCCGCTTCCTCACGGATCAATAAAGGCGGCGTTTTTTCATATTGTTGCGCCTGCTGTAGCGCTTGAAAAACAGAACGCAAAGCAGCTTCTATATTCCACTTACCTTCAAGCGTAAGGATAAGCGGTACGGTATTGATAAACAGACCTAAGGGCTGACGGTCAATGTCCTGCGTCAAAGCTCCGCCTCTGCCAGAAAATGTACAGCCCAACGTAATGGTTTTTTGAAAGGTGAATTTAGCCAGCGTCAATGCCCAGCATAGATAAATAAAACTGGCCGACGTTACCCCCGCGCGGCGGCAAAGTGATTCTATAGCCGATTTACGTTCTTCGCTCCATAGGCTACTTACGACGATTTTTTCATTTATTGCTTTCTCAGCCACATTGTGACCAGTAGTTCGGAACAGGGGTTCATCCAAGAGTTTGGTTGTTGCAGAAGACTCTCCATCAGGCAAATGTTGAAACACCTCTCGCCAATATTTGCGACCGGACATCAACGCTGCCTGGCTTAATCCTTGCCAGAGTTGTTGTGAATAGATACGTGCATCCAGAGGAACAATTTTTTGCTGACGCAATCCCTGCAACCAAAGGGAAATCAACAGCGAACTACTCCAGCCATCCATCAGAATATGGTGAAAAGAGAAGGCCAGACTTACCGTTCCCGCTTTAACATCGTGGAAGCCAACAATGCGAAACACTTCTTTGTTCAATGTAAAAGGAATGGCTTTAGAATGTGCCAGCCAATCAAGGCAACGCTGTTTAATTAGCGGGACTGGAGCCGTCGAATCAACACGGATGTATTCAAACGGAATTCGGGGCAAGGAATAAATAACCTGATGAGGAGTGCGAATACCTTCCCAGACAAAAACCGACCTGAGAGCGGGCTGTGATTGCTGTATCTGCTGCCATACTTCAAGGAGGGTTTCTTTATCGACATCCACCTTCACGCTGAATGCCACACCAATGTGATAAGCGCTGTTTCCATCTTTTAATGCGTGAAACAGTAACCCATTCGCTTGAGGCGTCACTTGTAGCAGTTCTTCAATATAATTAGCGTTGAATACTGTATTCGCTGAATCGATAGCGGTTCTCATGCTGAGGCTCCCTTAATAATGAGATCAAGCTCCGCTTGTGAGAGTTGACAAAGAGGAAAATCGGCAGGTATTAATGGCTGTTCCAAACACTGATCAGCCTGCAAATCACGGGATACCTCATGTTTGCTATCACACCAGGCTAAGCGTTTTTCGTTTAATAGCTGCTTTTCGCTCAATAATAGTTTTTCGTTTAATTGTGCCAAGTAATGCTGCGCATCATCACCATTAGCGTTGGGAATACCCAACCTCAATTCAACTAAAACAGAACCAGACTCACGGCAATCACGAATGAGTATGTCAAAGTCGGTCACACTCTTTTCGTCAGGATGCCGGAAACCTCCCGACAAGGACTGAACCAGATCGAAATGCGCCCATGTTCCGCGTCCCTCTAATCCCGATCCAATATCATTGATGCACATGTGTGGTCGATTTCCCGGATGACTCAGCCCCAACTGCGCTTTCCAGCTCTGTTTATCTTCATAGAGACCCGACTTTAATATTCGCAAAAAAGCAGTTTGGGAAAGTCGGTATGGGTGCTCTGATGAAATGTTAAGAGCCAACTGATTAAAGCCGGTAAACCAACCCACCGCATTCGCCATTTCCGTGTTCCGGGTTGCGGGAATGCCTGCTTCAGAGAATAAACGCCCATGGTTTTCAAACAGGATTACTGGCTGCGGAGGCAATATTCCGTTATCTTGCATAACGTCCATCAAAGCGGCCGCGATCAATTGTGAACGCTCAGCCTTAAAGCGTTGCTCCATCAATCGCAAATCATGACCGCAAATTGACAGCGCCAAAGTAACCGGAGTCACCGAGGAGTGATGGAAGGTATCGTCATAAGGTACATCATCCACCTCAGGAACGTGTTCTCCTAACCATTTACCCCAAAGGAATGCGCCTTGCTCATGGATCGTTTCCTCTGCGTTCGCAGTCTGGAATGAAGAATCATTAATAGCCTGCTCCAATTCATCCAATAAGAAAATCCATGAATGCACATCGCAAATAAGGTGATGACAAACCCAAAACAGATAATTTTTGTGTGAAACCGGATCAAATACGACCGAATGCACGCTGGGTTGTTTCTCCAGACAAACTCGGCCTTGCAATTTATTCAATCGGTCTTCAAGGTGTTCACCCGGCGCCAGAATCTCGTCTTCTGTCACGGTATCACCGTCATACACCTCCGGTTCTGGAGATGCAAAGTAAAACTCACTCAAATCTTGATTTGCTCTCAAAGCAAAAATTTTATGCCTTGCTTTAACCATTGAGACAGCCGCGTTTATTTCTTCAGCCGAGAGCGAAGATTTCAACTCAAGCACCATGCCTTGTTGCAAACGATTGCCGTGTTTAAAACATTGTTGCCGGAACCAACGGGTACTTGGTAAGAACTTAATCCAGCTTGCTTCAATCTCTTCTGAGATAACCGAATTGGTGACTTCATTTTCCAATGCCGCTACACAGGCTTTTTCAAGCACAGAGCCTAAGGAATTCAAGGTTAACAGTTCACTTGCAGCAATCCGAACCCCTTCTCTGGCTAACAATGCAACCAGCCTGATCGCTTTGATCGAGTCTCCTCCCTGTTCCAGAAATGAAGTGGTAAGATCGACGGTCTGGGGCCAGATAGGTTTCAGAAAATCTGCATTTAACCAGATTGGCAGTTGATAGGTTCCCGACGCATTCTGGCTTGGTGTATTGGCTGAACCGAGCAGGGAAGAACCACTCGCCATCAACGTTGCCTTAGCTGCGGCAGTCAGCGCCGCCATATCAACTTTACCATTCGCATTAATCGGCCAGGGTTGTACGGTACAGTATAGCGTTGGTAACCAAGCATCAGGAATTTTTGTTTTCAGGCTACGTTGAAATTCCGGGCAGTCATGCGGTATGACTTGACTGCTGCACAAAGCGACTGTTTCATACCCATCCGCTTCATCAACCACCAGTTTCAGTGCCTTCAACTCCCAACTATAGTTGTCGTTTTCCCTAACACTCGCCAGTACACTTTCCACTGTTTTCTCTATTTCCGCGGGGTGGATCCGGTAGCCACGTACCTTAAATTCATCGTCAATACGCCCAAGGCAATGAAATATTCCTTGCTCGTCCTGTAAGCCCAAGTCACCAGTACGATACCAACGGCTTAAGCCATCAGCACCGTACACAAATTTTTCCTGCGTCTGGATACTGTCGTTGAGATATCCCGTGGCCAGCACCGGGCCACTGATACTAATTTCGCCCCTGAATCCACGGGGCATATTTTGCCCCCAGGAATCTTTTATCGACATCTCTGCTTTACCCAACGCTGTACCGATAGGCATAACTGCGGTGTTTATCTTGTTATTACCGTCAGGAGAGCTTTCTCCCCCACTCACTGAGCAGATACAGCATCCGACTGTTGTTTCTGTCGGCCCATATTCATTGATTACTTTGCTTCCTACAGGAAAATAATCGAGTGCTTTCTTCACCAGAGAAAAAAACAAATTTTCTCCACCCACAACAAAAGTCAGCGGATGACTTCTTTCCGGGCTGTACTCAATCAGCAATGAAAGATGGGATGGCGTGCATTTAACGCCCGTCAATGACTCATCAGCCAGTAACGTTTGCAGCAATTCAGGGTTATCACGGATATCTTGTTCATGAGGTTGGATAAATCCGCCCGACAAAACCGGAACCAGAATAGCGGTCTGGGTTAAATCAAAACCAAAGGAGGTAAATAAAGGCGCATTAAATGGAGTCTGCGCAGCGTAAGCCGCCTTAGCCGCCAACGCATAATTGGCCAGCGCCATCGGGGAAATCACCACGCCTTTAGGTTCTCCGGTCGATCCTGAGGTATAGAGAATATAAGCAGGATGACAGTGTGTATGTTCTGTCCATGTTACTAGATTCAATGCAACATCAAGCCTTGCCTTATCCAAGGAAACACGTAACAACCGCAAGCCCAGCATTTCTGCAAGGTGATGGTCGGTTTCCGTATAAATGCAGAGAGATGCCCCCGAATTACGGGCAATAGCCGATAATCTGGCTAAAGGCATGGTCGGACAAACGGGAACTACCGTCACATTTTCAATCAGGCAAGCCAGATAAGCGAGCACAGTTTCAGGAGTACGTCTTCCCAGAATAAATACCGGATTGTGCTCATCATGTCCATTTCGTATGGTACGCAACTGTTCTCTGAATTTATTAATCCATTGCAATCCCTGACGATAAGTCACCGCATCAGCACCCTGCTTGAATAACAGGTTATCAGCATAACGTTCAAACGCATGGTATAAATGAACGCCGATCGGCTTTATCTGAGGTTCTTTCCTAGAGTGGGCTTCTTGCTCTTTTTCACTTAATGGTGTTTGCGTGAATTCTGGTTGCGTCAAAATTTCGCAGGCAGCTTCCATTGCATAATCAGTGACTGTTTTCAGAAACACATGACATTGATCTAATGACCATATCTTGCGAAAATCACCTTCAAGTTTGAAGTTTCCGCCTTCAAAGCGGTCATGAATATGAATGGTCGCAAACAGGGCTTCTACCGCTTGCATATGATCAATTGATACGTCAGCACCTAAGACAGTTTTCCGGAAAATTCCAGTTTGATAGGAAACCCCGAAAGCGGGAATGATACGTTTCCAATCTTGTGATGCAAATTCATTCCATCGGGCGCCTGGCGCATAACGAGAGTGGGCAACCGCTTTTTGCAAGCGCTGCTTAAGCATATGGTAACAATCTGCCACCGTCTCTCCCGCTTCACGAGAAACGGGGATAAAAACCGGTGCCACTGCCATAGAAGCAGAGCGTTTTTCTTCTTTACTCCAGCGGTTAAGCATCGGTGCCTGCAATAAAGCGCCATTACCATCTTCAATAACCATTTGTGTATACGCTACCGCCGCGAAAAACAACCTGAAAATAGAGCCGCCACGACTTTTAAACTGGCACAGTATATCGTTTTCAGCTTCACTCAGTTCGTAACGTACACGCTGAGATAGAGGCGTTAGCCTACGATAGTCACCAATCGGATAACGGCTGGCTATTTTGCCGGCATCAGCGGATTCCATTGCATTATCGGTATTATCACTGAAAATACTCCGCCAATATGCTTCATCTCTTTGCCTACGCCGGGAATTTTCATAATCCCGCTCACCCTCCGCGTTAACCGAAAATAGGAGATATTCCGTATCCGGCTCTTCTTCTTCCAGCGCACTCATCAGATGCTCTATCAGTACTGACAATCCCTCACCATCTGTAGCCGCATGATGCGCCTTAATAAACCATCCTGTCTGTTCCGAATGAAAACGCACAACAAAAACGCGCACGGGGGTCAGTGATAAATCTTCTTCTATCAACGTCTGGCGCTCCGCCCAACTTTCAAAAGCCTGTTTAGAGTCCGGATAACCGCTAAAATCTACTTGTATGACTTCCGCATGAGGAGTTAGGTGCCTGATACCATGCCACTGTGTTGCCAAACGATTTGTTTCCGCATGGTCATTAACGAATCCAATATGAAATATATCCATTGAATTTTGGGTCATCTCAGTGGCCTGAGTCAGCCTGTCCAGAGAAATATCTCCGTTTAAACGTATCGCAACACTCAAATAAAGAGAGTAACCAGTTAAATGGAACTCTTCCATTTTGAAAATAGCTTGCTGTGATCTAGATAGCTCAAAAATAGGGTTATCCATGATTAAAATACTCATTTTGACGAATAACTGTGTTATTTATTCTTAATACAATTCTTACTGTCGACCATTATAATTAGCATCAGAACACTAATTTTAAATCATTGTAAAAATCACTATCATAATTGAATTTCATTATTCAAATTCGGATGTACATGAGAATAAATTAATAGAAATCCAAAAAAATCACCAACAGCTATTATTGGAATAAAAAAACAATTCGATAAATGGCATTAAAAATAACAACACACCAACAAAAAACAAGATTTTTTTGTAATTCAATAAATTAAAATCGTATTTAACAATTGACTTTATGGTACCAGCGCCGAATTAAATTGCAAAATTTATTTTTAAAAAATCCGTGAAATTCATCACAAAAAATACTAGAAATTAATTATAAAAAAATAATAACTTGAAATTATGATATTACACCATAATGAATCACCGTTTTTTCTGCCATACTAATAATCTTAAAATCTCATAATAAGGAGAACATATCCAATCTTTTAATTAGTGTTAAACATAGTGGTCATGACTCCAATAATTATATATTGTGATAAGCTCTTCTATTTTTTATTAGAGATAATTAATGTCATGACATCAATTTATTGAATCATGTATCGTATGTCTATTTGGAGAATATTCAGATTGCAAAAATTGATGTGACCTGCCCATCTTGTAGTGCAGTTGAAGGGAGCCACCGCACACTACCGTTGTGGCTGCTAAACGTAAGTGAGCAACAATACAGTTATTGCTTTTGCGTGAATGTGAAGACAGTTTTTACCCCCAATAATTTTAGAACCAGGCACAGTGCCAGCCAGGAGGTAAAATGTTTTGCCGTTGGTCATTTCGTCATGTCAGTGCCACATTCAGAAATCAGTCTTAACGCCAGATAGGAGCCTAAACCGTGAATTTGAGTCAAGTCAGCTCCAACCAAATGATACAAAGCTGTCCGAACATCAAAGTTCAGCTGATTAGGCTGTTTGGTGCGATGCTTAGGTTTTGGTCTCGGGGAGGAGGGTTTTGTTACATTTGCTGATAATTTCACGAGGACGGCTTCAATTTCCGTGTCACATTCCTGAATTTGAACCTGATAGGCATCATACATCACCAGTGCTTGTTTTAACGAAGGTATGCTCTGGCTGATAATTGCCCTTCAGCGCTTCCTCAATGGTTTTTTGACTCGATTTACAACGCACATCCCGATAGCTAGCTAACCCGAATTCTGCTTAAGCCGTCATTGAAAAATCGTCTTCTGAGTAGAAAACTTTCAGTGATGGCTTCTTTAATTTAAGGCAGTAAGCAATCAATCCCCCTAAGACGCACAACAGAAAGCCTTTTATACTTCG
>NZ_NJCX01000040.1 GCF_002632875.1 Xenorhabdus kozodoii
ATCAGAGGCAATAACTGTACCCGTGTGAGAATCATTTATATGACTCACCATGTTCATGCCGCCCGCAAACGGCTCGACATAAACCGTCTCTTTTGTTAAGCGTTCTAGAATGAATGGCGCAATATATTTTGCGATACGTGATTTACTTCCCATGTATTTCACCCTTATCCCCTCCACTCTATTTATTGGCGCAGCCAGAAAACAAAAAAAGCCACGCAATGCGCAGCCTTGAATTTGAACTAGTTGGTCTCGCCAACAGGTTGAGTTATCTATGGGGATCGAAGTATTGACCGACCATGATCAGAATTGAGTTGTAAACTCTGAGTTTACTATTGGCAAAAATGAAAAAGCCCCACTTGATTTAGTGAGGCTTAACTGCTTTTCGGTTTTACTGCCCGATCATAACACAAAACATATAGTTTTTAGGCGTATTTGTCAAATAATTTTCTATTTTTTTATTTTCAAATAGAATATTTCTAATTTCTTACTGACATAATGGAATAAAGCATATCCTCAGCAGCTTTATTCGCCCATCTGACTCGTCTTTTCGCCGAATCAAGATCAATGCCTGTTTTCCGAGAAAGGTCTTCTAAAATGTTTTGCGAGCTTTTGCAGTCCTTGTATCGTTTAATAACTACATCGCGAATTGGGTTATCGATTGTGAATATTTCCGTCATGCATTTCTCAACAAATTCGGCGTCATCTTTTTCTTTAGCGAGGCGAAGTGCGCCGAGTGTTGATTTATTAGGCATTATGACTTCTTTCACTTTCTCTAATAACTCTTTTCCGGTGTAGCCTAATTTTGCATAATTGGTCATCACCAATTTGATTGCGGCAGTCGTTCCATCATCCCAATCATTACGTACCATTAGGCGACCAATGACATTGATATTTCCACCACTTGGCAAATCATCACCCTGATTAGCTGCTCCCCATAACATCAGCATATATCGCGTCCATGTACGATCAGATGGTGTTATTTTTTTCACTCCTTTACACCATTTCTGACGGAGTTGATTCTCAGACCGAAAATAGGCTAATTCCCTAAAACTTCCCTTTTTCATCTCACCTCCGGCAATACTGTGTGAACCCTATCGTGACGGGTCGAATACATGACCCGCAATTGTTTTCGCATAACCCATTGTTCAGTAAGGACGGCTAGAATTGTGTGTCGCTGAACAACAGCAAATGGTCGCCCAACATCCCTACATCGATATCGAGCCTCCTCGATTGCTGCGGGTAGGTCGGTGAAGATCATGGTTCCAGCTCCCATATCTGAACATCCAATCGGCCACCCGCAACCCGTTCGCCGCGTTCGATGCTCATATAGTCAATCTGATTGTCATCAACCCAGAATTCAGCGTGAGTTAACGCATCGAAAACCGCTTTAGGCAGGTTATCAAGGTCTCTCCGTCGTCTGTCTGGGGGATTTGCTGTGATTGAGATTTTGATGCGGGATTGGGTATTGATATTGAGGTTTTGTTGCTTGATGATGTCGATGATTTGCTGTCGGTAGTTGATGCCTTTCTCTGATATGTAATGACCGCGCTTTGTATGCCGCCAGTAGGTGTTATTCGAGGGAGGCCACGGCAATTTTAGATTATAGGTTTTCACGTCGATACTTTTCCCTCTTGTAGTAATATTGATTGTGTCCTGATTACTCCCTCCAGATGAGCCATGTGTGCATAGTCTGCATCTGTCAGCCTTGTTCTGCGGTCTATTTCATCGTGACAGGCAGAGCAGGCCCATGCGCCAAATAGATCATGCGGCTTCATTCCCATGCCACTAATACCCGCCATGCGGTAATGAGCCAGAACCACTGTCTCACTGTTGCCATTACAAATGCCCGGAAGCCTGACCTGACATTCCCGATCCCGCGCTTCTTTGCGTAGATTTGCCATTCTCCATTCCCCCATATTTCTCAAACCAGAATACAATTGGCGCGGTATCTAATTTCAATATGCCGAGCCGCTGGCCTGTTCTCAGGCATTGCGTTCTGTTAATTGAATTTTGTAATTCTCTGGTTATTGCTGACCGAAATGTTTCGATATCTGTACTGTGTTTATAAATATTGCAGCTACGACAGGCGGGCATCATATTTTCAATGGTGTCGTTCTCTGGATAGTGGCATTGACCAGCCCCGTATCTCATAATCGGTTCTGCATGGTCAGCGTGCCAGCCTGTCGCGGGTAATTCGTGTCCACAATATGCACAGCGACCGCCGAATTTTTCCCTGATAACCGCTCGCTGCTTTTTGGTTAATTTCACTTCATCCCCCTAACACTAGTCCCATAATTAACGTAATCGTTACCCAAATTAGTACAAATGTGAGGCATCATTTCTTCTTAAATCTCCTATCACAATCGAATTTCCATTTGTTCAGGTTATCAATGACTATTTGTGGCTTATCTGTTTTGTACTTCTTGACATACCGCTTACAGTTGAAATACAACCCTATACCAAATACCCAAAATATGAGTGGATAAATAAATACACAAAATAAACCAGCTGCAGCCACAATAATTGCAGAAAATATTTGTCTAATTTCTAAATCCAACAATTCATCCCATATATTCACGGGTATACTGAAACATCTACACGCAGCCACGGATAGACAATCAATAATATTGAAATCATATCCTGCCACCGCTGCCCACAGTGGCCTATCCAGAAAATGTTTGAACGTTATCATTTGATTTGCTCCATATGTAGCCCATGACCAAATACCGCACCGGTATCGATATATAGTTGATTCCAATTCTGTTTGGTTATCGGTGCCGGAGTGTGTCCGAATATGAACAGGTCAGCCCCTGCGATTTCGATGCTGATGCCATCTGCTGCATTGTAAATCCGGCCTCGGCTCCAAATGACATCGAACCAGTCAACCCCTTTGCCGAACTCGTATTCGTCATCGGGGTAGTCAGCATGGGCAACAACGATTTTTTTATGCCCTGTGTTTACCTCGATAATCAGGGGTAATTGCTCAGCTTTCGCTAATAGAGCTTTTGCCAGTATTTCCTGCTCATAGTCCAAGTAGAGAAACCAGTGACCGCCATTGTGGAACCAGAGGTCACTATCGCCATTGTAAAATAGTGCATCTATCGCCATCTGCTCATGATTACCCCGAACCGCCCTGAACCACGGTTGAGTTATCAGGTCGAGACATTCGACATTTCGATCCCCCCTATCAATCAGGTCGCCAACGGATATCAACAAATCATTTTCATAATCAAAATCAATCTGTTGTAATCTATCCATTAACAACTGATGGCACCCGTGCAGGTCGCCCACCACAAAAATACGCTGGTATTGATCACCCTCGATTTTCAGGTAATTCCCGTTTCTGATTTCGTTCACTTCCTGCCTCCGCTTGAGTTAAATTCTGTGACCGTAATAATTCAGCGCATAGCGGGTCTCAGTGAGTTTTACGCCCTGATATACAGCCCATGCCTGTGAATATTCAATTAAACTGCTCATGCGCTTTATACCCATTCTGGCGGTGCTCTCTCTTGCCAGTGGCACCAGCTCACCTTCCAGCCCTGCGATTATCTGCCCCTCTTTCCCAGTCGCTTTTGCATGACCGGAGACGAAAATACATTTCCATTCCTGTGTACTCCATGTATCACCAGACCATTCAATACCCTGTTTAGAGACGTCACCACATAACGCATGGAACTTGTCGTTCTGCGGTAGGGTTCGGCTTGAGTCTGAGATAGTGATTTGAATGGGAAATTCGTCGTTGAGTGGGAGTTGGTCGAGTGCAGCTTTCAGGTTATCGAGTATTCGCACATTCCGTAGCAGGAATGTTTGCTTATCCATCTACCCCTCTCTTTTATTCCATAGTTCCCACGCTGAATCATCAGCTTCTTTATAGCTAGACTTCCATGCTGTCACTGGGCCATCAACTCCACACCCTCCGCAATTAATCCATGCTGCATATTCATGTGAGCTACCTCTATCCTCATAATCTGGACATAAATCATTGCTGCCACAAAACGGACACGGTTTAATTTTCATTAAAATGCCTTACCGCCAGATTTGGCGCGGTTTTCTCGTTTATGGTCTGCCCGATGCTGGTTGTATGCCAATTTTTCAGCAATCGCGCCCTCGATGTCATAACCAAATGCCTCTGCGTAGTCCAAAATGCGAATGACTGCATCAGCTAACTCGACCTCGGGCATGGGACGGTGAGGCAAATGATCGTCCATTAAATTTTTGCGCTCGCCCTCCATTGCCTCGCTGATTTCGGAGTGGATTAAACACAGCAGCGTTCCGCGCTCGCGGGGATTATCCCACCAACCGGCATCAACATTTTGCTGGTGAATTTGTTTTTGTAATTCAGTGATTTTCATCTCAAAAGTCCTTCTGGTGGGGTTTGGGGTTATTGCGCTTCGCCGCCGAGCGCGTTAATCAGACTGTCGAACATCCGCGATAGCTCACCGGAGAACAGCACAAAGTCTGCATCGAATCGCTGAGCAACATCTTCACGGTCGATATCGTCATTCTGTTCGCGTAATGCTTCGCTGAACTTGATTTTTTTGATGGTAAAATCATCAGACAATGTAAACTGAATGCGATCTTCCCATTCCAGCGCCAGTTTGGTGACGTACTTGCCAGATTCAATGTGAGTGGCAATTTCATCGGTGATTAAGTCCTGGTGCTTACAGCGGATAACGCCGCCTTCTTCCAGAATCGCTTTCAGCTCGGCTTCGTCCTGCAACATAAATTCTTTGGGTAACTCGTTTTTACTCACCCAATCAGTCAGTGTTAATTCGATGGGATTAGCGAACATCATCGGTGTGACAGGCAATGAGCCTAGCGTTTTTCGCAGTAGCGCCAATGTATCCTCGGCACGTTTTGCACTGCTGGCATCAACAACAATTCGCTGATTGTCGTTATCAATCCAGAGGTAGGTCTGTGATTCTTTGCTGAATGCCCGGGGTAACAGGGTGTGGATGACCTCATCTTTCAGGGAATCTTTCTCGGTCTTTTTCAGCTTGCGATGCTGCTCACCTTCCAGTTTTTCAATCTTGCTCCATAACTCTTTTTTGATGACCGACGAAGGCAATATTTTCTCTTCGCGCTGCATACAAATCAGGATCTGATTACCGGCTGCATGAGTGAGCGATGTTCCGTGATTACCCATTGGAGAAACCCAGCCAACTCTCATCATGTCTTGGCTGGCACAGGGGGTGAATGCCAATGCTGCGAGTTGATTTTCCAGTGATTCCGCTGAAATTTGGATATCACGAGTCATGCGATACACGATCGCATTTTTGAAAAAGTTCATATTGCTTTCCTTTTGCGAATAGCTTCTAGTCTTTCGTTGTAAAATTGGTGACTGTACTCTTGAAGGGATAGATTGCAGCCTAAATTTCTCTTTATCAGCCACAAGCTGCTTATAACGGAATCCTCATCTGACGGAGTGTATTTTTTCGCAATCTGAATAACGGGTACGGGTATTTTCTCACCTGCCTGAATACGTTTCGTCATCGCCCTCAATTCGCGGACACAGAGTTTTCTCACCTCAGAGTCTGTTAAGTTCTGGCGGATCATATCCGAGTAAATTTTTGTCACCATCCAGTAACAGGCATTCGATTGCCACTGGTAATCTCCCCAGCCACGACGAGCGCAGTAATCACGAAACATACCGTACAGCTCGTCTTCGGTTGGCAATCCAATAGCGACCGCTTCACCCTGTTTGCACCACTGAATAAATTGACCGGGTGATGGCCAAAACGGGGATTCACTGGCGCGAGCGTGACGCATACCCGCCGATAATTGCTCTTTGGTGCGAATGCCGTTCTCAGCAAATGCAGCAATCCATTGACGCTTTGCAGCTACTTCATCACGGGGATCTTTGAATATCGTTGATATAGCGGCGGAAAAGACTGATTTGAGGTTTTTGAACAGAACATCGACCAGTCGTTCGGCTTCATCGTTGACAACTTTCTCCGGTGATTTTGTCGTTCCAGCCATCTTTGCTAATGCCGCCCCGTCCCGATCTTGAATAACTTTGGCAAGGGTCATATAAATTCCTCCTCCCATTCTTCACGGTTATTCCAATTGCCTGCTGACTCTGGCGCAATCTGCTTCCGGTTGAGCTGCGTACTCTGCGCTTCGAGTGTGTCCCATTTTTCCCGCAGTTTGGCAGGTGACAGGATGTTGCAGTGCCAGAACGAATCCTTATTGGCCCATTTGAACAGGCGGCAGATCTCCGCATGGGTTCGGTTATCGGATTGCCTCATCAGTCGAATGTCATTGGCCCATGATGCCCAATTAGGTTGTTTAGCGTTTGGCTTGGTTATCTGGACTTTTTGGAAAATCCACTCAGCGGCTTTCAGGTCTTCGGCGGTTCCCCACTTATCGCCTTTGGGGGAACTGACAGCAGTATCAGGATTTACCTTGCCAGATGATTTAGATTTTCTCGGACGATCATCTAATAATTTATTATTAGATATATATTCTTGTTCATGATGTGCGGGGTTATGTGCGCCATCATGTGCGGGTATGGTGTCTGAGGCCGCGTCATTACTGGTCTCACCATGTGCGCCTCTATGTGCGGTGTTATGTGCGGGTGAATTGTCTGTTTTTTGAGCATAATCATTGTAATTTGTGATAGTGATCACAGTGCCTTTATGCTTCTCTCCTTCGATAGTTATCATTCCCTCACGAACAAAGACAGCCAGCATTCTATTTACCGCATCTCTACTGGTTGGTTTATTGTTCCTATCGCACAGGTTTAGCCCGAGGTCAGCAGGAGTGGTGACCAACTGACCAGCCTTTAAGTGCCAGATGTTACCTTTGAAATTCGCTACGTAATCACCTTTCTGGGCTTCAAATAACAAGTTCTCCCAGAGAGTACGGAGAAAGACATCTTTAGCCCATGACTTATTTCTGATGCTCCTGTACAACGGGATGAAACCTAATTTCTGGTTTTCCACCCTGTTGCTCCTGATTTTTTTAGCCGTATTGAAATCAAAAACCTCCGCTGTATTCATACGACCTCCCTATCATTAAATCGATTTTTCATGTATAATTACCTCGTTGAAATGTTGTTTTTTTGGGAGCCGCTAAATTCCCATCTCAAGTTGCATGTCAGAAGCCTCAGTTGCGCTAACAACTGGGGTTTTTCTTTTTATCTTGCCTTTGCGTTCCAGTGCCTGAATTAATCGCTCAGCGTGTTCACCCTCGATGACTACAACGGGTTTGCTATCGGACTCAGATAATTCAAACGCCCATTCAGGCAATCCCAATTTTACAATCATCAAACTGGCGAGTTTTGCTATCCGGTTTTTATCCCGACTCAATGCCGAGGGATGAATCCCCATCTCTTTGGCTAATTCGTTGTTTCCAAAATCTAGAACTGATTTGAGAAAATAACTCTCTAAATACCGGGCTTTACACGTAACGCGTGTATTGCGAGTTTTTGCAATTGTCATCTGATATAGTTCCTATAGTTAAGTTTTGTTTAATAAATAGCCGTTAACCTGACTATAATCAGGTTAATGTTTCTCCCGTTTTCAAGGAGAGCGGTAGATTGTTAAAGAACAGTCAAACTATGGAACTAATTTATATAATGCTTTCACCAAACAATTCGGATAAATCTGGGCGTAATTTGTGAGCCAGAATTACTCCATTTGTTGCGCGTTCGATACGTACAGCACTTGTGGCAGATGGTTTTTTCTTTCCATGTAACCAAGCCCAAACGGAGGGCTGCTTAACGTTACATATCTCAGCCAGCTTTTGCTGACTACCAACGATGCCAATAGCCTGTTTGATTAATTTATTTGTCATGAATAACCTCGGCTTTTGGAATACGAATAATAATAGCCAAAGCTATTCAGCAAGTAAAGCTTTAGTTATTTGACGAGATATAGCCCAAGCTATAAATTGTATGGTTATGAACAAAACGACATTTGCAGAACGGCTAAAATTAGCCATGAAAGAAAAAGAATTTACTCAGGCGTCACTAGCTGAGGCTGTTGGCATGGCTCAGCCTAGCGTTTGGAAACTAACGTCCGGCAAAGCTAACGGCTCAAGAAAGACAGTTGAGATCGCCAAAGCATTACAAGTTGACCCAGAGTGGTTGGCAACTGGCAATGGTGACATGATCCCCAACATAGAAGAACAAATAAACGATAGAGAATCATCATCACAAAACAATAAAGTTATAAAACAATTCGGTAGCAAAGAAACTTCGTGCTCTTATAAGGTTGATTTACTAGATATTCAAGCGAGCGCGGGGTTTGGTGTAATGGTTAATTCTGAATTTATTGAAACTATATGCTCAATTGAGTATACCGAGGACGAAGCTAGAAAATTATTCGGAGGAAAGCCTGCTGAATCAATAAAAATGCTGACTGTTAACGGGGATTCAATGTCTGGGACATTTGAGCCAAGGGATCAGATTTTTGTAGATATAACAAAGAGTTACTTTGATGGAGATGGTATTTATATTTTTGTTTTAGACAATCAGCTTTACATTAAAAGACTACAGTTGCAGTACAAAAAATTAGCAATAATATCTGATAATAAAAAATATGAAACTTGGTATCTTGATGAAGAGGAATCCCAAAAGCTATACATACAAGGTAAAGTGATGGTCAGTCAATCAATAACTTATAGATACTACAGTTAATCCCCACATAGTTAAAGAATTAGCCCCGAAAGGGGCTTTTTTATTCCTGCAAAACCAATCCTGCATCACATATCTAAATTTCAATAAAAAAATATAACCTTTACTATCAATAATTTAATTTCTTTATCTATTTTTTTATAACCTAGGCTATTTACATGAAAAATAACTTTAGCTATATTGTTAGACATCCAAGGCACGGAGCCAAACGTAAAAGGAAGTTCGCTCTTTAACAATTTAACCTCCTCCTTGAAATCGGGAGGCCAAAACAAGTTGGTTTTGGGGTGTGATGACTGTATCAGGACTACGGGAGGCGCAGTCTGCGATAGCGCCACAACGCAGCGGTCACCACACCACCAAAATCAATTTGCGGAGGATATATGAACTCACGACAACGTTATAAATTGAGACGGAAACAAAATCGTATGGAGGCACGGATGTTAGCACCTAGAACGACCGGGGAAATTTGGGACAGTATTTTCGGTCAGCCAGTCGATGAAATTGACGTACTGGTCAATCTGATGATTGGATTGAAAAAGGACATCAAGAGCGACACTGGCAGCGGATCTTGCTGCATGAGTGATGTGGCTCTGTTCTCAACCAAAACCAAAACCCGCCGTCGTTTGGGGTCGGGGAATGTTACGGCGAGGGGTTAAATCGTTAATCGCAACTGAGATAAATAATATTAATTATGAGGGTATAAATATGACTACACCAATGAAATTTGCGGCTGAATGTAAAGACGAATTTGAGCGTTATCGTCAGTGGGCTATATCCAAAGAGCCTCGTTCTGAAATTCGTCGTAGTTTGGTAAAACTGTGCTGGCTCAAACGTAAACATTACCGTGGTTGGAAAGCAGCTAGTTGACTAATTACAGTCCATTTACGAGTGGGCTGTGAATTATATTCATAATAAACAAGGTAGTTATATAATGAACAAAATTATTCTTATTGAAAATCGCAATAAAGACATTATTTTTAATTATAAATCTGACACTATTAAAGTGACATGTCGTGATACTGGTAGTTGTGTATATCTATCTTTAACTTCTCGTGCAAAATTTCTGGATTATGAGGAGAGTAAAGGCAAAGATCTGCGCGCTAATTGGTACAGTCAACAGCAGCCACGTCCTCTAGATAAAAGGATTAAAACATTTTGTGTTTATTTTAACACAGGTGGAGTAAAACATAAATCTTTTGAAGAGTTTCTTAAACCATCTAATGTTGACTTTATAAAAATAAAGTATGACGATGATGATATTAAATATTATTCACAAATCAAATCAGTATAGAAATACATGTAACGAGTTAATTAAATTAAAGGTAATATACGACCCCCCCCCGAAAGGAGAATGATGATGCCTAAACACCCACACGCCGATTTAATTATGGCGTACGCCAAATTAGCGCAGAAAACGGACAAACCATGGGAATATTTTCAATATTGGGATTATGCTGATGACGATTGGAAAAATGTATCCAAATGGCGCCTCCTGTGGATTGATGATATCGAATATCGCCTAAAACCCAGCACGATAAAAATCGGAGAATATGATGTTCCTGAGCCAATAAGAATACCTTTAGAAACCCCTACAACTTATTATTATCCCTCTACAGAAAAAACACTATCATGTATGTCGCGATTTTGGAGAGGGGATTTTTATGATTATTATTTATTGAGATGTGGCCTAATTCATTTAGATGAAAATTCCGCCATATTACACGCCAAAGCGCTCATCAGTCTGACCAGTCTGACCCAAAAATAAACCCAGCCCCAAAAATTATTATCGTTTTCACTAACGAGGGATTTTTATATGCGTAATAACCTGCACGATGGTTGCGCAGTCGTGCCAATAAAACCACAGGCAATTAGAAATAGGCGTGCATGGAGGCGCCGAATTGCTCTCTTCCTCATCTCATTAACTGTATTTATTCCCGTTTAATCGCAATGGAGAAATAACACATGTTGCTCACAAGATTTTCAATCAAAAAACGCCACGGCATGGAACAAATGGTACGAATTGCTCAAGAGAATGAATTAACCGAATCAGAACTTGATGAACTGGTTAATGAAATTAAGTTCAGACTCTTTATGGCACGGAGCAAACAACAAACAGTCAAATTTGAAAGGATTCCACTATGAGAAATTTCGATTACAACACTCACACCAATCCCAACAAAAAATCTCAGCAGCAGAAATATACGGAAGAACAAATCGCCGAACACAGCTGGCAGCAATATCAAAGGGAGGTATTAGGCAGAGAAGGAGTACCATCCAGTGATATGGAATTTAGGGGGGGATTTTACATGAACGGATATCCCCGACGCTCAACAGGATGTTACGTGCCGAAAGATCCAGCCGAGAGACAGCAATATCTCGGGGAGTTAGTCGCTGCCATCACAACCAAAACACCACACCCCGCAGTAATGACCATAACGGAACGCGTTATCGCAGAGCGGATATGGAATATCAGCTATCGAACTGCATTCAATCCCCCGCTACCCCAGCATATGGCAGAGCAACGCACTAAACAGGAACAACAGGCGTGGCGGGATTATTACGCGACTCATCACACGGAACGCGATCATTATCGAGGTGATTCACCTAACCGTCATCGCGGCGGTATCTGGACAGGAGATTAATAATGAAATTTGCTAAGGCTATGAGAAAACAGGCTAAGTTGAGACTGGCCTTAACTGGCCCCAGTGGGTCAGGGAAAACATACGGAGCTTTAACCATTGCCAAAGGACTGGGCGGAACAACAGCGGTTATTGATACGGAGAAAGGCAGCGCTTCTCTCTACTCAGATAGATTTAATTTTGACGTACTGGAATTAGCCCCACCATTCACACCAGAACGATTCATTGAGGCTATCAACGCTGCTCAGGATGCGGGTTACGACAACCTAATAATTGACAGTATCACCCATGAATGGAGCGGTACGGGTGGCTGTCTCGAAATGCTGGATGGATTGGCTAAGGCAAAATATCGCGGGAATACATGGTCAGCATGGAGTGACATCACGCCACGTCATAATAAATTTCTGGATGCGATATTGCGTTCAGACGTAAACATTATCGCCACCATGCGTAGTAAAACGGAAACGGCCCAAGTTGATAAAGGCAACGGAAAAAAGGGCGTCGATAAATTGGGTATGAAATCAGAGCAGCGTGACGGTGTTGAATATGAGTTCACGACGGTTCTGGAATTGAATCATGAGACTCACACCGCGACAGCCAGCAAGGACAGAACAGGATTGTTCAGTAATGCCGATTTCACCGTCATTGATGAGGGTACAGGTAAACGATTAATGGATTGGCTGAATGATGGAAGGAGCAAAGCGGAGATTGATCTAACTCACTTTACGGAGAGCGCAGGAAAAGCACAGAACATGGATGAACTTAAAGCCGCCTTCGCTGAGGCTTATAAATCACTTAGGGACACGCCAGAGCAAGGGAAAGCGCAGGAAATATATGAACTCAGGAAATCAGAGTTTGAACCAAAGGAGGTGGTAAATGGCTAGCCGTGGCATAAACAAAGTTATTTTAGTGGGTAATTTGGGGCAGGATCCGGAAGTTCGCTATATGCCGAATGGTGGTGCAGTCGCCAATATCACTCTGGCTACATCGGAAACGTGGCGTGACAAACTGTCAGGCGAGATGAGAGAAAAAACCGAATGGCACAGGGTTGTGATATTCGGCAAATTGGCAGAAGTCGCCGGTGAATACCTGCGCAAAGGTTCTCAGGTTTATATCGAAGGTTCTTTACAGACTCGCAAATGGCAGGATCAACAGGGACAGGACAGATACACCACGGAAGTTGCAGTTAATCCTATAGGCGGCACCATGCAAATGTTGGGCAGCAGACAGGTAAATCAGCAACCCCAGCAACATTCAGGACAGCAACAGTCTCAATTCTGGGGTGCACCACAGCAACCGCAGGGGCAACAATCACAGCCAGCGCCTCCAGTGGATTTTGACGACGATATACCGTTCTAGTCTATTCAACAACCCCAAAAAACTACCTAACCCACTCTAGGACATAACATGATCAATGTTGTCAGTTTTTCTGGCGGCAGGACGTCGGCGTACCTCGTATATCTGATGGAACAGCGCCGCCAGCAAGGTGAGGATGTCCGCTATGTGTTTATGGATACTGGCGCAGAACACCCTATGACCTACCGATTTGTCAGAGAAATTGTTAAATTTTGGAATATCCCACTGGTTGTGTTGCAGGCTGATATCAACCCCAAACTGGGTGCATCGAATGGTTATACAGTCTGGGAACCGACAGATATCCAGACTCGAATGCCTGCATTGCAGCCGTTTACGGATATGGTAAAAAAATACGGTACACCCTATATCGGTGGGGCATTTTGCACTGACCGCCTGAAATTGCGCCCATTTAATGCATATTGTAATGACCATTTCGGACGGGGTAATTATCAAACGTGGATTGGTATTCGGGCAGATGAACCACGGAGGTTAACTACCCGTAAAAATGGCGTTAATTACCTAGCTGACATTTCAGATTTCGATAAACAAGATGTTTTAGATTGGTGGGCAGAACAACCATTTAATTTAGGGATACCTGAGCATCTAGGTAATTGCGTATTTTGCGTAAAAAAGAGCAGTAAAAAAATTGGTCTGGCGTGCCAATCCGAACCGGGATTAAAACGAGTATTCGAATCAGAGTGCATTACAGGAACGCATGTCCGGGATGGGCACAGGAAAACCTCGCGGGAAATTATGTACCGAGGCCGTATGTCTCTAGATGGAATCGCGACGATGTATTCGAATGCAGATTATCAACATCTGTATCAGCAAATGATTGCCGCCAAACGATTTGATACCGGTTCCTGCTCTGAATCCTGCGAAATATTCAATTAGACCTATTTTAACCCCAACCATTAACCAACACAATAGAGGTAAATATTATGATTAAACCTGTACCACGTGAGCACGGTGAATTTGGATTTTGGAGTCATCCTGATTTCTATCCTACCAATGAATCGAATGAATGGAACGCCGCCGAACTGGTTTATTGGTTAAAGAAAAATAAATTAATCATTAAAACGGTTTGGTTACGGGATGATAATCCGTGGATTTTTGAACGTTTTAATTCGGGAATTTATGACGTCCATGACTGGAATCCGACACCACCAGCAGGTGCAGGCTGGTTTTTGGTATCAATTCATGATTCAGAGGATAGCCCAGTCTGCGTTTGGGTGCGTCATCTATCTCAATGAGCGCGGTTCATGAGGAGGGCGCATGCAATACACCCCATGGGATCCCGACCCCAGAGCAATACAACGAGTTAACGACCCCTACCCCATTCCAACACACTGCTGTTATTGCGGCAGGCACGTCATGATTGAGCATCATCTGAATGTATTTAAACGTATTCAGGATAACCGCTGGCCGTGGTTATACCACTGCTGGACATGCGGTGCACGTGTTGGTATTCATCCGGGAACGGATATCCCGCTGGGGTCACTGGCAGATAAACCGACACGGATAGCGAGGCTGTCAGCTCATTAGCATTTCGATTACGTCAGAGAAAAATGGAATCTGGAACGTACGGATGCGTACCGATGGTTAGCGAGTCAATTAGAGATCGGTTTCAATGAATGCCATTTCGGCTGGTTTGATACTGATATGTGCAATAAAGCAGCGAATATATGCAGGGGGTTTACGTGGAAAAAATAGAATACGCAGTAACAGATGTTAATGATTTAACTGATCCGTCAGACCGATATGAATTAGAAAATCCAGTATGGGATGGTTCGTATCCCCGTTATTTGGCTGGGGAATGTGCCTATGATTATTATAACAATCATGATGGATATGAGGATAATTGGCCTATTGAGATAACCGTATTTAATAATGGCGAATCAATCGGAACATTCAGCATTGAATTGGAATTTGATCCTGTATTTTCAGCAACAAGGAAAAAAGACGAAGACGAAGATAATGACCCCGATGTATTCCCCCTCTACCGTCACCCCAGCAAATAGCGAGAACTATCATGGATATTATCGACACAGCTAACGATACCGTTGAGCTAATGGTATCTCATGCGCTCCAGAACCGGCAACCACCATTAACCAGCATCAACGGGATGTGCCGATGGTGTGAGACTGAGCCAGCAAAATACGGTGCATTCTGTAGCAGAGAGTGCGGGGAGGATTATGAGCGATTTCGGAGGCAGTAATACACCCAAAGAACTGCGCGACCTCTGGCAAACTCCACTCCCGTTATTTCTGGCACTCGATTTAGAATTCGGATTTTATTTAGATGCAGCCGCTGACTATCAAAACGCCCTATGCGCACATTATCTCACGGAACGAGATAATACACTGGAATGTGATTGGGAGAGCTACGGCTCTATCTGGTGTAATCCGCCCTATTCCAATATTACGCCGTGGGTAGAGAGAGCCGCTATCGAATGCCGGAAACAATGCCAGTCTATCGTTATGTTAGTTCCCGCCGATACATCTGTAGGTTGGTTTAAATTGGCGCTGGAGACGGTGGATGAGGTCAGATTAATAACGGGTGGCAGGATTTCATTTATTAACGCAGAGACACAAAAGCCAGTGAATGGAAATAATAAAGGTTCACTGTTATTAATTTGGAAGCCATTTATCAACCCACGCGGAATAATAGCCACTGTAGACCGAGACTATTTAATTAGTATCGGCAATGAACAATTGAGGAAAATAACATGAAATTAGATTTAGGAAAATATGTTATTACATCTGACAGTAGGAAGTTCATTTTAAATATCAAAAGAATTGCAAAAACTGGAGATAGAGCAGGTGAGGAAAATTTGGAGCCTATTCGCTACTACTGTCATCTCAATGAATTAATCCGCGATTATTTCAGAATGGAATTGGACAGCGACGATATCAAAACACTGCAACAACTCAGCGATAAAATTGACCTAATCGCCAAAGAATTGGCCGAGAAGCTGAACTCCATCACCGATGACTAACGAATTTGAGAACGCAAGAAGAGCGGTGGCAAGGGATTGCCTCGATGAACTGAAACGCCTACCCAAATACGACGATACCGCAGTAACCACAATCCTCGATAAATATACCCCCAAATTTAAACCACTCAACCACATGAGATTCAGCACCAAATCGGTGCTGGTTTACTATGTGCGGATGATTCAGAAGGAGATGCGAGATGACAGAATATCCCTATTTCAAAACAAATGAACTGGCGGCTCGATATGGTGTAAAACCACACACGATAAGGTTATGGTGCGGCAATGGGAAGCAAAGAAGAACTGGCTTCCCAAAGCCCAAGTTTAAATCTGACCAGTTAAACTTTTTACGGCAAGATATTCTTGACTGGGAGGACGGGAAACAATTTTAGTTAGCTTATCCCACCAGCGCTCGTATGCCGCTCTCTGCTCATTCAGGTAGGTGTGTTTATCATACACCTGCCATATCCCCGGTAATTTATGCCCGATCATGATTTCGGCCACATGAGGCGGTGTTAATTCAGATACCCCAGTGCGCATAGTTCTGCGTAGGTCGTGGATTGACCATTGCTCATGGTTAGGCAGATAAGAAGCCATTTTTTTATTTAGAGTGTTAACTATGTTAGAGTAGCTTCCCCTTGAAAACGGCTTTCCATTGCTCACAACAAATAAATGCGTCCCTCCCATATTTATTTTTTTTGCCTGCTCAATTAATTCCTTTGCTGTTGGAATAATTGGTCTAATGATGGGCTTTTTGGTTCTTCTTCCTGTTTTATGATTAGCGGGCGGGACAATCCAAATATTTTTTTCATAATCAAAGTCGGTAACCTTAGCTTTTAGTAATTCACCAATGCGACATCCAAATAATAAACATAATTTTATTATTAGTGCATTGCGTGGGTTATATTGAGGAGAATTGATAATCTGAAAAAGAACCGCAACCTCCTCCTCACTTAATGCTCTTTCTCCTATCTCAGAATCGAGATCGATATCATCGCCTCCACCTTTTCCACCTAAATCACTTATTCCTACATCGGATAGTGGTGTAAGATTAGTCATCCCTCGCCGAACAGCCCACTTATGCGCCTTCTTGACATATGTCAATATGCGCTCACCGATTGATGGCACCCGCTTGGAAACATCTTCAATTAAAGAAAGCCAGACATGAAGTGACGCTTCATCATGAGGTAATTTACCAATTTTGGGGAAAATATAAATTTCGAAAGAGCGTAATACCTGATCTGCGTTAACCTTTGATCCTTGCATTGCTGCTCCCCACCAATCCCGTATAAGCCCTTCTACAGTCACAGCACTTAGCGCCGATTCCTTGCGAACACGCTTAATTACTTTAGGATTGCGGTGTTGTTCTAACTCCCCACGGTAGAAGGTTACAGCGTCACGCGCATCTTTTAAACTGGTTGCCGGATAGGTTCCTATGTCAATCCGATCACCTTTACCATTCCAGCGATACCTGAATTGAAATATAATTTTTCCTTTAGGGGTAACACGAACGGACAGGCCGTCCCTATCTGACTTGGTAATGATTTTTTCTTGAGGTTTGCCATTGGTAGAGCGAAGCCATGAATCAGTAATTGCCATATCACTTTCCTCGAAAAATAACACAGCTTTTAATGTAGAACATGTACACTCGTGTGTACATTTTTTTCATGACTCTAGGTGAATATTTGTGACCATAGTTGACTACCAAAAACTAGAGAAACCATTAATTTACCATTTAAATCAATGTATTGATTTAAATTCCATGACCTAAAATGACTACAGTTGATTAGAAATGACAGGGTTAGCGGATTTAGCTTGTTGATACGTCATTACATTCTCCATTGGCATAAATCATTTTATTTTTAAAAAATGATAGCCCATAAAGAACCAACTTTACCCCTATTTATAGAGTGATTATCTTATTTTACCTATAAAAACATCCCTTTCTTTGTTATCACCGATAACGAGATTTAATTTATTGGAATTGTTACAATGAAACGTTATTAATCACTGTTATCATCGCGGAGAGATTTGAGATGTCATTTTGTTTATCTATGGAAGCCGCCGTTTTTGATATGGATGGTTTGCTGATTGATTCTGAACCTTATTGGAAACAGGGCGAAAAAAGCATATTTAGTGAATTGGGGCTGGATTTGAATTTAGCAAAAGCGCTACCTGACACATTGGGATTGCGAATCGATCAAGTTGTTGAACTATGGTATCAAGCATCCCCCTGGCAAGGCATCTCCAAAAGTGAAGTTGGGCAACGTATCATCGATTATGTCGTCCAGTCAGTTAAAAAAAACCGCCCCTTACTGCCTGGAGTAGAATATGCTTTGGATCTCTGCCGCGAACGTGGGTTAAAAATCGGCCTGGCCTCCGCGTCACCCTATGAGATGATCGAACAAGTGCTCGAATTGTTTAACTTACGCCATTACTTTGATGTTGTGGTTTCCGCTGCACACTTGCCTTACAGCAAACCACATCCCGAAGTCTATTTGCAGGCAGCCAGCCAACTTGGCGTTAATCCAATTAACTGTCTCACATTAGAAGATTCATTTAACGGTATGATAGCAACCAAAGCGGCAAGAATGCGCTCAATTGTCGTTCCCGCTGCCCATCATTTCGATGATCCTCGTTGGTTATTGGCTGATATTAAGCTAAATTCACTGGAAAAATTAACAATAGAAAATATTACTTAATAGCTACTGCGCTGCCATTCTCCAATACCTATTTTTTATAATATAGGCAGCGCAAATATTAACCTTTCTTTCAACCAACAAAGCTACAACTTAAAAAGTGAAAGGGGATCATCAATAAATAGCAGATTTTTCCTGGTTTCCCTCTATCTTCCTCAGACAAAACCCTCTATACTGCCTAACTGTATGTATAAACAGCAATCAGCATCAATAATTAGTATAAATCGTTATGACAGCAGAAGGACATCTTCTTTTTTCCGTTGCCAGCCTTGTATTGGCTCACCAGCTAGAAATCACACCAGAAATAGCACAGGGAGATTGGTTACATATGCTTCCTGGCGTACTTCTGGCTTCATTGTTACCCGATATCGACCATCCAAGCTCAACTTTAGGCAGGTTATTCCGCTTTATTTCCATTCCAATCGCGCGATTATGTGGACATCGTGGATTTACGCATAGCTTATTAGCGCTGCTCGTGGGGGTTACGCTATTCCAAACTGAGATACCCTCTAATTGGCCTATTCCAACCGACTTTGTCCATGCAATGGTGATCGGTTATATCAGTCATCTTATTGCTGATATGCTAACTCCCGCCGGCATTCCGCTTTTATGGCCACTGAAAATACGTTTTCGCTTGCCTATTCTTAGAGGTAAGGAGCGCAAAAAAGCTGAACGTTTTATTGCCGTACTGGTAGTGGTGATCGCTATTATCCTGCCACAACATATTAATTTCTCTTTTACTCGCTATTTCGACAACTTACCATTTAACAAAATACAGTTTGATAAATTACCTATAGATAAGCTACAGAATTTCTACAAACAGTAATTATTCAATTCATATGCAACCCAAATATGGTAACCCTATTTAAAAATGGGGTTACCTGAAAATATAAATAATTTTTTATTCACTCCTTACCGTTTTTTAAAAAAAACCCTTCAATTCATTAAACTATAACGTCGCCAGTTGTAATCAGACAAAAAACAAACAGAAATACATTAAGATATATAATCAATAGCGTTGGTTAGTGAAAAATAATTATATTAAATTCCATTTAATTATAAGAAAGCAACTTCTTATGCTGATAATATGCCGAATTAGGCATTTCATGGTATGTCGCCGATAGATTTCAAACTGAAATACAGATTAAAAATCAGCAAATTGGCATGTTCCAGGTTGCATACCGCAACTCGAAATATAAATAAAGTATAAGTTTTTGGAGACTAGGGATGAATTTACCACTCATCGTCAACGTGCTCGTTTTTATAGCGCTGCTTATTCTGTTGGCAAAAACAGGCTCAAGTCATTGGAGCTTGTCCAAAAAAGTTCTTGTGGCTCTAGTTGTAGGTGTCGTTTTTGGACTGGTATTAAATATCATTTATGGAACAGATAATCTTACCGTGAAAGAATCAATTAAGTGGTTCAATATCGTCGGTAACGGTTATGTACAACTCCTACAAATGGTTATTATGCCACTGGTTTTTGCTTCTATCCTTAGTGCCGTTGCTCGCTTACACAAAGCATCTTCCTTAGGAAAAATCAGCCTTTTTACCATTGGTACGCTACTGTTCACTACAGCAATCTCTGCTTTAATCGGCATTGTCATTGCCAATTTGTTTGGGTTAAGTGCATCCGGGCTTATTCAAGGCACTCAGGAAACTGCGCGTTTATTGGCAATTGAAAACAATTATATCGGCAAAGTTGCAGATATGAGTGTACCTCAGATCATTCTCTCTTTTATCCCTAAAAACCCCTTTGCTGATCTGACGGGAGCGCACCCTACTTCCATTATTAGTGTGGTAATTTTTGCGGCATTTTTGGGTATTGCTGCACTACAAATGCTTAAAGATGATCAAGAACGCGGTAATCGAGTCCTTGTTGCCATCGATACTTTGCAAGCATGGGCAATGAAGCTGGTCAGATTGGTTATGCGCCTCACCCCATACGGTGTAATGGCTTTGATGACTAAAGTTGTCGCCAGTTCCAATATCCATGATATTACTCAATTAGGTAGCTTTGTTGTTGCTTCCTACATTGCCCTTGGGCTGATGTTTGTCGTACATGGTGGGCTTTTGGCATTCACAGGTATTAATCCTCTGAAATTTTTCAAAAAAGCAGGTCCTGTACTGACATTTGCATTTACCAGCCGTTCAAGTGCGGCAAGTATCCCCTTGAATGTTGAAACACAAACCCGCCGCCTCGGTGTGCCTGAATCTATTGCCAGTTTCTCCGCTTCTTTTGGTGCGACAATTGGGCAAAATGGCTGCGCCGGCATTTATCCCGCAATGTTAGCTGTAATGGTGGCTCCAACCGTAGGTATCGATCCTTTTGATCCGATGTGGATTGCAACTCTTGTAGGAATTGTCACTATTAGCTCCGCGGGGGTTGCTGGCGTTGGTGGTGGGGCAACATTTGCAGCATTAATTGTTTTGCCTGCTATGGGACTACCTGTCACCTTAGTGGCATTGCTCATTTCTGTTGAACCTCTGATTGATATGGGACGTACAGCATTAAACGTTAATGGTGCTATGACAGCCGGTACAATCACCAGTCAATTGATGGGAAAAACCAATAAAGAAGTGTTTGAACAAGACGAAAAAGTAGTATTAAGCCAGTCTTAATTCAAACCTGATGAAATAGGATAGTATTTGTATTTTCGCTGTAACTAAAAGAAATTAAAAAGAAGATAAAATAAAGCCGAGGATCTCCTCGGCTTTATATCTATACCAATCGCCATTGAAGATGCTTGATTTTTTATCCAAACCCGATCATGCTTACGACCATGAAAATTCATCTGACACCAGAACAAAAACGCGCCCTC
>NZ_NJCX01000041.1 GCF_002632875.1 Xenorhabdus kozodoii
TTTCATGTTACATTACCCGAAAAAGCACAGGAATTGACCACCCGGTTGACAGATAATTTCCAGACTTTAATTCCTGCATCTTCAAGTTAATTGCGTATATTAGGAAATCGTCCAAAAAATAAAATTTATTCCTTTATTAACCGGAAAGTTGGATAAAAAATTAAATTAAGTGCCTGTTCCAAGCTCGGAGCTTTCAACCTAAGAAACTGATCTTAATAAGGAACAGGTATGAACAAATTAGTTGAGTTTTTCTGTGATAAAGCTGGTTTTACTACCATCTTGTGTTCCCATTTTTCTAAATAGAGAATTTATAGGGCCTCCATATAAAATATTTTATTAACATAGTTTATTTATAATTCATTATTTTTTAACTATTCTGCCTGCGGCCATTTTCTATATTATGCCTTTTAAGTTAATTTCTAACTTAATTCAGTGTTCTCTTCCTTCTTTTCTTTGTCATTATATCAATGATAACGTTCAAAATTACATTGGATGGCAGATAGAAACTAGCACGGATAATTGACGAGGAAGGAAACATCCGTAAATTCGTTGGACGGTAGTTGAGTATAAAAATCCGTAATATTGGCAAGCCGAATTCTATTCCACCGACAAATAAGCTCTTGCTGTACAAGTGGAGTCAGGTTAAGCTGGACATTCCTCTGGACAGAATTTGCATCGATAAAGCGCTAACTGGGACAAAAACTGAGTAACATTATTTTCGGTGGTTTCAGAAATCAAGGAATTATTTAGATATATTTTACAATGATTCTTTGGTTAAAAGGCAAATCAGTATTATTTTTGAGGAGGTAAATATGAGATATTCGTTATTAGACAATACCAGCAACTGGATGAGTTGCGTCGATGACGGTAAAAGTTTAGCACACATATCTATTCCAGGAACTCACGACAGTTGTGCCAGAAAAGGGGCGTCGGGACAATTGGGTTTCATTGATTCAGGTATTGCTACACAAGATTCGGATTGCACAATAACAAAACAACTGGCAGATGGTATCCGTTATCTGGATATTAGATGTTGTGTAATTGATGGCGTCTTTGCCATTCATCATGGTAAATTCTATCTAAATATAAACTTTGGTGATGTTTTAAATGAATGCATTTCCTTTTTGGCGAATAATAACTCAGAAACCATTGTTATGAGAGTAAAACAAGAAAACTCATCGGTTACTGATAGTGAATTCTTAAATATATTTAATACACATTATTCAGATTATCATAGCAGCATGTATCTGGACTCTGCTATTCCAACACTTGGTGAAGTAAGGGGAAAGATTGTTATTCTTGCAAATGTACTTACATTACCAGGGATTCCCTATAGTTCTATAAAAGTTCAGGATGATTATACCGATACATCATTAGCGACTAAAAACGCAAAAATAGTTAATTTTATAAATGAGTCAGCGAAAGTAAATCGGAATAATGATAAGCCTGAAATATATTTAAATCATTGTAGTGCTGAGGACGTACCCTTGATAAGTCCAGAGTCATTTGCCAGATCACTCCAACCCATTTTGTCCCATGAATTTAAAAAAGGATTGGGTTCTGATCTGGTAGATAATTCAAAAAATGAGGCACCACACATCGGAATTATTGCAATGGACTTTTATATTAATGTATTGATTGCCGAGGTGATAAAGAGAAATGAAAATAAAGACCTATATAATTTGCCGGTGTATTCTATTTTTAACGACTATTATGGGAGGCATTATTTTTATGCTTCTTTATATATGGACCCCGCAGAGGACAGGAGACGGGTTTTTAGCTGGGCTCCGGGAAATAAGGTAATTAACGGTTTTTGGGTGTTAATTCCTTACGATGAAAAAAATAATCAGTATCATATATTTAATACCTATTATAAAGAATTTTTGTATGCCAGTACTTTTATTGAGGATAACAGAAGAGCTGTGTTTACCTGGATTAATGGTGTGTCAACGAGAGAAAGCATCTGGACTATAAAAGACGGTAACATTTATAATGAATATTATGAATGTTATCTCTATGAAAGCAGCCTTTCATATGCAGAGAACAGAAAACTTGTCCCGTGTTGGGCTCCGGGTAATCAAGTGGCACAGGATGAGTGGCAAATGACTTTTGAAAACAATACAACCAATTAATTTCATCATAAAAGACTCACGAACAGGATACATTGTGTTTTCTGTTCGTGAGATTTGTAGCATTGTGTTCTGGTTAAAAGGATTACCCAGTTAATATTGAGTTATCATAACCGTAGAAGCGGTTGTTAGTGGTTATTAAAAATTATTCAACAATATTCGGGCAAGCCTTTCTGGAAACTAATTGCTGAATATTTTGCAAAGTTGTTTCACTGATACTGGTTAAGGCTTCTTCGGTTAAGAATGCTTGATGGCCGGTGAACAGCACATTATGGCAAGAAGATAAGCGGCGGAAGATATCGTCTTGGATCACGTCATTTGATTTATCTTCAAAAAATAAATCTCTTTCATTTTCATAAACATCCATACCCAGCGCACCAATTTTTTGTTGTTTCAGTGCATTAATAGCAGCCACAGAATCAATGAGGGCGCCTCGGCTGGTATTGATGATCATCACGCCATCTTTCATTTTGTTGAACGCGGTTTCATCCAATAAATGATGATTTTCTGGTGTCATAGGGCAATGCAGGGAGATCACATCAGATTCAGCATATAAAGTCTCTAAGTCCACATATTCCACCCCCATCTTTATAGCTTCAGGATTGGGATAGGGATCATATGCCAGTAAACGCATACCAAAGCCGTTCAAAATCCGCAAAGTCGCGATGCCAATTTTTCCTGTACCGATAATGCCTGCTGTGCGTTTATACATGTTAAAACCCGTTAATCCTTCAAGAGAAAAATTGGCATCACGGGTGCGTTGGTAGGCTCGGTGGATACGTCGATTAAGACATAACATCAAGCCAACAGTATGTTCAGCAACGGATTCAGGCGAATAGGCAGGTACTCGAACCACCTGAATACCAAATTCCTTCGCGGCATCCAGATCGACATTGTTGAATCCGGCACAGCGCAGTGCCAAGATTTTGATGTTCATCTCAGCCAGTTCTTGCAGGACTTCCCGCCCACCATCATCATTGACGAAAATACAGATAGCATCTGCACCAATGGCATTTTTGGCTGTATGTGGACTCAAAGGAAAATCAAAAAACTCGATATGATAGTCAAAGCCAAGTTTTTGGTTGAGCATTTCAAAATGCTTACGGTCATACTGTTTGGTACTGTAAACAACCAACTTCATAACAACATCTCCACCATACGGTAACTATAGGATCATTCGAGCCATTTCATTGAATTCACTTTGTTGCAAAAACTGTCTGCAATAATGACGTCCATGGAAGGTTCTAAACGTTATCTTTCGCTATACTCGAATAAATCGCCTGATAAGCTATTCATAGCGATAGCTTGTATAATAAATCGGCTTAGAGCCTGATATGAGATTATCATAACAGGAAGTTGTTCTCAGGTTGAAAAGAAGAGATAAGGATTTAATGGCAAAAATACTCAAGGTGTTTGCAACGATGGTGATACTGCTGGCGTTATTGGTGTCAGTGGGATGGTACACTCTTCCACGTTGGTTGCCATTGATTGCCAGTTATTGGCTACCACAGGGGATCACTTTTTCTTTGAGCCAACCACGATGGGCTAACAATGCATTGTGGTTAGACGAACTGTCATTGCGGGTAAACGCGTGTGAATGGATCAAAATCTCTGGGTTATCTGTGGCATATTTATCGGGGAAAAATCATGTAGATCGCCACTGGAATATTCACGCTGCCGATATTGACAGCGATAGCCAATGCCTGGCGCAATTACCGGTAGCAGAAGGGCAATCAGCGCCAATATCTGTGCAAGAGGTATTAACGGCGATACCTTCGGTGAATCTTAACGTTGATCGGTTGTCTCTGATGCCCTGGCAGGAATTTGCCGGCAAACTCCAATTGAGTTCATCACCCCAAGGGCAAAGATTCTCTTACCAAAGTGAAAAATTAAAACTTAATGCGCATATTACAGATAAACACGATCTTATTATTCAGCATTTTTGGGTGAAATTACCTGAACAAGAGATTTCCCTGAATGGAAATATCGCATTACCCTTGGATGTAGCAACAATACCAGAACAAGGCCAAATTATAGCGCACTTATCTTTGAGCCAATATCCTGAACCGTTGCAACTGGCATTGAACTGGCAGGGGCAAAGCGGACAGCTCACCGTTTTTGAAGAAAAAAGCCAGCGGACATTGGCGGAATTACCCTGGTCGTTTGATGAATTGCAGTTTCAGATAGTGAATGGCAAATGGCAATGGTGGAAAGGCAGCCAGGCGTTGTCTGGGCGGGTGAATATCACGCTTGAACAGTGGAAAAAAGGATTGTCTGGCCTGTTAGTCAGTGGGCGAATAAATCTGGTCACCCAAAATGATTTGGGTAAAGGCAATGTGGTTCTTTCCGTGAAACCCACCCCAATCAATATCACTAATGCCCATATTCCATTTCAGTTAACAGGACAAATGAATAGTGGCCGAATGGTCATGACCATGTCATTGCCTGCCGTTATTACGGGGTCATTGGTTGATCCGAAAATAACGTTCCGCTCAGGCGCATTGTTCCGGGCATGGGGGAAAGTCAGTGAGACATTTACTATCAAAGAAGCCCGCTTACCATTGGCAGGTACTTATTTGGATCGTGATGGCTTTACTGGCCGGCTCCAGGCCATTGTGATGGCACAAGACCGTTATTGGGGGGAATTTAAACTACATCTGGATGGTTCCGCAAAAAATTTTATACCCGACCAGGGAAACTGGAATTGGCGTTATTGGGGGAGTGGAGATTTACCTCCATTACAGGCTAAATGGGATATCGCGGGTAAGGGAAGTTGGCATCAATCAAAGATAACGATAGAGACATTAAATACAGGCTTTGATCTTATCCAATATGGCCTCGTGAAAATGCAGGCACCACGCTTAAAACTGACTCATTCGTTGATTTGGGAACGTGCGGCAGGGCGTCCCAACTTAACGGGGGATTTGCAGTTATCCGTCCAGAAAACCGAATTTCGTTCTGGTGGTTTTTTGCCGGCCTTTGATTTTAACGCCACACTTTCAGGAAAGTCTCCTGATAACTTTATGTTGAATGGCAATCTGTACTCCAAGGGCATTGGCCCCATCCCTTTTTATGGTCGTTGGGATGGCACGCGATTGAGGGGAGAAGCCCGTTGGCCGAGGCAATCTTTATTAGCCTTCCAATCTTTGATCCCGCCAGATCTGGGTATTACCGTACTGGGAGGAACTATTTATGCACAGGCTGCGTTTTCTGCTGCAAAGGGGCAGGGATTGCGTGCAGGTGGCCATTGGGTGGTCAAGAATGCGGGGATGTGGTTGAAAAATGGGGAGGTTGATGGCCTGGATTTTGTTTTGCCGTGGCGTTTACAAGAACACACCTGGCAGCTAGGGCTGGGGTCTCCCGTCCAGTTGCGGATCAAAGCAATTAAGGGGTTATTTGATATGCAAAACGTGACCGCTGATCTACTGGGCTACTATCCGGCAACGGATAAGCAGCCGTTACAATTGACCAATGTGAAACTGGATATATTGGATGGTAGATTGGAAATGGGGCAATTACAGATCCCACAAAAAGAAGCGGCAATATTACGGTTTAACAGACTGAATTTGAGTAAATTGTTTGGTGTATTAAAAATCAAACAAATGGCGATGTCAGGAAAAATTAGCGGTGAATTTCCTGTATTGCTCAATGATAAGCATTGGATCATTCAACGGGGATGGGTATCTAACGAGGATTATCTGACATTAAGATTAGATAAGGATACCGTTGATTCTATAGGAAAAAATGACTTATCGGCGGGTATGGCAATGGATTGGCTGCGTTATTTAGAAATTGACCATTCAAAAGCCTATGTTACGCTCGATAATTTAGGCGTCTTGACATTGCATTCAGAGATTAGTGGCGTGAATCCTGTAGTGGATAGAAAACGTGAAGTCAGGCTTAACTATCATCATGAAGAGAATATTTTTCAGTTATGGCGCAGCCTGCGTTTTGGCAGTAACTTGGAAGAATGGTTGCAGAAAAATATATCTGTCATGAGTGGGAGTGACAAATGATAACGAACATTGAATTCAAACTGCCAACGATCAGGATGGGGATCATGTTGGCTAGTGTAGCCTTATTCAGTATGGCATTAATGGGCTGTATCCGGCTGGAAATGGCGACACCGGATAAGCCGATTAACATCAATATGAATGTCAAAATTGAGCATGAAATTCATATTAAGGTTGACAGGCAAATTGAAGATATGCTCAAAAACAACGCTAACTTATTCTAAGGACTAGAACATGAAAAAAGTGAGGATGATATTTCTGTTAAGCCTGTTATTCAGCGCTTTTGCTATGGGTATGACGTTGAATGAAGCCAAACAACAAGGGCTGGTGGGAGAGACATTTAGTGGCTATCTGGCGCCGGTAAAAAATACCCAAGATGCCCAGGCTGTGGTAAATAGGGTTAACAATGAGCGGCAAAAGAAATATGCTGAGATCGCGGCTCAAAACAATTTGACGACGGAGCAAGTTGCCAAAATAACGGGAGAAAAGTTGGTAAACCGCGCCGCTTCAGGCGAATATGTTCTTGGCATTAATGGTAATTGGGTGCAGAAATAGAGTTAATGTTCGGTTTGACTTGACCAGAACATTAAAAAAATTACTAAGCTCCTAATTTATGTGCTATATAATTAATTAACATTTATTGCACTTATAAGATGAAAGAAAATAATACCTTAGGAACAACATATGTTATCGTATATAGTCAACATTATTCGTTTCTTTGCTTTCCTGTGTCTTTTATTACTATCATCCTCATTGATAAGTGCCGGAGCTGATCATGATACGCAAACGGAAGAGAGATACTTACACAGTACAGAACAAAAAAATAACATAAATTTTGGAGTCACAAAAAAAATTTATTAGATTCAAATAATAAAAGAGAAGATAATTTAAATAAAAATAATGATACTTCAATACATCATGACTTAAATCTCATTACCCAAAATATTCAGATAGCAGGTAACATTCTATCACCTTCTCCTTCGGAGCTAGCTGAACAGGTACAATCTTATGCCTGGGCGAAAGGGAACTCACATAATAAGACGTGTCCACCGTTCCTTTGCCATTTTGTGTCCGGTGACGTTCTACGGCGATAATGCTACGAATGGTCGGCCATTTCTCGACTAATTCTGGCGTGAATTGGGGCTTTAACTGAAACACATAACGTTTTTCACGCCGGCCATGGGCTTCCTGCTTAACTTCCGTGATAATTTTTTCTTTACCAGCATCAAACACCGCCTGAAATTGCGACTGGACGGCTTCCCACAGATGAGGCTGATTTTTTTTCACCTGAACCACGACATGGGCTTTCTTTTCGCGGATTTTTTCCAGCGTTTGGCGCTGACAATGCAAGGCATCCAGCGTGACGATGCTGCCTTTCAGGTCAAGGATATCCAACATCTGCCGCACGATACGGATTTCCCCGTTTTTCGTGGCGGTGGCTTTCTGGCTCAGGACTAATCCTTGTTCCGTATCATATGCGGTGACCAGTTGGACGGCGTTTTTATTTTCATTACGGTAGGCGTGTCGCAGAACTTTTCCATCGAAGGCAATGACCGGTTTCCCTCCCTGTTCCCGTTGTTCATTGATCCCGTTGAGTAAAGCCTCCAACAGCGAATCAAGTTCAATAGCGCGCACGATCCTGGCCACCGTGTGTCGGCGTGGTATTCCACTGAGAAAGGGGCGATACTTTTTCAGCCACTTAATTTTGGCCCGACCATAAGTTTCAATATCTTGCCAACCTTCAGCGCCAGCCAGAATGGCGCTGATGACAAGAAAAATAACATCAATCAGCTCGTATTGACGGTTGATGTCAAAACGAGTTTCTTTCACAACAGCTAAATGTTCAATCAGGGTCTGGTTCGGATTCATGGGTGAGTATTCAAAAGAAAAATAAGGAGAATGAGATCATGTAATTACGATTCATTCAAGGGGGTAAAAAAGTATGCTCTCGCCCTGGGAAGTGCCGAATGATGAACAAACTCGATCAATATATGCATATGTTTTATGTGTACTGTATTATAATAAAGTAGACGTATAATAAAAAGTAATATTTCACATTAAACAGTGTGGATTTATCTATGTTGTATCCATATTAATTGGTGGTTAATTTGTTTTTAAATATAATATTGTTAATAAGTTAGATGGAGATATACCTCCAAAATACCATGTGGTGAAAATAAATACAGATGATAACTTTTTATTATCACCTGATAACTGTTTTTCATTGTACATTTAATTTTAAATTTAGCTTAATGTAATGGAGTGCATAGCTAATTTTATATATTCACACACAGTGAGGTGTATTATGTCAGAAGCAAAAAAAAATAATTTAAAGGGTAGTGGTACTCCATCAATAGAAATAGACGCAAAGTTATCAGTAACGCCTGATACTACTTTAATCTATGGCCAGCAATTTTACCTTGACGTGACTTTAACGGATAATGCTGGTAATTTACCACAAGGGTACTTTATTAGTGTTGTTGCAAAATCCGGCAGTGGTATAACAATAATTCCACCGAAAAATGGTATTTTAGCATCTGGTCATGAAAATAGTATATATGCGGGACTGTATACTATAGTAATTGACGATTATGATTCTAACACCATAAAAAATGGTAAAGTATCTTTTACTGTAGCTTTAGAAAATGGTACTAATAATGTTTACAATAAGGATGTTAGCTACAATGTAAAAAAAATACTTCCTTATACTTTGCAATTACTGCCGGACAAACCAGTCTGCGTTATTCCTAAAAAATATTCTGATCCAACATTCAATGATCCTGAGGATACGTATATTATATACGAAACCCATTTATTAGAAGATACAGGAGATCAGACACAAAATACGCCAATAAAAAAAGCACTGGTTTATCTTATTGCTTCACTTGACGAAGACATCAGTAAAAATGTTATTATTACATCTGATCCAGACCAGCAAAATACACCACTAAAAATTTATACCCATGCAAATATTAATGGTAAAATATTTATTAGTCTTACAAGTGATGATAGTGGAAAAATCAGGTTCCGTGTTTATCCAAATAATAAACCAACTGTTGGTAATAGTGATACTAATTATAAGCCGACCTTACTTTCCTTAGGATGTATGATTTTGGGGCAGGATGAATATCCATATATGTCAGAAAGAGTATGTATTATTGCTCCTAGACCATTTCTTGCTTTCGATGATCTAGAATTATTGCTGATTCCTGCTGCTGATGGTGGTGTAATAAATGGTGAGCCAGATGATCCTACTTTTGAAGTTACTATTCAGCCTTATGATAACCCTAACCCAGATGATCATATTTTATTTTTCACCAAAGAAAAAAATAAAATTCCTGATATTAAGAGTTTAATATTACCCATTTATAATATGCAGGGTGCTAGTGAAGCTAAGTATTCTTTTCCTATTCCTTTTGCCAGTTTTAAACCTGATGAATGGGAGGGGATTTTTTATGTGATTACAAATACAGAAAATACTCGTTATTCAATGGGAGAAATGATTAAAATTACAGGTGGTAGAACAAACCTTATACCGTCGGACGGAATAGAAAGAACCTATAATAAAGTTCAGGTTTACTCCAGTTTTGCCGATTATGCAGGTGACCCACAGTTGGTACAGCCAGGCGAAGAAAATGCGCTGTTTTGGGAGAGGAGTTATACCACCAGAGTGGAGTTGTCAAATTATACCAAAAATGGCGGTTATGATGCCTATGTGAAAATAACTGCAACAAACGATCTAACGGATCATACACGGCCAAAAGTGGGAGATACTGTATATGTAAATATGTACGTCAGGTCAGGTAATAAGAATTTTTTTCAAAAATTACCTACTACAATACTTTTATCGAAGCCAGATGCTGTTCCAGCAGGTAATAAAACATTATGTTCTACAGTAATCCCAATTAATCACCCATTATATTATGGAATAAGATCTTATAATGATGGCTCACCCGCTTTCGTTTATTTTGAGTATTATACGATAGATGAAAATAACAAGACAACGTTTAGCCACTATTGGCGAGGAATGACCAACACATCACTCCCTGGTCTGGACGATGATTAACTTTTTACAGTAAATAATTTCAGATTTTTTAATAACGTTAAAGCTAATGTTCCATGTTTAATTTATGGTGTGTTTTTTATTAAAAATTAACATCAGTAAAAAATATTATTTTATACTTGATTGGCTTCAATAGGTTTGTGTTATTTGAAAGTCTATGGATATAAATACCTTTTCATAATAGTGAAACACTGATATTTATGAAAACCCCTTACTCCTCGCGAGGAGTAAGGGAATATCCTACAATATTGAAATCTTATTTATACCAATCTAACTTCAAGTTGCCGTTTGCAAACCAACGAGAGTGTTTATATCTCCCCGCGTAGCGGGGAGATATAAAACGCATCTTGAAAGGCGACTGGTATATATCGTTGGAATGTTGGTTAAAAAATTAAAATGGAGTTTATTATGATTGATAAAGAAAATATAATATACAATTCTGTTGTGTCGTCAGTCGTTCTATCAGTACCACATCATTCAGATGTGGTTATTGGACAAAGTTTTTATCTTTATATTACCATAATGTTCAATGGGGAATCACCTTCGGAATTAGAGGTTGATTTATCGGTGATTAACGGAATAACGGTAGACAGTTTGACTAAAGCGACTCCCGTTGATGGCATAAAAAATGCCATACGCTCGATCGCGTATTTAACTGTTGATGATGACAGTACTTTAAAACCCGGAGACACCATTGCGTATAAATTAGAAATACCTAATATGCATACGCAAGAAGTACATTATACTGCGAATCTGATTGACGTAGATTCATTTAAATTGTCAGTCGATAAATATATTTGTGAAGTACCACAAACAGAGAATCGCATTGATAATGAAAATAAGAATTTTATTCTCTATACTGCGAAATTAAAAAATAGCAGTGGTAAGGAGATAAAAAATACCCCGATTCAGATTTCCTCAGCTATTAAGGATAATTTAAATGATAAGGTGATTATTACTACGGATCCGGATGATGGACAATCCAATCCAGTGACTCTTTATCCCATTGAGGAATATGAACAGGTTGTTATTCCTATCAATAGTAATCACCATGGTAAAATCAGTTTCCGCGTTTATCCAAAAAAGAATCAACCCGTTACACTGCGATTAGAAAGCGAATTGCCTGGGCTTGAAGTCTATTATGCAGCACCTGCTGTTTATATGCTGAACCCTAAGCCTGTCGATCCGCGTGAATTGCTTCCAGTGCCGATAATAAATAACCTGAATCATGGTCAATTGCAAGCATCGGGTTCAGATTATACATTTGATGTAATCGTTGAGCCTTATACTCATTTGCATGATGATGATAGTGTTATTTTTTTTATCGATGACAAACCTGTTTTGCCCATTAAGATGATAGCGCATTCAGATGCTCCTGATCACAGTTTTAAACTGTATTATGATCTGTTTCCAAAAGATAATATGGCACACCTTAATTACGTCATCGCACCAGTCGGCGGGGATAATCGATATTCAAAAAAATTACCGATTACCTACATAGGCGGTGGAGAGAATAAACCGTCAAATAGCATTGAGCGTGTTTTTGATATGCCTGTTGTCTATGCCAGTTGGGCGGATCCTAATAGTCAACCACCGTTAAATCAGGATGATGAGAGTTTTATACTGGAGTGTGGATCCACTATTAATAGTTCTTCAATCGCTGGCTATCAGAAAGAGGGGAATGAAGGTTATGGATTATTTGTGAAAATAATAGGAACAAATGATTTTACAGATAAACGTAAACCGAAATTTGGTGATACCCTTCATTTCACTATGTATCTTAACGGTGATTCAAGTGATGATTTGAGTGATGATGATCAATATAAACAGATCAACAAGCCTTTCTCCATTATTATTAATGACGTTCCTGACCATGATGGTGGTAAAGAATCCACAACGATCATTGGGATTAAATATGATTTATTAGTTAACTTTGCGAGTAGTTCACATTATGGTATACCGATAATTTATTTTGAATATTATATTAATAATGAAGGTTTGAGACAATATAGTCATTATTATTATAGCCAAATAGAAACTATTGGTGATTAATAAAAATGATAGAAGTGTACCTAATTCATTTTTATATGTTAATTATTATGAGGTAAAGAATAATGTCATCTAAGAAAATTACGACTTCTATAGAATCGGGTTCAGATTTAATCATAGGGGAAGAATTTATTCTCGATATCTTTTTAACATCTGATACACCTATTTCGAGTGATGCAAGTGTTGAATTGATACCTTATGGCGGTATAGGGTTGCGTAGAAATGTACCTCCAATCGTATTGTCTGATAATAATAAAAAAGGAACAATTTCTGTTGAATTACGTGTTGATAATGATGTCATTGAAAACAATGAAATTCAATTAGATATTCAGCCAAATTCAGCAGCAATAGGATTTGAAGAAACTAAGATATTTTATTATGCTAAAACGGTTGATATTTCTTCAGTACAATTAGCTGTCGGTGCGGATTATTTAGATATGCCAACTCAAGTTAATAACCCACCAAGTGGACGATATTTTGTGAAAGTGGGCACGGTAAAAAGTGCAGGGCAAGAGCGTGAATGTTCACTTCTTGCCTAACGCCTTAAATCCTGCGACTAAGACCTTATCCAAATAGTTAATATCCATACTCGCAAACCGCCTTTTTCGGCGAATGCTGGCTTTTTTGGTTGTTTCTGCCCGCAACATATTGACACTCATGTGACGCATACATCCCAATATTTCAGCCGAT
>NZ_NJCX01000042.1 GCF_002632875.1 Xenorhabdus kozodoii
TTATCACGCTGGATACCTTCCCGCTGACCCCCAATGGCAAACTCGACCGCCAGGCATTGCCGGCACCGGATTTATCCGCTGTCGCTGCCCGTCGCTATGCAGCGCCGGTCGGTGAGACTGAAATCGCCCTGGCGCAAATCTGGCAAGAGTTGCTGGGGTTAGAACAAGTGGGTCGCTACGACAATTTCTTCGAACTGGGTGGGCATTCCCTGCTTGCCGTTCAACTGGCGGCACGCGTCCGGCAAACATTGGCACGGGAGTTGCCGTTACAGACGCTCTTTGAACAACCGGTCTTGATGCCGTTGGCGCAAACGCTCGCTGACACGTCAACCACCACGCAGATCACCATTCCGGTGGCGGATCGCAGCCAACCCTTGCCGCTGTCGTTTGCCCAACAGCGCTTATGGTTCCTCGGCCAACTCGACCCGGCGGCCAGTCTGGCTTACCATATCCCGATGGCGCTGCGCCTGACCGGCCAGCTTCATCGCCGCGCTTTGACCGACGCACTCGACCATCTGGTCGCCCGCCATGAAAGTTTGCGTACCCGCTTTGGGCTGGTTGCTGGCCAGCCTTGCCAGCATATCGATCCGGCGGAGACTGGCTTTACCCTGTCTTATCAAGATTTGCGTCCATTGGCACCGGAAGTACAGGACAACCGGATCGCGGAATTAACGGCACTCGACGCGCAGACGCCGTTTGACTTTACCCAAGGCTCGCTGCTCCGTGGTCACTTGCTGCAACTGGCCGATGAAGAGCATCTCTTGCTGCTGACGCAACACCATATTATTTCTGATGGTTGGTCTATCGGGGTATTGTTACATGAACTCAGTGAGCTTTATCGCGCCCTCCTTGCAGGTCAAGACACGCCTTTAGCACCACTCCCCATTCAGTATGCCGACTATACCGTCTGGCAACGTCACTGGCTGCAAGAGGCCACGCTCATTGCCCAACGCGATTTCTGGTGTACCCAACTTGCCGGGGCGCCGGCCTTATTGACATTACCGACCGATCGGCCACGCCCGGCGGTGCAATCCTATGTTGGCGGCCAGATCCCGGTGCACTTTGATGCCCGTTTATTGGCTTCGCTGAAAAAACTGGGGCAGCGCCATAACGCCACCTTGTTTATGACGGTACTCAGTGCCTGGAGTCTCGTATTGAACCGGCTCAGTGGGCAGGAGGATATCGTTATCGGCACCCCCATCGCTAACCGGCCACACCAGGAGCTGGAAGGCTTAATCGGGTTCTTCGTTAACACGCTGGCGCTGCGCATCACTTTCAGGGATGACCTTAGTGTGGCGGATCTGCTTGCCCAAGTGCGGGAACAGACCTTAGCGGCCTACGCCCATCAGGATCTGCCCTTTGAACAGGTGGTGGAAGCCCTCCAGCCGGAACGCAGTCTGAGTTACAGCCCTCTCTTTCAGGTGATGCTGGCCTTAAACAACACGCCACGACACCTCTCTCTCCAGGAGTCCAGGTTACCTGATTTGCAACTCACCCTCGTCGAGCAGGCACACCAGAGCGCTCACTTTGATTTAACTTTGTCATTGACCGAAACCGAAACCGGGTTGGCCGGAGAATTGGCTTATGCTACTGATTTATTTGATGCCACGACCATTGAACGGCTGGCGGGCTATTTAACCCATGTACTGGCCGCTATGGTGAGCGATGAAACCCAGCCCATTGCCACATTGCCGATGCTGCCGGCCTCGGAGCGGCAACAACTGCTGGAAGGCTTCAATGCCGGCCAGACGGATTTCCCGCAAGAGGCCTTGATCCACCAAGGGTTTGAAGCGCAAGCCGCACAACATCCCGACAGAATTGCAGTCGTCTTTGAGGCGCAAACCCTGAGCTATGGCGAACTCAATCGTCGTGCCAACCGGTTAGCCCACCACCTGATGGCACGGGGCGTGCGGCCGGATGATCGGGTCGCGATTTGTGTCGAGCGCAGCCTGGAAATGGTGGTCGGGTTGCTGGCTGTCCTGAAAGCCGGTGGCGCTTATGTGCCGCTCGACCCCGCTTACCCCGCCGACCGGCTAGCCTATATACTGGACGATGCCGCACCGGTCGCCTTGCTGACACAAACAACATTATGCGACAAACTGAACAGTGAGTTGCCTGTGGTCTTGCTGGATACCCCAGAAACACTGGCCACGCAACCCGATGACAATCCAGATGTACCAGCGCAGGGACTGACATCCCGTCATCTGGCCTACATCATATACACATCGGGATCAACCGGCACCCCCAAAGGGGTGATGGTCGAGCACGCTAATGTCATCCGCCTGCTAGCCGCCACACAGTCCCGTTTCCAGTTTGATGACCAAGATGTCTGGACCCTGTTCCACTCGTTTGCTTTCGATTTCTCCGTCTGGGAACTCTGGGGTGCCCTGGCTTACGGCGGCCGGCTGGTCATTATCTCCGCCGAGTGTGCCCGTTCACCACAACTGTTTTATTCGCTACTGTGCCGTGAACACGTCACGATCCTGAACCAGACCCCCAGTGCTTTCCGTCCGTTAATTTCCGCCCAGGATACGACGGCACATTCCCTGCGGTGCATTATTTTTGGCGGCGAAGCCCTGGAATTACACACGCTTGCCCCGTGGGTGGCTCGCAACCCGACGGCGCAAACCCGTCTGGTCAATATGTATGGCATCACCGAAATTACCGTTCATGCCACCTATCGGGAACTCACCGAAGTCGATATCCACTCAGGGAAGGGCAGTTTGATTGGCCAGCCTCTGGCTGACCTGCGGATCTATATTCTCGATCCCCACGGGCATCCGGTGCCGCTTGGGGTGGCGGGGGAAATGTATATCGTCGGAGCTGGTGTCGCCCGTGGTTACCTCAACCGTCCCGAACTGACGGCCGAGCGTTTCCTTGCCGATCCGTTCTGCCCGGATTCGGCTGCCCGGATGTACAAAACCGGTGACCTCGGCCGCTGGCTGCCGGATGGCACAATTGAATACCTTGGCCGGAATGATTTTCAGGTCAAACTGCGCGGCTTCCGTATCGAGCTGGGAGAAATCGAGGCCAGACTGACCCAATGTGACGGGGTGCGTGAAGCGGTGGTGATCGCCCGCGCAGACGAACCCGGACAAAAACGGCTGGTCGCCTATTTGCGGCCAGAGGACGGGATGGTACTGGTGCCGGCGGCATTGCGGGAGCAACTCAGCCAGCATCTGGCGGATTATATGCTGCCCAGTGCCTTTGTGACCTTGGAAACTTTCCCGCTCACCCCTAACGGCAAACTCGACCGCAAGGCGCTGCCAGCCCCGGATGTCTCCGCGGTTGTCACTCGCCACTATGAAGCCCCCGTGGGTGAAACCGAAACCGCCCTGGCGCGGATCTGGCAAGATTTACTGGGACTGGAACAAGTCAGCCGCCATGACCACTTCTTTGAACTCGGCGGCCATTCCCTGATGATTGTCAGTTTGATCGAAGCGCTGCGTCATCTGGGCTGGCAACTCGATGTTCGCAGCGTGTTTATCGCGCCGATCCTCGTCAATATGGCTCAGGCTATCCAGCGTGACGTCAGCGCCTTTATCGTGCCCCCCAACCGTATCCCCGAAGGTTGTACGGCTATCACGCCCGATATGCTGCCTTTGGCTTCCCTGTCCCAAATCGACATTGATACCCTTGTTACCACGGTTGTGGGCGGTGCGGCCAATGTGCAGGATATCTATCCGCTGGCACCGTTGCAGGCAGGGATCTTGTTCCATCATCTGTTACAGGCGCAAGGGGATAATTATCTGCTGCAAAGTTTGCTGGCTTTCAATACCCGTGAGCGCCTCAATGCCTTTTTAGCGGCGCTGCAACAAGTCATCGACCGGCATGATATTCTGCGCACCGCCATTTGCTGGCAAGATTTGGCACAACCGATGCAGGTGGTCTGGCGTCAGGCACCGCTGACTATCCGTGAATTTACCCCGACCACAACGGACGATATTCCGGCGCAATTACTGGCGCACACCGATCCACGCCGGCACCGTATTGACCTGGATCGCGCCCCGCTGTTTGCCGCCGATATCGCCCCCAATCCGGCACAAAATGAATGGTTGCTGGCGTTGCGGTTCCATCATCTGGTCAGTGACCATATGACACTGGAGCTGATCCTTGCCGAAATTGCACTCATCTTGCAGGACAAGGCAGATAAATTGCCCGCGGTATTGCCCTATCGCAATTTTATCGCGCAAATCCTGGGAACACCGGCCGCCGACCACGAGGCGTATTTCCGCAGCCGGCTGGCGGATATTGATGAACCCACCGCACCGTTTGGTGTGCTCAAGCTACAAACTGACAACGACTTCGTGACTGAGGCACGCCTGCCTGTCGCCCCCGATTTAGCCAACGCTATCCGTACTCAGGCGCGTCGTTTCGGGGTCAGCCCCAGTGTGCTGTTCCATGTCGCGTGGGCGCAAGTGCTGGCACAAACCAGCGGCCGCGATGACGTGGTGTTTGGCTCCGTACTCTCCGGCCGTCTGCAAGGCGGTGCGGGGGCGGATCAAATACTGGGGATGTTTATTAACACCCTGCCCCTGCGCATTTCTCTGGGCGAGCGCACAGTCCAGGACATCGTGCAGGAAACCTATCACAATGTGATCGCCTTGCTGGAGCATGAGCAGGCACCGTTAGTGCTGGCACAACAGTGCAGTGGCGTAGCCCAACCCCTGCCGTTGTTCAGCAGCTTGCTGAATTATCGTCATAGCCCATCGGATGAAACCGGCGCGGTTGATACCCTCTGGGCCGATATCCGTATTTTGGCCGCCGAAGAACGCACTAACTATCCTATCTCCTTATCAGTGGATGATTTAGGCGACGGTTTCCTGCTCAGTACCCTGGCCGTAACCGGCATTGCGCCGGAGCGCATCAACACCTATCTGGCAACCGCCATCCGCGGTTTGGTCGATGCCCTGGTTCACCACCCGCAACAAGCAATACGGGATATCCCCATCTTGCCGGTAGCAGAGCGACAACAACTGCTGGTGGAGTTCAATGCCACCCAGGTCGATTTCCCGCAAGGGGCGTTTATCCACCAACGGTTTGAGGCGCAGGCCGCACAAGCGCCCGACGCGATCGCTGTTGTCTACCAAGGCCAAACCCTGAGCTATGAAGAATTAAACCGCCGTGCCAACCAGTTAGCCCATCACCTGATTGGGCTGGGGGTGCGTCCCGATGATCGGGTTGCCATCTGTGTCGAACGCAGCCCGGAGATGGTGATCGGTTTGCTGGCTGTCCTCAAGGCGGGGGGCGCTTATGTCCCGCTCTCCCCCACTTACCCGCCCGAACGGCTGGCCTATGTGCTGGATGATGCGGCGCCGGTGGTATTACTGACCCAGACATCACTGATTGACCGACTAGGCAGTCACCTGCCTACCGTGCTACTTGATGCCCCGGTTTTCGACAATAGCGCGGAAAATAATCCTGATCCACAAGTGCTGGGGCTGACTTCACATCATCTGGCCTATGTCATCTATACCTCTGGCTCCACCGGCCAACCCAAAGGGGTGATGGTGGAACACGCCGGGTTCAGCAATTACCTGCAATGGGGGCTGAGTTACTATGTCACGACCAGACCCACCGACAGCATCGTGTCAGCCCCGTTTGCGTTTGATGCCACCGTCTCCAGCCTTTATTTACCCCTGCTGTGTGGCGGCAAACTGCACCTGATCCGTGAAGGCCAGGCGCTGACTGAGTTGGTGCCCGCACTGTTATCCCCCGCGATAGCCGCCGCCACACTGGTTAATGTCACCCCGACCCATTTCGCGGCAATCGGTCAGGCATTACGGCTGGAAAAACGAACCTGTCCTGCCCGTTGTTTCATCGTCGGTGGGGAGGTGCTCCCCCAATCCGTCGTCGCCCTTTGGCGTGATCTGTCACCGGATTCACGCATTATCAACGAATATGGCCCCACCGAAACGGTGGTGGGTTGCCTCACGTTTGATACCCATCATCAGGCGAGTAGCGTTGACAACATTCCCATCGGGAAACCGATCGCCAATAGCCAAATTTATATTCTGGATACCCAGAAACAGCCCGTGCCCCTTGGGGTAAGCGGTGAGATTTACATTGGCGGTGCGGGGGTATCCCGCGGTTACCTCAACCGGCCGGCACTGACGGCAGACCGTTTTATCCCCGATCCCTTTTCAACCGCGCCCAATGCCCGCCTGTACAAGACCGGCGACCTCGGCCGCTGGCTGCCCGACGGCAATATCGACTACCTTGGCCGCAACGATTTTCAGGTCAAGATACGCGGTTTCCGCATTGAATTGGGCGAAATTGAAAACCGGCTGGTTGGCTGTAAAGGCGTCAGGGAAGCGGTGGTGATCGCCCGTGCAGAGGAAAACGGTGATAAGCGTCTGGTGGCTTACCTGATCCCACAACCGGACGTCACGCTCACCCCCGCCGATCTGCGCGAACAATTGAGTGCCAGCTTGCTGGAACACATGCTTCCCAGTGCCTTTGTCACGCTGGATGCTTTCCCGCTCACGCCTAACGGCAAACTCGACCGCAACGCGCTGCCGGCACCGGATTTAGCGGCGGTGATTACCCGTCGCTATGAAGCCCCCATCGGTGAAATGGAAATCGCCCTGGCCCAGATTTGGCAAACGTTGCTGGGGTTGGAACAAGTGGGTCGCCACGATAATTTCTTTGAACTCGGTGGCCATTCTCTGCTGGCTGTCCAACTGGTCGCACATATACACCAAAAACTGGCACGGGATTTGTCACTACAGCAACTCTTTGACCAACCCGTTCTGATGCAGTTGGCGCAAACGCTGACCGGTGCATCGACAATGGTGCAGATAGTGATCCCACCCGCTGATCGCAGCCAGCCGTTGCCCCTTTCCTTTGCCCAGCAAAGGCTCTGGTTCCTCAGCCAGCTCGATCCGGCAGCCAGCCTGGCTTACCATATCCCTGTGGCATTACGCCTGACGGGACCGCTTGATCGCCCTGCCTTGGCGCGGGCATTCGACTATCTGGTCGCCCGCCATGAAAGTTTGCGTACCCGCTTTGTGCTCATTTCCGGCCAACCTTGCCAGCACATTGATGCGGCGGAGATTGGCCTTGCCCTGCCTTACCAGGATCTGCGCCCATTGGCACCGCAAGCACAAGACAGCCGCATGGCGGAATTAACGGCACGCGAAGCACAAACACCTTTTGACTTTACCCAAGGCCGACTGATCCGCGGTCACTTGCTGCAACTGGCCGATGAAGAACATGCCTTGCTGCTGACGCAGCACCATATTATCTCTGATGGCTGGTCCAACGGTGTGCTGTTGCATGAACTCAGTGTGCTTTATCACGCCATCCTTGACGATAAAGACGCGCCGTTACCGCCACAGTCCATTCAGTATGCCGACTATGCCGTCTGGCAACGTCACTGGTTGCAAGAGGCGGCGCTGACAGCACAACGTGATTTCTGGTGCAAGCAGCTTGCAGATGCGCCAGCCTTACTGACACTGCCGACTGACCACCCGCGCCCCGCGCTACAATCTTTCGTGGGCAACCGGGTTCCTGTTCACCTTGATGCCAGCTTATTGGATGCCCTGAAAAAGCTGGGGCAGCGCCATAACGCCACCTTGTTTATGACGGTGCTCAGTGCCTGGAGTCTGGTACTGAATCGGCTCAGCGGGCAGGAGGATATTGTTATCGGCACCCCGGTGGCTAACCGCCCGCACCCTGAGCTGGAAGGGGTAATCGGGTTCTTCGTTAACACGCTGGCGCTGCGCATCACCTGCAATGATGATCTCCGTGTCGCGGATTTGCTTGCCCAGGTGCGGGAACGGGCACTGGCTGCTTATGCCCATCAGGATCTGCCCTTTGAGCAGGTGGTGGAAGCGCTCCAGCCGGAACGCAATCTCAGCTACAGCCCGATTTTTCAGGTGATGCTGGCTTTAGACAATACCCCCACCCAGGCGCTGGCATTTCCCCATCTCCAATGTTCACCCATTGAGCAAATGCATCCCAGCGCCCACTTTGACTTAACCTTGTCATTGGCCGAAACCGAGGCCGGTCTGGTCGGTGAACTGGAATATGTCAGCGATTTATTCGACACCGCAACCGTTGAGCGGATCGTCGGCTATTTCAGCAATATTTTAGCGGCGATGGTGGCGGATGAAACCCAGCTCATTGCCACGTTGCCGATGCTGCCCGCCTCGGAGCGGCAACAACTGCTGGTGGATTTCAATCCCACCCAGGCGGATTTCCCGCAAGCCGCGTTAATTCACCAACGGTTTGAGGCGCAGGCCGCACAGCATCCCGACAATCTTGCCGCGGTCTTTGAGGATCACACGCTCAGCTACGGGGAGTTAAACCGCCGCGCCAATCAGTTAGCCCATCACCTGATTGGATTGGGAGTGCGGCCGGATGATCGGGTGGCGATTTGTGTCGAACGTAGCCTTGAGATGGTGGTCGGCTTGCTGGCTGTCCTGAAAGCCGGCGCTGCCTATGTGCCCCTCGATCCGGACTACCCCGCCGACCGGCTGGCCTATATGCTGGACGATGCAGCACCAGTGGTGTTACTGACCCAGGCGTCATTAGTGGCGACACTACGCAGTGACCGACCCACCGTGCAGCTTGACACCGTATCCTTCGATGGCTCCGCAACAAATAATCCTGATGCCGGTGTCCTCCCGCATCATCTGGCTTATGTTATCTACACCTCTGGCTCTACGGGGCTGCCCAAAGGGGTGATGGTTGAACATCGTGGCCTGTACAACCTCACTCAGGCACAAATTGCAGCATTCCATATCACCGCCCACTCCCGACTGTTGCAATTTGCTTCTTTCAGCTTTGATGCCTGCATCTCTGAAATTGCCACTACCTTGTGCCAGGGGGCTTGCCTGATCCTGGCCTCCCGTGAAGCGCTATTACCCGGTGAGGCCCTGATGAGTACCTTGAAAACTCAGGCGATCACCCATGTCACCCTTCCTCCTGTTGCAGCGGGTGCCTTAACGCCGGGTGCTGAATTGCCCGACCTGTCCGTTCTGGTGCTGGCCGGCGAAGCCTGCTCATCGGCGTTAGTCAGGCGTTGGGCAACAGGCCAACGGATTATCATCAATGCCTATGGGCCAACAGAATCCACGGTTTGTGCCACCCTCTCCCCGTGTGATCCCCAAAAGGAAAGCGCGCCACCAATAGGCCGGCCTATCGTGAATACCCAAATTTATATTCTGGACCCCCACGGCCAGCCGGTTCCTCGCGGTGTGGCGGGGGAAATTTATATCGGCGGGGTGGGCGTCGCCCGTGGTTCCCTCAACCGCCCCGAACTGACGGCCGAACGTTTTCTAGCCGATCCTTTCGCTGCCAAGCCGGGCGCTCGCCTGTACAAGACCGGTGACCTCGGCCGCTGGCTGCCCGACGGCAATATTGACTACCTTGGCCGCAATGATTTTCAGGTCAAACTGCGCGGCTTCCGTATCGAGCTGGGGGAAATCGAGGCCCGGCTGACCCAATGTGACGGGGTGCGCGAAGCGGTGGTCATCGCCCGCGAAGACGAACCCGGCCAGAAACGGCTGGTCGCCTACCTGCGACCAGAGGACGGGGCGGAACGGGTGCCGACGGCATTGCGGGAGCAACTCAGCCAGTATCTGGCGGACTATATGCTACCCAGTGCCTTTGTGGCACTGGACAGCTTCCCGCTGACGCCCAACGGCAAACTCGACCGCAAGGCGCTGCCGGCACCGGATTTAGCGGCGGTTGCCACTCGCGACTATGCCGCGCCGGTCGGTGAGAGAGAAATCGCCCTGTCCCAGATCTGGCAAAACTTGCTGGGACTGGAACAAGTCAGCCGCCATGACCATTTCTTTGAACTCGGCGGCCATTCGCTGATGATTGTCAGCCTGATCGAAGGGCTGCGTCATCGGGGCTGGCGGCTCGACATTCGTAGCGTATTTGCCACCCCGATTCTGGCTGAAATGGCGCAGGCTATCCGGCATGACACCGAGACGTTTGTCGTGCCCCCTAACCTGATCCCAGCGGGTTGCGCTGCCCTTACGCCGGACAAGCTACCGTTGGTTTCGCTCACCCAAGGTGAGATTGATACCATCGTTGGGCAGGTGCCGGGCGGGGTAAGCAATGTGCAGGATATTTACCCGCTGGCGCCGTTGCAGGCCGGGATCTTGTTCCATCATCTGTTACAGGCGCAAGGGGATAACTATCTGCAACAGAGTTTGCTCGCATTCGATACCCGTGAGCGGCTTGATCGCTTTCTGGCAGCGTTGCAACAGGTTATCGACCGGCATGATATTTTGCGTACCGCCATTTATTGGCAAGGACTGGAACAACCGGTGCAAGCGGTCTGGCGTCAGGCGTCGCTGGCTATCCGTGAATTCACCCCGGCCAGCCCGGACGATATTCCCGCCCAGTTACTGGCGCACACCGATCCACGCCAGCACCGTCTCAATATCAGCCAGGCGCCACTCTTTGCCACCGATATCACCCACGATCCGGCGCAAGATGAGTGGTTGCTGGCGCTGCGCTTCCACCATCTGGTCAGTGACCATGTCACGTTGGATCTGATTTTTGCCGAAATTGCCTTACTCTTGCAGGACAAGACAGCGCAATTGCCGGCAGTATTACCTTACCGCAACTTTATCGCGCAAACCTTGCATACCCCCATTGCCGAGCATGAAGCCTATTTCCGCAGCCAACTGGCGGATATTGATGAACCCACGGCACCGTTTGGCGTCATTGACGTAAAAATTGGCAATGACCTTGTCACGAAAGCGCAATTCTCTATCGCCCCTGAGCTCACAAAAGCGATCCGCACCCAGGCGCGTCGTTTCGGGGTCAGCCCCAGTGTGCTGTTCCATGTGGCCTGGGCACAGGTGCTGGCACAAACCAGCGGCCGCGAGGATGTGGTGTTTGGCTCTGTGCTGCTCGGCCGGCTGCAAGGCGGCGCCGGGGCGGATCAAATACTGGGGATGTTTATCAACACCCTGCCCCTGCGCCTCTCGCTGGGCGGGCGTTCGGTACAGGACATTGTACAGGAAACCTACCAGCACCTGAGCGAACTGCTGGATCATGAACAAACACCGCTGGCCATTGCCCAGCGTTGCAGTGGCGTGGAACCGCCCCTGCCGCTGTTCAGTACCTTACTGAATTATCGCCATAGCCCATCGGGTGAAACCGAGGCGGTTGAGGCTATCTGGGCGGGCATCCGGGTTTTGTCCGCCGAGGAGCGCACCAACTATCCCATCACCCTGTCGGTGGATGATTTGGGCGACGGTTTCCAACTGACCGCCCTGACCATAGCCGAGATTGCGCCGGCACGGATCAATACCTATCTGGCGACGGCCATTCGTGGGTTGGTTGAGGCTTTAACGCACAACCCGCAACAAGACATTCGGGATATCCCGATCTTGCCGGCGGCAGAGCGGCAACAATTGCTGGGGGATTTCAACGCCACCCAAACGGATTTCCCGCAAGACGCGTTCATCCACCAACTATTTGAAGCACAGGCAGAACAGCATCCCGACAGCCTTGCCGCGGTCTTTGAGGAT
>NZ_NJCX01000043.1:0-6874 GCF_002632875.1 Xenorhabdus kozodoii
TGTATCAGCAACGACTTTAGCGGCCTCAATAATGGTGATCCCCTTGGCTCTTACCAGCAAATCCAGTCCATCACCATGATTCGGCTCATCACACTGGCGGCAATGCCAGTCACCGTGACCGTGATCGTCCATGAAGTGAAAGCGGTCAGTACCTCCGCATATCGGGCAAGCACCATGCTTACCCTTTGCCGGAACATCCACCCCACAGGCAGCCAGCAACCCTTGCCAGTGATCTTTAGCCGCTGTTTTCACTGAACGGATATCAATATGATTTACCATTTGGGGAACCCCTCACGGTGATGGATTTCAAAATCCGCATGCTGTGCGGTGTCATTCAGGGCTTCGGCTATCCTTGGCAGATACGTCAGGGCTTCACCAATGCGGCGTAAGTCGTCCCTAGCCTGACAATCTGTATAGTTTTCATTATCCGTTGACCAGAAAGCCAACTCCCCCATCGCTGACATTGCCGCCATCACTGCGCTATGCGCTCCATCTGAATGTTTGCGCAGATCTTTCAGTTCCTCAGTGTTCATAGCGCTAAAGTTATTTTTTACCAAATGGTTATAGATATCAGACATGATCAGGCTCTCCCTGCGTAGGTGTATTCTTTAGTGAAACGGCTTACTGGCATAATGCACGGGGTGGTATAACCTTCACGGACAAAGGTCACGCGGTTAAAGTCCACCGACAGCACCTGAACGGTTTCCCCGTTCTGATGGGTGTAATAGTCATGAGGGGCAGGGTTAGGCATGACTCACCCCCTGACGGGAAACAAATACCAGAGAGGAAATACCAGCCAGTAGACGGGCTTCACCTTCACAGTCCGCCAGAACAGTAATGAGGCGTACAGGGTGAATATCCACCAGACGTTGATTGCCTGATGCAATTAGGAATGTAAATTTAAGGCGAGTTTGGGTATGCTGTGGTGTATCCATAGCGTAAGACTCCTTTACGTTGTGGTTAGACGCCTCGATAGTGTTAGCCGCACTTCGGGGCGTTGCTTTTTTCTGCCTTGAATTCCTCAAGGTGTATTTCACTTTATCCATGGGTGAAATGAACGTCAATACTTTTTTTAGTTTATTTTTTATGTATACTGACATACACCGAAATATAGAGGATTCAGTAATGGCAACTGGTGCAAAGAATGCAAAATCACAAATGACTACCGTCCGCATCCCCCATGAAGTTATGGAGGATATGGAAAAAGTTAAAAGTGATGATGAAAGCAATGCTGGTTTTATCGTCACTGCAATGAAAGGCGAGATCAAACGCCGCCAGCGCAAAGCCAAAGCATCATCTGAACAATAACTAACCGAGTGAACATTATTCACATGGTTATCTGAGCAATAACCAACCAAGTCAATATTATTGCCTTGGTTCACTCCCCCTCTTAAAGATGGTAAGTTGATTGAGCAATAACTAACCAACCCGATGTTATCGGGGAGCCTAACCAAATCTCTTAAAGATATGAGGTTCTTAAGCTCTTGTAATTCTTCGTAAAGCAAATCTGAGTAACGCCAAAGGGTAGCATTCGCCGTGCTATCCTTTTCTTTTTGTGCTCCACTCAATGAGGATCGCAAATTAACCGCGTAGCTAAATGATACGCGCAAATTCTGTGAGTCAGCATTACTGACGCTCAAATTATGAGCAGACTGCATATTTGCAGCTTGACTATATTTCAATGGGTTAAGTAACCACCCCGATAATTTCGGGGAGCCTCCCAAAGTGAGGACTTCGGTAATAGGACTCCTTAACCTCAAGGAGTCTACGCAGTTAACAATGATCATCACTCTGCCTCTTCCAAAAGGTCAGGCTGGTATGTTATCCACAGTTCCCGTCCTTCTTTATTTAAGCTGGCTAGTTCTCCTTTGCATGATTGAAGATCGCGCCCACGTTGAGACGCAATTACTTTGTATTCGTTCTGTCGCCGGGTGAAGTCGTTCAGCGCAGCAAATGGCACACCGTAAGAACCCGTTTTACGGATAGACGGGATAACCTCACGGAATACCCAATTAGCGAATCGATGGGCAAACGTTCCTTGCTTGGTAGCCTTGCGACTGCGGGTAATTAGTTTGTAAAAGCCAGATTCTGAAATGGCATTAAAAATAGGGTTCCCAGCATCAGTAATACCCTTTATTGAACATAGGGTATTTTCATCATCATCTAATGCTTTCATAGAATTGGTGACGTTAGATATTTCTAACGTCTTGCACACATCAGCAGCAATAAACCACGGCTCATTGTTATTTTTGAAAATTCGAACCTGTACACCCTCAAATTTAATAAATGAGATATCCGCTGAGTCGATATTTAAAATACCTCTCTGGCTAAATTTAGGGTGAGTTTGACCGTTGCCAATCAAGGCAGTAATTCTTTCCATGATGTCATTCCTTAATTAACAGGTTTACGGCTGTATGGGTTATTCACGTTTTCCACTGTTGGCGGGTTGCGTACCCACCATAAAACATCACTTAAAAGCCACGAAACGGAATTACGTCCCAATGGAACTCGTTTCGGAAATTTACCTTCTTCTTCTAATACCCAACGACGAGAACGCGATAAACTGGAAAGGTGCTCACATTCTTTTTCTCTGATTCTGCGATCATATTTCTCACCATACTCATTTAAAATTAATTGTCTTTCTTGTGGTGTTGGTGAAGTAAATTTCTCTGCCATAGTTTTATATTCTCCAAAAACAAAAACCCCGCGAGCGAGGTTGTTATTAATTTAAATTTATTTTATTCGGGCTTCCAAGTGCCTTTTATCCATGCCTGAATTTCAGACAGTCGATAAACTATCGTTTGAGGCCCTACTTTTATTCTTGCCGGAAATTGACCTTTTTTCTCCAATAAAACTCTCTGTCTTTGTCCAATTGAAGTTAACCATTCGCATTCTTCTATTCTTATTAATCGATCAATCTTATCATCACGTTCTAATTCTTCACGAGTTAATATATGTATCATAATTGATACCTCATTTCACTAAAGAATCCAGATAATTAACCCACCAATCAAGCGCCTCTTTTTTCCTATCCATATATTTACTTCGATTATAAATTCCTGCAACGCCACCTAATGTATGGCCTAATAACTGTTCAACTACATTATGCTCAAATCCATTATCACTAAGATTTGTTGCCAACACTCTACGCATATCGTGTGCTGTCCATTTCTCTTTATGGCCTAATCTTTTCCACATTTTTGCAATTACTGTACTTGTTGTAACTTGTTTCATATCAAAACCGATAACGTATCTTCTATTTTTTGTTATTTGGTTTAGTAATAACAGCCAACTTTTAAAATTATCTGGTATCGGCCTGATAATTTCTTTTCCGCTTTTACTGTGCTCTGGAGGTACTCGCCATATATTATTTGAAAAATCCCATTCATCCCATGTCGAAGTTAATATCTCAGATAACCTACAACCGAAAATGATTAAAAACCGAAGAATAATTCTTATCTCATGTGTCATAATATGGTTATCATATTCTTTATTGACACAATGCCATACATCACGCAGCTCATCACTTGTTAATACTCTATCTCTCTCATTGGCTTTCTTACCTACATCACCAATATTTAAATCATCTATTTCGTGACTAATTGCATACTTTCTTACCCTGCAAAATTTCAACGCTTGCTGTGAAATTTTTAAAAGCACTCCCGCTTGTACTGGCGAGTTTATTTTAATTCTATCAAAGCACATTAACCACATTGATAATGTACATTCATTTAATGGAATATCTCCAATATATGAATAAATATGTTTGGAAAAACCATCTCTAATATGGATTGCTGCTTTTCGTTTATCGATAGCATAATTATTAATCCAATATTCTATGGCGTCTTTTACAGTAACAGGTTTTAAAGTATCTTCTTTTGTTATTTTTATCTGTATTCTTGGATCTTTTCCCTCCGCTAACCATACTCGGCATTTATCCCTTTTCTCCCTTGCCGCTTTTAAGCTCAAATCCGGGTATTTACCCAATGTTAGCCATATCGGAGCGCTCTCACGCCCATACAGACGGTAGAAAAACACAAAACTGATTGTTCCCTGTTTACTTAATCTGATTGATAGCCCGTTCCCATCTGCTATTGTCTGTTGTTTTTCAACTGGTTTGCCATACAAGGATTTAAGTTTTTTATCACTGAGCTTATTAATAGCCATTGAGCGAACCTTTTCTTATTTTGCAATACACATTGCAATACGCAGCATGGTGAAACAACCAGAAAACACCAAAACAAATGAAAACCTTTAATTTGTATTTGTTTTTTGTTTTCATGAAGTTGCAATAAACATGAGTACGCGTACCTCTCTCACATTTATAGAGTTTACATTTGCCGCCTGAATATCGCCCCTGTGGTCGCTGATAGGATTGATGCGATCGTAAGCCATCCACAACATCAATTCGCTGGCGCTTAACCCGCCCTGCAACTCGGATAAGGTTTTACCGAGCCGCAAAGCGAGTGTCAGCATGAAGAAGGTCAACGGGGAACTGACTTTTTTTCAGCTTCGTCACTGTCAGTCACCAGACTGAGTGCTTGATGCAACAAGCGGGAATGGACGGGGGCGTAGATTTTCATCACGGCTTCCATGTCGTCAGGCGTGAAGACCGGCTCACCGTTTTCATTGCACAGCACATCAATGAACAGCACAACGTCCGCACGGGTATTGCGAAGTACCTTCTCTTCAATCGATATCGAAGTGTCATCATCAGATTGGGAATGGCTGATTTCATGCCATTTGATCCACGCAGAGGCGGAGGGTTCACGCAAGATGACTGTCGCGCTATCCCACTCGCTCACCGTGACGGTTTTAGTGCGAAATCCCAAATGAGGCGTTAATGCCAGTTGGCGAATGTTCATGCCTGATTATCCTTCTGGAGTGATGCCGGTTTTTTGTTCAGCGGGGTTGGGCGGCCTTTCATGCGCAAAGTAAAAGAGGCGCTGACAATGCCGTTCGCGGCGGCACTCCACGATTCCTGCCTGACCTCCGCCAGAAAGGTGTAGCCATTGCCGCTGGGGAACCGGACGCGGAAGGCGTAGGCCTGATCGGTACTGTAGGCGAGGCGCAAAATATCCTGCCCTTCCTCATCGGCAGTCCAGTGCCCGGAAATCGTGATTTCAGCCGGCGCGGCCAGACCGTTAATCATTTCCTGCTCACGGGATCCAAGCGTGGTCACTTCGATATCTGATTTTTGACCGCCAGTGTAGTTTATTTCTTTCACTGAGGTATCAATCGGCACCCATTTAATGGCGGGATTGCTGTCATCATTAGCCGCATCCGCCGACACGGACAGCGAGGTGCCTAACGTTTTTTCATATTTTGCCATGAATTTATCTCCGGCAGGGTTAAGTGTAGATTTTGCATGTCAGGGTGGCGCGATAGAGTTCAGTGTCATCCTCGAAACTGTTCTCACGTTCCACCTCAAAGGGTTGCAGTTTTTTGACGGCATTGAAGGCATCGTCGCAAATCGTCTCGGCGTACTCCAACATCGGTGCGTAGGCATCAATCTGAATGCGCGTCATTTTCACGGATTGACCGCTCAGCACATCTGTGCAAATGCTGTAGGTGGAGAAGACGCACCACGGCGAGGGGGTTTTTCTTTCTGTTTGCGGAATTAAATACGGAAACACCCGTCCGGGCAGCACCGGATCTAACAGTCTGAACAGGTCGCCGTCTTTCATTTCGCCAGTACCTCGTCAATCGCTTTCAGCGCCACATTAAAGGCCGCCTCAGCGGCTTCGTCAGCCTTAGCATCAAAGGCCGGATCGATAAAGGGGCGGGCGGCCATTCTGGATGTGCCTTTTTCCAGAAAGCGCCAGTAGTAGGAGTTTCGTGGGTCATTTTTTTTCATTTTGGTGTCACTGTTCGCGCCGGATTTATTCGCGCCCCTTACATAAACACCCGATGAAATTGTGCCATCCCGTCCTTTTTTTCTGTTGGCCGCCATAATGTTCTTTTTCAGGCGGCCTGTTCTGACCGGTGCCCGTTTGCGGGTTTCGTCGCGCAGGAGTTTGGCACCCGCATATGTCCCTTTACGTAACACGGTGTTGCTTTCGGCTTTACTGAGCAGTGCTAAATCCCGTGACAGGGATTTGAGTGCAGAAAAATCAACGGTTGTCATTGCTTAACACCCTCCTGACAGAGCAGTTCCAACAGGGTTAATTTATTGTCCGGCATCACCGCCTGAATCGCGTAAGTTTTGCCCTTGAAAACGATATCCATCGTGGTATCGATATCACGGCGATACCGTATCCAGAACCGCACAATACTTTCAGACAGTACAGCCTTGGAGGCTACCAGCTCACGACCACTGATAAATTTCGCCTCCGACCAGACTGTTGCTACGGTATAGCGTTCTTTTATAACGCCACCCGATGGCGTCCGACGAGTGCGGATACCCTGAATGTCGATGCGATGTCGAAGCCTTCCGATGTCCATTATTCCCCCCTCATTGGCCTGATACGGTAATCGTTAAGCAGCTCTTTAAATCCGCTGGTCAATACGTTGGGTTCGCGGTTTTCATACCAGAACCCTACTGCCAGCATTAAGGCCAGTTTAACCAGAGGGGTTATCACCATGCCGTCAGGATCATCCTCAGGAACGCGGTCTACATAGAGGTTACGATTGAGATAGTTTTCTGCTTTTTCTTTAGCAACGGCAAGATAGGTCAGCAGCAGCTCGTCGTCCTGAGTTTCATCCACTTTGCACTGCAAGCGCAATTCTTCAATCGTGGGTAATTGCATATTTCCCCCAATAATAAGGCGGCACGCTGGCCGCCATCGTGATCACGCTTTGCCCGCGGCGGTTTTCAGCAGTTTCACCGCGTTGCTGTCCACCAGCAGGGAACCTACGCGCTTGGTGGTATAAA
>NZ_NJCX01000043.1:6974-10985 GCF_002632875.1 Xenorhabdus kozodoii
CTGGCCGCCATCGTGATCACGCTTTGCCCGCGGCGGTTTTCAGCAGTTTCACCGCGTTGCTGTCCACCAGCAGGGAACCTACGCGCTTGGTGGTATAAAAGTGGACAAACGGCTTGCGGGTGTACGGGTCACGTAACATGCGAATACCAACGCGATCCAGAATGGTGTAGCAGCGCTTGAAGTTACCAAACGCCACTGGCACCGCGTCCGCAGTCTTTAAGTCCGCAAACTGCTCGTTTTCCGCAATCCCGTAACCCAGCAGCGCGGAGGGTTGCCCCAACTGCAAGCCCGGCTGCCACAGGTAGTTGCCCTGACTGTCTTTCAGGGTACGCACCTGAAACAGCATTTTGTTGTTCATCATGAACTTCGCCCCGGTGCGGTACGGTTTACGCAGGGTGTAGATCAGTTGCATGATTTCGTCCGCGGTGACTTCGGTCGGCTTTTTCAGCAATAAGTGCTGCAAGGTGCCCCACTTGCGATCCTTGTCCTCCTGCGTGTCACTGCCGTAGGCCAGCAAGCCTTTGGGTTTGTTCTTGCCATCGCCGTGGGTAAAGGCCACCTCTTCCTGCTCGGCAAATTCCTGTGTCAACTCTGAGGTGATAAAGGCTTCGACATCGAAGAAGGCGTCATCCAGCATGATCTGGGTGGCCGCCGGGTTGCCGTAAATTTCGCCCCACGTCGGTTCGATTTGCGCCAGCTTGGCGGTCTGGGTTTCGGGGCGTTCGTCTGTTTCCCCCACCCAGCCGCTGTTGGTGCCGCCCTGATTAATCAGGCGCTTAAAGTTGGGGTTGCCCACCGATACCACGCTGCATTCTGCCCGCATCACCACTTCGTCTTTCAGGATGTTGATAATGTTGCGATCCAGCTCTTCGGGAACGGCATAGCCGCCATCCGGATCACTGACGGTCTGCATGGCTTTCTGTTCCAGTTCAGCCAGTCCGTCATCCCGGCCCTTGCGGATAAACTGGGCAAAGGCGGTCTTGTGCTCAGATACGGCCTTATTGTTTGCGCCGCCGGCCGGACGTTTCAGCCCCGCCAGTTCTTCTTCCAGCGCCGTTTTCAGGCTATCCAGTTCGGACAGTTTGCCGTTCAGGGTGTCAACCTGACCGGACAATTTGCCTTTTTCGGCCTCAATCGCCTCAAAGCGTTTATCATTCTTCTCTTTGAACTCGTCAAAGCGCCCCTTGATTTCCTGCGCGACCTGTTCAACGTCTTTCAATTCAACTGCCATAATGGACTCCGTGATTATTCAAAAGTAATGGTTTTTAATGCATTCAAAATGGACACGTCCGTTTCAGCGTCACGCAGAGACAACGCGCCGTACCCCTCAGCCATGAACGCCTTAGCCTGAGAGCGGGTGAGTCCAGCGTCGCGCAGGACCCGTTCAATACTTTTGGGTGTGGGAATGTCGCCACGCGCCAGCGCGTTTTTGACCTCGCTCACCCGTGCCTCGTCATTGGCCGGAAAGGTCACGAGGCTGACTTCCCATAAATCCAGATCTTTCAGTAAAAACGCCTCTTTTGTCCGGTCGTATTCCCAGTCTTTCAGGATGTAACCGATGGACAACCCCGACAGGGAACCGGCTTTCATATGGGCGTGCGCCCGTTTTGCTAGCGGGTCATCATCAATGAGCAGCCGCCCCTTGAGGTACAACCCGACGGCGTCTTCTTTCATGTCGGTATAGATACCGATGGGTTCATCCATCCGGTGCTGCCAGAGGAGCGCCGGCAAACCGCCTTTTTCGCGCCACTGCGTCAGGGTGCTGGCAAAGGCGCCGGGCATCACAATATCGTCATAGCTGTCTCTCACCCCGAATACCGAACCGTAGCCCTCGAACTCGCCGGAGTCGCTGACCGATTTGATTTTCAGGGGCACGTCAAGCCGTTGTTTCGTCATCATCGGCATACAGTGTCTCCTCCGCTGGGGTTTTTGGGTCGGTATTTCCCGGTTTTGTGGTCATATTCATCGGGGTCAGATAGATATCCCCGTTCTCGCGCGGGTTCAGATCTTCCAGTTCACGGCACTCATTAGGGGAGTAGATCCCCCAGTTGATGCCGGTGGCGTAGGCTTCAAAACGGGATTTCATATCCCCGCGCAAGAGTGCCCCCGTATTGAACTTGGCGTAGAACCGCCCCTGCTTGTTGCTGTTGACCAGTCCGGCATTGATGCGCTGTTCAATCCGGGTGAGATAGGGCACCAGCGAGTAATTGATAAACCCGATCCCCAGATTTTCAATGTTGTTGAATGTCGCCCTGTCGGTGTTCTGCACCATATGCAGCGGCACGCGGTAAATGCGACAAATTTCTTCCAGCTGAAACTTGCGGGTTTCCAGAAACTGGGCGTCTTCGGCGGATAAGGAAATCTGACTCCACTTCAACCCCATTTCCAAAATGATGGGTTTATGGGCATTCACCAACCCTTGATGCTGCGCCTCAAAATCCGTCTTCAGGCGGTCAAAGGCCTCATCCGTCAATTTTTCATCGGTTTGCAGTACCCCGCTGGTGACCGCCCCATTACCGAACAGCCGGGAACCGTGCTCTTCGGTTGCCAGCCCTAACCCTATCGCCTGCCGGGCATAGGCAATCGGGCTTAACCCCGTCAGGCCATTCAGCGTAAAGATACGTACATGCCAGATTTCATGTTGTGTCAGGGTGGCGGTGTCACCGTTCGGGAAGGTGACCTGATATTCCGGCACCCAGTCGTTATTGAGTTTTGGTGTCACGCTGCCCGGATCGAGAGGCAGTAACTCCACCACCTCCCCCAGTGCCTTGACTTTGTAGGCGTAGAAGTTACCCCGCAGGCACAGGCAGGCAATCAATAGTTCCCAAAATTCCTGTGGGGTCATGTAGTTATTTGGTTTAACGGACAGCAGCTTGTGCAGCCGCTCTTTAACGGCGCGTCGATTTCCCCGCTCCAGTTGTTCATACAGCGAACAGGGCAGCATGCCGACCGATTCCGCCAGCACCCGCACACAGCTAAAGACCGCGGTCAGTTGCATCGCTAACTGAGGGTTAACCTTGCGCCCGGTATACGTATCGTAAGACAGGCCAATCAGTTCACTGAGTTCACGCGAGGTCATGGGTTCGGCGGATTTGCGAAACAGTCCGGGAAAGAACATCAGGCCTCCTTGTCGGGTTTATGGCCCAACATGCGTGAGACCAGATATGACCAGCCGAGGCAGAGCATCCCCGCCACCATAAACCCCGCGGCGGGCAGTAGCAGCCACGCGCCGTAAGACAGCAGGCACGCGCCGGCCAACCCGACCAGCAGGGCAGCAATCATTAATAATGTCATGAAAATACCTCAGAGCGAGCGCAAGCCTCGGCTCATTAACACATCGGACAGGCTTTCCGGTTGCTCGCCCCCGTTCACCAGCAGGCGGCTCATGGCGGTAAACAGCGCGACGGGGCCGTCTATCTTGGCTTCCGGTGTGGATTTGTTCGGGAAAATGTTGTCGTTCTTGTCGGGTTTGGCGGTGACGTTGCTCATCATCCAGTTCATGACCGGGTGATCGTTATGGTGGAATTTGCCGCTGTAGACCAGCGCTTCCAGCGATTTCATGGCTTCCGACAGGTTACGCACCGTTTGGGCGACTTCAATCAGGGGTAGCCCTTCTTCCGCTAACGCCCGGCTGAACTGGGTCGCGCTCCACGGATCAAAGCCAATCTCTTTCAGGTTTTCACCGCTGACCCAATATTGCAGCTCTTCCTTTATTTGCGCATGATCTACCACCTCGCCATCAGTCAGGGTTAATACGCCGATCTCCGCCCACTTACGGTAGAGTTCTGCCATTTGGCGTGAACAGCGTTCCAGCCGGTCTTCCGGCAGCCAGAATTTAAAGTCAGCATGGACATGACCATTGTTACCCTGCCACACTTTGACGGCGGCGCAGATATCTATCTTGTTCGCCAGATCCACGCCGACCCACATCGGGTAGGTTTTCAGCTCATGCGGCGGGGCTATCGGTTCGCAGTCGTCCCATTTCAACATGTCCATCCACGCGGATTCGGC
>NZ_NJCX01000044.1:0-3640 GCF_002632875.1 Xenorhabdus kozodoii
TCATGAGAACACTTCCCGATAAAAAGGGGTATAAAATGCTATTTTTTCTTATCCGTCAAATCCGAATTTTTTTAACAAAAATTTCACGCTCCCGCCTTGGTTGATGAAATGTACATGTGTGCATCTGGATAAATGTCTATAAGCTTAACTCTTTGTGTCAAGGGCATTTGAAGTTTCCCCCTAAAAAAGTAGGTCTGCATTGTAACGGCATTGGTCGGTTATATACTCATCGCCTTTCAAGTTGCAAACTGTTTTTGTTTTTTAGGATGTTAGGATGCAACTTGAGTTGCTTGTGTAAATATTGTCTAAAACACGTCTTAGGTGTTTAATTGCTCATAGCACCTTGAAGTAACTATTAAAATTCTTTTTTATGTTAAGTGGACAGATAAAAGGATGAATTTTTTCTTTCGGAAAAAGAGTTAACCACAGTATTTAACGTATTTTTTCTGCATGTTACCCCTTTTATCATGAATGAAAAGGGTCACAATCCGTGGTGCAAAAAATCCCTTCCCTGCGGTTCAGCCGGGCAAAATCTGCGATTATCGGCCTGTTAAGCCTGTCACTCTGTTTTCCCGGTCAGGCCACGTCAGAACACCAAAACGAAGAGAATCTTTCTGACCTCAAACTGGCAGAAATCACCTCACAATTAGGACAACAACTTACCCAATCGCAATCCCCCAGCGAAGCGGCAAAAACACTGGCCGCCCGGCAGCTATCGTCTACGGTGACATCAACCCTGACCCGCTGGTTGAATCAATACGGCCATGCCCGCCTCACCCTCCCGTTCGACAGCCACTTTTCGTTAAAAGATGTGGCATTTGACGGGGTGCTGCCTTTTTATCAATCGGTGTCCGGAACCGTATTCAGTCAGTCAGGGGTCAAAACCCATCACGGCCAGACGACAACCACGCTGGGATTCGGCTATCGCTATTTAACCGATAACTGGTTATGGGGTGCCAATATTTTCTGGGATGCGTTGTGGCCGGAACACCATCACCGTTATAGCATTGGGTTAGAAGCCGGGCATGATAATGTCAAATTGTCCGCCAATCTTTACCAACGCTTATCCCACTGGAAACCCTCCCGGCTCACGGACTTTGACGCCAGACCGGCAAACGGCTGGGATATCCGTGCAGAAGGCTATTTACCGGCGTTTCCCCACTGGGGCGGGCAGTTACAGTTTGCGCAATATTACGGGCAGCAGGTCGCCTTATTCGGTGAAGCAGAACGCCAGAAAAACCCGTACAGTGTTACCGCCGGGTTGACTTACACGCCCGTGCCGTTGGTGACACTGGGTGCCGATTTTCGACAGGGTAAGCAAGGCGTTAGCGAGAACCGTTTTACCCTGAACCTTCATTATCGGTTGGGTATTCCGCTCAGCCATCAGCTTGACCCGAACGCGGTCGCGCCACTGCGCAGCCTGAAATCCAGCCAGTTGGATTTTGTGAACCGGCGCAGCGAGATGGTGCTGGATTATCAGAAGCAAACCCTGATAACACTGGACTTTCCGGCATCCGTTAACGGCTATGAAGGCAAGGCAGTGACCTTTGTGCCGGTTATCCAGTCCCAATATCCGCTGGCGCGTTTAGAGCTGGATACCATAGAATTACAGCAAGCCGGCGGAAAAGTGCTTGATCAGCAACCGGATAAAGTGACGTTACAGTTGCCGAAAACCACGGAAAAAACCGTCCGGCTTTCGGGGATTGCCATTGATAATCGGGGTAATCGTTCCAATCGGGCAGAAATCAGGGTGGTGAGTCTGCCGACTGAAAAGCGATGGCAGGTGACCGCCAATAAAACGCAGGCCAAAGCCGATGGCGATGACCGGGTGATGTATACCGTGATGGTCACCGATCAGGCAGGTGCGCCTGTCCCAAACCAGGCGGTTATCTGGTCAAGTGATAAAGGCGGGTTGTCCCAATCCCGACAGAACACGGATGCGCAGGGACAGGCATCGGTCGTGCTGCGCAGCCGTCAGTCGGGGTTGCATACGGTACGTGTTACTGTGGATGGCGAGGTGGCTGTTGCGCCTTCGGTACAGTTTGATGCAGTGCTGATACCCGAAATCACCGTTGATAAGCACAGCGTTAAGGCGGATGGAAAAGCGAGGGCTATGTTGACGGTCACGGTCAAAAACGCCGCCGGTGCGCCTGTGCCGGAGCAGGCGATTGGCTGGAAAACTCATCTCGGCCAGTTCGCCTCCTCTTCATTAATGACCGATGCGAAAGGGCAGGCGACGGCCTATTTAACCAGCAAAGTATCAGGAAATGCAGACGTGACGGTGGCGGTTGGCAGTGAAACGCTGATGGCTTCTCCGATCCATTTTATTGCTTCGCTAACGCCCACGCTTTTGACGGACAAACAAACGGCCATTGCCGATGGTCAGGACAGCATCCTTTATACGGTAACTGTGCGCGATGCCGCAGATCACCCCGTTGCCCACCGTAACGTGCAATGGTCAGCGGATAACGGGCAACTGCTGGATAAGCAAGAACAGACCAACAGCCGGGGGGAGGCAACAGCCCGGTTAGTCAGCCGCACCGCAGGGCGGGCAACGGTGACAGCCGAGGTGGCGGGAAAAACCCTCAATGCCCCGCCGGCGACGTTTGAACGTTTGCTGAAACCGGCGATCACCGTGGACAAAGTCCGGGCTAAAGGTGATGGGCAGGATGCGGTGGTACTGACCGCCACAGTGAAAGACTCACTGGGGTTACCCGTGGCAAATCAGCCGGTGAGCTGGCAAACGGATCGTGGCGTGCTGTCTTCAGAACGTTCGCAAACTGACCCTCAGGGGCAGACGCAGGTTCAACTGCTCAGCACATTGTCAGGGGCGCATCAGGTGCAGATCCAGGTCGGCGATAATAAAGTCGCCGCGCCGGTGGTGACTTTTGATGAGGTCTTCTCATCGGCAATCCGGGTCAATAAAACCCGCGCGGTAGCGGATGGCGAAGATCGGGTGACTTTTACGGTGACGGTCACGGATATGCATGGGCAGGGTGTCCCGGATAAGGCAGTTGACTGGTGGGGTGATTTTGGCGAGTTGATTTTTGCGCAGGATCGGACAGACCGTCAGGGAAACGCAACAGCCACTTTTGTCAGTCGTCATGCCGGTCAGGCCTCGGTCACCGCTAAAATTGATGATCAACAAGTCGTCTCCTCGGTGGCATTTATCCTGCCGTTACGCCTGGTGGATACGGTTGCCATTGACAGGCAGGGCGGCAATGCCAACCAGAAATCATTTGGCCCCCGCGGGCCTGCCGTTTTCTGGCGTGGCGCGAAATTTCGCCTTATCACAACAGGCAATACAGGTCGGGTTAGCTGGCAGAGTGATTCCCCCGCGGTGACGGTATCGGGGGATGTTGTGCGGGTACAGCATCACCCGGATGGCGTGAGACTCACGGGAATGGATGAGGCGGGGCAACAGGTCGAACTGACCTTGACGGTTCATACCTGGTTTGTAACCGTCCGGTGATCTCACCTTGTTCCGTCCATTCAGCTCATGCACGCTACGGCTTCTGATTTTTCATTTGGAGAGCCCATTATGCGCCGTAACCGATACACCCCCGAACAAAAACAGCGCCATGTGACCCAATGGCGGCACAGTGATCTGACCCGAAAACAGTATTGTGAACAGCATCAG
>NZ_NJCX01000044.1:3740-10283 GCF_002632875.1 Xenorhabdus kozodoii
CCGGCTGAATGAGCTTCTTCCCTGGCCTGAAAACCCGTTTAGCTAAATCCCCCTTTATTCTTATCTGATAAAGCAAGGTGAGATCACCGGACGGTTACGGATGAAGAACAGGATCGGGGTAAGGCTTTCCATTTCTATCCCGATCGTTTGTTGACCGGCATGGATCACTATTGGGATGACGAACCGGTCTGGTTCTATTCACTGGAAAGGGGGGAAGATGCGTTAGGCCGGTTGCAATACGACCTGGTCTTCCGGGACAGTCGGGGGCAGCCGATGACGCAACCCCCGGCACGAAAATTTATCGGCCAGATAATGACCTTTGAACTTCAGCCGGTGCCATTAATGGCGGGTGAGCGGTGTGATGCAGATGAAACCCTCCCGGAAAATTTGCAAGTCAAAAACCTGACACCCCCTTCGTCGCCCTATCCGCCGCTCACCGACAGTCACCATTATTGGACGCTGCTGTCACATTATTCTGCCAGCCCGTGTTTGCTGTATTTCGCTGACGCACTGAAAGAGTTACTGCGCGGCTATGATTTTTATGCCGGGACAGACCGCAACCGGAGCCGGGCATTGCAGCGGATGATCGCGGGGATTGTGGTTGTTCACTCAGAAGCCAAAGACTGGCTGATTAAAGGGGTTCCGCATCGCTGCCTGTTGATTGAACTGACGCTGGAGGACAGTGCCTACCACCATGAAGGGGAAGCGTTTATGTTTGCTCATACCATATCCCAGTTTCTGCCGTTCTGCCTGACCCAAGATATGCGTCTGTTGATGACCTGCCGCACGACCGCGGGCAGGCGCTATGCGTTATCCCGTACTCCCGTGCAGGGATACCGGCCATTAATGTAACCATAAGGAAATACCGTGATGGATGGTTTAGTTTTTACCTGCCAAATCGGCAGGCTCCCGCCGGCCACCTTTCAGGTGGTGAACTTCACCCTGCGGGAACACTTATCCCAGCTGTTTCACCTTAGCCTGACGGTGGTCAGCGCCACCCATAACCTTCCCTTGCGTGAGCAACTTAACCGGGAAGCCTCACTGACAGTCAAGCGCAACGGTGTGGTTGAACGCACAGTGAATGCTATCGTGGCGGGGCAACACAGGGCAATACCGATGGAAATCGGACGGTGTACACCTTTACCCTGCGCCCGGCAATGTGGCGGATGACACTCAACCAGGACAGCCGTATTTACCAGCACCTTTCTGTTCCCGACATTTTGAAGGCATTGCTGAGAGAGCACCGGGTCAAAGCAGACAGCAAATTCTATGATAATGCCGGTTATCATGCGCCCCGCGACTACATTACCCAGAAGCGGGAATCCGCTTATGATTTCTGGTGCCGGCTAGCCGCAGAAGAAGGTATTATTTTCTGGTTTGAGGAAAACCAGCTGTTTTACAGCAACTCCCACCTCGGTATGACGGCCGCCTTACCCCTGGTCTACAACGGCCAACCCAACACGGATGATACCGATTCCACCGTCTGGCAATGGCAATACGGGGAATATTTATGCCCGGATGAATTTATCCATAAAGATTACAATTACCTGCGTCCTTCCCAGCCAATGCAGACCCAGGCTAATGCAGAACCCAGTAGCGGGCATTCTGTTTTTGAAAGTTACGGGCGGTTCCCGTGGAGCAAAACGGGACAGCCCCTGGGTAAAATCCGCCTTAACCAGTTGAACAGTGAAAGCAAACTGGGTTCGGCACAGTCTAACTGTATCAAATTACGGCCGGGTAAAATCTTTACCCTCCGTGCGCATCCGTCTGAAACGATGAATGACCGCTGGCAGGTGGTGAGCATCACCCATCATGGCGCTCAGCCGCAAGCAGCAGGAATAGGCGGTGAAGGCACCACATTAACCAGCGATATGACCTTTATCCCCGGCTTTGATGACTGGCGGCCACCGTATCACTATAAACCGCTGGCAGACGGTGACGAGCTGGCCACGGTTGTCGGCCCGGAAGGGGAAGAGATATTCACCAATGAATTCGGGGCCATTAAGGTTCATTTTCACTGGAACCGTTACGATAAACCCGGTGACGGTTCGTCCTGTTGGGTTCGGGTGTCTCAGGGTTGGAACGGCAACAACTTCGGTTTTATGGCAGTTCCCCGTATCGGGCAGGAAGTCATTATCTCTTACCTGAACGGCGATATTGACCGACCGATTGTGACTGGCTGCAACTACAATGGACGTAACAGTCCGCCGCTGGATTTACCGGGTCAAAAAACCCGCACGACCTTTAAAACTAAAACGCATAAAGGTGAAGGCTTTAACGAGCTGCGTTTTGAGGATGCCAAAGGCAGTGAAGAAGTGTATATCCATGCCCAGAAGGATATGAATACCAAGGTACTGAACAATCGTACCACTCATGTGGATGTTGACCATGAAGAGCGTATTGGCAACGACCAGAAGATAACAATAGTACGTGACCAGTTTGAAGAGATTCAGCGCAATCGCCAAACAGTTATCAAACAGGATGATGACGAATCCGTTTCCGGTCACCAGACGCTGCGGGTAGAGAAAAACCAGTCTAGCACCATCACCGGACAGCAAAGCATCACAATAGGCAAAAGCCAGTTGCTGGAAGTGACTGATAATCAGGAAGTGCGTGTCGGTAAACACATTGTGCTGCAATCCCAAAGCGGCCAGATCACCATTGGCAATTCAGGTGGTCAGATTATTATCGATCCCACGGGGGCGATCACTATATCCGGTACCGCCATTTCCATGACCGAACACGCAGCAGGAAAAGCCGGTGCTCAGGCTCTGTTTGATTATTCCGGGCGTTATATTCTGACCAACAGCAAAAACGCGAATAAACCGCTGGCCAATACGTTGTATCAGATAAAAACCGCCTCCGGGCAAATGATTTCCGGCAAGACGGATGCGGCGGGAAGAACATCGATTGTCCAAACGCCTCAGTCTGAAAATTTGGAATTTAGTATCCCGGAAGAGCAAAAAAAGGCAAAAACTAAAACGCTGTACCACGTGGGGGATAACCAACCTGTGGATTACATTATGGAATTTAAGGAGGAATCAAAATGACCCAACAATTACAACCCGGTGGTATGTGTCCAGCCATTACATCAGTGAGATGTAAAATGGAGCGAGTCGCATTTCCCAAAGATGAGGATCAATGTTATTTAGCCAAGAAAGCGGCTTTCGCTATTTGGGCACCAAAGGCAGGAATAAATAAAAATGGAGCTGCATTTTCGCTAAAACAAGCAGTGATGAGTGGCCTCATCAGAGTTGAGGAAAAAATTCACGATTGGTTATGGCAATACAAGGCTGAAGTCGTTTTCTTTATGAGAGGATATGATGTGCCATTACCAATGCTGGCCAATAGTGAGGCAAGAAGAACTAAATACGCAGGCAATCTCCCCCATTCAGAAAGCCCATTCTCACATTTGACTAACGTGGAAAAGAATAAATTCGGTGTTACGAGTATCCGGCGACCAGATATTATTCTGGTCAAAAACAAGCAACTCCGCTGGCCTGGACGTGAAGGTCAATATTTTGATGGTTCTGTTCACCCTGATAACCTCAAGATGCTCATTGAAGTGAAGTTTCCTGGTGATACTTTGAAGAAAGGGCAGGAAATAGATTATGAAATAATCGCCACTCAAGCTCGTTTTGGGGTTTTTGTTGTTGAGGATAACCGTGATTCAAAGGAATGGGAAACGCTTACGGAAGAAGCTAAAGCCGCCGAACGGGAAAACATTAAGCAGCACTTGTCGCAATTCAGCCGTTCTATTATCCCCCCTGCAATAGAAGGATTGGCTTCTTCTTTACCAGTGCCAATACCAGGCTATACAGGTATTGAGCAATTATTACTAAAAAATATTCCCTTAGTCAGTGAGAAGCAATGGCAACACGAACCTATATTTAGTTTGTGGTTAGCCGTGCGTCATACGGCCATTCCAGCGATGATAGCACTTTCTTCCGAAAAGGAATCATCATTTTTAGAGCGCGTAGAGCAATATTACGATCAGAGTGCCAGATTTGTATCAGAAAGTGTGACTTATGCCAAAAATGCCATTGTCCGAAGTTGGGAATGGACATGGGATTTAACGGCCAGCGGGTTCAATTACCTGAGTGATAAAACCCGCGCGGCATTAGCGGCTTGTGGTGCCTGGTTTCGTGAATCAGGGCAATGGATAGCAGATGAAATTATCGATCCGGTGACAAAAAAGCTAAGTTATGCCATTCATTGGGTCAGTGAAAAAACCAGGGAAATCGTTCGCCTCACTGAAGCTAAAATCAAGGAAGCCGTAGAAACGGTATACAAATATACCGATTTGACGATAGACGCACTGAAACAGGTCGATTGGTATCAGATAGCCGCTGATCTGGGCAACGGTACAATTCAATTGATGGTAAAAATAGGAGAAGAAATCATTACCATTATTGAAACTATTGTTGTTGCCGCTATAGTTTTGTTGGCGGGTTTAATTATCTGGGTGGGTGGCGTTGTTGGTGGTGTCGCGTCCGCAATATGGGCAACCCTGACAGCGGCAGTGGCGGGCATTACCGCATTAACAGCGGCAACCGCATCATAAGGAAAAATGATTATTATGAATAAAGAAGCCTATTTTGAGCATATCAAGGCCCAATTAACGGGATTTACCCTGCAAAGTGAGCGAGACATTACCGTCACCCGTTTAGGTTTGGCAATCACGTTGTTTTTTAAACAAGGTTATACCCGTGAAAAAAAAGAACGGATTTTAGCCTGTTATCGCCGATTTCGGGAAATGTACGGTGATAAGTTAAGATTCCATACCCATGAATTTGATGGGTTGAAAAAATATTCAGATCAAAATATTACAAAAGTTGAGCAATTAATTCTGAATGCCGATGGTAATCTGACATGCGGTTGGGATATCAGTGATGCAAAAAATGTGAGTGAAGCCCCTCAATATTGGATGCACTATATTGATTCATATGAAATAGCAGGTAACAAAGGTAGCTCTTACCTGTGTCTAGTATTACCGTGGGATATTCTAACTACAGAACAAGGACAAGCTGAATTTATAGAATGGTTGACATTTTTATGTAGCCAATTGAATCCAGATCATGGTGATTGTGGTTATACAGTAGTACTACCGCGGGATTATCATCTGTATATGCCGCAAGAATACCAGCTTGCTATTCGTTATCCTACTATGCAGGTTAACTCTACCGTACACATGTGTGCAAGACACTATTTTAATAGTATACGTAGTATTAACTGGATTACTTTGTTATCAAAACGCTTCATTAAACGATTAGGTAATGAGCAATGGATTAGAAAAAAATTGTCTACCCACCCAGAGATCATTATTACCAAGTATGATAATGGGTTGATAATTCAAGCGGGAGAATATCCTGATTTAACTCCATTACCTGCTAATGTCCCAGAAAGCTATTTAGCTATTAATGAACTGATCCGGCCTATCCGTTATGTGATGAAAGAAGGTGATTCTCTGCATTCTTATGGTGAAGGTCATTTCACCGGTAAAACCAGTGCCCTCTGGTATGCCCGTTATGACCGTGGTCCCTTACAGGTTGACCCGCTGATGGCTGGTGAACCGGCCAGAGTCGATGGTTACTGGACAACCCAAGGGCGTGAAGGCCTGGAGAACGTCATTCTGCAAGGCGATATTGCCCCAGATGTTGAAGGTAATGCGCCTGGCACAACCGTATGGCGTTTGGTGCGCCAGATTGAACATGACGACATGAAAGATCTAAAGGAACTTGAGGTACAACAAAATGCGGGCAACCATTGACGGGAAAAAAATTATCCTGAAAGGCGATACCACCAACACAAGCGGCACCGTACTAACAGGTTCAGGGCTAACCAAACAGGGTGAACCGGTTGCCTGTGTCGGTGACAGCGTGTTTTGTCCCGCCTGTAAAAGTACGGGGACTATTGCTGAAGGTTCTCCACTGACAGCGATACAAGGTAAAGCCGTTGCCCTGGAGGGACACAAAGTGGATTGCGGTTGTTCATCTGGATGCACGCTGGTTGCAGCGGGTTATCACGGACTAGCCTGACCGATTGAGATGCGCTTCAGTGGCTGTTTTAACAGCCACTGATTTCATTTAGTTGATAAATCGATGCAACATTGCTACCGGCCACACGCAAATCCCGTCACCGCCCAGCTATTGCGCATCCACCGGTTTGTCTCGGCCCAAAACGCCCATTTCGCCTGATGCTCGGCGGAACCTGAACTGGCCGCCAGATAATCTGTTGATGTCACATAAAATTCCCGCAGCCAGCCATCATAAAGATAAAAATTACCCCACTCCTCATAGAGTTGTTCAAGGGCATATCGGGACGCAATTTGGCTACCGAGTGACTGGCAAAGCTGTTTCGCATTCATATAAAAATCTTGTGTCAGCCCGGAGCGCTCAAACCAGGGTAACCGTCCGGTGATCTCACCTTGCTTTATCAAATAAAAATAAAGGGGGATTTAGCTAAACGGGTTTTCAGGCCAGGGAAGAAGCTCATTCAGCCGGTTGTTCGGCCAGGTGGGTAACCGGCGCAGGACATCACGTA
>NZ_NJCX01000045.1 GCF_002632875.1 Xenorhabdus kozodoii
GTAATCCGTGGGGTGCAGACTGAATTGTTCTGTGGGTGAGGGAGCCGTGTTGCGACAGCGGATATATTGCTGTTTGCGGCTATTTTGAATCACCAGACCACAACATTCACTGGGGTATTCGGTCTGCGCGTGATCTATGATGGCATCGATAATATGTTTACGCAGCGTTTCCATATCACCGCCTCATTAACGCTGAACCGAGGAAGCCGCCGTGGGGAAGTTGATTCCCTTTCCCAAAGCGTGGCTCACATCCTGTTGACAATAATCCAGAGCAGGCATCTTTTGATGGATCATCTGTTGGGTTTCCGTCCTCATCAAAATACCGATCACCTGTGTAGTTGCAGGGGGATTTGCGATATAACCCGCGCATACACCACGTACAAAGACTGTGTATCTGACGGGTCGGAATTTGAATCCCCTGCAAGTCAGCGGGTGAAGATAAGGCAAACTGAATGCTTTCGTTATCTTCATAGGTCTTACTGTCAATGTAGAAGACGTCGATTTTTTCCTGCGTGGGATCGGCTTCTGGGTTCCCGTCGGGGAAATTACGGGCATCCAGATAGTGCGCAAAGGTCATACGGATGGTAACCCGTGCCTGAACCATATTTTGATACGCCAGACATAAGGCGCTGATCGTGCCATCGAGGTTGGCAACGCTGAGTGTGGGGGATATCGCCCTGCCATCACTGTTGACCTCTAGTCCCTCGATTTTGACCGGCCATGGAGCGTACTCCACGCCTTGCCACCAGATGGATTTAATGGGTAAGTGCTCTGAATTCAATTCATCCTCTGCATAAGGGCTGGGGTGATTATGGAAATGCAGCTTTGGCCCACCAAAAGTGGAGCCATCAACAGAAAACAATAGAATCCGGCTCCCTGACTCAAGGCGTTGGAGGGTGGTACTAATTGTCATGGGAATATCCTAAGGTTGGTAGGTGGTTTCAAATACAGCGGAAAGTTGGTATATTTGTTCGCTCTTGCTGTTCATGCCCATCGCTGTGACCTTGTGCCCCTGACAGACATAAAGCCCCAACTCTGAGAGCGGATTTTTCCATTTAAAAGCGCGATATCCCGCATGACGCAAGAGAAATTGCCGAATATTGTCGATATATTGCTTATTGCCAACAAAACTGACGGTCCAGCTTTGATGCACAATGTTCAGGCCGCTTCCGCTCCGTTGGGTGTAGCCATCACCAAACTGCACTGAACGGACTTTCTGAGTTACCTCCCCTGTAGGGTTTACGCGGGGGATATACGTAAATTCTTCTAATTTCATTACCGCCCTCCTCTTATTGCACGGCTAAGTAAACCACCCTGCCCCAAATCCTTGCCGATTAACTCTCGGTAACGCTGATCGACAAAGCGCCCAATCTCGCTACCAAACTGTTCCCATCCCGGAGAAGTAGCTTGCGTCGTCTGTTCATTCGTAATGGTGATATAAACTTGCGGTGCCGTACTTGAATTAGACAGGTTTGACCCAACCAGCCTAACCCCAAGATTGCCGTCGCTCGTTCTGGCTAGCGGCATTATCGCTTCGGGACCTGCCTCACCCATCAATCCCGCACCTTTGGCAAAGGGGAACAAAGTGGGTTTGTTTACGATTTGTCCGCTGTAACTGCTTAGGCCAGGGGAATTGTAAATACCGCCTTTGGCGTTCTTGGTGAACATGGAAGCAAAGCCGCTGAACATTCCGCCACCGCCCATCGACTCCATGCCTTTCATGATGGTATTCGTGATCAGCGCCTGCGCGGCCATTTTGACCAAACTTTTAACCACGTCTTGAGCCAAAGAGGCAAACAGCTCAGACATACCTTCTCTGAGGGATTTGGTGCCAGTGAGCAGACCGGTGATCATATTTCCCATCCGCTCTTGCGTGGTTTCAAACATCGTCACAGCGAGCGACTGTAAATCACCCTGACTCGCAAACACCTGTTTAGCGGCCTCAACTCGCTTGGCATCGGTATCGCGTTCAGCAGAGAGGATAAGCTCATTCTTGCGTTGCTCACTGATAATTTGTGTTTCTGCATAAACCTCATACAAGGCTTTTTTACGTGCCAGTTGGTTATCCAGATCCTGTATCGGGTCAACATCGCCCCGCAGGTCGTCCTTGGCAGAGACGGCATATCTCTGGCTGGCGTCCGCGTTACCCCTGACGTTATCTTTCCAGATCTCGCCTTTTCGGTAGTCGTATTCGGCGGGTGACTCAATTTGGCCATTGGTATTCTGCCGTTGCAGTTGCTCGGTGGCCTCTTTGGTTCTTTTGGCAACATTGCGGAACGGGTCAGCCTCTATGGCATCCTGTAAATCCTGATAGCGTTGCTTGGTTTCTGCCAGTCGTTGATTGAGCTGATTGATCTGGGTGTTTTGTTCCTGAGTGAACTTAGTGACATTCCCCTGAGAAGCCGCAAACAACTCAGCGGCGGCATTGCCTTCTTTGTAGCGAATCGCTTCGGTTGCCAATTGAGTGTTCAGTTCAGCTACTTTGTGTGCGTAATCTTCCTTGATTTTTGCGGCTTTCCGAGCGGCACTTTCTGCTGCATTTCGGGCTTCTCTGGCGGCTTCGTCCTGTTTACGTATTGCCTCGGTGTTCTGGTATATCTGTGTGGCATTGTTAATCATTCGATCCACGTAAGGCTTCTGTTGTCTGTCATTCGGGTTTAACCCCGCATCGATAGCCTTGTAGTACGCCTCACGCTGAGCCTTGTCTAACCCCTTTCTTTTGGAGAGATCAATACCCCTCTCTTGGTCTGCCAAAAGCGATTTTAATTTATCATTGGGTTCAAATTTCACCTCTGGTACGGGAATGTGAATGCCAGAAACGTCAATACCTAATTTTTTGATCCGCTCCAGAAGGCTGACGGTGAGTTCCAGTTTTTGATTTTGCAATGCCAGCGTTACATTACCGGTTTTGCGCATTTCGTTAATCGCTACGGTAAACCTTTTCTCTTTTTCAGCGTTTACCGATTGCTGGTCACCCAAGCTCGTGAGGGCAGAAGTAATTTCACCGACCGTTTTCAGTGCTTCCTCATACGCCGAGCGGCTTTCTGAGAGTTTTGTACTGAACTCAGTGATTTTATCGCCAACATTTCTACCCTGACTTTTATCTTTCATGAAGATGTTGAGGCTAATTTGGTTTCTCGTCATCTCCTTTCTGAATTTTTCCAAATCCTCTTTGGCAACAGCAAGGTCTTCTTTTAGCTGATTCTTGGTGTCTCTGAGCTGAACGGGGGTCATCTTGCTCAGTTCTTCCTTGATTTTTGTCGCTTCTTTCGCGTGCGCCCTTGCCTCTTCTTTAGCCTGTTTTTGGTTTTGGTACAGCATGTATGCCGCACCGGCTGCCATAATCAGCACCCCCGGCAAGCCACCAGCAACACTGAGTAGTGCGCCGCCCATCCGTGATCCAATAGAAGTGGCCGCATTAAGTCTTGACTGGGCTGTGGCTCTGGCCGCGATACTTTGAGCAACAACGGCTTGAGCTTTTGCCTCTGCTTCTATCGCTCGATTTAATCTAATCTGAGCAGCGGCAAATTGTTGAGAGTTTGTGGTTTGAAGCAACTTTGAACGAGCCGCTAACACATTGCGCTGAGTTTGAAGCTCAGTAGCCCTCGCATTAGCCACCTGCACTTGAGCGTTTCTATACGCCTGATCTGCGTTATTTATCTCCGCTCTTGTGTTTTGTATTAACGCAGACGTTGATACCCCAATCGCGGATATCCGGTTACCTAATGCCCTTGCCCCGAACAAACCAGCCGCCACCATGCCCGCCGCGGCGATGTCGTTGATATTTTTAGACAAGTCATCCAACACCCCGGCGAGCACACGAGTGGTCCCTGTCGCCTCGTTAGCCCCACCTACCCACTGCATAAAGGCATTCTGAACGCGAGTTAACGATTTCTCGACCGTCGCCCCCATTGAGAGGCCTTCCGTTTTCAGTTTTTCTAGTTGGCTCAGCAAAGCGGGGATGACTTTATCCATTGTCAATAACCCGTTATCCGCCATACCTTTTAATTTGGTTCTGGCAACCCCCATGCCATCCGCCAGCGCCTGAATGATTCGGCTGCCGTTCTCCGCCATTGCGTTAAATTCTTCCCCGCGCAGCACGCCGGACGACATCGCTTGCGAGAACTGGATCAATACCGAGCTGGATTCTGAGGCGCTCGCGCCTGATATTCTCAATCCCGTTGACAGGACTTCCGTCATGTTAACAATGTCTTGCGAGGCGTATTTCAGCGCACGCATAGGCGCGGCGGCACGGGCAAAGACGGTGGCGTTAGCTTCAAACGATGTGCCAGTTTTTTGACTCATTTCCATCAGTAGCCGCTGACTGTTAGTTAGGTCAACGGTGGATTGGGTAGCCAGTTTCAAGCGGGAATTTAAGTTTGTCCACTTGTCGGCGGTTTCAACCAATTTGCTCGTAGCGAAGATGCCCGCAAAAGCGCCGGTCATGCCGATAGCCGAGGCTTTAACGGAAACAAGCTGGTTATTCAGGTCACGCAGGGCTGCACTGCTCCCACGGGTGGCGGCGGCAGCGCTCCTGTTACCGTTTTCCATCACACGGTGATAGTTTTCACCCAATCGGGCGGCTCGCGCAATTTCAGCCTGATAAGAGCTTGAATTTGCCGATATTTTAATGATTAATTCACGCAATTTTGCCACAGTGCCACCTATGCGAGACTAGCAAAGAAGTTTTCGAAGTCGTCTTGCTTCTCTTCGTCTGGATTTCCCCATTTAAGCAGTGTATCGTTCAAGCTGACTTTTACGCCCTGTGATTGATAGACGGCGGAGGCGATTTGCGCCGCCTGAAAATTGCAATTTTTAATTTTTTTATTTATTTACAAAAGGATATAGAAGTTATTCCCTGTATTTATTGTTAATATGCAATACACATTGCAATACACAATAATTTTATTAGGGGTAGAGTGAAATGATGTCATTTGTCGGAGGTGAACAGATCAGTACGATAGTAGCTCTGACCTTATGTAATTTCATGAAAAAAGCCAAATTACAAACAATAAAAACAAAAGAGAAAATACTATTTCAGCACATATTGAAAACGCTCTGTCTTCTTTTTTTAATTTATCTTTACGTTCTTGAGCACACCGTTCCTCCTCTTTGATTTTGCGTTTATATTTTTCATACTCAGGATTAATAGGCGGGTATATTGAGCGTAATGAATATATAGGAGCATTAGGATCTCCATAGGCCATGTGTTTCATTAGTTCCAATGTCATTTGAGCATCTGTAAGTGCTCTATGTGCAGCGCCAGAAACTTCTATCTTGTTATCACGAATGGCATTAGTGAGTTTATGCCATTTATAATCACCTGTTCTTTCATTTATTTCCCCGTGATACTCTGCATATAACAGCATTGCACATTCTGACTTTATTCTTGGTGTAGGTAATTCATATTTCTTACATGTTTGCCTAATTATTCTTATGTCATAAGATTTGTTATAAATAATGACTGTTTTTCCTTTAACTATTTCTTTGTATTTTTTATAGATCTCATTCCATGTTGGCGCATTTTGAACATCTTCATTTGTTATTCCGTGTATTCTTGTCGCGTCAGGAGGTATCTTTTTTTGTGGTTTAACAAGTGTATCCAGTAAAACATGACCATCAGCGTTTATAATGCTTATTTCAATAATTTCATCATCGATTTTTAATCCTGTTGTCTCTGTATCTAATATAACAATATCTTCTTTTAGTAGCTGCTCTGCAATTAACTGCGCTTGTTGACGATTTCGCATACCCATAACCCATACAATGAAATAATAGGTTATTGTACATACGCATTACCTTGTTCGTTATTATTGATCCTGATTAAAGAGACTTTTGTCACATAGAAATGCTTGCTGATAACAAAAAGCGGTCAATACACCAGACATCCAGACCTAACGACTGACGACGAATTTCGTCGGAAGTGAGTGGGTTGGTACGTTTAACACTCCGAGCTATAGAGGGTTGCGCTGAATTTCGTCGGAACCTATTAAGCGATAGAACTGACAGCCAATTGATAGCCCCGCCAGTAAGAAGATCTCCCCGTAACCGTGATCACCTGACCTTTCTGTAATAACATCACCGATAGTGCCATCTCATCAAAGCCAATAACACGCAGCGGATAATCACTGCGCTTTTCACTCTGCGCCTGCATGGTAGCGACTGCCATCACTTTACCTGTCTGGCACTTTATACGTTTGGGGGCGACGGTTATCTTCCCTGTGACCGTGGCGACTATCGATGATGCGTTCTTTTGCTTTCTTCGTGCCATTTTCCACCGCCTGTAGATGGTCAAGATTTTGACCATGATAAAAATCAGCAAGTTAAATCACTGCGAACGTAATACGTACTCAGTTACATTAAGTAACCTTGTGCTGGACGGCGTAAACTCAAGCCCTCTGCGTTGTGATTTCCACAATAGAGGGTAATACATTGCCTCTATCTCGCTCTTTTGTGCACCTCTTAATGAGTTGTGCAAAGTTTGTGAGTAACCAATAGTAACCCGCAAAGTCCGATTATCGGATATTGGATTTTGCATACCGATATCTTCGGTGTTCAAAATATAATCAGACGCCGAATCTGGCGTCTGATTAAATATCAATGGGTTATCACCTAAGCCCGAATTCGGGCTTTGCTCTGCTAAAAGGTGTTGTGATTTCCCCAATACCCTAAGTGGGATATCCCACTTTGAGATGATTCCGTTTTTTATTCATGAATAAAATTAAATATATACATTAATGTTAACCGTAACCTATTGATTATTAATAACTCTGTCTCTGTGCCGGAAATTAGTAAAATCAATGGGTTACGTTAAATGGGATTTTAAAGCCCTTTTAACCGATTAATATTACTCAATTCCCGCTCAGAACCGGAATTTCTGCACCGTGCGGGAATTGGGTTAAATCAATGAGTTACCTAAATACCGTCAAAGCTAGCCAGTCGTTGCTTCTGCTCCTCATTGAGACTGAAAGCAAAATCCTCATGCTCGCTCTGCCATGTACCAAAGCTCATCAGGAACGCAATGGCGGGATCTATCTTATTCGCGGATTTCTTCTTGTTCGGTTTGATATTGGCGTTCGCGTCGGTTTCCATCACCACATTGGCTATCGCCCACGCCAGCACCGGATCGCCGTTATGACGAATGACCTTACGATTCACGAACACTTCAGCCGATTTTGCCACCGGGCTAAAGCGCATATAGGTTTGCGGGAATGGCTCAACGTCTAACCCTGCTCCCTGTAGCTGAGTACGCAGGTGTGTGGCGTTCCATGTGTCAAAGCCGACCAGTTTGATATCAAAGTGCTGGCTGTCTTTGAGAATGTCATCACGGATACGGTCATAATCAATGCAATCGCCTATGGTGGTACGAATCCAGCCCATTTGCGCCCATTGACGATAGATTGCCCGGTTCTTGTTGGCCGGGTTCTGTAGCTGGGCTTCGGGCAGGTAGTGGCGAGTCAGGAGTAACAATTCATTATCGACCGGGAACGTGTAGCAAAGACTGGTGATATCGCCTGTCGATGATAAGTCCAACCCAGCGTAGCACTCCAAGCCTTTGAGGTCGTTTTCATCGTATTCTGTCTGGCAGGCTTTCCAAGCTCCTTCACCCATCCACGGCGTTTCGCCCTGGCACCAGATATTAAAGCGTTTGGTTAACATTTCTGTCCATTGTGACGGAATACCCCGCGCTTTCTGGATAGTGTCATGCAAGGCGGCACTGTCTACCGACACATCCAGATTGGGATTGGCCTTTATCCAAAGGGCTTCATCATCAATTTCGTTCTCGTCGTCCAGTTCGTAAATCAGGGCAAACAGCGATTCATTTTGTTCTTCGCCATTCAGTATCTGGCAACAATAATCATAGTGTTGTTTACAGGCGGATATCACGTTACTGCCGGCGGTCGTAATGGCAAACAGGAGTCCTTCGGGACGTGCGCCCATCCCCAATTCAAGGGCAGAGTAAACCGCGTTATCCGGGTGCAAATGGTACTCATCGATAATCGCCAGACTGGGGTTTGTCCCCTCAATCGTAGCGGCTTTGGCGGCCAGTGGCTTTAACAGACTATTGCTTTTGGCGTAAGTCACTTTATGTTGCTGAATAGCCACCCGTTTCTTAAGCGGCTTGGAAAGCAGGCACATCTGACGGGCATCATCAAACACGATACGCGCCTGATCCCGGCTCACGGCGGCGGTGTAGATATCCTGCTGTCCTGGTTCCATCACCAAGAACCAGTTCGCCAGTATCGCGGCCACGGTGGATTTGGCATTTTTGCGCGGCACCTGAATGTAAGCGCTGCGGTATTTGCGGCGACCGGTCGCTTTGACCTTGAAGCCGAACAGGTTAGCAAAGGCGAACTGCTGCCACGGTTCTAATACAATCGGCTTACCGCGTAAATGGCCTTTGACGTGCGGGCAGAGACGGGAAAAGCCAATAAAACGTTCCACAACCTCGCTATCAAACGTATAAAGCGGGTTATTCAGGTCGTTATAGTAGCGTTTCACCGCCTGCTTTACCCGTTTACAGGCCGGAATTGTGCCATTTTCGATAGCAAAAGCGTACTGCTCCCATGCGTTCATCGGTGATATTACTCAGGCTATCAGCACATCTAAATCATCAGGTTCATCGCTTTCTATCGGATTTCGGCGGCGTGATACCGGATCAAATCCCAGCAATGACGACATTTTTATCATGATTTTTTCGGCATCGGCTTTCGCTTTCAGTGATGGGTTACTGGTCGCTGCGCCGCGTGAACCTTCCACCGCGAACCCGCGCAATTCAATGTCAGCAACGGCTTTACGGTAAATCGCATAGTTGACGCAATACAGTTCTAAGTTGTTCCAGTCTGCCGGGCTGAGATCTTCCCGTTCATTGAGAATTTTGGCTTTTGATTTCCATTGCTCAGCAGCAATCTCATTTAAATAAACCGGGGGTTTGGGTGCTCTTGCCATAGTCATGGTATCCTGTTGAAATGACTGCTATTGAAAAAAGTGCCGTGCATAAAAATTCGAGGGGGCGGCGGTTCCTTTTAGCGGGGCATTTGTCATTTTTGATACCCCTACCCCTCTGAATGCTTCTCTAACGATTTCGAAAGCATTCCATTAGCTCCTTATTGCGTTGTGTCTTGCGCCTCGCTGTAGGCTTCTTAGGCGCAATCTGATTTTGTTGCCGATAGGGTTCGCTGTGCTTCAATAGCCCTTTAATTAGTTGTTCTGTCTCTTCTTTGTTCATGCCGATATATCCAGTCATTACGCCTTGCCGCTTCTGCTTCCTGTTCCCGATATTCCCCATTCTTGCGCTTCTGTTTAGTGATGGGGTCTGTCTGCACGGTCTTGCGGTTATGGCAGCCATGACACAGGGCTTGGTGATTGGATTCAGGCCAGAACAGCACATCACTATCACCATTGATGGGGATAATGTGATCAACGATAGTGGCGGGTGTGTAACTGTTCTGCTTGAGGCAATGGACACATAAAGGGTTAGCCTTAAGATACATCAGCCTGTACTTGCCCCATTGATTACTGTAACCACGCTCGGTACGTGTGCCCCGCTGCTTGTTCTGTTCCCGCCGATGTTCCTCACAGCGACCGGACTTTACCCGTTGCTTACAACCGGGGTAGCCACAACGTCTTAACGGTTGCCACGGCATCAGTAGATCCCCACATCACGATAGACAGACCACAAAGATTTGATAGTAAAAGGCACTTCTTTCAGTTCAACATCCGTCGCCAATTCCCGGTTCTCATACAACAAACCGATATAGAGTAAACAGCCGACTTTGATCGCCGGGCTGAATACCAAGCCCTCATCAAACCGCTTGCCGATATGTTGCTGACAGACTTCTAATGCAGCGTTGGCATAGCCCTTAAGCAGTTCGTCTTCAAACGTATTACTTTCATCTATCCGGCAGTGCAGTTTGATTTCGTCTAATGTCATGAGAGGGTTACTCATCTTTCACCTCGGTTTTTTTGATACTGACCTCTTGCTTCCATGCCTGACTAAATTCATCGCCACCGTCACGGGGGGATAACCCCTCACGTTCGCGGGCTTCATTCGGGCACATCACACCGGATTTAATCGCCGTCTCATAACTCTGGAAGCGTTCTTTCGGATTGGCTCGCAGTAGGTCAGCGGTATCAAATTCAACTTGGTAGCGAA
>NZ_NJCX01000046.1 GCF_002632875.1 Xenorhabdus kozodoii
TTACCTCGTATTTTGTATAAGGATTCGACACCCATATAGCAAAGTCGGTAACTCTCAACCTTTCAAGGTTCAGTGTCAGATCACGTCGTGACTAATACAATATATGTTACGTGAAAAATCGAAACCTTTAATTAAAAGCAGATGCTCTTATCCACCTTGTCCGATTTGTGGCGGTCAGTTAAGAATCAGATCCAGTGAACATACAACGGAAAATATACAGAGAAAGTATTTTCGGTGTGGTTCTTCGAATTGCAGCTTTCGCTGTATCTCTTTTGAAGTGTTTGAAACGGCGTTGAATGACGCGCATTCTACCCCGCAGTTTAGCCATACACCCACCAATTTTTATAGGGCTGACAGGCCATCGGAGGGACGTTAAATGTTTTCCTGTAAAAAATGTGGAACACAAACAAAACAGCGCCCTCACTTTGCTATTGAACCCAGTGTGATACGTCGTTTTTATCAATGTCGTAATTTGTTTTGTGGTTTTTGCTTCACGACGATTGAAACATTTCATCTATCATCAGATTCATTCGCAGAAAGTGCACCTGAACGCAATATTCAGGTGCAATAACATCATCAGGGCAGGTTAATATTCACATAAACTCTGCTCTTCCTGCATCGTTGTTACCGTACTCAATTGTTGTTGCTGGTGAATACGGTAGCGACTCAATATTTTCTGACACTCCTCAATATGCTCTTCAAGCTGTTCTTTTGAAACAATGACAGTGCTATTAGACTGTTTTAATTTAATCATATGACCTCTATTTATTGGATTTACAGCATACTCAGGAGTGATGCACGGTAACTATCGTCAGTTTCAGCCCGTTTTAGCTGAGCGGGTGTCGTGTTGTTGTTCATGGCATGAATAACCGCATCAGGTAGCGCACCGATATAGTGATCTCCGGCGTGATCCCTCGACGACCAACAGGGCGTATATCCAATAAATAGCGTCCATCTTCACATTTTTTAATTGCCATCGCGGTTATGTCTTTTCAAAAATCCAACATTCGATTACTTCGGGTTTTTGCATGGTGCTACCGATAGGTAGTGCGGCATTAAACGCCGCATTTACACGGCTACGCATGCTTTTTGTACAAATGAATTTTCTTTTTTTAACCTGAACTTCGCTTAAGAAAGGAAAGACAAAAGGGAACTAAGTGCCTGAGGCGCGATCAAAGTTTTTGCTTAGAAAACAAAATAGTGGGGATCCTCAGGCTATGACTACTTTAGAAGAACTTTTCTGTTGCGTCGATGACTTTTGTCAAACCTTTATTCCCCTGTGGGAACAACAGCTCATTGAGAATAATCAGCTCAAGCGTCATCGCGCCACTTCCCTGTCTCTCAGCGAAATAATGACTCTCCTCATTTTATTTCACATGAGCCATTATCGTCATTTTAAAGCGTTTTATACTGAGTATGTGCAACAATACCTCAAAGCAGATTTCCCCAGTCTGGTGAGCTACAATCGAATAATAACATTGAAGAAAAGAGCCCTTATTCCGTTATGCGCTTTCCTTTCTTCACGCAAACAAAAATCACACGGCATTGCCTTTATCGATTCCACTAAAATCGCGGTTTGCCATAACCTACGTATTTCTCGTCATAAAGTTTTTGAGGGTGTCGCGCAGCGAGGAAAAACCCGCACAGGGTGGTTCTATGGCTTTAAACTCCATCTGATTATTGATTATTGATGATTGCGGTGAGATTTTATCCGTTAAATTAACACCGGGAAATGTTGACGACCGTCAGTCGGTAAAGGAATTAGTCAAAGGTTTAACCGGGCATCTCTATGGTGACAAAGACTATTTATCCCAAGTGTTATGCGATGAACTGAAAGAGGAAGGGCTTACGTTAATCACGAATGTTCGCCGTAGTATGAAAGCCAAATTTTTATCGCTTTGGGACAAGGCCATGTTAAGAAAACGGTTTTTGATAGAAACGGTGAATGACCAATTGAAAAATATTTCTCAGATAGAACATTCAAGGCACCGAAGCGTAGCCGGCTTTTTACTGGAAATAGTCTCAGGACTGATTGCTTATATATTCCAGCCGAAAAAGCCGAGCTTAGGTTTACGTGACCATGAAATGGTGATGCTTAAACAAAGTTGAGGTTAGTTAAGCGGCTTTGTGGCGCTTATGGGCTGATTTTCTTTTTTCGCCTTTCATCGCTTTGCTATGAGCTTCCGCAAGTACCCGTTTTTTTTCACTGTTGGCAAAACGATTTAAAACTTGCCTGATTAATGGCTGATAACCCAACCCGTTAAGATCAGCTATCATTTTCAAGTCTTCTATCAGAGATTTGTTTAACCTGATCGAAATTGGCTGCAAATCCAGCACTTCATTAATCAATTCTTCCGTAATATCATCAGATACTTTAATGTGAGCCTCACTGCAACCAAGCTCACCATTATCCCATGCTTCATCAGTGGAAATTATTGGGTGTGTTCGCTTATCAGTTTGTTTGCTCATTTCTCTGTTCCTAGGCCGTATTTTTTGTAAATTCTCAGTTCATCTTCGTTAGGTGCGCAAGCTGTCCTTATGGCAACCCCTTTTTCTGGGTAGTAAATAAAGACTATCTTCAACTCAACGCCATAATCAGTTTCAGATATAAACCATCTGGTCGGTGGGTCAGTCTTATTATCTTCTCTCGTATCTTCAAGAAAACGCCCAACTCGATTGGAAAAACACTGGAGTATATCTTCTTCATTAACAGGCGGATTTTTGCCTGCTAACTTCAATCTGATGTTTGATGAAATCAAGAGCTTCATGTGACGGTGTCTTTAACCCATGATTAAGCTGTATATACAGAATATACCATGAAACAGATTGAAACAACTCAAAGCGACTCACAAAATATCAATAGATAATGTATGATCAATAGATAAAATAAATTACCAAGATATAGAGTTTGTATATACAAAACTAGCCATCCTTGGCTTGGTTATTATCATTTTTCATACTCACCAACCTTCTTTTACCGCTCATCAAATCATGAGTGCGCTGATCATCAGCATCAATAACAGCGTCGTATTCCTCGCGTGACATATTGAAATGCGCGCGGGCTGCATTGATGTATTCAATAGCTTTAAACTGGTCAGAAAACTCTTCTGTTCCTTCATGCCGCTGGAGTTTTCGGATTTTGACCCAGAAGATAGCAAATCAGGTAAGGCTATAGGGGTCGCCCTGCCTGACACAGCATGCCAGGTTTTGCGCGATCAGATAGGGAATCGCCAAAAATACGTTTTTGTGCATAAAAAATCTGCCAACCGAAGTGATGGAACAAAAACACCCGTGATCAGAAAAATGCGAGTCGATGATAACAAGTCGTGGAATTCTGCATTAAAGAGGGCAGGGATAGAAAATTTTAGATTCCACGACCTTGAGGCATACATGGGCTAGCTGGCTGGTTCAAGCCGGCGTTCCATTATCAATTTTACAGGAAATGGGGGGCTGGGAGTCAATCGAAATGGTTAGACGATATGCGCATTTGGCACCTAATCATTTAATTGAGCATGCGCGGCACATAGATGCGATTTTTGACACTCACGTCCCATCTGCGTCTCATGTCTCAATTATGGGCAAAGCAAATAACATGTAACTTATTGATAAATTTGGTGTCCCCTGCTGGACTTGAACCAGCGACCAAGCGATTATGAGGCGGGAATTAACATTCTACTCATTTATATTTATTCTTAATTTTCAATTAATTATGAAAAATTAAGCAACTGTGTAAATAACCAGAAATAATCTAAAATACTTGTCTACGGCATCCTATAGGTATCCTAGAATATGAAAACGATTCACAGGATACCTTAATCGCTTGGTAACGATAGAAAAGTGGATTTTCACTTTTTTAATATAGGGAGGGAGATGTGGAAACGTTCAAATTTACGAAAGCCAAATTAGAGAGCTTACCACCCGCAGAACGTGGGCAAATCGAATATGGGGACACACTAGTAAACGGGTTACGTATTCGTATCGGTACTAGCGGCGTTAAAAGTTTCTGTATCTCCAGAAAGAAAAATGGAAAGTTTATCCGAGCCACATTAGGGCGGTTTCCTGATCTCACCATTGATAATGCAAGAGCAAAAGCACTAGAGGTTCTTGGTGAGGTTGCGACTACAGGCCAGAATCCCAATGTCGTTAAGCGTACCAATGAAAAAGCTACAGTGACATTATCAGATGCTATAGAAACTTATATTTCGAACCGAGGGCATAGATTAAAACCATCTACAGCTAACCAATACCGTTCTATACGCAATTAACTTTAATTCCTGCATCTTCAAGTTAATTGCGTATACATTCTCTTCATTCATATAAAAAAGGGGTGAACAGGTGATACAGTCAATGAATAGCCTATTAATTGCGGAAAACCCAGATGTAGCAAGGCTTTCAAGGGTTGTGCAGAGGGTGCATAACTGAGAGGGCGAAAAAGATTTATAGGGGGTATCTCTGGCAGGTAAATAAAAACATCGTTATGTTTTGATATATATCAAGACATAATTAGAATTAGCAGATTAAATATTCATTTTTAGAGACTATTTAAAAATTCATTCTTTCATATGATAATTATCAGAATTTCTTAATGTAACGATACAGGTATCATTGAGTGGTAATGTTTTAGAGTTTTATGTTATATTTTTTATTATTGTAATTTTGTTTTATGGGAAATTATGGCCGTGGCTATTGACAGGTAGATAAATAGCTATATATTTATGGCTATAAAATAGCAAGCAAAAGGAAATGAAATGGCTAACATTATTTACATGACTTTAAATGGTAAAAAGCAGGGGCTGATATCAGCAGGTTGTTCAACTTATGATTCAATAGGTAATAAATACCAAGAAGAAAATAAAGATAAAATATTGGTTTATTCTGTGGATCACGATATCAGCAGGGAACATAATGTAAATCATCAGCCTATGATAATAACAAAGCCAATAGATAAATCATCTCCATTATTAGGCGTTGCAATATCAAGTAATGAGCATTTAGATTGCCTGCTTGACATATATAGGAATAGCTCAGCAGGAGGATTAGAAAAGTTTTACTCTATAAAATTAACAAATGCAACTATAAAAAATATCTCAAGCCACTACCCCAACTCACTAAGCCACAATGATATGCAACCATATGAAAGTATAACAATTTCATATGATAGCATAACATGGACACATCACATTGCTGGCACATCGGGTTACAGTATAAGAGAAGATAATGTATTTTAGTTCTTCTCAACTAAGAACAAAATGGTACGGTCAGTATCATTTTGTTTTATCTGTATAAACACATTTCCTTTATGCCAGGATTCACTTCCATCTGTATTCCAATATGCGTTTATATCTTTTATATAACCTAATTTTTCAATATAATTTATTAATTCTACTTTACGATTTAGATTTACATTTGAAAATAAAATTGAATTGCTCATTGGTTTTATACCATCTGGTGAGTCATAAGATACAATGTAATTATTTGAAATAATAGGGATGTTTTTAACTTCGTCAAAGGTAAATAAATTGTACCTAATAAAATCATTTTTTGTATATAAAAAATGATTATCTACAAATAAAATAGGAATAGTAAAAATCAGTCCTAAAAAAAACAGGACGATAAATGTAATTTTAATAATCTTATTCAAGTTCAATCCCCACATCTCTTACTGCATGTATGTTATATCCTGTTCTATCTTCAATATGTATTAGCAAATGACTCCTATCTATATCAGTGATCGGTGATATAGTATTAAGAAATGTAGGTAAAGAAGAATAATATGGTCTAGCATTATTAGGGTATTTTTGGGGATCAGGAAATAATAAAGGCTTAAACATTTTATTTTTATACTTTCCTATAGCGCCATAATAATCCCATCTTTTTAGTGCATCTTCTTTACTTATAGGTTGAAGCTGAGGTAAATAGTCAACTCCCTTTATAGCCTGATAAAATCCAAGTAGATTTGAAACCAAATCCTCACCACTGTACCCACTATCTGTATACCAATTAAAGGGAAATGAATCTTGATGCGCTTCAAATAGATGAGTGGTATACATCATAATAGTAAGTGCAACTCTTTTTTTATCATTTAAAGATAACCCTCTTCTAACCCTCCATCTTGTTATTTTAGATGTGCCATATTTTAATCCAAGCCCCATGTATTGTGTGTATTTAATGGTAAAGTATGATTCTTTAGTATCATCACCTGAGTTTATAGCAGCCATTAACATTCTGGCATCATTACCTTTTGAATGCCCAGTGTCTACCCACCCTAATTTTTCAGTATAAACTAACCTTCCTTCTATTACATCACTTCTACTACTCATGAAAACCCCTATAATTTAGTTAAGTACGCCATAAAATTTTAGATATATGATAATACGCCAAATTATTAAGTTACTGCCTATAGAAACGTCTTAACAAAAACCTACTGTTTTATTACCTGACACCAAACAATAATTTTCTATAGAGTATAGATAATATAATCACATAGTAGACTAGTAAATCCCAATCTCACTTTTTAGTAAGTGACGTATTTTAAATATAAATTCACTCTAAGCAGTGACATGTATCAAAAATATCAGATAAGAATTATTTTATATGGTGATTGTCATTATTAAAACTACTGGCTTTTCATTATTACCTAATGTTAATCTTTGGGTGATTAAATGTTAATTAATATTTTTAAAATTTAACTCTGCCATTACTGCTTAAGTGAAAATATCCTACGCAAAATGAATTTATAAATTAGATGTGAAATGATAGTTGTGTGCTTACTCAACAGATTCAGAATCCTTTCATTATTTTTCATGGTGTTAAACAATTATTTATTGAAAAATAATTTTCCCGAAAAATACCATGAAAAAACTGCTCGAATTACGCCAGCAAAAAGCAACCTTTACCGAACAAATGCGCTCACTACTGACCAAAGCCGAAGACGAAAAGCGCTCACTCAACGCCGATGAAGCTAAACAATTTGACGAGTTGCGTAGTCAGTCTGATGCCCTGAATACGGAAACCGAACAAGAAGAAATCCGCGAATAAGATTGACCCGGCGATTGCGTTCCTGATGAGTTTTGGCACATGGCAAATTGAGCATGAAGAGTTTGCGTTTATCTTGAGTGAAGAACAGCAACAGCGGCTGGATAACTTTGATGGGATTTAGGTGGATAATTGATTTTTTAATTAAATTAGTCTCTACTTTATCTGGCAATGTTCTGTAGAAAAAGTACGACTAAATCTGATGGTCAGCTATGAGCGAGATATAGTTATTCACACTCTAAGAATTACTAACAACAGTATGTCATGGTTAACGGAAAGCTACTGGCAGCCAACAGCTATACTGATCCAATGAGTAATTAAGTACATAAAATGGTAGCTGGACAAAACGATCCAGCTACCTGAATATTACATAGATTTTCCGTGTCCATCTATATATTCATGTGGTTAACGATTACTGGGATGTCTTTTCTCTAACAGAATCAATGTCAGCTGTTCTACTGAGAGAGGGTGTCCCATATTGTTTTTTAATTCAGGTGTGAAAATTTTCAACATCCTTAAATATCCATCTAAACTGGGTGCGTGAGAATTGAGATCTCGTCTTTTAAACTCTTTAAAACGACCAAGTTTATTGATAATGAAATCTGTGGCAACCAATAAATTTGTTTCATTATTGCCATCAAATCCTCTGAAAAAAGGATTGCGACCAAATGGTTCAGCATCCACTGCTAATTTATTTTTTTCGTCTTCATTAAGTTCAGCATAGCTATATTCGATCACTCTCCACATATCAAGAATATCGAATACAGTCTTCACATCAGAAGGAGTATCCTGATGCTCGAAAGGAATACCGGAATGTTTCCAAGGAATAGCCCAAGTTTGATGTTCGTATATAGCATCACGAATAAAATTATGATCAATATCACCCTCTATGTTATTTTTTTCATATAAGTCACATAGCATAAGGAGAATAAGTTTCTCACTATCCCTAATTTCCATTTTTATCACCTTTAGGATTGAATGTAATTTCATTTGAAATATTACCGATAGTTGCTTTAAGTGAAGATAATTTCGAATAAATATCACGACCTTCTCTTAATTTGTCTTCGGGTAATATTGAGTCAGATAATGATGAAATACTTATCCTAATTCCGGATAAAAATTCATCAAGATTTATATCGAGTTTATTTTTTAGATGTGAGTCAGCAAAGACTTCCTGGAGTTGTTCAAGAAAGATTTCCGTTTCATCGATGATGGGTTCAATATTGATGCCAACTATTTTCTCAACGTTACACCCCACTCCAATCTGACGAACTGATTTTAGTGTATTGCTTAATGCTGCATGAACGGTACTAGCTTGTCGGATATTCCGGTGATAGCGTATTTCCCTCACAGCCAACTGAGCATCTGTTGCAGCCCTACGTGATTTACACCACCCAATTACCGAACCAATGGCACATAAAATAGTGACACAAGTCCCTATGCGCGATAATAAAACATCATCCACTTCCATACTCCTATCTGAGAATAGTGTACCGACATTGATATTTTACTGGCACAAAGCCGATTGTCATATTAGCTTGAATCCAGAGTATCAAGCATATCAATTTACATGAACTGTTTAATAGCATATCACGCAAAAAGTTAAGCGTTTATACTGGTTCGCTTATTGAACCAGCTAAACCAATCAGTTAAAGTAGCCTCGCCATTGGCACAATCTAATGGTCAAGGATTCTCACCCTTGTAAAGAACTATCCACTGGTAGGAAGTTTCTGCCAGTGTGTCTGCTATCGCCCTTTCAATGGCGGTTCAGACGGGGGAGGCTTCGGCCTCGCTGGAAGATAGTTCCCAGTTGTGAGAACCCTGTTTGAATCGCCACCATCAATATTAATTAATGGAAGGGGTAGCAGGAATGAATAACAACATCAGAAATCTATGGTCACCCCCGTTTTTGCAACACTGATTTTGATGTCGGGTTGGCTTGCTTAAATCTATCCGGCGTCTCTATAGGCAAAGATGCCCGCGC
>NZ_NJCX01000047.1 GCF_002632875.1 Xenorhabdus kozodoii
TTAATTTGACGTGAATAAATGCCTTTCGTTTTCTTTCAAGCAAAGTTGATTGAGTCATTTTTTATTCCCCATTTTTAGGGTGAGTGTTTCCCCAGCGATAGCGCTGTAATTAAATTTGTTTTGTTATTTTTTATTATTCTAATTCGGCTATTTGTATTTCTAACTCAGTTATCGTTATATGTAATGAGTTAATTTTATTCATTGCTTTTGAATACTTCTTCTGTAGAGCTATCTTTTCTCTTTCGCGCCTGACGCGGGCTTTCAGTTCTTCCAGTACCTGAGCATGTCGCTCTATAAACTCAGGGCGCATCTCACCATTGCGTAATGCAGGGGTGCCGTCTTCCTGAATGACTTCTTCGGCAGGGAAGTTGCTTGGTCTGTCTTCTGCATTGAACTGCTTTTGCGCCCGAACGTAAGCCAGTTTATTCAGTGCGCCTTTCTCACTCAGATATGCTTTGTTAGCACCGCGAACAACATAGACTTCACGTGGTTCTATCAGAATTTCCAGATCAGTTGCGTTCTCAATGGGTTTAAATGTTTTCATAATTAATTAATTCCTCTGACTTGCGCTATTTCTTGCCCCGCTGCAATAATATATTCTGATATTACGACCAGTGCAGTAGTGGTATCATCATCTTCTCCGGCATCAATAAGATTACTTATTAACACTCTCGATCTTTCAATTGCATTTTTAGCTAGTTCTAATTCAATTTTTAAATCAGAGCATGTTTTTTTTGTTTCAATAATTGAATCAAGAATGCAATCTAATTCGTTAATGTCTTCATATTGATCCATTGATAATCTACGGACGGCGCGTAACATTACGTGAGTATCAGAGTTAGCTTCATTTTCAACTGCCGTTAATAACGGCACTAATATAGCCTGCATTTCTTCATTAACTTCAAGTATATTCTGCAAATAAGATTTACCGCCAATTAATTTATTCATTTTTTAATTCCTTATTATCTGTCATGTAATATTTTTTGTTATTTATCCTATCAATCAGCAAAATCAGGCCAAATTTTATTATTAATACTGTCATGGTAAACATAAGATATAATTTCGCCTTTTTTATTAATCAGTTTATATTTATTATAAATACTATTATCTTTTATTTTAACTAAATCAAGATCACAATGATCTTTGTAAATTTTAGCCAGTTGCTCTATAAACCCCTCATTAGCAATATTACTATTAGAAAATTCAATCTGGATATTCCATTTGTTATAAAACAATTCAGCCAAATCAAAATCTTTTTCTTCTTCTTCAAATGATTCAGCCACGATGCTAGACAGTGACACATCTTTTATACTAACAATAACATCAACGTCTGTTGGATAAAATCGAGAAAGAACAATCTCCAATCGATCTTTGATTCTCTCCTCTGGGTTGTCAAAAAAACCTCCATCACCTAAAATTTTATTTGCATCATTTTGGTTTAAAACGATTGATAGTTTCATTCTGGGTTGCCTCATAATTAATATTATTTATCTCAGTTACGATTAACTATCTGCCCCATCCAGCCTAAAATTACATGCGTAGGAGCTAGTGACTTTCTCGCTTCCTGCTCATTAGTTGCCTGAGCCTTAATACATATAGGGCGGCTTTGTTTCATGTTGGAGCGCTCTATTGCGCCGAAGATAAAAGTTTTCATGATTTTCACTCAATGAAATTTAGTATTTTTACTAACTCTGGGTGATTATTAATAATGGATTTTGCTTGATCATTTGCGTCATTTAAACTTTTAAACGCATCAACTAATATCATCAGCTTTCCATTTTTGATATATAAAGAATATACCGTTTCAGTTCCGAAACGCCCTTTATGTAGTGAATGATTAGTATGTTTTTTGTTTCTATAGTTAGCTGAATATAAATCAACAATGTTGTATTTCTGAACAAGGTCTAAATTATAATTTGTGGATTGCGTGCAACTTTCCATTAGCCCCTCCGGCTGAATATACTGTTTCTAGGAGTTTGGTTGTCTTTTCCGTGCTGCTTGTAAATATAATATCTATAGCGGTTACCATGTCAACCGCTAAAGCGATTATTTTTTTATTTGTTCTCCTGAAACGTGATTAGTATGTTGATTTTTATGAAATTAAATAAAGAGATTATGTTATTGCAAATAGGAAATAATTAATGCAGTATATTACTGTATGTGTGTACAGTTTAGGAGGGTGAAATTGCCTCAGCTAATTAGAATAGGAACAGGGAGGTATGCAACTCCCGTCCCAGATAAAGAAATGGTAGAGAAGGATAAAGATCAGCGATTTTTCATGTTTCGGAGGAGGTATACAACGACACCGAGAACTTCAACATCTGAGTTTCCAATATCAATTAGCGGTACACGGGTATCATCAACAGACAGATATCCATGAGAGCCGCCTTGAATAAACCTATAAATTGATAACATGTTGTTAACTCTGGCATATATTAGGTCATTTGTTCCTGCTGTCTCATTACTATCAATAACTATAATGGTGCCCGCAGGAGCTTCCGCGCATCCACTATTAACTTGTAGTTTGTATGCTTTACAGGTATTGGATTCCACTAAATTCGGGATCATTATCTGCTCGCCAGTAGGTATATCCTCTTCGTATATATCAACTAAAAACATCCCGTTATATTCAATTAGCTCTATGTCATTTTTTTCTGATTCACTACTTTCTTCCTCTCTCATTGGCTCCTTTCCATCGGACAACCATTCCGGACGAACACCTAAAACACGAGCGATATCAACGAGCCTAGTAGTGCGACTTGCGGTTCCGGAGGTTAGCTTCCATACGCTGGATTGAGCCATTCCTACAGCCTTAGCCAATGAACCTTGGCTAAACCCGCCTTCATGCATTGCTCGATTTAGCCTTTCTGTGAATGTCATTTTCTTTACCTTTGTGAAATCGTTAATAAATTTCTTGATGCATTCATTATATCGCCATAGCGATAATAAATCAAAATCGCTATAGCATTTGATTATTGTTCTACCATTTGTATAATAGCTATAGCGATTAATTTGATGTGAGAGGATCATGAACAACACGGCAATAGAAAAAGCGATAAGAAAAGCGATAAGACTTTGGGGTAGCCAAAGGAAATTTGCAGAGCACATAGGTAAAGCTCAGTCCACAGTCAGTGACTGGTTGACAGGGAAGAAAAAAATCTCACCAGAGAATGTGGTGCTTATTGTTGAGGCAACTAACGGCGCAGTTCAAGCCCACGAGTTACGCCCCGATCTGCCTAAAGTGTTTCCGCCGCCCGCAAAACATGGCCATGTTTCCTAATTTCACCAAAGTCACCATGCCATCGCATTTCTACCCTAACGATGGCGCATGGATACAAGAAATGTTGGCGAAGCTGAGAGCCAGCACCAGAGCAAAGATCACCGCGAAGTACTCAGAAGTGTATCAAGCAGCATGGGATAGCGAGCCAGTCTCATACCGGAAAGACAACGCAGCACGACGGGCAGCAAATATCAGGCTTAGAGAGTTTGTCACGAAGTATGAGAAGGCGGCACAGGGTTATACAGAGCAGCCGAAGACAGTAAATCAACAATCAAAAAATTAAGGGGATGAGATGTTTAGACGCTTAGATGGCTATACGCATTTTCTGGGGAAGAGGGGAAAACTTTCTAGGGGGGTTTGGGGGGTGATCTTTGAAAGGGGTGTTAGGGAAGGCACAGCCAAGAGGAAGAACTCAGATCTTAATGTAGATCACTGTAGGGGTTACAAAATGGGACAGGTGGCTAGACGGCTAAATAGGAATAAGAAAAAGGCTTGTCCTCTGGCAGTGGAAGTTATTCAAGTGGAGGCATCAATGTTAACAAAGAATAGCAATGGGGTGGGGCGCAAGAAGCCGAACGGTAAGACTTTGGCAAATGGAACCGTATCGGCTCTTGCAACGGGTATCACCAGAAAGCAATTCCCTGACACGGAGTATCGCACGACGGCGCCGAAAAATAAACAGGGGGCGATCTCATGTTGAACATCACACCTAACTTTGCACAGGAACGCGCGTTAAACATGCTGCGTCAGGGCTGGAAACAGCACCGTACTTTTATGGTGTACAGTCCCACAGGTTCGGGCAAAACAGGGCTGGCGGCTTTCGTTACTGACGGTTATGTATCCCGTGGAATGCGTGTCATGTTTTGTGTGCCGTATACGATCCTCGTAGACCAGACGGCAACCCGCTTTATCGAGTATGGCTTACCTGAGCGCGAAATCAGTTACGTCTGGCGTGACCATCCCAACTATGACCCAACCCGACTGATTCAGATTGCCTCAGCCGATACCATTATCCGCCGTGAGTTTCCCGACAATATCGATTTACTGATTATCGACGAGGCGCACTTACGCCGTAAGCGGATGCTGGAAATTATCCGTGACAGTGACTTTCCGGTAATCGGGTTATCGGGCACACCTTTCGCCCCGTTCCTTGGTCACTACTACGAAAAACTGATTAAGCCCACCACGATGAAAGAGCTGATTCAGCGTGGAGATCTGAGCAAGTACGAATTCTATGCGCCCACCAAGCCCGATTTAAGCGGCGTAAAAAGCAATCAAAGTGCTGAATACGGCAGTGATTACAAAGAGGCGGAGATTGCTGAAATCATGTGCGGCTCTGATCTGGTCGGGGATATTGTCAGCAACTGGCTGGCGAATGGTAATAACCAGCCAACCATTTGTTTCTGCGTGACGGTCAGCCATGCCAACTTTGTGACCGTGGAGTTTAATCGTGCAGGGATCAACGCCGATATCATTACGGCCGAGACCCCCCATGAAGATCGCCAGATTATCATTCACCGCTTCGAACAGGGCGCAACAAAAGTGATTGTGAACGTAGGCACCTTGATTGCGGGGTTTGATAGTGATGTCCGGTGCATCATTTATGCCCGCCCTACGAAGTCAGAAATCCGCTGGGTTCAATGTCTTGGCAGGGGCTTGCGTACCGCACCGGGCAAAGAAGCCTGCCTTATCTTCGATCACTCCGGTTCGGTTCACCGTCTCGGCTACCCGGACGATATCGAATATGACGAGCTGCCCCGTAAGAATGACGGCATGAAAACCCGCTCCAGCGACAGGGAGCAGGAGAAGCGGGAGAAATTACCGAAAGAATGCCCGTCCTGCCACTACATGAAACCGGCGGGGGTTTATGTCTGCCCGAAGTGTGGCTTTAAGCCGCTGATGGGTGAAGACATTGACGTCGACACCAGCCGTACTATCAAAAAACTCGACCAGAAAGCGCGGGTCTATACGCAGGCCGAAAAACAGAGTTTCTACTCGCAGTTGAAGTATTACCAGAACCAGCGTGCCTCACAGGGCAAGGCGATCAGTGACGGCTGGGTATCAAATACCTTTAAAGACAAGTTTGGCGCTTATCCGCGTGGATTGCATGACACCCCACAAGAGCTAACGCCCGAAGTCAGTAATTTCATCAAGCACAAACAAATTGCCTTCGCGAAATCCCGCAAAAAAGCGGAACAGGTGCAACCGTCCAGCAACGAGCAGCAGGAAATGCGCCTTGAGGTTGCTCATCAAAAAGTGCGCGATATTCGTGAAAAATTGGGCAGACCATCACATCAGGGAGACAGGCTGTGAACAGAATAAATACGACCGAGGCTGTTATTGGGCACTGGCCTAAAGTTTTCGCCTATTACAAATTACCGCCCGTGACAGGCAAGAAACACTTCAAAGGGAAGTGCCCAATCTGTAAGCAAAAGGGCAAATTCCGCATTGATGACCGTGATGGGCGCGGAACCTTCATTTGTACCTGCAATGCCGGGGACGGCTGGGCACTACTGAGATTGACTCAGGGCAAAGAATTTAAGGTGCTGGCCGATGAGATTGATCAGCTATTGGGTATTCAGCGTGAAAACGTGATACCGAAACCCAAAGTGAGCACAGTCGCAGATAACCGCCAAAAGATAATCACCCTTTACTCACGCATGCCGGAACTGAAAGGCACCTCAGCGGAAAAATACCTTCAAAGCCGGGGGATCTACAGCAATCAGCCTATTGAACAAATCCGCTTCTGTAAAAAGCAGCCGACATACCAAGGGGATTATCAGGCGATGTGGGCATTGGCAACGGACTCACGCGGTCAATTATGTTACCTGCACCGAACCTATTTGGATGGGGATCGGAAAGCGCCGCTGGACGTGACAAAGAAAATGATGTCACTACAGGAAGACAGCTATCTGGCGCACGCTGAATCGGTGGCTATTCGGATGTTCCCGGTAGCTTCCACACTGGGGATTGCTGAGGGCATCGAGACAGCACTGTCCTGTAAGCAGATTTACGGGGTGAATACGTGGTCAACCATGAATGCCGGACATATGGCTAAATTTCTCGCTCCCCGTGGCGTTAAGCACCTCATTATCTTTGCAGATAACGACTGGAGTGCAACCGGGGAAGCGGCGGCCTATGCCTGTGCCACTAAAAATCTGAAAGCAAATAATGACATAGAGCGTGTCAGTGTGAGATACCCCGATCTGGGGGATTTTAACGACCTGCTCCAGAACGGTTGTCAAGCCAGAGAAAGAGAATTTATGAAAAAGCAGCGGGAGACAGCATAATGATGGACAACACAGCACACAAAACCCTTTTCACTATCCCTGAGCCTCGTTACAGCACGGCACTGGCAACGGTGAAGCCGCTACCGGTTCAGCGCAAAATCACCGGCAACAAACAGGTGGATGCTTACCTGTGGGTACTGGCAGTCATTAAGACCAATGAACCCGCCCACCTTGAGGCCGCTGAGGAAGCCTTGAAGAAGCTGAAAATCACCCCCAAGGCAGCCCAGCAGAAATACTCTGATTACCTGATGAAATCGGGTGCACATCCTTTCCAGATAGCCTTTGGCACCATGAGCATGGATAACCCGCAGGGTTATATTGATCGGGCAAAAGAACAGATTAAAAAAGCCAGTCAGGTGAGGGCATCTTTTGCCAGCTACGAAGCCGCACTGGAACTGACCGAACCGGAGAAATTAATGCTGGTGGGGGAATTGGCAGACATTTATGAGCCTTTCTACTACTGGAACGAAACAGAAAAGGCAGAAGGATGTATGCGCGGTGATCGTGTTAACGAAACTGAGAAATTGCGAAAAGCAACGGCGAAAGGCTTTGCTGAACAGCTCCCCGAACCGCATACCCTGTCTGATGTTGTTCGTGAATTCCTTTACTGGGACTGGTTATATCAGATGCGCAACGTGGCAGACAAAGAGCTAAATCCGGGCGGATACGGTGATGAGCGGTATTATATCTATGACCGGGAAGATTATCTTGAAGGGAAACTCGCCACCATTCAGCCGATAAGCCGTCAGGAAGCGATAGACGTCTGCAAATGGGTGTTAGAAGAAGAGCGGTTCCATGATCATGAGCTGACCGACAGCATTATCCTTAATCTGGTGGGGGAATGTGTTGATGCGTGACATTCAATTGGTATTGGAGCGCTGGGGTGGATGGGCAGCAAGTGGACACAGCAGTATCAATTATTCATCTATTGCGGCAGGCTTCAAAGGGTTGCTGCCTTCCACGTCAAAATCAAGGCTATCTTGCTGTGATAACGATGGCATTGCTGTAGATAGCGCGGTAGGACGATTAATCAAATCAGGGCGTACAGATGAGTTTGAGTTAATCGAATTGCATTACATCCACGACATTTCGAAATCAGAAATAGCCAGAAAAAAGAAATGCTCTGAGGGCAAAATACGTCAAAATCTTATGGTCGCAGAAACCTTTATAGAGGCCTGTTTGATCATGGCAGGGGTGACGTTGGAAATGGATAGCTGGACGCATAAAGCCATCCCGACAGAAAAAATAGCATAAAGGCTTTTCGTAACGAAATTTACGGTATATCGTGATAAGAGTAATAGCTATGTCACCAGCTTATTGAATTCCCAGACCTCGCTTCGGCGGGGTTTTTCACTTTCTGGAGGAACGCATGTCTTCACCAATCACAGAATCCTTAGTTATCTGTCCTGCATCTGAACAACCCACACTCGATATGGATGGCAAAGAGGTTTTGATCTACAACCCCTGCGATGGTTGGCATATTGGTTACGTCAGATTTTTCGACGGGGAATACGGCGGTATCTGGCCGTGGATTGGATCGGAGTTCGAACCTCGGTATTTCTATGTTGCATGGGCACTTTTGCCGGATGGCTTGAAAATTGGTGATGCTTTCGAAGACCAAAGCGCGACACCAGAAGAGCATGATCGCCACTGGGCGGCAAGAAAGATGCCGAACGGGAAATAGTATCCATAGCCCCGCACTCGCGGGGTTTTTTCACATCTGCAATCCTAACTAATTGATATTCATCCGATACCGGAATTCCGATAACGGAACTAATTCAAGGCTGCGCATGGCGTGGCTTTTTTTTGTTTTCTGGCTGCGCCAATAAATAGAGTGGAGGGATAAGGGTGAAATACATGGGAAGTAAATCACGTATCGCAAAATATATTGCGCCATTCATTCTAGAGCAATTAACAAAAGAGACGGTTTATGTCGAGCCGTTTGCGGGCGGCATGAACATGGTGAGTCATATAAATGATTCTCACACGGGTACAGTTATTGCCTCTGAT
>NZ_NJCX01000048.1 GCF_002632875.1 Xenorhabdus kozodoii
GAAAACGACTCTGGGCAGAAAAGAATTTAACCCAGATTTAACCTGACAGACACCTGTATAAATAACCGGTAGTTGTCAGATCTAATCTGGACTAATACAACTCAGCCCATATCAAGCAACGTGTTTTATTATCATTTTTGCAGAGCAGGGAGATCGGCCAGTGGCCAACGTGCTTTTACCGTGACGCCCAATTCACCGGTAGTGCCTCCTTGCAAACGGATCATGCCAGCCAGCGCAATCATTGCCCCATTGTCAGTACAGAACTCCGGTCGGGCATAGAAGACTTCACCGCCCAACTTTTCCATCACTTCCTGCATCTTAGTGCGCAATGTCCGGTTGGCACTCACTCCACCGGCCATGACCAGGCGTTTGAATCCCGTCTGTTCCAGTGCGCGTTTACATTTAATGGCCAACGTATCCACGACCGCATCTTCGAATGCACGGGCAATATCCGCCTTGGTTTGTTCATCCTCCGCCACATTTTGGCCATGAATGTTATTGCGGATCGTATTAGCGGCAAACGTTTTCAGGCCGGAGAAACTAAAATCCAGCCCCGGACGATCTGTCATCGGACGCGGGAAGACGAAACGCCCCGCCTTCCCCTGCTGTGCCATACGGGAAAGCACTGGCCCACCAGGGTAATCTAAACCTAGAAGTTTTGCTGTTTTATCAAAAGCCTCGCCAGCGGCATCGTCAATGGATTCCCCCAACAGTTGGTACTCACCGATACCCGTTACACAAATAAGCTGGGTATGACCCCCTGAAACCAGTAAGGCAACAAAGGGAAACTCAGGGCTGTTTTCTTCCAGCATCGGTGCCAGCAAATGGCCTTCCATGTGATGCACAGGGATAGCAGGGACATCCCATGCAAATGCCAGTGAACGTCCAATCGTTGCCCCAACCAGCAATGCGCCAACCAATCCCGGCCCTGCGGTGTAAGCAACTGCATCAATATCTTTATTCGTCAGACCTGCTTCCTTCAAGGCCGCCTGAATTAAAGGAACCGTTTTACGAATGTGGTCACGGGAAGCCAGTTCAGGCACCACACCGCCATAATCCGCATGTAGCTTGACCTGACTGTATAATTGATTGGCTAGCAGACCGATTTTATCGTCATAAATTGCGATTCCGGTTTCATCGCAGGACGTTTCTATACCTAAAACTCGCATTGCACTATTCGTCTCGTTATCTTACGTTTTGTTGCTTTATGTCTCGTTGTTTGGTCATATAATGCGCATTTCTTTCAACGGGCATCAGTGTAACACTATCTCTCATTCTCTGCCCCTTTCCATACCAACATTCTCGCCACTGGCTTTATTACATGCTGGCTATTTTTTCTGTTTAGTCTATAATCAACGCCCTACTTGAATATTCTGTGTGGTTAATGTTAATAATGCCCAATAGCAAGCTGCTTATTTTGAGTACAGAAAAGCATCCTGTAACCCGTGGCGTTATCGTTTTCAATTTTCCTCGGCACTTTACAAGGCCGTGTTCATTGAAGTAAAATTCCGCACCATTTTAAAGACGGCTGGCACTATCACGCCAGCGACAAACCCGATTTCTATTGAGGTGAGAGGCACATGCCAGTAATTAAAGTACGTGAAAACGAGCCATTTGACGTAGCACTGCGTCGCTTCAAGCGTTCTTGCGAGAAAGCAGGCGTATTAGCAGAAGTTCGTCGTCGTGAATTCTATGAAAAACCAACGACTGAGCGCAAACGCGCTAAAGCTTCTGCTGTTAAACGTCATGCTAAGAAGCTAGCTCGCGAAAACGCACGCCGCACTCGTTTGTACTAATCTTTGCGGTCAGTCCGCTTAGTGATTGTATTAACAAACTACTGCAGTTAAAGGCCGTGCTTTCCCAAAGGAAGCGCGGCTTATTCTCGTTCATCAACAGGCGTAAAAGGGCTTATGGCTGGACGAATTCCACGCATATTTATCAATGACTTATTAGCAAGAACCGATATCATTGATTTGATCGATGTTAGGGTGCCTCTGAAAAAGAAAGGCAAAAATCATCAAGCGTGTTGTCCTTTTCATAACGAAAAAACCCCTTCATTCACTGTTAATGGTGATAAGCAGTTTTACCATTGCTTCGGTTGCGGGGCACATGGCAATGCCATTGATTTTTTGATGAATTATGACAGATTGGACTTTGTCGAATCCATCGAAGAACTGGCAGCGATGCATGGGCTGGAAGTCCCCTATGAATCAGGTTCCGGCGGCGGTCAGATCGAACGTCACCAAAGGCAAGACCTTTACCAACTGATGGAGAAGCTCAACAGCTTCTATCAGCATTCACTGAATACCCCCAACGCCCAACCAGCCCGACAATATTTGGCTCAACGTGGACTCAGTGAAGAGATCATCCAGCGTTTCGCCATTGGTTTTGCGCCGGCGGGATGGAATAACGCCTTAAAACAGTTTGCCCATAATGCGGAAGATCGCAAGCAGTTAAACGATGCAGGAATGCTGGTTACAAACGACAATGGCCGCACTTATGATCGTTTTCGCGAGCGCGTGATGTTCCCCATTCGCGATCGCCGTGGCCGCGTCATTGCATTCGGGGGCAGAGTGCTGGGAGATGCACTTCCTAAGTACCTGAACTCGCCGGAAACAGAAATTTTCCATAAAGGCCGCCAGTTATATGGGCTTTATGAGGCACGGCAAAACCACAGTACGCTTGCTAGGCTATTGGTGGTTGAAGGTTATATGGATGTGGTGGCGTTAGCCCAATTTGGCATTGACTATGCTGTGGCTTCGCTGGGAACGTCTACGACAGCCGAACACGTTCAGTTACTGTTTAGGACAACCGATAATGTCATCTGTTGTTACGATGGTGACCGTGCAGGCCGGGATGCCGCATGGCGTACACTGGAAACGGCGCTGCCTTATCTGAATGATGGCCGGCAATTACGTTTTATGTTCTTGCCTGACGGTGAAGATCCTGATTCATTGATTCGCAAAGAAGGACGGGAAACATTTGAGCAGAGAATGGAAAAGGCCTTGACCTTATCTGCATTTTTGTTCGAATCACTATTGCCGCAGGTTGATTTCAGCAATCCTGAAGGAGCGACTAAGCTCAGTTCGCTAGCCATGCCACTGATCAGTCAAATCCCTGGAGAAACCCTGCGACTCTACCTGCTTAAAGAGCTTGGAAACCTGTTAGGTACGCCTGATACAGCACAATTGGAACGATTTTTAGCAAAACTTGTCAAAAAAGATACCAATACATATCAGGCGCTAAAACTGAAACCAACAACAATGCGCATACTGATCGCATTGCTGGTACAGAATCCGCATTTAGCGACATTAGTACCCCCACTAAAGGGAATGTTTCCTACTCAGATAGCAGGGCTACCATTATTCATAGAGCTTGTTGACACGTGCCTTGCCCAACCAGGTTTAACCACAGGACAACTGTTGGAGCAATATCGCGATAATAAGTACGCTAAACAGCTTGAAAAACTCGCTGCTTGGAACGATATACAGATAGAAGAGATCGCTGAAAAAACATTTAGCGATGCACTGAGCCATCTTTTCGCGTCAGCACTTGATGAACGCTTTAATTTTCTCATGGCTAAAGAGAGAACTGAAGGCCTCACACCAGAAGAGCGTGAAGAAGTCCGGTTAATTACAATATCTGGTGCGAGGAAATAAGAATCTGTCTCAGCAAGGCTATATGACTTCAAGATTATATTAACGTGGAAATGACACTATTTGGCTTACTTACAAATAGGTTTGTATCTTTAATATGGTTTTCTGAAACTCTTTCTCAATGAAAATATAGCTTGGTGAAACAGGTTCTAAATCAAAACCTAAATCACAGACACAGAATTCACGGCTTAAATGCCGCATTAGGTAGGGCAGATAGCCCTACAATTGCCGCAATTGAGGGCAGCGGCAATACAATGAAAACGCCCTAAATATTATTGTTGGCATATTTGTTTCGCCGACCGACACCAACCAATACTCTGAAGTGTGGATACCGTCTTATGGAGCAAAACCCGCAGTCACAGCTAAAGCTACTTGTCACCAAAGGTAAGGAGCAAGGCTATCTGACCTATGCTGAGGTCAATGACCATCTGCCGGAAGATATCGTCGATTCTGATCAGATAGAAGATATCATCCAAATGATCAATGACATGGGCATCCAGGTAATGGAAGAAGCACCTGATGCCGATGATCTCATGTTGGCAGAAAACACAAACGACACAGATGAAGACGCAGTGGAAGCGGCTGCGCAAGTCCTATCTAGTGTCGAGTCAGAAATCGGTCGTACTACCGATCCGGTTCGCATGTACATGCGCGAAATGGGTACGGTTGAACTCTTGACTCGCGAAGGTGAGATTGACATTGCAAAGCGCATTGAAGATGGCATCAACCAAGTGCAGTGCTCCGTTGCTGAATACCCTGAAGCGATTACTTACCTATTGGAACAATACGACCGTGTTGAATCCGGCGAGAGTCGTCTGTCCGATTTAATCACGGGTTTCGTTGATCCTAACGCAGAAGAAGATCTTACACCAACAGCCACTCACGTTGGCTCAGAACTTCCTCAGGAAGAACTTGACGACGAAGATGACGAGGATGAAGACACTGATAGTGATGCTGATAGCGAAGAGGATAACAGCATCGATCCAGAGCTCGCTCGCCAGAAATTTGGGGAACTGCGTGAACAATATGAACTGACTCGTCAGGCGATTAAGACTTACGGTCGTAGTCACCCGAATACCGCAGCAGAAATATTGACCTTATCTGAAGTATTCAAGCAGTTCCGCCTGATACCGAAGCAGTTTGATCATCTGGTCAACAACATGCGTTCCATGATGGATCGCGTACGTCTTCAAGAGCGTCAAATCATGAAGATGTGTGTTGAACAGTGCAAAATGCCGAAGAAAAACTTCATCACCCTGTTCTCTGGCAATGAAACGACTGACACATGGTTCACCGCTGCCAAAGCAATGAACAAGCCATGGTCTGACAAATTGCAAGAAGTTGAAGAAGAAATTATGCGTAGCCTGCAAAAGTTACGCCAGATCGAAGAAGAGACCGGCTTGACCATTGAACAGGTCAAAGATATCAATCGTCGTATGTCAATCGGTGAAGCGAAAGCCCGCCGTGCGAAAAAAGAGATGGTTGAAGCTAACCTGCGTTTGGTTATTTCAATTGCGAAGAAATATACCAACCGTGGTCTGCAATTCCTCGATTTGATTCAGGAAGGTAATATCGGTTTGATGAAAGCGGTTGATAAATTTGAATACCGCCGTGGTTACAAATTCTCGACTTACGCGACATGGTGGATCCGTCAGGCGATCACACGCTCCATCGCAGATCAGGCTCGTACCATCCGTATCCCGGTACATATGATTGAAACCATCAACAAACTCAATCGTATTTCCCGCCAGATGTTGCAGGAGATGGGGCGAGAACCTTCACCGGAAGAGCTGGCAGAACGTATGATGATGCCAGAAGACAAGATCCGCAAGGTACTGAAAATTGCCAAAGAGCCAATCTCCATGGAAACCCCTGTGGGTGATGATGAAGATTCACATCTGGGCGATTTCATCGAGGATACCACTCTCGAACTACCGCTGGATTCAGCAACTTCAGAAAGCCTGCGTGCAGCAACTCACGATGTACTGGCAGGCCTGACGGCACGTGAAGCGAAAGTTCTGCGTATGCGTTTTGGCATCGATATGAACACTGACCATACTCTGGAAGAAGTGGGTAAACAATTTGATGTCACCCGCGAGCGTATTCGTCAGATCGAAGCAAAAGCACTACGTAAACTGCGCCATCCAAGCCGTTCCGAAGTATTGCGCAGCTTCCTTGATGACTAATCAACGAATTTGATGATAAACCTGAAAGCGCCTGTTATAGCAGGCGTTTTTTTTATGCCCCACGGATAAGCCCCTGATATTCAAACAATGGCTTAAACCCAATACGCCGATATAAATGATCACCATCACGAGAGGCATCCAAATAACACGCAGTTGCACCCTCTTGTTTGGCCTCATTCAGCACATGATTGAGCAACGCAAAAGCATATCCCCTTCTCTGTTTCTCCACCACCGTACTAATCTCATCAAGACGAAGAAGGTTATTTGATCTTGATAACGTTAAAGAACAGACCGGCCGACCATCGACATACAAGGCATAATGTTGCAAATTTTTCCCAGCATCCAAAGCCGTCTGATGACATTTTTGGTATTGCCCGGAAATTACATCATTTGTCTCAAATGCACTTTCTGTCGGGATGGCCCAATCCGCCAGACAGTGGTCAACGCACCGAATATCATATTCCATAGCGGATTCATCACTCATTTGCCAATTCACCAAATCAAGTTGCATGGCTGTTGTTATGCTATCAGCATCCAACACAAATCCAGCCTGCTGAGCCACCGCTAAAATTTGACTATCTGGCTCTACGGTAACAATCATAAAAGGGACATACGTTTTTTCCTCCAGCAACCAAATTCCCCTTTGCAGATCGCCTGGGGTCTGTTCATTAACATCGATCACCAACAAAAAATTCAATGCAGGCGTTTCAACACCGGTCACATAAGCTCGGACACTTTCACTGATATGCTGGGACATTAGGCTGATAGATGAAAAAAAGTAATCTTCTAGTTGGTGATGGTTCCAAATAGCAGCCGATAACTGATGCTTTTTCATATTGATTTACCAAAAATAGATCTTCTTGACCTGATTGTGGAAAGAGAACAATAAACAATCAGAAATATTTATTTTAAAAGCGACCCACATCACTAAAAAAGCGTTTAGAGTGCTTCCAATAGTTCTAAATACGTTAAAAAAGGCTGATTGTTGTCTATAAAATATGCATATGAATTTTGGGGGCTAGACCTGACACCAAACTGTGCCGTATAATCTTCCCACTTCAACGGCCCCTTAGCTCAGTGGTTAGAGCAGGCGACTCATAATCGCTTGGTCGCTGGTTCAAGTCCAGCAGGGGCCACCAGATTTATCAAGGGGTTGCGTCAAAAACGCGACCCCTTAGTTTTTTCTAGGATACCCATAGGATACCTTCTGGCAGTAGCAAGAGGTATAACCGATTAACACCGCTACGGTAATAAACCGTTATCGTATTTCTCTCTGTGATATTTATCACATCCTCTGAACATACGATGTTCGCCTTTTTGCTTCCCTAATCACCACTTGAAATGCAAAACTCCATGATTTCTAAAAATGGCTAAGTTTGAATCTCAAAAACTGATGAGTAATTATTCCAGTGGCTTATTGCGAGCGTGACGCTCAATTAATCGACCATACGAATCAAAATAGCGACTAGGCCAGATTTCTGAGGGGTGTATTTCGAGATAGTTAGCAATAATCCATTCGCCTTTAGGCCAAGGCCGACTGAGAGTATTTGCTAGTGTAGATGAACTGAGTCCTGCTTCACGGGAGACAGCCGCTAAGGTTGTACCACGTTTACGTAATGCAGCAATAATATCAGCTTGATGCCAGTCATAATGAGATGGTCGCCCCCCTACTTTGTGAGCGATACTCTGACAGGGTATTTTTTTCTGGAGAGGTCATCATGCAAAACGTCACACTCATTGGTATCGATCTCGGTAAGCATTC
>NZ_NJCX01000049.1 GCF_002632875.1 Xenorhabdus kozodoii
TTATCACGTTCACCTATTGGTTTCGGCTCGAATGTTTCGCTGTCTACGCTTCATTTCCTTTGTTACCGCCGGAGATGCAAGACTCGCTACGTAGTGATCCAGGGCAAACGGGTCTAAATTGACCAATCCGATTAACTGGACGCATTCGGCACATAAATATAGGGCATGAGTCGATGTTTGTGATTTATAATTCGCATACTGACCATGATAACCGTAGAAACTGCCATGCAAGCAACCACGCTTAGTCATTCCTTTGGACACCTCACTGATCCGCGTGTCAACCGCACTAAACAGTATGCCCTCATCGATATTTTAACCATTTCGATTTGTGCCGTGATCTGCGGTTGCGAAGGTTTCAATGCGATTGAAGAATACGGTAAATCCAAAGAAGATTGGTTTCGGCAGTTTCTGGATCTTCCCAATGGCATCCCCAGCCACGACACCTTTAACGATGTGATAAATCGGCTTGATCCCCAAGAATTTGGGGACGCTTTTGCCCAATGGGTGAGCAGCTTAGCCAAAATCTCCGATGACATTATTGCGTTGGATGGCAAAACATTGCGGGGAACGCTCGACAAAGCCAATGGTGCACCGGCTCTCCATCTGGTCAGCGCCTGGTCAGTCGCGAATCAACTCTGCTTTGGTCAGGTGAAAGTCTCGGACAAATCGAATGAAATCACTGCGATCCCCAAGTTGTTGGCACTACTGGATATTGGCGGTTCGACCATCACGATTGACGCGATGGGCTGCCAGTACAAAATCGCTGACCAGATTGTCGAGAACCAAGCCGAGTATGTGCTGGCGTTAAAAAGCAACCAGGGCGAGTTTCATGATGATATCAAACTCTTTTTAGAGACCCCGCTGGCGAACGATTTTACGGGAATATTTCACGCCAAAACCCAGTGCACAGAGGGCGATCATAGCCGTATTGAAGAGCGTCGGTTGTGGCTGGTTAACGATATCGGTTGGTTGCGGGCTCGGCATCCTCAGTGGCATACGCTGGGCGGCATTGCGGTTGTGGAGTCCTGGCGTGAAGAGCAGGGAAAGTCAGCGAGTTATGAAAGACGTTACTATATCACCAGTCACCGTGATAAGTCGGCGGACTTTATCGCATACGCGATACGCAGTCATTGGCACATTGAAACGAAGCTGCACTGGCAGTTAGACGTCAGTTTTGGTGAAGACGGCCAGCGTCTGAGAAGTGGTCATGCCGCTGAAAACATGGCATTAATGAATAAAATAGCCCTTAACCTACTGAAAAATGAGAAAACCGTTAAGGTGGGTGTGAAAACCAAGCGCCAGAAAGCTGGATGGGATAATGGTTATATGCTGAAGGTCCTAACGGTAGGGTTTACGTCAGTATAATTTAGACCCGTTTGCCCTGATATTAGGGGCTATGGACGTTTTGTGGAGGGAATTTGAACGGCATGATGATCTGGTATTATTGTTTTCGCCAAAAAACGTTACCGTGAGAACATCATACCGAGAACTATGTTACCAGCTTCTTTGCGGAGTAAGCTATTTTTATTCATGCAACAAAATGGACTTGTCTACAACAAAAAAGAGCATCGCCTCACTTTCGAAAGCATTCTTTACCGCATGAGAACAGGGATCCCATGGCGGGACTTACCTGAGACGAATTTGGAAAATGGAACACCGTCTTTCGACGTTTTAATGTTTGGTCAAAAAAAGGCATTTTTAATTTACTATTCAAAATGTTGTCTGAAGACACGGATACCGAATGGTTATTTATTGATGGCAGTATTGTACGGACGCATCAACATAGTTCGGGAGCCGCCACAAAGGAAGATGAAGCTATTGGAAAAAGCCTCGGGGACTCTCAACTACAATTTATTTAGCAGTAGACAGTTACGGCTTACCTGTGCATTTTGAGCTTTCCGGTGGTCAAACCCATGATATCGTTCAGGCTGAAAGTCTCGTCACACAATCTCCGGCCTCAGATTTTGTGATTGCAGATAAGGGTTACGATAGCGAAGCCTTCCGAGAAATCGTCAAACGAGGAGGAGCCGGTAATTGTCAACATAGTTGGCACCCTTAATGAATTTAAGCCACGTGTTCTTCTCGTTCGGGATTCAACGTCACTGTTTCTATCCATTGCCAGTTTCTTGTGTTTCGCGACCCGCGTTCCGGATGTGTGAACTTAGCCTGACGATAAACGGCATCCCGCTGTTTTAAAATCACTTTGTCTTCGCCTCTGTGCCGTTGACCGGGTGTCACATAATTTATCCCACTATGACGGTGCTCTTCGTTATACCAGTGGGTAAAATTATTCCCCCAGACACGTGCTTGTGTCAGATCTCTGAAGCCACCTTCCGGCCACGTCGGCACATATTTCAGTGTCCGGAACAGCGATTCCGCATAGGCATTATCATTGCTTACTCGTGGGCGGCTGTGGGATGGCGTGATAGCCAGTTCCTGCAGTTTGACCTGCAGGGTTTGTGATTTCATCGCGGCACCATTGTCGGCATGCAGTATCAGGGGTCACGCCAGCATTTCTCCTGCACAGACTGTGCGCTGTACCAACTCCGCCGCTGACTCACCTCTCTCGGCTTCATGGACTTCATAACCCACGATTTTCCGGCTGAAAATATCCATTATCATATACAGATAAAACCAGCGACCTTTGACGGTTGACGGGAGCCACGTAATATCCCACGCCCAAAGCTGATTGGGGGCGGTGGGTCACTTTTCCTTTTTTGTGTGCCGTCCGCTTCCGCCCCCGGTGATGAACCTCACCGTGACGTCGTAATACCCGGTAAAAGGTGGATTCACACGCCAGATAAACACCGTGATCGGCCAATCGTGGCACGATTTGGGAAAGCGGCAGGCTGGCATATTCCGGCTGGTGACAAACGGCCAATATCTGTCGCTCTTCTTCTGGGGTTAACCGGTTTGCAGGCACTGGCCGGACCGCCAATGTCCGCCGGTCTTCCGGGCTCTTTTGCCAGCGCCGTCAGGTACGCAGGCTCAACGGGAGCTCGTTGAGCGCGACCGTTAACCGGGCGCCCGCCTCAACCGCTTTGCACACCGCATCCCTAATCAGTTGACGATCCACAACCCGAGTCAATCTTCCTCGTTGTCCGTCCCGAAGTGTGCCTGCAACGTCTTTCGCAAAACCAGTATCGCTGCCCGCCTCCGCCAGGGTTTTTTCCTTACGGGCCAGCTCACGTTTCAGTTGTTTGTTTTCTTTCCGGCTCTGTTTTAATGCCGCCTTGTCGTCACGGGCAGGCACTTGTAAGAACGCCTGTTTCCACTGCTGAATTTGCTCAGGATAGAGCCCTTTTTTACGACAATATTCGGCTAATTCAGTGGCACTGAGTGTGGCCGTTTCAATAATGGCCGCCAGCCGGGCTTCTGCGGGCCATTGTTCAGGCGTTTTGTCTGCGCCGGGCACGGGTTTTCCTTCTGCTTTTGCCTGATTATGCCAATTATACAGGGTAGCTTCGAGATACCTTCCATTTGTGCAACGTCGGTGACAGTCATGTTGTACGGCGGGAGCAATTTAGCCAGCGCGGCAGATTTACGCTCGGATGAAATACGGGTCATTTTTTTCTCTATCCGTGTTGTTAAGGAGGGTGCCAACTATGCTGACAGAGAGGGGAGTGCCCCCGTTATTCCCTACCGGAAAAACAGTCGAAAATCGAATAAGAAGATTGATAACGGTTTATACCGTTATCGTCATTTAGTGGAAAATGCGTTCGCCAGAATTAAACATTTTCTTTCAATAGCAACAAGATAAGATAAATTAGAACGAAATTACGCCAGTATGTTGGCACTGGCGTTTATCATTGTCTGGCTGCTAATGTGGGTAGAATAAATGATGAACACAAAACGTCAACAGACCCTAATATGATTCTGCTATATTATATATCTACTCTATATGTAAGGTAATACTTCTTGGGAAAGTTCATTAAGTACATCACCTATTGGACGGCGTGAGCGTCGTAGATGCAATACCATATGATCTATACCTACCAGATGACACTCTTTAAGATACTTAATCAAAGCTTTTCGACCTATTCTTGCTCCAAATCGATGAGGCTCTGGAAGTAATTCTGCATCATTAGCTAAATCTAAATGAAACGCACTTATAAAAATACCCGGAGGGCAATGTAATTCCATTCGTAATTGCCTCCAGGAGGCCGACTGTTCGGCAAGTGTTGAGAATGAGTTAGGATAAACAAATCGCCCCTCCATATTTTGAGCTATCCATTCTGATGTTTGTCTACCTTGGCCAGCAATGATTAAAGGAATATCTCCGTTTATAGGATGTGGTAATAAATCCAAATCCCTACTACTTAGTTCAATATCAACAGATAGTTTTCCTTGTCTCCAAATATCACGCATCTTGGCAACAGAATCCCTGAATAGTTGACCTCGATGTTCAAAATTGACATCTAATAAAGGAAACTCCATTGGCCTATCCCCTGTAGCAACTCCCAAAATTAGACGACCATTAGACAAAGTGTCAACTGATGCTGCAGCTTTAGCCACCATTAAAGGGTGTCTCAAAGGTAATACCACCGCGGCGGTTCCCAAAGCTACTTTCTGCGTGACGCCAGCTAAAAAACCAAGGTTAACAAATGGATCATATACTGATCCAGCATCACCAAAATTATGCTGGTCAAATATTAGAACATCGCGCATCCAAAGAGCTGAAAAACCGGAATAATCAACTTGACGTACTAACTCTTCGTAACAACTCAAGTCAGGAACGCCAAAGGGACGCCCATCAATTTTTCTTTTTTGCTCTCCATCAGGAGACCAATCATTATCTAAAGGTAACTCGATACCCAAAGTTATTTTTTTCTCAGAACGAATTAAATCAATAGATGAAGTAATATTTTTATGCATGATGTCTTACCTTTTTTATATTTTTATCTACTTCATGTTTTCTATCTAAATAACTACTCAGTAACGTTAAGGCTAATGCGACAATAACAAGTAATGCACTAACCCAAGGAGTTGCTTTTAAACCAAGAGAGGAATCTGCAACGTACCCCCCAAGAAATGCAGCTAATGCAATACCAAGGTTAGCTGCTGCTATATTTAAAGCAGAACTGACATCTACACCTTCTGGACGATATTTTTGAGCAAGTTGCACAACATACAGATGCAAACCAGGTACATTAGCGAAACACAATCCACCTAATATAGCCAATGTAACCAAAGTACCTATTTGGCTATGGACTGTAAAACTAAATAATAAAAGTCCTAATGCTTGAAGAGAAAACATTACAATTAAAATAGGAATAGGATTACGGTTCGCTATTCTTCCTCCAATGATATTGCCGATAATCACAGATAATCCATAAAGAAATAAAATTTGTCCTACATTATGGGATGAAAAACCACTAACTTCTTCTAGTAAAGGTGCTAAAAAAGTAAAAGCTACAAAGGTACCACCATACCCGAACAGGTTCATACAAAATGCAATCAACAAACGACCGCTACTCAAAACCTTAGCTTGATCTCGTAAACGACCAGGTTGATCAACCTTAATATCCCTAGGAATTAGCTTTGCAATTCCCAGAAAAGACAATAATCCTATTATTGTTACCAACCAAAAAGTCGCTCTCCATCCCCATAATTGTCCAATAAATGTGCCAATTGGAACACCTGTTGCTATAGCAATAGTTAATCCAGAAAATACTATTGCAATCGCTGAAGCTCGTCGATCATGAGGTACTAAACTAGCTGCAATAGTAGCGCCAATAGCGAAAAATACGCCATGTGAAAAGGCTGTTAAAATTCGAGCTACCAATAGAATTGTATAATTTATACTAGTAGCAGCAATAATATTACCTACTGTAAATAATGACATGAGAATCAACAGCAATGTCTTACGCGGGAAACGCCCAGTTAAAGCTGTGAGAATAGGAGCTCCAAAAGTTGCCCCTAAAGCATATAAACTAACTATTAATCCAGCATTAGGAATGCTAATACTCAGATCGTTGGCAATGTTGGGCAAGATTCCAACTGCAACAAATTCTGTTGTACCAATACCATAAGCACTAATCATTAATGCACAAAGCGCAGGATAGTAATTTCGGGTCGACATTTTCTCTTTCCAAAAGCAAATATGGTATCCCACTATAGAAAGGAAAATAAATGTATACTAGTATTCATTTATTCAAATAACTATTGAACAAAATTCAAAAATGCATAAATTCAATCGTTCGACTGAGATGGCAATCTTTGTACAAGTCATAGAATCATCTGGAATATCGGCCGCTGCGCGCAAGTTAAACATGACACCTTCTGCTATCAGTAAAGCAATAAATCGGTTAGAAAATAGGCTTGGCGTTAGATTATTAAATAGAACAACACGTAAGATACAGTTAACTCCAGAAGGAACTGTGTATTACAACCATTCTGTAAACATATTAGAAAATATTTCTTCTGTTGAACGAGAGGTTACACAAGGAGTTCTTCCCAGAGGAAAAATTCGTGTGAATTGCCATATTCCTTTTGGAAAACACTATCTAATGCCGATGGTTTCTACTTTCTTGCAAAAATACCCTGCAATAACTCTAGACATAATATTATGTGATCAAGTCGTGGACTTACTAGATGACCGAAGTGACGTAGCAATAAGAACAGGCCCTCTAGCCGATTCTCGGTTAGTAGTGCGTCGGCTGGGTAGTAGCCGGATGGTTGTAGTAGGAGCTCCACATTATTTTGAATATAAAGGAACACCAGTAATTCCAGAAGATCTTGTTAATTTTAATTGCTTAAATTTTAGTTTTACACGTCATGTGAAAACTTGGCCTTTCAAAAACTCAAAAGGTATTAATTTATTTTCACCTCACAGCAACTTATTGATTGGTGATGGGGAAGCTATGCGTGAGGCTGTAATTTTAGGATTAGGAATTGCTAGGATGGCTAGATTTCACGTGGCTCCTGATATCAAAGCGGGACGTTTACAAGTCATTCTTGAAAACCATAATCCCGGCGACGAAGAAGAAGTACATGCTGTTTTCATCGGGCCTAGTAATCAAGTTCCTACCCGAGTGCGTGTATTTTTAGATTTTCTAACCGAATTTTGTTACATCAAAAATTAGAACTATAATGCAATCGTTCTCTCCCACACGCTGTTGCTATTAATAAACAGTGTGTGTTTCTTACAGAAACGGTTATCCCTTAATAAGATGATGAGCTGAAATATGAGAGCTATCACAATGATTATCGTCTTATTAATATTTATGAGATTATGATCTCTGTATTTACAACTTCCATTAACAATACATTTTATATTCAGGGTGAGATCGCGAACATTATTTAACCAAAGTCGTTCAGTTTGACCCACGGCTCAACGGTCATGCTCCCAATAGTTAGATTATCCTTGCAAGATAGTATTCACGCTCAATGAACGTTCCGATGATTTTGTCATGCAGGATTTCTGATTTAGAGTAGCAGATCGTTTTCCGATTCAGCCTTTTTATTCGAGTACGCAGGGTCA
>NZ_NJCX01000005.1 GCF_002632875.1 Xenorhabdus kozodoii
CTGCGCAAAGACATCCAGCGGCGCGGTCAGTTTATCCAACCCCTGAACGCCCAACTGCACAAAGGCATCCAGTGTGGACTTCAATTTATCCAGCGCCTGCGTTCCCAACTGCGCAAAGATATCCAGCGGCGCGGTCAGTTTATCCAGCCCCTGAACGCCTAGCTGCACAAAGGCATCCAGTGTGGACTTCAATTTATCCAGCGCCTGCGTTCCCAACTGCGCAAAGACATCCAGCGGCGCGGTCAGTTTATCCAGCCCCTGAACACCCAATTGTGCAAAGAAATTCAGGCTGGTTTTTAATTCTTCAAACGCTTTCAGTCCCAATTGAACAAAGACATCCAGACTGGATTTTAATTTATCCAATGCCTGAATACCCAATTGTGCAAAGAAATTCAGGCTGGCTTTTAATTCTTCAAACGCTTTTAGTCCCAATTGAACAAAGACATCCAAAGGAGATGTTAATTTATTCAGAGCCTGAATTCCTAATTGCACAAAAGCATTCAGACTGGCTCTTAATTCAACAAATGCCTGAACTCCCAACTGGATAAAAAAGTTCAGACTTCCCCTTATTTTAATAAAAGCCTGAACCCCCAGTTGCATAAAAAAGTTCAAACTGGCTCTTAATTCAGCAAATGCCTGAACTCCCAACTGGATAAAAAAGTTCAGACTTCCCCTTATTTTAATAAAAGCCTGCACCCCCAGTTGCATAAAAAAGTTCAGATTGGCTCTTAACTCAACAAATGCCTGAACTCCCAGCAGGGAAAATATATTCAAACTGACTTTTAAAGAATCAAATGCTTTTATACCAATATTGCCAAATATTTTTACATGATTAATTAGTGTTTGGAATGTGACTTTGACAAAGCCAGCAGTTAAATTCAAAACCCCATTAATTTTATTCAGCATGCCAAATAAAATGGTTATCCTAGGATTAATATTAATGACCAATTTATCTAACAATGAAAAATTGTTAGTCATATTCCCCGTTACACCAAGGTTAAATTCATTTTTTTTACTGGATGAATTTTCCTGTCTACTATTTTGTGTCGTTTGGATAATATTGGCTGATTGGCTGGCAGCGCTGATTTGAACTATTCCAGTTGCATTTTGCCGTGCAGACAAAGACTGTTTAATAGTTTGATTATAGGCTTTAAGATCTGAACGTATACGCGCAGTTTCCTGCGCATAACCCACGATAGGCTTTAAACTCTCAACGGTCTTATTGAGCTTTTTAAACTGGTTATGAATTTTATCGACTGAAACTTCCAGTTTTTTATGATGCCGTTGAAAAGGTTTAAAGGAACGGGTCAGCTTTCCAACGGCACTCAATACCTTGTTGAGCTGTGACTGTATGTTACTCATTTTCTGCACCACTTCTTAAAATGGCCCGATGTCGCCAGTCCAATAGTTCCGATAGTGACATTTCATCTGTTACTGCCGGGGACCAGTGAAAAACGGTGGCGATATCCGCCACCAATTCATCAACAGTTAATCGTTCTGGGAATCGGACTTGACCGACTTCGGCAACAAAAAATTGACCACCTCCACACTGAGATTAATCAGATCACCCGGTGACATCATCATCAGGTCATTTTTGGTCAATGCGGGGGTGGTCACACGCGGCAGGACAAGCAGCATAGAATCCACATCCATCTCCAGCAGTGCCTGTAAACGTGCACCGCGCAACGCACCACTGTTAGGTTTGCGTACCATCACTTCCGTGATTTCGCCGTTGCCTCGCGCCAGTGGTGCTTCCAATTCAATGGTGCGCAGATCGTCATTTTGAGTATTCAGTGTTTCTGTCATGGTTCAACCTTGTTTATCCGATTAGAAGCCTGTCCCAGCAGGGATAATTCAACCACTGATGGGGCAGGAAATAAGTTTTAAAAAAGTTAATGGCTAAAAGAAGCGATTAAAAAAGACCGATAGCGCGGCGATGCTGCTCCAGACGATCTTCCCCACCCACTTTCTCAACCATGTTGATGGTGTCGATTTCAATCAATTCCTCACCATTCCATGTCAGTTTGAAATAAGTGTTTTTGGCAGTGATTTTGGTCTGGGTGTTATCACCTTGTTTATAAGTGCCGTGATCGAATTCCTGGAAACGACCACGCATCACAACTTCGACTGCAACCACTTCACCGTTATCTTCACTCTCAAAAGAGCCAGCAAAGCGCAGCATGACACCATCGACTTTCGCGATGCCCCACTGTTTGTACAGTTGAGCTTCAACGCCCCCCAGGGTAAATTCCGCATCCAGTGCGCCTTCATCCAGCCCCAGATCCACCATTGCGCTACCATTCATGCCAGCACCGCGGTAGGCTTCCAGTTTGCGGCTTAATTTAGGAAGCGTCAGTTCTTCCACGATCCCCTGATAGTTGTAGCCGTCATTGAACAAATTCAGGTATTTAAGTTTGCGAGGTAATGCCATCAGTTAGCCCCTTATTTATTGATACTTTTCGCGAAATCCATCAGGTAATTATCTGTAAAGCGCTGGCGTAACATCATGTTTTCCAGTGGCGGTACAGGGGTATAGTCATAATCGATGGTCAATTTACCTGCTTTCAGGGTGTCCTTATCGTTGATTTTGTCGTCATACCAGCAACGACCGTCAATGATGTAGCCACCGGCTTTCAGTTCACGGAACTTGGCATTAATGCCTTCGATAATGTCGCGCACCAGTGATGGCGTCAGCGGTTTATCGATAGCCCACATATGAGATTCAGCCATGGTGTCAGCCAGAACCTGGGCGGTACGGGTGTAGCTTTCGAACTGGAACAGTGACTCATCAGAATCAGGGCCAGCACAAGTGCGTGAACCCCAGAAACGAAAACCGTTTTTGCGGATCAGTGTTGTGATATGATTCTGGTTCAGCAGATCAGCGTCAGTTCCAGTCGCTTGCAGATCCCAGAAGACATCGGCAGACAGGCCCGTTACGCCGTTAACCCCCACATTGGACAGGGTTTTGTGCCAGCCGGTCTCTTCGTCAATTTTGGCGCGCAAGCCCAGTGCATAAGCCGTTGCAGGTGCAATAACATCACCTTTATCCCATCTCAGGAAATCAGGCCAAATCAGCATCAGTTCACGCTGACCAAAGTTCCTGCGATACTTGAAGACGTCTTCGATGGTTTTGCAGCCATAAGCGCTGACATACGCCATTGCTTTCAGTTGCTGGGCAATAGAGGCCAGTTCAGCAGCCACAGCTTGTGAATCCAAACCCGGAACACCCAGAATGCGAGGTTTAACACCGAGTTGGCTTTGCGCAGCGAGCAGTGCCTTCATACCCGTTTTCTTACCTTCTGGCGTAACGTCACCGATAATGTTGTTACTGGTTTTTTCTTCTGTTTCGCCCTCAGCCACACGAACCACGACAGTGACAGGTTGTGCCTGTGCTGCGATTGCTTTCAGTGATGCGGCCAGCGTGCCTTCTTTACCGGCTTTACCAATGGCGCTCATAACGTCAGTCAGTAATACTGGTGTGTCTAATGGAAATGTTTTTTCGTCTGCGTCAGGTGCAGTACAGACCATACCCACGATAGCGGTGCTAACGGTGGTGATGGTGCGTGTACCTTCTTTGATTTCCTGTACACGGACTCCGTGATGATAATCTTGTGCCATATTAGCGTTCTCTCCTGTTAAGGTGTGCTGATATATTGGCGGATTGGACGGAGGAAATCATTCGATTGGCGGTGTGTGGTACAGGGTACAAAGGTGTTTTTGTATTTTTGTTTATAATCAATATGTTAAGTTGTTTTTAATCGGTTTTGGTTGGTTTGGTGAAATTAGGTGGTTTGCTGGGAATCAATCTTGAATTGATTAAATAACAACCTTATTTTGTTTGTTTTTTAACCTCTAATTAGCCTAAAATTTATCCTTTTAGGTATTATTCAGTGTAATTCTAGCTTTTGGTTATTTTTTGACAGGCTAAAGTGGCTTATTTTGTTATTGGTTTTGGATTTTCAGGGGTTAGGAAGTGGGATCTTGGCTTGGATCGTAAGGATCTGTGAGTTTTGAAAAACCTCGGTTTATCGGATACGGTGGATAGGGCGGGAAATGCTTACCCCAAAGTAGGCGGAACTGTGTACGGGGATGTGAATGCTACTGGGTATATTTCCGGTGTAGGGGTGTATGAATCAGGGGGCCGGAGAGTTTACAGCCCAGTAAATAAACCCACACCCGATGACATTGGTGCTTACTCTAAAAAAGGGGGCGTCGTCAATGGGAATGTCGATGTGACTGGCTATGTGTCAGCCAACGCTATTTATGATTCGGGTAGTAACCGGGTTTACAGTCCAAATAACCCGCCGCCGGCGACGACCGAGGTGTTGTTCGGCAGTGCTGGTTGGTATCGGGATAAATCGAACGGGGTCATTATTCAATGGGGTAGTGGTACATACACTGATGGCCAATTAGTGAAATTCTTGCGGCCATTTACCACAGCTGCGTGCGCGGTGACTATCAGTACAGATCCCCGTGCAACACCGTATATTGAAGTGGCGCTGGCGCATCCTACCTCACTCGCGGAGTTTGTGGTGGGTTGTGCTGTTTTCACAGGATCTGCATTTTTGAAAAGCGATTTGGCATGTACGTGGATCGCAATAGGATATTGAGGTGAGATATGTACGTTTATAGCGCAAAAAATAACGCATTTTATCCCATTGATTGGCAACAATTTTATATTGACGCCGGGACGTGGCCGGATGATGGTATCGAGGTTGGCGAGTCTGTTTATCTGGAATTTATGGCAAACAGGCCGCGCACGGACAAAATACTCATAGCAGGGGATAACGGACTACCCGCATGGGGCGAGATCCCTCCGCCAACAACAGAAGAGTTGCAACAACAAGCTGAACGGGAAAAGCGGCACCTAATGACGCAGGCATCAAATGCTATAGCCCCACTCCAATACGCAGTCGATCTACAAATGGCGACGAACGCAGAACAAACGGAGCTGACAGCGTGGAAACGGTACTGTGTGCTACTGAACCGCATAGACTGTTCGGCAGCACCAGATATTGACTGGCCGAAAGCGCCAGAATAACAATCAGGGGCATGCGCCCCTGTATTCACTCCGGTTGCTCCGGCCATTGGATATCGGGCGCGGTTGTGCAATCCACCCGATTGAGCAGCACCCGGTATTTACGCCAAGCGGTTAATTTAGATTTTTCGGCGTCGGTGGACATATCGAGGTCAACGGCGTCCTGACAGATATCAATTTTCTCACCGGCGGTTTTCAATAGTTGGCGTTTTTGGGATTCAGCCTGTTGCTGTAGCTGTTCTGGGGTTGGCGGCGGTGGTGGCGGAATTTCAACCCACTCAGGCATGTTATGGATATCAACGCCCAACATCATCCCCGATGGTGGATTTGATGAATATTTCTGAAAAACATCATCAAAAACATCAACAGCATCGGACGGCCATGTCCCTGATTCGTCGAACTCAGATTTCCAGCGATATGAATAAAATGTTTTATTCGCTGGGCTAAACGCATAATTAAATTTCATATCACCACCCTACGGCCAGAAAAACAACATTAGAAAGTTTTGCGCTGGGAGACACGCTTAGAGTGACGCACTGGAAACCGGTATTCGTGACCCGCTCACATGACGCTGCTACCTGCACATAGGTCGATTTGGTACAAAATACTCCCCACACGCCACCGGGAAACGCTTCAGGATATGTTATCCGAGTGCTTTCGGCTCCATTCACATTCAAACTACTGGTGACTGTCCGGTTGAACACCTGCATTTTCATCCCATTAGGACCGTAAAAAATCATATTATCGGAACCCTGTCCCGCTGTGATTAAACCGAGGTTTTTCACAAACTCGTTTTTGTTTGGAATATCCGCCCCGTTCTTGTTTTTCTCCAAACGGGTATTGGCGTTATTATTTGCATTAGCCGCATTTTGGTTTGCGGTGTTAGCTAATGATCTAATCTCACCTACTTTGGCATCAGTTTCAGCTTTGTTATACGCACCTACATCTGCTGAGTTTAGCGCAATATCCGCCGACAAAGCCTTTCCATTTACCTTGCGGGTAGCAGGTACGCGAGTATTTGCATTAGCATTCGCGGCATTTGCCTGTTTTATCGCTTCATTCACTTTGGCATCGGTTTCGCCCTTAGAGTACGCACCGACATCACCTGAGTTTAGCGCAATATCCGACGACAATGCTTTTCCATTTACCTTGCGGGTAGCAGGAACGCGAGTATTGGCATTATCATTCGCGGCCTTAGCCGCATCCTTAGCTTCTTTAACGCGAGTGTCGGTTTCCAGCTTGTTATACGCCCCGACATCACCTGAATTCAGAGCAATATCTGCCGACAATGCCTTGCCATTCACCTTGCGACCTGCCGGAACGCGGCCATTGGCATTATTATCCGCCGCCTTCGCAAAATCATATGCCGCCTTCACCGCTTTCGGGGTTGCTGCATGCGTTTCGCTATGGCTGTCCACTGCGCTGCTCAGGATCACAAATCCTTTCTCTTTCAGCGTCGCCTCAGGATGGTTACGGCTATTTGCGTGCTTCTGGATGGAATCATCTACATATTCACGTGTCGCCAAAATCACAGACGGGTCAATTTTTAGTGTCACCGCGTCAGCGCTGCCGACAATCAGGATCATGCGAATGGTCTGGGTGCGGCCGGAACCTTCCTGCAATTGGGGTTTGTAGGTTTCCGCGCAGTTACCTACAGCAATCAAAATGCCATCTTTGTCAAACAAGCCGATCTCACGGATCCACCAGCCACCTTCGTTTTCAGGAATAACCTGCTCTGCAATGATTTGGTTGATGTTTTTCGGATCGATGCTCAGCGTGTTAATCGCGGCACGACGCTTTTCATTTATCAGTTTGCTTTGCTTGGTATCCGGGGTTGGCAAGCTACCACCACCATCACCCACGGCCATATGGGTAATTTCAATTTTAGTCCCCAATGCCGCCGCATTTGCCAACTTATCTGCGCCTAACTGCGTCAGCAGCGCAAAATATTTGGTACTCATGGTCTAATCCTCATGTCATCAATAATATGTACGCCCGCGCCCACAATTTCTGAGCCGGATACGGTTACTTGTTCAGGAAAATAAGGGTAAACAGTCAGTTCATCACCACTGTAAGTCGCCGCTGAATAGTGATATTCACCGCGTGTATCGAGATTGATGTCCAACCCAATCAAATGCCGGCTCACGGGTTTCGCATCAAAAATCAGGTTTTCCAGCTCCTCGAACATTTCATGGGTGATGCCGTTTTCCAGTACACCAATGTCCAGCCGGAAGGTGCCCGGCGCATCGTTGGTCTGCCACCACTCTTTTACGCGGATGAGATAACCCAGTGGCTCGACAACGCGCCGGATCGCACCAATCGTTCCTTTATGTTTATGCAGAAACAATGAGCTTTTGATCACGTCCCTTTTGGTGCTCTCAGCCCAATTTTCGTCCCAGCGATCGACTGACCACGCCCAGGCCAGGTAAGGCAGAAGTGAGGCTGGACAAATGTCCGGGTTCCATAGCTCGCGTAACGGAACCCTGACCTTCTGCAATTCAGCACAGGCTTTGGCCGCGGCCAGTTCTAGCGGGGTTGAGCCCATCGGCAGAAGGCGATCACTCATCCGAACCTCCCATCGTCAGGATGGTTTTGGTGCAGTAAGATGCCTGGGTTTTATCCAGTACGACGTCTTTCAACGGCGCTTTCAGTTCTACACGCTGGACACCTTCCACATGCAGGGCGGCATAAATCGCGGACAAACGAATGTCACGCCCCAGACGGTGTTGTGCTTCAACGTAGTATTTCAGCCGCTGCTCTGCCGCCTTGCGGATAGGCTCTGATTCTGGGGTTGGAAAGATGTACAGCACCGCATCAATTTCATATTCCACAATATTCGCTGACTGGATTTTCAGGCGATCCGCCACCGGACGTACGTTTTCATCGTTCAGCGCTTTTTCGACGATTTCCAGCAACGCCTTGGAAGCGACCCCCTTGTCTTCCCGCGACATTATGGTCACGGTGACGTTAGCCGGTGACGGACTGATTGCCGAGGCATCTGCAACACGGCCATCTGCACTGCGGGCGTGGTATTCATACGAACCGACCGGGCCGGCAACGCTCAAGCCTTCAAACGCCTGTGGAATGCGCACGCGATAGTCGTTATCAGACTCCATGACCGCGGGCGTCGGTGGTACGGTCGAGTTATCCGCAGGACGCAACACCATGCGGGAAACGTTATTGTTCGCGCCCAACTGATCCAAATCGTTGCCGGTTGAATAGGCGACCATCACCGCCCTGGCAGCTTCGTTAACCCGTTGACGCAAAAGCAATTCGCGATAAACGTTCTCCTCCAGCAACTTGACCAAAGGTTCTGATTCCAGTTGCAACGTTCGCGCAATGGCTTCTTGCTGATCTGCTGGATAGAGCGAGATCAAGCCTCTTTTACGTTCTTCCAGCAGTTGTTCATAATCCAGTGGCTCAACCACATCCGGTGGTGGCAACTGGCTTAAATCGATTGTTGGCATAACTGATTACCTCATCGGGAATGACTCACCGGAATAGACAGTGAAAATTCCTTGGCGGATTGATGATAAGTACCCGTAATATCCACCACCATTTTGCCGTCCTGTAGGGTTTCCATCGTGATGGCGGTCAACGTCACGCGTGGCTCCCAACGGCTGATTGCGGTAAAACTTGCCGCCATGACCTGAAGTCGGAGCGCGGAATTTTGCGGCCAGTCAATCAGTTCAGGCAGTAAAGAGCCGTAGGTGCGACGCGCAATACGGCTGCCCACGGGGGTTAATAAAATATCGCTGACGGATTGCCGGAGATGAGACAAATCTGTCAACTCTCGACCCGTCTGCCGATCCATGCCCAGGTACATCATACGGGGCCTCCTGATGTGTCACCGCCTGACCTGATGCCGGTGTGTTTATGGGAATCCACGACCACGCCGTTGGAACTGAATGTGCCTCCGGTGTGTTCAATATTGCCCGTCATTTTGCCGCCGTTGCGCACGATCAAGTTGCCGGTGCTCATTAGCTGCGTACAGATGACTTCCGGTGTATCCAGCGTAATTCGGGTGCTGGCAACACAGGTGATTTCCGGCGCGGTAATATGGACAGAATCCGACGCATTCACTGTCGCGGTTTTAATACCCGTTACAGTCAAGGCACCCGATTGCGGTTCATACTCCATCACGGCACCATCCGGAAACTGAATATGCGTCGCTTCGGGTGATGTTGATGGCGCCGGAAACTCATCTGAAAAAATCGCAGGCAATACAAAGGCGGTGGTCAGCTCTCCGCCTATGGACAGAATTAAAACCTGCTCACCGACACTGGGTGCCCACCATGTGCGGGCGTTCCCCGCCCTGGATGTCAGCCAGTGCAGCCAGTTGGTTTCAAGATTGCCTGTCGCGACTCGGCACATGCCCTTGGTGGTATCCACTTGGGTAATGACGCCGGTTCGGATCAGGTTGCGCAATAAGCGCATCAGTTCAGTGAGTTGTGTGTTCATGACGTAAGGATGCCATGAAAAAGCAGGCTGGACATCAAACTGGGTTTGTAGGAAGCAGCATACAAATGCAGATAAAAATCATTTTAAATCAATAAAATAAAAAGACCTTCCCAAGAATAAAAGAAGGTCTTTTGGTCTTTTATATGGAGTTGAACGGCGCTGAAATACACTGCGATCATTCTGTTTTACATTGCCGAACAACTTCACGTACATACTGTTGTAAATAGTCTAATTTGGCTTGGTCCCTAAGGATGCCGGTTCGGATATCGTAAATAGTGCGTCCAGCTTTTGCAGTGAGTTCGATTTGGGTTCCATCGCCCACGCTGCGGGGGCGGGTATCTCGGTTTTGGGTGAGCTGACAGGTAGCAAGGTTGGCGGCGGCGATTTGCCCCCGCCGATGACCAGCAGTAATGTCAGCATGCAAAGCGGCGTTTTCTTCGGTGACATGGGCTAATTTTCCTGAATAGTAATCATCCAATTGTGCCGCCCGATGTTGTGCCTCTTTCATTTGCTGAATAGCGGCCAACGTTTCTGAACTGGCTTTTTGGTTGATAGCAACAAGTTGTGTAGCCTGTTGCTGTTTCACGTTCGCCAGTTCGCTGAGAAACAGGGAGCGATGCCCCCACCAGCCGAGGCTTCCGCCAATGACTAAGCTCACAATTAACGGCACCTTTTTTATGGTATTCATTCCCAACAAACTCGTTCAGCCTCCCCCTTAATCCCAAAGCTGGATAATGGGTTTGCTGGCGGCAGGCATAAATTCTGGCATTTCAACTTTCGTTCCATGAGGCAACACGGCGCCAAAATCAGCCAATCCAGGGTTTGCCTGCAATACACGCTCAGTCATTCCCAACGTACGGCCGTAATGGCGCCAGCAAATGGCATCCACTGTTTCATTTTGTTGTGCGATAACTTGCATACTCTTTCCTTTTTCTGTGCAGAAATCAGCTAGTAAAACGGAGAGTTATGATCAAATAGTGAGTGAAATGCTTCAATGCGGTGGGATTGTCAGATAAGCAGTACAAATGAAGAGCCATTTTGTTCAATGCCCAATAAGCCAGGGGCGGGAAATCATTTCCCGCCCCTGGCTATTCTATTATCTTTTATGACAATGAAATGCTATCTGTTGGTGGATGTCAGCGTTAATCAAATTGCCAACTATCATCCTCCCAAACTTCTTGAATAAGTTCCATCATATGGTCATGTTCACTGCTGTTTTTAGTCCCTGTCACTCTTACGGAGGTGCTACTGCTAATTTCAATTCTAAAATTTGTATCAGGATAGTGTGGTAATATTCTCTTTTTTAGTTCACTTTCCAGTGAAGACATGACTGATTCAGAAATATTAGCGCGTTTATCGAAAAGTATCTCTACTCGCATCTTTTTCCTCCTGCCAAATCTATTCCTCTATTAAAGCCGAATTCTTTAACATTCTGTTCCGTTGCTACCCACCTCATTACCTAACAGATGACTTTCCTGTCTCCCCTGGTAACCGTTAACCCTTTTTTCATAAGGCGCAGATAGCTCCGCTATCCAAACCAGTGCCAGCTCTTTGTCTTCCGCATGATTGCATTCGCAACTTGTCGCCATTCGAGCAATGAAATTGATACGTTGCGCTACCAATGATTCCATAAGAGATTCCACTGATCTATCTGCCTCCATATAAGTAACTGTATATACATACAGTACACGTAATAAGATTAAATTTAAAGTAATTTTTACCGTTTCTGGTCAGTAAATTTGATAGTTAGTCACTATGGATGGTGGTTTTAGCAGAAATATTTGCCAATTTGACTGATTTTTCTGCTATGACAATTCTACGGTCTATATCACGCTTTATTTTGCTACTTTTCTGTTCATCCGTACAGTTATTGACAGAACTCCAAGAGGTCAATTTTTTGTCTCTTTTATAAACAATCCGTTCAGGCGCCACTGTTGGCTCTGATTTCGGCACAATAGCCCATTGGTGAATTCGCGTACAAATAAATTCGGCCTGGGACAAAAAAGGGGAGGTCACACCTTGTATGGATTGGACATCTTCACCATAAGGGCTACCAAAAGGGATATTTTTGTAAGATAAGCGAATAACTAAATCGCGACGTGAAACCCAAGGCCCGCCTTGTGCCTGGGTATAAGCGACCCAATTCCCTTCATCTGCCGCCTGCAACACCGAATTTATCTTGTGATCAGGCAGGCGCACTTGCCTGAGCCGACGCAATTCGCGCCAAACTGAAACCGGGGCGCCACCAATCTGTTGAAATTGGCGAATACGCCAACGGCTCGCCCAGGCAGTCACCGATTTTGCCATATCGCGCAGGAATTCACCGGTTTCATGGTCTTTTTCCTCTTCTAACGCATAGCCATCAATATTTTTGGAAATGTACTTGGCAATATAGCCGGTGGCACTGCCTTTACTGGGATCAATCGCCCGATAATCAAAACGGGCTTTTTTCGCTTCATCATCCTGTAACTCTCCCTGCTCTTCCTGACAGGCGTAATGTTCAAGGAGACTTCTGACTTGCTGTAAATACTCCGGCAACATAAACAACACCATATGCCAATGGGGTGTGCCGTCATGATGAGGCTCCACCACACGGAAACCGAATACATTGATCCCTGACCGTGCCAACGCAGCCCGAATTTTTGCCCAGACACGGCATAAATAACGTTGGGTATCGCGCGGCGTCGCGCCATTCCAGGATTTGACAAATCCACCCTTATGCTGGACAGCATGATATTTTGCCGGCGCCGTGATGGTATAAAACTCGCCAACGCAGTTCATTTTATTGGCAATATCTTCGAAACCACGCATTCTGACCATCAATTCACAACGTCGGATCGCAGGATTGGCATTGCTATGAACAACCGTCTCTGCCAGTGAAATTCGCTCCCCCTCTTCATTTTCCAAATCAAAATGTTTGAAAAATTCACGATTGCGCCGTTTTTGTTCCAGCCATTCCCGCAATGCCTGGCGTGAAACATAAGGAGAAGCGGCTTGCTGTACCTGCCCTACGGCAATGGCCATATGTTCAGACTGGATATCACGCAGGCGCTTTAAGCGAAAATACCACCAGCGGGAAGACATCATACGCAACATGCCAGAGCAGAGTTGATCGACGGAGGGTTTCTTGCGCCCCCCATTGAAACGCTGCCAATAAGGGGGATACGTGCCACATTGCAACGTCAGTTTTGCCAGCAGTCGATACAATTTAACGACACGGGAAACTGCCTCGTCTGTGCAGTCGTCAGACGTTGACGTGGTTTTTGGGGAAACACGCGAAGCATAGTGCTCATAATTGCCGGAAATAAAAATGGCAATGTCATGAGCAAGTTTCAGGAGTTGTTTGCGATCATGGGTTGCCACATTTTCCAGTGGTTCAATAAAAGGAAAAGGCGCCATCCCCGAAACATTGATACCGGGAATTACATGGCTAAACGGGTATCTTTCTTTTACCAACTGTAATCTCGGCAAGACATTCTGCCCAACCGCTTTTCTCAGAAAAGTATTGGCATCACGGCGGCCTGAGCGCTTAAAAATATCGATATAACGATGGCTGAAATACTTCGCCAGAAAATCCGGCATTTGCCCTATATATTGGTGACGCCATTGATGATCTTCCGCGTTGACTTCCCATAGCAAGCGCTCTGCCATTGAAACACCCTGCGGTATGCTTGGCTGGAACATTGCGGCTTGTATCAAATAATCGCTGTTTTGTTTATAAGTGGTAATGTCACGATCCATCAATTTCACCCTATTAAGGACGTACAAGCGCCTGGCGCACTCATGCCATATGTTCGAAAACGAATGTGTTTGGAAAACGGTAATTAATTCGGTAGTGTCAGGTACTTCGGAAACTGGCTGACCACGACCTTGATATGATTCATCGCCTTGATCAGCGCCTGTTTTTCCGCTTGGGTAAAATGGCTGAATTCACTATCGTGGCGGGAGCGCGGGATATTCGCCAAATAGAAAATGGCCGCCAGCGCCCGTTTATTCTGTTCGTAGTAATCGTCTCTTTTGTCACGCATATCAGTAAAAAACCGAATTAATTCCTTTTCATTGTCCCCCCAATATGTCGCCCTAATCCTCGACAGGTGATTTAATCCTTCCAGCCGCTGGCCGAGGTTAATTTGGGCAAATTTTTCTTTCTCAATATTCGCCATATTTTCCCTCAACATCTTCCTACAACACGATCCTCAACAATGCCCTGTGATTTCCAACGGTTCTCGCCATCGTAAACCCTCTACTTATCCTCAATGACATTCCTGAAATATTTTGATATCAGGCATAAAGATTGAAATCTGGGCTTCCATGATGCAATATCCCTCAATGGTTTTCAGCTTAACCAATTCGGACTCACTCAAGATCTCATATTGAGAACTTTGTGGGATACTAATAGCTCTTATCTGTACTGTCAATGAAAAATACCAATATTGAGATCAAAATGGGGGCGGATAGTGGGGGAAGACCTGCTATTGAACGCCTTGTCCGAGCGTATGGATTTAAATCGCGCCAGGCCCTAAGTGACCATTTGGGCGTATCCAAAAGCACGATGGCTAACCGCTACCTTCGTGATAGTTTTCCAGCGGATTGGATCATCCAGTGTAATCTCGAAACTGGCGCTTCACTGCTGTGGTTGAGCACAGGCCAGGGAGAAATGTTTCCAGATGGAGAAAGCGGTAAAAAAACGGAACGGTTGGAAGATATTATTGCCCCATCCATCTCTCGTGTAAAATTATCGGGCGGTAAGCTCAATGAGGCCAGCCCGGTGATTTTGGATAACGAATTGATTTCCAAGGAACTCAAAAATCCGCTGGTTGTTGATGATAGCGCCTCATGGTATCTGCTGGATACCCAGGAAGATAATATTCAAGATGGCTTATGGCTGGTGGATATTGAAGGGATGCACAGTGTTAAAAAGATTGCCAAAATCCCAATCAGCAAAATTAGAGTCAGTGATAGCGACGTCACTTTTGATTGCGCAATCAGTGATATCAAATTCATCGGCCGCGTTGCTCTGGTCATATCCAGGCAATAGCATAAGAAGTTACCATCAAGGTTATCTATCCATCAGGATAACCTTGATGACATTCAGGCATTCTCACGCAAAATCTGAACGACACAGCCGATACAGGACATGTTCCCTCAATGGATGATTTTCTTTCAAGCCTGGGTGCATAAAGGTTTTTTCATCCCTGACCATGCCCAATTTTTTCATAACGTTCTCTGAGCGGTAATTGGACGCTGTGGTAAAAGCGACAACTTCTTCCAGCCCGATTTCCGTAAATGCAAAGCCAAGAATGCTACGGGCGGCTTCACAAGCATAGCCTTGCCCCCAAAATGGCTTATCCAGCCGCCAACCTATTTCAACAACAGGCGAGAATGGAAATTCGATATTCGGGATATTCAGCCCTACAAAGCCCATAAATTGACCACTCTGTTTTAATTCAACCGCCCATAATCCCCAACCGCCCTGCTTTTCAAACTTGTGAATACAATTATCGATAAAAGTATCACTCTGCGCTTTAGTCAGTCTGTTAGGAAAAAATTCCATCACTGCTGGATTGCGGCTCAGGTGAAAAAAAGGTTCCCTGTCTTCTGTTTTCCAGCCACGAAGCGTCAATCTTGCTGTTTCCAATTCGACAACCATAACGTCTCCTTGTAACCCTGAAATATCAGGTTATAAAAATAAAACGGCCGGAAAATCATACCCATTTCCCGGCCGTTTTATTTTATCAGCAATTTTTAAGCGTGGCTTTTTGCTTTTGGTTTCTCTGCTTGATTATCTTTAATGGGAACAACACGTTCCATTTCTGATTTTTTCTTATTTTCAACCTGTTCAGATTGACCAAAAAACAGCCCGCCACGTCGGATTGACATACTACCGCAACGGCTAATGCCCCGTAACTCGCCATGCTCAAGGATGTCCAATGTTTCCGCACAGCACGTACCTTCAACATGGCCATCAATGATAATTTCAGGCGCATTTAACTCACCTTCCACTTTACCGGCATGCATAATCCGGATGGCACCGCCTTTTACGCGAATATTACCGATCACTTTACCCCAGATCTGGATATCCCCTTCCATTTCGATATCACCCTTAAATACAGAGTTTTTTGCGACGATGGTATTGGGACGGATCTCGGCTTCCGGTAGTTTTTTTTCTTCAGGCTTGATGCCAATAACAGGGGTTGCCGATCTGGCAACAGTTGTCTCGGTGTTTTTTTTTCCAAACATAGCGTTTATTCTCAATTTAATTTTCATAAAGTAAAACACTAAGGCTAAAAAAGATAAAATTGCTGTTATGGTGCAACTAAAATGAGCGCCATACAGATACAGTCCCAATGCAATTCCCCAAAGGAGCCATACACTGCATAAAAAAGCGTTATCTGAAAAACGATACTTTTTCATATTATTCTCATTTCTTGGTTTTTTCTTATATTTCATCAGCAAATATATCTGTGAATATGCCCTAGCAGGTAATAGAAACAGCTTGCGTCAGCAGATCCTAGCATTGTACAAGTATAAAAAACAATCTACGAAGCTATAACAGAGGTATTTATAGCTTTATTACACGGATAAAGCCTCTGCCAGAGTTCAATCTTCTGGTTTTCCCTTGAATTATCTCATATTTATTAAATAATAAAACCAATTAAAGATAAATTTAATTGCCTGTTTTTAATATAAATAAAACAAATAAATTAATAATTACTTAACAATTAATGCAAAACATTAATAAACAAGCACCCTACCAGAGCCATAAAGCCACTTGCGATCATTTGTTACACAATAGTTTAAATAGTTCAGCCAATAGATATATCAATAAGATATCAACATTAGAGGTCACTTCCTTATTCCTCGCGCAACAAGGAAAAAGAAACCGATATCACTATACCAGTCGCCTTTCAAGATGCGTCTTATATCTCCCCGCGGCGCGGGGAGATATAAATACTCACATTGGCTTGCAATCTACAATTTGAAGTTGGACTGTTATATACCAATCTAACTTCAAGATGCGTGTGATTTCTCCCCGCTTTGCGGGGAGAAATCAGGTTTCATATCGTGTTGTAAATTGCAACTTGAAGTTTAATGCGTATATATTTATCAATATTTTGATAATGTAAACCACAACAAAAATATTGTGATTAAAAAATCAAACTCGCATTGCCATTAATAATTACAAGCATAAAAAATTACACTTAAACCTAACACAAATATTTATTTAGTTATATAATACCAACGCTCATTCAATAATAAAATAACACACCACGCACTCATCAGAAAATGATCACTTACAATAGGGAAGGTTAGGGATATTAAATGAAAAGGATGACGGACTTAAATCAAAAGAATATTTGTACTATCCAATTAACGATGCCTGATTTCAATACGCTGGAGCATAAACAACGGGGATTATATATTTTACTTGATGGCGAAATGGTGTGGAAAGATTGCATAAACACGTATCATATCAAATCAAATGAGATCCTTTTTACCCATCCCGGAAACTATGCTGCCAAAACGAATACACCAAGTTGCCAGCTATTATGGTTGCCATTACACATGGAGTTTTTACGTCGTTTTTTACAACGTTTCGGAACATTATTAAGCAAGATAGAACGACGGGAATTTCCTGCTTACCGGTTGATTCCGTTTAACCCATTTCCCTTGTTAACGGAAAGTATTCGCGGATTGGCTAACTTGCTGGCGCATGATTCCCCTCAGGCGTTGATTCAATTAAGAGTTGAAGAGTTATTATTAATGCTTTCTTTGGGTAAACAGGGCGCGTTGTTAATGTCAATCCTGCGGAAATTAAGCAACCGTCAGGTAGAACGCCTGCAAACATTTATGGAAGCCCATTACCTCAAGGAATGGAAATTGAATGACTTTGCACGCGAGTTCGGTATGGGGCTGACTTCTTTTAAGGAACTTTTTAACAGTGTTTATGGCACCTCGCCCAAGGCTTGGATCAGTGAACAACGTATTCTTTACGCCCATCAGTTATTACTCAATAGCGAAATGAGTATTGCTGATATTTCACTGGAATCGGGTTTTTCCAGCCAATCTTATTTCACCCAAAGCTATCGCCGACGTTTTGGTTATACACCTAACCGCGCCAGATACGGCAAGGATTGATGCCCCATTTAACGACTCGCCATTAGTGCCATAAACAACCCGGTTTTTCAGTTTGATGTATGTGTTTTAGATCAAACTGAAAAGCCACAATCACGCTTCATTGACGGACAACTTCACGCTTTTCACAACAGGCAAATCTTGACTGATCGTTTTTATCGATCAATCTCCCCTTATTGATCTGTGCAACCCATTGGACGCCGGTATCTCATCTCACCTATAGTCATGGTGACTCATCACTGTTTAGGGCTAATCCGACTAAGCTCTACGAAGTCACCACCAGGGATTGTTATATTTGCCGTAACGTTAGCCTGCTTCCATGCAGGCTTTTTTTTACTGAAAATTAATGCGATTCACCCTCTTTTTTCTTGCTATCTGCACAATAAAAGACCGTGCCTAATTTAATTCTTTCACGGCCGGTAGCCAGACGATGACGGTTAGAATCCCGAAGCGAATAAATACAACCACAATATTCCTGCTGATAGAACGCTTCACGCTTACTGATTTCTATCATGCGCGCAGAGCCACCCCCTTTGCGCCAGTTATATTCCCAATACATTAAGTCAGGATAACGGGAAGCGGCGCGAACACCACACTCATTGATCTGCTGCATATTTTTCCAGCGTGAAATACCCAGTGAGCTGGTGATCACAGAGAAACCATGTTCATGGGCATAAAGCGCTGTTCGTTCGAAACGCATATCAAAACACATTGTGCAACGAATACCACGTTCAGGCTCATTTTCCATGCCTTTCGCGCGTTCAAACCAATTATCACGATCGTAATCTGCATCAATAAAAGGAATCCCCATCTGCTGCGCAAAACGAATATTTTCATCTTTACGCAATTCATATTCTTTCAGGGGATGGATATTCGGGTTATAGAAAAATATTGTGAAATCAATTCCTGATGCCAACATCGCTTCCATGACTTCCCCAGAACAGGGCGCACAACATGAATGCAGCAAGACTTTCGTGTTTCCGTTTGGCAGTGGAAGCGGTTTACGCTCGTAATTCAGTGACATAATATTTCTTACCTGATTGAGACGATAAAAAATCAGGAAGAGAATAAATCCCTCTCCCTGTGTTTATTTGATGGACATCTTACTTTTTCTACTGCCTTGCGACAATATTTGTCAATAATCAGGCTTCCGGCAATTCCGGCAAAACCTGCCCCCCATCAACCACAATCGTTTGCCCGGTAATATATTTCGCTTCATCAGAAGCCAGAAAACAGGCCGCATAACCAATATCTTCCGGCGTCCCCAAAGCCCGCATAGGTGTCATATTTTTCGCATGGCTAAGGAATTCATCACCAAATGATGTTAATCCTTCCGTCATGATCATACCGGGCATCACTGCATTAATGGTGATCCCTTGCCCCGCATATTCCAACGCTGCGCTGCGCATAAACCCTAATTGCCCGGCTTTACTGGCACCATAGTGGCTATAGCCGGGAATGCCCGTCACCTCTCCCGTTATTGATGACGTGATAACAACACGCCCATAACGCTGCTTTTCCATGACATTCAATGCCGCTTGCACCAGAAAAAATGTCCCTTTAAGGTTAACGGTATGCACTAAATCCCAATCTTCCGCAGTCATATCCTTAAGATAATGCTGTGGAAAAATGCCGGCATTGGAACACAAAATATCGAGCCTGCCATACTTTTCAACAATCTGATCAATCACGCTTTTACAGGCCGCTTGGTGAGTCACATCAAGGGGAATAAAATCAACGGCCAACTCTTTAGCTATTGCTTCACCTTTTATTTTATCCGTACCCGCAATAATGGTCACAGCCCCCGCTTGTTGCAATACCTTGGCAATTCCCTTGCCAATACCTTTGGTTCCACCTGAAATAAAAGCAATTTTTCCCGCTAAATTGAACATGATTTTTCCTTTTGTGTTAGTGGGGAGTATTGTTTATTATCCTAAATAGAATTCCCCAATCTATTTTCAATCGGTGACTTTATCAAGTTTAATAAACAAAAACTGCATATATACCAATCGCCTTTCAAGATGCGTCTTATATCTCCCCGCGTAGGGGAGATATAAACACTCTCGTTGGTTTGCAAACGGCAACTTGAAGTTAGATTGGTATAAAATAAACTCAGATTATTTGCATGTAAATTTGAAATAAAATAACCCGACCTTCAATTTACCTGACATTGCTTATTCTGCTGCCAGCGATTACTTTTAAAGTGCATAACAATTTTATTAACGATAATAATAGGGAGTGAAGAGTATGGTTCTCGATAATTCATTCTTAAATGAATATACCGGCACAGCATTATCGCCGCTTTTGTTTCTCAAAAGAGCAGTATTAAGCAATGGTAATGATATCGCCATCATTGATGGAAAACAGCGTTGGACCTGGCGCCAATATGCCAATCGTTGTGAAAGGATTGCCGTCTCTCTCCAGCAAATGGGGATGGATAAGGGAAGCGTCGTTTCAGCCCTTTTACCCAATATTCATGAATTACTTGAATTACATTTTGCCGTTCCTTTATCTGGCGGTATTCTCAATGCTTTAAGCACCCGAACAGATGCCGCCACATTAAATTTTATCTTTGAAAAATTACAGCCCAAAATATTAATTATCGATAAAAGTTATCTTTCACTATTAAATAATGTCGTTTTCAATAATCCAGTTAAGATAATTATTGTTGATGAAGAGCGTTCCGCTATTCCTCTCCCTCCGGCTGGACATGAAATGATACCTTACGAATTACTGGTCACCGAACACGCCTCAAAGGCACTGTCATTTATCCAAATTGACGAACAAGCGGCTATCAGCATCAATTCCACGTCGGGCACCAGCGGGCAACCTAAATTGGTGGTGTATTCCCATCGCGGTGCATTTTTAAATGCCATTTCCAATATCCTGGATTGGGACATGCCCAGAACCCCGATCTTTTTATGGACGCTTCCGATGTTCCACTGCAATGGCTGGTGTTTTCCGTGGACAATCGCAGCTCGCGCGGGGACACACGTTTGTATCAGGAAATTTGATGCCGAAGAAGCAATGCAACTGATGCTGGAAAATAACGTCACCCACTATTGTGGCGCCCCAATTATTCACTATTCATTAGGCAAGATAACGCAAAAAGCGGGCAAGCATTTTGGGGATCGCGTTTATGGCCTGATTGCCGGCGCCCCACCGACAGAAAGTCTATTTTCATTGCTGGATGAGGTCGGGATTAATGCGACGCATGTCTACGGGTTAACGGAAACTTACGGCCCGGTGGTGGTTTGTGAAAACAAACATGAATGGCAGGCATTATCAGGATCAGAAAAAGTTTTAAAACGTATGCGTCAGGGGATTGTTTCTAACTTACAAGGGCAGGTGGGCGTGATTGATCCCAATACCCAGTCGGACGTTCCTTTTGACGGCAAAACCATGGGTGAGGTTGCGATCCGCGGTAATATTGTGGCGGCTTATGATCCTGTGCGTCATGTGACACCGGAGGTAACCAACCCCTGGTTTTATACCGGTGATCTGGCGGTCGTCGATCCTGATGGCTATATCAAAATCATTGATAGAAAAAAAGATATCATTATTTCCGGCGGCGAAAATATTTCCAGCCTTGAACTGGAGAATGCCCTGTCCAGTTACCCCGGTGTGTTAGCGGCCGCAGTAGTGGCAAAGCCCGATCCCTACTGGGGAGAAGTTCCCCATGCCTTTATTGAACTCGACGAAAATGTCTCAATAACGGCGCAAGCGTTAGATGATTATATTTGTACCGTCATAGCACGATATAAGCGTCCCAAAGGCTATACTTTTTTAACGTTACCGCGCAATGCCAATGGTAAAGTGGTAAAAGATCAATTGAGAAAAAGAGTAACAGATTGATACCAATCACATAAAATCAATCACGGTGGAGTGAATCACCTTATGAAAATCGACACGAAAAAATATCACCTCACACCCGAAGATTATATTGTTTTAAGCTTACATGATATCGGCTGGAAAACCGTTTTATCCGGTAAAAAGAAATACGAATTTCGCCGAAAATTCAGGAGAAAACAAACCGTTGCCTTTGTTTATGTCACGACCCCCGTCAAAGCAATCAAAGGGGCAATGTTGCTCGGTGAACCTATCTCTGGAACTGCCAGACAAATTGCCGATATTGCAGAAAAAGCCATGACAGGTAATGGGAAATCTGTTTTTGATTACTTCGCCGAAAATGATTTTGGCTTAGCTATCCCGATTATAAAAGTCATCGAAACCCCAGAAATATCATTGGATTATTTACGCAAAGAACACCATTTTGTTGCCCTCAATTTTATCTAAAATTAAATAACAACCGATCCCTTTACGATAATTTAATTTCATATGCCCATCGCCTTTCAAGATGCGCCTGATATTTCCCCGCGCAGCGGGGAAATATAAATACTCTCATGGGTTTGCAACCTGCAACTTGACGTTGGATTCGTATATATCAAATAAACATGAATATCAGGTAAGGGCTGGGATAAATTTCATATTACCCACACAGTTAACTTACCTGACAATCACCATACCCTTCCTTAAATTCACAAAATTTTATAATGCACAACAATAACTTAATGCGTATTAATTTTATTTAATGCCATTTATTTGAGATAAAAAACTAACATGTGTAATATTAACTGGTTATTTAGTTGCGAAATGAAATTATCTTGAACTTTTACGAATAATAAGTGAGGGATTTATGTCTGAAAACAATAAGGCAGAAGATAAGAAATGTTCATTTTCCCCTGATCAATTCAAAGTTAAGGTTAAAACCACAGTCGAAATTGAAAATGATGTCGCCGCACCAATAGGTTCATTCCCGTGGGCAATGATCCAAGCATACTTGAATAAACTCGTGGGGCGCGGTAGTTGGCCCGCTAATGTATACCTTATCCCAAAATACGACGATGCCGGTGATATTATCTATATTCAGCAGTCAGATACCGACGGAAGCATCTCACCCTGGGTTCCTGCGCCGAAAGATATGGTCGCGTGTGATTGGGAATTACGCTGTATGTTGTCTTTTGATCTTATATTAGGATATAGCGTGTTTAATCGTAATTACAGTCAAGGTTGGGGATACCTTGCCGATGATGAGTTTAGTGATATTAATATACGCCCTTTCGGGGCGTTAACGAAATGCCAAAATCAAATCGATATTGAAAATATCTTATATTTCTATTACTTCTGTTGGGAAGAAGCTCAACACTGCACTTTATATTTGAGAGTATCCGCGAATAAAGATCATTATCAAAATGTGATAAATTTACTGAAGAAAAACCTTTACGTCCTTGTCAATGGTACAATTTATTCCCTTGGGATTGCCGCAGTTAATGACGATGGCGACAATTATAAATATACGGTCAGTTATAATAATGATGATGCACAAAAATTAGGTGCCATAATGAAACAAACCGGTGAAAAAAAGACGTTTTGCTTTAACTGGAAATAAATCCCATCTTGAATTCAAGTCCGTATTTTATAAAAAAAATTCAATATGATAGGACACTCCCTGACGCCTCGCACCGCGAAGTGTCAGGGTTCATCATAAAACTCAGTGTCTTACTATGATGAAAAAGTATTTATATGCAACTTTTTTACCTCAGGTAAGCTGATCCCACTGCTTGCCAGTTTCCCCATATGACAATACATCGAGCAGGCTGCATCAATCAGTGACATGGCAATCGCCGCACCGCTGCCTTCACCAAGGCGCAACGCTAAATGCAAGTAGGGTTGTAAATGCAAAAACTGGAGCGCCAGCGCTGCGCCTTTTTCTGCCGACATATGGGAAGGGATGCAATAATCCCGCGCGATTGGCGATATCTGACAGGCTGCCAATGCTGACGCATAAGACAAAAAGCCATCAAGGACGACCGGCACGCCACAAGCCGCCGCCCCCAGGATCACGCCAGCCATGCCGACCAACTCAAATCCGCCCACTTTTGCCAGCACATCAATCGCGTTGTTGCTATCCGGTTGGTTGATGGCAATCGCCTGCCGGACAATAGACAGTTTATGCACCAACCGTTCAGGCGGCAAATTGGCACCTAATCCAACCACATCATGGGGATCACTGCCTGTCAGCACGCTGATAACCGCGGCCGCCGCTGTCGTATTGGCAACCCCCAGCTCACCCACCCCCAATACGGTTATGCCTGCCGCAATACGCTGTTGCGCCAGTTGCGCGCTAGCCAATAACAGCATTTCAGCTTGTTCATACGCCATCGCTGCGCCTTTGGCGATATTGCCGCAGCCCCGTGCGAGTTTAAGGGTCAACATGTGTTCGATAGGATCACCATCAATGCCAATATCCACGGGCAGCACCTGTGTCCCGCTGTTTTTCGCCAGCACACAAACCCCGGTTAACCCTTTCAGGATATTGCGTGCCTGTATCGCCGTGACCGTTTTCGGTGAAATCGCCACGCCTTCGTCATAGACACCGTGATCAGCGCACATGACAATGATCTCTTTTTGCAGGTTTTGCAGTCCCAAAATACCTGGCATCCCGGCTAATTGTATCGCCAGTGCTTCAAGGCGCCCCAGACTTCCCAATGGCTTGACCAGACTGTCAATGTGCTGCGCGGCTTTGGCCATCTTTCCCCGATCCAAGGGTTGGATCGCGTCAATCAATGATTGTAGTGTCATATTTATCCAACTATTGCCAAACCATTGCCAATAAGAAAACCACTTCCCCTATCTCAATCGCCGCCCCCAGCGTATCGCCGGTTTGTCCGCCAAGACGATAATTGAAGTAGAGAGCAAGCCCATAAACCACCAACATTGACACCATCATTGCGGATAAGGTTTGCCAGTTTCCCAATACCATCACCAATACAATACCTATCAACAGGGTTAGCGCCGTTGCAGAAGGGGTTATTCGGCCAATATAGCTGCTTCCCATCCCTTCACTTTCACGGGCATCCCGTTGCGCATACATTAAAAGCACCACGGCAGTACGCCCGACAATCGATGCACAGGTCAGCAAGGCCAGCAAATAGAGGGGGGGATAATAAGATAATTCAACAACCGCTAATGTTTTAGACAGAATGCAGAAAATTAACCCGATACCACCATAAGTGCCAAGCCGGCTATCGCGCATAATTTCCAGCATTTTTTCGCGCCGGCGGGAGGAGAAAAGCCCATCGCAGGTGTCCGCCAATCCATCTAAATGTAGCCCTCCCGTCAGCAAAGCCAAAACCAACACATAACCCATCGCACCAAGATCCATCCCGCCGCCCGATTGACTGATAGCAAGGGATGCCAGGCCTGCCAGGCCACCCACAATCAGGCCAATTAATGGAAAATAAGGGACACCGCGCCAATATTGGCGAAAATCAACCCCCTCCGCCCATTTTTCGGGGATCGGAAACCGTGTCATAAACTGTAGCATGGCCCAAAAAAGGTGCAGTTTCATTTGATCTTCACTCCAATACCTGAAACCACCAGCCAGACTTCTTTCGCAGCCTGGGCTAACTTTTGGTTAACGCGTCCGGCAATATCGACAAAATGACGAGCCAACCGATTTTCGGGTGTAATGCCCATGCCCAACTCATTGGTCACCAAATACACCGGCATCGGACACATTAGGCAAGCATCAATCACGTCATCGATCTGATGGTGGATCACCACCTCCAATGATGAAAAATCCAGTTCATCGGGTGACGCCCCTCCCGATAAGTCAAGCAACACGTTAGCCATGAATGTGGTCACACACTCTAGTATAACCCCCTCTTGGGATTGGCGATGCTGGCGGATCACCGAGCCTAAATTTTGGTAGCCTTCCCAGGTGCGCCAATGTGCCGGACGTGCCTGTTTATGTCGCTCAATACGTGCCGTCATCTCGTCATCCGTCGCCTGTGCCGTTGCGATATACAATACCTGTTCACACTGTTTAGCAAGCAGACGTTCAGCGTGGGTACTCTTGCCACTGCGAGCGCCGCCGGTCACCACAATCATGGCATCACTCCACTGGGTTTGTGCTCATGCATGAATTGATAAATTCGGGCGATATCCAGATGCTCACGCATACTGGCAGCCAACTTATTGAATTGCTTCTCTTTGTGCTGGCGGTAATTGAAGGCCACATTTTCCCGTGGAACGAAGCCTTTTCTTATACGTAATTGGTTGAGGAGTGAACGGGTAAACGTGCCTTGATCAAACAAACCATGCAAGTAACTTCCCATGACCAACCCATCCTGAGAAACCGCACCATCAAACCCGATTTTTTCTTCGCCATTGTGCAAGTGCATTTTGGCAAAAGGTGTGGCTTGCTGACCCAACCGGGTGGTGCCCATGTGGATCTCATAACCCACAATCGGTTGCTCGCTGCATAATGCCAGCATACCGGATAATGCCGGCATCACGACACCCCTCACCTGTGCAGTCTGTTTTTCGCTGGCAAATTCGGTTTCCGTATCCAATAACCCTAAACCTGCCATTTGGGTTAAGCCGGATTCCACCCCATCCACAATTTGCTTGCCCAACATCTGATAACCCCCGCAGATCCCAATAATCGGCACATTTTCCTGTTGGGCGGTGAGAATGGCCTGATTAAACCCCTGGGTTTTCAGCCATGCCAAATCGCCCAAGGTATTCTTGCTGCCAGGGAGAATCACCAGATCGGCTCCCCGAAGCTCAGAGGGTTCACGGACATAACGCAAATGCACATCCGGCTGAGCCGCCAGCGCATTAAAATCCGTGAAATTGGCGATATGGGGGTATTGGATAACGGCAATATCCAGATCATCTTCGGTTTTCTGTTTCCGCTGACTATATTTCCCCACCTGCAAAGCCACGCTGTCTTCATCTTCCAGATCAAGATCCAGCCACGGCAATACCCCCAATATCGGGACTTGCGTCAAGGCTTCGATCTGGGCGATCCCGGATTGCAACAACGATACATCACCGCGAAATTTATTGATGATCACCCCTTTGATACGGGATTTTTCCTCCGGCTTAAGCAAGGCTAATGTGCCGTAGATAGCGGCAAACACACCACCACGATCAATATCTGCCACCAGAATGACTGGGGCATCCACCCATTCGGCCATTCCCATATTGACGATATCGCGATCACGCAAATTGATCTCTGCCGGACTGCCCGCGCCCTCTAAGACCATGATGTCCGTTTCTGCGGCCAATCCGTTATAGGCCATCAAAATCTGCCGGAGCAACTGGGGCTTATATTCGTGATATTCCACCGCATTCATACTGCACAGCACTTTTCCCATAAAAACCACCTGGGATTTGCGATCGCTGGTGGGTTTCAGCAATACCGGGTTCATACGCACATCCGGCGCAATCCCCGCGGCTTCCGCCTGAAATATCTGGGCCCGCCCCATCTCTTTGCCATCGGCAGTGATCCCAGAATTCAGCGCCATATTCTGTGATTTAAAGGGAGTACAGCGGTAACCATCCTGTGCAAATATCCGGCAAAACCCTGCCACCAGCACACTTTTGCCGACATCCGAGGCCGTCCCCTGGATCATCAACGATAATGTCATTCTATTTTCTCCCTTGTGTCACCGTGAGTGGTTTCAGGCTGGCCGCCTTTGTTCGGAATAAGGTTGGCAAGAGCAGAGAAAAGCGCCTGCTCGGTCTTGCACAGAGGTAATCCGGCTTCACGGTGTATTTTCACCAGCCACGGCTGCGCCAATCCCGCCTGTTCCAGTGCTGTTTTTTGCAGTAATACCGTTTCCGGTTTGCCGGCGCTAATCATCTCCCCATTTGCCAGCACATATAAACCATCACAGATTTGATAGATTAAGTCTATGTCGTGGCTGGAAATGATGATCCGTTTCCCCTCGGCCGCTATCGTGCTGATAATCGCCAACATTTGCTGGCGTCCTGCGGGATCAAGCCCTGCGGTGGGTTCATCCAGCAACAGGTAATCAAACTCCATCACCAGTGCCCCTGCAATAGCGACCCGCTTTTTCTGACCAAAACTCAAATATTGGATCGGTTTATGGCGAAAAGTATGGGCATCCACCCGTGCCAACGCATATTCGATCCTGCGCTGTATCTCAGTTTCCTCAACACCTAAGTTGCGCAAACTAAAAGCGAGATCGCTTTCGATATCGGTATAAAAAATTTGCTGGTCAGGATCTTGGAACACCGTGACAACACGCTGGCGTAAAGCCATCAGGCCATTTTTGCTGTAATCCATCGGGGCGTTATTCCACCAAACCGCCCCTTTTTGTGGACGCAAGATGCCGGAAAGATTCATCAGTAAAGTTGATTTACCACAACCATTCGCCCCGATAATGCCGGTGACCTGATAACGACTAAAATCCAGCGTTAAATTTTTCAAGACGGGTTCATCCTGATAATTGAAATACAGTGCACGCGTTTCTAACATCTTGCCCTCCCCCTGTTTTTCCGATCCAGCCAGATCGCATTCCATGTTTCACCGTCATAAATGAAAATCGCCTTGATACAACTTGAGTTCCAACGCCACACTCATTTGCTGATAACGGCTGATCACCCGTGCAAATAACATGCTGATCAACATGGCCAGCGATCGGTAACTCGTTCGCATCGTGCGATAGCCAAAGCGTAATGATTGCGCATGGTGGATCGCTATCGCTTCTTCCAGAAAAATAAAAATAAAACGCCACGTCAGCAGGATTTGTTCGATCAACAAATGGGGAACGCGGCAAAACTTAAGTAACTTGATCATCTGCTCAAAGGGCATATTTATCATGAACCAAAATGTTGCCGATAATGCAGCCAGACTGCGCCAGAGCGTTTGGTTAGCTATCTGCACCCCTTGCGGATCAATGCCAACCCCATATTGCCCAATCCGAATCCCCCACAGCAGATCCTCCGGTTGCGAACTGGCAGACAACACAATGGCAACCAGGCCAACCCCCAAAAACCCCAACGGGATCAACAACCATGTCAGGTAGCGCCGCAAACTGATCCGCAGCAGATAGCAGGTAAAAGTGGCAAGCCCAACCAACAACACCGCTTGCCATAGCGGAGAAAGTCCCATTGCCAAGGTCATAAACAGCAGATACAGGGCGAATTTCGCCCTGGGATCTTTATCTCGCCAACGGCTCTGGTAACTGAGTTTATCTATTCCGATCATGATCTTTCCGATGACGGTGATAATAACCCAGAATGTAGAAAATCACGGCAGTTCCCAGGCTGCCCTGCAAGGTAAACAACAGGCTTTCAATTTCACCGCTGGCAGGTTGATACAAGGATTCAAACCACGGCGTATAATGCGGGGCGATTTCCATGATTTGCGCTTCTGCCTGACCATCTGCCCCGCCAAACTCCCCACCGTGCTCAATAAAAAAGGGGATAATGCATAGCGCCGCAACCAGGGACAGTAATATCAATGTCTTTTTCATCTTGCACACTCCTTAGAAACTGCGAGCCTGAATGAGTTGTCTTTTCACCAGCTGGTCGTAAATCAGGACGGTCAGTAACCCCTCAGCCACGGCGATAGGTAGTTGGGTCATACAGAAAATGCCCATAAATTTGAGGATTGCCGCCCCCATCCCCAATTGTGGATCCGGGAAAGCGACACCTAACTGAATGGAAGTCACCGCATAAGTGACAATATCGGCCACAAAGGCGCAGAGAAAGACGCCGATATCTTTGCGCATTCCCATTTTGCAGGAGAAGCGCCATATCAAGTATCCGACCAATGGCCCAATCACTGCCATCGACATACCGTTAGCGCCCAGTGTCGTGATACCACCGTGTGCCAGCAATAAGGCCTGAAACAGCAGGACAATCGCGCCGAGTACCGCCACCACGGAAGGACCAAACAAAATCACCGCCAACGCCACGCCGGTTGGATGTGAACAGCTTCCGGTTACGGAAGGGATTTTCAGGGCAGAAAGAACAAAAATAAAGGCGCCACACAGTGCCAGTAAGATTTTTTGGTGACTCTCTTCCTGCACAATTTGGCGTAACCTGACTAGTCCCATCGCCAGACAAGGCAGAAAAGCCAGCCACCATGCCAGCGCCCACATGGGCGGTAAAAATCCCTCCATGACATGCATAGCAAAAACCTCTTGTGGTGCCATCACCAAAAGCAGGCCAAAAAGCAGTGCAATAATGGCACCCGATAACGAAAATTTCGTCAGTCTCTGTTGCATAACTCACCTCGATAATTGCCAGTTTTTATTCACTAGAATGGTTGAAAAATAAGACAACGCTGACTTCCACTCTTTTTCACTGAAAGGCAGTGTGGCGAGATCGCGCCAACATTGTTCAGTCGGCAAAGTGGCATCCGTCATCATCAATGCCTGTTCCAACAGATTGTGACGATGCAACAGGTCACGGATCAGGGGAAAACGCGCATAGACTTTCATCAGGACAATGCAGTCATGGTTGAGTAATGCTTGCTCTAACACGGCCTCGGCAGCGGTACAGGAAATGACGGCCAGAGTTTGATCTTCCATCGCCAGTGGCATCGCACTGGCTGCGGCAATGGCAGAAAATGAGGTGATCCCAGGCACAATCTCCAGCCACGCAGGCAAAGCCCGCGCTCCCGATACCAGCCGTTGCAAGAGAAAGACCCATGTACTAAACAGCATCGGATCGCCCAACGTGATAAAACCGACTTTCCTGCCATTAGCCACTTCATTTTTCAACGCGTGTGCCACGTCATCCCACACCGCTTTTTTGGCTGTCAGATCGGCTTTCATTAAAAAATGGTAAGTGCAAACCTCGGTTTTCGGCGCAAGGTATTCTTCAATAATGGCGTGGGCGAGACTTTGAGTCCCTTTTTTGCCCGTCGGGGTATAGATCACATCAAGCCCGGACAGAATACGCGCTGCCCGGACAGTGATCAGGTCACTGGCACCTGGACCGACGCCCATCACATACAGCTTTCCTGCATTTACTGTTTCGTTCATTCGATTGTCTCCTGATCACGCAGTGCATGGGCAAGGTGATCGATAAACATCTGCCGAATCATCGGATTCTCCCCCAATCCCTGTAATCGGGGGATCGCGACAATCCCGGCTTGCTCCAACTGTGATTTCCAGGACGTTTCTTCATTGGAAGCCATATCGTTGATGGCATGATCGCCTGCCACCAGCATCAGTGGCATCAGATAAACCTTGCGGATCTGTTGCTGTTTTAATCCCGCTATGAGCAGGGGAAGTTCGGGATAGCTTTCAACCGCCCCGACCCGCGCCGGAAAATGGTCATGGCTCATGAGGTGATCCAGGCAGGCGTAGGCAGAAAAAGCAGGGTGTGTTGTACCGTGTCCCATAAAGACGACACATTCCCCCTCTGCCAGTCGGGGAAGCTGGTGGCGCAGTGCCCGCATCAAATGCAAATAGTCATTAAAATGGCTCAGTAACGGGGCGCCCAATACCAGCCGCCGAAAACGCGGGCGGAATTTCTCAACCTCGCGCAGCACTTTTTCATATTCATCGCCATTAATGATATGCAGGCATTGGACAGCCACATCGTGGTAACCGGCGTGATACAGTCGGGTCAGGGCATCGTGGGGCGTATCGATGTGAATGCCATCGCGCTGACGCAATTTGCGAATAATCATGCCGGAGGTAAAGGCTCGAAAGCGTTTCCTGTCCGAAAAAACGGCGGCCAATTGCTGTTCACAGGCTTCAATGTTGTTTCTTAGCGTTTCGGGATAGCTGGTGCCAAAACTGATCACCAATAATGCTTTTTTCATTGCGCTTTTCCTTATTGGTCTATTGATTAACATTCGCCAATAACTGTGCCATCTCTGCCAATCCATTGGCCTGAGTGATCCCCTCACCGACAAATTGCTGCCTTGGGCGGCAGATCACGATGCAGGGCAGCCCAAGGGACAGGCAGGGTTCCACTTTCTCCTTAAAACCCCCTTGCTCGCCAGACTCTTTGGTAATGACCGCTTCCGCCCGACAAAACTGATAAAATGCCCGGTTAAAATCGGCACTGAATGGGCCTTTCAGGGCAAAAATTTGATCGACGGACAAACCACAAGACTCACACATCGCCAAAACGTCTGCGGTCGGCAATACACGCGCCAGCACGGTTTTTCCTTTCAACTGAGCGACATAATCCGCCAATTGTTTACTGCCGGTGGTCAGCAAAATACGGTTTGCTAAATTGGCGGCCACTTCACACGCCTGTTGGAGAGTTGCCACCTTGTGGATAAGGGGATGTTCAACCGCATCAATATCGCTGGGACGGAGATAACGAATGAGAGGCAGCCCCAATTTCCGGCAAGCGCTGACGATGTTTTGGCTTAGCTGCTCGGCATAAGGATGGGAGGCATCAATCACCCTTTTCGCCCCGCGTTCTTGCAGATAGTCGGCCATCTCTTCGGCTGCCATCCTGCCAATCACAATTTCACCGCGAAGCCCCGTCGCCTGCTGCGCTCCCGCCGGTGTCGCCACGGATAAGCCATAATCTATGCCGGCAATATCCATCATCACGCAAATCTGGCGGGCATCGCTCGTGCCGCCAAAAATGTGGATCAGCGGCCGTGTCATAACCTGTACCCCCTCGGTGTGATCATCTTCCCATCACGCAGGTAAGTTGACTGGTTACCCACGATCACCAGGCTGCGCATATCCACGCGGGAAAAATCCATTGCCGCAAACGTCGTCAGCCACTTATCCTCATGTTTGCGCCCTGCCGCTTTCACCACCCCGACGGGAGTTGCTGCCGATTTCCACGGCGCCATCAGGGAAAATGCCCGTGCCAGATGCCCTTCCCGTCCACGACTGCGGGGATTGTAGAAACAAACAACAAAATCAGCTTCTGCCGCGGCCTGTACCCGCTTTTCAATCACTGCCCACGGTGTGAGCAGATCGCTTAAGCTGATATGGCAAAAGTCATGCATCAACGGCGCCCCAAGCAAGGCGGCACAGGCCGTACTCGCTGTTACGCCCGCCACCAGCCGAACGTCGACATTGCGCTTTTGCTGGCTAACCAACTCCAGGATCAGGCCAGCCATGCCATAAATGCCCGCATCACCGCTACACACGACCGCCACATTTTTGCCCTGTTCAGCGAGTTCAATCGCCGTCTGGCAACGTTCAATCTCTTTGCACATGCCGGTTTTGATAATTTCTTTATCGCCCACCAAGGGCTTCACCAAATGGGTATAGGTTTTATAACCCACCACGATGTCAGCCGCTTTCAAGGCAGCAATCGCTTCTTGCGTCATCATGGCTTCGCTGCCGGGACCAATTCCAATGACCGTTAACATGGATGCAATACTCCTAATGTGATGGTGACGCCCTGCTCACGCAGGGTATGACCAACCAAATGCCCTTGGCTCATTAGCCAGGCCACCGGTTGGGAAACACAGCCTACGCCCACCGTTTTTCGGACAAATTCAGAGGCCGGGAACGCCTGTTCACATTGGGCGAGCTGATTAACAGAGAAAATTTGGAATGGGATTTGCCGCTCTTGTGCCAATCGGGTTAACGCTGGCTCGTTTTTTTTCAATTCGATGCTGCCGATCGCCCTTAGCGCCAAAGGTTCAAGGTTGTGCTCTGCCAGATGGCGATCCAATAATGCGGCCAGCCGTTCAGCTTCCACCCCACGCCGGCATCCGATACCGGCCACGATACGGCGGGGAACCAATTTAAACGTGGGGATGGTCAGCACCGGATGGGTTCGCTCATAACTGACGTATACCAGGGCATCCAGTTCAGGCAGTGCCGCCAAGGTATCGACGGGAAGGAATCCACGGGTGTCATAGCGATCTTTTTCATCCTTCAAGTTGGGGTGCCACCCAATCCCCACTCGCTTGCCATTGACCAGCATTTGATTGACGGTTTTCACGTTGTCCCGGAAATTGTCCATTTTTCCATCCAGTTGTTGGGACAGCAGATCCAGAGCCGAGAGCTGGTTAACGTCGGTTGCCGTGGTGATCACCGCCTGACCGTCGAGAATATCGGCGATCCGTTGTGCCAGCTTATTCGCGCCGCCCATATGCCCCGACAATAGGCTGATGGCAAACTGCCCTTTTTCATCCAGCACGACCACCGCCGGATCGGTCATTTTGTCCTTGAGCAGAGGCGCGATAACCCGAATAGCGATCCCTGTCGCGCCAATCATGATCAACGCACGGTATTGCGTGAAGACCTTGCGTACCGTATTGGCAAAGCTCCCTTCAAACGCCATCACCCCGCTATCGGCCTCCTTAAATTCACTTTCCAGCAATTCAGGGGAAGCGAAACAATCCATCGCCAAATGGGCGCGCAGACGACGAGCCAATGCCATGCCCCCTTCGGTCAGGCAAAACAAGGCATATTCTTTGTTCGGCGTTATTGCGTTCGGTAGTATCGTGCTGGGTAACACCGCGTCAGACGCTACGGTATTCATGGCTGAACCTCGCATCGTACAATTTCGAGAAGTGATACGCTTCCCCCAGAAAAGCGCCGACCAAGATCAGTGCCGTCTTCCGAATACCGGCGCTGCGTACCTGTTCAGCAATCGTCGCCAGGGTTCCCCGCACCTTCTGGCAATCTGGCCAGGTTGCCTTGTAAACCACGGCAACCGGGGTTTCCGGCGTATAGCCCCCCTGAACCAAACGCGTAACAACCTCCGCGATATTCTGTACCGAAAGGAAGATGGCCATTGACGTTTGGTGGGCAGCGAAAGCCTCCAGCGTTTCCCGTGGCGGCATCGGCGTTCTGCCTTCCATACGGGTGATAATCAAACTTTGCGCAATTTCAGGTACGGTGTACTCCACCCCCAACTGCGCGGCGGCGCCAAGAAACGAACTCACTCCGGGCACAGAGACAAAACCAATCCCGTGATTGGCCAGTGCTTCAACCTGTTCACGCAGGGAGCCAAACAGCGACAAATCACCCGTTTGCAGGCGAACCACTAACTTGCCCGCTTGTACGCCACTCACCATCAATTCCGTGATTTCCGCCAACGTCAGTCTTGCGCTGTCATGGCATTGCGCATCGGCACGACAATAGTCCAGCAATTCCCGATTAATCAGTGAACCGGCATAAATGACGACCTGAGCCTGGCGTAATAATTGGTAGCCTTTCAGGGTGATCAGGCTCTTGTCCCCCGGTCCCGCCCCCACAAACCACACTTTTTCAGGATCAAAACTGCCGTTATCTGTCTGTTCAACATTCATGAGTGCTCCTCTTGTCCAACATCTTTCTGGCAGGACAACAAATAAGTGGGATTGTTGGGTTTGAAATAATGTCCTTGCCCTAATGCCACCAGCTTTCCCACCTGGATTTCACGTCCATCAAGCGCTGTCACCCGACAGGATTTCAGGTGCGACAATGCTTGGGTGAAATTTTCCAACAGGATGAACGTCATCACTAAACGCCCACCTGAATTCAGGTGCCGCAACGCCCAATCAATGAGCGCAGTCAGATACCCGCCGGTTCCGCCAATGAAAATGGCATCTGCGGTGTTATCCAATGGCATCGGGGCAGTACCCGACTGGATACGGATCTGATGGCAACCAAAATGCCGACTATTTTCCGCCAGCAATGACAAGGCCTCTTCCTTACGCTCAATGGCGAGGATGTCCAAGGCCGGATAGCGCAATGCCGCTTCAATACTGACGCTGCCAGTCCCCGCACCCACATCGATAAAACGGCAGGCTTTTTCCAGCTCCAGACGCGCCAATACCAGCGCCCTCACCACTTCTTTGGTCATTGGGATGCGATGACCGCGCAAAAACAGTTCATCTTTCATTGAGGATCACCACGACATTCAGGCCATAATGACTATCGCCACGTTGCACAACCTGTTCCGCGTTCAAACAGATAATTTGCTCATGTTCCTGAGATAAATTTTCACCAATGACCATGCGGCGCCGTTGCCCCCGTGCCACAATTTCTTGCGCAATCTGGTAAGGGCCAATCACCTCATCCGTTACCATGGCAATTTTTTCGTGTTGAAGTAGCCACCCAAAATCGGGCCGGCGCCCGTGGCTGCTGGTGAGGTAAATGTCGTTCATATCGAGCAAAATCCGGGCACACAAATATTGGATCGAACTGATGCCAGAGATAATGCGGATATTTTGTTTTCCCCCCCCAGCGCACAATCCAGAAAAGTGCTCAGTAATCCGCTTGCCGATGCCATAAAAGAGGGGATCACCCGAAGCCAGCACAACAATTTGCCGCGGCTGGTTCTGTTCAAGCCACTGCATCAAGCCCGCCATGTCCGCATTCAATCGACGGGTTTCACCACGGAAATGGGGGAATTCGGCGAGATGGCGCGTTCCTCCGACCAACACTTCCGCTTGCCTGATCGCAGCCAACGCAGCCAAGGTTTGGTTTGCAGCGGCACCGGGGCCAATACCCACAACCGTGATCATCGGCAACCCTCCATAAAATCCTGCACTATCTCGCCCACAGGCCGATTGCAGCCCAGGATCTGGTTATCAAAGGAGAATAAAATGGCATCACACTGCGGCCGGCCGTTAGCGAAACGCAGCATTTGGTCAATACGTTCGCAGATTTTCTGGGCAATTTGCGGGTACACGCCCTGCCAGCCCTGTTCTGCAATTAACTCAATAGCCGCTTCGGTGGTATCACACTGGTCTACGGCCTGGATCAGTTCGAAAGGAGCGCCCATCAAGGCCAGATTGGCGATCAATGTTTCCATCCGGCCATCAGCGATATGGCTGTGGGTATGAAAAATGCCGGCGGCGATTTTCACCAATTTACCGACATGCCCGACCAACACCACATGGCGGAACGCCAAACGCACCGCTTCTTGCAACATATAGCCGACGAAATTACTCATGGTGACGACATAAACCGCATCAATACCCAATTGCTGGCTGACAAAACGCTCACCGTGATTGCCCGGCACAAAAATAATGCGATCCAATCCATTAGCACGCTTGGCTTCCAATTCCAGCGCCAGAGAGCGCTTCCAGCTCTCTTCCGACATCGGCGTGACAATGCCTGTCGTACCGATAATCGAAATGCCCCCCTTGATACCCAATCTGTCGTTATAGGTTCGCTTCGCCCGCTCTTCGCCTTCAGGGGCAAAGATGACAATATCGGCACCACGGTGTGGGCCAATCACCTCCCGCACCGCTTCTTCAAGGGTGTGCCGCGGGGTTTTATTGATGGCCGCCCAGCCAATCGGTAAACCCACCCCGACGCGCGTTACCCGGCCAATGCCTTCACCGCCATCCAGCGTGATCACGCCGCTGTCATTCAGGGAGACACGGGCAAAAATCAACATGCCGTGGGTTGCATCGACATCATCGCCACCATCTTTGCGGATGGCGGCAACTGCCTGCTGGCCTTCAACCAAAGGACGTTCAACAGGCAATATCAGGCTGACGCCAGAAGGGGTGGTAATCGAAACCTGATGAATAATCTGCTGCCGCAAGATCATCAATGCCGCCACTCTGGCCGCGGCGGTAGCACAAGATCCGGTGGTGTAACCCTTGCGATACTGCTTTCCCCGATGCCAAACCGTCCCCAGGCCACTGGCTTCTATCTCATTGATCTCATTCATGCTTGACCTCCGGCATCCGATACAAAATGGCGTTGATAATGGCGGCGGCAATATTGCTGCCCCCCTTGCGCCCTTTTGCGGCAATGCAACTTAATCCGCTCTTGATCAAGGCATTTTTGGATTCCTCTGCCCCCACAAACCCGACGGGTACACCCACGACGGCAATCGGGGCAACTTGATGCTCCATCAAACGAAACAGGGCTGTCGGGGCATTGCCAAAGACAAAAATCTTCTTTCCCGGCTCTTGCAGAGCCAGATCAACGGCGGCCATTGAACGGGTAATTTGCTGGGCGTTTGCCATTTGAATAGTGCGGGGATCGCTGACATAACAACGACATTCACTGCCGTATTGCGCCAAGCGCGTTTTATTGATGCCAGATAGCGCCATTGTCGTATCGGTATATAAGGTACAGCCCTGCAAGATACCGTCTCGAATCTGGTGCAAGACCGCGGGGGAAAAATAGAGAATATCCAGCCAGTCAAAATCCGCCGTGGTATGGATCACCCGTTTGATCACCGCTTCTTGATCCGCATCCCCAAAACGGTAATCAGGGCGCGATGTGGCAATGAGCCGGTTGATGATGTCAAAGCTATTTTTTTCAATCTGCTGGGGTTGCCGAATGTAATTGTTCATGTTGTTTCCCTCTTATCCCGTCACACGGATCAGGCTATGCAGCAGCGCAAACAACAAGAGCGCCATCACGGATGCCACCATCATTATTTGGACAGCGAGCGGAATATCGTCAGGCGTGACTTCGCGCCTTGCATCACCCATCCACGGCTTCTCGACACGCTGGTTAAAATACACACTCGCCCCACCAAGACGGATACCCAATGCCCCTGCCATCGCTGCTTCCGGCCAACCACTATTGGGGCTACTGTGTTGATAGCGGTCACGCCAGCCAATGCGCAGTGCCTGACGAAAATCCAACCCTTGCCATTTCGCGGCCAGTGCCAGCAAAAGCCAGCCCAAACGCGCCGGCAGCCAATTCGCCACATCATCCATCCGCGCTGAAAACATCCCCAGCGCCCGATAACGGGGGGTCTTATAGCCCACCATTGAATCGAGGGTATTGATGGCCTTATAGGCCATCGCCAGTGGGGCACCTCCCAGCATCAAGAAGAATAACGGGGCTATCACGCCATCCACGCTGTTTTCTGCCACGGTTTCAATCGCGGCACGGCTGATTTGTGGCGCTTGTAATTGGGCGGTATCCCGCCCGACAATGTTGCCAAGCTGCTCACGGCTGGCGTCCAAATCCCCCTGATGCAATGCCTGATAAACTGCATTTGCCGCATCACCCAAGCCTCGCCCTGCCAGCACGGTATAAATCAGCCAAATTTCAACCAGACACCCCAACCAGAACGCCACCGCATAGGCCAATCGCAAAACCCAAAAGCTCGCCAGCCAGACGCCGCCCACGACCGCCAGCCACAACAGGACACCGCCCCATTTCAGGCCGGTTTCAGTTTGGCTAATCCGGCGGATAAGCCGCTCAGTTTGGTTGATAAACCGCCCTATCCAGCGCACCGGATGCGGCCAATGAGGCGGATCACCCCATTTCATATCCAGAAGAAAAGCCGCAAACCAGAGTAAGACCGTCATAACCGCCTCCGTGCCATCATCAGCCAGCGCTGGAGTAAATGGGGGCGTTGGGCAAAATGAATATGCAGATAACTCGCCAGGGTATTGCCATTCTGGTAACCGCCCAGCCAGCTTTTTTGCGTTTTTTTGAATGTTCCTGTTGCCCCTTTGACGCACTGAAAAACCGGCGTCTGGGTCGTCATAAAATCTGAATAATGAAACTCATGCCCGCGCAATGTTTCGCCTTTGGCAACCAAAGGCGTATCACACATCGCCGTCGCTTCGCAGTAACCAAAGCGTTGCAGGTGATCTCCCATTTGGCTTTCACCCGCAATCAATCCCACCATGTTATGCCGCACGCCATCGGCATCAATCAGGGCATCGCCGAGATACATCAAGCCACCGCATTCCGCATAAATGGGAATGCCTTTTTGCTGCGCCCGATGAAGTTCTGCATGCATAGCGCCATTAGAAGATAACGTTTGGGCATAAATTTCAGGGTATCCTCCCCCCAGATAGATCATCTGGCATGCCGGTAACTGGTGATCATGCAAGGGGCTGAAACGTTTGATGGTTACACCGGCTTTTTCCAATAACAGCAGGTTATCGGGGTAATAAAAGTGGAATGCCTCATCTTCTGCCAGCGCCAGCGTCAAACCTTGCCCCATAGTGGGGTCAATCAGGGAATCGATATCGCCTTTTGGCAAGGCAGATAGCTGGGTTAATGCCAGCAACTGATCTAAATCGACTGAGGCTTCGACCTGCTGGGCCAGGCCAGACCAGCATGCTTCACGCTGGCTAACGTGTTCTTGCGCCGGGATCAACCCAAGGTGGCGGGATGGAAGGCTAACCTCTGGCATAACCGGGAGCCGCCCCAAAACAGGAATACCGCAATAACCTTCGATCGCCTGTTTCAGTAACTGGAAATGGCTATCCCGATTGACGCGATTAATAAGCACACCCACGATATTGACGGCCGGATCAAATTGCTGAAATCCCATGACCGTCGCTGCAATCGATGTAGAAACCGCCTTACCCTCCACCAATAAAACCACCGGACAACCAAGCTGCTTTGCCATCGCCGCACTGCTGCAATCGTTGGGATCTGTACCATAGCCATCATATAACCCCATCACCCCTTCAATAACGGCGATATCTTGATCAGTCATGGCCTGGTTAAACAAACCATTCAGGATGGATTCAGGGAGCATAAACGCATCAAGATTACGCGAAGCGACTCCCGTGACAGCACGGTGCCAGCCACCATCCAGATAATCCGGTCCGATTTTAAATGGCTGTACCCGCAGTGAACGGTTCATCAAGGCTCGCATGATGCCCAGCGCAACGGTGGTCTTACCACAACCGCTGCCTGTACCTGCAATGACAAAAGCATATTTCTGTCGCATGTGATTACCCCAAAACATTTAAATCCTGTATTGGTTTTATACCCGTCGTCTTTCAAGATGCGTCTTATATCTCCCCGCGACGCGAGGAGATATGAACACTCTCATTGGCTTGCAAACGGCAACTTAAAATTGGATTGGTATACAATGGGTATTAATTTTAAATTGGTATTCGTTTTAAACCTGCATTTATATTAGAACCTGAAATTCACATTCTCATTCATTGATATTTATCAAATAAAAGGTTTTTAGTGCATAACTGAAAGAACAATTAATATTCCACAAATAACACCACCATCAATAATAACAAAAAACTAATTTCGTATAAAAACAAAACAGTGAAATGCATTTATTTTCAAAATACACATTTTTTATCTTTATAAAAACCGCCTTTATGACTTTTGTGATCTTGTTCATGATTATTGTTTTTTGAAATTATTTTTGTTTTAAATAAAATAAAAATTAATACACCACCATAAGAACAACAATCAAACATCAATACATAATTAATTGAATTTAAATGGTTTATTTGAAATGAAAACAAAATAATCACCCTTGATATAATAAAGTTATTTTTAGATCGGTGAATATTTTCAATGGAAAACAAATTTCAATTTAAAAATGATCAATGTTTAAAAATAAGAATGTTGATATAAATCAAATTTACTTATCCCACATTGAAGTAATAATTATAAAAATCTTGAAATTGCCATGGTGTTATTTATAAGAACAAGAAAAAGACCATCAAAAAAGCAATAAAATATATACCAGTCCAACTTCAAGTTGCAGATTGCAGATTGCAAGCCAATGAGAGTGTTCATATCTCCTCGCGCCGCGGGGAGATATAAGACGCATCTTGAAAGTAAACGGGTATATAAAGCAGAATTTACTTTGAATAAAAATAAAAAAACAAATTGTTTATCACCCTATAAGCATATTTTTCAACCCATAGAGGTAATCCAATGAATAAAGGCAATGTGTGGTTAGTGGGTGCCGGCCCTGGGGATGCGAGTTTAATCACCGTCAAAGGGTTGCACTGTATTCAATCTGCGGATGTTATTGTCCACGACCGTCTCGTCAATCCTGAGCTTATTGCTCAGGCGCCAGACCATTGTGAAATGATTAATGTTGGAAAAGAACATCATTACCACCCCATCCCACAAGAAGAGATTAACCAAATTCTGGTCAGACAGGCGCAGGCAGGCAAGCAGGTTGTGCGCCTAAAAGGCGGTGATCCCTACGTGTTTGGCCGCGGTGGGGAAGAAGCGGAAGTGCTGGCACAGCATGGCATCAAATTTGAAGTCGTCCCAGGGATCAGCTCCTCAATTGGTGGATTGGCCTATGCCGGCATCCCCGTTACCCACCGTCATTACGCATCAAGTTTCCATGTTGTGACAGGGCATACTTCCCAAGGTAACGAGCAACAGGATTGGAAAATACTCGCCCAACTGGAAGGTACATTAATCATCCTAATGGGGATGACCCGCCTGATGGAGATCTGCCAACAATTGATGTTATACGGCAAATCCCCCACCACGCCTGCGGCGGTGATCATGTACGCCAGCCATCCCAAACAACAAAGTGTTATCGGTACGCTGGAAACCCTGGCAGTAAAAGCAGAAGAGAAAAATCTGCATGCGCCCGCACTGATTGTGATTGGGGATGTGGTTAATCTGGGGGCAATCCTCGCCTTCCCTCCCACTTTCCGGCCTCCTTCGACAGTGAAAGTGCCCCTCACGGAGCAATGCCATGAGGGGACATGAACATGGCGGCAATATCATTGGCATCGCTGAGCAATATGGCCTTCCTGCCAATGAACTGATTGATTTCAGTGCCAATATCAACCCGTTGGGTGCACCGGCACGGGTCAAAGCATTGATCAAAAATAGTCTCTCCGCGATCGAACAGTATCCTGATGTGGAATATCGCCATTTGCATCAGGCCATTGCAAAGGCCCATCAATGCGATGACGCCTCGGTCATCGCAGGCAATGGTGCAACAGAGCTGATTTATGCCGTCACCCGTTATCTCAAGCCCAAACGAGCGTTGCTTCTTACCCCAGGATTTGCCGAATATCGACGTGCCTTGCAGCACATTGGCACAAAAATTATCGACTATCCATTAACCAAAGCAGCCGGGTTTCAACCTGACTTGCGCCTGCTGGATACCCTCTCCACAATTCAAGTCGATTGTGTTTTTATCGCCACGCCCAACAATCCCACCGGATTAATGCCAGATGCGCAGTTTATGCAATCGCTGGTGGAATATTGCGAGCGTCAAGGGATCGCACTGATTGTCGATGAATCTTTTATTGATTTTCTACCGGATAACCGCGGGTTGATACCGCAACTGGCAGCAACAAAACAGCTTTATATATTGCGTTCAATGACAAAATTTTTTGCCATCCCTGGGTTACGTTTAGGCTATTTAGTCAGCGGAAATACAGCGGGAATTACAGAAATAAAAAATCAACGTGAACCGTGGTCAATTAATGCGTTTGCCGCGCGGGTGGGTGAGATGTTGTTTGATGAGCATGACTATATTGCGGCGACACACCAATGGCTAGCATCACAACGACATTATCTCTGGACTCAGCTTTCAACCTTCCCTGAACTGACTGTCTGGCCACCATCGGCTAATTTTCTGTTCTTCCACTGTGATAAACCCGATTTATGGCGCACTTTACTTAAGCATCGGTTATTAATTCGCCATTGTAAACATTATGTCGGATTGGACGAATGTTACTATCGCATAGCGGTACGCAGTGAGTGGGAAAATCAGCGCCTGATCGCAGCGATGCAACAGGTTTTTACCTGTGGCTGAAGCCGCTTGCCCCGCTTCCTGCGGAGAACTGCTCCAAGGATGGCTGTTTGGGGGAGAAAAGTTAATTTCCTGTCCAATCGACTGGTTTAGTTGTGTTTCCGTGAGTGAAGGTGTGCCGATACCCCATGAGCGACCACGTATGCGCCAGATAGTCAATTTACTGCTGGATTACTGGCAGGAACCGCCAGAATTCACGTTTGGCCTGCGTATTGAGTATCAATCGACCATTCCGATCGCCAAAGGCATGGCCAGCAGCACGGCGGATATTGCCGCTACCGCCCAGGCCACCGCCAGATTATTGGGTAAGTCACTGGAACACACCGAGCTGGCGCAACTCTGTGTCAAACTGGAGCCAACGGACAGTACGATATTCAAACCATTAACGCTGTTCGATCATCTCACCGCCCAGACCCAGATTCCCTTCGATTGGCAACCGGATATCGATATTTTGCTGCTGGAAAGTCCGAAAACCATTTTGACAAAAGCCTATCATCAACAGGTTCATCACTCACAACTGCGGGCTAACGCCCCGTTACTCCAGCAAGCATGGCGGCAATTTTGTACCGCAAACCAGCGCCATGATCATTATCGCCTTGGGGAAGCCTGCACATTGAGCGCCATCGCCAGCCAATCGCTATTACCGAAACCCTGTTTTGACCCACTACGGGATTTAGCCGAACAGACGGGGATTTATGGCCTGAACGTTGCCCATAGCGGCAGTGTCGTCGGCCTGTTATTCGATTCCCATCGCCATGACGCAAATTACCTGCGTTGGTGGCTGCATCAAAAGAAAATTTCTAGGCACTATCCGAAAATCCACCAAGTTAGGCTGATTGCGGGGGGTGTTCGCTAATCAGTTGATATCACTTTTCGCTAGCCATTCTGTCACCTTCCCTTTATTCTGGATAACATAATTTAAACAATGAGTTACCACTATGACAGATATGAACTTCGAACCTGCAACAATGGATTCTTTTATGTCACTCGACATTCGCGTTGGCAAAATTATCAAAGCAGAAAAAAATGAGAAAGCCATCAAACCCGCCTATAAACTTTATATCGATTTTGGCAGTGATATCGGCGAAAAACAAAGCTCTGCCCAAATATGCCAAAACTACACGGCAGAACAACTAATCGGTAAGCAAATACTGGCAGTAGTGAATTTTCCCCCAAGGCGGGTGGCAGGATTTAAATCCGAAGTTTTGGTATTGGCCGCCGTTTGTGACGAACAAGGTACTGTCCTTATCCAGCCAGAAAGAAATGTGAATTTAGGCACCCGCATGCTGTAATTTTTTAAGCCAAAAAGTAGGGATATCATGAGAACACAGAAAAGATGTATGGGTTACGTTGCTATCGTCGTAGATGATATGGCGTCCATTTCTGTGAAGAGCCTCGGCAAGAAGAATATGGTATGGTCGTCGTTTTTGAAGATATTTATGGAAACCGCTGGGATCTATACCCTATGGATTTCAAGATGCAGCGCGGCGGCAAGGGAATGAACCCCCAGGAGCATAGATAACTCTGTGACTGGGGTGAATGAGCGCAGCCAACAAAGCGGCAACTTGAAAGACGACGGGTATATATCAAAATACGATCGCTTAACGTTCGTCTATAAGTATGACCATTAGCCCAATGATATTGGGCTATATTGAATGACATTATTATTTATTTATAGAAACAAACTTTCATCATTAACCCAACAACTATTTATATTTTACACCAATAAAATTAACAATCTTATTTAAAACATACAAGCCATTATTTACCCATACCCATTGATAAATATTATCCATATTAAAATACTAACAACATCATTTCAATAAGCGATATAATTTTTAACCCAAACTTACATTTTTTATATTTTATCACATCATGTAAATAGGTTTAAAATACATTTCGTCATGATATATGGATTTATTCCCAATAATATCAATAAAAACACAGGGCTATATTCTAACAAACCTTTAAAAAAGGATAACATCTTATGAGTACAATCAATATCAATATAAATAGCAGTACCGTTACCGTCATCACGAATAACGGAGAAACGCCAGTCCCACTCACTTACAATACAAATACACCTGAATCAGAACCTCTTACCGTCAATCCTTATAGGGATATGACAATAGAGCCACGCTCTTCTATTGAAGCAACAAGGATTGATACACCGATTATTCCCGAAACACGCCCTAATTACTATGTAGCCAATTCAGGCCCGGCTTCATCAGTTAGGGCCGTTTTTTATTGGTCCCATTCTTTCACATCACAATGGTTCGAATATTCCTCTATCATCGTCAAAGCCGGGGAAGATGGCATATTAGAATCACCAAGCAATTCTTTATATTACAGCAAAGTCGTCATTTATAACGATACCGATAAACGCGCCTTTGTGACGGGATATAATAAGTAACAATATAAAATCTATACCTAATTGATTTTCATTGCATAACTATCAGTCTATACCCTATGGATTTCAAGATGCAGCGCGGCGGCAAGGGAATGAACCCCCAGGAGCATAGATAACTCTGTGACTGGGGTGAATGAGCGCAGCCAACAAAGCGGCAACTTGAAAGACGACGGGTATAAAACATTATTTAACGAAGGAATTAAGGTAGAATAAAATTATGAATACCACTCTGATTAATGTATCTGAAAAAGAAACATTGCCTGTACAAACTGATATCATGCTTATCGCGCCTTATTCAGTATCGACCCCCGATTATGAATGGGATATGTCCTCACTCATCAAGGATGCCATTATTGGTGGCGTAGGGTTTATTCCCGTCGTAGGTTCCGCAATGTCCTTCCTGCTAGGATTATTTTGGCCCCAACAGAAAGATAATACTTGGGAGCAAATTCTCCAAAAAGTCGAGCAGATGATCGAGAATGCCCAGCTAAATACGATTAAAGGAATACTTAATGGCGATATACAAGAGATCAAAGGAAAAATGGAGCATGTACAATACATGTTGGAAACCTCGCCAGGCAGTCAAGAAAGTCATGATGCCTATATGTTCCTGGCCAGATATCTGGTGAGTATCGATGAGAAATTTAAGTCTTTTGATAATAAAACAAACTATCAAATTTTGCCGATGTATACGAACACGGTTATGTTGCAGATCCCTTATTGGAAAATGGGGATCGAGAAGAAAAATGATATTGGGCTGACCGATATTGAAGTCAATGAGTTAAAACAGCTTATCGACAAATTGGTTGACAGAGCCAGGAACTATATTCATACGATGTATGAAAGAGAATATGATAATGCCATCAACACCTCAACCGCGGCGAGCGTCACTAATAATTTATTGTCCGTCAGAGGATATTGCCTGTTACACGGTTTAGAGTGTATTGAAACCATTGAACATCTGCAAAATAATAGCCTTAATAGTGGTTTCTATCCTAAAACCATTAGTTATTCAACGGTATTTGATCGTCCCACGAACAAAACGAGAATTCAGGCTCTGACCGAAGATGACCAAATGCAAGAGCCTTTCAAGCCAGCTTTAATTGGCGGTAAGTACAATAAAATAAAATCATTGCTTGGCTATGTACGAAGAATTGGGAATGCCCCCAGAGTGGGGGGAATTAAGGTCACCTTTACCAACGGATCATCTTATACACTTGGCACAGTCACATCAGAAACGGACTCAATTGAGCTAAATGAGAGTGTTATCGAAAGATTAGAAGTATGGGGCAATGGTGCTGTTGATGAGGCATTATTTACGTTAAGCGATGGGCGCCAACTCAGGATCGGCGAGCGCTACGCGAAAAAATACAGAAAATATGCTGTTGATGGACACTATATTTCAGGGCTGTACTTAGCCAGCGATGAACCTTCCCTTGCTGGTCAGGCCGCAGGTATTGCCGTTTCATACCATATGCTTGCTGATAAAAAATAATACCTGACTCATTACAAATTGATTAAAAGGCGTATCCCTGGTTATATACCCATCGCCTTTCAAAAGGCGTCTGATATTTCCCCGCTGCGCGGGGAAATATCAACATTCACATAGGCTTGCTGGTCAGGGATTAAATGGTTATTTCCAGTCAAATGAGCTTCCCCGGGAAGGTTGTCATAAACAACATAATCATCCGTGCAGTAAAACCGAATAGTAAAGGGCGATAAAATAGTAAAGGGCGATAAGAGAGCAAGTAGCGTGTCTAACGCTTTTCTACTGCGATTGCCAAAAACATAGGTCACTATTCATTTCAGGTGGGGATTCCCAGGCATACCAGAGCCAGCGTTGATTTTTTGTTCCCACAAATGACCAACTAAGCAATCTCATCCCATGTATCTCAACGGATTGAATATGTACCCCATTGTTTCAGGATATCTTGAAATAGATTCAAGACTCTTATCTTTCGTAATTATATACCAATCCAACTTCAAGTTGCAGTTTGTAAGCCAATGAGAGTGTTTATATCTCCCCGCTGCGCGGGGAGATATAAGACGCATCTTGAAAGGCGACTAGTATATAAACAACAATTTTGTGCAATATTTAACATTTAGGTAGGAATATCGTTAATGTCAATTTAACTTAAGAGAATTATGAGATGATATTTAACACGGATAACTTTTGGATTAGGACTCCCCAAAAAATCACTTCCATCGCGACTCTTGGACCTGAAGGAACAAGCAGTCAATCAGCAGCGAAATATCTGACCAACTTAATTGGAGGCCCCTTAGACATACTTCTTTTTGATACTTTTGAACTCGCCTCTGAGTATGTGGAACAAATAATTTTAGGTACAAATAAAAGAATATATGACTCTACAATAGATTTGCAAGAACATCGCTTTATTAATGGTTCTGGAGAAGTAACTGATTTTTAGGAGGTAGAATCTTATGTCTCAATTAATTGCAATGGCAGTTTTTGCCCTTGTAACTTCTATATCGCCAGGACCTGTAAACATAATAGCGACAGTTACCGGAGCCAATTGCGGATATATTCGAACTATCCCACATATCACCGGTGCTACAATTGGTTTTGTATCGATTCTATTTTTACTAGGCTTTGGGTTAGCTCAAGTTATAAATGAGGTGTCATATCTAACCGAAATACTTACCTATATAGGAGGCTGTTTCTTGTTATACCTGGCATATAAAGTTGCTATGCAAAACCCAATGATCGGTGATGAGAGTGAACGAGATACCCGTGCTCCATCCCTTATACAAGGAATAATGTGCCAATGGCTTAACCCGAAAGCATGGATTGTATCTTTAGCAGGCATATCTGTTTTTAATAGTCACGATGCAGAGATTAATACACTACTCCTTTTTTGTGCGATTTTTTTTATTGTCTGTTATGCATCACTTTCAGCATGGGCTATTTTGGGAATAACGATTAGGACAGTTTTGGACATACCTAAACATTATAAGCTTTTCAATCTCACGATGGGCTTATTGTTAGCAATTACGGTCGTATATACTTTTTTTATGTCAAGTTAGGGCTGCTGATGTTTTAAGATCATCATCCATTCAACCCACATTGGTAACCAGATAATGATAAATGCCAGTGCCAACATACTGGCATAATTCCGTTCAAATTTATCGTATCCTGTTGCTATTGCACTAAAGTGTTTAACTCTGGCGAACTGAACAGGTAAGCCATAACTATCGATTATCAAATGGATTTTGGTTGAACATCCTCTACAACTTTTGCCAATAGCCCCATCATCATCTGAAGCCACTCCTGCACTATATTGGTGAGCGCGGACGATACTTCCGTGCATTAACGCAGATAACTTATTCCAATGGAAATCTGTGTTAACATGATCCGCGGCATGATGGTGAGATCGGGTCGTTTTTTGGCGAAAGTAATTATATCAAATCATCTTACTGTTTAATAATCCCTCACAAAACATCAACAGCGCCTGGAAGGGTATGAACACAAATGACCAAGCAAAAATTCTATCGTTCGAGCGCAGTACCCATTGAGCTACGCTCTTCTAAAAACTCGAAAGCCTGTTACGGGAAACACACTCATAAAGAATTTTCCATTGGAGCTGTAGATTGTGGTTATAGTGATTACTTCAATAGTAATATTAAGCGTAGAATACAAAAAGGTTCTCTTGTCATCATTAACCCTCTGGAGGTTCATTCATGCAACCCAATACCAGATACAAATTGGAGCTACAAAATGTTGTATGTATGTCCCAAATGGTTAGGTTATGTGCAATCGATGGTTATAGGTGAAAGAGTAACAAATTTTATTCCGTTCTCAATTAATCATACCGATTCTCCAAAACTTTATATACAGTTTCAAGAATTAGCCAACACAATTATTCTTGATAAAGACAAAATGAAAACGGAAGAAGAAAGCATCTCTTTTTTTTCCAATCTGTTTTCACAGTCCAATTCCATACCTTTAGAGAAATTTGTACCAAAAGATAATGTATCTAAGGCGTATGAATATATTTGTGAAAATTTCCGAAGCAATATATCGATAAAGGATATTGCTGTTCACTCTCAATTGAGTGAATATCATATTATCCACGCATTTCGAAAGGCATATGGTATTACTCCACATGCGATGCAAATCGCAATGCGCATTAATGAAGCAAAAGTACTTTTGAAGCAAGGAATGAATATAGCGTCTGTAGCAACTGAATTAGGTTTTTATGACCAAAGCCACTTTCATAGAAACTTCAAAAAATTGGTTGCAGCGACGCCTGCGGAATATAAAAAAATATAAGTCACATATTCAATCCGTTGAACTACCTGACCCAGAAAAAGCATCCTTACGATTTTGATATCTTATTTAGCCTATATTGTTGGTAAAAATGCAAAGCATCCTGTGCCCAGGCATAGCGCAAACTGTGGGGAGAGTGGCAGCCTGTTAAACCAATCCTTGTGGCATGTGTCCGCCAATAGTTCATATAGCAGAATCATATTAATATGATTCTGCTATATTTTTGATAAAAACGGTAAGGATATTTCAAAATGAGGAGAAAGATATTAATTTTATTCATTATCATAGGACATGTCCTGCTGATATTAGGGGGATTGGCTTATATATACATTACAGAGCTTGCTAAGGCGTTTGGATATTCAGAAAACCGTGTGGTGAATTACAAGCCGATTGTACGTCACAGTGAGCCACTTCCCTATAACAGGTGGGAATTTAAATTCGTTACGCCGAAATATTTTTACGCCAGCATCAGCTTTGTCCAGTTTTGGGATGAAGATGACTATATCGTACAAAAATTTATGCCTGATGGTGCCAATTCAGACTTTAGCAGCACAGACAGATGGGATAAAAAGGCAGGGGGAATTAGCAGTGCCGTAAAAAATCACGGTGAAGCCCTACCTCAGTCATTATTGGTTTGCTGGGATTCGGTGATCGATAAAAAAACCTATCAGACAAAATTTATTTTTACGCCCGATGTCAGAAAATTGATGAGAGAACCTTCTGCCGGGCACTTGATTAAAGATCGCATATTCTATCGTGATACGCTATTTATTGGCCTGGCTCCAGGTGGAACCGCCAAGGCTTGGTTACGGGGTTATAGTAAAAATGACGGCAATAATATGTTGGTCTCTACAGGTGAATCCGTTTCTGGCGATAAGATGACGGTATGCCAAGATAAAACAAACCATCCTGATGGCTATGGTGAATATTCTGAGGAAATAAAATCCTTTATCAAGGGGAAAGAGTACCCTTATGGAGAATGGTAAAACGTTTGTCTAAAACCATCACAACATCAGAAATGAATATCAGTTATTTATAGTTTCTGATGTTGGGGTTGATTTAATCATTAGTAACTGAATTTATTAAAGCACAACAAATAATGATACCGTTACTGTATTAGATATTAGGATTACAGTCCTTAGTTGTATTTATTTTCTGGCTTTATGATAACAACCCATTCATTGGGTCATGTATTAAATAGTTAGTGATATGCTTCCAGCTTTATAAGGATGAAGCATGACCAAAATTTATCCAGCGTATAGAGAGCACGAATTTAACCCAGCGTACTCGAATAAAAAGGCTGAATAGAGAAACTATCAGTTATTCAAAATCCGAAGAAATGCACGATAAGGTAATAGGGATTTTAAGAAATGTTCATTTGGAGCGGGTGAGGGGAATCGAACCCCCGTCTTAAGCTTGGGAAGCTTCTGCTCTACCATTGAGCTACACCCGCATCAACGAAGTGATGGCGTCAAATATATACCCCTTACTGAATCTCAGCAAGCAGTATATCGTTAATATCTGTCTATATTTCAGCCAGTTGTTTAAGCCTGTTTGATGAATGTAAAAACGCCCTGTCTGATTAACCGGATAGGGCGTTTCACTGATATTAATCAAAAATGATTATTTATGAGGACGCATTGCCGGGAAAAGAATAACGTCACGGATGGTATGGCTGTTAGTGAACAGCATCACCATGCGGTCGATACCAATTCCTAAACCCGCTGTTGGCGGTAAGCCATGCTCCAGTGCCGTCACGTAGTCTTCATCGTAGAACATCGCTTCGTCGTCACCTTGATCTTTCTGGCGAACCTGCTCTGCAAAACGTTCTGCCTGATCTTCCGCGTCGTTTAACTCCGAGAAGCCGTTACCAATTTCACGACCACCGATGAAGAATTCAAAACGATCAGTTATGAATGGGTTGTCATCGTTACGGCGTGCCAGCGGAGAAACTTCTGCCGGATATTCTGTAATAAATGTCGGCTGAATCAGGTGGCTTTCCGCGGTTTCTTCAAAGATTTCACACTGAACGCGACCCAAGCCCCAGCCTTTTTCAACATCAATCCCCAGGGATTTCGCGATAGCAACCGCTTTGTCCATATCATCCAAATCGGCCATATTGGTTTCTGGACGATATTTGCAGATTGCTTCTTTCATGGTCATCTTGACAAAAGGCTTGCCAAAATCGAATTCCTGTTCACCGTATTTCACCCACGTTGTACCCAGCACTTCTTGGGTCAACGTACGGAACAGTTCTTCGGTCAGGACGATCAGATCTTGGTAATCCGCGTAAGCCATATAGAGTTCCATCATGGTGAACTCTGGATTGTGGCGTGGAGAGACACCCTCGTTACGGAAGTTGCGGTTGATTTCGAAAACACGCTCAAAACCACCGACCACCAAACGTTTCAAGTACAGTTCCGGCGCAATGCGCAGGTACATGTCGATATCCAGCGCGTTATGGTGCGTAATGAATGGACGCGCACTTGCACCACCTGGGATCGCCTGCATCATTGGCGTTTCAACTTCCATGAAGTCTTTTTTGGTCATGAAGTTGCGTAATGCAGACATCACGCGGGAACGGATCTGGAATGTCTTGCGTGATTCATCATTCGAGATCAGATCCAAATAGCGCTGGCGATAGCGAGTTTCCTGATCCGCCAAGCCGTGAAATTTATCCGGCAGTGGGCGCAATGCCTTAGTCAGCAGATGCAACTCAGTACAGTGGATGGATAGTTCGCCTGTTTGAGTTTTGAACAGCTTACCGCGTGCGCCTAAAATGTCACCCAAATCCCATTTCTTGAACTGAGTGTTGTAAATGCCTTCCGGCAAGTCATCACGGGAAACGTAGATCTGAATGCGACCGCCCATATCTTGCAGGGTGGCAAAAGATGCCTTGCCCATGATGCGACGTGTCATCATGCGACCCGCAACCGTCACTTCAATGTCAAGCGCTTCCAGTTCTTCCTTAGTCTTGGCATCGTATGTTGCATGCAGATCTGCGGAAATGTTTTCGCGACGAAAATCATTTGGGAAAGCAATGCCGTTGCTGCGCAAAGCAGCCAGTTTTTCACGGCGGGTTTTCAGTTCGTTATTTAAATCAGGAGCCTGTTCAGCACCTTGCTGTTGTTGCGACATTTTAGTTCCTCATAGGCCAGCTTTTAGGCTTGCTTCAATGAATTTGTCCAAATCCCCATCCAGCACAGATTGTGTATTGCGGGTTTCTACGCCAGTACGCAAATCTTTAATGCGGGAGTCATCCAAAACGTAAGAGCGAATCTGACTGCCCCAACCGATGTCCGATTTGTTCTCTTCCATTGCTTGTTTATCTGCATTCTTCTTCTGCATTTCCAGTTCGTACAGTTTCGCTTTCAACTGTTTCATCGCCTGGTCTTTGTTTTTATGCTGAGAACGGTCTGTCTGACATTGGGTTACCGTACCCGTCGGTACGTGGGTGATACGTACTGCCGATTCGGTTTTGTTAACGTGCTGACCACCCGCACCAGAAGCGCGGTATACATCAATGCGTAAATCAGCCGGGTTGATCTCGATATCAATATCATCATCCACTTCTGGATAGATAAAGGCAGAGCTGAATGATGTATGACGGCGACCACCTGAATCAAAAGGACTTTTACGTACCAAGCGATGAACACCCGTTTCTGTACGCAACCAACCGTAAGCATATTCACCAATGATCTTGATGGTGGCAGATTTCAAACCCGCAACGTCACCATCAGACTCTTCAATAATCTCTGTCTTGAAGCCTTTGGATTCTGCCCAACGCAGGTACATGCGCATCAACATGCTGGCCCAGTCTTGTGCCTCTGTACCCCCCGATCCCGCTTGAAGATCCAGATAGCAGTTTGCGTTGTCATATTCGCCAGAGAACATGCGACGGAATTCAAGTTGGCCTAATTTCTCTGTGAGCTGTGCCAATTCAGCGACGGCTTCATCGAAGGTTTCTTCGTCATCAGCTTCAACGGCCAATTCCAGTAAGCCGTTTACATCTTCTAACCCTTGAGTCAACTGATCGATGGTTTCTACGATGCTTTCAAGTGATGAGCGTTCTTTACCCAACGCCTGTGCCCGTTCCGGTTCATTCCAGACATCAGGCTGTTCGAGTTCAGCATTGACTTCTTCTAGGCGTTCTTTCTTGGCATCATAGTCAAAGATACCCCCTCAGAACGGCTGTCCGCTCAGACAGGTCCTGAATGTGATTTTTTACCGGATTAATTTCAAACATATTTCGTGTCTTATACGTTGTGTATTATTGAATAAACGATGGTCGCATGGATATTTTCGAACCGTGCATTGTAACGGATCTATCGAAGGGTTTATACCCTTCATCTTTTAAATTGCCGCCTTGTTATTGGCTGAGTTGGCTGCGCTGCGCTCGAATATCTCAGTTCATTCAATCGAGCCAAATATGCTGGATCAAAAGCTGAACATCACGATGACCGCGAAATTCGTTAATATCCAGTTTATAGGCCAATTCTACCGTTTTGATACTATTATCCGGCCAACGACTGACATCAATGTTAAATGCGATGCCATCTAACATGGGTCCGCCATTTAATGGTTCAAGCATGACTTTCAGGTGCTTTTCACCCACGAGGCGTTGTTGCAATAGCTTGAATTTGCCATCAAAAACAGGCTCCGCAAATGCCTGCCCCCATGGGCCGCCCTCACGCAGAATTTCGGCAATGTCCAGCGATAACTCTTCCAATGCTAATTCACCGTCGCTCCAGATCACACCTTCAAGTTGGCTGATATCCATCCAGTCTGCCACCAGCCCGGAAAAACAGCGCTGAAAGAGGTCAAATTTGTCTTGTTCAATCGACAATCCCGCCGCCATCGCATGTCCGCCAAACTTCAACATCAGCCCTGGATGCAGGGTATCAAGACGCTCAAGTGCATCGCGCATATGTAAACCATTTACGGAACGCCCTGAGCCTTTCAACGTGCCATCGCCCACCGGAGCAAAGGCAATAACGGGACGGTGGAAGCGCTCTTTAATGCGTGAGGCCAAAATACCCACGACCCCCTGATGCCATTCGGGATGGTAAATAGCCAGTCCATAAGGGAGCTGAGTATGAGTGCGCTCGATTTTGTCGCAAATCTGCAAGGCTTCTTGCTGCATGCCTTGTTCAATTTCCCGACGGGTTTGGTTCAGTGCATCCAGTTCACAAGCAATCTGGCGGGCTTGTACCTTATCATCGGTCAGCAATAACGCCACCCCAACAGACATATCATCCAGCCGACCGGCGGCATTTAATCTGGGTCCTAATGCAAACCCCAAATCACTGGCTACCAGTTTTGTCGATTCCCGTTTGGAAATTTCGAGCAGCGCCTGTATCCCGGCACAACAGCGTCCGGCTCGAATGCGATTAAGTCCTTGGTATACCAGAATGCGGTTATTGGTATCGAGGGGAACAACATCGGCGACTGTGCCTAATGCCACTAAATCAAGCAGCTCCGCTAAATTGGGTAATGGAATGCCTTGTTGTTCAAACCAGGCCAATTGACGCAATTCAGCCCTGAGAGCAGACATCAGATAAAATGCGACGCCAACCCCTGCCAAGGACTTAGAAGGAAAAACACAGTCAACTAAGTTGGGATTGATCATGGCATCTGCGGCGGGCAGTGTTTCACCCGGTAAATGGTGATCAGTCACGATGACCTTAATGCCATGTTGATGGGCTGCGGCGACCCCATCGTGGGATGAGATCCCGTTATCCACGGTGATAATTAAGTCTGCATTTCTTTTGACAACTTCATCAACCACCTGAACACTTAACCCATAACCATCTTCAAAACGGTTTGGAACAAGGTAATCAAGGTTACGATATCCCATTGCCTGTAGGGCACGGATGCTCAATGCGGTGCTGGTCGCGCCATCTGCATCAAAATCGCCAACAATCACAATGCGCCAATGTTCATGTAATGCAGTGACCAGCAAGGCAACCGCCTGCTCAATGCCGTTGAGGGATTGGTAATTAAGAAGTCCCTTTGCACTACGTTCCAGTTCATCAGCTTGACGTATGCCACGCATAGCGTATAAGCGGCGCAATAGTGGATGAATAGTGTCAGGAAGATGATCAGAAGCCGCCGCCAGTCGGCGGCGGAGTTGTATTTCTCTACTCACAGTTTTTTATTCACTGATTTTTATTAACTCGTTTTTAATTTACCCACTCATCTTCACGACATGGGATACCTGATCGATTTCGATCATTCGCCATGTTGTGTCAATGCAGCCAGCAAATCTTGGGGTGACAAATAACCACCAAGTACAGTGCCATCTTTTAGAACGATCGCCGGTGTCCCTCGGACGTTAAACTGCAAGCCTAGCTGATATTGTTTCGCGATATCTGTCTTGCACGCTTTAATTGGGGAAACTTTCTCGCCTTTGAAAGCAGCGTTCAGTGATTTGTTTGGCGTCGCACTGCACCAAATGGATTGCATATCTTTGGCTGATGAGTGTTCCAAACCATGACGAGGGAATGCCAGATAACGGACAGTGATCCCTAAGTCGTTATATTCTTTCATGTTCTCGTGCAATTTGCGGCAATAACCACAGGTAATGTCAGTAAAAACAGTCACAACATGTTTTTCTTTTGGCGCTTTGTAAATAATCATTTGATTTTTCAAAGCCTCCAGTTTTTTAACCAGAACCTGATTACTGACATTTTTTGGGACTTCGCCACGAATATCGTAAAGTGGCCCTTGTAACAGGTAGTTACCATCATCAGACACGTATACAATGCCCTGATCGGTTAAAACGGCATTCACACCTGACAGTTTTGATGGCGTGATACTTTCTGCCTTAAGCCCCATTTTAGAGAGTGACTTATTGATAGCGTTCTCATCCGCAAAGGCATTGTTGGCAACAGCAGTCAACAGTAATGAAAGGCAAAACGCAATTTTCTTCATTATTTGTTCCTTAATTGTCATCTGACTCCGCAGCTAACCACGGGGATGATGTTGTTGATGCAGCATTTTGAGACGTTCAGTTGCTACATGGGTGTAAATCTGGGTTGTGGAGAGGTCGCTATGGCCTAATAACATCTGCACAACACGTAAGTCAGCGCCATGATTAAGTAAGTGGGTTGCAAAAGCATGGCGTAAGACATGGGGTGATAAACGTTCAGCATTAATGCCCGTCAATACAGCATAGTGTTTGATCCGATGCCAAAACGTCTGCCGTGTCATCTGTGTTCCCCGCTTACTGGGGAAAAACACATCGGATACGGCCCCATTCAATAACCACGGGCGTCCATGTTCCAAATATTTTTCCAGCCAATAAACCGCTTCTTCTCCCAAAGGAACCAATCTTTCCTTATTTCCCTTTCCCACTATTCTGACCACGCCCTGGCGTAAGCTCACATCAGATAAAGTCAGGCTAACCAATTCTGATACTCGCAATCCGCAAGCATAAAGGACTTCCAGCATGGCCTTATCCCGCAGTTCAATGGGTTGGTCAACCAAAGGCGTGTTAAGCAGATCTTCAACTTGCTTTTCGCTGAGATCCTTAGGCAAACGTTTAGGCAATTTAGGTGCAGATAATAATGCAGTCGGATCATCTTCCCGCATTCTTTCACGATATAGGTACTGAAACAACCGCCGCATTGCACTCAGCAAGCGGGCTGAACTACTGGCTTTATAGCCGCCATCCACGCGTTCAGCCAAAAATGATTGTAATTCTATCGGCTGCACTGAAAGTAAATCGTGACCATAATGTACCAGCCAATTGTTCAAGGCTTGTAAATCAAGCCGATAAGATGCCAGGGTATTTTCAGCCAAACCTTTTTCCAGCCAGATGGTATCGAGAAATTGTTCTATCAGGGGATTATCCGATGAATGCGGTTTAATCGAATTATTTTCCGATAATGGGTTGTCTGACCGGTTGTGTTTTCTTGGCACAACGCCTCCTTTTTATCTGCTGATCTGTGCCTTCCAATCGGCTATTATGCCTGAAAAAGCAATTATTCTGTTACAATAGCACCCCTGATAATCGAAATTCCCTGATAAATAATGATGAAAATTGGTCTATTTTACGGTTCCAGCACATGCTATACAGAAATGGTAGCAGAAAAAATACGCGATATACTCGGTGAAGATCTGATTGAGTTGCATAATGTCAAGGATTGCGATCCCTGTTTAATGGAAGAATATTCTGTCCTGATCCTCGGTATTCCCACCTGGGATTTCGGTGAATTGCAGGAAGATTGGCTGGCTATTTGGGATCAACTCCCTTCGTTGGATCTGGCAGGAAAAATCGTTGCCATGTATGGAATGGGTGATCAAATCGATTATAGCGAGTGGTTTTTGGATGCATTAGGCATGTTGTATCACCATCTGTTGCCAACCGGGGTACAGTTTATTGGGTTCTGGCCGACAGAGGGTTATGAATTTACCAGCCCGAAACCGCTGTCCGAAGAGGGTAAATATTTTGTCGGGCTGGCATTGGATGATGTGAACCAATTTGAACAAACAGATGAACGTTTAAGCGAATGGTGCATGCAGATATTGGCTGAAATGGAAGCACTGTTTTAGCGTTTGTCACCATCAGGGTACTGGCGCATCAGTTGATTCAAATGACGCCACGCAGCAGGCGACACACTATCGGATGCTATCCATAATCGCATGGGCGGCGGGTGGCGTGAATTTTCTGTCTGATTAAATGCATGGAGCATAACAACCATTCCATAACGATGGAACCACGGTGGCTGAGCGATGCGCCAGGCGGCTTTTTGCCAATACACTTTGTTGCCTTTAAACAGGACCAACCTGCCCTGACACAGCCGGATATTTTTCTGGCTCCATACCCAACTCCTTATGGTGATGGCAAACAGTGGAAACCAGAAAAATGGAAGCCAGAACCCAGTGCTGTTAATCGGCCAAGGTGCCAATAAAGCCGCTATTATGGCGACGCCATGTACGCCGGTAGAAAACAGGCGAGTATAGCGAGACGCCCTTAATTTATTGTTCCACAGGACCACGGGCTTGGTTTCTGCTCTGGATCAATTTCACCATCTGGTAAAACTCATCGTCTTCGGGCCGTCCATGATTCATGAGCCAATTGAAAAGATCCGGATCCGGGCACTCCAGCAAACGAACGAAAACCCGTTTGTCATCATCACTTAATGAATCATATTCATATTCAAAAAATGGCATGATAGAAATATCCAGTTCACGCATTCCACGACGACAAGCCCAGTGAATACGTGCTTTATTGTCAATATCCATGTTTAAAAAGCCTCTTTATCATTTTTCAGTCGTGCCATAAGACGGCGATAAGATTATCAACGATTCTGGCCTGTTTTTCATCATCTGCACCGGTAAGAACACCAGATATATCGGCAAGATGCGAAGCGCATCGCAACAAACTGACAATGCACACATTATCTATCAATAACAAGAATAACCCCTTTGCATTGAGCCGCTTCTCTTTTACCATTAGTGTTATTTCTTCGTCAGTTTACTAGCAGGAGCTGTTATGGCTTACCAAATTCCGTTTTCTGCACAATATCCATCCCCTTCTGCAACACTCCCTTTGACTTTAATTTCCCTTGATGATTGGGGGATAGTGACAGCGATTGGTGCTGATGCAAAAAAATATCTGCAAGGCCAAATTACAGCCGATCTTACCTCCCTGAATGATAACCAGCATGTGTTAACTGCCCATTGTGATGCCAAAGGCAAGATGTGGAGTAACTTACGGCTGTTTCAACGTGGTGAAGGTTTTGCCTATATTGAACGCCGCTCATTATTGGAAACACAGTTAACCGAATTGAAAAAGTATGCGGTGTTTTCCAAGGTAACGTTTGCCAAAGATGAAGAAAATATCTTGCTCGGTGTCGCCGGTATGGGCAGTCGGGAGGCACTGACAACACGCTTCCCAACCTTGCCCGATACCGAATCTCCGGTTATCCAACACGAAACCACCACCCTTCTCCACTTGGCGCTTCCCGCTGAACGTTTTCTTATCGTCACGGACAAAACAACTGCCGCTAAATTAACTGAAACGTTAGTCGAAGAGTTTCAATCGCAGTTGAATGACAGCCAGCAATGGCTGGCGCTGGAGATTGAAGCCGGTTTCCCCGTGATTGATGCCGCCAGTAGTGCACAATTTATTCCCCAAGCCACTAACCTCCAGGCAATCGAAAACAGTATCAGCTTTAAGAAAGGCTGTTATACCGGTCAGGAAATGGTGGCGCGAGCCAAATATCGCGGGGCAAACAAGCGAGCCATGTACTGGCTGGCAGGTACGGCCGCTTCTCTGCCGGCCGTTGGCGATGATTTGGAATGGCAATTGGGTGATAAATGGCGTCGGACGGGGTCTGTGTTGGCGGCGGTCAAAATGGCTGATGGTTTAACCTGGGTACAAGTTGTCATGAATAATGATATGGGAGCAGAGAGTGTATTCCGTATCCGTGAAGATGAAGGCAGTGTTCTTACTGTGCAAACATTGCCTTACTCACTCGACGAAGAAAAATAATTATTGAGGTTTCTATATGTTATTAGCTGTACCTCCTGTTGATTTCGGCCCTTTCACCGATGTTATTGCGTTTATTATGGAGCTGGATAAATTAAAATATGTCCATCGTAAGACGAAGTTATTGAATAATACACGCCATGAAAACTCCGCTGAACATAGCTGGCATTTTGCTGTTGCGGTGCTTGGCTTTGCACCTTATGCCGGAGATGTGAACATTAGCCGCGTCATGCAGATGGCCTTGATTCATGACATTGTTGAGATAGATGCCGGTGATGTTATCGCGTTCGATCTGGCTGCCCGTGAAGCCATTCACGAACAAGAGGTTAAAGCGGCTGACCGTATTTTTGGCTTACTACCACCAACCCAGAGAGAATATTTTCTGGAACTTTGGTACGAATATGAAGATGCCATCACTCCCGAAGCGCGTTTTGCCAAAACCCTTGATAGAATTATGCCCGTATTCATGAACCTGCATAACCAAGGGCAGAGTTGGGTTGAGAATAGCATTCGCTTTGAGCAAGTTTACAACCTGCTCGATTTTGTTGCCGAAAGTTATCCTGAACTATGGAAATACCTGCTGCCACAATTGGAAGCAGCAAAAGAAAAAGGCTGGTTGAAATAACCCCCGCCTTTCTTTTCTAAATCAAGCTGTCGGGTAAAACTGGCAGCTTGAAGTTCCATAAACCAGAGAAACCTAATCAATTTGTGGATTCGTCAACTCAATGATTGAATGCGTTTTTATTCCTTCCTGAACTGCCCCCATTCGTATCAATGCATTGTGGAGTATTTTCATTTTGTCGCGAGAAATGTCTATTTATGAACCCATCAGTTTTTGGGGGGATGACTATTAAAAACATCATTACAACACCTTGGAATCATAATCTTCTGTTTGACCCCTTATTAAAAGCATAAAGTGTGACTTTGTGAAACTCTGTGATAGAATCAATAGATGAGATAAAGTTACACATTGATTAGGAGGTTATTATGGCAATAACACGTTTGCGTCAACAAGGCGGGGCAGTGGTTGTCACAATTCCCAGTGAAGTTGCAGCAGTAACGGGGTGGTCAGTAGGTATCAAATTGGATATCACAACGTCTGGCGACGGAATCAGCATCAAACCAGCAGGTAGAATTGCCAGAGGCCGGAAGTCTCTTTCTGAATTGTTGCAAGGCATTGATGATGCAGAAGTTCGAGCTTTCAACGAAGCAACAGCCGACGATCTAAATTCTCATCCTGTTGGTAATGAGGTGATTTAATGCCGCGTAGAAAGAACATCCCAGGCAAAGGTGAAATCTGGCATGCTAATGGCGATCCTGTTAGCGGCAGAGAGTTTAAAGGGGCACATTACTATCTGGTTATCTCTGAATTTGCACTGAATCAAAAATTAGGCACTGCGCTTTGTGTTCCAATTACCAGTGGTGGAGGGCTAGCACGCTCTGAAGCGATTACCGTATATCTCGATGGTTCAAATACCGACACCGGAAAAATTACGGGTGTCGTACTTTGCTACCAGATTCGCTCACTGGATTTGAATGAACGCAAAGCGACTTATTCGGCACAAGCTGAACCTAATATCGTAGATGAAATCTTAGCTAAGGTAATAGATATTTTAGACCCTCAATTAAATTGATCGTCAAATTACCCGCAGTGATAGCGTTTCAATTTTAAAATACATCTGTTTTTTAAACATACAGATACAGGATATTAATTGAGTTATCATTTTCTTGATAAAAAAAGCCGTGTTAGAGAAATCCCCTAACACGGCTTTCATTGAGTTTCGTTAATTTATACCAATTGCCTTTCAAGATGCGCCTTATATCTTCCCGCTGCGCGGGGAGATATAAACACTTTCATTGGCTTGCAAACTGCAACTTGAAGTTGGATTGGTATATAACTAACGATAATCGTCAATGGGTGCACAAGAGCAATGTAAATTGCGATCACCGTAAACATCATCAAGACGTTTAACCGTCGACCAATATTTATTGGCTTTGGTTTCCGCGGTTGGGAAAACGGCAATTTCACGGCTGTATGCATGATCCCAATCTGAAATGAGTTCAGCCTGAACGTGTGGGGCATTAACCAAAGGGTTATCTTCCAAAGGCCACTCGCCACTTGCCACTTTATTGATCTCTTCCCGAATGGCCAGCATCGCGTCAATAAAGCGATCGATTTCAACTTTGCTTTCTGATTCCGTTGGCTCGACCATCAAGGTTCCCGCAACCGGGAATGACATGGTTGGGGCATGGAAACCGTAGTCAATCAGGCGCTTGGCGATATCCATCTCACTGATACCAAATTCGTCTTTCAGTGGGCGAATGTCCAGAATACATTCATGGGCAACGTACCCACCACGTCCGGTATAGAGGATTTCATAAGCCCCTTTCAGGCGGGTTGCAATGTAGTTTGCATTCAAAATCGCAACCTGGCTGGCTTGTTTCAGCCCTTTTGCCCCCATCATGCGAATATACATCCAGCTAATTGGCAGAATGGATGCGCTACCAAACGGCGCTGCGGATACCGCACCTAATACAGTGACACCATCCATTTCAACGACTGAATGACCAGGCACAAATGGCGCAAGATGTTTTTTCACGCCAATCGGCCCCATACCTGGGCCACCACCGCCGTGGGGAATACAGAAGGTTTTGTGCAGGTTCAGGTGCGAAACATCTGCACCAATAAAGCCCGGTGTCGTAATACCCACTTGGGCGTTCATATTCGCGCCATCCAAGTAAACCTGCCCACCGTTTTGATGAATGATTTCGCAAATTTCACGGATGGTTTCTTCGTACACCCCATGAGTTGATGGGTAAGTCACCATGATACAAGCCAGATTATCACTGTGTTTTTCCGCTTTTTCACGCAGATCAGCCCGATCAATATTGCCTTCTTTGTCACAATCCACGACAACAACCGTCATCCCAGCCATATGGGCAGAAGCCGGGTTTGTGCCATGCGCAGAGCTTGGGATGAGGCAAATATGCCGATGTTGTTCATCACGGCTGGCATAATAGCGACGAATTGCCAGCAAGCCAGCATACTCCCCCTGTGCACCAGAGTTAGGTTGCATACAGAAGGCGTCATATCCGGTCAGCAATACCAGCCAATGGGAAAGCTGGCTGATTAGCTGGTGATAACCCTGTGCTTGTTCCGGTGGACAGAAAGGATGCATGTCGGTGAATTCAGGCCAGGTAATCGGCATGATTTCCGCTGCGGCATTCAGTTTCATGGTACATGAACCCAGCGGGATCATGGCTTGGTTGAGAGCCAGATCTTTGCGCTCCAGACTGTGCATATAACGCATCATGTCGGTTTCGCTGTGGTAACGGCGGAAATTGTCATGTGTCAAAATTTCGTCATTACGCAACATGGAGGCCGGAATAGATTGGCTGTTTGTCGCAACTTCACGATCAAGGGTATCGATATCCAGTACTGAGTCAGAACCCGTTATCACTTGATATAAGGTTATCAAATCATCGCGGTCAGTCTTTTCACTCAAGGATACGCCAACGGCACCAAGAATATCGGTTCGTAGGTTAATTTGTGCTTTCGCCGCCCTTGCCAGTACCTGCGCCTTGTCTGCCACTTCAATAGACAATGTATCAAACCAGGTTTTATGACGCAGTGTGATACCCGCTTTTTGCAAGCCAGCGGCCAGAATGTCTGTCAGTCGGTGGATTCGGTTAGCAATACGCTTCAAGCCTTTTGCACCATGGTAAACAGCATACATGCCTGCAATATTGGCCAGTAAGACTTGCGAAGTGCAGATATTGGAATTCGCTTTTTCACGGCGAATATGTTGTTCACGTGTTTGCATCGCCATACGCAATGCCCGGTTACCCGCTGCATCACGGGAAACACCGATAATACGGCCAGGCATAGAGCGTTTGAATTCATCCCGGCAAGCAAAGAAGGCAGCATGAGGGCCACCATAGCCCATGGGGACACCAAAACGCTGCGCAGAACCAAACACAATATCCGCACCTTGTTTACCCGGCGCAGTCAGGGTGACCAGCGCCATGAAATCTGCGGCAACGCTGACAATGATTTTACGCGCTTTCAGTTTTTCAATCAGGTTACTGTAGTTATGGACTTCGCCCGTCGTTCCGACTTGTTGCAGCAGGACACCAAAAATCCCTTCCAGCTCCAGTACTTTTTCTGCTTTATCAACAATGACTTCAAACCCAAATGTTTCAGCACGGGTCAGTACAACATCTAACGTTTGTGGATGAATATCATCAGCCACAAAGAAACGCTCAGCCCCTTTCAGCTTGCTGATCCGCTTTGCCATTGCCATCGCTTCTGCGGCTGCCGTGGCTTCATCCAGCAATGAAGCAGAAGCCAGATCCAAGCCCGTCAGGTCAATCGTGACTTGCTGGAAATTCAGCAAGGCTTCTAACCGGCCTTGGGAAACCTCCGGTTGATAAGGGGTATACGCGGTATACCAGCCCGGATTTTCCAGTAAATTACGCAAAATGACGGGGGGAAGTATTGCAGGTGAATATCCCATACCGATATACGATTGATAGCGCTGGTTTTGGCTTGCCATCGCTTTCAGTTCAGTCAATGCCTGTTGTTCAGTCGCGCTTTCACCGATCGCAGGAGGTTCTGGTAATGCGATATCACGGGGAACGATTTTATAGGTCAGATCATCAAGAGAATTTGCGCCTACTATCGCCAGCATCTCTGTTTGCTGTGCGGCAGAAGAACCAATATGGCGACGAATGAATTCACCTTGATTTTCAAGTTGGATTAGTGTCTGGGTCATTGATGATAATTTCCTGAAACTGGCTATGCCTTTGTCTTCCAAGTCACCGCTTTGTTGTCTATCACTTGAAATCTATCGGCGATAAAAAAACGACACAAAAAAAACGCCCCAGTCACGGTGTGATATGGGGCGATTTAAAAGCCATTACTCGTCTTCTTCCAAGAGTGACTGATAACTTTCGGCATTAAGCAAATTATCGAGTTCACTTTCATCCGCTATTTTAATGCGGAACAACCAACCTTCGTTATAGGGTTCACTGTTCACTAATTCGGGCGTACTTTCCAGATCAGGGTTAACAGCGATAATCTTACCACTCACTGGCGCGTAAATATCAGAGGCTGCTTTAACTGACTCGACAACGGCACAATCATCACCGCTGTTGACCTCTGTCCCGATTTCGGGCAAATCAACAAACACCATATCTCCCAATAACTTCTGGGCATGTTCGGTAATACCTACGGTATATTCACCATTTCCTTCCGAGCGAACCCATTCATGTGATTCTGTATATTTCAATTCTGCTGGTACATGACTCATCGTTGCCTTCTCCTTGTTTTTTGTTCATTGAGCAAAAGCTACAACAATAAAAAGTGACAATAATCAAAACATTAAAACTAAAAATCACGCGACAAGTGGTTTACCCATCCGCACAAAACCGGGTTTAACAACCTGAACAGGCATTTCACGATTACGGATCTGGACAATCGCCTGTTCGCCAATACCTTGTGGCACACGTGCAAGGGCGATACTAAATCCTAGGGTTGGGGAGAATGTCCCACTGGTAATCACGCCAGAACGCAGTTCACCGGAATCATCAGTGAAGCTGACCGTTAAGCCACCGCGCAATACCCCTTTTTCACGCATCACCAGTCCCACTAATTGCTCAGTACCGGTTTCACGTTGTCTTTCCAATGCTTCACGTCCAATAAACTGGCGATCTTCCGGTTTCCAGGCAATTGTCCACCCCATATTGGCGGCCAGCGGTGAAACCGTTTCATCCATTTCCTGGCCATAAAGGTTCATACCGGCTTCAAGGCGCAATGTGTCACGCGCCCCCAATCCGGCAGGCTTCACACCGGCGGCTAATAGCTGCTGCCAAAAACCTTCCGCTTGTTCTTTAGGCAAGGCAATTTCATAACCGGCTTCACCGGTATAACCCGTCGTTGCAATAAATAGCGCTCCCGACTGGACACCAAAGAAAGGCTTCATACCCATTACCGCTTGCTTTTGTTCATCACTGAACAGAGATTGAACTTTGACTTGCGCATTTGGTCCCTGGACAGCAATCAGGGCCAAATCATCACGCACGGTGATCTCAACGTCATATTTCTCAGCATGTTGGTTAATCCATGCCAGATCTTTCTCACGGGTTGCTGAGTTAACCACCATACGATAGGCGTTATGAGTGAAGAAGTAGACAATCAGGTCATCAATGACGCCGCCAGAAGCGGTTAATATTGCGGTATACAGCGCCTTGCCCTGTTCAGTGAGTTTGGCGATATCATTAGCCAAAAGGTAACGGAGAAAATCACGGCAACCTGAACCCTGTAAATCCACAATTGTCATGTGGGAAACGTCGAACATACCGGCATCAGTACGCACTGTATGGTGCTCGTCGATTTGTGAACCATAGTGCAGGGGCATCATCCAGCCATGAAAATCTACCATGCGTGCCCCGCATGCCAGATGTTGATCATAGAGTGGGGTGTGTTTTGACATTATTTCCCTCTTTACTTTCTTGACATGAAAACATTCGTGACCTGAAAAATGTACGGCGTATTAACCGGCAGATGTTGGATCATGAAGCAAAGAAGCGGTTAATCACGCAAACGATACCTTGGGATCAGAAGTTATCACTGAAACAGGAAATGAACCATAAAATAAATTGGCTGTGTTGATGTGATGGCCTGAAAAGAGGTTTACTGCCATGTAGAATTTTTGCCTAATTTATTACGCAATAAACACTGAAAATTTCAAATTAATGGCAAAAAACACTCTTTTTCGATTAAAAAAAGGCCAAAGTGTGAAGTAAACTGGCTGAACACACCTTAGCCTAATATGAGAAAAAATAATGCTAAATAGCAAGCTAAATTAGATTTTTTCAACCGAAGCGGTGTGAGAAATGAGCCAATCAGGGAGGTCATTGAGTCCCATTGCATGGCGAAGCAATTGTGGCTTCATTCCCGGCAAGTGATCAGCCAGTGTTAACCCAATACCACGCAATACTTTTTTAGCGGGGTTATTGCCCGCAAATAGCTGACGGAAACCCTGCATACCGGCAAGCATGACCGCCGCACTGTGTTTACGGCGACGTTCATAACGCCCCAAATAGAGATACTGGCCGATATCTTTTCCTTGCTGATTTAAGCGGCTCAATTCACCTATCAGCTCTGCCACATCCATAAATCCAAGGTTAACGCCCTGCCCTGCCAGTGGGTGGACGGTGTGTGCCGCATCACCCAATAGAGCCAATCGATGGGCAGCAAAATTGCGGGCATAACGTCCCATCAAGGGAATGGTCTGCCGCTCACTTATCAGTTCACATTGACCAAGACGCAAATCAAATGCCGCACTCAATTGCCGATTAAACTGCACTGGTTCGATAGATTTACGCTGTTGTGCTAATTCAGCCGGTAGTGACCACACAATCGAACATCGGTGAGGATCTGACAATGGCAGGAAAGCCAGTATTCCATCACCATGGAAAACCTGACGCGCAACACTTTCATGAGGCTCTTCAGTGTGAATTGTCGCGACCAACGCATGGTGTTCATAATCCCAGAAGGTCAACGGTATATCCGCATGTTGCCGCAGCCAAGAGTGTGCCCCATCTGCGCCAACAACCAGCCGTGAAGTCAGCATTCTGCCGTCAGATAACGTGATAAAGGCTTCGTTTTCTCCCCAGGCAACATGCTTAAGGGAGGAGGGAGTCAAAATCATCACATCTGGCAAATTTTCCGCACGTTGCCAGAGTGCTTGCCGGAGCACATCATTTTCGATGATATGGCCGAGGTGTGTCAGGCCATTTTCCGCCGCATTAAATTGAATGCGGCCAAAACTATCCCGATCCCAAACTTCCATCCCCTGATAGGGACTGGCTCGCATCGCAAGAATATCCTGCCAGACACCAAGGTGAGTGAGTAATCGTTCACTGGCTGCATTGATGGCCGAAACCCGCAACGCATATTCATCATTGGCACCAAATGGCTTTGTCGGTGGGTGCGCTTCTACAATCGCGATGCGCAAACCGCTCCCTTGCAAACCACAAGCCAGCGCAAGGCCAACCATTCCGCCCCCTGCGATCACCACATCAAATGATTGCATTTTTTCTTTCCTCTTAATCTGCCAATGGTGACTGTGCAACCCAACCTAATGTCTGACGGGCAAGCCGATCCCGCATTGGGGGGACGCTTTCCATTGCCATCAAGCCAAGATGACGCCCAATTTTTAACGGCAAGTTGTCATTGGCAAATAACCTAATCAATCCATCCGTGATCCCAATGGTGGTTTCACGATCTGCCTGACGCTGTTGCTGATATTGCGTCAGTACCTTATAGGCGCCAATATCGTGCCCTGCAGCGGCGGCGGCTGAAATGATTTGTGCCAAGGCCATGACATCGCGCATTCCTAAGTTAAAGCCTTGTCCAGCAATCGGATGCAACGTTTGGGCGGCATTGCCTACCAAAGCCAAACGGTGGCTAATTTGCCGGCTGGCTGTAGACAATGCCAAGGGATAACTATGTCGTTGACTGGCATCTAACATTTTCCCCAACCGCCAGCCAAATGCTTTTTGCAGGTGCTGGAGGAATTCATGCTGGCGCCATTTATTGATTTCTGACTGTTTTTCCAATGGATGACACCAGACCAGTGAACTGCGCCCTTCCGACATGGGTAACAACGCTAATGGCCCGTGTTGGGTAAAACGTTCGAATGCCCTTCCTTGGGGATGTTCAGAAGTCAGCACATTGGCAATAACGGCTGTCTGCTCATAAGATCGTCGTTGGAATGGTATATTGCACGCTTGGGCTATCGCAGAGTGACTACCATCCGCAGCGACCAACAACTCTCCTGTCAGTTTCTCGCCATTATCCAGCGACACCACCACCGAATTTTCCAAACGTTCAACGGCATCCACTTTAGCCGGACAATAAAGTTTAATATTTGGTGACTTTTTTAATAAATCAAAAAGATGAATTCCAGCATCATGCAATTCAATCACATGACCTAATGCCGGAATATCATAGTCACTGGCATGAATGTTGACGAAACCGCTATGACCACGGTCGCTGACGTGAACGTGAGTTATTGGGGTAACACGGTGTTGCAGTGCCGGCCAGATACCGATCTGATTCAAGCGCTGACATGTCCCATAAGCCAAGGCTATCGCCCTCGCATCAAAACCAGGATGTTCCCTGGCAGGTTCTGCCGCTTCAATCAAGGAGACTTGCAATTGCCCCCGACTCAGCGAAGCAATAGCCAGAGCCAATGTAGCCCCTGTCATTCCCCCGCCCACAATAATCACGTTCATGATAACTTCCTGATTACTTTAAACTTAACTGTGCTTTGCCTGTGCCATCAGAGCTTCTATCTCATCCGGATCTTTCACGACAAACTCAGTCAGGTTTTCATTTCCTGTTTCCGTGATGACAATGTCATCTTCAATACGGATGCCGATACCACGGTATTCCGGCGGGACATCTGCATCTGGTGCAATGTAAAGCCCCGGCTCTACAGTCAGCACCATGCCAGGTTCCAGAGTACGATCACGATCAATGCCATAATGACCGACATCATGCACATCCAGCCCCAGCCAGTGGCTTAAACCATGCATGAAAAATTGGCGATAAGCATTGGCTTCGATCAATTGTTCGACTTCACCATGCATAATTCCCAGTTTGACCAATCCTTTCACCATGATGCGGACAACTTGCCCTGTCACTTCGTTGATGCTGATACCGGGTTTGTACAATTCAAGGGAAAGGTTGATGGCTTCCAGCACAATGTCATAAATTTCACGTTGGGGACGCGTAAACTTGCCATTGACCGGAAATGTCCGCGTAATATCACCGGCATAACCGTCATATTCACATCCCGCGTCGATCAACACTAAATCGCCATCGCTCATGCGACGTTCATTTTCAGTGTAATGCAGGATACACGCGTTTTCGCCTGCACCAACAATGGTGTTATAGGCAGGGTAACGTGCGCCCTGGCGGGTAAATTCGTAGTGAATTTCGGCTTCAAGCTGATATTCAAACATATCAGGCCGACATGCCTGCATCGCCCTGATGTGCGCCTGGGCACTGATCTCCCCGGCTTTGCGCATGATGTCTAATTCAGCTTCTGATTTAAACAGGCGCATTTCATGTAGCCACGGGCGCCAATCTGCCATGACCGTTGGCGCTTTGAAATTACGCCGGCTATTTTGGCGCAATTTATCCAAGGCCTTAAAGACGATGTTATCAGCATACTCAAATTCGCCTTGAGCGTGATAAACCACTTCCAATCCATTCAACAACAAATAGAGTTGTTCATCGAGATCCTCGAATGGCAGGGCACGATCCACCCCCAATTTCTCCAGTGCGGCTTCTTGCCCAAGACGACGACCAAACCAAATTTCCGCAGTCAAATCGCGAACACGATTAAACAACACACTGTGATTGTGGGTTTCATCGCTTTTGATCAGTATCAGAACCGCTTCCGGCTCACTGAACCCTGTCAGATACAGAAAATCACTGTGCTGACGGTAGGGATATTCACTATCTGAATTACGTGTCGCAGGCAATGCCGAGAAAATAATGGCCGCACTGGCTGGCGCCATTTTTGACAATAATGCCTGACGACGGGATAAATATTCTTGTTTAGTCATACCCTCTCCTGCAATTCCATTATTATTAGTTGGGATACCCCTTATTTTTCAAGTTACTGCTTGGTGGTCGTGCCTACTCTCCCAATGAATATTCCTGCGAGTTCATTTCTGCGAGTTCATTTCTTTGCCATTACACTGCAACTTGAAATTTATGGGGTGAATACCGCCAATCAGTGCAATGTGGGTTTTTCATTTTTTGCACTGCCTGCGGTTTTAGGTGTCATTAACGCGATATAGCAGAGTTGAACCGCAACACGAACATATTCCAAAACTTCTTCCAGGGCTTGAGATAGCTCTTCCTGATCTTCGCTTTCATCATAACCCAACATGCCAATGTTACGTAAATCAGTGATAATTTCCTTCAGTTCTGGTTTTTCTGTTAATTTGGGATTTGCTACGCCTAGCCCAAGTAGAAAATGATTCACCCATCCCGCTAATGCATCTGCGCATTCAAACACCCCCGCTTCTTCATCAGGCAGTAACAGATGAAACGTGAAATGACTGTCATCCAGCAATTCAAATGTTGTTTCGTATAATGCCCTAAGCGGCTGAACCAAAACCTGAGAAAATGCCAGACCATCATTCGCAAGATCATGCACCAATGCCAGCCAACGACTATCCTGATTATTATGGTTTCCACTACAGAGTAACCCGCTGATTAAGCCATGCATTTCTGCTGCGGTCAGTGCAACGGACTGTTGATGCAAAATTTCATCAAATGATTGATAATTAGGTAATGTGTTTTGTATAGACATGTATATTGATCATCATTGGCGATATAAGTTCATGCTATGCTACCATCAAGGGGAGTCGCTATACCAGACAGCACACACCGATATATCCCCAATAGATTTCGAGTTGCAGCATGATAGCAAAGACCCAATCTCAGATACTTTGTATCTCTAAAATTGACTGGGATAAGTGAACATTGTTCAAAAGCGGCAACTTGAAAGATGAAGGGAAGAAAAAGGGGGCTTTTGGTATTTGTACAGTAATGATTGGTGTCGGCCTTGTTTTATACCATAATTTACTTTATGCCTAATCGATTTCAAGTTGTCGCGCTGCCAACAAAGCCACAGTTTGAAAGATAGGGGATAAATGTCAACATCAAGGTATCGGCACAGTAATAAATCAGGAAGGTGTCATGTCTGCACAACCAGTAGATATTCAGATTTTTGGGCGGTCATTACGTGTCAATTGTCCAACAGAGCAGGTTGAAGCATTGCAAGCTGCGGCTGAGGAACTTGATCAGCGTTTGCATAACCTCAAAGAACGCACCAGAGTCACTAACACTGAGCAACTGGTTTTTATTGTGGCACTGAATGTCTGTCACGAGTTGGCACAGGAGAAGATGAAAACCCGTGATTATGCTTACAATATGGAACAAAAAATAAAAATGCTCCAGCAGACCATTGAAAAGGCGCTGTTAGAGCAAGGTAAAGTTACCTGATACTCCTACCCGTCAACTGAATCTTGTTGATAAATCAGGCAGTAGTCACGATAGATTAATATAAGCAGTTGCTTTCTTCATTTAGTTCCATACAATAGGCTTCATAGCATTGCTTAGAGCCTATTAGGTAGTTTAAGCAACAAAAATTTCTCTGAGGTGTTCGTGAGCAGGTCAGTCCCCTGAGCCGATATTTCATCTCCATAGAATGTAGTGCTACGTTTCTTGTGAGCAAGCTTGGCTAGACCAAGAAGCCTAATGGCAACGACTCTACGTTCACCTTGAACCAAGGGTTCAAGGGTTACAACCTGCAACGGCATCTTGGAGAACCCCCCTTTTTTATCTGTTTTGTATCCTTTTCTGCGTTAATTAATAGGCAGGTATCATGCAATCAGATTCTTCCTCTTTTCTACGCAGCACCATTAGAAAAAAAATTCGGCAACGACGCCAAAACCTATCCCCCGAACAACAATATCAGTTTGCCAGGCAAGCCGTTGAACAGGCGATGGCTCACCCAAAGATCCAGCAAGCTGACAAAATTGCGGTCTATCTCTCCTTTGATGGAGAATTAGACACACGTCCGCTCATTCAACAACTTTGGCAGCAAAATAAACAAGTCTACTTGCCAATATTGCATCCTTTTAGCCGGAATCACCTGCTGTTTCTTCATTATTGTGCCGATACTCCCCTTATTCGTAACCGCTTTAATATAGAAGAACCTCAGTTGGATGTCCGACAGGTTTTACCCATCTCTGAACTTGATGTCATGCTGATACCCTTGGTTGCTTTTGACGCTACCGGGCAACGTTTGGGGATGGGAGGCGGTTTCTACGATCGAACTCTGGCTAAATGGCAACAACAGAATTTTTACCCGATTGGATTGGCTCACAATTTTCAGTTAGTGGAAAAACTCCCCTGTGCGAGTTGGGATATCCCTCTGCCAGAGATCATTACGCCAGAAAAAGTCTGGCGATGGATATGAACAACGACTCCACTCAGTGATTAACAGGGACTATGATACCGTCAATAGCCCCTTATTTTTAATGCATCTCGTCTTAATCAATAAGGACCTGTGTTAACAGGCAGTGATTCTTAGTAAAGCAAACGAGAACGGATTGTGCCTGGCAAGGCTTTCAATTTCTGCAAAACTAATTCAGTCTGGGTTGAATTTTGCGCCGTAATATCAATCACCACATAACCAATATCACTGTCAGTACGCAAATATTGCGCATCAATATTGATCGCTTGCTCAGTAAACACCTGGTTAATGCTGGTCAAGATCCCTGGCCGATTTTCATGGATATGCAGTAATCGGTTAGTATCCTTGGCAGGAACAGGGAGCGATACTTCGGGGAAATTGACCGCGGATAATGTCGAACCATTATCAGAATATTTGGCCAGTTTACCTGATACTTCATAACCAATATTTTGCTGGGCTTCTTGCGTCGATCCCCCAATATGGGGCGTCAACAGGACGTTATCAAACTTGCTTAATGGTGAGATGAAAGGATCGGTGTTTGTTGCGGGTTCATGAGGAAAAACGTCAATCGCGGCGCCAGAGAGGTGCCCACTTTCCAACGCTTTGCTAAGTGCCTCAATATCGACCACTGTACCCCGTGACGCATTAATCAAAATTGAACCTGGCTTCATCCGCTCTAATTCTGCCTCACCAATCATATTTTTGGTCGAAGCCGTTTCAGGGACATGCAAGCTGACGACATCACTCATATTTAATAATTCAGAGAGATGATGAACTTGCTGCGCATTACCTAATGGCAATTTATTTTCAATATCATAGAAATAGACATTCAGGCCAATATTTTCAGCCAAAATGCCAAGCTGTGTGCCGATGTGCCCGTATCCGATGATCCCTAATTTTTTTCCACGCGCTTCATAACAACCTTTTGCCTGCTTATCCCATACGCCATTGTGCGCTTTTGCATTTGCCTCAGGGATACGGCGCAATAACAACAACAGTTCACCCAATACCATTTCAGCTACCGAACGGGTATTGGAGAAAGGGGCATTAAATACCGGAATACCACGTTTTGTTGCGGCCTTCAGGTCAACCTGGTTAGTGCCAATACAAAAACACCCAACTGCAACGAGCTTTTCCGCTGCGGCGAAGACCTCTTCGGTCAACTGGGTACGGGAACGAATTCCGACAAATCGGGCATCACGAATCGCCTCTTTCAGCGCTTCAGGCTCTAATGCCCCTTTGTGATATTCAATATTGCTGTACCCTGCTGCTTTTAAGTTTTCTACTGCGCTTTGGTGAACGCCTTCCAGCAGCAGAAATTTAATTTTATCCTTTTCTAAAGATACCTTAATCATTTACCCGCCCTAGTTGTACTCACTTTCATAATGCATATCGATTGCACCAAAATAACAAAAAACACAGTAACAGCAATACAATCGATTGCTTATATCACAGAATAAGCAACAGTAAATAAGTTGTTATGCAAAGTAAAATAATTCGTTATGGGATAACGGCAGGATTTTGCGGTTTAATTAGACAATATTGTGATATATATCACTAAATTTTCTGTTTTGAATAAAAAGAAAAATATTTTGGGGGCAGATTATTCTGCCCTCAATAAATGATTATTCAGTGAGCGTCTTAACGCCATCCGCAACACCGACCAGTACCACGTTCGCTCCCCGATTAGCAAAGAGCCCCACGGTGACCACGCCAGCAATCCCATTGAGCTTATTTTCTAACGCAATGGGATCAACAATAGAGAGGTTGTGAACATCCAGAATATGATTACCATTGTCTGTCACGATATTTTCACGATAAACCGGTGTTCCTCCCAATTTCACCAACTCACGAGCGACATAAGAGCGCGCCATTGGGATGACTTCAACGGGCAAAGGGAATTTGCCTAACACATCGACTTGCTTAGACGAATCAATAATACAGATAAATTTCTTCGCAACCGCTGCAATGATTTTTTCTCTGGTTAACGCCGCCCCGCCGCCTTTGATCATCTGCATTTGACCATTAATTTCATCAGCACCATCAACATAAATGTCCAGGGTGTCAACTTCATTACAGTCGAACACAGGAATGCCGAGACTTTTCAATTTCTCAGTCGAGGCTTCTGAACTCGACACCGCACCTTTAATTTTGGCTTTGATAGTGCCTAACGCATCAATAAAATGCGCCGCTGTAGAACCTGTACCAACGCCGACAATGGTGTCTGGTTTAACGTATTCCAATGCCGCCCAACCTACTGCTTTTTTCAGTTCGTCCTGAGTCATATTGATCACAACCTATCATCAGTTACAAGGAAAAATCTGACGGCTAGTATAAACAATATTGGCTCATCCCATGAAAAAATATGGCATAGTGCTAATTAGGCCACATAATGGTTTTAACCTTGAGCCGTATCACAAAAAGAGCAAACACGGAGAACCTTATTTTCAATGAAACGTCCTGATTACCGATCATTGCAAGCATTGGATGCAGTGATCAAAGAACGTGGCTTCGAGCGCGCAGCGCAAAAACTTTGTATTACCCAATCAGCGGTATCTCAGCGGATCAAGCAATTGGAAAATATGTTTGGTCAACCGCTATTGGTACGCACTGTACCTCCCCACCCTACAGAACAAGGGCAAAAGCTGCTGGCGCTATTACATCAGGTGGAAATGCTGGAGGCGCAATGGCTTGGCGATGAAAATGGTAATGAGATCCCGTTATTGCTTTCCCTGGCGGTTAATGCGGATAGCCTGGCAACGTGGCTTTTACCGGCTCTCAATCCTGTTTTGTCTGATTTGCCTATTCGACTCAATATTCAAGTGGAAGACGAAACCCGTACCCAAGAACGTTTAAGGCGCGGTGAAGTTGTCGGGGCGATTAGTATTCAGTCCCAACCCCTGCCAAGCTGTTTGGTTGATAAATTAGGCGCCCTGGATTATCTGTTTGTCGCCTCTCCGGGATTTGCAAACCGTTTTTTCCCGAATGGGGTCACGCGTTCGGCATTACTGAAAGCACCTGCCGTTGCATTTGACCATTTAGATGATATGCATCAGGCATTCTTACAACAGAATTTTGATTTATCGCCAGGAAGTGTGCCCTGCCATATCGTGAACTCTTCCGAGGCATTCGTGCAATTGGCAAAACAAGGCTCGACTTGTTGTATGATCCCACACTTGCAAATTGACAAGGAGCTAAAAGCCGGTGAGTTAATCGATCTCACGCCAGGGCTGTACCAACGCCGGATGCTTTATTGGCATCGTTTTGCCCCTGAAAGCAGAGCGATGAGAAAAGTCACTGACGCCCTGTTAAAACGAGGACGCCAGATGTTACGTCAGGAAGATGAAATTAATTAACGTTGTAATTCAAAAACGGCATCAACGTGATCAGCAAACTCAATGCTCTGTGGTTCGTAAGTCTCACTGGCTGAGTCAGAAGCGGGCGCTGCCAACAGGGCTGTCTGATATTTCAGGCGGTTCATTGGCATAGGCTCAGCTTCAGGTGCACGGTAATTAACGCTATAGACAGGACCTAATTTACTGTTAAACCCTTTTGCCAATACCGTTGCCTGTTGAATGGCATTCTCGATGGCCTTTTGTCTGGCTTCATCACGATAGCGTTGCGGGTTGCTGACACCAAACTGGACGGAATTAATTTCATTCAACCCTGCTTGCAGGGCACCATCCAATAAGGTATTCAATTGCTCCAGCTTGTGAACTTTCACCTCAACTGAACGCGATGCCCTATAGCCCGTAATACTTGATTTTCCGGTCTTTTGTTCATATTGATATTCCGGTTGGGTACGCAAATTGGCAGCATCAATATCTTTCTTTTCGATGCCACTGTTTTTCAGAAAATCAAAATATTTCGCAACACGCTCATCCACTTTTTTCTTTGCTTCTGCCGCACTTTTTTGAGTTTGACTCACATGGATCACCAGGGTAGCCATATCGGGTGTTGCTTTAACTACCGCGTTGCCAGAGGTGGAAATATGTGGAATAGAGAGTGATTCAGCAGCAAAAGCCGTCATGCAAGACAAACTTCCCACGGCCATTATCACGGCCAATACCAGTGATTTACTTTTCACAAAACCTCCAAAATGACATGAATAAGGTACTTTCAGAAACATTAGCACACTATTTATGGAGATAGTAATCTATAGAGAAGTATTGTAATCAATAAAAAATTGATATCCTTGCTGAATTAAACGCCACGCGATATACCACATCACACAACCCACGAAGATATTGATGATCCGTTGCGCCCTGGGCTGATTAAGCACAGGCGCAAACCACGCGGATAACAATGACAATGCAAAAAACCAACTGATCGATGCCAATACCGCTCCGGTGGTAAACCAGGGCCGAAGCTCGGCTGACAATTGCCCTCCTATGCTGCCCAACACGACAAAGGTATCCAAATAAACATGGGGATTAAGCCATGTCACGGCGAATAACGTGGCGATGACGCGCCAACGGCTTTGGATAATTTTTTCAGCACGGGAAAGTTCGACTTTTGTCGCTAGCGCTGTTCGCAAAGCGCCCCACCCATACCATAGTAAAAATGCAACACCGCCCCATGTCACAGCTTGCAGTAAAAATATCGATTGTCCCAGCAAGGCGCTGCCACCAAATATCCCCGCGGTGATCAGAAACGCATCACTGGTGGAACATAACGTTGCACTCATTAAATGGAACTGCTTCCTGCTCCCTTGCTGCATGACAAATACGTTTTGTGGACCAAGTGGAAGGATCATCGCGGCACTGAGAAAAAAGCCCTGAATAAATGTTGAAAACATGCAAAGATTCCTAATAATTATTCAATTAGTTACGATATCAATGCATATTAAGCAAGATCACACATTAGTAAAAATGAATGATTCTAATCTATCATTAGGAAAAGTGATGATAGCTGTATTTGGGCTTGTAACCAGGAAAAGAAGTCAAATTTGGTGTGAGAAAAGCAGACATTCTCACACCATGATAGCTCGGTTACTCGTCTGACTTCTGCTGTAAGGCAGTATTTTGCGGGTGCAGATAAACATCCATTTGTGGGAATGGAATGCCGATATTGTGCTTATCCAAAGCACGCTTGAAGTTTTCCATCAAATCCCAATAGACACTCCAGGCGTCACTATTGGTGGTCCACACACGCACAACAAAGTTCAATGATGAAGGAGCCATTTCATGCAAGCGGATCGTGACACCTTTTTCATGTTGAATGCGCTTATCTTCTTCAATCACATCACCCAACACTCTTTTCACTTCATCAATATCTGCGTTGTACGCAACCCCCACGATAATCTGGGTACGGCGATCAGGTTCACGGCTGGTATTGATAATATTGTTCGCAATGATTTTACCATTGGGGATCACAACGATACGGCCATCTGCCGTACGCAATGTGGTCGAGAAAATCTGTACTTGCATGACAGTGCCTTCCACCGCGCCAATAATGACATATTCTCCAGTACGAAGTGGACGGAAAAGTACCAATAAAACACCGGCAGCAAAATTAGACAGCGAGCCTTGTAATGCAAGGCCTACCGCCAAACCTGCGGCACCGATTACTGCAATCACAGATGCCGTCTGAATACCCAATTTCCCAAGAACTGCGATAATCGTAAACGCTACAATGGCATAACGAACAATCGCGGAGAGAAAATCAGAAATGGTGACATCAACGCCACGCAATGACATAACGCGCTTAACGGCTTTATTAGCCAACTTGGCAACAAATAAGCCAACGATAAGAATCAAAATGGCAGATACAATGTTTACCGCATACTGAATCAGTAAATCCTGATTGTTGGTAAACCAGTTTGCTGCTTTATCAATCTCATGTGACAGATTGATCTCTTTCATACAAAGCCCACCGTTACTGTTGGAGCCCATTCCCATTCAATGCCATGATTTGCAACGCATACCACCACACCAGCAGGTATAAGCTCTTATTCAAAAATAGGTTTCTGTTTAAAAATGAGCGGATACTTATGTTTTAATTTTTTGCAAAATAAATTCTCTGTAGTTAGCCAACATATCAATAAAATCATCTGTTCCGCAAAAAGCCAAACTCTCGTTATCATAGTAACTCATTCCTTCTTCTACCCCCTCTGTATCAAATTGGAGTTGATTAGCCCTGACCATGATCTCATCTTCACTCATTAATAGCGTATACTCATGACCCGCCAACTGCCACTGACGCTCACTCCCTTTAATTTCTTGCAAGGCCACAGTGATTTTATCCAATACACGCAAATCGCCTTTCACTTCTTCATTCAACCAATGACCAATGGCCTCATGATCCATCGAAAAGGCGGTTGTTACTTGGCCGGTAACATCCTGCATAAATTCATATTCCATCACATACCCCCTCACGATCCTTACAGATACCAAATAATTCCATTTGGATTTTAAACATTTCGGTTACCCCCACCTCTGAGATAGTCCACAAACTGATACAAAAATTACCACGAAATTGGCATAAAAAGCGGTTATAAAACGATAGATACAAAAATGGGGAGGCATTTGCCTCCCCATTTCTTGCAATATACTTTTTTATACTGCGGTTTGGAAGATCACATCATCCGCTTTTTCTGTGTATTGATTCAATTGATCAAAATTGAGGTAGCGATAAGTATCTACTGCGGTTTCATCGACCTTAGCCATAAACTGTAAATACTCTTCTGGCATTGGCAAGCGGCCTAACAGTGAAGCCACCGCCGCCAACTCTGCCGAAGCAAGGTAAACATTTGCACCGCTGCCAAGGCGATTAGGGAAGTTACGGGTGGACGTAGAAACCACGGTCGCACCGTCCGCCACACGCGCCTGATTCCCCATACACAATGAGCAACCGGGGATCTCAACGCGGGCTCCACTCTTGCCAAAAATGCTGTAATAACCTTCTTCCGTTAATTGGGCGGCGTCCATCTTAGTCGGCGGGGCAACCCACAAGCGAGTCGGTAGCTGGCCTTTATGCTGATCCAGCAATTTACCCGCTGCACGGAAATGACCAATATTCGTCATGCAAGAGCCAATGAAAACTTCGTCAATTTTACTGTTAGCCACTTTAGATAACAGGCGGGCATCATCGGGATCATTAGGCGCGCACAAAATAGGCTCTTTAATGTCTGCCAGATCGATATCAATAACGGCCGCGTATTCAGCATCGGCATCCGCTTGCAACAACTGAGGATCTTTCAGCCAGTTTTCCATGCCAATAATACGGCGCTCTAATGTCCGGCGATCACCGTAACCTTCCGCAATCATCCACTTCAACAAGACGATATTCGACTGCAAGTATTCAATGATTGGCTCTTTATCCAGTTTAATGGTACATCCTGCCGCAGAACGTTCCGCAGAGGCATCCGCCAACTCGAATGCCTGCTCAACTTTGAGCTCTGGCAAACCTTCAATCTCAAGAATACGGCCAGAGAAGATGTTTTTCTTGCCTTTCTTCTCAACAGTCAGCAAACCTTGTTGAATCGCATAATAAGGAATAGCATGAACCAAATCACGCAAGGTTATCCCAGGTTGCATTTTTCCTTTAAAACGAACCAGTACGGATTCTGGCATATCCAGCGGCATTACGCCCGTTGCCGCAGCAAATGCCACCAGCCCAGAACCCGCCGGAAAAGAAATGCCAATAGGGAAACGGGTATGGGAATCCCCGCCTGTGCCTACCGTATCTGGCAACAACATGCGATTTAGCCATGAGTGGATAATGCCATCTCCCGGACGCAGCGATACCCCACCACGGTTCATAATGAAATCAGGCAGAGTATGGTGCGTTGTCACATCAACAGGTTTTGGATAGGCAGCAGTATGACAGAAGGATTGCATGACCAGATCCGCAGAGAAGCCCAGACACGCCAAATCCTTCAATTCATCCCGCGTCATTGGCCCAGTGGTATCCTGAGAACCCACAGAAGTCATCTTAGGTTCACAATATTCTCCTGGACGAACACCGGTTTTACCGCACGCACGACCAACCATTTTCTGGGCTAATGAGAAGCCACGATCACTTTCCGCAACGGCTTTTGCCTGACGGAATACATCACTGGGTGGCAAACCCAGCGATTCACGCGCTTTACCCGTCAAACCACGGCCAATAATCAATGGAATACGACCACCGGCACGTACTTCATCAAGCAGTACATCGGTTTTCAGTGCAAAAGTAGCCAGTAACTCATTCGTTTCGTGATGGCGGACTTCGCCTTTATAGGGATAGATATCAATCACATCACCCATATTCAGCTTAGAAACCTCGACCTCAATCGGCAGCGCCCCCGCATCTTCCATCGTGTTGAAGAAAATTGGGGCAATTTTTCCGCCCAACACGACGCCTGCACCACGTTTATTGGGGACAAACGGAATATCTTCGCCCATAAACCACAATACAGAGTTAGTTGCCGATTTGCGGGAAGAACCTGTACCAACAACATCACCAACGTAGGCCAACGGGTAACCTTTCTTGCCCAGCGCTTCAATTTGCTTAATCGGACCAATAGTACTGACTTGATCAGGTTCAATACCTTCACGGGTATTTTTAAGCATTGCCAAAGCATGTAGGGGAATATCCGGGCGTGACCATGCATCAGGAGCAGGAGAAAGATCATCGGTATTGGTTTCACCCGTGACCTTAAAAACGGTAACGGTGATTTTTTCTGCTAATTCAGGGCGTTCAAGGAACCATTCTGCATTAGCCCATGATTGCAGAACCCGTTCGGCATGAACATTGCCCTCTTTTGCTTTTTCTTCTACATCATAGAAACTGTCGAACATCAGCAAAGTATGAGAAAGTGCTTTCGCCGCAATCGGAGCCAACTGTTCATTATCCAGGGCATCAATTAAAGCGTGGATATTATACCCACCCTGCATGGTTCCTAATAATTCAATAGCTTTTTCTTGTGTAATCAAAGGAGAAGCCGTTTCTCCCTTAGCGACGGCAGCAAGGAAGCCCGCTTTAACATAAGCGGCTTCATCTACACCAGGAGGAACACGATTGGTCAGTAGATCGACCAGAAAATCGTCTTCACCTTTAGGTGGATTCTTCAGTAATTCGACCAGCCCTGCTACTTGAGCTGCGTCTAATGGCTTAGGGACGATGCCTTGAGCTGCACGCTCGGCCACGTGCTTGCGGTATTCTTCTAGCACGACTTTCTCCTCGCTCTCATTGTCATTTTATATACCCGGCTGTCAGCACCCGATAACGATTATCTAAAAACGATCACCTAAAACGATCATCTAAAACAATCACCCAGGGTGTCAGGTCAGAGGATTTTGCTCGCATAACATCAGAATTATGCTTAGCTTCGGGCACTTAGCATACCAAAATTTGAATAGTATGTTAATTCATTCACATAAAATCAACATCGAACCATGATAAAATTCTGGCTAAATAGGCTTGAAAGGTGTATTAAAGTTTAAAATGCTGTTTGTTGCTATTTCGACCTGAAAATACCTTAATTTTTCTCAAAACCTTTATTGAACATGCAGTCTTTCACATCAAATTTTTTCTTAACACATTCCTGAGCAGGGTTCGTAGATCAAAAACCTTTCAATATCAATATCTTTTAAAAGGATCTCATCATGCCCAATAGAGAAGAAGAACATAACGCTATAGCAGAAACTGATTATCATCCTGCAATTATCATGGAAGAAAAACTCTATCCCACATATCAAGCCAAAATTAAGGAGGTTAACCAACATGATATGCTATCTGCACTTAACGAAATCCAAACAAATGAATCCAGTTGGTCTTATCAATCGACAATAGGTGCAATATTTAACAATAGGCATGCTATATTTTGCAATATATATAGATCCATAAAAGGAATTTTTGATTCGGAAAATGTTATCGGGGGGCTACAGGTCTATCGCCATTTTATCTGTTCATGTTTAATTTCCGGTAAGGTCGTTGGGATCATAATATTTAATCCTGCCAAATCCAATATACCTAATAATAACGTTGACCAAATAGCATTCATATTAACCTATCCTAACGGTTATGGTTATGGTGGCCTGCTGGTTCAACATGTGGTTAATATATCCCTCGAATCAGACCATAAAGGCATATTAAATGTTAGGGCAGAACATGATGCCGAAATTTTTTACCAAAAATTAGGTTTTAACTATATTAAAAGTAATAACTTTTTGAGCTTGAAACAAATGAGTTTAGATCCTGACACTAGTGATAAATGGCATCGAATCAATGGAAAATATCAATTAAAAAGAATCCCTCGTCCACGTAATACAAATTGGCAATGCCATTTACTGTAAATTAAATTTATTACCTTAAAATTATTAGAACATACATAGAGGAGATATATCATGAAAACCAGAGAGCTATTTCACAATATTTTCTCCAAGATACGTATCAGAGAATCCCCAAAAGAAAGATATACCAAATTATTTCAAACAATAATAAAAGAAGTCAGCCAAGATGAAATGTTTATTGCGCTCGCTCAAATTAAAGGTAACACATATGATTGGTATGCAACATTAAATTCCCCTGCATATCCAGATACAGAAAGGTACAATACTTTCATTACCGTCTCTCATGAAATAGAGCAAATCTACCAAGATCCCCAGCAAATAAATGCGACAAATTGTCATCGCTACTTTATCTGCTTAGTGCAAAACATTCCCATAGGCGTGATGACTTTTGTCCCAGGAGGCTCCCGTTATTGCAATGAATCCAATGATAAAATAGGATTTATGCTCACTCATCCTGGTAGTCAAGGTTGTGGAAGTTTACTGGTTGAAAAAGCAGTAGAAATTTCTTGTAGTCTAGGCAATGGTGGTGAATTGCTAGTCAGTGCAAAGCATTATGCGGTTCCTTTCTATAAAAATTTGGGGTTTGAGGTTCATGGAATTTCTGACTTTGCAACAACCTCAATGATAGTATATCCATCAGAAAGAAATGAGTGGGTATTTATCGGCAATACTTATCGCCTTAGTCGATATTTATCACATTAATAAAGACTTATCGCCTGAAAAAGCAGGTTGTCAATTTAATGACGTGACTAACTGTATAATTAAGATAATCAATTGGCAGTAAAACGGCTTCCATAATAGAAGCCGCTTTATCCACTGCAAAATCTAAAGAATTATTTCTTTTTCTTTGCCTTAGGGTTTGGCAAGTCAGTAATGCTGCCTTCGTAAATTTCCGCAGCCATGCCAATGGATTCGTACAGTGTTGGGTGAGCGTGGATAGTCAGCGCGATATCTTCTGCATCACAACCCATTTCGATAGCCAGACCGATTTCACCCAGCAGTTCACCGCCGTTAGTACCAACAACAGCACCACCGATAATACGGTTCGTTTCTTTATCGAAAATCAGCTTAGTCATACCATCTGAACAATCAGATGCAATTGCACGACCGGATGCTGCCCACGGGAAGGTCGCGGTTTCGTAGCTGATACCTTTTTCTTTCGCTTCTTTCTCAGTCAGGCCAACCCATGCTACTTCTGGCTCAGTGTAAGCGATAGATGGAATAACTTTCGGATCGAAGTAATGTTTCTTACCAGAAATAACTTCAGCAGCAACATGGCCTTCGTGGACACCTTTGTGCGCCAGCATTGGCTGGCCAACGATATCACCGATAGCAAAGATGTGAGGCACATTAGTGCGCATTTGTTTATCCACATGGATAAAGCCACGCTCATCAACTTCAACGCCCGCTTTGCCGGCATCAAGCAATTTACCGTTTGGTACACGGCCGATAGCAACCAGAACCGCGTCATAACGCTGTGGCTCTGCCGGCGCTTTCTTACCTTCCATTGTTACGTAGATGCCATCTTCTTTAGCTTCTACCGCGGTCACTTTCGTTTCCAGCATCAAGTTGAACTTCTTGCTGATGCGCTTAGTGAACACTTTAACAACGTCTTTATCTGCCGCAGGAATAACCTGATCGAACATTTCCACCACGTCGATCTGAGAACCCAGAGCGTGATAAACCGTCCCCATTTCCAGACCGATAATACCACCCCCCATGACCAACAGGCGTCCCGGAACCGTTTTCAGTTCCAGTGCATCGGTAGAATCCCATACACGAGGATCATCATGTGGAATGAATGGCAATTGAATTGGGCGTGAACCCGCTGCGATAATGGCATTATCAAAATTAATCGTTGTTGTGCCGTTCTCGCCTTCTACTACCAGAGTGTTAGCACCTGTGAATTTGCCAAAACCGTTAACAACATTAACTTTACGGCCCTTAGCCATGCCGCCCAGACCACCTGTCAACTGAGAAATAACTTTTTCTTTCCAGAGACGGATCTTATCGATATCAGTTTGTGGCTCACCAAATACGATACCATGCTGTGCCAGTGCTTTTGCTTCTTCAATGACTTTTGCAACATGGAGCAGAGCCTTGGATGGGATACAACCAACATTAAGGCAAACACCACCCAAAGTAGAGTAACGTTCAACCAAAACAGTTTCCAAACCTAAATCCGCACAACGGAAAGCAGCAGAATACCCTGCCGGGCCTGCTCCAAGCACCACTACCTGGGCTTTAATTTCAGTACTCATCATGACCTCTTAATTGTTTGTCCGGCGAGTCAGACGAAAAAAAACATATTCAACCGGGACGTACACACCGCGAGCAGTTTACAGAATTGTAAATAACCTGAAAAGCGCGTTAACGTGACAGAACTCCCAACCTACCAGATGGAAGGCGAAAATTTCTGTCACGGAAGTAATCATTAGGCCGGTATATGTACCGGCCTTTGCATTACATCACCAAACGGCGGATGTCGCTCATCAATTGATTAATATAAGTGATGAAGCGTGCACCATCTGCTCCGTCGATCACACGGTGATCGAAAGACAGAGACATAGGCAGAATCAGACGTGGAACGAACTCTTTGCCATTCCAGACTGGTTTCATGGAAGAGCGAGACAGACCCATGATTGCCACTTCTGGTGCATTCACAATTGGTGCAAAGCCGGTAGTACCGATACCACCCAGGCTGGAGATGGTGAAGCAACCCCCCTGCATGTCGGCAGCCGTCAACTTACCAGCACGTGCTTTCTTGGAAACTTCAGCCAATTCTCTGGACAGTTCCAGAATGCCTTTCTTGTTGACATCCTTGAATACAGGAACAACCAGGCCGTTCGGTGTATCAACCGCGATACCGATGTTGATATATTTTTTCAGGATCAGCTTCTGGCCATCTTCAGAAATGGAGCTGTTAAAACGAGGCATGGCTTCCAATGCTTTCGCTGCGGCTTTCATGACGAATACCAGCGGAGTGATCTTCATGCCAAGCTGTTTCTTCTCAGCTTCTTTGTTCTGCTGTTTACGGAATTCTTCAACTTCCGTGATATCCGCTTCATCAAACAAATTAACGTGAGGGATCATGACCCAGTTACGGCTGAGGTTAGCACCAGAAATTTTCTGAATACGGCTCAGTTCAACTTCTTCTATTTCACCAAACTTGCTGAAATCAATTTTCGGCCAAGGCAACATACCTGGCAGACCACCGCCCGCAGCCGCAGGAGCCGCTTCCGCACGTTTAATCGCCTCTTTCACGTAAGCCTGAACGTCTTCACGCAGGATGCGACCTTTACGGCCAGTGCCTTTTACTTTAGCCAGGTTCACGCCAAATTCGCGAGCCAGACGACGGATCACCGGAGTGGCATGAACGTAAGCGTCATTTTCGGCAAATTCAGTTTTGCCTTCTGCTGGCTGGCTTGCTGCCGGAGCCGCTGCGGCTTTCGCAGGTTCAGCCGCAGGAGCCGGAGCCGCCGCTACAGGGGCGGCGCCTGCAACTTCGAATACCATGATCAGAGAACCGGTTTTCACTTTATCGCCAGTCGCGATTTTGATCTCTTTCACCGTACCCGCAAATGGGGCAGGAACTTCCATCGAAGCCTTGTCGCCTTCCACCGTGATCAGTGACTGCTCTTCAGCGATGGTATCACCCACTTTTACCATGATTTCGGTCACTTCAACTTCATCACCACCGATATCGGGTACGTTGACTTCTTTTACCGCAGATGCCGCAGGCGCTGCTGCTGGAGCCGCTGCCGATGCTGCCGCTGGAGCAGTACCAGAACCTGCAACTTCAAATACCATGATCAGAGAGCCGGTTTTCACTTTATCGCCAGTCGCGATTTTGATCTCTTTCACCGTACCCGCGAATGGGGCTGGAACTTCCATTGAAGCCTTGTCGCCTTCCACCGTGATCAGTGACTGTTCTTCAGTCACCGTATCACCGACTTTTACCATGATTTCGGTCACTTCAACTTCATCACCACCGATATCGGGCACATTCACTTCTTTGCTTTCTACCGCTGCTGGTGCCGCCGCTGGAGCAGCCGCAGTTTGCGGTGCAGGTGCCGCTTCTGTGGCACCGTTTGCGGATTCGAAAATCATAATCAGTTTGCCGGTTGCAACTTTGTCACCAACCGTCACTTTAATTTCTTTCACTACGCCCGCTTGTGGGGAAGGGACTTCCATAGAAGCCTTGTCACCTTCAACCGTGATCAGTGACTGTTCTGCTTCTACTGCGTCACCGACTTTCACCAGAATCTCGGTAACTTCAACTTCATCTGCACCAATATCAGGTACGTTAATTTCGATAGACATTAATCTTTACCTCTTATGCCAGACGTGGGTTAACTTTTTCTGGGTTGATGTTGTATTTGTTGATAGCTTCTTCAACGACTTTTACATCAACTTCGCCACGTTTAGCCAATTCACCCAGAGCCGCAACCACCACATAAGAAGCATCAACTTCGAAGTGATGACGCAGGTTTTCACGGCTGTCAGAACGACCGAAACCGTCAGTGCCCAATACACGATAGTCGCTTGCAGGAACGAAGCTACGGACTTGCTCTGCAAACAGTTTCATGTAGTCAGTAGAAGCAACGGCTGGCGTTTCGTTCATGATCTGAGCAATATAAGGAACGCGAGGTTCTTCTGATGGGTGCAGCATGTTCCAACGCTCACAATCCTGACCATCACGAGCCAGTTCAGTGAAGGAAGTTACGCTGTACACATCGGAACCAATGCCATATTCAGCAGACAAGATCTGTGCTGCTTCACGCACATGGCGCAGAATAGAGCCAGAGCCGAGCAACTGAACTTTACCTTTCGCGCCTTCCAGGCTTTCCAGCTTGTAGATACCTTTACGGATACCTTCTTCAACACCTTCAGGCATAGCTGGCATGTGATAGTTTTCGTTCAGTGTGGTGATGTAATAATAGATATTCTCTTGCTTTTCACCATACATACGCTCCAAACCATCTTGCATGATAACAGCAACTTCATAAGCGAATGCTGGATCATAAGAGATACAGTTAGGAATAGTCAGAGACTGAATATGGCTATGACCATCTTCATGCTGCAAACCTTCACCGTTCAGAGTCGTACGACCAGAAGTACCACCAACCAGGAAGCCGCGTGCCTGCTGGTCACCTGCCGCCCAGCACAGATCACCGATACGCTGGAATCCGAACATGGAGTAGTAGATGTAGAACGGGATCATTGGCAGGTTGTTGGTGCTATAAGAAGTTGCCGCAGCCAACCAAGATGAAGCTGCACCCAGCTCATTGATACCTTCTTGCAGGATCTGACCTTTTGCGTCTTCCTTATAGTATGCAACCTGCTCACGGTCTTGCGGAGTATACTGCTGACCATTAGGGCTGTAGATGCCGATTTGACGGAACAGACCTTCCATACCGAAGGTACGGGCTTCGTCCGCAATAATGGGAACCAGGCGATCTTTGATCGACTTGTTCTTCAGCATGACATTCAACGCACGAACGAAAGCGATAGTGGTAGAAATTTCTTTGGATTGTTCTTCCAGCAGAGAGCTGAACTCTTCCAGAGCGGGGATTTCCAGTTTTTCGTCGAAGTTAATGCGACGGCTTGGTACATAACCACCCAGTGCATTACGACGCTCATGCAGATATTTAGATTCATCAGAATCTTTGTCGAAAGTCACGTATGGCAAACTTTCGATCTGCTCATCAGAGACAGGCACATTGAAACGATCACGGAATTGGCGAACGCCTTCCATGTTCATTTTCTTCACCTGGTGAGCAATGTTCTTACCTTCAGCGGTATCACCCATACCGTAACCTTTGATGGTCTGAGCCAAGATTACAGTTGGTTTGCCCGTGGTATTCTGCGCTTTGTTCAGTGCAGCGTAAACTTTCTTCGGATCGTGACCACCCCGGTTCAACGCCCAAATTTCGTCATCAGTCATATCCTTGACCAATGCAGCCGTTTCCGGGTAACGACCGAAGAAGTGTTCACGAACATAAGCGCCATCTTTAGACTTGAATGTCTGATAGTCGCCATCCAGCGTTTCGTTCATCAACTGAACCAGTTTACCGCTGGTGTCTTTACGCAGCAGTTCGTCCCAACGCTCACCCCACAGAACTTTCAATACCTGCCAGCCAGCACCTTCGAAGATACCTTCCAGTTCGTTAACAATTTTGCCGTTACCGGTGACTGGACCATCCAGGCGCTGCAAGTTACAGTTGATAACGAATACCAGGTTGTCCAGTTTTTCACGAGTTGCGATAGTGATCGCACCTTTAGATTCTGGTTCATCCATTTCACCGTCGCCCAAGAAAGCATAAACGGTTTGTTTAGAGGTATCTTTCAGGCCGCGATTTTCAAGGTACTTCAGGAACTTAGCCTGATAAATAGCGGAGATTGGACCCAGACCCATTGAAACCGTTGGGAACTGCCAGAAATCAGGCATCAATTTTGGATGCGGGTAAGAAGACAGACCATTACCACCGATTTCCTGGCGGAAATTATTCATCTGCTCTTCTGTCAGACGGCCTTCAAGGAACGCACGCGCGTAAACGCCTGGAGAAATGTGGCCCTGGAAGTAAACCAAGTCACCGCCATCATTTTCATTACGAGCGCGGAAGAAGTGGTTAAAACAAACTTCATAAAAAGTAGCGGAAGACTGGAATGAAGCCATGTGACCACCCAGTTCCAGATCTTTCTTAGAAGCACGCAGAACGGTCATCACCGCATTCCAGCGAATAGCAGAGCGGATACGGCGCTCTAAATTCAGGTTGCCAGGGTAAGCAGGCTCATCCTCAGCAGGAATAGTGTTAATATAATCGCGGCTTGCAGTACCTGCAGCAACGTTTACACCACCTTTACGAGCTTCATTCAAAACCTGATCAATCAGGAACTGAGCACGCTCAACACCTTCTTCACGGATGACCGATTCGATCGCCTGTAACCAATCGCGAGTTTCGATCGGATCCACGTCATTTTTCAAAATATCTGACATGGTGTATTCCTTATCTGTTATCTATTTTCTAATGGTTATTGGAGCCTATCTTCTGGTCATACCTTTTGACGAAACTGCCTGTTATGACCGGAAGATAGGCCCTGCTATATATTGCTGCTAAAACTCTTGGTAAAGAGTTGACGAACTGTACAAACGCAGCAGTCAGGATCTGTACAGCCAAGTTTAGAACCCACCCCTTACGGGAATTTGATTTGTCTATGACGTCCCAAGGGATGGGCTCTTATTCCTGATGTTGCTGGAGCCGCCTCAGTGAACGCTCACGACGAGTACGTTCACGAGTCAGATCCAATAAAACTTCTTCAATAAAGGCCAAATGGCGATGGGAAGCCTCACGGGCTTTTTCCGGTTCTCTCGCCATGATCGAGCGAAAAATCTCAGCCCGATGGTCACTAACGGCTGCCAACATTTCTTTACGGGTATAGATGACCTCAAAATTGCGCCTGATATTTTGTTCTAACATTGGGATCATACAGCGCAATAAATGCAGCAATACCACATTATGGGCAGCTTCCGTGACAACAAGCTGGTATTGCAGGACAGCATCAGATTCCGCATTGACATCACCACCTTGTTGGGCTTCTTGAATGGCAAGATGGGTTTGTTCAATGCGTTTGAAATCCTCATCAGTTCCCCTAAGGGCAGCATAATAAGCAGCAATCCCCTCTAACGCATGACGTGCTTCAAGGAGATCGAACTGGGATTCTTGATTTTCTGCAATAAGTTGGGCAAGTGGGTCGCTGAAACTTTGCCACAGATTGTTCTGTACGAAAGTTCCTCCCCCTTGACGACGGAAAAGAAAGCCTTTGGCTTCCAGTTTTTGAATGGCTTCACGCAATGAAGGACGTGATACTTCAAACTGCTTCGCCAGCTCACGTTCAGGCAGCAGTTTTTCTCCTGGGCGTAGCGAACCTTCGAGAATGAGCTGTTCAAGACGCTGCTCAATCACATCTGATAACTTTGGTTGACGAATCTTGCTATAGGCCATATCTGCTGTAAGCCATTCAATAAGTAAATGTTGCTTCGGACTATGCCCTACTCAGCCCAGCCCTAGTGACTAAACTTTAGGCATTAAGCCCAGTTTACGGGTCAAAGTCAATTGGTAATACCAATTTAGAATACAGGGTCTTAAAGTAACAAAGTATTCACTAGCTGTCTATAAAGACCTTGGGCTAAATCATAAAAATCTGCAAATTTTAACAAATTATTTTAAATTTTATCAGAAAATTATAACCAAAAAGGATTGTAAGGGCGGAAAAACAAGAGAGATTTAACGTTTTTTAAACGTATACATAAGCAAAACGAAACGTTACAGCAAGATAAAAAACCCAAAAATATGCAAAAAATACGCATTAAAATTCAATAAAATAGTTGATATAGGCAACTTATAAGTCAACCAAAATAACCAAACTTAAATAGCGCCCCCCAATGCCACTGGTAAGCTCAAGTCACTATCCATAAAAATGCCTCAGCATTTTCCTTGTTGCCAGAATAATGTATCAATTTCCTTAATATCAGCGCCCTTATGCCCATCTCTATTATTCAGGATATTGAGAACAACATAATTTTAAAAAGCAAACCAGAAAGATAAAGGGCATATACCAATCCAACTTCAAGTTGCAGTTTGCAAACCAATGGAAGTGCTTATATCTCTCCGCTGCGCGGGGAGATATAAAACGCATCTTGAAAGGCGACTGGTATATAGCCCTCTATCTCTTCTGTTAAACTAATGTCCCATAAATCGTCAACAATGCGACAATAATCACAATGGTAAAGGTCGCTTTTTTCGCTAACGTTACAGCAGCAACAGGCGTTTTTATTGGGTTAAGATGAGGATCTTTACTTAATGCAAATTGTGCCAATTGACTGATTACTTTGTATTGTGATGACCGAAAATCAGTGAGTGATGCAATCCAAGCGGGTAGGGCTTTCTCACCATGTCCCAACAAAGCATAGGCAATACCCGCCAAACGCGCAGGGAGCCAATCCAGCCAATGCAGTATGCCATCAACTCCCGATTGTGCCCTCTGCACTGCCGTTGCGTGCTGTGCCAACCAGCCTTGATAAGCCCTGAGGCAACCATATCCCATCAAAATGGCTGGACCAAATTTACCCAATATAGCCAACCAGAAAATAGGGGCAAGATAATAGCGAAAGTTTATCCAAATCAATGAATTCTGTATCTCACGCAATCGCTCATCTTTTGTGGTGTCAGGCAATGTTCCCTGGATCATTGTCAGACGAGCAAGATACATATTCTGCTGTTCTGGATCATCTTGACGTACGGCTTGAAGATATCCACGGTAATCATGACGCAACCCACCCGCGCCAATACATAACAGACTGATGATGATACCGAGCACAATCGCGGGAATACCGAAAGCAACAGAGCCAAAAATATCAATCAGCTTCCATGTCAATAAGGCGACCAGAAAGGCCATGCCCAGACTACCCCATAGTGCATGTGATCTGAATCTGGCAAAAAACGGGGCTAAATAGCATTCCAGTTGCCAGTGATCTCCCATCTTAAAAACACGTTCCCATGCCAGTATTAACAATAGAATAAAGAGAGTCATCCAACTCGCTCCTTCAATAATTGATGGTAATGTTCCCAATAAAAATAAGGCCCAGGATCGGTTTTCCTACCCGGAGCGATATCACTGTGTCCTGCAATATTGTCCCGAATATCAGGATATTGGTTAATAAGCAGCTCAGTCACTTCCGCTAACTTAGTGTATTGAATGCCAGTAAATTCCTCATAATCTGTGCCTTCCAGCTCAATACCTATCGAAAAATCATTACATCTATCACGGTCACAGTAGCAGGAAACACCAGCATGCCAAGCTCTTTTATTGAAAGGAACATATTGCACAATCTCACCATCACGCCGGATTAAACAGTGAGCTGAAACATGCAAATGCTTGATCTCATCAAAAAAAGGATCACCTTTAGGATCGAGTGTTCCCATAAATAATTGGTCAATATAAGGGCCGCCAAACTTGCCAGGAGGTAAGCTGATATTATGGATAACCAGTAATGATGGTGTTTCCCCTTCTGGACGCAGATCACAATGTGGGGAAATAACTTTTCTCGCACTATCAATCCATCCTTCATGTAGCTGCATTCTTTTACTCCCCCCTTAATATTTAATATCACCTTCTCTAAGCATAATACGGTCGCCTAAAGTGTAACAAGTGAGCATGTTAGCACTTTCAGTCGGCCAATAAATCGGGTGTTTTTTTATTTACGGACAGGCTCGAAAATTTTTTGCAAAAAAATGTAACACAAAATTATTTTTCCGAGCCAACTTCATAAATTTTATTGACCCTGTTTTATTTTTTCCCTTTTTCTTCAATGCTTATTGGCACCAACATTCATACCCAATAAATGGCAATTTAAAGGGTGAAGAGGATACCCGCCATTGAACATGCCAAGCAATTCAAATACAGATACAAGGAGAAAAAATGAAGCAACAAGGATTTACATTAATTGAAGTCATGGTTGTTATGGCTATCGTGTCTATTCTCGGTGCAATTGCCATTCCCAGTTACCAGGGATATATCCAAAAAGCCGCGTTAACCGATGTGCTACAAGCTATTGTGCCTTATAAATCTGGCGTGGAATTATGCCGCTTTGAAGCTGAAAATTACAAAAATTGCCACTCTGGTCATCCCTCTATTCCATCAGGCCATAATAGCCGCTATATCAGTACCATATCCGTAAAAGATGGAGAGATAACTATAGTCGGCCAGCAAAACCTCAACGGGCTTCACACCACGTTAAAACCTATTCAAGATACCAAAACAGGTCTTACTCAATGGAAAGCAATTTGTGAATCTAACGATGAATCGTTAAAACTAAAATGTCAGGAGACCCTGAAATTTTAAACATCTCTTTTCATTCCAAATAAACGTTAATTTGTAGAAACAACAATGAATTCACACCAATACTCAAGGAATAAAAATAATGATAAATAAAGATCATCTTTTGTTGGAAAAAGAAATAAAAGAGCTATGCCAACGACACCAGGCTATTATTATAAAAAAAGATTTACATACAATCACAATTGCCTGTAGTAGAGCACCTAATGAAGACTTCATCGCGGCACTAAGATTTATTTCAGGTTTGATCGTTAATATCGATATTTGGCCACAAGCAAAAATAGAATCGATGCTGACGCAAGAAAATTCATTGATGTCAGCAACAAATTATTGCTCAGAAAATGATGAAGAGAAACCGTACCATATAGATCAATATGATAGCAACTATGCGCGTTATCATGATGCAAGACAAAAAAATGATCTCCATGATGAGGAAATAGACACACCGGTTATTCAATTAATTAACCAGACGATATTAACTTCAATACAAAAAAGGGCTTCAGATATTCACTTTGAACCGTCTCAACATGGCTATCAAATACGTATTCGGGTTGATGGTGTATTGCATACTATGCAGGCACCACCTCCTCAAATAAATGCGAGTATTCCTGCCCGCTTAAAAATCATGTCAAAGCTCAACATTGCAGAAAAACGTCAACCACAAGATGGACAATTCGACTGGAGTGATAACAAAAACCGTTATGCTATCCGTATATCAACACTACCTACACTGCATGGAGAAAAAATCGTCCTGCGTATTTTAAATACCATACACCAATTATCCCTGGAACAATTGGGCCTGCCTGAACCACAATTACAACTGTTAAAACAGAAACTCCATTTACCACAAGGGATGATTTTAGTCACTGGTCCAACTGGCAGCGGAAAAACCGTCACACTGTATAGCTGCTTGCAATATTTAAACCGGGCTAAAAAGAATATCTGTAGTGTCGAAGATCCTGTTGAAATTCCTTTAAATGGCATCAACCAAACACCGGTTAATAATAAAATTGGGCTAGATTTCGCCAAAGTCCTTAGGGCATTATTGCGACAAGATCCCGATATCATTATGGTCGGTGAGATCCGTGATAATGAAACTGCCGAAATATCAATGAAAGCCGCCCAAACTGGCCATCTGGTTTTATCAACACTGCATACCAATTCCACTGTTGATACGTTATCCCGTCTGCTCAATCTGGGAATTTCTGGTTATACCACAGCCTCATGTGTGAAATTGATTATCGCACAGAGATTAGTTCGTAAGCTCTGTCCCCATTGCCGACAACAAGACAGTATTCCCACGGTGATCCCCAATATGACTGTCTCAACAGAGGAGTCTATTTCTGTAAGAACGGGGGTTATAAAACAATCGTTCTCTATAAAAAAATGGAATGCGGTTGGTTGTGACCACTGTTTTTCTGGTTATTATGGCAGAACCGCCATTTATGAATTTCTCGAAATAAAACCTGAACTCCTGCAAGCCTTGTCTGAACGTTCTAACGTTAGCCTCCCACATTTACTTGCCTCACAACAGGATGCAACGCTTTTTTCAGCAGGACTGACATTAGTGGAAAAAGGAATAACCACTCTTGACGAAATTTATCAGATTACAGGTCATGAAATCGTATGAAAATAGAATATATTTACCAGTGGCAGGCAATTAATAAGAATGGAAAAGCCATAACAGGCGAGAGTATTGGCCATAGCAAAAAAAATATATTTCAGCGCCTTAGCCACCTCGAACTTCAACCCTATGCCATCAAATGTAAAAAAATCATCTATTACAGCAAAAAAGAAATTGCATACCGCCTGCATTTTATTCACCAATTAAGCACATTGCTGGCTTCTGGCATCCCTTTACTCAAAGGACTGACTATTCTTTTGCAAGAGTGTAAATATGCTCTCTGGCGATGTGTATTGGCAGATATGATTCAGAAAATTCGTCAGGGAGAATCATTCTCTACAACACTCGAACATTATCCGAAGCTATTTTCCCCCTTGCTCTGCCAACTTATCGCAGTAGGAGAACAAACTGGGCAACTTGAAAATTGTTGTCAATTAATCCTTAATCGGTTGGAACAGCAAAATACGTTGAGAAAGAAAATTCAGAAGGCTTACCACTATCCGTTAATTGTCGCTTTTGTGAGCCTGTTGGTTATTATTCTGATGTTAGTTTTTGTTTTACCCGAATTTCGACAAGTCTATTCTTCATTAAATGCCACTTTGCCTTTGTTAACGCAGTGGGTTTTATCAGGTTCTGATTTATTACTCCACCATGGCGTATTACTCCTGTTAATTCTATTTACATTGTTAACTGGTTATCTAGGGTTGCGCCACCGTTTCCCCATATTTAAAGCAAAAGAAAAAATGCTCTTTCTGCGGCTCCCTATTTTTAAACAACTCACAATTTATCAACAGGCTAATCAGATATTTCATATCCTGTTCATGACACAGAAAGCGGGGTTGACACTGATGGCTGGGCTTGAATGTGCCTTAAACGCCACCCAGCACCCTGTTTTTATCGCCGGCGTGAAAAGCCTGCACAGGCAAATTCAGCAAGGCATTCCAATGAGTGACGCATTAAAACAAACAGCCTATTTCCCTTCACTATGCCAACAATTTGTCACAATAGGTGAAGAGTCAGGAGAGTTAGAATTATTTTTATTCAATCTTGCCAAATGGTATCAAGAAAAATCAATCAACCTTGCTGACAGTTTGGTTCAATCATTAGAACCTTTGTTAATGCTGATAATGGCCTTGATTGTCGGTTTATTATTGTTGGCTATGTACCTGCCTATTTTTCAATTAGGCACAATATTAACTTAACAAGGTATTTACATATTTCGTTATCTTTTTTCAAGGCTGCAAAAGCAGGGATTGTACGTGTTTGTTTATAGCCCATTAGCTTCCCTTGGGTTACAATTTAATTATGCTATCAGAGATATTTAAAGGGATAGAATGACTTATATTGTTGCACTGACAGGTGGAATTGGTAGCGGTAAAACGACTATCTCTAATGTATTTTCATCCCTTGGTGTCCCGCTTGTTGATGCAGATATTATCGCCAGAGAAGTTGTCGCTCCTGGCACTCCCGCATTACAAGCAATCACAGAGCACTTTGGGTTCAACACACTATTGCCCGATGGCAGCCTTAATCGTGCAATGTTGCGTGAAAAAATTTTTGCGGCTCCAGAAGAAAAACAGTGGCTCAATACCCTCTTACATCCACTGATCCAAGCAGAAACACAACGGCAATTAAACCAGGTGACTGCCCCTTATGTCATATGGGTCGTTCCTTTGCTAATTGAAAATAATTTAATACATTTGGCAGACCGTGTTTTAGTTGTTGATGTCCCAGTTGAAGTGCAGATTAACCGCACCATGGCTCGTGATGGAGTGAGCCGTGAGCAAGTAACAAATATTCTGGCTGCACAGGCCAGCCGTCAGGATAGACTGGAAAAGGCAGATGATGTCATCGTTAACCACAGCAGCGAACAGGATATTACCTCTCGTGTGGTCGAACTGCATCAACAGTATTTAAAACAAGCAATATCAGTCAGACAGGAAAACCGTAATGAGTGATGCAACCTCCACTATTATTTTCGAACATCCACTCAATGAAAAAATGCGTTCATGGTTGAGGATTGAGTCTTCACTGCAACAGTTAGAAAAACAACGCAATCTGGATTCTCAGGCCAGTAGCCTCTCGTTTTTCCGTACAATTGCCGAATTAATTGAGATCCTAGAACGAGGTGAAGTCCGTTCTGAGCTACTGAAAGAGCTGGATCGCCAGCAGGCGAAATTAAAACTATGGCTCAGCTCTCCGAATGCCGATACGGCTATGATCCATAGTTTGACAGAGCAACTTAAAGAACGTAGTACGACCTTGAACCAAGCCCCTCGGCTTAGTCAATACATTAAAGAAGATCGTATGATCAGCATGATACGTCAGCGACTCAGTATTCCTGGAGGCTGTTGCAGTTTTGACTTGCCAACATTGCATTTATGGCTGCATTTACCGCAATCTGTCAGGGATGAATCTGTCAAGGCTTGGCTAGACAGCCTTCGTCCATTACACCAAGCCTTGGAAAGCATTCTGAAACTCATACGCCACTCTGCCATCTTCACCCCAAAAACCAGCCACAACGGATTTTATCAAGGGAATTCAGATGAAGCCGATTTGCTGAGATTGAAATTGGACGTTGAGCCAAGTGCATTGGTTTATCCACAAATCTCCGGTTATAAGACGCGTTTCGCCATCCGCTTCTTACCAATGGATAGTGAGCATGGTGTTGTACCTGCCCATTTGTCATTTGAATTGGCCTGTTGCTAATATATGCCCAATAAATTTCAAATTGCAGCACGATAATGAAGGGAATGAATTCCCAATAGCATGGCTAATTCTGTATTTACATGACTCTGTATTTATACATATACCATTAAAACAGTGAGTTAAACCCAAAAAGCTGCGATATAAAAAATAGAGGGTACGGCCTTCACACCAAGCGGGAGAAAGTAATATGTCTGAAGTATTGACTGTCAAATGTCCAACCTGTGACAACACGGTAATATGGGGGGAAATTAGCCCATATCGCCCATTTTGCAGTAAACGCTGCCAATTAATTGACTTGGGCGAATGGGCCAGTGAGGAAAAAATAATACCAAGCCAAAGTGACAGCGCAGAAAATGATAACTGGAGCGAAGAGCCTGAACAATACAGGTAACATTATCACTAGCGGCACCTATTTTATTGGGTGCCGCGGTATATACCAATCCAACTTCAAGTTGCAGGTTGCAAACCCATGAGAGTATTTATATCTCCCCGCGGCGCGGGGAGATATAAGACGCATCTTGAAAGGAGACTGGTATATTTAATAATTAAAACACCTTAATTTATTAATAACTCTTTAATATAAACCATTCCGGGTCAGAAGATCGACAATACCACGGTTTGCTGGAGGAAATTCATCAGCAACTAATTTTGATTGTAAAACCCAACGGGAAGGTTGCCCTTCTTTACCAAATGGCTCATCTTTCCATTCATCAACCAGAAAAAAGTCAAGAGTGATACTTCTGTCAGGAAAATCATGTTTAACGGTATCAATTAATTCGCAGTGTGTTACCGTGATCCCAACTTCTTCCTTCAACTCTCTAATCAATGCTTGTTCTGGCGTTTCTCCCCCTTCAAGTTTTCCCCCAGGGAACTCCCAAAAGCCACCCATATGTGAGTCGGCACTACGCTGGGTGATAAAAATTTCATCATGACTATTTTTAATGATACCTGCTGCAATATGCAGATGTTTTTTTTCCATAACCGTTCTTCTTACAGTTTATTATTCAACTTAAATAACTATCTCTTGCAGATTACATTAAAGTGAGTTTAAGCCGCAAATTTGTCTTTCATCCAAAATGTAATCACTTTTTATTACTCATTATCTCTGCAAAAAACTTAGCATGAAAAAACAAGCAGCAAACAGTGTAATAATCTAACCTACTCAACTGCTTAAAAATTAAGGAAGTGCAGCCTATGCTAACTGATGCTCAATCATTAATTGAAGCAAAGCAAATCACCTACCAATTTTCTGATGAAATAACACCTCTGTTTTCTGGTATTGATATGTTTTTAAATACAGAACGACATGCGCTAATTGGGCGCAATGGTATTGGTAAATCCTGGCTGGCATCAATACTGGCACAGCAAATCCCTCCCACAGAAGGCAGCATAAAATATTTTTGTGATGTCGGTTATTTGTCACAAGGTTTGTCATCTTTCGCCGGCAATACCGCAGATATGCTGGGATTGACTAAGATCATGAAAGCCAATGAGCGTGTTCTGGCGGGGATTGGGGACGAAGCAGATTTTGAGGTTATGGAGGGTAACTGGGATTGGCAATTTCAGGTTGAGTCTTTACTGGCAGAGGGGGAACTTAATCCAAACGTGTTAAATCAACCTTTTAATTCCCTGAGCGGTGGAGAACAAACACGGATTAGGTTGTTGGCACTGAAACGCCAGGGTGCGGGTTTTATGATCCTGGATGAACCAAGCAATCATCTTGATCGACAAGGCCGCTTTTGGCTGGCGCAATGGCTGGAAAATTTCAGTGGTGGCGTTTTGCTGGTCACTCATGATACTCAGCTATTACAGCATGTATCGGTTGTTTACGAACTCAACGGGTTAGGGTTATCTCGCAGTATCGGTGGATGGGAAACCTGGTTGGAAAGTAAAGAGCAGCTACGGCTAGGTGTGCAACGTGAAGTGGATCAAACCAGAAAAAATTTGAAACAAGTTTTGCGTGATAAGCAAAAAGATCGTGAAAAAGCCAGCAAACGGCAAAGTCAGGGTAAGCAACGGCGGGAAAACTCTAATCAGGCTAAAATCCTTCTTGATCATGCACTAGGACGCTCCGAAGCCACATTATCACGGACAGCAAAACAGAATGAAGAACGATTACAACGCAGATCTTCATTAGCCACAGAAGCCAGAGAAAAACTCGAAATTATCGATCCGCTGTCAATCGCTGTTGCGACGCCACAAGCCGCAACTTCTCCGTTACTTTATCTTCAGGATGTCATTCTGCCCTTCGGCTCCGGTACGCCCATCAGTTTAACCCTCAATAATGGTGATCGCCTCGCTATCACAGGTAAAAATGGCAGCGGAAAATCCACCTTATTAAAGGTCATGACGGGTTCACAGGTTCCGAAACAGGGTATCTGTCGTATCACCCCATCCCACAGTCTGATGGATCAGCATTTTTCATTCCTCAATAAGAGCCAGTCAGCGCTGTATAACTTTCAATTACAGTCACCTGGCTGGAGTGAAGATCACTACCGTACTCGATTGGCACAATTACGTATTCGTGGTGATGAAGCCTTGAAACCTGTCGGTTATCTCAGTGGAGGAGAACAACTTAAGGTTGCGCTGGCTTGCCTGTTTTGTGGACCATATGCGCCAGCCCTGCTGTTATTGGATGAACCAGACAATCATCTGGATATTGAGTCACGTGAACGACTCCAAAAAGCACTACATGATTATACGGGCGCGATGGTACTGATTTCCCACGACGATAAGTTTATTGAAAGTGTGGGGAATATGCAGGAGTTAGTTTTATAACAAAACCCCCAAATCTATTCCTTAAGCACGTTTTATTAAAGAATAAAATTTGAGGGTTCTCGTTACATCAATCAGTGCCAATGCTCACTGAATGAGTGATTTCCACTGACACTTTTTTTATTTATACACTCACTTTACTTATAAGCGACCATGGCAGTGCTTATATTTTTTACCAGAGCCACATGGACAAGGATCATTGCGACCGACTTTACGCTCTCCCGCGGCCACTTGAGCTTCGGCTTTTGACATCAACGCACCCTGCTCGACTTCATGGCTCAAATGTTGTTGTCTTGCCAAACGCTCAGCTTCTTCACGACGCTGTTGTTCAAGTGCCTCGACTTCTTCTGGCATTCTGACCTGAACTTTGCTCAAGGTACTGATCACTTCATATTTCAGCGATTCCAGCATATTGGCAAACATGGCAAAAGATTCGCGTTTGTATTCCTGTTTTGGATCTTTCTGTGCATAACCACGCAGGTGAATACCTTGACGCAAATAATCCATCGCGGCCAAATGCTCTTTCCACAATGTGTCCAGAGTTTGCAACATGATGCCTTTCTCAAAATTACGCATCATGTCTGTACCGACAACTTCTTCTTTTTGCTGATAAACTTCAATCGCCTTTTCAAGAATACGTTCACGCAATGTTTCTTCGTGTAATTGAGGCTCTTTGTCCAACCACGCCTTAATTGGCAAATTCAAGTCGAAATCGTTGGCTAAACGCTCTTGCAGGCCTTCAACATCCCACATTTCTTCCAGTGATTGTGGCGGAATATAAGCATCAATTGTGACTTTGAAGACATCTTCGCGAATGCTGGTGATAGTTTCGCTGACATCGCCCACATCAAGCAAATCGTTGCGCTGGGCATAAATCGCCCGGCGCTGATCATTCGCAACGTCATCATATTCCAACAATTGTTTACGAATATCAAAGTTACGACTCTCAACTTTACGTTGGGCATTCGCAATCGCTTTAGTCACCCACGGATGTTCAATCGCTTCACCTGGCTGCATACCCAATTTACGCATCATGCCCGTCACACGATCAGAGGCAAAAATGCGCATCAGGGCATCTTCCATCGAGAGATAGAAACGTGAAGAGCCTGCATCCCCCTGACGTCCCGCACGACCACGTAACTGGTTATCAATACGGCGTGATTCATGACGCTCTGTACCGATAATATGTAAGCCGCCCGCGGCCAATACCGCATCATGACGCTCTTGCCATTCGGCCTTGATTTTCTCGACTTGCTCTTCCGTTGGCTCTTCCAATTTAGCGACTTCCGCCTGCCAACTTCCTCCCAACATGATGTCTGTACCACGTCCTGCCATGTTGGTTGCAATAGTCACTGTGCCGGCCTGGCCAGCCTGCGCTATGATGTCAGCTTCCAGTGCATGGAATTTTGCATTCAGAACGTTATGCACAATACCCGCTTTCGTTAATGCCTTGGACACCAGCTCCGATTTTTCAATCGAGATTGTCCCTACCAAGATAGGCTGACCGCGATTGGTCCGATCCCTGATATCTTCAATGATCGCCTCAATTTTTTCCGCCTCTGTCATATAGACCAGATCCGGTAAGTCCTGACGGATCATTGGGCGATTGGTTGGAATGACAATGGTATCTAGCTTATAAATGGATCTGAATTCAAAGGCTTCCGTGTCGGCCGTTCCTGTCATCCCGGCCAATTTTTCGTATATACGGAAATAGTTCTGGAATGTGATTGAAGCCAGCGTCTGGTTTTCATTCTGAATGTCGACACCCTCTTTGGCTTCCACAGCCTGATGCAGACCATCAGACCAGCGCCGCCCCTGCATAGTACGCCCGGTATGTTCATCAACGATGATGACCTCACCTTCTTTAACGATATAATCAACATCACGGGTAAACAGGACATGGGCGCGCAGGGCGGCTGTCACATGGTGCATCAGCATGATATTGGTCGGTGAATACAAGGAATCGCCTTCATCCATTAATTTCGCATCCACCAATAACTCTTCAACCAATACCAGGCCACGCTCTGTCAGGTTAACTTGGCGTGCTTTTTCATCAACAGAGAAATGTCCTTCCCCCTGGAAGGTGTCTGAGTCCTCTTTTTCCTGACGAACCAGTTTCGGGATCAGTGTGTCCACTTTGATATAAAGTTCAGAGCTGTCTTCCGCCGGTCCCGAAATAATCAATGGGGTACGCGCTTCGTCGATCAAGATCGAGTCAACCTCATCCACCAGCGCATAGTGCAGTTTGCGTTGGACTCGCTCTTCTGGACTAAATGCCATATTGTCACGCAAATAGTCAAAACCAAACTCATTATTAGTGCCGTAAGTAATATCTGTAGCATAAGCCTCGCGTTTTGCGGGTGCTGGCATGCCGGGTAAGTTGATGCCAACACTCAAGCCAAGGAATTCAAACAGTGGGCGGTTATTTTCCGCATCGCGCTGTGCCAGATAATCGTTCACGGTAACAATGTGAACGCCTCTGCCAGTTAGGGCGTTAAGATAAGCTGGCAATGTTGCAGTCAATGTCTTACCTTCACCGGTACGCATCTCTGCGATGCAGCGTTCATTCAATACCATCCCGCCCAACAACTGCACATCAAAGTGACGCATACCAAATACACGTTTACTGGCTTCACGCACAGTCGCGAACGCTTCTGGCAGAATTTTATCCAGCGACTCTCCCTCTTTTAAGCGGGCACGAAATTGCTCGGTTTTCGCTTTCAGTTCTTCATCAGAGAGTTTTTCAAAATCCGGCTCCATGCGGTTGATTTCATCAACCGCTTTGCGCAGACGGCGCAAGGTACGGTCATTACGGCTACCAAAAATTTTTGTCAGTAATTTAATCAACATAATTAGTACATCTCAGATAGGGCTATCGTTGTAGCCAACCAATCATTCCTTAGAAATTGTCTTATTTAATTTAGATTAAAATAAGACAGCAGTATTAACGCAAAATAGATGATTGGACATTGGCCCAGCCCTAATCCCCTGGATCTTAGCGACCCAGAGCGCTGGAGTATGGATATCAGGCAACACAAGAGCGACCATCGCAACATCTGCGATAATCGCCTCAAATAGCGTTGGTGTTTGTGTCAGCATGGCATGCAACGTATCTAGCATCAGTTGTTGCATGGATGGAGAAGAAATCTGATGACTTTCTTTTGCGCCTTCGTATTTGACTGGCTCTGCAACCGAAAAAGCAAAAGAAAGTTGACGGATCACATTACGAACAGCATGTTGTTGCCAGTAATTTAAGTAATTAGCGGGTTGGCGCTGGACACTTTTTAATTGGAGTAAATGTAATTTAAATAAGTGTTCAAAGGAGGAAAGTGCCTGGTGACGGCTTCCCTGGGCAGAAGAAGTGTTTGTATGATGCAGGCTTTCTGCCACTCCAGCGAAAACAGTAGGAACACCAATTCCTGTAGCAACCATGCCCAGTAAAAGGTGAGACCAAAAATAACGCCTACCAAATTGTCGCCAAAGATTTAAAATACTCATTAATCCTTCATTAATAAATACTGGAACTGCCTCTATTATGCGAGATAGCCGCCCACAATCACTGGATAAGCTGTTTGAAGACGCGGCAACTGTCGGAAAAAGCCCACTTCAAATTATTCAACAACATGCCATCGCATTATTGAAACTCAACCGTGCCGTTCTCAGTTTGCTTCCTGCGCAATTGCACCCGTGGTGCAGGGTTGCCAATTATCGCAAACAAATTCTGGTACTGGAAGCAGGAAATGCCAGTTGGATGACTCGGCTTCGTTATGAAATTCCTGTCTTGTTGTCTACTTTAAGACAAGAAATTCTACCATCTTTATCCTCAATCGACATCAGGATTAACCCATCATTAATGGTTAAGTGTGATAATAATGAACAAGGATTCTCAATATTATCAACAAAAGCATTCAGTAATGATAATCAGGAATTACCAAAGCGCCAGCTTACTCATGAAAGTGCAAAAACATTAATGATGTTGGCTGAAAACTGCCCTGATAAACTGAAAAGGAAATTGGAGCGGTTGGCTGCGCTGGCCGGAGAGGATACCAGTACAGCCAAAAAGAAGCGCTAACGCTGAGCGAAAAACATCAGCGAAATGAGCGTAATAGACAACATAACCCATTGATGCATCATAGGAATGTTCTCAACATTCTTTATCAATACACATGTGAATCATTACGCCAACACCAATGATGGAGCGCGGAAGGCCAATGGCATTTCAGCTTCATCTTCAAATGTGACAAATTCCCAGGCACTTTCTTGCGCTAAGACAGTTTGCAGCAACTTGTTGTTCAGTGCATGACCGGATTTGAACGCAGTAAAGGCACCAATGATATTATAGCCACACATAAACAGATCGCCGATGGCGTCCAACATCTTATGGCGGACAAATTCATCGGTAAAACGCAAACCATCTTCATTGAGTACACGGTAGTCATCAACAACAATCGCACAATCAAAGCTACCACCGAGGCACAAGCCTTTAGATTGCAAATACTCAATATCGCGCATAAACCCAAAAGTACGTGCGCGACTAATTTGGCGAACGAATGAATCCGCAGAAAAGTCCAGACTATAACGCTGTGAACTGGCATCAATTGCCGGATGGTTAAAGTCGATAGTAAAATCCAGACTGAAACCATGATAAGGTGCCAGTTCAGCCCATTTGTCGCCTTCTTCCACACGAACGCTTTCTTTCATTCGCACGAATTTCTTCGCGACATTCAGCTCTTCAATACCCGCATCCAATAACAGGAAAACAAACGGGCTAGCGCTGCCATCCATAATCGGGATCTCTGGTGCATCGACTTCAATAACAATATTGTCGATCCCTAAACCTGCCAGCGCTGCATTCAAATGCTCAACGGTCGAAATACGCACATTGTGCTCATTCACCAGACAAGTACAGAGCATAGTATCACGCACAGAATTGGCATTTGCTGGAAAATCAACTGGAGGATTCAAGTCAGTACGACGATAGATGACCCCGGTATTGGCCGGCGCTGGACGCATTGTCAGCGTGACTTTTTTACCGGTGTGCAAACCGACGCCGGTCGCTTGAACAATACGTTTTAGTGTCCTTTGTTTGATCATCGTTTATATCTCGCAATGTTACTTATCCCGCCAATCACTATAATGTATGACTGGCAGGATAGTTTAACACAAAAAGCGGAGAAACCAATTTATTAGTAATTAGTCAGCCTGCTTACGCAAAAAAGCAGGAATGTCTAGATAATCAGGCTCCTTGCTCGTATGTGTGTTTTGGTCATTGACAACTTTTGCGGCTGTTTTGTTCTCATCAGGCAATGAAGAGATACCGCCAGACATCGGCTGGTAACGGCGATCCATCGTGTTTGCCTGAGGAGCCTTGTTATTGGTCACCAGCGTGATTTCTGGACGTTTGTCCATCCCAATGCCCGTTGCCACAACGGTAACACGCAGCTCATCATTCATATCTGGATCCAGTGACGTACCGATAACCACCGTTGCATTATCAGAAGCAAATGCACGGATAGTGTTACCCACCGTTTCAAATTCATCCAGACGCAGGTCAAAGCCTGCTGTAATGTTAACCAGAACGCCACGGGCGCCAGACAGATCAATATCTTCCAGCAATGGGCTGGAGATCGCCATTTCTGCGGCTTCTTCCGCACGATCTTCACCTTGTGCGATACCGGAACCCATCATGGCATAACCCATTTCCGACATCACGGTACGTACGTCAGCGAAGTCAACGTTCATCAGACCTGGGCGAGTAATCAGTTCAGCAATACCCTGAACCGCACCTTTCAGGACATCATTGGCTGCACCAAATGCATCCAACAATGAAATACCTCGTCCCAGTACTTTCAATAGCTTGTCATTTGGAATGGTGATCAATGAGTCCACATGCTTGGACAGTTCAGTGATCCCTTGCTCCGCGAAGGCCATCCGTTTTTTGCCTTCAAAATTAAATGGCTTAGTCACGACTGCGACTGTCAGGATGCCAAGTTCTTTGGCAATTTCAGCCACAACAGGTGCTGCACCCGTTCCCGTACCACCTCCCATACCGGCGGCAATAAATACCATGTCAGCGCCTTCCAGTGCAGTACGCAGTGATTCGCGATCCTCTTCCGCGGCAGTACGGCCAACCTCAGGGTTTGCACCAGCGCCCAATCCTTTTGTAATGCCGTTGCCAATCTGGATAGTCTGACCAACAGCCGTCTTACGCAGTGCCTGAGCATCCGTGTTAACCGCAAAGAAGTCGACTCCTTCAATACGCTCACGCACCATGTGCTCCACAGCATTTCCGCCGCCGCCGCCGACGCCGATGACTTTAATCACCGCGTCGTTGGTTAATTCCAGTGGTTCAAACATAATTTCTCTCCGTTTTGTGCCTTTATATCGAGGCCGTGGCCTCTGTATAAAAAATCAAAATTCTTTCTTCAGCCAGTTGCTGACTTTCTTAAACCAGCCACTCACTGACGTTCTTTTATCGGCATCAGAATCGCCGCCAAGCTGGGATTCTTTGCCATAATGCAGAAGTCCAACCGCTGTTGAGTAGCAAGGCTCCTGCACATAATCTGTCAATCCAGTGATGTTCAGAGGACGACCAATGCGAACTTGGGTATGGAATACCCGCTGAGCACACTCGGCCAGACCATCAATCTGGGCTCCTCCCCCTGTCAGGACAATCCCTGCCGCCAGATGGTGTTTCACTCCCTGCTGCCGCAACTGCTCCTGCAATCGCAAAATTTCATCATTCACTAAATTCAGCAGTTCGGTATAACGGGGTTCGATCACTTCAGCCAGTGTTTGACGTTGTAAGCTACGAGGAGGGCGTCCTCCCACACTGGGGACTTCTACACTCTCATCCTTACTGACTATCGAACCCAATGCGCAGCCATGACGAACCTTGATAGTTTCAGCATCACTTGGGGGAGTACCAAACGCATAAGCGATATCACTGGTCACGACATTGCCGGCATAAGGAATAACTTTGGTATGACGCAATGCACCGCCAGTATAGACAGCGATATCCATTGTCCCGCCGCCGATATCAACGACACAGACGCCCAATTCACGCTCATCTTCTGTCAACACAGCATAACTTGCTGCCAGTCCTGCAAAAATAAGTTGATCGACTTTCAATCCACAACGTTCAACCGCTTTCACGATGTTTTTCGCCATGTCGTTATGGCAGGTAATCAAGTGGACTTTCGCCTGCATACGCACACCAGATAGCCCAACTGGATTTTTAATCCCTTCCTGATAGTCAATCGCGTATTCCTGTGGGATCACATGCAAAATACGGTGTTCATCACGAACACGAACTGACTTAGCGGTATGGACAACACTATCCACATCATCCTGTGTCACTTCTTCTTCCGAAACCGGCACCATGCCAATTTCATTCTGGCAACTGATATGCTTGCCGGAAAGTGCCAGATAGACTGAGGAAATCTGGCAATCCGCCATGAGTTCAGCCTGATCAATGGCACGTTGTACGCATTTGACGACCGATTCAAGATCGTTGACACCGCCTTTATCCATGCCGCGGGATGGGCAACTTCCTACTCCGATAATATTCACCATACCATCGGGCAGAATCTCACCAACCAGGGCAGATACCTTTGCTGTACCGATCTCAAGGCCAACTACCAATTTTCTGTCCGTTGATTTGATCATCGTTATTCTGCCTGTCTCTGTATTATTACCAGTCACTGTTTGTTTTCTTGCCCGTTCATTAAAACCGGCGTATCAGTTAATAAAGGAGCCCAACCTACCGCAGCACCGCTGTCATAACGTAAATCAACATAATCCACGCGTTTTTCCGTATTTCTCAGTAACACAGGATAAAGTTCAACAAAACGTTTCATTCGTGTCATTTTATCTCGATTTCCAAGCTCTAAACGGATATCTTTATCCAAGATTAGCTGCCAGGAATTACGTGCTGTCATGATCACTGCTTTTAACTTCATCTGGTGTTTTTTAAGAAAAGCCGCCATTGTCTGGTATTCATTCAATACGTCTTTTTCTTTGCTTTCTGGCCCATATAACATCGGATACTGCCCATTGGCACTGCGCTCTATCGGTAAGCTGAATACCCGACCTTCAGCATCCAACAGTTGGGTATCATTCCAGCGCGCATAAGGCACATATTCTACCAGATGAATTTTAAGTTCATCAGGCCATTGTTTACGAACAGTGACCTGCCGAATCCATGGCAGTTGTTCAATCTTTTCCTGAATGACGTTGACATCCTGAGTCGTAAACGTTCCGGGCGCTCCCAGGGATAAAATAGCCTGCCTTACATCATCATTTGTGGTGTAATGGCGTTCACCCGTCAACACCAGCTTTGAAAGCGGTAACCTGCTGGGATCTTTCATCCAGTCTAGCGTCATCCAGCCCCCCCACATGATGGTGCCTACCACCATCAAGAAGAAGCCAATCCCTGCCAGATAGTAACCATTACTCGGACGCGATCCCTGAGCTTCACTCTCCCGCTCCCGGCTATTCCGGGCTGCTTGCGACATACTAATCAGCCAACTCCAAAATTCTCGCGACGAGTTGAGAAAAACTCAGTCCAGCCTGACGTGCAGCGATGGGGACAAGACTATGGCTAGTCATGCCTGGGGAAGTATTCACTTCCAACAGGCAGAAATGACCATGACCATCATCCATGATATCGACTCGCCCCCAACCACGACATCCCAGCGCTTTATACGCCTTTGATGCGATATCCAATAGCTCTTGTTCTTTTTCCTGACTCAAGCCACTTGGACAAAAGTATTGTGTTTGCTCGGAAATATATTTCGCATCGTAATCATAAAATGTATCTGGAGCCTGAATACGGATGGAGGGAAGCGCGTTATCGCCCAAAAATCCTACGGTATATTCAGGGCCAAACATCCATTTTTCAACCAACACATCCGTATCATATTTAAATGCCAGCGCCAATGCGCCGCGCAATTCGGCATACCCATTCACCTTGGTCATGCCTACACTGGAGCCTTCCAGATTCGGTTTAACCATTAATGGTAGACCTAATTCTTGAACATACTCTTTGAGTTGAAAATCATTAAGTTGTTCAAATTTTTGAGAATTAATTACGACATAAGGTGAAACTGGCAGTTTTGCTCCCTGCCATAACTGTTTTGTGCGCAATTTATCCATTGATAAGGCAGATGCCATCACTCCGCTGCCGGTATAAGGAATTTGCAAAAACTCCAGCAAACCTTGCAACGTACCATCCTCACCGCCGCGACCATGCAGTGCGATAAAGACTTTAGTGAATCCTTCCTCTTTGAGTTTAGTCACATCAAAGTCTTTTGTATCAACTGAAAAAGCATTAATACCCGCTTCTTTCAGCCCTGCCGTAACCGCCTGTCCTGATTGCAATGAAACTTCGCGTTCAGCAGAAGCTCCGCCCAACAGAACAGCAACTTTATCAACCATGATGTCCTCCCTCATAAAAAGATGGCTGTAATTTTGTTTCAGCCAAATTGCGCGCTATTTTACCGATATTACCGGCCCCCTGTACCAGAACTAAGTCGTTGTTTTCTATCACCTGTGACAAAATGGTTGAAAGTTGATCAGGATCTGATACAAAAATCGGGTCCAACTTGCCACGACTACGGATAGTACGGCATAGAGAACGGCTATCCGCACCAGGGATCGGCGCTTCACCTGCGGCATACACATCCAGCATTAATAGAACATCTACCTGACTCAGAACATTGGCAAAATCATCATATAAATCACGAGTTCGTGTATAACGGTGTGGCTGGAATACCATGACAATGCGCTTATTCCCCCAACCCGCTCGTGCGGCTTTAATTGTGGCGTCAACCTCCGTTGGATGATGACCATAATCATCGACCAACATCACGCTACCTTCTTCGCCGTTGATATGTTTCAGAGGGAAATCCCCCAGAAAATCAAAGCGGCGTCCGGTTCCCTGAAATTCGGCCAGGGACGCAAGAATAGCGGTATCATCAATACCTTCTTCTGTCGCCACAGCGACAGCAGCCGTTGCATTCAGCGCATTGTGGCGTCCAGGGGCATTTAGCACGACATGCAAATCGGGCAATTCAGATCGGCTGATGGTGAAAAATCCCTGTGCGCCCTTTTGCTCATAATGGGTAATACGTACATCTGCTTCCTCACTGAAACCGTAGGTCGTGATATAACGTCCAATCCGGGGGAGAAGTTCTTTCACGACCGGATCATCAATACACATCACCGCACGCCCATAAAATGGCAGGTTATGCAGGAAGTTAACGAACGTTTGCTTTAGGTTTTCGAAATCCCCTTGGTAAGTATCCATATGGTCGGCTTCAATATTGGTGACAACCGCCATCATGGGCTGCAAATGCAAAAATGAAGCATCACTTTCATCGGCTTCTGCAATGAGATAGCGGCTGCTGCCTAAACGAGCATGTGTGCCCGCCGCTTTGACCAGCCCACCATTAACAAAGGTAGGATCAAGACCCGCCTGTGCATAAATGCCAGCAATCATTGCCGTTGTCGTGGTTTTTCCATGGGTTCCCGCAATCGCAATACCGTGGCGATAACGCATCAGTTCTGCCAACATTTCTGCACGGCGGATCACAGGGATTCGGGCTTCACGCGCAGCCACAATTTCCGGGTTTTCCGTCGAAATGGCCGTGGATGCCACCACAACGCTGGCACCCCGCACATTTTCTGGACGGTGGTTGAAATAAATCGTTGCACCCAATGCAATCAATTGCTGTGTGACAGGATTGGGAGCCAGATCAGAACCACTTATCTGATAACCTTCATTAGCCAACACCTCGGCGATACCACCCATGCCAGCACCACCGATGCCAACAAAGTGGATATGCCTGACTTTTCTCATTTCAGGCACTGAAGTTCTTAATTTCGCCAACTGTTGTGTATTCACGTTTTAATCTTCACTCGTTATGTTTACGTCACCGCTCTATCTGGAACGGCCTGAATAATTCTCTACAGCATCGATCAAGGCTGCTGCTACACGTTCAGTGGCATTGATAATGGCGACTGAACGGGCTTTTTCTGCCATTTCTAACAGCTGTGGGCGTTGCCACTGAGTTAATAATTTTGCGACAGCATCAACGGTAAATTCGGATTGTTCGAGTATCTTTGCTGCTCCCGCTTTTTCCAAAGGCAAGGCATTCCAATATTGCTGGCGATCTTTATGCTGGAAAGGAACAAAAATCGCCGGTAAGCCCGCGGCGGAAACTTCACTGACCGTGAGCGCACCAGAGCGGCATACGACAATATCAGCCCACGCATAGGCTTGCGCCATATCATCAATAAATTCAGTCACCTTGAATTCAGATTTGACTGAATTTTCATATTTTTTCTGCGTTTCTTCTCTGGCACCTTTTCCAGCCTGATGCCACAAAGTGATTTTATCGCCCAGACGGGCTGCCACCTCTGGCATCGTTTGGTTCAAGATCCTTGCCCCCTGACTGCCGCCAACGACCAATACCCGAACAGGCCCTTCACGCCCAGTTAAACGTTGCCTGGGTTCTGGTAATGCCAGTACGTCTTCCCTGACGGGATTACCGACAACCGGTGCAGTAGGGAATGCGCCCGGAAATGCCTGTAAAACGGTTTTGGCAATCTTGGCTAACCAACGATTCGTTAGCCCTGCAATGCCATTCTGCTCATGCAGTACAACCGGAATGCCACACAACCATGCCGCGACGCCACCAGGCCCGGAAACATATCCTCCCATGCCCAGTACCACATCTGGCCGATAGCCACGCATAATGGCTTTTGCCTGTCGAATGGCTTTAAAAATTCTAATCGGCGCAGCCAGCAACGCTTTGATGCCCTTGCCCCGCAAGCCTGAAATTTGAATAAACTCGATATCAATGCCATGTTTCGGCACTAAATCAGCCTCCATGCGATCCGCGGTTCCCAACCAGCGAATATCCCACCCCTGCTCTTTTAAATAGTGAGCAACCGCCAGTCCGGGGAACACATGCCCTCCCGTACCACCTGCCATCACCATTAAGCGCCGGTTTTTGCCACTCATTTAGGGCTCCTTACAAACGCCTGTGCTTTTGCCAGACGGACTTCATAATCAATTCGTAACAACAAGACGATGGCTGTTGACATCACGATCAAACTCGAACCACCGTAGCTGATTAAAGGTAATGTTAATCCCTTCGTTGGAAGCATACCTGCCGCTGCGCCAACGTTGATGAATGCCTGGAAGCTGAACCATATACCGATTGCACAAGCCAAAAAGCCAGAAAACCGTTGATTAAGCTGCAACGCCTGACGCCCGATCACCATTGCGCGGAAAGCGACGAAGAATACCATTGACAACACTAAAACCACACCGAAATAACCCAACTCTTCAGCCAAGATGGAGAAAATAAAGTCAGTGTGAGCTTCCGGCAGGTATTCGAGTTTCTGGACTGAATTTCCCAGCCCTTGACCAAAGAAACTTCCCCGGCCAAATGCCATTAGCGATTGGGTTAACTGGTAACCGCTGCCAAAAGGATCTTCCCACGGATTCAGGAAGGAGGTCACCCTGCGTATACGATAAGGTTCAGCAACAATCAGCACGCACACGGCAAATATTCCGCAGCCAATGATGGCAAGGAACTGCCATAATTTCGCCCCTGCCAGAAAGAGCAGAGCCAGTGTTGTCACAAATAATACAATCACTGTGCCTAAGTCGGGCTGTGCCAATAACAAAATCGCCAGGGCAATCATGACGCCCATCGGTTTACAAAATCCCCAGAAGTTATCTCTCACTTCCTCAACTTTTCGAACCAAATAGCTAGCGAGATAACAAAAGAGTGAGAGTTTCGACAATTCTGCGGGTTGAATACGCAATGGGCCAATTGCTACCCAGCGTGATGCCCCGTTGACTGAACTCCCCACAAACAGCACCACAACCAGCATGATGATGGTTGCCAATAACATGACGTTGCTATAACGCAACCAGAAGCTCATCGGAATACGTAGCGTAATCAGGGATAAGAAGAAGCTCAGTGACAAGTAAATCGCATCACGCTGTGCAAAGATAAACGGATTTTGGGTAAGACGCTGGCCAACGGGCATTGACGCCGACGTCACCATCACAAAGCCAATGGCAGCCAACCCCAATATCATCCAGACCAGGGTACGATCATACATAACGGCATTGGTGGTATCTGCCTCCACATTTCCCGTCAACCACGTTTTAAATTTACCAAGGCCTGGAATGGTCATCAGCCTAACTCCTCTGCCAAACGCGCAAATTCATGACCACGATGTTCAAAGCTGTTGAACTGATCGAAGCTCGCACAAGCCGGCGACAGTAATACCATGTCGCCAGAAACCAGCTTGGGGGCAATTTCTCTCATCGACTGCTCCATTGTTTCTGTCAGTGTCGTAATGTCAGGGCGCAATTGCGCTAACTGCCTGCCATCACGACCAAAACAGTAAAGACGAATATGATCCCCCGATATATAGGGTTTCAGTGGGGTAAAATCCGCCGCTTTTCCATCTCCCCCCAATAAAAGATAGAGTCTCCCTGTCAGCTTTAATCCACTCAGTGCCGCCTGAGTACTGCCCACATTCGTCGCCTTAGAATCATTCACCCAGCGAATCCCCTTTCTCATGTGGATCGTCTGAAAACGGTGCGCGAGTCCGGCGCAAGTGCGTAAGGCCTGAAGGCTGGCTGCGCGAGGGATACCGACAGCATCGGCCAGTGCTAATGCGGCCAATCCATTGGTATAGTTATGTTGCCCCGCCAACTGCATTTCATGTGTTGCTAATACAGGATGTTGATTGATCCACAGTTGTTGGTGTTCACTATCAAATCGGTAATCACCACAATCCACACCAAAGCTGATACAACGGCTATCTTTGCCTGTTGCGGGTAATGTCAGCGTATCCTGTTCATTTATCACGCAAACTTTTGCCTGATGATAAATGCGCAACTTCGCTGCTTGATACTGCGACACCCCTTGGGGGTAGCGAACCATGTGGTCTTCGGTCACATTCAGTACTGTCGCTGCTGCTGCTTTCAAGCTATATGTTGTTTCGAGCTGGAAACTGGACAATTCCAGCACATAAAGCTGGCAAGGTTGTTTCAGCAATGCCAGCGCAGGGACACCAATGTTGCCTCCCACACCAACCTGCCATCCCGCTGCTTTCGCCATTTCGCCAACCAAAGTGGTGACGGTGCTTTTGCCATTTGAGCCTGTAATGGCAACAATTGGCGCTGTCGCTTCACGGCAAAACAGCTCAATATCGCCGACAATTTCAACCCCCGCATCCGCCGCCGCCTGCAATTCAGGCGTTGCCAGCGCGATACCTGGGCTGGCAACGATTAAATCGGCATCCATCAACCACTGTTTGTTTAAGCTGCCTGTGTGACATTCGACGCGATCAGGCAGCTTATCGCTGCCTGGTGGTACGATACGGGTATCCATCACACGCGGGATCACGCCGCGTGTCACAAAAAAGTCAACGCAGGACAAGCCTGTCAGCCCTAACCCGACAATGACAATTTTTTTACCCTTGTACTCTTTATCCTTGTACTCAGTCATGAGTCGCTCAGCCATGATTAACGTACCTTAAGTGTTGCCAGTCCAATCAACACCAGCATCAAGGAAATAATCCAAAAGCGCACGATCACACGGGGTTCCGGCCATCCTTTCAATTCATAGTGATGGTGAATCGGTGCCATACGGAAGATGCGCTGTCCACGTAATTTAAATGAGCCAACCTGCAAGATGACAGACAGTGTTTCCACCACGAAAACACCCCCCATGATGATCAGCAGGAACTCCTGGCGCAGCAATACTGCGATGGTTCCCAATGCGCCACCCAGCGCTAATGAACCCACATCGCCCATAAACACTTGCGCCGGATAAGTGTTAAACCACAAGAAACCCAGCCCTGCGCCGACAATCGCCGTACAGACAATCACCAGTTCACCCGCGTGGCTCAAATAAGGGATATGCAGATAGTTAGCAAAATTCACGTTACCTGTAGCCCATGCGACCAGGGCAAAACCGGCGGCAACAAACACGGTTGGCATGATAGCAAGACCATCCAATCCATCCGTCAGGTTAACTGCGTTACTGGTTCCTACGATGACAAAATAAGTCAGCAGAATGTAAAGCAAGCCCAGTTGTGGCATAACCTCTTTGAAGAACGGCACGACCAATTGTGTTGCTGGCGTATCTTTACCGATACTGTACATCGCAAACGCCACGCCCAGGGCAATAACGGACTGCCAGAAATATTTCCAGCGAGCAATTAGCCCCTTGGTATCTTTACGAACCACTTTGCGGTAATCATCCACAAACCCCACAATGCCATAACCCATTAAAACAATCAGGACACACCAGACATACGGATTATCCAAACGGGCCCACAGCAACACAGAGATCGTGATGGAGAACAAAATCAACAATCCCCCCATGGTGGGTGTTCCACGTTTGCTAAAATGGGACTCCGGGCCGTTATCACGGACAACCTGGCCTATCTGCAATTTTTGTAGATAAGCGATCAACGTTGGCCCCATCCATAGCGCGATGGATAATGCAGTAAGCAAGCCGACGATGGCTCTGAACGTCAGATAAGAGAAGACGTTAAAACCTGTGTGATACTTAACCAGATATTCGGCCAGCCAAACTAACATTGGAAGTTCTCCTTCAATACGTTCACGACCTCTTCCATTGCGGCACTACGTGAACCTTTAATTAATATGGAAATCATTTCGTGTTGTTCCAATAAAGGAAGCAGCGCTGCAACTAATTCAGCCTTGTTTGCGAAATGCTGCCCCCGACGACTCACGTCACTAATATGGGCACTGAAGGCCCCGACACTGAGCACTTTATCTATATTTGTGGATGCCACGGCTTCGCCCACCTCACGATGGCACTCAATCGTCTGTTCTCCCAACTCGCCCATATCACCAACAACCATGACTCGATAACCGGACATCTGCGATAACACATTCGCCGCCGCAATCATGGAGCCTGGATTCGCGTTATAGGTGTCGTCCAATATCATTTTTCCTTTAGTCAGAAGGATAGGGAATAAACGTCCTGCCACCGCTTTCAATGCCGATAATCCGGTACGAATATCATCCAGCGACGCCCCCACAGAAATGGCCAGTGCACTGGCAGCTAACGCATTGGCAATATTGTGTTTTCCCGGCAGTGGCAGTGTCAGTTCAACACGCCCTATTGGGCTATGAAGACAAAAATGCGTTGCCAACGGTTGTTCTAAAATGTCTGTTGCGTAAAAATCTGCCCCTAGCGCTGATGACGCGGAAAAGCGCCATACGGTTTGTTGATCACGAATGCTGTGCTGCCAGTTATCCCAATCATGGCTATCCAGATTAATAATGGCCGTTCCGGTTGGCGCAAGCCCTTCAAAGATCTCACCTTTGGCCTTTGCCACCCCAGTTAAAGAACCAAATCCTTCCAAATGGGCAGAAAAGAGGTTATTGACCAATGCACTTTCAGGACGCGTCATTGCCGTCGTGTAAGCAATTTCACCGATATGGTTGGCACCCAGTTCAATAACGGCAAACTGGTGCTCATCGGTAAGCCTGAACAGGGTCAATGGCACCCCAATATCATTGTTGAAGTTGCCCGCAGTATAAAGGGTATTGCCACACTGACGCAGGATCGCCGCGGTCATCTCTTTTACGGACGTTTTGCCAGACGAACCGGTTAACGCCACAATGCGTGCTTTACTTTGCTGGCGAACCCAGCCGGCCAGTTTTCCCATCGCCAGACGGGTGTCTTCAACCACAACCTGGGGGCAATCCACATCCAGACGACGGCTGACCAATAAGGCGCCAGCGCCCTGCTGTACGACATCAGCCGCGAAATCATGGGCGTCAAATTTCTTCCCTTGTAAGGCAATGAACAAACCGCCACGCACGATCCGGCGACTATCGGTTTCCACAGCATCAATGTGCATAGTTGCCGCTTGCTGCTCAGTCACGCGATATAACGACCCCTTCGTTAACTGTGCCAATTGCTGTAGTGTCAGAGGGATCATGCCATTACCCCCAGTAAACGCGCAACGGTGAGACGGTCTGAGTAATCCAGGCGACAATTGCCAACTAACTGGTAATCTTCATGGCCTTTACCCGCGATAAGAACAACATCTTCCTCGCCGGCCTGCATAATGGCGCTGGTAACCGCCTCAACACGCCCATGGATCGCCATCACTCGCCCTGGATCGATGAACCCTTGCAGGATATCAGCCACAATGGCCTGAGGCTCTTCACTACGAGGGTTATCATCAGTGACAACCACACGATCAGCGCCCTGCTCTGCCACACCGCCCATTAATGGACGTTTGCCTTTATCGCGATCACCACCACAACCAAATACACACCAAAGTTGCCCTTTACAGTGCAGGCGAGCCGCAGACAAGGCTTTTTCCAAGGCATCCGGTGTGTGGGCGTAATCAACGACAACCGTCGGACGGGTCGCCGCAGAAAAGACTTCCATGCGTCCACAAACCGGTTTCAGGCAAGAGGCCATCGCCAGCAGTTTCTCCAGCGGATATTCCAGCGACAATAACGTGGCCAGTGCCAGTAGTAAGTTGCTGACATTGAACGCGCCCATCAGAGGGCTATTGAGCGTTCCATTCCCCCAACTGGACGTCAATGTGATGGAAGCCCCTTTATCGTGATAATGCACTTCACTGGCCGATAACCAACGCCCTGGCCAATTTGCAGGCAAGTTGTTTTCCATTGAGACAGCAACGGCGTCCGGCAAGCGGGATAACCACTTCTGCCCGACAACATCATCGGCATTGATGATTTTCTGCTTCACATCATGGCGGCTGAACAGTCGCCATTTAGCCTCTTCATAATTTTCCATATCCCCATGATAATCAAGGTGATCACGGCTTAAATTAGTAAAAATAGCCGCCTGAAATGGCAATGCCGCCACTCTGCCCTGAACCAAACCATGTGAAGAGACTTCCATCGCGGCAAAAGTGGCACCTTTATCAGCAAGCTGTTGTAAATTAAGCTGAATATCAACCGCAGAGCCAGTGGTGTTTTCGCTCGGTATTATCATACCCAGCAAACCATTGCCCACCGTTCCCATCACGGCACTGGTTTCACCAAGCCCCTGACTCCATTGCGCCAACAATTGGGTTGTTGTTGTTTTTCCGTTGGTGCCAGTCACCCCAACCAACTTCAATTTATTGCCGGGATGCCGGTAAAACTCGCCAGCCAGCTTGGATAATTGATTATTTAAATCGTCCAAATAGATAACCGGCACCCCATGCATTTTCTGCATCGTGCCGTTATCCGCTTTTCCCTTCGCTTCTGCAATCACCGCAGCGACACCTTGAGCGATGGCTTGAGGAATATATTGTCGACCGTCTGTCTGGTGCCCTTGAACCGCAACAAACAGATCTCCGGCAGCCGCCTTACGGCTGTCCAATGTCATTTCACGCAGCGGAAGCTCCGGTGTATCAACACCCCAAGGAGCCAATAAATCGCGCAAATTACGATCTGCCACTTTTATCCTCTTTATTGATTAATCACAAATTCGTTTTTATCGCCTACAGGCAGTGCATCAGGTTCAACATTCATGGTACGCAAAACACCACTCATGATTGTGCCAAAGATAGGTGCTGAAACGGCACCGCCATAATATTTGCCTGCCTGTGGATCATTAATGATCACAACCAGTGAAAACCGTGGATTACTCGCAGGTGCAACCCCTGCGGTATAAGAAATATACTTGTTGACGTACTTGCCATCTGGCCCGACTTTTTTAGCCGTCCCCGTTTTAATGGCAATGCGATAACCTTTTATCGCAGCCCGTACACCACCTCCTCCCGGTAATGCCACACTCTCCATCATGTGCACCACTGTCCGCATAATAGATTCTGGGAATACTCTGGTGCCCGGTACAGGAGGATCGACTTTAGTAATTGACAGTGGGCGATAAACGCCCAGGCTGCCTATCGTTGCATAGACCCGCGCTAATTGTAACGGCGTTACCATTAGCCCGTAGCCGAAAGAAAAGGTGGCCCTATCAAGATCTGACCACCGTTGTTTATTTGTTGGATATAAGCCACTACTTTCTCCGACCAGCCCCAAATTGGTTGGCCTTCCCATCCCAAAGCGTGAATAAACATCAACAATCTCTGAGGCAGGCATCGCTAACGCCAGTTTAGAAACACCAACGTTACTCGACTTCTGTAAAATTCCGGTGATAGTTAACTCAGCGCGGGGGGCAACGTCTTTGATCTCATGCCCCCGTGAACCATACGTCAATCGGTATGGTCTGGTATCCAGCACCGTATTTTCTTTGACAATGCCACTATTGAGCGCACTCATTACCACGAGTGGTTTCACTGTGGAGCCAGGTTCAAAGATATCGGTGATAGCACGGTTACGCATTGCATCTTTCGGTGTCCCGGCCAAATTATTCGGGTTATAAGATGGGCTGTTTGCCATCGCCAACACTTCACCGGTATTGACATCAATCAGTACGGCTGTACCCGATTCGGCCTTATTCAGCGCAACCGCTTTCGCCAATTCGCGATACACTAAAGTCTGGAGGCGCTCATCGATGCTGAGAGTCAAATCATGGGCAGCCCTGCTATCTGTCGATGAAATATCCTCAATGACTCGCCCTGTTCGATCTTTACGAACAGTCCGGCTTCCTGGCATCCCCGTCAGCCAGTTATCAAAACTCTTCTCAACCCCTTCAATACCTTTGCCATCAATGTTAGTGACCCCAATAATATGTGCGGTTACCTGCCCTGCCGGATAATAACGGCGGGATTCCTGGCGCAAATAGATTCCGGGTAGTTTCAATTTTTCGGCATAATCGCCAATGGAGGTATTCACTTGACGGGCAAGGTAAACAAAACGCCCGTTGGGATATTCACTAATTTTGCTGGTCAATTGTTCAAGGGGGATGGAAAGTGCATCGGCCAACGCCTGCCAACGGGAGTCATTTGTGATGCCGCCTTTTTCAAACACTTCCTTAGGATCGGCCCAGACTGCATCAACAGGAACACTGACGGCCAATGGACGCCCATTACGATCATTAATCATGCCACGGGCTGTCGGGATAGATTGGATACGTAAGGAGCGCGAATCGCCTTCTTTTACCAAACGATCAGGATTGATGATCTGCAAATAGGCAACACGAATCAAAAGCCCGATTAAAGCAAACCCAATGCCTCCGCATAGCAAGGCAAAACGCCAGCTTACAAAACTTGCTTTATCTTCTTGCTTTTTCAACTTTAAAGAGCGTGCAGCTTTCATCGCCTACCTTTTGGTTGTCAACTGGATTCATTGAGTTATCACAATATTCTCTTTACTTGGATCAACGTGTTGCATTTGCAATTTTTCAGTCGCAATCCGTTCAACCCGACTGTGATCACCCAGTGCATTTTCTTCAAGGAGCAGGTTACGCCACTCAATATCCTGAGCATCAAGCTGGATAACTTGACGCTCTTTTTCCGCAGTCAATAAGCGGGTTTGGTGTGTGACCGTCACAACACTGATGGCGGAAACGACAACGGCCACCAGTAAAATCAGTGGGAGTTTGGCGTTGCGAATTAAATCCTTGCCAATCACCCCGACTAACCCATGACGTTCACTCGCCATTATTCGACCGCCTTTTCAGCAAACCGCAAAACCGAGCTTCGCGCTCTTGGATTTGTGGCAACTTCACCCTCTGAGGGTTTCATTTTGCCAATGGATTTCAGACTTCGTCCTCCCAGCGTTTTTAACTGCGCTTCCGTGAGAGGCAAACCGACTGGAACCTGTGGCCCCTGACTGTGTTGTCGGATAAAGCGTTTCACTATGCGATCTTCCAACGAGTGGAAACTGATAACAGATAATCGCCCTTGTGGTGCCAGAACGTGCAATGCACCCTCTAATGCACGTTCGATCTCTTCCAGTTCACTGTTAATGTAAATCCTGATAGCCTGAAAGCTGCGTGTTGCCGGATGCTTGTGTTTTTCCTTAACCGGGCTTGCTTGAGCAATTAACTCAGCCAGCTCTCTGGTTCGCGTAATCGGCTGTTCCTGATTGCGTGCCACAATGGCTCTTGCGATGCGCTTAGCAAAACGTTCTTCGCCAAATGTTTTCAACACCCAGGCGATATCATCTGCTTCAGCCTTCATCAACCACTCTGCGGCAGAGTAGCCACGAGTGGGGTCCATACGCATATCCAGTGGCCCATCACGCATAAATGAAAAACCACGTTCAGGATCATCCAACTGTGGGGAGGAAACCCCTAAATCCAGCAATACGCCATCAATTTCGCCAACCAGACCCGCGTCTTCTATATAAGTTGCCAATTCGGAAAATGGCCCATGAATAATAGAAAAACGTTCGTCAGTCATCGCCTTGGACGCTTCAATGGCTTGCGGATCACGATCGATCGCGATTAACCGTCCATTGGGTCCCAATTTCGACAAAATCAGGCGAGAATGTCCCCCTCGCCCAAATGTTCCATCGATATAAATTCCATCTTGTTGGATATTCAATCCATTGACAGCTTCATCCAGTAGTACACTGGTATGCTCAAAATGACTATTTGCCATATTTATAGTGATAAATCCTGTAGCCTTGCTGATAGAGGTTCTTGTGTGGATTGCTCAGTCGCAATATCGTTCTGTATCTGTTGATACCAAACTTGCTCATCCCACACTTCAAATTTATTAAATTGCCCAACCAGCATGACTTCTTTTGTTAGCCCTGCGTGTTGGCGCAGCGTACTGGCTAATAAAAGACGTCCTGCGCTGTCCATTTGGCATTCACTGGCGTGTCCCAATAACAAACGTTGAACGCGACGTTCGGCTGGATTCATGCTGGATAAGCGAGATAATTTTTTTTCGATGATTTCCCATTCGGGTAATGTATAAAGCAACAAGCACGGCTGATGGAGATCAATGGTACAAATCATTTGACCTGTTGATTCCTCATTCAGCATTTCTCTATATCGGGCGGGTACAGTGAGTCGCCCTTTGCTATCGAGATTAACCAGCGTTGCTCCACGAAACATACTCAGGTTACCCCTTGATGGACAAAATCGCCACATTATCCCACAAATCACCACAATTAAGAGTTTACGGATGGTATGAAAACCTTGTCAAGCCAGAGCCGGGGCGCTTTAGCTAGTTTTACAGAAAGATTGGGAAGAGAAAAAGCAGGATTTTTCAATTTTGGCTATATTAATAATAGATAACACTATGATAATTTTGAATAAATTAATAAATCTGTAGAGAGCCTGATGTGGGATGAAATTTAGTGCAACTAATTACCACTTAAATTAATTTATGTCACTCATCTCTCATTGATGGTTAACTTTTAACCACTTAAAACTTATCAATAATAACAATATATTTAAGTTATAATAGTATGAAAAATAATAACATATAGAAATATTCTATTTATCCAAAAATATAAAATGGTTATATATCAATCAAGTAAGAGAATGATTTCCAAAGAATAAATAACATATGTAAACAATGGGATATTATTGAGAAATTATTCATCTTGTGAATTTAAATAACACCTTATCAATTTTAATGGTCATAAAAGGTTGTTTAGCAGAATTTTAGTCAGAATAATCCCAAAATGACCCCAGCAAGTGGATTTCGATGATTTTCAGCAGGCCAACTGCACCCTCATTTTTAATGAGGGTGCTCAATTAGGCTTTTCGACTCAACTTGCCACGACGGCATAGATGACGACGCATTCGGGTGATCCCAGGGGTTGGACGTTGTTTTTCATCCAGACTGGCTAATACCAGTGCCAGGGCACATTCAGCGACATCACGATGGCGCTGCGCCACAGACAATACCGGACATTCAAGGAAATCAAGCAACTCATGATCGCCAAATGTCGCAATGACTAATTGACTTGGTAAATGACCATTGCGCTTGAGCAGCGTATCCATAATGCCCTGGAGTAACGCAAATGAAGTGGTATATAAGGCCTGAGGAACGGGGTTTGTTTCCAACCATGACGCAAATATTTCCGCCGCAGCTTCGCGCTCATAGCTATTCGCATAAACATAGTTAACAGCCCGTGGATCATGCTCCCACGCTTCGCGAAAACCCTGCTCACGCAAGAAACTGACCGATAATTCAGGCAGTGCCCCCAAATAAAGGACAGATTCAGCCGGAAATTGACGTAACTCCTGTGCCAACATCTTCGCATCTTCAAGATCATCCCCAACCACACTGACAAAGTGTTCACTATCCAGCGCACGGTCAAGTGCGATAATGGGTAATGCACGATTTGCCCAACGCTGGTAGAAAGGATGTTCCGGCGGCAAGGCAGTGGAAACAATGATAGCATCAACCTGACGTTGCAAGAGGTGTTCAACACAACGCATTTCATTATCAGGCTGATCTTCAGAACAGGCGATCAATAGCTGATAACCACGCTGCCGTGCCTGACGCTCCAGATAATTGGCAATCCGTGTGTAGCTGGTATTTTCTAAGTCGGGTATCACTAACCCAATGGAACGGGTTCGCCCCGCTCGAAGACCAGCAGCAACAGCATTAGGATGGTAATTATGTTCCCTGACCACTGCCATCACTTTTTCTACTGTTTTATCACTGACCCGATACTGTTTGGCTTTACCATTGATGACATAACTGGCCGTAGTACGTGAAACACCTGCTAAGCGGGCGATCTCATCCAGTTTCACATTAACCCCTCAGTAAGATGATGAAAAAGCCCTACTTTACAGTAGGGCTGAATGAATATCTGTATTTTAACCCGCAGATTGCGATTTTTCATCGCATAATTTTATCCCCGCGAGAGACACCAACGATGCCCGAACGCGCGACTTCAACAAGTTCCGCGACGTCTCTGACCGAATCAAGAAACGCATCCAGCTTTTCGCTCGTTCCCACTAATTGAACAGTATAGAGGGTTGAAGTCACATCGACGATCTGCCCGCGAAAAATATCGGTGCTGCGCTTAATCTCTTCCCGTCCATATCCACTGGCTTGTAATTTAACCAGCATGATTTCACGCTCAACATGAGGCCCCGCGGTTAATTCGCTGACCCGCAACACATCCACTAATTTATGCAATTGTTTTTCAATTTGCTCCAGTACCTTGGCATCCCCTTTGGTCTGGATGGTCATGCGTGACAATGTGGGATCGTCAGTCGGCGCAACGGTCAAACTTTCGATGTTATAACCCCGCTGGGAAAACAGACCCACCACACGGGATAATGCCCCCGATTCGTTTTCAAGTAATATCGACAAAATCCGGCGCATGATCAGGTCCTCTCTGTTTTGCTTAACCACATTTCATCCATTGCCCCACCGCGGATCTGCATTGGATAAACATGTTCTGTTTCATCAACGGTAACATCCACGAAAACCAGACGTTGGTTTTCAGTGACTTCATGCAGTGCATGGGTCAATTTCGTCTCTAATTCATCGTAAGTTTGGATGGAGATGCCTACATGCCCATAAGATTCCGCCAACTTGACGAAATCAGGCAAGGATTCCATATAAGATTGAGAATGACGACCCGCGTATATCATATCCTGCCATTGTTTCACCATGCCCAGAAAACGGTTGTTCAGATTCAACACCAGAACCGGCAAACCATATTGCAAGGCCGTGGACAATTCCTGAATATTCATCTGGATGCTGCCATCCCCGGTCACACAGACTACCGTGGCCTCAGGTTTTGCCAGCTTCACGCCAAGTGCGGCAGGCAAACCAAATCCCATCGTTCCCAGGCCACCGGAATTGATCCAATGTCGCGGTTTATCAAAGGGATAATGCAAAGCGGCAAACATTTGATGTTGACCAACATCTGACGCAATATAGGCTTCTCCCTTGGTGAGATGATAAAGGGTTTCAATAACGGCCTGTGGTTTGATCTTCACGGTAGTACGATCGTAATCAAGACACTTGCGGCTGCGCCACTGTTCAATGGAAAGCCACCAATCTTTCAGGGCATCAGGATCTTGGGCATCGTCTATAGAATCCAATAATTCCAGCATCTGGCCAAGAACCTGTTTGGCATCGCCAACAATAGGGATATCCGCCGTGACGGTTTTTGAAATCGACGTTGGATCGATATCAATATGTAATACGGTCGCTTCTGGACAATATTTTTTCAGGTTATTGGTTGTTCGATCATCAAAGCGCACCCCCACTGCAAAAATCACATCGGCGTTGTGCATCGCTTTGTTCGCTTCAAAAGTCCCATGCATCCCCAGCATTCCCAGGCTTTGCTGGTGAGTGGCAGGAAATGCCCCCAATCCCATCAATGAACTCACGACCGGGGTGTGAAAATGTTCAGCCAATTTCAGCAATTCAGTGGTACATGCTGAAGTGATGACACCGCCCCCGACATAAATCACGGGTTTTTTCGCCGCCATCAGGGTCTTCAATGCGCGCTTAATTTGTCCTTTGTGCCCCTGAACGGTAGGGTTATAGGAACGCAAATTCACTTTTTCAGGATACGCATACGGGAATTTTAAGGCAGGATTGACGATATCTTTGGGAAAATCGATAACAACGGGTCCTGGCCGCCCACTTGCCGCCAGATAAAAAGCTTTCTTAATTGTACTTGGAATATCTTCTGCTCTTTTTACCAAAAAACTATGCTTGACGATGGGGCGGGAGATTCCCACCATATCGCACTCTTGAAAAGCATCGTTGCCTATCAGGGAACTGGCAACCTGACCAGATAACACAACCAGAGGAATTGAATCCATGTATGCCGTTGCGATCCCGGTAACCGCATTCGTTGCTCCTGGCCCGGATGTGACCAAAACCACCCCGACTTTTCCTGTACAACGTGCATATCCGTCCGCCATATGAACCGCACCCTGTTCATGGCGTACCAAGATATGTTCGATTCTTCCTATCGTATGTAGGGCATCGTAGATATCCAGTACCGCCCCGCCTGGGTAACCAAACACATGTTCAACACCCTGATCGATTAGCGATCTAACAACCATTTCGGCTCCTGACAACATCTCCATCGAGTTTGCCTCCAGGCTCTGTTTGCAAGTTAATCATCGGAATGTCATAAGGTAACGGGAAAGGTTACCTTATTTATTCCATTTTTTATTTATATAGAGTTTTATAGTGTGAATGACGTTTGTTTAACGTTATTTCGATAATGCTACGTTAACTAACATAACGTTAGATACCAGTGTTAGCAAACATCAATTTACATATTGAAAACATTTGTTGATGAAGATCCGAACATTTGCCGATTTTCAATCCTGATACATGGATTCAATTTCGCGCTGATAATGTTGGGAAATAACCTTGCGGCGTAATTTCAATGTCGGGGTTAATTCGCCTTTTTCCATCGAAAAGGCTTCCGGCAAAAGAATAAATCGTTTGACCTGATGGAATTTAACAATGCTTTTCTGCATTTCCTTTAAGCGCTGTTCAAATAGTTCTATAACCTGATGACTATGCAGTAGTTCAAGCCGATCACGGTAGTGGAGATTGATGGATTTCGCGTACTCTTCCAACACTTCATAGCTGGGAACAATCAATGCAGAAACGAACTGGCGGGCATCGGCAATGACGGCAATCTGTTCAATAAAACGATCCTGCCCCAGCATCCCTTCAATCATTTGTGGCGCAATATATTTGCCTGTTGACGTTTTCATTAAATCTTTCAGGCGCTCAGTAATAAACAAATTACCGTTATCGTCCAGCCCTCCGGCATCACCGGTTCGCAACCAACCATCTTCCGTAAAAGCGTGAACCGTTTCCTCTGGGCGGTTGAAGTAACCTTTCATTACAATAGAACCGCGTACCTGGATCTCCCCTTCCGCGCTAATACGAACATCAATATCGGGTAATGGCGTACCAATGGAGCCAAGCAGATAATCTTTTTCTTCCCAGCAAGACACCGTGGCACACGTTTCTGTCATGCCGTATCCATATTTGATATTCAAACCGATGGACAGAAAAAAACGGGTAATAGCATCGTCAAGGCGTGCCCCTGCTACGGGCAAGAAACGCACCCGTCCTCCCAAAAGCGCACGGAGCTTGCTCAACACTAATTTGTCAGCCAATCGATAACGACAGCGCGTGAACGGACAACCTTTTTTGTCCTTCTGCTGGCGCATCCAACGCTCTTCCCCCCGCTTTAGTGCCCAATTAAAAATCATCCTACGCCAAAAAGGGGCATGGGAAACTTTTTCCAGGATCGCACTATGCACCTTTTCATAAAAACGGGGAACAGAACACATCACCGTCGGACGCACATCCGACATCGCTGCACGCACAAGATGGGTATCCGTTAAATAGACGTTCAGGGCACCCGTATGCATGACATAATAACTCCACGCCCGCTCAAAGATATGGGATAGCGGCAGAAAACAGAGCGATACATCCTGGTGGGTCAATGTTAATCTCTGATCATGCAGATAAAGCTGGGAAGCGATATTCCGATAATCCAACATCACCCCCTTCGGCTCTCCCGTTGTACCGGAGGTATAGATTAACGTGAAGAGGTCATTCAAATTCTGCTCAGCAATACGGCTATCAAGTTCTGCCTGATATTGTGAATGGTCATTGTTAATGAAAGCGGATAAATATAACGCTTGCGGGCATCCTTTTAAGTCCACAGATTCATCTATAACAATAAGATGGGTAAGTTTGGGGCATAACGCAATCAACGCGATGGCAATATCATATTGCTCCTGCCCGCCAACAAATAACACCTGCACCCCTGCATCATTGAGAATAAATGCCGCCTGATCACAAGTATTGGTTGCATACAGCGGCACTGTCACCGCCCGAAGCTGGAGGATCGCCAGATCAACCAATGACCAAGCCATACAATTATGTGCAAAAATGCCAACTTTCTCCTGCACGTCAACGCCCAATGACAGTAATGCTTTTGCCACGGATTTCGTTGTGCATTCAACCTGCCGCCAATTCATTTCCCGTTGTTCTGATGGCGACCATTGCCGAAATGCAATTTTTTGCGGATATTCATTACATTGTTGTTGCAATCGGGTAACCAAATGATAGGCGTGCAGAGAATCTGTTGTCACGATATATTCCTGTATAAGTATTTCATTCAGCGTCTTTAGTAAGTCTATTACCTACTTTTCAGCTTACAGATGTGAGCTATTTCCTCGCAGTCTACCCATTCCTGGTAAAAGGGGGAAGCCTATTTTTGGTATCTTCTCCCTCAGAATGGGGAAATATTTGCAGGATTTATCGAATAAGTATTGAGAAACAGAGATAAATATCGTTATACGGATAAATAAGCCAAGAATACAGCAGGGGAATATTAATGAAAAAAATTTATGTAACAAAAATCGTTACATTCTCCAGCAAGAAGCGGTTTGTATGATCATCATGTACAGCAACAGCCTTATCTGTTTTACTGAAAAAACGCACCAAGAGCGCTACCCCGGTATGCAACTATCCTATATGCTACACAGGGATAGACTCTTATTTTCATAGGGTTTGCTTCAACGTGACCTATTCTTGTTCACCAAGATGGCTTAACAGTGATTTCATCCACTGATGGCCTTTATCCCGCTCTGTTGATCCATGCCATATTAAATAACAAGGACAAAAAACCCGACCATTTGGCAGCGATACTGAACAGATATTTAACTGTTCGGAATAGTGTTCAACCATCCATTTTGGCACTATAGCCACTAAATAAGTCTGGGCGACAATATTAAGCACACTATTTAAATCCGTTCCCTGATAAGAAACAGAACGCAATAACTCATTGCCTTCATAGTAAGGCTTACTAAATGAATCGACATTATCCAAGGCAACAATAGCATGTCTTTCTTCCTGCAATTGTTGCTGAGTAATTTGTTGATTAATTCTCGGATGATGTTTAGAAACTGCCAGAACCAATTCATCATTAAAAAGAGGATAATTATGAAATTCGGAGCATTCTAATGGGTTATAACTGATAACAAACTCTATTTCACGATATTTTAATTTTTTTTCAATATCATCATTAATTTGTGTTTTAATGGCAACTTCGATATTCGAAGCATGTGTTTTTACCTGCTCAACAATTTTAGCCGCTAAACGAATATCAAGAGGACTACAAATAGAGAGATTAAATACCCTGGTACTATTGCTGGGTTCAAACCCGATTCCGGGCAATTCATTATGGACAATTTGCAGTGCCTGTCTGAGCGGTCCGAAAAGCTGCTTTGCTCTCGCGGTTGGCTGAATACCTCGGCCATAACGCACAAATAATTCGTCACCGAACATCGTTTTCAAACGTGCTACTGCATTGCTGACAGCCGGTTGTGACATTCCCAATGCCTGTGCTGCACGCGTAATATTCTGCATTTGCATTACAGCGTCAAAAACCGTCAGCAAATTAAGATCGACGCCACGCAATTGAATATCGCATGATTCTTTTTTTTCTGTGATTATTGAGTTGTGTTCTGTCATTATTTCACTCCACTAAATTTATAGCAATAACCTCATTAAATAATGGAATATTGATTACCTCTATACGCATTAAACTTCAAGTTGCAATTTACAACACGATATGAAACCTGATTTCTCCCCGCGAAGCGGGGAGAAATCACACGCATCTTGAAGTTAGATTGGTATAAATGCAACATTTCAATATCGCAAACAGCTTTACCCATTAATAAGATCAATTACCCTAATTTATTAAAAATAAATTGGGATTCATTCTTGTACAAAAAATTAATATGCATAACCAATGCATTTTTATCTACGTAACCGTAATATTTTTATTGGCATGAATATTAATGCGTTATATATGAATAGCAATAACTCAACTTACACTAACGACTTACATCAAAAACGCTTAGCCAATAATGACAAAATGAAGAGTAGAAACAACCCATAATAAAATGACTGTATTCCAACTAACTATCATAACTCTATTAATATTCTCTATCAAAAAATGATCTGGAGTATTAAAAATAAGCCAGTTCTTCCAATATCTCTAAATACAATTGATTAATATTCAATCTGGTTATGCTTTCTGAATCTAGCACATTGTGGTTAACATCTGTCTATCCTTGTTCATTAGAAATATAATTCACTGTATAAAATAACAGAATCACATTTATCATCCATCAGAGCCGGATTTTACTCTATATATAGCCATGAAAAATAGATAAAAACATCGCTAAAAATGTAAAAAATAGTCACCAACCTCAATGAGGGTTCAATAAATAGCCAGGAATTGGCGTGATTTACTCTGAATTCGTATTGGTATTGCTTGACATTATTTTTTAGATAAAGTATCTATAAATGCATTGACAATTAAAATTCAGTTAACAAATTCCTAAAGGTTAGCTCACATGATTCACCTCGTTCTTCTACTAAACCTACTACTCATCGCCTTTAATGCGCGCGGTATGCTGGTGGGTGGAAAATAAGGATAAGTTAACCTTCACCAGAAACAGAAAACCCGCGCCGAGCGCGGGTTTTTTTTACCTGCTCGGCGCTCAAAAATAAATCATAGTTATCTAACTAAATCATATAGTTAGCCTATTTAACAGGAGCAACAACATGAGCCAGCAAGTTATTATTTTTGATACTACATTACGTGATGGAGAACAAGCATTACAAGCCAGCCTGAGTGTAAAAGAGAAACTGCAAATCGCTTTTGCACTGGAAAGGCTGGGGGTTGATGTTATTGAAGCCGGTTTTCCAGTTTCTTCTCCGGGCGATTTTGAATCCGTTCAAACCATCGCCCGTGAAATCAAAAATAGCCGTATCTGTGCCTTATCCCGCTGTGTTGATAAAGATATCGATGTTGCCGCTGAAGCCCTGAAAGTCGCTGAAGCCTTTCGTTTGCATATGGTACTGGCGACTTCAAACTTACACGTCGAGCATAAATTAAAAAGAACCTTCGATGATGTTGTGGAAATGGCGGTTCGTTCCATCAAACGGGCACGTAATTACACCGATGATATCGAGTTTTCCTGCGAAGATGCCGGTCGCACAGATATCGATAATTTGTGCAAAATTGTCGAGCAAGCCATCAAAGCGGGTGCAACCACGGTCAACATTCCAGATACCGTGGGTTATACAACCCCTTACCAATTTGGCGGCATTATACGCACACTATTTAATCGCGTACCCAATATTGATAAAGCGATTATTTCAGTCCACTGTCACGACGATTTAGGTATGTCCGTAGCGAACTCCATTACGGCAATTCAGGAAGGTGCCCGTCAAATAGAAGGGACGATCAATGGATTGGGAGAGCGTGCAGGTAACTGCTCACTGGAAGAAGTGATCATGACGATCAAAACACGCCAACAAATGTTGGGGGTGCATACCAATATCAACCATCAAGAAATTTATCGAACCAGCCAGTTAGTGAGCCAAATCAGCAGTACACCAATCCCCGCCCACAAGGCCATTGTTGGCAGCAATGCATTTTCTCACTCATCGGGCATTCATCAGGACGGTATCCTGAAACATCGTGAAACTTACGAGATTATGACACCCGCCTCCATCGGCTTGAAAGATACCCAGTTGAACCTGACTTCGCGTTCTGGACGCGCCGCAGTGAAACATCGCATGACAGAAATGGGCTATCAAGAGGGTGACTACGATCTGGATGTCCTGTACCAAGCATTTTTGAAATTGGCAGACAAAAAAGGCCAGGTGTTTGATTACGATTTGGAAGCCTTGGTGTTCATCAACCAACAACAGCAGGAACATGAACACTTCCGCCTGGACTATTTCAGTATCCAGTCCGGCTCCAATATTGTACCAACTGCAACCGTTCGCCTGGCCTGCGGCGATGAACTTAAATCTGAAGCCTCGACAGGGAATGGTACGGTTGATGCCGTCTATCAGGCCATCAACCGTATTACCGGTTATCCACTGGAATTAATTTCCTATCAATTATCCGGTAAGGGGCATGGTAAAAATGCTCTTGGTCAGGTTGATATTATCGTGGAATGTTTTGGCCGCCGTTTTCATGGATTGGGTTTGGAAACTGACATCATTGAATCCTCTGCCAAGGCAATGATCCACGCCCTGAATAATATCTGGCAGGCAGAGCAAGTCGAAAAAGAAAAACAGCGTATTTCCCAAGATAGTACTCGAAACGATAACCGGAACAACAAAAAGGAAACTGCATAATCATGTCTCCTAGCCAATCTATTTCAAATGAAGCAACACCAAGCAAGCAAGAAAGTTATCACTGCCACATTGCTATTTTGCCTGGGGATGGCATTGGCCCCGAAGTGATGAAACAAGCCTACAAAGTGTTAGATGCCATCCGTCATCGTTTTAATATCCGCATCACAACCAGCGAATATGATGTAGGGGGGATCGCCATTGATCGTCATGGCGCTCCCTTGCCTCAAGAAACGATTACCGGCTGCGAAAAGGCTGACGCGATCCTATTTGGCTCCGTAGGTGGCCCGAAATGGACCCATCTGCCTCCCGCCGAACAACCTGAACGCGGGGCATTATTGCCACTGCGAAAATATTTCAAATTGTTCAGTAATTTACGCCCAGCGCGTTTATATGCAGGCTTAGAATCTTTCTGTCCCCTTCGCCATGATATCGCGGCCAAAGGCTTTGATATTTTATGTGTCCGTGAATTAACGGGCGGAATTTATTTTGGACAACCCAAAGGGCGTGATGGTGAAGGAAAATATGAACGTGCTTTCGATACTGAAATTTATCATCGTTTCGAGATAGAACGGATCGCACGCATTGCCTTTGAATCTGCGCGCAAGCGTCGTCATAAAGTCACTTCGATTGATAAGGCAAATGTTTTACAAAGCTCGGTGTTATGGCGTGAAGTCGTTGGCAAAATCGCCGAAGATTATCCTGACGTTGAAATCGAACACATGTATATCGATAACGCCACCATGCAACTGATCAAAAATCCCGCTCAATTTGATGTTCTATTATGCTCCAATATCTTTGGCGATATTTTATCCGATGAATGCGCCATGATCACGGGTTCAATGGGAATGTTGCCTTCTGCCAGCCTGAATGAGAAAGGTTTTGGCTTATATGAGCCTGCCGGGGGTTCTGCCCCGGACATTGCAGGCAAAAATATCGCCAATCCAATTGCCCAAATATTATCGACAGCCCTGTTGATGCGTTATAGCCTTGGACATCTTGAGGCTGCAAATGCCATTGAACGGGCTATCAACCTTGCTTTGGAACAGGGTTACCGTACCGCCGATCTTGCGGGTAATGGTCAGGCAATCAGCACCGATGAAATGGGTGATATCATTGCACGCTATATCACCGAGGAAGATGCGGGAAAATAGCCAAGGCAACCCATTGAAAAAGGCCAGTAAGATAACTTACTGGCTGGTAAAAAATACCCTTACTCAAAAAAATCGGGAATCAGTTAAGCGTGGTTATCTCTCCTGAACAACTTTAACCCCTGCTTATTACCTGATTAATACAAGGAATCAATAAAGAAGGGATAAAAATAAACCCCTTTGGCGGGTTTGATTTTAAATCTGCGTGGCTTACGCCTCCAGAATGATAATTCACAGGAAAAGCTAAAGTTATAAACATTTATTGCCTGACCGGGACCATTTTATTCACTTTTTCTGTGGATATGTATGTGAAAAAGAGCGGGGTAAAACGGGTATACTTTTATTACCTATTTTTACACTCGCGATAAGCGCAAACAAATAATCATTATTTTTCATTATGTTATTACGTTTTATCCCCTTTTTAACAAGGCATATTACGCCTAAAATTTTTCGCCTTCTCTCGTGATGAGCAAAGATTAACCAATGATGATTTTATCCACAGGATATGCCTTTTAGTTAAACAAAAATCGTCTATTTTTGTCGAAAACATCACTCATTAGCGCTGTAAATCAAACCAGTGCTCGCATTTTTTATCACTTATCCCATAAATCTGTGGATAACATGGTGTAAGATCCTGTTTATTATCGCGGGGAATCGGTGAACAATCATAATAAGTCTATTTTTAATGCAGAAAACACCAATGAAAAAATCTTGTATATCATGCTATTATCAAAATAATCCTACTAATGATAAATTAATAATAATTTTCCATAACTCACATGAACATTTTTTAACCAATAAAAAATATACTCTATAACATGTATTTTACATCTCCGGCACCACCTGAAAACGAACAACAACTGTTCAATCGCGCCCATGCTCTGGCAGGTTTATCTATGGGTGAACTCGCTGCATTAGCCAGACTCCCCATTCCCCCCAATTTAAAGCGTGATAAAGGTTGGGTCGGTATGTTGCTTGAATATTATTTAGGTGCAAGTGCGGGCAGTAAACCTGAACAGGATTTCGAGCATATCGGTATTGAGTTGAAAACTATCCCTGTGGATAGCCAAGGTTACCCATTAGAAACCACCTTTGTCTGCGTTGCCCCTTTAACCGGTAACAGTGGCATTACCTGGGAAAACTGTCATGTCAGGCGCAAATTATCCCGCGTTTTGTGGATACCCGTTGAGGGGGAAAGAAGTATCCCGCTGTCCGCACGCCGCGTAGGTTCCCCATTGCTTTGGAGTCCGAATGCGATTGAAGAAGAGTTACTGCGACGCGACTGGGAAGAACTTATGGATCTTATTGTATTAGGAAAAGTCGAAAGCATTACTGCCCGTCATGGTGAAGTGCTGCAATTGCGCCCCAAGGCCGCCAATAGCCGGGCATTGACAGAAGCGATAGGCGAATACGGCCAGCCAATTATGACGTTGCCCAGAGGTTTTTATTTGAAAAAAAACTTTACAGCGCCATTATTGGCCCGTCATTTCCTCTTGTAGCACGGCAGAAATTTAAAATACCATTAAGTCTATCCTGAACGTTATCAGACAACGGTTCTGCACCAGAACCGTTATTTCTCTTTCAGTTTAAAGTCAAATTTAGTATTGCCTACCCTATCAATATCCAGGCCTAATTGAGATTCAGGGGATATTTTCACTGTAGAAATATCAACAAAATGGGATAACGGATCATAGTCAAGATAGAGAGTACCAGTCAGAGGATAACTGCTATTGATCTTGTTTCTGATATAAATGGCACAAGTGAGCTTGTTGCTACTGACCGTAAAGGGAATATTAACATATGCTCTTTTACTACCCACTTTCACTGCCGACATTTTTGCATCCCTCATTCCCGCCGCATCCAATATTATCCAGTATGTCCCCACCCTGGCATCCGTGGTATCTATCAGGTTCAGATCAATGGAAAAATGAGGTTGTTGATAATATGCAATATCACTTCTTTCCATCATAATAACGCCTCTGCTTATATCATTATCATCAGATATGCCCTTTGCCTTTCAAATCCACTTATATACCAATCTAACTTCAAGATGCGTGTGATTTCTCCCCGCTTCGCGGGGAGAAATCAGGTTTCATATAGTGTTGTAAATTGCAACTTGAAGTTTAATGCGTATATTTCTTAAATAAGAAACCACTATCGCATAAGGCATGCATAATCTTAAGGTTTTTTATGCGTACTTAGCATTAATAAATAAAATCATAGCAAGATATAAAATTACAATATCACAGAATATATTGAGAAATAATTTACACTATTTTTATTCCCCCGCAGTAATTAACTTCTCTTATTTCTTAAGTTATTTTTTACTTTTTTCAGTGCCATTTTTCTTTTTAATGGGGACAGATAATCGATAAAAACAATGCCATGTAAATGGTCAATTTCATGCTGCATCACAATTGATAGAAAATCTTCACTTTCTATCGTCACCGGTTTGCCAAACCGATCAAATGCGTCTACCTTCACGCTTTCAAACCGTTCAACATCGGCGTAATACCCAGGTATTGACAAGCAGCCTTCCTGATTCACGACACGACGCTCTTTTTCAACGATCTTTGGGTTAACCAAAACCATGGGTTGATCGCGATTTGGCGTAAGATCAATGACCAAAACCGCTTCTTTCCGGCCAACCTGTGGCGCCGCCAGGCCAATGCCATTATCAGTGTTGTACATTGTCTCCAGCATGTCATCAATTAGCGTTTGAACTTTATCAAAATCCGTGACATCAACACATTTTTGTCTCAATCTTTCATCTGGAATTGTCAGGATATTCAGGATTGCCATAACGAATGTCCTTTGTTGTTATTTTCGCCACTTTTAACTATATACCAATCCAACTTCAAATTGCAGTTTGCAAACCAATGGAAGTGCTTATATCTCCCCGCTGCGCGGGGAGATATAAGACGCATCTTGAAAGGCGACTGGTATATACCCTTTTAGCCCCAAAAATAACGTTAAAAATGCCAACCGAAAAATATCGCCTGGCATTGTTTTTGGGTTACCTTAATTTTTTAATTAAATTCGCTTTCTTGTGACAAACCCGCATTTTCAAGTGCCTGAGACAAATCGGCTATCAGATCATCGGCATGTTCAATGCCGACAGAAATCCGAAGCAGTTGTGGGGTAATCCCCGCGGCCAGACGCCGTTCCAGCGGAATGGAAGCATGGGTCATGGTAAATGGCTGGCCAATCAAACTCTCCACTCCCCCTAAACTTTCCGCCAATGTAAACAGTTTCAGCCCTTTAATAACCCGACGCGTATAATCATCATCTCCTTTCAGTACGATGGAGATCATGCCACCAAAACCTCGCATCTGACGTTTTGCCAATTCATGTTGAGGATGAGAGGCAAGGCCAGGATAATACACTTTCTCAACTTGTGGCTGCTGCTCAAGCCAATGGGCAATCTTCTCTGCACTGTTAATATGGCGCTCCATACGCAGTGCCAACGTCCGAATACCACGCAGGACAAGGAAACTGCTGAACGGATCCAGAATGCCGCCAATGGAATTTTGCAAGAAGCCCATTTGCTCCGCCAACTCTGCGTTATTTCCCACCACCGCAAGACCCGCGACAACATCAGAATGACCATTCAGGTACTTAGTTGCAGAGTGCACAACAATATCAAAACCCAAATCAAGCGGACGGTGAATATAAGGGGAAGCAAACGTGTTATCTGCCACACTGATAATATTGTGCCGCTTGGAAACCTGTGCAATTGCGGTTAAGTCAGCCAATTTCAGGAGGGGATTAGTGGGCGTTTCCACCCAAACCATTTTAGTATCAGACTGAATTGCCGCTTCCAATGCCGCCGTATCCCCTGCCTCAACATAGGTGACTCGCAGGCCAGCCGTCCGGCGGCGCACTTTTTCCAGTAATCGGTAAGTCCCCCCATAAAGATCATCGACTGCGATGATATGGCTGTCCTTATCAAGCAGTTCCAAAATAGTCGAACTGGCAGCCAGGCCTGAGCCAAACGCATAACCACGCGAGCCATTTTCCAATTCGGCAATCGCACACTCCAGGGCATCCCGTGTCGGGTTGCCACTGCGGGAATATTCATATCCAGTATGCTGACCAGGGGCAGGCTGGGCATAAGTCGAGGTGGCATAGATTGCGGGCATCACTGCGCCAGTGTGATCAGGCACATAGCCTGCATGAACGCTTTGTGTATCAAATTTAATCCTATTAAATTTAGTCATTTAACTTATTCCTGAAAGAGATCAATTGAGTTGTTGACGCCATGCGTTCAAAACATCGGTACGAGTCACAAGGCCAAGGAAGCGGTTGTCATCATCAACAATCAGCGCCACGTGACCAGCATCAAAAGTCGCCATTAACTGCGCCAATGATGCTTTTTTATGCAGTGTATAAACCTGGCTGGTCATTGCTTCAGTAACAGGCAGCGAGAAATGACGTGAATCGGCCTGAATCGTGTGCATGAGATCCCATTCATCAATGATGCCGACGACGTGATCGTTATCGATCACAGGCAACTGTGAAATGTCATACAAACGCATGCGGCTATGGGCAATCTGCAAGGTATCTTGGGGAGAAACAAAAACCGTCGCCCCCTCCCGATAACGGTAGGTAATATAATCGCTCAAATTATTTTCTTGGGGTTGTGAGCGCAGCCCTTGTTCCAATAGCCAGTAATCGTTAAACATCTTCGACAGGTATTTGTTGCCGCTGTCACACGCTAATGTCACCACACGTTTCGGTGTTGTCTGTGCACGGCAATAACGTAGCGCTGCCGCCAGCAATGTTCCTGTCGAAGAGCCAGCCAAGATCCCTTCTGTCAGCAGTAAATCGCGGGCACAGGTGAATGCTTCTGCATCAGTAATGCGATAAGCATGGTGAACCTGGGAAAAATCGCCAAGAGGCGGGACAAAATCTTCGCCAATGCCTTCCACAAACCAACTGCCCGCTTCATCATAGTGGCCATGCTCAACATAATCGGCAAGAATAGAACCTTTGGGATCAGCGAGGACAAATTCCGTATGAGGGGAAACTTGCTGAAAATACTGGCTCAAGCCCCCCAAGGTCCCGCCAGAACCGACACCAACGACCACAGCATCGACATTTTGCTCCATCTGCTGCCAAATCTCTGGGCCTGTCGTCTCCAGATGGGCGGCTGAGTTCGCCGGGTTATTGAATTGATCAATATAATAAGCTCCGCTGATTTCCTTCGACAGGCGCAACGCATAATCCTGATAATATTCTGGATGCCCTTTTCCGACATCAGAGCGTGTCAGGCGAACATCGGTTCCCAATGCCCGCAGATGATAAATTTTCTCCCTGCTCATCTTATCCGGTACGACTAAAATCAGTTTATAACCCTTCATAGCGGCAACCAGTGCCAGGCCTATCCCCGTATTCCCTGCCGTGGCTTCAATGATAGTGCCGCCAGGCTGCAATAACCCTTGTTTTTCCGCCTGCTCAATCATTGAAAGTGCAACACGATCTTTAATCGATCCCCCCGGATTTTGATTCTCTAACTTAATAAATAGCTGACAGGGGCCTGTCTCCAGATGGGTCAGTTCCAGTAGCGGCGTATTCCCTATAAGTTCAAGAACCGAACGTGGTGCTGCCATATTTGCCTCTTGGTAATCGGTAAAATGTGTAAAAAAACTTTTAGATTGAGGAAGAATAACGCCGCATGGCAATCAATTTGAAAGAATAAATGCAAACTACATATAACAAAAGGGAATTAACTAATGCGATATTGATAAATTAAAACATAGCGCCAAGCTATTATTTTCTATCATTTAATAATAAATAAATCCTAATAATAGGAAATCATGGAAATAAGCCCATTACCATTATGATTTCATTGCAATCTAAACAGAATATCAATCAACCTGTATATTTTCTCTTAACCCAGCAACTCCGGTAAAACAATGTACACTTAAATGACATAAAATAAGCATCTCAATAATTCGTCTCCCCAAGAACAAAGAAATAATAAAAGAGTCAGTTATGTATACATATAAAGAGGCCGCCAATTTTGCGGCATTCGTGCTATATGCAGCGAAAATGAATCAACAATACTACAATAATCCCACGCCCCCTGCCGATCCGCGAATTGAAGAGGATGGATGGAAAGTTATCGCGTATCTCTCAGCCGATGACTTGTCTTTCTCCGTAACGCCACGAAAAAGCGAATTACCCAACCATGTCTGTTATGGCTATGTGGCTGCAAATAATCATTCTCCAGAGGAATATATTGTTGCCATACGTGGAACCGATCCCTCAATCTTGTTAGAAGATATCCACGATGGATGGATCAGTTTCACATCACCGTGGCTTCGTTTTCCCAAGTTAGCTGTCAGCCAAGGTTTTTTTAGTGTCTATGATTCCATGAAGCTGGTTGCCCTTGAGCCAGAATTTCTCCATGATTACAGCCAGCTCAAATTAGCCGAAGCGATTGCTCAACTTATAGGGATCAGGGGGCAATTGACGATAGTTGGTCACAGCCTTGGGGCAGCCATTGCGTCCTATCTCATGTATGAAATTGGCCCTATCGTCCCCAATCACTCAGCCTGTTTACTTGCCTGTCCAAGACCGGGGAACCGTGAATTTTCCAAACACGTTACCCAACATTTTAACCGTTTTGCGGTGTTCAACTACATTGATGATGTCATCCCTCATCTACCGCCTAAAATTTTGGGATATTCTTCATTGGACTATATCAACGAGTTTCACCCTCAAACCAATCTGGATATTTCAGATGGTCCACTGTGCGGACACTATTTAATCGATTATATTGCCAGATTGGATCTGGATGTGTTCAAAAGAGTCACAAAATACGGTGATATTGATTCTTGCATCAATTTATAATCATTTGCCTATATACCAATCTAACTTCAAGATGCGTGTGATTTCTCCCCACTTCGCGGGGAGAAATCAGGTTTCATATCGTGTTGTAAATTGCAACTTGAAGTTTAATGCGTATAACCATTGCCGAAGTGAAGTAAAATAACTTGATTTTCCCTCCCAACCACGGCAATACCTATTTAAAGTTAGGAAATGATAACCAGTAAATAGGGGCATAAAGATGAAATGGCGTGGTTACCTATACAGTGCAATATTTATGGTGAATGGCCTGTTCACATCTGCATTATGGGCAAAAGGGGAAGCCCATCTGTTATTCCATATGGGGCTAGGAGCCAACGGTAAATTCTTTGTCGGCGGCACACTGCAAAATAAAGGCGACCAACCTGTGGCGGGAGGCTATCTGGCTGTTTTACCCCTTAATGCTAAATGTGAACCCGGTGCACTCACGGTACATGGGTTTGAGCCATTGGCGCCAGGGGAAAAAAGAGAATTTCGTGTTCCAATAAACGCCCCGCTAAGCAGTTATCGTTTAATGGGTTTTGGTGCCTATGACGATATGGGCTTTCCACTTCCCGCCATAGATGAGACAGCCAAGATTATTCATGAACGCGAACCCCGTGAACGCAAAGCCTGTCAGGCAGCCCGAAAATCGTCTCCTGTTGATCATCCTGCAATCCAAAAGCCGTAATATTGGCAGCCGTATTTAATCACATTGGTTATATACCCGTCGCCTCTCAAGATGCATCTGGTCTCTCCCCGCTGCGCGGGGAGAGACCAACACTCACATTGGTTTGCAAGCGGCAACTTGAAGTTGGATTGGTATAGGATGGTTTATCAAAAAATAAACCATCCTTTCTATAGCTATAACCACTTATTTCTTAACATAAAGTTATTGCGTCATCTTTTTATCCGTATTTATCCGTAACAGTGCAAATCCATCCCAACCTTTTTCCCCGACAGTCTGCAACGCCGTGACAGTCAGTTCTGGGTAGTTGGACATTTTATCCAGTGCCTGACGCACACCTTCAACAGATTCACTCCGCTGCTCATGGACAATTTCCCCTTCGCGGATCATATTGTCCATGATGATAATGCTTCCCACACGCCCCAACTTGACAGCCCAATCCAGATACAATGGGCTATTTTGCTTATCAGCATCAATAAAAAACAAATCAAAGGGAGCTTCAGCGCTTAACGTCTGCAAAGTTTCATTAGCCTCTCCCACGATAATCTTAATTTTGTGGGTAAGTTGTGCCCTTTCGATATTATGCTGAGCCACTTTGGCTGCATGGGGATCTTTTTCCAATGTGAACAATATCCCATCATCAGGCAATCCTTTTGCCATGTATTGGGCGCTATATCCACCCAATGTGCCAATTTCAAGAATACGTTTTGCGCCACTAATTTGTACCATCATCATCAAAAACTGCCCTTGCAGCGCAGAAACATTAATCGCAGGCAACCCTTGAGCGCTCATGTGTTCAAGGGTTTGTTCGAGATGCGGGGATTTCGGTAACAGTGCCTGCTTAAGATAGCCGTCAACCTCTGTCCACTGCTGTTGTAAAGTGGCTTGCTGCGAATTGGAACTCATGCTCACACTCCTCTCATCATTAAGGTTAAATAGTGAATGAACTTACCCTGTAGAAAAAATGCTTTCGATACCTCACTTTTGCTTATTCCAGTTGGCTGGCGCCTTTTGTGGCCTGACAAAGATAGATATCCGCTTTCAGGCCGGTCTTAGTCTCATATTGTTGTTCAACCGCCGTTTTCACACGGTTTACCAAATCAGGGGGAACCAATGCCACCACACAACCACCAAAACCGCCCCCCGTCATACGAACGCCTCCGCGATCGCCAATCACATCTTTGACAATCGCCACCAGCACATCGATTTCACGAACCGTAACTTCAAAATCGTCACGCATGGAAAGATGAGATTCAGCCATAAGCTGGCCAAGACGAAATAAATCGCCAGCCCTCAAAGCCGCCGCCGCCAATTTAGTCCGACCATTTTCACTAATCACATGACGAGCCCGCTTAGCGAGCAATGTATCGAGCAACGCTTGTTTAGCGTTAAAATCTTCCAGGGTGATATCACGCAATACTTTCACTCCCAACAAACGCGCAGCCTCCTCACATTGCTGCCTGCGCAGATTGTATTCGCTATCCAGCAAGCCACGCGGTTTATTGGAATTGATGATCATCACAACCACCTTATCAGGCATACGTACAGGTTGCGTTGCCAACGTGGAGCAATCAATCAGCAAAGCGTGGTTTTCTGTCCCGCAGGCAGAAATTAACTGATCCATGATGCCGGAATTGCAACCGACAAATTGGTTTTCTGCCTGCTGTCCATTCAATGCAATCATTGTGGGGCTAATATTGAGTTGATAAAGCGATTTAATGGTCTGCCCAAGGACAACTTCCAACGAAGCCGATGAACTCAAACCCACACCTTGTGGAATATTGCCACTCATCGCGAGATCTAAACCACCAAAAACATAACCACTCTCCACCATAGAGTTCATCACACCACGGATGTAATTCGCCCACATTTTTTCTTGTTGGAAGAGAATTGGCCGGCAGAGATCAAATTCATCATCTTGATTATGGTAATCAACCGCTATCACCCTGACACACATGTCCTCACGTTTGGCGGCGGCCACCACTGTCTGGAAATTAATGGCACAAGGCAGGACAAAACCACCGTTATAATCCGTATGCTCACCAATAAGATTCACCCGCCCAGGCGCCTGAAAAAAATGCGTCGGGGAATAATGAAAGTAAGCATTAAAAGATTCAGTGACGTTTTGGATTAAAGTTTTCATCTCTTTTTCCCCAGAAACGTTTTTAGCAAAATCAGCGTATTTTAAAATGAATATCGCTGACATCCCGTAACTGCTGGGCCGCCTGCTCTGGCGTTAAATCACGTTGAGCTTCCGCCAGCATCTCGTAACCCACCATAAACTTACGGATGCTGGATGAACACAATAATGGCGGATAAAACAGCGCATGTAATTGCCAATGATCGATATCGTGTTCTGGTCGTTTAAGATTGGTGTCACATTGATGCTGGAAGAAAGGGGCAAAATGCCAGCCCATGGAATAGGGAAAAGCGCATTGAAACAGATTGTCATAGCGACTGGTCAATTTTTTAATCGCTAGCGCCAAGTCATCACATTGTGCTTCCGTCAGTTCATTCATTCGGCGGATAGGATTTTTCGGCAACAGCATGGTTTCAAATGGCCATGTCGCCCAATAAGGTACAACCGCCAACCAATATTGGGTTTCCACCACAGTACGCGCACCGTCTGCGCGCTCGGCCTCAATGTAATCTATCAATAAGTTAGCGCCTTGCTGACAATAGTACTGCCACAGCAATTCATCTTTGCGTACCAGCTCATCAGGCAAAAAATCACTCGCCCAAATTTGTCCATGAGGATGGGGCTGGGAGCATCCCATCATTTCGCCCTTATTCTCAAACACCTGAACCCAAATATAACGCTGGCTCAACTCTTCAATCTGCGCATTCCAGGCATCAATAACATGGCGGATTTGTCCCAATGACAGTTCCGGCAACGTCTTGCTGTGATCAGGAGAAAAACAGATGACCCGACAAACACCACTCACTGGTTCAATGTGAAATAGCGGGTCATCGGTAGGCGCAATATCGAAACGTTCCGGTGGCAAGGCAGAATAATCATTCTGGAAGATATAAACACCCTGATAATCTGGATTGATATGACCCGAAGCGCGAGTATTGTTTGGGCATAAAAAACAGTGCGCATCGTGACTTGGCAACGCCACGTGGAGTGGTTTTTCATCGCGACCACTCCACGGTCGCTTCGCTCGATGTGGTGAAACAATAATCCATTTACCCGTTAAAGGATTATAGCGCCGATGTGGACAACCAACGGGATTGAATCGCATCTTTGACATATTGGGTTCCCCTTGCTTTCACCACACAAACTTAGCAGAAAGCCAAAATTCTTTTAATACTTCTTACTTCGCTTGATAGCCATTAGGGTTTTGCGACTGCCAGCGCCAGGCATCTGTAGCCATTTCCACGATAGTACGGCTTGCCTTCCAGCCCAATTCTCGCTCGGCTTTCTCCGGGCTTGACCAACATTCTGCAATATCGCCTGGACGACGAGGGCAAATTTCATAAGGAACAGGCTGACCACAGGCATCACCGAAAGCCTTCACCATTTCCAATACGCTGGTGCCTTTTCCAGTCCCTAAGTTATAGATATGCAGTCCCGCTTTCTTACCAACGGCATTCAGTGCAGCAATATGCCCGTTTGCCAAATCCATAACATGGATATAATCGCGAACGCCAGTACCGTCAGACGTTGGATAATCATCCCCATACACCGACAGTTTTTCCCGACGACCGACGGCAACCTGGGCAATATAAGGCATCAAATTATTGGGAATTCCCTGTGGATCTTCCCCCATCGTGCCCGAAGGGTGAGCGCCAACGGGATTGAAGTAGCGTAACACCACCACAGACCAATCATTTTCTGCATGATGGAGATCAGACAGGCAGCGTTCGACCATATATTTACTGGTGCCATAAGGGTTAGTCGTATTACCGACCGCAGATTGCTCAGTAATAGGCACGACATCCGGATCGCCATAGACCGTCGCGGACGAACTAAAGATGATGCTTTTGACACCCGCTTTACGCATACTACGCACCAACACCAACGTTCCGTTGACATTATTGTCATAATATTCAACAGGTTTTGCGACAGACTCACCAACCGCTTTCAAGCCTGCAAAATGAATCACTGACTGGATTTGGTGACGGGAGAAAATAACATCAAGGAATGATTCATCACGAATATCCCCTTCATAAAACAGTGGCTGCACGCCAGTCAAAGCCTCAATGCGAGCCAGAACTTCACGATTGGCATTGCACAGGTTATCGATGATGATCGGTGTCATTCCGGCTTCAATCATTTGAACGCAAGTATGGCTACCGATATATCCCATTCCGCCTGTCACTAATATTTCCACATTAACCTCTTTTTAAAAATGGTAACAACGAGGAGTATAAAAAGAGTCATTACGTTAGTGAACTAAAATTAAATCTGGCAAAATCAGACCATAATCATTTTTAATTGATTCGCTATATACCAATCCAACTTCACGTTGCCGCTTACAAGCCAATGAGAGTATTTATATCTCCCCGCGGCGCGGGAGATATAAGACGCATCTTGAAAGGCGACTGGTATATAATAATCACAGACGAAAATAAAAAATCATGCTAAAAAAAATAACGTTTACTCCTGTCCTCACCCCTGCCATCAATGACCCTTTTTTTACCAACATACAGGTCGGTGTCCTGCCCGGACATCCCTACCTTCAGGTCATAAAAACATATTTTGATCAATCTTGCTATCGGGATGCACTCTTTGACGAATGTGGCATTAGCTACCCACCTCGCTTACAAAGTGCCGTTAATAAACGACGTGCGGAATATCTGGCTGCCCGTTACTGCACTCAACAAGTTTTAAACCCGTTGGGTTACCCTGACTTTCAGGTAACCAATGCCCAAGATCGTGCTCCAATCTGGCCTGATAATATTTGTGGTTCAATTTCCCATTCAACCCACTGCGCCATTGCCTTTGCGGCTTCTTGCAATCACTACCGAATGATCGGCGTAGATATCGAACAGGAGATTAAACCAGATACTATCGAAAGCGTTTCATCCAGTATCATCAATGGTAATGAAGCGAAGTTATTGACCGAGTGCCCATTACCTTTTGGACAGGCGTTCACGCTGATGTTCTCCATCAAGGAGAGCCTGTTTAAGGCGCTTTATCCCCATGTAAAATGCTTCTTTGATTTCCATGCGGCTGAGATTACGTCAATTAACTGTAAAGATTACGCCATAAGCATAAAACTACTGCAAACCTTATCGGATGAGTTTCGAGCGGGTTCGCAATTTCACGGAAATTTTGCCTTAATGCCACAGCAGCAAGTGTTGACGTATATTGTGCAGTGATATGCTCTGTTTGAAAAAAAGAACCCTAAATTTTTTCAAACATTGCAAATATCGCTAATTGCGATATTATAAGGGAGTGATATGCGTGTTATCACGGCAAAAGCCATCACTGAAGCGATGCAAAAACATGCCCAATGGAAAATTGGGCTAAAACTCTGGTTGGATGTTTTTGATAAAGCATCTTTACGATTTGAATCTTATGCCCAAATCCGTGAGTTATGGCTTAAAACATCGACATGGAATGTTGATCGTGTACCCCACGAATTATTAGAGACAGGAAGCAAAAAAGGGCCTTTAGATATTTATATATTTGATATACATAGAAATAAATGCCGCATTATCACATGGCTTAATCCCAAATCAGGCACTTTTTACATTAAAAATGTTTATACCCATACTGAATATGATAGTTGGTGGCGTAAGCAGACTAAATCAAAGCGATCAAAAAGGTGAAGCATGAGAAAAACATCACTCGTTACTTATGAAGGGATTGATGGACTCATCGAAATTTTACCCCAAATGATGCAGTCAATCTCTGAGCAACTTAGCCCTCTGGCACTGTTGTTCTCAGCGTGTATTGAACCTATAGAAAATGATAACGATCTCACTGCCCGAATGGCGCTGATTGATGAGTTATATTCATATGCTGAAGATACCGAACATGCTGCAGCAAAGTTCGCTGATCTTATCACCGATCGTGTCTATGAATATGAAGCAAAAAATCGCCAAATGCCTAATGTGACGCCACGTGAAGCGTTGAGTTACTTTATGAAAGAACGAGGCGTTAGGCAGATTGATCTACGTGATATTGCAACTCAAAGTGTGATATCAGAGATACTGCATGGAAAACGTTCGATGAACATTGGACAAGTAAAAGGCTTTGCCAAATTTTTCAACGTTCCTGTTGAAACCTTTATGGGTTCAGACTGATCAACATTACGCTGACCCCCTCGTAAATGAAACGAGGGGGTCAGCGTGGACACATGCAAACTCACTTAAAGGATAAAGACCCACCTTTAGGTGAGCCTTTAAGACGACAATTGACAAGATTAATGCATTAAAGATCTTTCTTCGAGGCCTGTAAATAGAGCAACTCCAGCCCAATCGTTGCTGCCGCTAATGCTGTAATTTCGGATTGGTCATAAGCCGGAGCCACTTCCACCACATCCATTCCGACAATATTTAGCGGCTGCAAACCACGCACTATTTTCAATGCGCGATCTGACGTCAATCCACCAATGACCGGCGTTCCCGTCCCGGGTGCAAATGCCGGATCGAGGCAATCAATATCGAATGTCAGATAAATCGGCAAGTCACCCACCACGGTTTTAATCTGCTCAACAAGATCATCAACACCCCGATCGTTAACCTGACCCGCATCCAGTACGGTAAAACCATTATCACTATCGTGCTCGGTGCGGATACCAATTTGCACTGAATGATGAGGATCTATCAGCCCTTCATTCGGTGCATGGTAAAACATCGTCCCATGATCAAATTGACTGCCATTGGGATAAGTGTCTGTATGGGCATCAAAATGGATCAGTGCCATTTTGCCAAAGTGTTTCGCGTGGGCGCGCAGCAATGGCAACGTCACAAAGTGATCACCGCCAAATGACAGCATGCGCTTACCCGATGCCAGCACCTTTTCGGCATGTGCCTGCAACTTATCACTCATATCCTGAGCATCACCAAAGCTAAACACCAGATCCCCGCAATCCACCACATTCAGGCGCTTGCGTAAGCTAAAGTTCCACGGCCAACGACAGCTTTCCCACGCCAGGTTCGTTGATACCTGACGAATAGCGGCAGGCCCGTGGCGACTGCCCGCACGCCCCGATGTTGCCATATCAAAAGGAACGCCGGTAATCACCCATTCCGCATCGCTGGAATAGGGTTGAAAGTTCAACGGAAAACGCAGGAAACCGAAGGCATTTGAAACCAAAGAATGATCAATCTGGTTCCCTAAGGAGCTAATACTCATGCTATATCCTCAAAAATCCCATGCCGGCTGATTACTCATATCCAATATCACAATATTCAATAATTGGCAGTAACGAGTAACATGGAGTCTTATTTACACTAAAAAATTAATCTTCCAAACAATGGCTAATCAAGATTAATCATCTTCCAGATAGGTGTAACCATACAGGCCACTTTCAAACTCTTGCAGGAATTGTTCCTGCAAATTTTCATCCAGATCCGTCGATTTCACCTGATCACAGAAGCGGGTCAATAGTACCTGCGGGTCCAGCTTGACATATTGAAGCATATTGGCGACAGAATCCCCTTCCTCGCTCTGCTGATAAGTCACTGTGCCATCTTCTGAAACATAAACATCAATAGCCGCCGTATCACCAAACAAGTTATGCATGTTACCCAGAATTTCCTGATAGGCCCCAACCATAAAGAAACCAATCAACGGCGGATTTTCTGGATCATAAGCAGGCATTGGCATCGTTGTTGCCACCCCATCACCATCAACATAGTGATCAATCGTACCGTCAGAATCACAGGTGATATCCAATAAAACGACCCGGCGATCCAGTGGCTTATCCAGGCCTTCAATTGGCAAGACAGGGAAAAGTTGATCAATCCCCCATGCATCTGGCATCGACTGGAACAACGAGAAATTCACATAGAATTTATCCGCCATGCGTTCCTGTAATTCATCAATGATCGGACGGTGGGCACGGTTGCTTGGGTCAAGATTTTGCTGAATATGGCGACAGATATTTAAATACAGTTCTTCCGCCCATGCCCGTTCTGACAGTGCCAACATACCATGCGCGTACTGGGTATGAACCTCATGCAGATCAAATTGGCTGTCATGCAACCATTCACGCAGGGAACGGCGGTTACCGTCAGATTGCATTTCCTGCCATGTATCCCACAAACTGGTCAGAGGGCGAGTCGCCTCTTCTGCGGGTGGCGTTGTTTCAGTGAATTCATTATGTTCTAGCCCAATCACATTGGAGATCAAAACCGTATGATGGGCTGTCAATGCACGACCCGACTCCGTAATCACCGTCGGATGGGGCAAGCCATGCTCTTCACACGCATCACCAATACCCCAAATAACGTTATTCGCGTATTCATTCAAACCATAGTTAACCGAGCATTCTGACTGGGAACGAGTGCCTTCATAATCGACGCCTAAACCACCTCCAACATCAAAGCACTGGATATTGACACCCAGTTTGGACAGCTCGACATAAAAGCGGGCAGATTCACGCACCCCGGTTGCCACATCACGGATATTTGATAATTGGGAGCCCAAATGAAAATGCAGCAACTGCAAGCTATCCAACCGCCCTGCTGAACGCAGTTTTTCAACCAATTGCAATACCTGCGCGGCGGCTAAACCAAACTTGGATTTTTCCCCGCCACTGGCCTGCCATTTACCCGAACCTTGAGACGCCAAACGCGCCCGAACCCCTAAACGTGGAATAACATTAAGGCGCTTGGCTTCTTCTAGTACCATCTCAATTTCGGACAACTTCTCAATAACCAGATACACCTTGTGTCCCAGCTTTTCACCGATCAGTGCCAGACGAATGTATTCACGATCCTTATAACCATTACAAACAATCACAGTACCTGTCATGCCTGCATGAGCCAATACTGCCATTAATTCTGCTTTGGAGCCTGCCTCCAATCCAATAGGTTCATCCGCGTTTGCCAACGTCTCAATGACACGGCGATGCTGGTTGACCTTAATCGGATAAACAAGGAAATAATCCCCTTTATATCCGTAGGATTCACGTGCGCGTTTAAACGCTGCATTAATCGAACGCAAGCGGTGTTGCAAGATCTGGGGAAAACAAAACAATGCCGGCAAACGCAATTGCTCTTTTTCTTCCTGAACTTTCTTCACCAGCGCGGCAAGTTCAATTTGAGCTATCGGTAAATCAGGGTTTGGACAAACACTGACATTACCCAGATCATTGACATAGTAATAGCTGCCGCCCCAGTATGCGATGTTATAGGTCTGTCGCATTTTGCAAGCGATATTATCATTCATGGCAGTCTCCTTCATGGAGTCGAGGTTCGCCTTCACCTGTAAGGTCAATAACCCAAGACACTATTTTATCGTGCGTATCTTGCGCATTAAAAAATGTCAGGGAACAGCATGCTCTCAGATTATAGGAACGTTTAGAGAGTACTAAACAATATATTTACTGTGACTATATGATGACGCCAACTCAATATTATCTGCTGCTTATATACTGCAAATAACCATACTGCGAGTAACTACGCTGCGAGTAACATCGAAATGACTGCATATTTAAAAGAAAGGAGCAAGATGTGGATACATCAATGGCATAATGTGGCTGTTGGCCGTTAACAATCAGCAGATAATGGTTCATAACCCCATTCACCTCCACATGGCTTACTACCGCAAGCCGTTTCTCAATTGAGAAGCAGGACACGCACTCATCTCCTGCAAACGCCTGTAACCTCAAGTGCAAAAAATGACTGATGTTACGCGCGCAGTTTATACCTGTAATCCGGCAAAATTGCAAAACGAAATTTAACGAAATTTATCTAAATGAAGTTGAACAATTGTCATACTTTTTAGGTAGGGAAACTAAAATGTTACACCATAAAAACCAAAAAAACTGGTAACCTTAGTCAGAGTCACTTAAAATAGCCGTCTAGACGGTAAAACATCCACCCTTCATCTAAGATTATATTTAAGGTAACAAAATATAATGACTACACATCTTTTCACTTCTGAATCTGTTTCAGAAGGACATCCAGACAAAATTGCCGATCAGATCTCCGATGCCGTCCTTGATGCAATTTTAGAACAAGATCCTAAAGCTCGCGTGGCCTGCGAAACTTACGTTAAAACAGGCATGGTCATGGTTGGTGGCGAAATCACTACCAGCGCGTGGGTTGATATTGAAGAAATTACCCGCCGTACCGTACGCGAAATCGGTTATACCAGTTCAGATATGGGGTTTGATGCTAATTCATGCGCAGTTATCAGTGCAATTGGTAAACAATCCCCTGATATTAACCAGGGGGTTGACCGTACTGATCCGCTGGAGCAGGGCGCAGGCGATCAGGGTTTGATGTTTGGTTATGCAACCAACGAAACTAACGTTCTCATGCCAGCACCAATCACTTATGCGCACCGTTTAGTTGAGCGTCAGGCTGAAGTGCGTAAAAACGGCACCCTGCCCTGGTTGCGCCCTGATGCAAAAAGCCAGGTGACCTTCCAGTATGAGAACGGTAAAATCGTTGGTATTGATGCCATTGTCCTTTCAACCCAGCACGCCGAAGACATCGAACAAAAAACACTGCATGAAGCCGTGATGGAAGAGATCATCAAACCGGTATTGCCTGGCGAATGGCTGACTCCGATGACCAAATATTTCATCAACCCAACAGGACGTTTTGTGATCGGTGGTCCAATGGGTGATTGTGGACTGACGGGTCGTAAGATCATTGTTGATACCTATGGTGGCATGGCCCGTCACGGTGGTGGCGCATTTTCGGGTAAAGATCCCTCTAAAGTTGACCGCTCGGCAGCCTATGCTGCGCGTTACGTTGCCAAAAACATCGTGGCGGCAGGTCTGGCTGATCGTTGTGAAATTCAGGTTTCTTACGCTATTGGTGTTGCAGAGCCAACATCAATCATGGTGGAAACATTTGGTACAGAGAAAGTGCCAACTTCCACATTGATTCAATTAGTGCGTGAATTCTTTGATCTGCGCCCTTACGGCCTGATTAAGATGCTGAATCTGTTACACCCCATTTATCGCGATACCGCGGCCTATGGCCATTTTGGTCGTGAACAATTCCCGTGGGAAGCGACAGATAAAGCGGAAGTTCTGCGCGCAGCGGCTGGCTTGAAATGATTCGTTACTAATCCAGAAGCCCGCAAATATTGCGGGTTTTTTATGACTAAACAACCGTAATGAAATTCGTTAGCGTCCCTCTCCCGCTGCAACAAGCTGTTATGCACACCATGCAGCGGAGATTAACTCAGGCGAGTAATTTTCTACAGCAAAGGTTCCCTGAACCTCATATAACCTATCAGCAGCGGGGAACCATTGCGGGTAGCGCCCGACTACAAGATTGGGAAATTCGCCTGAACCCTGTTTTATTAATCGAAAATCAACAGGCATTCATTGATCAAGTTATCCCACATGAACTGGCACATCTGCTGGCTTATCATCAATTTGGGAAAGTTGCTCCACACGGAAAAGAGTGGCGCTTTATCATGGAAATGATATTTGAAGTCCCTGCCAACCGAACACACCAGTTTTCTGTGAACTCTGTACGCAGTAAAATATTTATTTATTATTGTGGTTGTCAGCAACATGAGCTGACAATAAGGCAACACAATAAAGTTCTCAGAGGGAAAAATTGCTATGTTTGCCGCCAATGTGGTGAAAAACTAACTCTGTCAGGGCGAACTAAATGAGACATATTTTCATTTTTTGTGCATGCTGGCTGCTTTTATTTTCTCTGCTTCTTCAATAACCTGATCGGCTGTTTTCCCATTGAGGGATTGAAAAAATTTCTGTTCCAACTTTTGTATATCGGTATGTTTGATATTTCCATTCTTGTTATTCTTAAACAGATCATCAAAGTTGATACTATTGATCATGACAACATTCAATGCGTCATCAAATTGTAATTTTTTCTCTTCTGGCAAAGTGTCCCTAATTTTTTCAATGGATGTTTTTACAGCAATTTCATTTATCCCATCAATTTTGAGTTGATTATCGCATCCAACCAATGCAAATCCCAGCAAACAAATTGTTAACAATTTTTTCATGATCAACCCCATCCATTACCGCTAGGGTAATAATAGCAGAATGAAAACATATATACCCGTCGCCTTTCAAAATGCGTCTAATATCTTCCCACTGCGCGGGGAAATATTAACACTCACATGGTTTTCAAGCTGTAACTTGAAGTTGGATTGGTATATAAAATCCAAATTACAATAAACCTTACTGGTAAATTAATAACATAAGACCATTATATAGGGTTAAGCCATTTCAATTAAACCATCCAAATAGCATCATAAAAAATACAGAAAAATATCACTCGAAAAAACAAGAAACATAACATAACGTTATTGCTTTCAGAACAGATATCCCATTATGAAATAATCCCTGGGCAGCAAACCTTTTTCTATATCGTTCATTTAACTATTAAGGTTTATATTTAATGATATAGATCTTTTATATTTCAATTCAATTTTGATAAAAATTAAGACTTAGTCTGATCATAACTTAGGAGTATATGTCCTAACATACCCAAAACCAAAGTACCCGGAGAATATAATGAAAAAGCTAAATGATATTGCAAAAGAACTGTTACCTTGTAAATCCTATAAGATGCTGATTAATGGTAAGTGGGTTGATAGTGTTTCAAAAAATACCCTGCAAAGTTATAACCCGGCAACAGGTGAACTGCTGACAGAATATGCGGCAGGCAATGCCGAAGACGTTAAACTTGCTGTCAACGCTGCCCAAAAAGCCCTGCCAGCATGGAGCAAAACATCTGCGGCTGAAAGGCAATCTCTCTTACTGAAAATCGCCGATTTGCTGGAAGCAGAAGCTGAGCGTTTCATCGTCCTTGAAACATTAGATGGTGGCAAGACCCAAGCCTTATGTCGTCATTTCGATGTTCCTTTCTCTGTTGATCATTTCCGTTATTTTGCCGGTGTCATCCGTTCTCATTCCGATTCTGCTGATGTTATCGATAGTGATACGCTGAGCTTAGTGATCAGGGAGCCAATTGGCGTTGTCGGGCAGATTATTCCCTGGAACTTCCCGCTATTGATGGCTGCCTGGAAACTCGCTCCTGCCCTTGCTGCCGGTAACACTATTGTTATCAACCCAGCAAGCCTGACCCCAATAACTTTGCTTGAATTGGGGCGTGTCATGAATCAAGTTCTGCCCGCGGGCGTTGTCAATATTGTTACAGGGCGTGGTTCAGTTGTCGGCCAAGCGATCCTCGATCATGACGGCATTGACAAGGTAGCCTTTACCGGTTCAACAGAAGTCGGCTATAACGTAGCGAAAGCGGCAGCGAAAAGACTCATCCCAGCAACCCTGGAATTGGGAGGCAAATCAGCCAACATCGTCTTCCCCGATGCCAATATGAAAAAGGCCGTCAAACATGCCGCCAATGCAATTTTGTTGAATCAAGGACAAGCCTGTGAATCGGGTGCGCGCCTGTTCCTGCATAAAGATATTTACGCTGAGTTTCTCGACTCACTGAAAACCGTGTTTGAATCCATCAAAGTGGGTGACCCCATGCTGGCAGAAACAGAAATGGGTAGCCAAGTCAGCGAAGAACAGATGAAGACCATTTTAGGTTATATCGACCTTGCAAAACAGGAAGGTGCCACCATTCTGACAGGCGGAAAACGCCTAACAGGGGCGGGCTATGATGATGGCTTCTTTATCCAGCCGACGATCCTGACGGGGGTCACCAATAAAATGCGGGTTGCCCAGGAGGAAATTTTCGGGCCTGTATTATGTGTCATTCCATTTAGTAACGAAGAGGAGGTCATCGAAATGGCCAATGATTCCGAATATGGGCTGGCAGGCGCCGTATGGACGCAGGATATTAACCGTGCGCTGCACATCGCCAAGGCGATAAAAACCGGCCGTATGTGGATCAATACCTATCACGAATTACCCGCCCATGCGCCTTTCGGTGGCTATAAGAAGTCAGGACTTGGACGTGAAACCCACAAGATGATGCTGGATGCTTACTCAGAAGTGAAAAATATCTATATCAGCACTAAAGAAGATTAAAGTCATCGCCACCTGCAAGGGTGGCGATTTTGATCATGCTTGATTGACTCGTTGATAAACCAGAATAAGTTACAGCCAGAAAAGCCAGGCAATTGCTGAAATAATGACAATACATACCAGGTTCAGCACGATACCTACCCTGACCATTTCGGTTTGCTTGATGTAGCCAGTACCATAAACAATCGCGTTAGGTGGTGTTGCTACCGGCAACATAAATGCACAGGATGCGCCAATACCAATTATCATGGTCAACACAATCACCGGCATTCCCAGCGCTTCTGCAACCGTGGCAAAAATAGGCACAAGTAGTGCTGCGCTCGCCGTGTTACTGGTGAATTCTGTCAGGAAGATAATAAACGTTGCAATCGCAATGATGATCACAAACCAAGGGCTTGTGCCGAATGTTGTGGCCATACCATTCGCCATAACCTCACTGGCACCAGAGCTTTTCAGGACGGCACTCAATGTCAAGCCACCCCCGAAGAGCATCAATACGCCCCATTCCGTGTTATTTTGGATCTGTGACCATGTTGATACACCGGTGATACCAATCAGGATGGCTGCGCTCACCGCAATAATCGTGTCCAGATCTTTGACACCACCCAGTGCATCACTAATCACGGAACTGAAAATCCAGCACACCACGGTTAGCAGGAAAATCCCCATGGTAACAACACGTTTCCCATTCCATTCTAGCCGCTCCAATTCCAGATCAAATTGATGATCCAGATTCGGGCGCAACATCAGGTACATCACCCCAACCATGACAGGCATAAGAATAATGACCATGGGGACGCCGTATTTCATCCATGTAAAGAAATCCATACCCAATTGTGCGGCAGCGATGGCATTGGGTGGACTGCCAACTAACGTCCCCAGCCCACCGATACTGGCGCTATAGGCAACCCCCAGCAGCACAAATACAAAGGTATTACGTTCAGTACGGACATCCAGGTTAGCCAGAATACCGAGGATCAGGGGTAGCATCATGGCAGCCGTTGCCGTATTGCTGATCCACATAGAAAGCACGGCGGTAATGCCAAATATTAGCAATACCGCCACGGATAAACGCCCACGAGCAATCATCAATAAACGGTTAGCTATCAATCTGTCCAAGCCTTGGATATGTAGCGCGGTTGCCAGTGCAAAGCCACCGAAGAACAAAAAGATTATCGGATTTGCAAAAGATTTCAGCGCATCACCGGTATTCATCAATCCCATTCCGACTGCCAGAATCGGAATACACAGGGCGGTGATGGTAACGTGAATGGCTTCCGTTAACCACAAAACACCCACAAACGCCATTAACGCCAAACCTGCATTTGCTTTTTCCCCATAAGGCAAAAACTTAAGCAATGCCACCAATAAGATAATATCCAGCGCGAGAATAATTAGGCCTCTTTTATTTGAGAGTGTAGGCCCAATCGCTGGGGTTAAAGATTCAGAAGCGTCCATGAAGACTCCATAAAACAATGAAACACAATACTGTAATGTAAAAAGAATAATTGATGAATCATTGCCACAAATGTTAAAGAATTACATTACATGTGAAATAATAAGGAGTATCAGCAAGGAATAAAATACGAGTTGTATAATTTTGAGATCTGTTACGCGGGATTTGTTTAATTACTGAATGATTGTTTAAAAAACAAACTAAATTTCGGTTGTCATATCACATTTTCATCCTTCAACAGGATGAATAACCGCCATAGAAAATAACATTTTCTTTCACTGAAAAGGCGAAAGAGAAGACTCCCTTTCGCCAAAACATAAGAAATGTTTACTTTTTAGGAGAAAAACCGGCAATTATGCCTGGCCTTTCACTTCTTTCAGGCCGTTGAAAGGAGCGCGATTACCCAACGCTTCTTCAATACGGATTAGCTGGTTATATTTAGCAACACGGTCGGAACGGCTCATAGAACCCGTTTTGATTTGACCCGCAGCAGTACCCACAGCCAAATCAGCAATAGTGGCATCTTCAGTTTCACCAGAACGGTGAGAGATCACCGCGGTGTAACCGGCATCTTTTGCCATCTTGATTGCCGCCAGCGTTTCAGTCAATGAACCGATCTGGTTGAACTTGATCAGGATGGAGTTTGCGATACCTTTTTCGATACCTTCTTTCAGGATCTTGGTGTTAGTGACGAACAGATCGTCACCCACCAACTGGATTTTGTCACCCAGCACTTTAGTCTGGTAAGCAAAACCGTCCCAATCAGATTCGTTCAGGCCATCTTCGATGGAAACGATTGGGTACTGTTTGGTCAACTCTTCCAAGTAGTGGGTGAATTCCTGAGAGGTGAAAGTCTTGCCTTCGCCTTTCAGTTCATAATTGCCAGTTTCTTCGTTATAGAATTCGGAAGCTGCACAGTCCATCGCCAGCGTGATGTCTTTACCCAGAACGTAACCCGCTTTTTCAACCGCTTCTTTGATTGCTGCCAATGCGGCTGCGTTGGATTCCAGGTTTGGCGCATAACCACCTTCATCACCTACCGCCGTGTTCATCCCTTTGGATTTCAGCACTTTTGCCAGATTGTGGAAGACTTCGGAACCCATGCGCACCGCTTCTTTTAGTGAACTTGCACCAATCGGCTGGATCATGAACTCTTGGATATCGACGTTGTTGTCTGCGTGTTCACCACCATTGATGATGTTCATCATTGGCAGGGGCATAGAGAACTTACCTGGCGTACCGTTCAACTCAGCGATGTGCTCATACAGAGGCATACCTTTTGCTGCGGCCGCGGCTTTGGCGTTCGCGAGAGAAACAGCCAGAATCGCGTTAGCACCGAAGTTAGATTTGTTTTCAGTACCATCCAGCTCGATCATAATCTTGTCGATGTTAGCCTGGTCTTTCGCATCCTGGCCAACCAAAGCCTGTGCAATCGGGCCACTGACCGCAGAGACTGCTTTCAATACACCTTTACCCATAAAGCGAGACTTGTCGCCATCACGCAGTTCCAGCGCTTCGCGAGAACCCGTTGATGCACCTGATGGCGCCGCAGCCAGACCGACAAAGCCCCCTTCCAAGTGTACTTCTGCTTCTACAGTTGGGTTACCACGGGAGTCGATGATTTCACGGCCAAGTACTTTAACGATTTTGGACATTAGGTTTTCCTCAGTACAAGTTAAATTCCGGGCAACGGATTGAAATTAAAAGCCATTATCTTAAAAATCCTCTTAGAAATAATGTGCTTAACATCAATCCATTGCCCCATATCTTATTTCAACTGGCCTTTCTGATATTTGCCTGCGGCTTCAACAAAGCCAGCAAATAACGGATGACCATCGCGAGGCGTTGAAGTGAATTCCGGGTGGAACTGACACGCCACGAACCACGGATGCGCAGGGTTCTCGATGATTTCCACCAGTTTGTTGTCGATTGAACGGCCAGCAACACGCAGACCCGCATCTTCAATACGTTTCAACAGTAAATTGTTCACTTCATAACGGTGACGATGACGTTCAACGATGTCATTCTGGCCATAAAGTTCACGTACCAGACTGTTTTCAGTCAGATGGCATACTTGGCCACCGACACGCATCGTCCCGCCGAGATCGCTCTCTTCGCTACGTACTTCCAGGTTGCCGTTCTCATCACGCCACTCGGCGATTAGCGCAACAACCGGCAACTTACATTCAGGATCGAACTCGGTGGAGTTGGCCTCTGCCATACCCGCCACATTGCGAGCGAATTCAATCAAGGCCACCTGCATACCCAGACAAATACCCAGGTATGGGATCTTATTTTCACGGGCATAACGTGCGGTCAAAATCTTGCCTTCGATACCACGGCCACCAAAGCCACCAGGTACGAGAATCGCATCCAGACCTTTCAATACGTCAACACCGCGAGTTTCAACATCCTGTGAATCGATCAATTTGATGTTAACCATCAGGCGATTTTTCAACCCGCCATGTTTCAGTGCTTCAATCACTGATTTATATGCATCAGGCAGTTCAACGTACTTGCCTACCATCCCAATGGTCACTTCACCCGATGGGTTGGCTTCTTCATAAATGACCTGTTCCCATTCAGACAGATTCGCTTCTGGGCATTCGAGGCTGAATCGTTTACAAATATAATCATCTAAGCCCTGAGATTTCAAGAGGCCTGGAATTTTATAAATGGAATCAACATCTTTTAAAGAGATAACCGCTTTCTCTGGCACGTTACAGAAAAGCGCAATTTTTGCACGCTCATTGGCAGGAATGATGCGATCTGAACGGCAAATCAATACGTCCGGCTGGATACCAATGGACAGTAATTCTTTTACGGAATGCTGGGTTGGCTTGGTTTTCACTTCCCCTGCTGCGGCCATATAAGGCACCAGAGTCAGGTGCATGAACAGCGTGTTTTCACGGCCAACTTCCACCGCCATCTGACGAATGGCTTCAAGGAATGGCAGGGATTCGATATCACCGACTGTACCGCCAATTTCCACCAACACAACATCATGACCTTCGGCACCCCGGATGATGCGGTCTTTGATTTCATTGGTGATGTGAGGAATAACCTGAATGGTTGCACCCAAATAATCGCCGCGGCGTTCTTTGCGCAGCACTTCAGAATAAACACGCCCGGTTGTGAAATTATTGCGGCGTGTCATTTTGGTTCGGATGAAACGTTCATAATGACCTAAATCGAGATCAGTTTCAGCGCCATCTTCGGTAACGAAAACTTCCCCGTGTTGGGTTGGGCTCATTGTGCCTGGATCGACGTTGATATACGGGTCCAGTTTCATAATGGTGACATTGAGTCCACGGGCTTCGAGTATAGCCGCCAAAGAGGCTGCGGCAATGCCTTTACCCAGAGAGGATACGACCCCGCCGGTCACAAAAATATAATTAGTTTTCATGCTGAACCTGAAAGTTTAGGTTTAAAAGGATGATGAATATAACAGGACGGGAAAGCAGTATACCCTAACCTTAATTTCGCTACAAACCATCTAAACAGGGTAAGGTGCCACATAATCAGTCACACCCTGGGAAAAACACACTATTTTCTTTTTAAATTCATTAAGTTATTAGTGTGATTTTTTTTCACCCGACTCAAGTTATTCAGCCACCCAGCGATCCCTTTTTTGCTATTTCCACCCTTTTTCGTGATTGTTACACCTTCTGATTTTTCACTTGCTGCCACATCGCTTCCATTTCAGCTAATGTAGCAGCTTCCAGAGACAAGCCTTTGTCGAGGATCAGTTTTTCGACATTGCGGAAACGGTTTTCGAATTTCTGGCAGGCTTTTTGTAGTGCGATCTCTGGCTTATGCCCCAAATGGCGGGACAAATTAACCACCGAAAAGAGTAAATCCCCCAATTCTTCTTCCAGTCGATCTTCATCAATCACCACCTGCTTCACTTCGTCCATAACTTCATCAATTTCTTCATAGACTTTGTCCAGCACAGGGCCAAGCGTATCCCAATCAAAACCGACCGAAGCGCAGCGTTTCTGGATTTTATACGCCTTCATCAAGGCCGGTAAACTGGCGGGAATATCATCCAGTACCGAATGCTGGTCTTTCTCCGCCCGTTCTGCACCCTTACGCTGTTCCCAACTGCCTATCGCCTCTTCGCCGCTGATCCCTGATTGTGGGTTAAAGACATGGGGGTGGCGACGCTCCAGTTTGTCACACACCGCCTCACAAATAGCGTCAAAATCGAACTGTTGCTGTTCTTGAGCCATCTGGGCATAAAACACGATATGAAACAGCAGATCACCCAATTCTTCTTTCAGTGCATTGCTATCATTGCGCTCAATCGCATCAAGCACTTCATAGGTTTCTTCCAACGTATAAGGGGCAATCGTCGCGGAAGTTTGTACTTTGTCCCAAGGGCAACCATTCTGGGGATGGCGCAACTGCGCCATGATCCCCTTCAATCGTTCAATCGAGGTCGGTTTCATCGTATCCCTGTCTTATTTAATGACCATGCAAGCGTCTGGCTTCAATCACATCAGACAACTGATTGAGCTTCGCCAATACCCGTCCAAGCACTTGCAAATTATAAATCTCAATATTCATATCAATGGCCGCAAGCTGTTGCTTAACATCACTGCGACTGCTGACACCCAATACATTGACTTTCTCATTGGCGAGAATGGTCGTGATATCACGCAATAATCCACTGCGATCATTGGCAACAACACGTACTACCAGTGAATAGCCACTGGAATAGCTCTCTCCCCACACCGCATCGACTATCCGCTCCGGCGAACTGGCTTCGAGTTCCTCGAACTGAACACAATCAGCACGGTGAATGGAGATCCCCCGACCACGTGTAATAAAACCCACAATCTCATCACCAGGAATGGGCTGACAGCAGCGGGCGAGGTGATGCATTAAGTTGCCGACTCCTTCAACCACAACCCGGCCATTATCTTTGCTGATATTGCGTGGTGTATAGGTTTTGTTTTCCAGATTGCGAAGCGCTTCGCGATCCTCTTCTTCTGCCGTCGTTTTATTGAATTTGCTTTGCAAGAAATTCACTAACTGGTGAATTCGGATATCACCGACGCCAATGCCCGCCAGCACTTCTTCTAACGTGTGGACGTTATAACGGGCAATCAACGCCTTCTCAGCTTCCTTGACCGTGATCCCCAAATGCGCCAGTTCATTGTCCAGCATCTGGCGACCCGCAATGATGTTTTTGTCACGATCTTGCTTGCGGAACCAGTTGTGGATTTTCGCGCGCCCACGGCTGGTCGTCACATAGCCAAGGTTAGGGTTTAACCAGTCACGGCTTGGATTAGGCTGTTTCTGGGTAATGATTTCAATCTGATCACCCATCTGAAGCTGGTAGCTGAAGGGGACGATGCGCCCGCCAATTTTTGCCCCAATGCAGCGATGGCCGACATCACTGTGAATATGATAGGCAAAATCCAACGGTGTAGAGCCAATGGGCAAATCAATCACATCCCCTTTGGGCGTAAAGACATAGACGCGATCATCAAACACCTGACTGCGCACTTCATCCAGCATTTCACCGCTATCCGCCATCTCCTCCTGCCATGCGATCAATTTCCGCAGCCAGGCAATACGGTTTTCATAACTGCCGGATTTAACACCACCAATCGCAGCGCCTTCCTTGTATTTCCAGTGTGCCGCGACGCCAAGTTCTGAATCATCATGCATCTGGCGGGTACGGATCTGGATCTCAAGCGTTTTACCGCTTGGTCCCAGGACAACGGTATGAATGGATTGATAGCCATTCGGTTTCGGGTTGGCAACGTAATCGTCGAATTCATCGGGCAAATGACGATAGTGAGTATGCACTATCCCCAACGCGGCATAGCAATCCTGCAACCGCTCGACCACAATCCGCACCGCCCGCACATCAAATAATTCATCAAAAGAGAGGGATTTTTTCTGCATTTTGCGCCAAATGCTGTAAATATGTTTCGGGCGCCCATAGATTTCAGCGCTGATCCCTTCTTTTAGCATGTATTTACGCAACGTTGTCACGAATTTTTCGATATATTGTTCACGATCAATTCGGCGCTCATGCAACAAGTTGGCAATTTTCTTATATTCATCGGGATGCAGATAACGGAAACAAAAATCTTCCAGCTCCCATTTTAGCTGTCCAATGCCCAGCCGATTGGCAAGGGGGGCATAGATATTGGAACACTCTTTCGCCGCCAGCACGCGTTCATCTTCACTGGCATCTTTCACTTCCCGTAAGTGAGCAATGCGTTCTGCCAGTTTGATAATCACACAACGAAAATCTTCCACCATCGCCAGTAGCATCCGGCGAACATTATCAACCTGTACCGAACAAGTCGCATCGGTATGGGTGGCTTTCAGTTGGCGAATGGCATCCATTTCCAAAACACCCTGCACCAGATTCGTGATGGCCTTGCCAAAGGTTTCCGTCACTGTTTCGCTATCGAGTAGCCTGGCATTAAGGAGGGGAAAAAGTAGCGCAGCACGCATACTGTCATTATCCATGCTCAATGTGGACAGGAGCTCCACCATCTCCACACCGCGCCATAGCAACCGTTCTGCATTGGGGTGCCCCTGGACTTTTTCGTGACAATATCGCCAGGTTTCGGCCAATTTTTCACTGGATTGTGGGTGAGTTATATTTAAACTCGCTATCCACTTATTGACCGCAAATTCACCTGCCGGTGTAAGATGCGCACTTCTTACCGCAACCATAATTTCTCCCTACTCGATACCTATCGGCTCACGGCTAAACAGGGCCATGGATTCCAGATGACCAGTATGCGGAAACATATCCAGCATCCGCACACCGACAAGATGATAACCCGCCTCCAGCAAGACCTTACTGTCCCGCGCGAGTGTTGTGGGGTTACAGGAAACGTAAACCACTTTTTCGGGGGCCAATTTTACAATATGTGCCATAACACCCGCCGCACCTGCGCGAGCGGGGTCCAGCAGCACTTTATTAAACCCTTGTGCAGCCCAAGGCTGCTGGTGAATATCCGATTCCAGATTTTCATGAAAAAAATCGACGTTATTAAGTTTATTGAGCTGAGCGTTATATTGCCCACTCGCCACCAACTCAGCAACCCCTTCTACACCCACTGTTGCCTGAACTTTAGTGGCGATCGGCAGGGTAAAGTTTCCCATGCCACAAAACAGATCCAATACTCTGTCTGTGGGTTGCAAATCCAGCCACGCCAATGCCTGTGATACCATTTGTTGGTTAACCACATCATTGACCTGAATAAAATCTTGTGGGCTGAACACCAATTTTAATCCATCCACCTGATACCACGGTGCTACATTCCCTGCCATCAAGGGTTCAAGGGATTTTTCATCGCCAAGCAGATAAATTGCCACATTGTACTGCACCGAAAAAATGCGCAGTGTTTCCTTATCTTCGGGCTTCAGTGGATCAAGATGGCGCAACACGACTAATGGGCCACTATCGGCCAAGACCAACTCCACATGCCCCAATCGTTTTACCCCATGCAAACCACTCAGGCATTGATACAACGGTTGCAATAATTGCTCCAATTCAGGACGCATAACAGGGCAGTGTTTGATATTCACCAAATCGTTGCTCTGGCTCTGGCGAAATCCCATCAACAGTGAGCGTTGCTTAGCATGATATTGCAGGCCGAGCCTGGCCCTGCGCCGATAACCATATTCTGGGCTGCGAATAATGGGATGTGCGCTGACGCTAATCCCGGTTTCCCGCTGGATCAGGCGCTCCAGTACACTGGCTTTGGTGTTAACCTGCAACTCAGTGGCAACATGTTGCTGCTGGCACCCACCGCACGCTTTAAAGTGTGGGCAGCGGGGTACTACGCGATGCGGGCTATCGGATAGCCTTTTCACGACCCTGGCCTTAGCAAATTGGCGTTTTTCTTCAGTCAGTTGGATCTGTGCCTGTTCATCTGGCAATAATCCAGGGATAAAGATAGTTTTGCCCTGATGGCGAGCAATGCCTTGCCCTTGCGCATCAAGATTATCTGCGGTAACGGAAATAATGCCTCGGTTTACGGAGCGACGATTTGGGGAGTAAAATTGCACCATGATTCTGACTGACTTTGAAAAATTGAGTTTTGATTTTCCCACAATGGACGCCTATGACCAAATATAGCCTACGCACCCGTATGATGAGCCTGATATTGGTTCCTGTTTTACTGGTCGGAACGCTTGTGAGTATATCATTTATCTCATACCGCTATTACGAGTTAAAGAGTTTGATAGTCCGCAGTGGGATCAGCATTATCGAACCCTTATCCATCGCCAGCGAAATGGGCATTAATCTGGACAATTTCCAGCAAGTTGACGCATTGATAAACAGCCTGCATCGCCGAAATTCTGAGATTGTCAGGGCCATTGCGATCTTTGATAAACATAACAAGTTATTCGATATTTCGAATGATAAGTATGATGTCAATCGCTTGAAGCTCACTGCCAACGAAGCCATGCCCATAACCTTGTCCAAAACGGAATACGGCAATAGTATCATCCTGAAGATGCCCATTATCTCAGAAGCCTCTTCGCCTAATCCCTGGAACACGTCCACCAGCAATACGCCGCCGATTGGCTACATCGCCATTGATTTGGATTTACGTGCCGCCCAACTCCAGCAATACAAGGAGATTGCCACTTCCATCATTCTGCTGATTTTGTGCCTTGGCGGAACAGCCCTGTTTGCCCATGTGCTGGTACGCAAAGTCACCCAACCCCTGAATTGCATGGTCAAAGCGGTCGATCGCATCCGTCAGGGACAACTGAATAGCCGCGTGACAGGCGCTATGCCTGGGGAGTTGGCTGCGCTGCAAAATGGTATTAATACCGTGGCAGAATCGCTCTCGAAATACAAAGATGAGATGCAACTTCATATCGATCAAGCCACTTCCGACTTGCAAATTACGATGGAGCAGTTGGAAATCCAGAATGTTGAGCTGACTATCGCCAAAAAGCGCGCTCAAGAGGCGGTCAGGATCAAAACGGAATTTCTGGCCAATATGTCCCACGAATTACGCACGCCACTTAATGGCGTTATTGGCTTTACCCGCCAGATGCTAAAAACCCCGATTACGCCACAACAGATGGAGTATCTGTATGTCATTGACCGATCGGCCAATAACTTACTGAAAATCATCAATGATATTCTGGATTTCTCACGGCTGGAGTCCAATAAATTGGTATTAGATCAAGTGCCTTTTCTGCTGAGGGATACCGTCAACGAAGTCATTGAACTATTAACACCCGCTGCCAATGCGAAAAACCTGCCCCTGCATCACCATATTGATGAGAGGTTACCCAATCTGATGATAGGTGACCCTATTCGTCTACAACAAATACTGACTAACCTGATGGGGAATGCCATTAAATTTACGGATAAAGGCAGCGTGACGCTGGATATCACATTACGCCAGCAGCAACACCACCTTGTACAACTTGATTTTACGGTGAGCGATACCGGTATCGGTATCAAGCCCGAATACCGCCCGATTCTGTTCCAGGCTTTCAATCAAGCGGATGCCAGCATTACCCGTCACTACGGCGGCACCGGGCTAGGGTTGAGCATCACCAAGCGATTGGTCAATGAGATGAAGGGAGACATTGACTTTACCAGCGAAGTCGCCAGAGGGACGGTCTTTTATTTTGATATCTGGCTGGAAAAAGAAGAATACCCATTCGGCTCATTCCCCGAACACTTGCCTATATCTTCGGCACCCGCGCGTTTACCTATGGCGGTCATGGCGGTGGACGATAATCCCGCTAACCTGAAATTGATTGGCACATTGCTAAATGAATTAGTTGAAAGCCCCTTTCTGTGCAGTAATGGCCTGGCGGCACTGGAAATAGCGAAACAACATTCGCTGGATCTGATTTTGATGGATATCCAGATGGCTGATCTGGATGGCATTCAAACGTCTGAGCAGATCCAACAGTTATCCCAACATAAAGAGACACCGATTGTGGCGGTTACCGCCTTTGCCTGCCAAGCGGCAAAAAGTGCCCCCTTTATCGACTGTCTTACCAAACCACTGGATGAAAACCGCCTGAAAACATTGCTGAACCAATATTGCCAGCCCCAAAAACCCCAGGCCATTGATTGGAATATGGCGTTAAAGCAAACCGCCGGCAAAGAATCACTGGCGCGGGAGATGCTGGAAATGCTGGTAGCCTCATTGCCCGATATGAAAGATAGGGTGAAACAGGCTTTAACTGCCGATGGCGAAGCAATCCGCAAACACTTCCAGCATGATGTTCACCAATTGCACGGCAGTTGCTGCTACAACGGTGTGCCTAAACTGAAAGCCATTTGCGAATTGGTTGAAAAACAGCTTCAACAAGGTGTTGCCCTGGCGGATCTGGAGCCAGAATTGCTGGAATTCATCGACGAGATCAATCACGTCATGGCAGCTGCGCCCGATATGCTCAGGCCAGCCGAGCCTGTCATTTTGTGACCATAAACTTACGATATTCTTCGTAAGCGTAATTATCCGTCATGCCACTGATATAGTCCTGAATCAGACGCGCCCGATAATAAAATTCGATCACATCTTTTTCGGCCTCATCAGTGGCAATAATTCCCTCGACAGCTTCACCATAAGCCAAACGATGCTTGGTCGAAAGTTTGTGTAGCAGGCGCGTTTCAATAAAATATTTTTTGTGAAAATTATTCTGGTTTAGCGCCATAAAATCCTGACGAGGCAATGCCAGTAAAGGGCTATAGACATCCAGCAATCCGGTAATAATCCGGTATCCCTGTAACTCCAGTTCTTCCACTTCAGGGTGATTGAAAACCCGTTTAAGGGTGACATTTTTTAAGGTTTTCAATAAACGGTGTTCATCTCCATTTCCTTCCAACAGGGCATGATTAAATGTGCCTGCATAGATTTCAGGCAGGTGTTCAATGAACAACTTGGCGGTATGAGGCACTAATTTCCCAGTGATAAATACCCGTAAATACATGAAAAATTGCTCGTGGATATTACGACGGGCTTCGTTATTGACAGTTTTCTGATAGGCTTGTTTCACTGTCGATTCGAACAAATCCCCTTTTTTGTGCCCGCCGTTTTCCTCCCACTCTTTTTTCAGATGTTCCACCAATTGCTCGACATTAAAAATGCCTTTTTCAACCGCATCGTCCAAATCCGCAATGCAATATGAAATATCATCGGCGGCTTCCATAATATAGGTCAGCGGGAAACGACAGAAATCCCCCATTTGCAGTTCTTTTTTCAACTCACAGATAAAACTATCTTCTGACCAGTAATAGCCTATTTTCTTCATCAGATAACTGAATTCAGCCGGCGTCTCTTCCAGACGATAGGCCGGACACGTGTATTTCAATATGCAGCCAATTTGGGCATACGTCAGGTTCAAGCGCAGCAGATTATGCGCCAAACGGATAGCCTGGGCATTACCTTCAAACTGGCATAAGTCTTTACGCAATTGGCGACGGAACAGATCTTTCTTCGCTTCTCCCGTCAAACGCAATGCCGCGACCTGACAGTCATCCCGCCGCGTTTCTGTTTTCAGCGAATAATCAGGATCTAATCGGCGGAAAAACCAATCCCGGATCGCCGCTTCACCAAAATGTCCAAATGGGGGATTGCCGATATCGTGCATCAGGCAGGCCATCTCAATCAGGCTTTCAAAAGCCGCCAGGCGATCACTCAACCCATATTTTTTCAATAAATCTTGCTTTGCCAGCTCGGCAATAATCGTTTTCGAGATATAGCGTCCGGTTTGCTGCACTTCGAGCGAATGCGTCAACCGGCTGCGGACAGCCGCATTACGTTCCAGTGGAAAGACCTGCGTTTTCTGCTGCAACCGCCGGATAGCGGCGGAATTGATGATCCGCCCACGATCACTTTCAAATTGGCGGTTCACTTGCTCTTCATCATCAGGATGAATGGAAGATTTACTGAACTTGCGTTGGTAATTCAACTTCTGCTTGAAATCAATCTTAGACATTAATCCCCCCATGCCAAATGAAACGATTATTTAAAACTGGGATCTGCGGTAAATAACCATTCAATGATACACTTGCCGACTAAATCAGCCTGTTAATATAGGCAACAATCCATTAATAACAAGCGAGTATGACACAATGAAAATAGGTGTAATAGGTGCAATGGAACAAGAAGTGACTTTACTGCGTGACCAGATCGAAGGTTTGCAGACATTGTCACGGGGTGGATGTGAAATCTATACCGGCAAACTGAATGGCGTTGATATCGCCTTGTTGAAATCCGGCATCGGTAAAGTCTCCGCCGCACTTGGAACCACCTTATTGATTGAACATTGCCAGCCAGATATCGTGATTAATACGGGGTCAGCCGGCGGCCTTGATCCTAAACTGAAAGTGGGCGATATCGTGGTTTCCCAAGAGGTTCGTTACCATGATGCCGATCTTACCGCCTTTGGTTATGAACCCGGTCAGATGGCACAATGCCCGGCCGCATTTATGGCTGACGATGCCCTGATCGCCCTGGCAGAAAAATGTATCCAATCCCTTAATCTGCACGCTGTCCGCGGCCTGGTTTGCAGCGGTGATGCCTTTATCAATGGGTCAGAGCCACTGGCACGCATTCGCGCCACCTTCCCGAACGTTGCTGCGGTTGAAATGGAAGCGGCGGCCATTGGTCATGTTTGCCATCAATATCGCATTCCTTTTGTGGTTGTTCGGGCTATTTCTGACGTTGCCGATCAAGAGTCCCATCTCAGTTTTGATGAATTCTTGGTTGTCGCAGCGCGTGAATCGACACGGATGGTCAACGCCATGCTGACTGAACTCAGCAAACAGTAAACCATCAATGAAAGTGGAGCACTGATCATGAAATCAGGGTTGAAAATCATTCCCCATCGATCCCTTTGGCTGGCATTCTTATGCCTTTTGTATAGCTTTTGGTGTGGTTTCAGTGCCCCACTTTATGCCGCAGCTTCCCGCGTAATTAGCCTTGCACCATCAACGACAGAGCTGGCATATGCGGCGGGGCTGGGTGATCAGCTTGTTGCAGTTAGTGCTTACTCCGATTATCCCGAAGCCGCGAAAAAATTAGAGCAAGTTGCTGACTGGCAAGGCATCAATGTTGAACGGATTATCGCCCTGAAACCCGATCTGGTTCTGGCATGGCGGGGCGGCAATCCCCAACGTCCTTTGGAACAGCTTGCTGCGTTAGGTATCCCCATCCTGTATTCAGAGGTGAAAAAAGTAGAAGATGTCGCAACAGAGCTGGAACGGCTCGCGGCCTATAGCCAACACCCCGATATAGCCAAGAAATCAGCCGCAGACATTATTATTAAATTCAATCAATTAAAACAAAAATACGCCAACCTGAACCCCAAACCCGTCTTCTTACAATTTGGTATGCATCCGATTTTTACCTCCTCTGGCCATACTCTCCAAAGCGAGATTATCTCGGTATGTGGTGGTAAAAATATTTTCGCCGATAGCCCCGTACCGTGGCCTCAGGTTAACCGTGAGCAAGTGCTTACCCGCAAACCGGAAGTGATTGTCATCGGTGGAACGGAAGAGCAAAAACAGCAGGTCGCGGATTTTTGGCAATCACAGATGAACGTCAATGTCATCGCCCTGAACGATGACTGGTTTAGCCGTGCAGGACCAAGAATTATTTTGGCGGCAGAACAACTTTGTAACCGATTAAATCATGCCACCGCTCATTAAGTACCGCCTGATAATCAAAGAAAAAGAACAATTATCCGATACTGTAATTATTTTTTATTAAATAAATATTGAGAAAATATATTAACGCCCTGCTTATCACAGGGACATGATTTATCTTTCTAATTTAATATCCATTAACTTGAAGATGATTTTCTTTTTATACGCATTAAACTTCAAGTTGCAATTTACAACACTATATGAAACCTGATTTATCCCCGCTGCGCGGGGAGGTATCAGACGCATCTTGAAAGGCGACGGGTATAACTAGGAAATATATATTCACCTTTCATCGCCAAAAAAGAGCCTGACATTCCACCAAAAACACCGCCACCAATAATAATCCGCCATTCCGCACCACATTCTTGATTTAAAAATAGTGTGATTTGAAACACTACAGCGGCGGCGCAGTGGTTCATCATTATTATGATCACCACAGCCGGCAATACCGGCGACAAACCTTATCCCAAGAAGAGATGATACGCCGTTATGTCAGCCATATCCCTGCACGCCATTTTAAAATGATCCGCTATTACGGTTTTTTAGCCAATCGCAAACGTGGAAACCTATTACCCAAGGTGTATGACGCATTGGACATGATCTCCCCTAGCGTACCGGAAAAACCGGGCTTTGCCTCACTGATAAAAGGGTTTTTAAATACCGATCCGTACCAATGTATTTTATGTGGCAACCGGCTGCGGTTTATGAGCGCGGAAAAAGGGATCCATGCCGCTGCGTTACTGTCAGCAAGGCGCGATAAAATGGCGAAAAAACGATGGTTACAAACGGCAGCCTAGGATAGATGCGCCTAAAATTCGGTTTTCAGATGATAATTTGACCCATCGGCTAATGTCATGCTTAAGCAAAGATAAAATAGCCAGAATTTAATACGAGTACAGACATCAAAATATCCTCATTAATGAGTCACTGTCTTCATTGAAATTCCTAACCATGAACCGATTATCTTCGTTATTATAACTTACTCCGATACGTACGGTGAACAATTTAGTTATCGCCCGAGGAATACGCCCCCTCAGAAAAGTGGCCTAATTTTGTTGTGCTAAACACTGACGAAAATCTCAAATATCCATACAGGACAGGCGGAAACACAATGCAAGAATACTTATTAAGAAAAAAAAGGATCCTAGCGAGATTTGTAACAAGAAAATCACTACCAGCTTTTACCTATCGTTGGGACACGAGACCTCCTGACGTTATCTCACGTGATGGTTTCTATTCTCGGAATAGATATGGAAGGATTTCTATAAGGGAACATGTAAATAACAGTTATGAATCGGGTCCTTGGAAAGGTCAACTGACAAGGGGGAGTAGTCAATATGTATCCACCGGGGCATATGGCATGCTAAAGACGTTAGACGGTACTTTTGCCCAACAAGCACCCAATTCTTATCTTTACAAAATAAATACAAGAATTGCAGCTGAAAGCGGTGCTTTTCATGATGTAAACGCTCATTTTGATCACTTAGGGCTACCTCTCACATATCGAACGCAACGAGAATGGATAAAAGAGGGCGGAATTAAACCAGCAGCAATCATTCAATATATGACTGGGCAGAGGTTTATGGACCAATATAATCATCATAGAAATGAAGCTCCGGATGAGCAAGCTCTAGCTGGATGGTCGCCCCTGTCTGCTTTCAGGAGATGATTTCTTTCAAGGGGTCCAGTGGGTGATCCATAGAAACCGAGCTTGGTCGACGTTCCAAGGCTTTGAAACGTTGCGAAAGCGGAATGACGGTCAATTTGATGATTGGCTGCGCCGTTACGCCCCCTCAGTCCGGGTATGGGAGCAATCTGCCTTTATGAATCGATGATCCAATATAGAGGCAGTTTTCGCTTAAAAAGCGCATTCACCTTGCGCAAAAAATAGACGTATTTATTATTTGCAACAAGCCCCTTAAAGTCAAAACCCCCCATAAAGATAGTATTCAATTATCTGTTAAAATCTGATTTTGGATTACCATAATGAAAAAGTTTGAAAATCATGAGGACATTTTATGTATAACCGCCATTCCGTACCACATTCCTGATTTAAAAATAGTGTGATCTTGCCCCTATTTGGGGGCTTTAATACATTGGGCTGGATTGACGGTGGCCGCCAATTTTGATCTATTACTTTTATTTGCCGAAAAACGAATATGTCCACACCAGAACCCGCCATTAAACGTCTTGATCATCTTGGTCTTATCGCCGCTTTTTGTCATGAAATCGGTTTGCCCCGCATGATTGATGCCATTATCCCAAAATATTCAGCACATATCGTCTCTCACGGCGATGCTTTTCTGGCGATGATCCTTAACGGGCTGGGGTTTCACAGCCGGACATAATGGCGGTGTTCCTCAACGTTGGCTACTGGTGAACAGCACGGCGGCGGCAAAACGTGAAGGCCAGACTTTCAGGAAAAATACGCTTAAAGAGACAGAAAAAGAGCATAAACAGTTCGGCAAACTGGGCAAAAAGCCCTTTGCCTGCCGGGAAGATGCCTGACAGGCGCTGCATGATTTTGAGTCTCAATGCCCGTTTATCGGCATTGCATCGCCGGAAATTCAGGCGATTACCACGTATGCGGGGCGGGGAAACCCGGCAAGGATAAACAGCCCAAACGAGTTCATTATCAATTAGCGGGTCAGGTTTATACCCGGTTAGACAATGTGAAACTGGCCAGATTGCGGGTCGGGATGTTTATTTTAGCGACCAATGAATGGGATGAAGAACAGCTTGATATGGCGGCTTTACTGGCTAATTATAAGGCACAACAAAAGGGGGAGCGGATAGAAGCGCTGTTAATGGTAATGACATGTTGTCTCATGGTCTATGCAGCGTAAAATCCACCACGAACTGAAACAAAGCGTACCGTTTTTCCCTGATATGAAGAACAAGCAGACACAATCGCCAACCGCCCGTTGGGTGTTCCTGATTTTCGAAGGGATCAGCACCTTTGAATTTCAAGAACATAACATGGTGACAGGAATGCAATCTTACCACCATGAGCTTTTGAGTTTATTAGGTTCACAATATAAAGCGATTTATTCCTGAATGAGGTGCGGAATGGCGGATGATAATTCTTTTTAGCATCAAATTTAAAACTTATCCGCAAAGCGGAAATAATTGTCATAGGGCAGAACAACTTTGTAGCCAGTTAAATCATGCCAACCAGAATTAATCTATTTTTTCATCCCAATACGTTTTTTCAGCACGCCATGGGCAATAATTCCACTGGTCAATCCCCAAAATGCCGAACTGATACCCAGTAAATTGGCGCCAGATGCAGTGACAAGGAAGCAGATAATGGCCGCATCTCTGGTGTCATCATCCTTGATTGCTTGATTCAGGCTACTTGTAAAGGTGCCAAGAAGCGCTAAACCTGCCAACGTTTTTATTAATGGGACGGGAAAAGCGCTAAATAAATAAAAAATTGCCCCACCAAAAAGGCCAGCCAATAGATAGAAAAAACCGGCGCTTACTGCGGCAAGATACCGCTTTTTCGGATCGGGATGGACATCGCTTCCCATACAAATCGCGGCCGTAATGGCGGCAATACAAATGCTAAATCCCCCAAAAGGAGCCAGAATCATTGCCGCTAATGATGTCGAACTCAGTAATTTAGAGGTACGGGGAGGATATCCCGCCGCCTGTAAGGTAGCAATGCCCGGCGCGTTTTGTGACGCCATCGTGACGATGAAAAATGGGATACCCACGCCAATCAGTGTGGTTGCGCTAAATTGTGGCATGACAAAGTCAGGTAGGGAAAACATCACATTTTCCCCCGCAAAATTGAAATCGCCGCTGAGAATACAGATGATCAATCCCGCCGCAAGCGTCGAAATGATGGCATATAACGGAAAATAGCGACGGGTCAGTAAGTAGATGAGTAACATGATGCCACAAAGCCAAAAGTTGATTTGTAGCATTTCAAACGCCTCCAAACCGAAGCGAAGTAATATTCCGGCAAGCATCGCCGCCGCTATTGTGTGCGGGATGTAGTTCATCAATCGGGCAAACAGTCCGGTAATACCACATATCAACATTAAGGCCGACGCGAAGATAAACATGCCGATGGCTTCGTTAACAGAAGTGTTCGGCAAATTTGTCGCCAGTAATGCCATTCCTGGCGTCGACCAGGCCGTTAAAATGGGGGTACGATAATAGAGTGACAAACCCATTGTTGTTATCCCCATTCCCACACCCAGCATACTTAGCCAGGCACCTATTTGCGATGGCTCGACGCCAATTGCCGTCACCGCCTGAAGAATGATGGCAACGGAACTGGCATAGCCCACCAGCACCGCAACAAATCCTGTGACAAGTGTTGCTGGTGAAAAATCCCTGAAAAATGATAGCCTAGACATATGATATTACCTATCGGACGTTATAGCGGACGACAGTGAGCGTATCATCGTCCGTTATAACGTTCAATCATGTAGCCATTTTTTAAGAAGACACCTATGAGTGATATCACATCGAAAGTTGCCGAAAAATTTAAATTATTAAGAGCCTCTCAAGGGTTAAGTCTCAGTCAGGCGGCTAAGCTCACGGGGGTTAGCAAAGCGATGCTTGGGCAAATTGAACGCGGCCAATCAAGCCCAACGATTTCGACACTCTGGAAGATCGCAACGGGCTTTAATATTGCTTTCTCAACGTTTTTAGAAGGCGCAGCTCCCCAATCCCAACCGGTATTACATCGATTCAATACATTGCCAATCTTTGAACAAAACAACTCAGGTATGCGTGTCACGCCACTCATTCCCTTTGATGACGAACTCTTCATTGATTTGTTCAAAATAGAATTGTTACCCGGTGCCTCAAGTGAATCCTCTCCACATGAATTCGGGGTAATCGAGCATGTTATCGTGCTTAGTGGCGAGTTGGATCTGCGGCTTAATGACACCTGGCATAAAATCTCAGCGGGGGAATCCATGCGTTTTCATGCCAATTGCCACCATGCTTACGCTAATTCAGGCGATAAGACGGTCATTATCCATAACCTTATTCACTATCCCCATAATGAATTAAAAGATAACCCCCTACAGTATAAATAAAATATTTTAACGCTTTGTTACGCTTACTTTTTTATTGGGATAATTTCAGGATATGAATAACGCGTTTTATCAACGGGCTGAATGCTATGCGCTCACGGCCGCCATGCTGAATGGCACTATCGGCATATTCACCCATTTCGGCCTAAATTCAGGGATCAGCCACCATCAAGTTGCCTTCTGGAAATGCTTTATTGCTTTTCTGATACTGTTAATCTATTGCCTGCTAAGGCCTGCTGAACGACGGACATTTTTTGCGTTACGGCATAAAAGCCTACAATTTGCCATCCTCGCTTTCTTTGGGATTTTTTGCCTCTATTTCTTCGAAACCTGGGCATTTAAGGAAGCCTCCGTTCCGCTGGTGTCTTTTTTGACCTATGCCGCGGGCGGCATTACCCTCCTCCTCTCTTCGCTGTTTTTGGGCGAAAAGATGGGCATCAACAAATGCCTGTCATTTGTACTCATCCTCGTGGGCGTTTACTGCCTGTTTAATTTCGCGGAACAGATCGACAGTAGCCCTATCGGTATCGTGCTCGCACTATTGGGTGGTCTGGGATATGCCCTGTTTATCTTTTTCTCAAAACTCATGAACATCGGCAGTGGAATTTCTGTCCTTGTCTGGTTATTTGGCTTTGGCACGGTTTACCTTGCTGTTCCTGCCATATTGGAAGGGTTACAGATCCCTTCTGGCATCGCGTTACTCACCATTTTGGGACTGGTGCTGCTGCCCTCTATTGGTGGCTTTTACCTTACGACCAAAGCGGTAGAAAAAGGGGAGGCAAGTAGCGTGCAAATTACTGAAACCAGTGAGCCACTATTTTCGACGTTATTTGCATTTCTGATTATCGGAGAAACCTTAGGATGGTTGGGTACACTGGGGGCATTTTTCATTATGTCTGGTTTGGTATTCAGCATTGTCAAAAAGCCTCACCAGCCACAATTTATTTCGTCGGAAAGATAAAAAAACAGCCTCCCTTCCAAGCAGGAGGCTATTAATTGCCATTGTGGTTTTTTCAATCAGACACTGAAAGAAGAGCCACAGCCACACGTCGTTTTTGCATTCGGATTGGAAACAATAAAACGGGAGCCTTCCAACCCTTCCGTATAATCCACACAAGCGCCTACCAAATATTGCAGGCTCATTGGGTCAACAACCAATTCAACCCCTTGTTTCTGGATCGTCATATCACCCTCGTTAATTTGGTCATCGAAAGTGAAACCATACTGGAAGCCGCTACAACCACCGCCTGTAATATAAACCCGCAGGCGCAAATTCGGGTTATCTTCATCAGCTACCAACACCTTAACCTTATTGGCGGCGGCATCAGTAAACTGCAAAGGCAATGCAACATCATCGCTCATATTTTTACTCCAGTCCGGGGTTCCGGTAATAATACTCGGAAAGTCATTTTATGCTTTCTGATTAGTTAGCCGGGATTATCCAATACCTGACTGATTCGTTCAAGTTTTGTCACCTGAATGCAGTAACTCAAAAGATGAAGGGCATAGGATGATTTGGCTTCCCTATTGGGGTATTTTAGAATGCTTTCCTATATCCCGTGATCTTTCAGGAGCTTTTATTCATGAGCCAGTCCGAAATGCTTTACTCTCAGGCCAAACAGGTGATCCCTGGTGGCGTCAATTCACCTGTACGTGCTTTTAACGGTGTGGGTGGGACACCGGTTTTTATTCAACGTGCTGATGGCGCTTATCTTTATGATGTTGATGGCAATGCTTATATCGATTATGTCGGTTCATGGGGACCCATGGTTCTCGGACATAATCACCCGGCTATCCGTAACGCCGTTATTGAGGCCGCAGAGCGGGGCTTAAGTTTTGGTGCGCCAACCGCAGCCGAAGTCGAAATGGCAAAACAGGTCACTGAACTGGTGCCTTCCATGGATATGGTTCGTATGGTGAACTCAGGTACAGAAGCCACAATGAGCGCCATTCGCCTGGCGCGTGGTTATACCCAGCGTGACAAAATCATTAAATTCGAAGGTTGCTACCACGGCCATGCCGATTGTTTGCTGGTCAAAGCCGGATCGGGTGCCCTGACTATTGGTCAGCCAAACTCACCCGGCGTTCCCGCTGATTTTGCTAAACATACCCTGACGTGTGTTTACAATGACCTAGATTCTGTTCGTGAAGCCTTCGAAAAATATCCAGAAGAAATTGCCTGTATTATTGTCGAACCCGTCGCGGGAAATATGAACTGCATTCCACCGCAGCCTGAATTCCTGCCGGGGTTGCGTAAATTATGTGATGAATTTGGTGCCCTGCTCATTATTGATGAAGTGATGACCGGTTTTCGTGTTGCACTGGGTGGCGCACAAGCGTATTACGGTGTTAAGCCAGATTTGACCTCCCTTGGCAAAATCATCGGTGGCGGTATGCCTGTCGGGGCTTTTGGTGGCCGTCTGGAAATTATGGAAAAACTGGCGCCAACCGGGCCTGTTTATCAGGCGGGAACCCTTTCCGGTAACCCGATCGCGATGGCTGCCGGGCTTGCTTGCCTAAAAGAAGTCGCGCAAGCGGGTGTGCACCAACGCTTGAGCGAATTGACCGACATGCTGGCAGTGGGTTTAAAAAAGGCGGCATCAGAAGCCAATATTCCTCTGGTCGTTAACCACGTTGGCGGTATGTTCGGTCTCTTTTTTACTGATGCACAAAGCGTTACCTGTTATCAGGATGTCATGAACTGCGATGTAGAACGTTTCAAACAATTCTTCCACCTGATGCTGGAGGAAGGTATCTATCTGGCGCCTTCGGCATTTGAAGCGGGCTTTATGTCCATCGCCCATTCAGATGAAGATATCCAGCGCACTGTTGATGCGGCAGCACGCTGTTTTGCAAAACTAAACTAAAATATTTTCCTACTCACATTCCAGACGCCACTCTTTTCCATGATCCGTGGCGTCTGGATAACTATTTACACCAAAGCCCGTATTGCCTGATCAGTTTCTGGCGATAAGACCCAAGGTGATACGTATCCGGTAGGGATTGCTTATGCGAACCGTCCTAATGACGATTGGCGCAGAGCTATTTTTGATAATAACGGTAAGGATATTTCAAAATGAGGAGAAAAATATTAATTTTATTCATTATTAATAGGACATATCCTGCTGATACTAGGGGGATTGGCTTATATATACATTACAGAGCTTGCTAAGGCGTTTGGGTATTCAGAAAACCGTGTAGTGAATTATAAGCCGATTGTACGTCACAGTGAGCCACTTCCCTATAACAGGTGGGAGTTTAACTTCGTTACGCCGAAATTTTTTTACGCCAGCATCAGCTTTGTCCAATTTTGGGATGAAGATGACTATGTCGTACAAAAATTTATGCCTGATGGTGCTGATTCAGATTTTAGTAGCATAGACAGATGGGATAAAAAAGCAGGAGGAATAGGAGGTGTTGTCAAAAATCACGGTGAAGCCCTACCTCAGTCATTATTGGTTTGTTGGGATTCGGTGATCGATAAAAAAACCTATCAGACAAAATTTATTTTTACGCCAGATGTCAGAAAATTGATGAGAGAACCTTCTGCCGGGCACTTGATTAAAGATCGCATATTCTATCGTGATACGCTATTTATTGGCCTGGCTCCAGGTGGAACTGCCAAAGCTTGGTTACGGGGTTATAGTAAAAATAACGGCAATAATATGTTGGTCTCTACAGGTGAATCAGTTTCTGGCGATAAGATGACTGTATGCCAGGATAAAACAAAGCATCCTGATGGCTATGGTGAATATTCTGAGGAAATAAAATCCTTTATCAAGGGGAAAGAATACCCTTATGGGGAATGGTAATGTGAGGATGTTTTGGTCATGCATTCAATCCGTTGATCGCGGTTAAATTAAGTCAATGCTCATGTGTTTATTTTTTATTAAAAAATAATATCCTATTTTTTGAGTTATTTAATTTCTTTTAAAATAAACTTGACCGTTATGACATTTTTATATCTAAATGACTTACTGCCATGATCACGCTTTACGAGAGTGTCGGTTATTGTTTTTTAATTCAGAAAAACCCCTAAAAATTAGCAAACAAGGATTTTTTACCAAATGCAAAAAATACTTCACCAGACATTCCCTATTTTTATCTAAATTTCTGCCCAAATACGATTAACATCCCGATATCCTGCCAAAACCAGACGAAAATTGAATCTAATTGGTTAATTAATTTTACCTATAACTATGTACAATAAACCACCTTAACTGACTGAATGCCCGTTTTCATTCAGCACAAAACGAACCCTAATAGATAAAACATAAATTAAATAGAATGAACAACAATAAAGAATCTTTGTACCTGCAAGAACGTGCCTACCTGCGGTTACTGGCGCAGCGCGTGGCGAAAGATTCGCCGCACCTGGCCGATTTTCTGGCCGAATCCCATGACCCCGATATTCAACGCGTCTTCGAAGCCTTTGCCTTCTTAATTGCCAAACTACGGCATAAACTGGAGGATGATTTCCCCGAAATTATCCACGGCATTCTCTCACGCATCTGGCCGTTGGCTCTGTGCCCGATCCCGCCCACCACCATCATGCAGTTTGCCCCCATTAAGGGCGAGCACCAGGGCACTGCCGATATTCCGCTCGGCACCGCCGTATCGGCCAACCTTAACGGGCAATTACTCACCTTTCAAACCGGCCGCCCCCTGCATATTGAGCCGTTGAACGTGCAACAGCGCACGGTGAAAAAAACCGGCACCCACAGTGAAATTATCCTGACACTGTGCCAAACCGGCACGGCATCTTCGGTCTGGCAAAGTGGCTCGCTGACGTTCTTCCTCGGCACCGACACGGAGCGCGCCGCCCAGCTCAGCCTGTGGCTGGATCAGCACATTTGTGATGTCAGCCTGAACACACAGGGCGAGCGGCGAAAACTCAGCGGTTTCCCTTATGGCTGGCATAGCCTGCTTGACGAACCGCTGCTGCCCGCCGCCAAAAGTCCCTATTCCGGCCTGCAACCACTGCTCGAATATTATGCGTTGCCGGCGCTTTATCACTTCGTCACATTGGATATCCGTAGTCACTGTGCGCAAGTCCCGCTCAATGACGATGGCACGTTTGAGCTGGTTTTTCGGTTCGAGGGCGAACTGCCGCTGGATGATGTCGAGGATGCGTTTTTGCTGGGCTGCGTACCGGCCATTCATCTGGAAAACCAGACCAGCCCGCCCCTCCGGCTGGAGGCCGGTCATCACCGCTACCCGCTGCCACTGGGGGAGTCGGTGGGCTTGTACCGGCTGCGGGAAGTGAAGGTGGTGCAACAGCCCGATGACCATGAGCAACGGGGCACGCCCTGTCGTTGGCTGCCGATTGAACAGTTTACGCCTGCCGCGCATTTTCTGGGGGATGACCCGCAACCCGCCACGTTTTACTACCAGCCCCAGACTGAGACTGATTTTCTGGGCAGGCGACAGCACCGGCTGGGCTTTTTTGATTTGACCGGCAATCCGGCAAACCATCTGCCGGATATGGCGGTCTCGTGCGATTTCACCGGCTACCATAAACAGGCGCTGGCACTGGGGGAAAACACCCTCACCGTGACGCAGGAAAGCGCGCCGGCGCACCTTAGTGCCCGGAATATCACCCCGGTGGCGACCGATTACCCGCCGCTATTACAGGAAAATAACGGCTGGCCGCTGCTGGCCGGCCTCTCCAGCCCGCCGATGATGTTATTCGCCACCGACGGCCTGAAACAGTTTCTGCGCCTGTTTGACCGGCATACCGACACCAACCGCCCGCTGAGCCGCCAGTTCCAGCAACATATTGACGGCATTGTGCAGGTCAAAGAGCGCCTGACTGACCGCTTAAGGCATGGACAACCGGTTCGTGGGTATGTGCTGTCGCTCACCTTAAACCCCGATTGTTATCGCACCCCCGGCGAGATGTATCGCTTCTGCCGGCTCCTCAACCAGGCGATGGCTTGCTTTATCAGCCAGTCCACGTTTGTCATGCTGGAAATCTTTACCCCAGACAGTCACAAGGCGCTGTGGGAGTTCTGGCATGTCGACGGGCTGCGCCCGGCCATGTAGTGGATTAAAGGCACCGATGCGATAAACCATAAGGAAAAATCAACATGAAAAGTGGATTACGTTTTGTCTGCCACATCGCGGGCGTGGCGGAGGCCACCTTCGCCGTGGCCGAATTTTCCCTGCAAGAAGGCCTGTCCGAACTGTTTACCCTCAACCTGACGCTGGCCAGAACCGGCAATGCCAACCCATACAGGCCGCAGGCCGAGATGGATTTGGCCTCGCTGCTGATGCAGGAAGCCGTATTGCAGGTTTTTTACGGCGAGACGGCGCAGCGCAAAATCACCGGCATCATCTCCCACGCCGACTGGGCGGGCACCGATGGCAACAAAACGATTTATACCGTGACCGTGCGCCCTGCCTGCTGGCGCCTGACCCTCAACCAGGACAGCCGGATTTACCATCAGCAAAACGTGCCAGCCATCTTAACCCGCCTGCTGAAAAAGCACCGGGTGAAAGCGGATTCTAAGCTCTACGATGCGCATCAGGACCGGGAATATGTCACCCAGAAACGCGAATCCGATTATGCGTTTTTCAGCCGATTGGCGGCGGAAGAGGGATGCAGTTTTTGGTTCGAGGATGACACGCTGTTTTTCAGCGACAGCCATCTCGGCATGACCGCCGGCCTGCCCCTGCAATATCAGCCCCAGCCAGAAACCGCCCACGCGGTGGATACCATTTATCAGGTGCGACTGGGGGTTGGCATGAGCCCGCAACGCAGCCTGCACAAAGATTTCAACCCGGCGAACCCGCGCTACCCCCTCTC
>NZ_NJCX01000050.1 GCF_002632875.1 Xenorhabdus kozodoii
TTAATTTGACGTGAATAAATGCCTTTCGTTTTCTTTCAAGCAAAGTTGATTGAGTCATTTTTTATTCCCCATTTTTAGGGTGAGTGTTTCCCCAGCGATGGCGCTGTAATTAAATTTGTTTTGTTATTTTTATAATTAGTTATTGTTGTGTTTTTTGGCTGAATTTTTTCCTTTCCCTTTCTCTTATTTCATTCTCTGCTTTAAAAACATTTTCGTATTCCGCTTCGATAATAAGGGGCACTACAGTTAGCAGATGTGCTATTCTTTCTAGATCAATCATGGCATCATCTTGGGAGTATTCTGCACTATGAACTGCGGCACTTGCTAAATTACCAATGGCTTTCATTCCATTTGTTATTGAGAATATGACATCCTCACTTGAAGAAACTAAATAACCTAAATTATCATCTTCCATTTTTTGCAAACGTTCTTTGTTAACAGAAATGTGTTTTCGGATGTCATTCATGAGTATTTTATTCCTCTGACTCGTGTTATTTCTTGCAATGCTTTATGATTGATTTCAGTTGCGATACTTAATATATAAGCATCCTCTCCACTTAAGTGCCCTTCCATCCAAAGATGTAAAAGTGATTGTAATTTCTCTAACAGGTTTTGAACTTCTTCTAATTCAAGATTTTTGTTTTCCATTATCATGTTCCTCCAATATATCCCTTAACCGTTGAGCTAAATTACATGCCTGACGATAAATACCACGACACATTAAATAAGTGCCTGGCTCGGCTTCATTTTGAATTGCAGTTACTACGGGAAATATTGCGGCCTCAATTTCTTCTGCAATTTCGACGGCTGTTTCTAATTCTCTTAACATATTTCACCTTGAGTTATTATTCTGAGTAATTATTTAATTCATCAAGATCGCGATTTTGACATATTGATAATCTAAGTACCGTTCTCAACATTGAGTAAGCATCAATTCCAACATCGCTCTCGACTTTTTTTAATAATGGTATTAATAAAGTCTGCATTTCTTCATTAATTTCCAGTGCATTCTGGAGGTGGAATTTGCCACCAATCGATAGCTTGTTTTTTTTCATATTACCTCACCTTATATTTCCTCAAAATTAATATTATTTATCTCAGTTACGATTAACTATTTGACCCATCCAGCCTAAAATTACATGCGTAGGAGCTAGTGACTTTCTCGCTTCCTGCTCATTAGTTGCCTGAGCCTTAATACATATAGGGCGGCTTTGTTTCATGTTGGAGCGCTCTATTGCGCCGAAGATAAAAGTTTTCATGATTTATTCAGCGTTCCCAATTTCTTTGGCTCTTTCGCTCAACAATTCGATAAGTTGTTGAGCGATGCTTTTTGCGCGTTTATTATCCATTTTTCCTAATATCATCACTGCTTCTAGCACCGTGTGCAGATCAAGGAAATCTTCTTTTGAAATTGCATTATCGAACATGAGTCACTCCGTGATTAACCATTTGTCTTGATACCCCGTAACCTTTTTAAACTTTGTGTTTTGCGGTATCTAAACGATACAATATGTACCTTACCGGGTCAATACAAAATGTACCATTATTTTTAATATCTGTAATGAACAAAAAATGTAATAGGGGAAGCTGCCTTGCAACCAGAATTGAGGACAAAAAAAAGCCACCACTGGTGGCTTATATAATATTTTATCGAAAAATTATGATCGGCATAACATTTTGCAGCGTTATGATTTACAGACGGAAATTCTTTTGTTAACGTGCTTTCTTGCCAAACTTCGCCAGCATTTCGGTAAAAATCGCATTAAAATGCGCCGATTTTGCCCTCAATTCCCGCAAAAATCGCTCCGCTTCCTCTGAAGGGAGGCTGTCGAACAAACTCAACAGCTCTTCTTGCTCTTTGGTTAGAGTGTTGGGTTCGATATTGACAGCGTGGGACGCCTGTTCTCCTAATGTGGAAATGGTGCCATCGGAATTCAGAACAACCTGCTTAATTCCTAAAAAATCTAGGATCATAGCGATCTCCTTGATTGATGGCTCTCTTCTTCCGTTTAGCCAATGACCTATCGCACCTCGTGTGATACCTAGGTGTTCGGCTAATTTGTCGTATGTGATGCCATCAACCTTCATTCGGTCTTTGGCAATATCAAACCAGTTCATATTCATACCTTAATTATACAAATTGTACCTATTTCATCAATAAACATATTGTATCTTAGTATTGCTATATTTGATACATTATGTATCATTTGAATGAGGAGGAGCGAAATGAACAAGATAAAAAAAATTAGAACTGGTCTAGGGATCACTCGAAAAGGGTTAGCAGAAATAGTGGGGTGCACTCCTGGTGCGATAGGGCATTACGAAAATGGAAGACGAAAACCTGATCTTGCCGTTTGCAGGACAATAGTTTCCGCTTTTAGGGGGCGAGGAGTTGAACTCACGCTAGATGATGTCTTCCCACCACCAGAGGAATAAGCATGTTTCCAATTTCACCAAAGTCACCATGCCATCGCATTTCTACCCTGACGATGGCGTGTGGATTCAGGAGATGCTGGGGAGAAGGCCCATGAATAGCTTTCAGTCGGTTGCTGTTTGTGCGCTGGCGCTGTTGGTGATCCCGATATGGGGAGCGTGGTTGTTGTTAGGTGTGATGCAACGGGAGCGATCTGTATGAGTATGAGTTTGATGGTCAGGGCAATGAGCACCAAAGTAGGTAATCCACTGAGAAAGCTGGTGCTCATCAAGCTGGCCGATAATGCAAATGACAAAGGGGAATGTTGGCCTTCGTATCAGCATATTGCTGATCACTGTGAATGCAGCAAAAGTGCGGTGAGAAGCCACATTGATTCACTCATTGGAATGGGATTGCTTATCAAGGAAAACAGGCTGGGTAATCACAGTGGTAAAGGGAATGCGTCAAATCTTTATTACCTGAATTTATCGGCTGACCCTGTATCACCAGAAAGCATACCCCCTATGCCACCAAAAAGCACAGCTATGCCATCTACTGACACCCCTGTGCCGTCAGATGGCATACCCCCTGTGCCGTCAGATGGCACCAGAACCAGTCACTCTTTTGAACCAGTCAAAGAACCAGTCAGTAAACCTAATACACCCCTTACCCCTCACGGGGCTGGGCAGGGTAAAAAAGTAAAAAAATTAAAATTTGATCCGTTGACTGCCAAGCCAGAAAACGTCAGTGCAGATACATGGGCTGACTGGGTGAGGTTCAGACGGGAAATCAAAAAGCCCCTGACGGAAACTAGTTGCCGACAGCAGGCCAAACAACTGGCGGGATGTCCAGATCCTGATCAGGTGATTTGTACCTCCATCGCCAATAGCTGGCAGGGACTATTTCCCGACAAACTCAAACCCGGCCGGGCACAGCAACCCAACACACACACGGGCTTTGAGCACAAACACTACGAAGCGCACGGTGCGCACTGGACAAAAAATCTTTGATTGGGAGGGAGGTCATGGAAATAAACAATTTCGGCACACTGAACATTGCCCCACGTTTTGCCCAGGCAACCTTTGATACCTATCAGCCGCAAAATCCTGAGGCGGCGCATAACCTGAAAACCTGTCAGGGTTATGTCCAGACATGGGCGGAGCGTAAGGCGGGCGGGGAGGGGTTGATCCTGTGTGGGCGTCAGGGAACAGGAAAAACTCACCTTGCCGTAGCCATCTGCCGCGAGATTGCCGCAAGGGGTGATGAAGATGTTTTTATCACTACCGCATCACGCATCATCCGGGCTTTTCGTCGTTCGTGGAATAGCGAAGGTGAAATGAGCGAATTTGACACCCTGCAATTTTACAGCGAGCTGGATTTGCTGGTGATTGATGAAATCGGGGTGCAGTACGGCACAGAATCCGAGCGCAATATTTTGTTTGAAGTCTTGAATAACCGCTATGAAGACCTGTTGCCCACCATCCTGATCAGTAACTTGCCCGTGACTGAATTAACCCAATTCTTGGGAGACAGGACACTGGATCGGTTGTTTCAGGGCGGCACGGTGTTGGCATTTGACTGGGACAGCTACCGGAGGGTGATAGCATGAATGAGTATGATTTAGAAAGTGCCGTGATTAGCGGGTTGCTGTCAGGCGGCGCGACACCTGATGCGTATGACGTATTGGCAACTCTGCCCGATGAGGCGTTTAATTCCACTTACCTGCGTCGGGTCTATGGGGAAATCAAGAAGCAGGCGCTGAGTAGTGCCATTATCGATCCCTTTTTCATTGCGGATGCGATGGGGGAGGAAAAGGGCACCCTGGCTAACTTACTGGAACTGGCAAAGTCCCCTGTCTGGCAGGCCAATTTAAAAGGTTATGCTGAGAAAGTTATGAGTTACTGGCGCGTTCGTCAGGTAACCGACCTCATCAACCGTTACCAGAAAGACATTCAGGCATGCGGTAACCACACTCAGGCCGAAGAGCTGATTAGTGCCTTTTCCTCCCAGTTCAGCGGGTTATCTTGGGGTGACAGCGGTTTACAGCCCGTTTCGATTGGCACGCTGCTTGACGGTTACGTTGAAATTCTGGAGTCCCGTAACCAGGGAAAAACTGGCATGGTCTTTACGGGGATTGAACCGCTGGATGAGATGACCGGCGGATTTAACCCGACTGATTTGATATTGTTGGGTGGACGTCCGGGTATGGGTAAAACGGAGCTGGCGCTGTGCATGATTGACGGCATGACCCGCGACGGTGGCGGTGCTTTGTTGTTTTCCATGGAAATGGCGGCGCAACAGATTGCTGAACGCATGGTGGCCGGCTCGGCGCACATGCCCGTCGTCAAACTCAGGAATTGCGACCTGTATGACGAAGATTGGGGGCGCATTGGAAACGCACTCGGCGCGTTGAAGGATCGGAATATCCATATACTGGACGCCAGTAACCTGAGCATCGAACAAATCTGCGCCATTAGTGAAACCCATAAACGCCGCCATCCCAACCTGCGGGGCATTTTCGTGGACTATCTGGGGCTGATTAAAAAACCCAAGGCCGATCGCCACGATTTGGCGGTGGCGGAGATATCGAAAGCGCTTAAGGGGTTGGCTAAACGCCTGCATACCCCAGTTACCGCATTGAGCCAGTTATCAAGGGATGTGGATAAACGCCCATTAAATCAGCGCCGCCCTATTGCGGCCGATTTGCGGGATTCCGGCTCACTGGAGCAGGATGCAGATCGTATTCTCTTTACCTATCGGGATGCGGTATACAACCCGCTCAGCCCAGCCAAACGATACGCCGAAATCATTCTGGACAAGAACCGTCATGGGGAAACTGGCACCGTCTATCAGGAATTCAGGCACGGACATTACCTACCAACCGACCAGATTTCTGCCGCAGAAGTTTGCCGGATGCAGCAACAGGCCAAACAAAAAGAACGCCGCTATACCGACAAGGCACTTTAATGACAGGAGACAGCATAATGACGGACAATTTAGTGCACAAAGCTCTTTTCACTATTCCAGAAGCGACCTACAGCACGGCGCTGGCAACGGTGAAGCCGCTACCGGTTCAGCGCAAAATCACCGGCAACAAACAGGTGGATGCTTACCTGTGGGTGCTGGAGGTGATTAAAACCAATGAACCCGCCCACCTTGAGGCCGCTGAGGAAGCCTTGAAGAAGCTGAAAATCACCCCGAAGGAGGCACAGAAAAAATATTCGGATTATCTGATGAAATCGGGCGCTCATGCTTTCCAGATTGCTTTTGGCACAATGAGCATGGATAACCCGCAGGGTTATATTGATCGGGCAAAAGAACAGATTAAAAAAGCCAGTCAGGTGAGGGCGGCTTTTGCCAGCTATGAAGCGGCACTGGAACTGACCGAACCGGAAAAATTAATGCTGGTGGGGGAATTGGCAGGCATTTATGAGCCTTTCTACTACTGGAACGAAACAGAACAGGCCGAAGGGTGTATGCGCGGTGATCGTGTTAACGAAACTGAGAAATTGCGAAAAGCAACGGCGAAAGGCTTTGCTGAACAGCTCCCCGAACCGCATACCCTGTCTGATGTCGTCCGTGAGTTCCTGTATTGGGATTGGTTATATCAGATGCGCAACGTGGCAGACAAAGAGCTAAATCCGGGCGGATACGGTGATGAGCGGTATTATATCTATGACCGGGAAGATTATCTTGAAGGGAAACTCGCCACCATTCAGCCGATAAGCCGTCAGGAAGCGATAGACGTCTGCAAATGGGTGTTAGAAGAAGAGCGGTTCCATGATCATGAGCTGACCGACAGCATTATCCTTAATCTGGTGGGGGAATGTGTTGATGCGTGACATTCAATTGGTATTGGAGCGCTGGGGGGCATGGGTGGCTGATAATAGTGACGGGGTTTATTGGTCATCTATCGCAGCGGGGTTCAAGGGGTTGATCCCTAATAGAGTCAAGTCCCGTCCTCAGTGTTGTGAGGATGACGCTATGGTTATTTCCAGTTGTATGGCAAAGCTAAACCAGAAAGATAGTGATAACCATGACTTGCTATTTGACTATTACGTATTTGGAAAAACATTCATGCAGTTAGCCCATGAGTATCATTGTTCTGATACGCATATCGGTAAGCGACTCCAGAAAGCAGAAGGGGTTATTGAAGGGATGTTAATGATGCTGGATGTTTCATTGGAGATGGACAAATACGTCCAACTGGAGCCAATGGATATTAACCAACGCCAATTATGCAGTAACTTAAAATAAATCTTTACGATCGTAAAAATACTGCTATCGTGATAAGAGTGATAGCAATGTCACCAGCTTATTGAATTCCCAGACCTCGCTTCGGCGGGGTTTTTCTATTTCTACCAGTAGTAAATCCAACCCACCGTTCATCACGGATAGCGCTATTTGATTACGGATAGTGTTATTTGATAACGGATAACGAATCTAAGGCTGCGCATGGCGTGGCTTTTTTTGTTTTCTGGCTGCGCCAATAAATAGAGTGGAGGGGATAAGGGTGAAATACATGGGAAGTAAATCACGTATCGCAAAATATATTGC
>NZ_NJCX01000051.1 GCF_002632875.1 Xenorhabdus kozodoii
TTTATACCACCAAGCGCGTAGGTTCCCTGCTGGTGGACAGCAACGCGGTGAAACTGCTGAAAACCGCCGCGGGCAAAGCGTGATCACGATGGCGGCCAGTGTGCCGCCTTATTATTGGGGGAAATATGCAATTACCCACGATTGAAGAATTGCGCTTGCAGTGCCGGATTGACTCCGGGGACGAAGATACGCTGTTACAGGCCTATCTGGAAGCCGCCAAAGAGAAAGCCATCAATTACCTGAACCGTAATGTCTACGAAGAGAACGTACCGGATTCTGATACTGAGGGAATACGGCTCACGCCGCTGATTAAGCTGGCCTTAATGCTGGCGGTGGGATTCTGGTATGAAACCCGTGACCCGAAACGCTTGCCGCCCGGATTCAGGGACTTGCTGGATGATTACCGAATCAGACCCGTATAAGGAGTCAATATGCTGATCAATGAAATCAACAAGCGCATCAAACTGTTTCGCCCGATGATTGAGCGGGATGCACTGGGGGCAGAAACCCTCACCTTACACTATGTCGCCACGGTCTGGGCGAAAGCCGAGGCCATGTCTAACCGCAAAATCCGTACCGCCGATCAGCAACAGGTTATCGAAACTTATCATTTCACCCTCCGGCCTCGCAGTGATGTTGATGTGGGTTGGCTGGTGACTTATCAAAAGCGAAATTTTACCGTTCGCGCGGTCGACAGAAACCACGCGGATCGCTTAATTATCACGGCGGAGGCCGATAACCGACATGATAGAGCCTGAACTCAAAGCCGATTTAGAGCGAATTACCGGGTTGAATGCCTACCCACTGAATTTACCATCCGATAAGCTGGAAGGGGTGATATACCAGCGGATTAGCGACCCTAAAATAGCCACCGGTCTGGCTAAAACCTCACTGGTTCAAGCGCGTTTCCAGATCACTATTCAGATCCCCAATGACTATATCAAGGCATTGAAACTGGGAAAGAAAATTCTAGCTGAGTGGGAAAATATCACACATGGACATATTGGCAATTATCCCGTACAGGCCGTTCAGCGGGGTAATTTCATGCAAAACAGGGAAGAACAAACAGAAGGTCGCGTGATCTACCGAGTGATGCGCGATTTTATCATTACCTATGCGGAGGCACCTGATGATTAGCGCCAAAACAACCGGGCTGGCAGAACTTGGGCGCCAACTGCAAGTGCTGGATAGCGACCTTCAAACCCGGATCATGCGCAAAGCCGGGAAAGCCGCGATGGAAATTGTTAAAGAAGATATGGAAACCCACGCGGGGTATGACTCTAAGAGCAAAGGGGCGCACCTGCGGGACAACATTCAAATCCGTTCGGCCAAGTCCAAGAAGTACAAGGGCGGCGTGATGATCACTGTCGGCCCCGCCAAAGCCCACCGCATGAAAGCGCTGGCACAGGAAATGGGTACCATTAAACAGGTTCCCAACCCCTTTATCCGCCCGGCACTGGACTACAACAAAACCGCCGTTATCAAGGTGCTCGCACAGGAAATCCGCGATGCCTTGTCTGTTTACAGTAAATAGGAGAACACACGATGGCAACATCCCCCGAATACGCCGTATTGCCTGCCGGTACGGTCGTGAAATTTGGTCAGCCCGGTGACACGGTAGAAAAAATGCGTCCACTGATTAATTGCAAGGCATTAGGCGCTACGGGATTAACGGGCAGTTTTGTTGACTGCACCACCCTGATTGATACCAACAAACAGTTTATTTCGGATATGCCGGAAGGACCGGAAAAATCGTTAGGGTTTATTGATGATCCCACCAACCCCGACTTTGTGGCATTCCTGAATGCGGCTGAGCAGCGCCAGACCGTCCAGTTTTACCTTGCCCTGCCAAACTCACGCACAGCGACAATGGTATTGGCGCTCTCTGGCTGGGAAATGAACGACATCAACGCCCCGGCCAGTGAAGTGATCCAGATCACCGTCAAGGGCAAACAAAACAACCTCGTCTGGGGTATTGCTAACACCCAACAAACCGGAGTGACACAATGAAAAAAGCACTGAAAGCTGCCTTACTGACCCCGCGCCCACACATCAAAGCGGTCGAACTCTTTGGTACGCAAGTCAATTTGCGCCGGATGACGTCGGCTGAGTTACTGACATTGGAAGAACAGGCGGAGAAACTGAGTGAAGCCGGGGATGGGCGGGAAGCCTCACGGCTTAATATCCAGATGTTGCTCGATTGTCTGGTTGACGATAAGGGGCAGGCTATTGCGGCCAGTGAGTTACCCAGTGCCGAGGAGCTGATGGCGGTGCATGATAATGCCACAATGATTGAAGCGATCCAGATAGTGAAACGCCATGCTATCGGCACACTGGAGGAGGCCGAAAAAAACTAATCAACTCGCCGACGCTGCATTTTGCCTTTACCCTCGCAGAGCAGCTCGGCGAAATAGACCCCTATCGCATCCTGTCCTTGCCTGTATCCACACTCAATGAGTGGCAGGCGTATTACCGGTTGAAAAATCGAAAGCAACCGGATGCCTCCGCTACCATTCCCGCTTCGGCTTCCCGCGATCCGGTGCGGGCGCAGTGTGACGCGGTGATGAAACTATTAAGTTAAATTATGGGAAATCTATCAACACTGACCGTCGGCTTGCTGGTCAATGCCACCTCGTTCAAGTCCCAGATCATGGACGCCTACCGTTACGCCGGACGGGAATCAGAGCGCTTCGCCGATAAAGCCGCAAATGACGGCAAAAAAGTAAAAAAAACCTACAGTTCGCTGGCGAACCAGATTAAATCCGTGTCCGGGCAACTGGCGTTACTTGCGGGGACGGGGTTCTCACTGGGCACCATTATTTCGCACACGCGCAAATACGGACAGGCGCTGTCTGACCTGTCCGCCATTACCGGTGCGACCGGCGCACAGCTCAAAAAGCTGGACGAAGACGCCCAGCGACTGGGGCGCACAACGGAATTCGGGGCGACCGGCATTGCTCAAGCCCTGAAACTGATGGCCTCCGCGAAACCGGAATTGCTGAAGAATACTCAGGCACTGACGCAAGCAACCGAGAAAGCGGTGATACTGGCACAGGCCTCCGGGATTGAGTTACCCGAGGCGACCAAGGCGTTAGCACTGTCTCTAAACCAGTTCGGCGTCTCAGCGGCACAGGCCGATCGCTATATCAACGTACTGGCAGCCGGAGCGAAATACGGCGCGTCCGAGATTAACGAGACCGCGATGGCTATCAAGAACGGCGGCACGATGGCCTCACAGGCGGGTATGTCGTTTGAAGAGCTGAATGCCGCGATTCAGGTCTTGGCGAAAGGGGGTATTAAAGGCGCGGAAGCGGGTGTTGCTATCCGTAACGTGGTGCTGGCATTGGAGAAATCCACCGATAAACAACTGAAACCGTCTGTCGTGGGTTTGGGAGCTGCACTGGAGCACCTGAAAAACAAGCAATTGTCTACGGCACAAGCGGCGAAACTGTTCGGGCGCGCCAATGTCAGCGCCGCCTCGCAGTTAGTCACCGGACGGCGCGAGCTGGACGAATTGACGCAGTCCCTGACCGGTACGCAGGTGGCGTATGATCAGGCCGGAGAAAGGGCGAATAACCTGAGTGCCGATCTGGATGTTTTAGGCAGCGCTTTTCAGGGGCTGGCACTGAAAGTCGGCGGCAGCGCTGACGGCCCTCTTCGTACCGGTGTTCAGGGGGTGACCAGCACCGTCAATGCACTCTCTGAGAACTTCAATACGCTAGCCCGGGTTGCTTTGCATACCCTCATCCCGGTGATGGCTATAAAAATGACCGCCGGATTGCGGGAGAATGTCAGTGCATGGCGGGCGACTGAAAAAGCCATGCGTGACACTACAAAGCAAAAAGCCGAAACCGCCCGGCGCACTATCGAGCAGGCTAATGCGACCATTCAGCTTACTCAGCGTCAGGGCGAGCATATCGAAAGAATGCGGCAACTTAATGGTCAACATGGTCTTTTCGTTAATTATGCCAAAGAGTCAAAAGCGCTGTACCGACAGGAAACAGAAGCTATTCGGCAAAAAGAAAGAGCAACCCGGTTACTAGAAGTCGCCAACCGTCGACTTTCTTTTTCTTATCAAGCACTATCCAGAACAACAGGTCTGGCGCGGGGTGCTCTTTCGTTAATGGGCGGGTGGACCGGGGCGGCATTTTTGGCAGGCTCTGCGCTGTATGGATTGTATAACCATAGTGTACAGGCCAGGGAGGGGTTACGACAGTTAAAGAATGAAACTGTTGAGACCATTGCTGAGTTGCAAAGACTTTCGAAAATCAAGCTGGAAGTAGAACTGGATAAAAATGACAGCGATATTAATAACCTGAAAGATGAGCTAGAAAGAGTTAATCACCGACTGGAAAGATACACCGATCGTCGAATTACACTGGCTAAAAAAGGATACTTTTTAGGCCCTGATCCCAACCAGCTAGAAAAAGAAAAACGAGAGCTGCTTAGTCGACAGGAAGATTTGGTCAAGGGATTGAAAGCGAGGATCGAAAGGGATAAAAATATACGTTCAACCTTGGCAACGGGGAAATTTGACGCTAAGGAGGAGACATCCGGAACTAAAGAAGGTGACAACAATCCGTGGACAGGGAGCGGAACCGGCGACAGTGATAATCCGAATAGGAAATCTGCCCAAATCCTGAATCGGTATCATCAGTTGCGTTTTGACATTGAGCGGGCGCACACCACGAGTCTAGGACGCATTCTGCTGAGTGAGCGAGAAACCGAGAAAAAACTGAATGAGATCAGTAAATCCGGTTTAGTTTCTCAGAGTGAGATTCAGCGATTGAGATCCCTCAATGCTGAAAACCACCAAAAACAGCGACTTGAGCTGGCAGAACGTTATGCACCTGCAAAAGCCCTGATTCGTCAGGAAATGGATGCCAGCAAGGAGTTGAAAGCCCTGTACGCTGAACGCCTGTTGACAGAACAGGAATACGTATCAGCCAGTCGGGCGCTGTATCAAACTTCCGTTAAGGATAAGTTAGCGGAACAAGCCAGACAGCTTGCCGCCCCACGTCTGGATATGGCCGGTGAAGTCGATCCCGTTATCCAGCTGAAAAATCAACTCACAGAACAAACCGCACTTTATGAGGCGTATTACCGTAACAACCGTATCAGTAAAGAGCGCTACGAACAATTAACCACCGCAGCCGGGACTCGTTCGAGAGACGCCCAGCTTGCCGCCGCCAAAGAACTGTATGGGGCGCAGGGGGATTTTCAGAAAATGCAAATGGGTCTGTTGGATGTTGTTGAACAACGGACGAGTAATGCCCTGACTGGGATGTTGACCGGCAGTAAATCATTCTCGGAATCTATGCGGGAGTTATCGGCATCATTAGCGCAATCCATTATTCAGGATCTGGTGCGCATTGCGATGCAGGCGCTGATAACTAAAGCCGTCTCAGGCTTCTTCGGCGGGGGCGGTATGGCGAGTATGGGAACAAGTTCGCTAGCCTCGGCGGGTAGCGACATATCTTCGGCTGGTGTGGGGGCGATGGGCATGTCGACCAATTGGCGCAGTTTTATTCCCAATGCCAAAGGGGGTGTCTACCAGTCAGCCAATTTAAGTCAGTACAGCGGGCAGATAATAAGCAGCCCGACCCTGTTTAAATTTGCCAAGGGCGGCGGGTTAATGGGGGAAGCGGGGCCGGAAGCTATTCTGCCATTAAAGCGCGGTTCGGATGGCAGGCTGGGAGTGGAAGCCTCCGGCAGCACTAGCAACCAAACTACCAATCACGTGAATATTGTTATTAACTCTGATGGAAACCACGAAGTGACAGCAACCAGCGGATTTGAGTCAGCAGGTCAGGATATTGCTAAATTTATCGATCAGCGATTCAAATTTTTGCTGCATAAAAGTTTAGGTCAGGGGGGTGATTTAAATGTGGCCATCAAAGGAGGCAGAAGATGATAAAAACATTCGATTTTCCCGCACGAGTGGGTGCTGCTGGCGAATTTGAGCCGGTCGTGCGTTCTGTCCAGTTCGGCGATGGATACAAGCAAACCACCGGCGACGGAATCAATGCACAGCGGGAAAGTTGGCCTCTATCATTTGTTGGTTCCTTATCTGAGATAGAGTCTGTAATCGCTTTTTTGCGTGAACATCAGGGTTGGCGCTCCTTTAAATGGCGCAGCCCGTTATCTGAATTAGGACTGTATCAGGCCGGGAAATTCAACATACAGGCGCATGGGGCTTATTTCACGCTGTCAGTCACGTTCACCCGCACTTACCATCCGTAGAGAATATTGTTATGACCATGAATACTGCACTCCAGCAACTTGAGCCGGGGAGTAAAATTTTGTTGTTTGCTGTTGATGGTTCGGCCTTTGGTGGGCCAGATTTGTATTTCCACAATCACCCTATCCCCTACACAGAAGATGAACTGGAAAACTCAGATCAGTTACCGGTTAAATCAATCTGGTGGCAAGACGTGGAATACAAACCGTGGCCTGTCAGCATTGAGGGATTGGAGGTTAACAGTGATGGCAGGGCGATATCCCCCACGCTCAGCGTTGCCAATCTGGATGGTACTATCAGTGCCTTGTGTCTGGCGCATCAAAATATGGCTCAGGCACGAGTTACCATCCGTATGACCTTTGCGCATTATCTGGATGCCCGTAATTTCCCCGACGGGAACCCAGAAGCCGATCCGACACAGGAAAAAATCGATGTTTTC
>NZ_NJCX01000052.1 GCF_002632875.1 Xenorhabdus kozodoii
GTGGCGGCGGTGTGCAGGTGTACTCATGGTTAATCAACTCTTATGATGGAATGGTGGGGCATTATTATTGCACGAAATTTCTCATGACGACACTATCTAGAGATAAAAGGGCCAGATGGTAATAAGTGCACATTCGAGACACTTGCAAAGAAATATGAAAGCAACGAAGAAATGACAACACTGCTGTTCATGTTGTACTACCGAGAATGTATTAAGCCTGGTTTACCTTCAGTTTCAGCTAAAAGTATTTCTGCTTCTTCTGGATCGACAAAGAAAGAAAGCGTTATCCAAGAATATAAGCGGTTCATGACCACTTTAATCCACGTCTTAAACAAGCAAAAACCGTCAGCCAAAAAAGCAAATATTTTCACAACTAACTACGATAATTGCTTTGAAATTGCTAGCGAAGAGTTGATGGCAGAAAGAACATCTCAGTTCGAAGTTAATGATGGTAGCACTGGTTTTCAAGCGCGTACTTTCCACACAAGAAATTTCAATAACCGTATCGTAAATAAAGGCGTATTTGACCGTCACGAACAGTTTCTTCCTCAAGTAAACCTTCTACATGCTCACGGCTCAATACATTGGATGAAAGGCAACAAAGATGGTGATATTGAACTTAATTACGGCACTAGCTGTTACAACATAGACTTCAATCAAGACGAAAATGATATTCTAGATGCTTGCAAAGTGATTCTTGATGATTCTGCAAAATCGCTTGATGACCTGAATGTATTTGCTGAAACAGATTTAACGAAACTTCGTTCTGACCGATTTTGGCCGGACTATAAAAAGATGCCTATCGTTAACCCCACAAAGTGGAAATTTCATGAAACCGTCTTTGAAGAGGCTTACTATCAGATTCTTCGCCACCTAAGTTATGAGCTTGAACGCCCTAATTCAGAATTAATTACTTTCGGCTTCTCTTTTGCCGACGAGCATATTCGCAGTCTTGTACAGCGAGCATTGTCTAATCCGTCATTGACTATGTACGTAATGTGCTATGACGAGTCGACGAAAAACTGGATGTCGGAGATGTTCAAAGAGTACTTAAATGTTAAGTTGATTTACTCTGAAGATAGAAAATTAGATTTTAAGCTTTTCAATGATGAATACTTCACGGTAAATAAACTAAACAAGCCTGTGCCTGAAGAAACTATGAAGCCAGTGCTTGACGCTGCAATTGGTGGCGTCAAATGACTATAGCAATTGGTGAAGTAATTTCAGTTAAAGGCACTAATATCACTGTAAAATTATACGAAGAGTCCAACAACGAAACGTTGTTCTATAACGGCGAAAAATTCAACGGTGTATCGATCCAAGAGTTCATTTTGATTCGTCGTGGATTCAAGGATATCGTTGCTAAAGTTCAAGGCGAATACCTAGATGAACGACTGAAAGACGAAGAGAACAACTGCTATATCCGTAAAATTGAGTTAGTACCAATTGGACATTTCCAGTTCAATGAATTCCATGAAGGCATGAAACACCTGCCAATGATCCTTGATATCGCGTACTTAATGAGTGACTCTCAGGTTAAATCTATCTTTGGAAAGTCTGACGACAACTTCGTTGTCGGTAAAACGCTTACTGAAGAAATACCTATATCGTTACCTTGGGTAAAGCTATTCAACACTCATATAGGAATTTTCGGCAATACGGGTAGTGGCAAATCTAATACGCTGACTAACATATACACAACGCTATTTCGCAATAAGCTAGCAAAGCTCATAAACAAGAGTCACTTTGTTGTTATCGACTTTAATGGAGAGTACACGAATAACCAGCTAATACCAAAAGGCGATTATAAGAAGGTATACCAACTAGATACTCGCAATGATGGTGGCGATAAATTTCCACTCACTAGCGATGTGTTCTGGGATGAAGAATTATTCGGAATCTTATTCAAAGCAACAGAGAACACTCAGAAGCCGTTCTTAAAGCGGATAGTTTCTGGTCAAAACAAATTCAAAGACAATCCAGATAGCTTGCAAAAGTACGTCAAGTCAACTATCAAGCGTGCTCTCACAAGTACCGCACAAAAGAAAGAGTTTGTAGCTCTGATTGAAGAGATTGCAAAACTTGTTGGCTCCCAAGACCTAGAGGAAAAAGTTAGGGAAATAGGCTGGCATGGTAACCAATCTAAATTGTATTTCCCAGACACCGCAAAGTATTTTGATGGTGGTGATAATGACCCTACGTACAATGACTATTGCAAAGCACATGTAGACGGCATCAACATTAGAGATTTATCGCCATTCAATGAGTTAAAGCTGAGAATCAACACCCAACTTCTTTCTGACCTCATTAGCGGTTATGTTCAGTTCGACCATATTCAACCTCTACTAAAGAGAGTAGAAGCGTCATTGACGGCACTAGATCGTGTGTTTGACGTTGGAAAAGAATCACCAGAAAACACGCTACTGTCAGTGATATCACTTCGAAAGACTAACCAGGAAATTAAGAAGGTTATGCCACTTTTGCTTGCTAAGTTTTATTATGGTGAACACAAGCAGAAGGTTATGAACCAGAGTCCACCAGAGCAAACATTCCACATGATAATTGATGAAGCTCATAACATACTGTCGGCCCAATCGAGTCGTGAAAGTGAGAGTTGGAAGGATTATCGTCTGGAATTATTTGAGGAAATTATCAAAGAAGGTCGTAAATTTGGTTTCTTCTTAACTTTGTCAAGCCAGAGGCCAGCAGATATCTCACCCACTATTATGTCTCAGCTACATAATTTTTTTATTCATCGCTTAGTCAATGACCGTGACCTCAAGTTGCTAGAGAACACGATTAGTTCACTTGATGAACTCTCACGACAAATGATTCCTAATCTTTCAAAGGGTTGTTCGATAATTATAGGAACATCATTCGATGTCCCAATGGTTGTTCAATTCAATGAAATGCCTGATGGTAGAAGGCCAGACAGTGACGATATTGATATTGAATCTCTTTGGAATTAGAGAATGAAAGAGCATATTTCAGGTGTTTTAGATATATTAGCTGCGATTTGACCTGACACTATCCTACGATACATAAAAGACGGTTGGCCTTACAACTAGATCGGAGCGGTACGGTAATTTTCCAATAAGCCTACGCACTCCGGTCAGCATCAGCATACGTGTTGCTGATTACGTCACTTGGCTGCCACTATAACCACTCAAGGCGATAAGAAAATCATGTAGTTGGTCGGCTAAAAGGTGTGGGAAGTGTTTTTGCTTGGGGGCTTTCAGTGCGCTGGCAAGGTCAGTAACGGGATTGAATTCTGCTCGTCCGGTAATAACGGCATAGGTGAAAATTTGCCGACAGGCCTGTCTGGTTTTTTTCAATTTATCCAAAACGCCGCGTTGTTCCATTTTTCGGAGCACAGCCAGCATTTCAGCAGGTTTAATCTCGGTAACAGCACGTTTACCAATATACGGGAAGATATCTTTTTTCAGATATTCCAGAATGTCTTCGGCATACCCTTTCGACTAGTTAGGGCGTTTATACTCGTGCCACTCAATAGCGATGGATTCAAAATTATTGCTGACCGCAAATACTTTGGCGGCCTTTTCTGCTCTCTTTTCTTCTATTGGATCATTACCACCCGATAGCGTCCGCCGTGCATCATTTCTCTTGGTTCGCGCTTCGGCAAGGGAGATTTCAGGGTATCCCCCTAATGCGAGCAATTTTTCTTTACCTGCGATCCGGTACTTTAACCGCCAATAACGAGAGCCATTAGGGTTAATCAATAGATATAGTCCGCCACCATCTGCAAGTTTGTAGGGTTTTTCTTTCGGCTTTGCAGTGTCCACCTGTCGGGCTGTTAGCTTCATGGGGGTATCTCACTTCATTGAACCTGAACGTACCCCTATAAGATCGTAGATTTCAACATACCTTACTAGACTACAGGAGAAGGGAAAAAGGCCAAGATTGCGGATTTACTGGGATTTTGTAGACTTCGGAAGACGTTACGATGCCCTACAGGATTCAATAAAAACAATTAGTTAATTGTTTTTAAATGATTTTATTTTGTTCAATTATCTGCTATACCCCCAATTATACCCCCATATTACTTTGTTATCTTTTAAATTCATCTTTCCGTGAATTGATATCTCCACCAATAAAAATTTTCTCTTTCTCCTTATTATCTAACTTTGCCGTAGTGGTATCATTGTAGTATTACTTTATCAGAGTCAATAAGGCATACTATAAAATTAACCAATGATTACTATGCCTAACATAACCATAACAAATAAAATATAATCAATAAAAAATAATAACGATATAAATAATAACAAATGTTATTTTTTGAACATCTACATATCTCACAAAGTTAAGTAAGATACGATCAAAGTATTAGAAAAAGTGATCTGGTATGCTTTACTATATGCAGTATCCCAGTGGTCGGCTAATTTTTATGAAAAGGGCTTCAAATGTCTGACTCTATTTTTAACTTCAAAAATTACCCAATAGTATTTATTGGGTCTGGAATGTCTAAAAGATACTTGGAAAATTCTCCAACATGGTCTGATTTGCTGGAAGAATACTGGAATAAAATTGATAATAATGGTCAGGATTTTTATAATTACTTATCGGAAATAAAGGATAAATATAAAGAAGAACAAAATGACTCTGATTTAAATCACAAAGTATATGCTGACGCGGCAACTTATATTGAAAAAAAATTTAATGGATTATTTAACTCAGGAAAAATATCATTGGATGGATTAACATCAAAAAGAGTTTTTGATGAAGATATATCACCGTTCAAATATTCTTTATGTCAAAGATTTAAGCAAAATAATTTAAAACAAAACATTAAAAAAGATGAAATTGAATCATTTAAGAAATTTTTAAAAAATGCAAAAATGATTATTACAACAAATTACGATTCATTTATTGAAACACTTTTATCAGAACAACGTGTTGAACCTAAAATGTATATTGGTAATGAAGGTTTTTTTGATGATACTGTTGGATGGAGTGAACTATATAAAATACACGGAGATATAGAATTACCTAATTCAATAGTAATTAATAGTTATGACTATGAAATATATGATAACAAATCGATACTCATTAGTGCGAAAATATTATCAAGCATGATAAAAAGCTCTATAATTTTTATTGGGTATTCATTAACAGATAGAAATGTAAAAAAGCTACTGACTGATTTTTCTTCACAGCTCCCAAAAGAAGATAAAAGAAAATCCGCTGAAAGAATTATTTTTATTGAATTCAAAAAAAATGAAATGGATATTTTAAAAACACATAGGACAGATGATAAATCACAAATAACGTATACATCTATAGAAACAGATAATTATAAAAAAATATATGATGAAATAAGTAACATAGATGAAGGATTGCCACCCTTTGATATCCTTAGATATCAAAGGGTAATAAAGCAACTTATTCTAGAAGAAGGGGAGAAAGGAAATCTAGGTAGTTTATTAGTCACGCCTTCTGATTTGGATGAATTAGAAAAATATGCTAATTCTGGTAAAAACTTAGTCGTAGCATTAGGTGATAAACAACTTGTTTATATTAGAGTGAAAGAAATTGGATATTTAGAAGATTATATATTTGAAAAAAATGAAATCCCCAACAAATCAGCTCTTGAATTTCTTATCGACTACTCTCCTCATGCTAGAACCCCTTTCTCTAAATTAATAAAATCTTGTGATTTTCACAATATTAATATATCAAAAAAAGAAATAAAAAAAATAGAAAAAAGAATAAAAGAACATGGAAAAATAGACAAATTAGTTAAATCCGTCCATCTGGATAAAACATTCTCAAAGAGAGAGTTTAGCTCAATCGAAGATATAAAATCCGAGAATTTATCAAATAAAAAAGAATTATTAGTTATAATAAAAAATATAAAATCAATAAATAAAGATGAATTAAAGAAATATATTCAAGAAGAAGCTTTTCCATTATTTAAAAATGATAATTTAAAATCAGACTTAAGAAAGTTATTTTTAGCTTTTGATCTATTAATGTATGGAGATGTAAGTTTAGATTTCTTAACGCAAGGTGACTGAAATTTTCTTAATTAAAAGAAAATATCTAAATATCTAGTGGGGTGCTTAGTCCCCCACAAGAAAATATCTGTTTAACTTAGGCTACTATTAGTCGGATTTTTTCTAGCCTTTCGCTCAATAAGCTGACCGCACATATCAAAATAGCGACTAGGCCAAATTTCAGATGGGTGTATTTCAAGATAGTTAGCAATAATCCACTCTCCTTTAGGCCAAGGTCGACTGAGAGTATTTGCTAGTGTAGATGAACTGAGTCCCGCTTCACGGGAAACAGCCGCTAAGGTCGTACCACGCTTACGTAATGCAGCAATAATGTCAGCTTGATGCCAGTCATAATGAGATGGTCGCCCCCTACTTTGTGAGCGATACTCTGACAGGGTATTTTTTTCTGGAGAGGTCATCATGCAAAACGTCACACTCATTGGTATCGATCTCGGTAAGCATTC
>NZ_NJCX01000053.1 GCF_002632875.1 Xenorhabdus kozodoii
GGTGGCGAACGTGGTTTTCTGTGCGCTGGCCACGTCTTTAATTGCACAGGCGAGAGGATCTGAAGGTGTCATATGTTGTTTGACCAGCATCGGGTATCGACGGTTAAGCCGGGCATCAAGCCCGGCGAGAGTAAAATTAAGAGCATGCTGAAAGGTAATAACATAAATTTCAATAAATGTGTAGATACCTATGGATTCAGGCAGGGGAGGCTTCGGCCTCGCCGGATAAGTGTCCCGGTATTGCAAACCCTGTCTGGATCACCACCATCAATATTAATTAATGGAAAGGGGTAGCAGGAATGAATAACAACGTTAAAAATGACTGGCATCAGGCCGATATCATCGCTGCACTGCGTAAACGGGGTACAACCTTAGCGGCGGTCTCTCGTGAAGCGGGACTCAGTTCATCAACATTAGCAAATGCACTCAGCAGGCAGTGGCCTAAAGGTGAATGGATAATTGCGAATTATCTCGGCGTCCATCCCTCAGAGATCTGGCCGAGTCGTTATTTTGATATTAATGGTCAACTGATTGAACGTAAGGTTCGCAATAAACCGCAGGAATAATTCACTTCAATTTGTGATCGATGTCGTAAAAATGAGAATTTTTTATATCAAGCCCTGAGATTAAAATGGCTGCCCAATTTAACCATTTTTGAACCTCACGGCTTTTTTGCTTTAAGATGATTTAAAAGCGCACAATGAATGATATAAATAAGCAAAATCAGTTAGATAGAAAAGAAAAGGTAAGCAAAAAAATCCGGGGGCATTAAAAGGGGCACAAACTGAATGGAAGAAAATAAACTTTATATATTCAAAAAGTTATAATGCTTTTCGATTCCGCCTCCGGCACCAAAATTTTATGGCTTATTTGTTTTAGTTATCATAGACTTAACAAGTAAGTTAAAATTTAGGGCTGTTAAGAAAATGTTAAACAATTGGTATTCTGGTTTGCATACTCAATGTTTAAAAAAGCCGTAAATAAGAAATACAGGGTGCCTGCATTTGCAAGCACTCTTTTTTCGCACAAGGTAATGATTTCAGTAATTGATTCTGATGTCAAGTCAGGTGAAAATTTCACGGCGGGATATCGGATCGGACATTAACATTTTTTCCATTCCATCACGCTTGATGCAGGGCAGTTCTCTCCACCATCTCCTTAATCCATCCTGTCTGCCCTGATTTTTTTTACCGGACGTTTTTCTTATACCGAAAGATCCAGATAAAACGCCAGCTCGCTTTCCAGCGTTTTCCCCGCGATTTCCATATCAATATCAATATATTCCATGGTGGTCGCCAGACTGCGGTGTCCCAGCAGGCTTCTGACCAGTTGCAGATTACGGTCGGGGGCTTTCATCAACTCCGTTGCCAGTGTATGACGAAAACGGTGTGGGGAGACGGCAAAACCACACTCTTTCGACAATCGATTGAAGAAAGAACGGATATGTTGCTTTTCTTTATCGTGATCATACTGGTAACTGACCCTCCGCCCGTGATGACGAAAACGCAGGCGGGTTAAATCAAACAGCGGATCATCGTCTTTCGCCCCACAGGCTCTCGCCTGTTCAACCCACTGTGCCAGCCGGGGTTTGAGCTGCCGGATCATCGGTATCCGCCATTCACTGTGGTTTTTACTGCCCTCGACACGCAAGACAATATAATTGCCGTCCAGGTTGATATCCCGCAACCGCAGGTGCAATAACTGGTTCTGGCGCATGCCCGTCAGCCGGAACGTGTCCAGTACCGCCAGCCAATACCCGGTCGGGTATAAGGCGCAGCGCCCTCCCCGGGGAGCAACCTGTGTGCGCTCTTTTTCCTCATACTGCCCCATCAACAGATAGAGCCGGGTTATCTGGGATTTACTCAGAATTTTCTTCTTTTTCTTCTCTTTTTTCACTGCCGCATCGTTAAACGGGTTCTCAGTATGTGGCAGCAGTTTCCGTTCGATGCCGAAATTAAAGATCGCCCGCATATGCGCCACCTTATTGTTCCAGGTGTGGCTCGATTGTTTTTTCTCCAGCAGCAGATGGCGTCGCCACCGCAGGACATCCCGGTGAGTGACCTGTTCCGGCAAAACCGTTTCTCCCAGGAATTGGATAAAGACCCGGATGACTTTGCGATAACTCCACTCGGTGGCCGGTCGCAATATATGTGAAAAAAAATACTCGTCCAATAACTCATCCCAACTGATTTTTTCTGCGGTAAGCAACATGTTATTTTTTCCTTAATGCATTAACCAGATTATGCCATTCAATTGTTCATAAACAGTTTTATGTAAACACAAAATATCGATAATCCGTTAAACTATTCACATTACAATAATGTCTTGTCGTTATCTTTGATGGCAACATTTTCTTTATCCGATACAGACTGTTTGGCGAATTTCGAGCCGTGATGATGATTTTTTGCCTCTTCCGGATGAGCAGGGTCATGACCGGATTGAAATAAAGACAACAACGTCAGGGTATCACTGTCGCCGGAAGGCTCAGGGGTCAATGCCGTTGCTAACGGGGAGCCGGGAGAAGCCGGGCGGGGTTCATCAGGTGATACCTCAGCAACATCCGGCACCGCAGAAGCCGCCGCCCCCGGTTTCAGCAAAGGAGACGCCACCTGCCCGGCGGCTTCCTGAAGTAATGCATCAATCAACGGCATGGAGGAAGAATGGCCACCAAGCCGCAATGCCAGGCAGTCCCATGCCTCTGGCACCAGAAACAACCATTTCACCGCGTCTTCTGGCAGTAAACGGGCTGCCAGTAAGGGTTCCAGTGGCACAGACAAATCGGGTCGGGACGGCCGGAACCGAAAACGAAAACGACGCTCTGGCGTCCATAATCCCGGTTGCCAAAAATGCCCGTCTTCCAGCTCCCCTTCCAGTTGCCGCAATAATGGCAGGTGGTAAAACAACGCACTCCAGAACACCACAGCCTGCCAGAGCAGGCTTTGGGCGGCCTGCGTTTCCGGCGCGGCACCCGGTGGCAGCAGATGCCCTTTTGCCCGCCGCACGGCACAGGTGGTAAATTGCAGCGTCAGGTCAGCAAATCCCCCCGTCCCTGACCAGTCGCCCTCTGGCGTGGCGGGGATGCGCTGAACACTGCCCAGCAGTTGTTTAACCGGTGCCAGATAAAAACGCTGGTACAGCCCTTCCGGCAGGGCACTGTTTTGCCATAATTGTTGCAGGCACTGGCGACGCAGCCGGGTGGCCAACAGTTCATCCGCCGATTGCGGCCGGCAATAGCCCCGGCTGTCACGCATGCCTTCCGGCGGGGTGTCGGCGGATTTTTGCTGTGGCGCAGGCGGCTGGCGGGTAAAGTGGGATTTAAAACGCGCAAACATAATTTTTCTCCTTTGGTTCAAACTGGCCCCAGTGTCGATAAATCCCGGCCTGAAACAAGGCAAAACTCTTTTTACGAAAATGAAAATTAACCTGACTCGATTCACCCCTGGATTGACTTACCGAACCCGCTTAATTTTCATAATAAATCAGTGGGTTAATACCATTTAAAAATAAAAAAAACGCCCCGAAAGGCGCCCGTGGAAGAAAAGAAAGTCAATGTGAAAAAAGGGTTATGCGGCGTGTTCACCGGCCTGCAACCGGCGCGACCAGTTGCCCAGATAATACGCCGGCGTGTAACGGGTTCGTTTGCTGCCGCCAGCCTGTAAGGCATCACCGACAGTCACCGCGGCCGGGATGTCGGTCAGCGAAAACTGGATATAAGCCATCACCGCCGCCAGCGGGTCAATATCAATCGCAGAAACCCACAGACTGCACATCGGGTCATACCCCTGCTGCCGCAGAACGTCAGCGGCGGCCAGGGTCATACAACCCGCCCCGCAAGCCGGTTCATACAGGGTCACAAAGGGTTTCGCCTGCAACTGCCCGGCGACATCCTGCAACTGTATCTCCGCCATCATTCTGGCCACATTCCAGGGGGTAAAGAATTGCTGAAGGCCTTTATTCCCCAATTCCAGCTGCATAAACACACTGCCCAGAAAATCACAGGGAGCCTGTACCAGCCCCAGTACCACACGAGAAAACAACTGCACAATCCGGTCAACATCTTCTTTTTCGTACTTTTTGATGGTTTTCAGGTAATACTGCTCCAGCTCCTCGCTGAAGCAGTATTTATTGTGGATAGCCGCCATCGCACAGTAACAGAAATCCCGGAAGACCGGATACCGGTCGTGATAGCGAGCCGTCTGGTTAAACAAAACGATAAATTCTTTTTGATAATCCGCTTGTGATGACATTCGGTGTTTTCCTGACAAAAAATCAGGGGAAAACCCGCCCGAAAAGGGAACCGGTTTCCCCTTTCGGTTGACGTAAAGATAAAGCACTACAGTGATAATGGATTAAATAACGCGTTATTGCCCCACCGCGATGGCCGGCACGGGCCGGTTCGCCGCCGGCTGTTCATCGTTGACCAGATACAGCGCCGGACGATTTTCCCGGCCTGACAGCCCGTTGCCGCTGTCCACATGCTCGCCCTGGTCATAGCAATCGTAGCCGCGCCAATGACTGGCCGGCTCGTGGTATCCGTGACGAATTTCACAGTCAAACACCGATGACAACGCCCCCATCAGTTCCGCAGACGGCGGTGCCCACGGGGAGTCAAAGCACACGATTAAGCTGCTGACATGCCGGCGCGCCCAGCGGACATGGTGCCCGAACGGCCATTCCATGCCGTATTGGGCGTCGTAAAACTGCGCCGGGGTCGCAATGCCGGTCAGCAAGCCGCTGTGACCGTTAATCTCAGTGGCCAGACGGGTCGGCAGTATCATCAGCATATCGCAGGGCTGCGCCGAGGTGGGAAACACATTCAGCTTATCCCAGCACGCCCCGATATCCGGCGTCTCAGACCAGCCCACCATCCCAAACCAGTCGGTATACTGGCGGGTCAGGAGGCGGGCGATAATGTCACGCGCCGGTGCCGGCACGCTGTCCCAGCGCAGCAGGCCGAGACCCGACTGGCGGTACAGGTTATCAATCCGTTTAATGTTGTCGCTGTTTAACGGCACATCATCCTGCAACACCTTCAGCCACTGCTCAAAGGCCAGGTTCTGCGCCGTCGGTGCCGCCGTGCCACGCACTAAATCGGGGTAAGGGGCATAGGTTTGCGGTTTGGTCGGTTTCAGTATCCCGGCACAGCCGGCCAGAAACAGCCGCAGGCTTTGCAATACCGCCTGACGGTAACGGGGCGGCTCTTCACCGCACACCCATTGCTGCATGACGTCAAGACACACCGATTTGCCGGTGACTTCCAGTTGATTGGTACACCATTCTGCCATGGTTCAGTTCCTCATTAGATGGATAAAAAAATAAACAGGAGGAACCGCGCCATCCGGGCACCGTTCCCCCGATGGGTAGATTGAAAAAAGGTTACGGTCTGGTTTGCCTGAACCGTATTTCAGTCAGGCCGCGGTCAACAATAACCGCCAGCTCATCGTGGGTATCCAGGTAAGGCGTACTGCGCGGGACAGCCGCCGTGTCCAGCCGGGTTAAGTCGTATTTATCCACCAACGTGTTGATGGCTTCACAAGGCCGGACACCATGGGCTATCAGTTCCGCCACCGTGTCAGTTTCACACAGTGCCGTATCAGTCAGGCTCAGGCCAAAATGCCGTTGCAGCAATGCCTCCGCAATCCCCTGCCAGACGGTTAAACCGTAACCGTCCGGTGATCTCACCTTGTTCCGTCCATTCAGCTCATGCACGCTACGGCTTCTGATTTTTCATTTGGAGAGCCCATCATGCGCCGTAACCGATACACCCCCGAACAAAAACAGCGCCATGTGACCCAATGGCGGCACAGTGATCTGACCCGAAAACAGTATTGTGAACAGCATCAG
>NZ_NJCX01000054.1 GCF_002632875.1 Xenorhabdus kozodoii
TCATGAGAACACTTCCCGATAAAAAGGGGTATAAAATGCTATTTTTTCTTATCCGTCAAATCCGAATTTTTTTAACAAAAATTTCACGCTCCCGCCTTGATCAATTCACCATACGAATCAAAATAGCGACTAGGCCAGATTTCTGAGGGATGTATTTCGAGATAGTTAGCAATAATCCATTCGCCTTTCGGCCACGGGCGAGAAAGTGTATTTGCTAGTGTAGATGAACTGAGTCCCGCTTCACGGGAGACAGCCGCTAAGGTTGTACCGCGCTTACGTAATGCAGCAATAATGTCGGCTTGATGCCAGTCATTTCTAAAATTATTCATTCCTGCTACCCCTTCCATTAATTATTCATTGATGGTGGCGATCCAGACAGGGTTTGCACTACCGGAAAATACCCAACCGGCGAGGCCGAAGCCTCCCCAGTCTGAACCGCCATTGAAAGGGCGTAAGCAAACACGCTGGTAGGAACTTTCTACCAGCGGGGTATTTTCTCAGGGGTGCAAATCCCTGACCATTGGATTTTGCCAATGGCGGGGCTACTTTAACTGATTGGTTTATCTGGTTCAATAAGCGAATCAGTTAAAGTGCTTACCTTTATTGCGTTATATGCTATTAAACAGCCCATGCAAGCTGACACGCTACTCTGGATTCAAGCAAATATGACAGTCAGCTCAGTTCCAGATATAGTCATTCACACCCTGAAAGTTACACTGTGAGGTAATTCCATTAAGCGGAGAATGAGGCGCGACTTTGTTAAAACTGGCAATAAAATTTCACTGACAGTGAAATTTTATTGCCTTTGATGCAAAGAGCTGCTTTAATTACTGAAGGTCAGGCGTACCGCCTGAGCTGTGTTCTTTAAAACTTTGTTCTCATCGTAGCAGCGAAGGCTTAGCGTAACTGCCTGTTAATCAGGCCGCTCCCTCATCCGGTGTCGGAGAAAAAGGCGGGCAGACCAGCACCATCGGTCAGTCAGAAGCTCGTTCGTCATGATGGTATGCATGCGGTCAGTCGCGATAAGTGGCTATCGAGCAGCTGTACTATCTAGATCAACGGGGCTTCATCGTCGCGAAAACTGGTGTTGGGCTTGCGCATCGGGTTGGCTCCTTTCGGTCATCGCCTTGTTACGGGGCTTCGGCGGTTTTGCCGATTCAAAGGAGAGCAGAATGAAACATGACACTTTAAAGAACACCATCGCAACGCTGGAAAAGCTACGCGATGCACACTGCAGCCAACTCGATGCTGGCGCTCTGGCTGAGCTTGAAGATGTATTGCAACAGCTACGCAACCATCAGAAAAGCCCGGTAAAAAGCGGGAACTGGTCTGACGATATTGTCTTCCGGGCTCTGCGCATTATCGACATTGTATTACGACTCGTCACAAATATTGCTGACTGGATGAAGTAATGCAGCGGAGCCAAGACGCAGCAAGCCCAATATTGATTTAGGGGTTACTTATGAATATCGGACAGGCCATTAAGTTGTGCCGAACCAGAAGAGGAATATCGCAGACGGATCTTGCAAATAAAGCCGAATGCTCAGTCTCATACCTTTCCATGCTGGAAAATAACAAGCGGGATCCCACTCTATCCACGCTGACAAAAATAGCCACCGCATTGAAAGTGCCTGTCAGCATTATTTTCTTTATCGCTGCCGAAACCGGCGACCTGAACGGTATGGATAAAGGTCTGCAAGGCGAACTGGCGCGCACAGCGCTGGAGCTACTAAATGAAGCATACCCTGCCTGACGGCCCCTTCTATAGCAGACGACGCATCCACAGTATGGCGTCGCTGGCAAAGGCACTGAACATTCCTGCCAGTGAGCTTATTAGCCTGGCCTGTCGCGCCGACCGGATGTACCGTCTCGCCAACAATATCCCCAAAGCTGACGGCAGCGTACGCCAGACATGGGATGCTCACGAACCGCTCAAAAAAATTCATCGCAGCATCAGACGCAACATACTGGATCACGTTACCTATCCCTATTATCTGACCGGTAGCCTCAAAGGGTGTGACTATAAGGTCAATGCATCACTGCACGCTGGCGCGACCATCGTAATAAACGAAGATATAACGGGCTTTTTTCCGGGAACATCGGCCGCAGTAGTTCACTGCATATGGCGGAATTTTTTTTGTTTCGGACAGGATGTTGCCGACTGCCTAACTCGCCTGACGACCCGTCATGGAGAGTTGCCTCAGGGAGCAATCACCAGTTCATTTCTGGCCAACTTGGCATTCTGGGATGCTGAATCGGCGCTGCATAGCAGCTTTAAGGCCCGCGGACTGATTTACTCCCGCTACGTTGATGATATTGCGGTTTCGTCGGAAACATTCCTTGATAATTCGACTAAAACGGAAGTTATTGCGAGCCTTTACGGCATGCTTTTCAGGCATGGCTATCGACCCAAACGCACTAAACATGAGATCAGAACTTCCGGCGAGCGTATGGATGTTACTAAGCTTTCTGTCAATTCTAAGCCCGGCCTTTCTACTTCCCGTCAAAGCCAGATTCGCTCTGCGGTTAATCACATCGAGCAGGCCTTCCTGCGGGGAGAAATTACAGTATTCGACAGTGGTCCTTATGCACAGACATTAGGCCAAGTTCATTTACTGGCTAGGTTTCATCCCGGTAAAGCGGAAAAACTCAAACAGCGACTGCTTGCCCTAAAGAAGTTGGCACAATCAAATAAATGCTCTTAATGTAGGAAATCGACAGGTTGCAAACTTTTTGCAGGTTTCCTGAAGCTAATACACATATCACTCAGATATTAGCTTTTTGAATATCCATTGTCCGCTTTTCGCTCATAGCTGACTGTCAGATTTAGTCGCACTTTTCTACAAAACACTATCAGATAAAGTAGCGACTAATCCCAAAAAGGTGTGTGATATCTAACCTTCTGAGCATTTGATTTTTTTAATGCCTGTGCAGTATAGGAATTAAAAAAATCAATTAGTTATCTAAATTCCATCAAAGTTAGCCAATCTCTGTTTCTGTTCATCATTTTGGCTAAACGCAAATTCTTCATGCTCTGCCTGCCATGTGCCGAAACTCATCAGGAACGCAATCGCAGGGTCGATCTTGTTTGCGGATTTTTTCTTATTCGGCTTGATATTGGCGTTCGCATCGGTTTCCATCACCACATTGGACATAGCCCATGCCAGCACCGGATCGCCGTTGTGACGAATGACCTTGCGGTTAACGAACACTTCGGCAGACTTGGCTACGGGGCTAAAGCGCATGTAGGTCTGCGGGAACGGCTCGACCTCAATACCTGCGCCCTGTAATTGCGTTCTTAAATGGGTAGCGTTCCATGTGTCGAAGCCTACCAGTTTGATATCAAAGTGCTGGCTGTCACGAAGAATGTCATCACGGATACAATCATAGTCAATGCAGTCGCCCGTTGTGGTGCGTATCCAGCCCAATTTCACCCACTGGCGATAAACCGCCCGATTCTTGTTAGCCGGGTTCTGTAACTGGGCTTCGGGCAGGTAATGGCGGGTCAGTAATAACAGTTCATTGTTTACGGGGAAGGTGTAGCACACGCTGGTAATGTCCCCCGTTGACGATAAATCCAATCCGGCGTAACACTCCAGTCCTTTGAGGTCGTTTTCGTCATAATCCATCTGGCAGGCTTTCCATGCGCCTTCCCCCATCCACGGCGTTTCGCCCTGGCACCAGATATTAAAGCGTTTGGTTAACATCTCTGTCCATTGCGAGGGAATACCACGGGCTTTCTGTATTGTGTCATGCAAAGCGGCACTGTCTACCGAGATATTCAGATTGGGGTTTGCCTTAACCCAAAGCGCTTCATCATCAATCTCGTTCTCGTCGTCCAGCTCGTAAATCAAGGCAAACAGTGATTCGTTCTGCTCTTCGCCGTCCAATATCTGGCAGCAATAATCATAGTGCTGTTTACAGGCTGAAATTACGTTGCTACCCGCCGTGGTGATGGCAAACAGGACACCTTCGGGGCGTGCGCCCATGCCTAATTCAAGGGCAGAGTACACCGCGTTATCGGGGTGCAAATGGTACTCATCGACAATGGCAAGGCTGGGGTTTGTCCCTTCAATGGTGGCGGCTTTGGCTGCCAGTGGCTTTAACAGGCTATTGGTTTTCGGGTAGGTCACTTTATGTTGCTGGATAGATAGCCGCTTTTTGAGCAGTTTGGAAAGTAAACTCATCTGGCGGGCATCATCAAACACGATACGCGCCTGATCACGGCTCACGGCGGCAGTGTAAATATCCTGCTGGCCTGACTCCATCACCAAGAACCAATTCGCCAATATCGCGGCAACGGTGGATTTCACATTTTTACGTGGCACCTGAATATAAGCGCTACGGTACTTTCTGCGTCCGGTCGCTTTTACTTTGAAGCCGAACAGATTGGCAAAAGCGAACTGCTGCCACGGCTCCAGTACAATCGGCTTACCGCGTAAATGGCCTTTGACGTTCGGATAGAAACGGGAGAAGGCAATAAAGCGCTCCACTACCTCGGTATCAAACATATAAAGCGGGTTATTCAGGTCATTATAGTAGCGTTTAACTGCTTGTTTTAGCCGGTTACAGGCCGAAATTTTACCGTTTTGGATATCAAAAGCATACTGCTCCCATGCATTCATAAGCGGTCTAACTCGTCTTCTTCCTCCGTTTCTATCGGATTTTTGCGCCGTGAAACCGGATCAAAGCCAAGCAACGACGACATTTTTATCATGATTTTTTCGGCATCAGCCTTGGCGCTCAATGAGGGATTACGGCTTTCACTGCCCTGACTGTTTACGATACTAAAGCCCCGAATATCAAGGTCTGCCACCGCTTTCCGGTAAATGGCGTAGTTGACGCAGTACAGTTCTAAGTTGTTCCAGTCGGCGGCGGTCAGATCTTCCCGTTCGCCTAAGATTTTTGCCTTGGATTTCCACTGACTGGCGGCAATGTCATTAAGATACGTCGGGGGTTTGGGTGCCCTTGCCATAATTTTCTGTCTTCCTTGTTAGGCGCTGTCGTCATGAAATTTTCAACCAAAGAACAAGGCAACGGATTTGCACTGCGGCAAGAAAAGACGCGCTATTTTTGGCATAGCGTGTGGCTA
>NZ_NJCX01000055.1 GCF_002632875.1 Xenorhabdus kozodoii
GCAGCCTGCTGGCGTTTGATACCCGTGAGCGGCTTGATCGCTTTCTGGCGGCCTTGCAACAGGTTATCGACCGCCATGATATCCTGCGCACGGCGGTTTACTGGCAAGGGTTGGAACAACCCGTTCAGGCAGTCTGGCGTCAGGCGCCATTGACTATCCGTGAATTTACCCCGGCCAGCCCGGATGATATTCCCGCGCAGTTACTGGCGCACACCGATCCACGCCAGCACCGTATCGATTTAAATCAGGCACCGCTGTTTGCCATCGATATCGCCCACGATCCGGCACAGGATGAGTGGTTACTCTCCCTGCGCTTCCACCATCTGGTCAGTGACCATGTCACGTTGGATCTGGTTTTTGCCGAGGTGGCCGAGGTGCTTAAGGGCAACGCCAACACCCTGCCCACCCTGCTGCCCTATCGCAATTTTATCGCCCAGACATTGCGGGTGCCCGTGGCGGAGCATGAAGCCTATTTTCGCAGCCAACTGGCGGAGATTGACGAGCCCACGGCTCCCTTCGGGATACTCAAAATACCCAGCGATAACAGTGCCATTGACACCAACAGCCTGCTGCTTGATGCCACGTTGGCGAAGGCGATCCGCTCTCAGGCGCGCCGGCTGGGGGTCAGCCCCAGTGTGCTGTTCCACGTCGCGTGGGCGCAGGTGCTGGCACAAACCAGCGGCCGCGATGATGTGGTGTTTGGCTCTGTCCTGCTGGGACGGTTGCAAGGCGGCGCGGGGGCGGATCGTATATTGGGGATGTTTATCAACACCCTGCCCCTGCGCGTCTCCCTGCACGGGCGTTCGGTACAAGCGATGGTGCAGGAAACCTATCAAAATTTAACCGCCTTGCTGGAGCATGAACAAGCGCCATTGGCGCTGGCGCAACGGTGCAGCGGGGTGGAACAGCCCATGCCGCTGTTCAGTGCCTTACTGAATTACCGTCACAGTTCATCAGGTGAAACCGGGGCGGTTGAAACCCCCTGGGCGGGCATTCGGACGTTGGCCGCCGAGGAGCGCACCAACTATCCCATCACGATGGGCGTGGATGACCTGGGGGAGGATTTCCAACTGACGACGTTGACCGTCACCGACATTGCGCCGGAACGGATCACTGCCTATCTGGTCACGGCTATCCGCGGTTTGGTTGAGGCTTTAATCCATCATCCGCAGCAAGAGATCCGGGATATCCCCATCTTGCCGGCGGCAGAGCGGCAACAACTGCTGGGGGATTTCAACGCCACCCAGATCGCATTCCCACAAGAAGCGTTGATCCACCAATGGATTGAGGCGCAGGCAGACCAGCACCCCGATGCTATTGCGGTTAGCTTTGAAAACCACACCCTGAGCTATAGTGAACTCAATAGCCGTGCCAACCAGTTAGCCCATCACCTGATAACGCTGGGGGTGCGGCCGGATGATCGGGTCGCGATTTGTGTCGAGCGCAGTCTGGAGATGGTGGTGGGTTTGCTGGCTATCCTGAAAGCTGGCGGCGCTTATGTGCCACTCGATCCGGACTACCCCGCCGACCGGCTGGCCTATATGCTGGACGATGCGGCACCGACGGTTTTACTGACCCAGACCACGTTACACGATAAGCTCAACAGCCCCTTGCCGGCGGTGTTACTGGATACGATCCTTGACCGCTATGGTTCGTTTTTGTCCAGCCAACCGGCTGGCAACCCCGATATACAGGCGCTGGGGCTGACCTCCCGTCATTTGGCCTATGTGATTTATACCTCCGGCTCCACAGGCTTGCCCAAAGGCGTGATGAATGCGCACCGCGGGGTAGTTAACCGCCTGCTCTGGGCGCAGGAGACTTATCAATTAACTTCCCAGGATCGCGTGTTACAAAAAACGCCGTTCAGTTTTGATGTGTCTGTCTGGGAATTCTTCCTGCCCCTGATGTTTGGCGCCCAACTGGTGATGGCTCGCCCCGGCGGCCATAAAGAGCCGCATTATTTGTTGGAGGAGATAGAAAGCCGTCATATCACGACGATCCACTTTGTGCCCTCCATGTTGCAAACTTTTCTCCATTATATTCCGGCCGGCCGTTGCCCTTCCCTGCGCCAGATTTTATGCAGCGGGGAAGCGCTGCCTTATCCCCTGCAACAACACTGCCTGTCCCACTTGCCGCACAGTGAACTGCATAATTTATATGGTCCCACGGAAGCGGCTATTGATGTCACGGCCTGGCAATGTGTGCCGGATCGCTACCACGGGAAGGTGCCGATTGGGCACCCGATTGCCAATACGCAAATCTATATTCTCGATAGCCGCGGGGAACCGGTTCCCATGGGAGTGGCGGGGGGAATTTACATCGGCGGGGTGGGCGTTGCCCGCGGTTACCTCAACCGCCCCGAACTGACCGCCGAACGTTTCCTTGCCGATCCTTTTGCCACGGAGCCGGACGCCCGGATGTACAAAACTGGCGACCTCGGCCGCTGGTTGCCCGACGGCAATATTGACTACCTTGGCCGCAATGATTTTCAGGTCAAACTGCGCGGCTTCCGCATCGAGCTGGGGGAAATCGAGGCCCGGCTGACCCAATGTGACGGGGTGTGCGAAGCGGTGGTGATCGCCCGCGAAGACGAACCCGGCCAGAAACGGCTGGTCGCCTACCTGCGGCCAGAGGACGGGGCGGAACTGGCGCCGGCAGAACTACGCCAGCAACTCAGCCAGCATCTGGCGGACTATATGCTGCCCAGTGCGTTTGTGACACTGGAGACCTTCCCGCTGACGCCCAACGGCAAACTCGATCGCAAGGCGCTGCCGGCACCGGATTTAGCGGCGGTTGCCACTCGCGACTATGCCGCGCCGGTCGGTGAGAGCGAAATCGCGCTGGCACAAATCTGGCAAGAGTTGCTGGGACTGGAACAGGTCAGCCGCCATGACCATTTCTTTGAACTCGGCGGCCATTCGCTGATGATTGTCAGCCTGATCGAAGGGCTGCGTCATCGGGGCTGGCGGCTCGACATTCGCAGCGTATTTGCCGCCCCGGTTCTGGCTGAAATGGCGCAGGCTATCCGGCATGACACCGAGACGTTTGTCGTGCCCCCCAACCTGATCCCGGACGGCTGCACCGCCATCACGCCGGCTATGCTGCCGCTGGTTTCCCTCTCCCAAAGTGAAATTGAGGCCATCGTTGGGCAGGTGCCGGGCGGGGCGAGTAATGTGCAGGATATTTACCCGCTGGCGCCGTTGCAGGCCGGAATTTTGTTCCATCATCTGTTACAGGAACACGGGGATAACTACCTGTTGCGCAGCCTGCTGGCGTTTGATACCCGTGAGCGGCTTGATCGCTTTCTGGCGGCCTTGCAACAGGTTATCGACCGCCATGATATCCTGCGCACGGCGGTTTACTGGCAAGGACTGGAACAACCCGTGCAGGTGGTCTGGCGTCAGGCGTCGCTGGCTATCCGTGAATTCACCCCGGCCAGCCCGGATGATATTCCCGCCCAGTTACTGGCGCACACCGATCCACGCCAGCACCGTATTGACCTGGATCACGCGCCGTTGTTCATCACAGATATCGCCTTTGATCCGGCACAGAATGAATGGTTGCTGGCGCTGCGCTTCCATCATCTGGTCAGTGACCATATGACCCTGGAGCTGATTTTTGCGGAAGTCGCCCTCATCTTGCAGGGAAGTCCGGAAGAAATACGGCCGACGGTGCCTTATCGTAATTTTATCGCCCAAATATTAAGCGTGCCAATGGCCGAACACGAAGCCTATTTCCGCAGCCAACTGGCGGAGATTGACGAACCCACGGCCCCGTTTGGGGTACTCGACGTACAAACAGACAACGGTCTGATCACAGAAGCGTCTCTCCCTCTCGCCCCTGAGCTGGCAACCGCCATCCGCACCCAGGCGCGCCGTTTCGGGGTCAGCCCCAGTGTGCTGTTCCACGTCGCGTGGGCGCAGGTGCTGGCGCAAACCAGCGGCCGCGAGGATGTGGTGTTTGGCTCTGTGCTGCTCGGCCGGCTGCAAGGCGGCGCGGGGGCGGATCAAATACTGGGGATGTTTATCAACACCCTGCCCCTGCGGATTTCTTTGGGCGGGCGTTCGGTACAAGACACCGTACAGGAAGCCTACCACAACCTGATCGCCTTGCTGGAGCATGAGCAGACCCCGTTAGTGCTGGCACAGCGGTGCAGTGGCGTGGAACCGCCCCTGCCGCTGTTCAGCAGCTTGCTGAATTATCGCCATAGCGCATCGGGTGATACCGAAGCGATTGAGGCCACCTGGGCGGGCATCCGTATTTTGGTCGCCGAGGAGAGCACCAACTATCCTATTACCCTGTCGGTGGATGATTTGGGCGACGGTTTCCAATTGACCGCCCTGACCACAGCCGAGATTGCGCCGGCACGGATCAATACCTATCTGGCGACGGCCATTCGCGGATTGGTTAAGGCTTTAACGCACAACCCGCAACAAGACATTCGGGATATCCCGATCTTGCCGGCGGCAGAGCGGCAACAATTGCTGGGGGATTTCAATGCCACCCAAACGGATTTCCCGCAAGACGCGTTCATCCACCAACTATTTGAAGCACAGGCAGAACAGCATCCCGACAGCCTTGCCGCGGTCTTTGAGGAT
>NZ_NJCX01000056.1 GCF_002632875.1 Xenorhabdus kozodoii
CGGACAATAGCCGAGCCGGACACGGTGGAAATCGTGCCTTGTGAGTAGTACATGGTGTGAGTCCTGAAAGATTAAAAATTGAAGTAATCGGCGGCGTCGAGGATAAGGATAGGCTGTTTGGTTGTATAATTGGTCGTTCCCCACTGGCTCGCTTTCCAGTATGTGCGGTCGCCTGAACCAACAAATAATGCCCCCTCCCCATAGCTGGTCAGAGACAAATTCCGGCTATAGGCGGTGCTCCCTTCCATCCACAGGTGATGCCCTATCCACGCCGGCACCAACATCGGATACCGGATACCCGGCGTGGGGATGATGTCGCCCAGCCCTCTGTTGCTGACATTCAGGCTCACGGGCTTGGTCAGCACCCCGACGCCGGAGCTAAACGTGACAGCCCCGTCCCGGTTTCTGAGCTTGAGTCCATAGCCCGGTCCTTCTAGTCTTTCCCTGACGCCGATGTCAGAAAAGATCACGACCCGATACCACCCCGCCCTATCACCTCCGTCGTGCCTACTGCAACTATAATAGCCGTTTTGATGAACCAGCATACACGTCGGGTCTTCATTATAAAAAAACATCAGACAATTACCGTAATTGAGTCTGGGGTCTATTGACGCCGGATCAAATCGGCCTTGTATATACACGCGGGCTTTATGGGAAACATAACCAAATCCGGCCGGCGGGACGCTGTTATTAAAATTACTGTTGTTTAATATTTTCAATCCCGCCTGACCGCCCGATGTCTGCGGGTACGCGATGATTTTTATCAGCTCCGTGAGCCAGTTATCGAAAAAATTATCTAAACTCAGTCCATCAATGATAATGCTTTCCCCATTCTGGGAAAACCGGATTTGCTCAGAAAATCCCGTCAACCTAAATCCATTTCCTGAGCGACCCTGGTGAAATTCTGTGAACCCGACGGGATAGACATGCGCCTGATAGCCCGCCGGGATTTTGATTTGACACTCCCATTCATAATACCGCCAGTCGGTCGGGCTTTGATGAATCCCCGGCGTATTTTTGGAAACATAGTCGGTCCATACCAGACTGGCAGGGGATGTTTTCTCATTAAAAATAAAACTCGTTCCATCATGAGGATTAACGATTTTTAGCCCTACAATACTCATAAAAAGACCCCCAACTCAATGATGGCAACGCCGTTACTGTTGAATACGTACAGGCCGGTATCTTTGAACTGGGTACGATAGCCATTCCCGTTGCCGTTAATTTCCAGAAAACCACTCTTGGCATCAATCCGAAAGCCCTGCCGATTGGGGATGTAATTCGTGGACTTAATATCTAACCCAACCAATAGCCGGCTGATATTTGCCATATCAATAAAGGCATCCCGAACAAACAACTGCCCGTTTTTGACCACCATAAACGGCTCCAGTCGGCCATTGGCGGGGTTATAGAACGCAAAGTTGTTGGCTGAAAATCCGATATAGGATTCCAGATTGCCGTTTTTGACTTCACCACTGATCACCATGCCCGCCGCGTTATAATCCCGGCCATTGTGCTTAATGGTGATATTCACGCTATGGATGGCATAACCGTTGCCATTCTGGTTAAATTCGGCCTGCATTTTGCTGTTGATCATGGCGGATTGTTCTTTGAATTTTGCCTGAACTTGCTGTTCCGATTTAGCAACCGCTTCATGCGTGCTGGAAATCGCCTGCTTATTCGTGATCACATCCGCCGCAATGCCCCCGATATTGGTACGCAACTCCGAATATTGCTGCGCCCATGCCTCATTATCCGTTGCCCGAACCTGCCATATTTCCCGGATCTGCGCCTTGCTATCCCCGTCACGCGCCAACAGCTCTCTGGAGAGTTCCTGTTGCGCACCCGCGAGGATAAGAGCCGATTCCGTGTTCCAGTCAACATCAGACTGCAACCGTTTTCCCGCCTCTGCCGCCATGAACTGGTCACCCGCGACATCAATAATCCAACTGGCATCATCGGATGACGCCCCCCTGACGAATTCCGTCCACGGGGATTGATTGCCGGATTTGTCCACCAGCCGGGCGCGGAACCAGAATACCACCCCCGCCGCCAGTCCCTGCATCGTGTGCGTCCGTTGCGGGTAGGGAATATCGGCCAGCAGCATTAACCCCTCACCGTCGTTTGTCCGACTGTACTGGATCTCTGTTTTCAGGGTGTCGTCGGTCTGGGCGGCAAAGCCCCAATCCAGTTGGATACCGAAGATAATCGGTGTGGTGCGAAATGCGAGCGGCACGGGTGGGCTGCCCTCTTTGCCTTTCAGGTAGGTTTCCGTAGCATTCGCCCAGAGACTGGATATTTCCGCGGCATTAATCGCCCGTACCCGCGCCTGATAGCGGCCAGCGTAGATATTGGGGATTTCAAAGCCCTGTGTAGCGGTTCGGGGTGCTGATATCCAGTTGCCGTTATCACGCCGCCATTCAGATTCATACGCAATGGCATTGGCAGTCGCTTCCCATGTCACCCTCAGTGTCGTGACCGCAACTCCCTGATTTACCACAGAATAACTGCTGATAGCGACATTTTTCGGTGGCAGTTGAACACCGGGCGGAATAACCGAAATCGGACGCTCGTCTATTCGGGTGCCGGTGTCGATATGATCATATTTATCGGGATTATGCTCAACGGCGGTGATATCGAATGACACCCCGTCCTCACCCTCTTTAATGCCCGTCACCCTGAATTGCTGAATGGCTAAATCTGTTGCATCTATCGCCCAGACACATTCGGGGGAGGGGGTTTCTGAATAGGTCGTCGTCACGGTGACAGTCTGTCCGTTTACCGCCTGAATAGTCCGCCCTTCCGCCTTACCCGATGGCAGATTCAGGATTAACCGCTCGCCCACTTTTGCAGACGAGGTTCTGTCCAGCGTGATATTGCGGCCATCAACGACACTGATACGTCCACCCAGTACGCGACCGGAAAACATTTCATCCGCCACGCCGATAATGTAACCGGGCAAGGGGATCTTGCCGTCCAATCCCACCGTGAACGACACCATCCGGTCATATTCATTGGTATGCAGCACCCATTTCCCGCGCCGTATCGCCTCACTCTGTCGGGTACAGCCAATCGCGGTCACATCGGCCTGTCTGACCTGAAAACGGCGAATTAATCGGTTATCGAAGACAGGCTCGACCGCATCCTGATACCCATTCTGTGGATCTGACCAGCTCACCATAGCCGTCGAATAATGGGTTTTTTCGCTGGAACTGGCATAGGTAAATTTACCGTCACGCACATTGGCGCGGGTATAGAGGTAATCCACGTCACGTGGCATATCCGCCAGCACATTCATGTTGTTGTTAGCCCAGTACGTCATTCCCTGAAAGATGCCGGCGATATCCCGTAATACTGTCCAGGCATCTTCCTGTGACTGGATATAGACATTGCAGGTGTGGCGCGGCTCCATACCCCCTTTCCCATCGGGGACAGGCTGATCACAGTATTGCGCTATGCGATACAAATCCCATTTTGCCAGACTCAGGTTTTCGGCTTTCACCCGTGCGCCGATGCTGAACCGATCATTAATCATCAGGTCATACAGCACCCACGCGGGGTTGTCTGTCCATGCCCATTTAAATGACCCGTCCCAGACACCGGAATAATGGCGGCTTTCAGGGTCATAGTTGGCCGGAATGCGGATAATGCGCATCTTCGGCTCGCACGATATCTGGGGGATATTGCGGAACTGTTTAGCATCAAACTGCACGAATAACAGGGCGGTTTCGGGGTAACTCAATTTGGCGTCAATCACTTCCGTAATGGCTTCCACCACCATCGCATCGGCAATCCGGTTACTGGTCTGTTTCGGGGTTAAACGACGTACGCGAACCTGCCAACCGGAATGGGCTTTGGGTAAATCCACCCGGTGGGAGCGTTCATATTTGGTGGTTGTCTTGCCATCAGCGGCGGTACGCAACACTTCTTGATACGCCCCGCCATCCGTTGCCACCTCTATCACATAATCAATGCG
>NZ_NJCX01000057.1 GCF_002632875.1 Xenorhabdus kozodoii
CGCCAGTGTGATGAGCCGAATCATGGTGATGGACTGGATTTGCTGGTAAGAGCCAAGGGGATCACCATTATTGAGGCCGCTAAAGTCGTTGCTGATACACTGGCGTTACCTTTGCCAGAACCCAAGCCAGCCAGAAAGGAGGCTCCCAAATCGGAGGCTCGACCAATCACCGAGAAAGTGAATAAGTTGATAGCTCAATCCACTACCGGGCAATCTGATTATCTGACCAAAAAGGGGCTGCAATGCCCCAATCAGCGGTTGCTGAATGATGGCTCTTTGTTGTTGGTCACTCAAGCTCTGGACGGCACAACCACCGGTGCTCAAATCATCAAGCCGAATGGTGATAAGCGTCTTGTCTCTGGTACGCAGAAAAAGGGGAGTTTTATCCCCTTATCGGCAATCACCGGAATGCCGGACACGATCATCATTACCGAGGGTTATGCAACCGCCTTAACCGTCAGCCAATTACATGATGGCGTGGTGCTGGCTGCGATGGATGAAAGTAATTTACTGATCGTGGCTAAGCAGGTTCGGGAACGGTGGCCAGACGCGAAAATCATTCTTGCAGCAGATAATGACTGGCACTCACCGGATGAACTGGACGACAAAGGCAAGCCCAAGAAGAACGTCGGCAAGATTGCGGCAGAGAAGACCGCTAAAGCGATTGACGGTTGGGTGACACTACCGCCTACGGCATTCAAAGCTGACTGGGACGATTATCGCCAGTGTCACGACATCGAGGCAGCAAAGCAGGCATTCAGTCAAGGGTTGTATCAGGTAGGGGAGAAAGCGTCAGTGTCAAAGTCAGTAGTGATTAATTTAGATGACCATCGCGAGAAAGAGCGTGATCCGTTAAAACCGCATGTATCTGTCCGCAAGAAAGGGATTTACTGGGTAGAACCTGAAAAACAGGGTGGTGAAATTGTCGAGGTTGAAAAATGGATGAGTGATCACATGGAGATAGTTGGCATTGGCAACGATGGCGGTGAGGGCTATCTCATTATTAAATTGCGTCAGGAGGGCACAGGTAAATATATTGTTGAGGCTCTGCCCCGGCGTGAGATCGGGCTACCGATGGGTTGGGCAAGGTTACGCTCACGGGGGATGAATATCACAACAAAAAACGGTCTATTGCCTATTTTGTCTGAGCATTTGCAACGAAGCGGAGATCGCCGCGAATGGGTTGTTACTCAGACCGCAGGCTGGCACTGTGGGGCGTATGTTATGCCGGATGGAGAAATTATTGGTCAACCTTATATGCCTGTGGCGTTCTGTGGCGGCACATCGGCAATTGCGGGTTATGTGGTCAGGGGAACAGCCAAAGAGTGGAAAACACATGTTGCGTCACTGATGAAAGGCAACCGCTCAATGATGCTGGGCGTATTAGTGGGATTGGCTGCGCCGCTTAACTCATTAACAGGCGGTAACTGTTTTGGTGTGCATTTGTTCGCCCAATCCTCAGCAGGTAAAACAACTACGGTTGAGGCTGCCAGCAGCTTATACGGTGATCCCGAAGAACTTAAACTATCGTGGCACGGTACTAACCACGGCTTAAATAACGAAGCCGCCGCCCGTAATGATGGTTTTTTACCCATTGACGAAATCGGGCAAAGCTCTAATCCGAAAGAGGTCGCTAACAGTGCCTACAGCCTGTTTAACGGTGTTGGCAAGATTCAAGGGAGACGCGAGGGCGGAAACCGTGCCGTGATCCGCTGGAAAATAGCCGCACTTTCAACGGGGGAGGAGGATTTAGAAACGTTCCTGATAAAAGGCGGTATTACACCAAAAGCCGGGCAGCTTGTCAGGCTGCTTAGTGTGCCCTTTATCGATACGATGTTTTTCAATGGTTATGAGGACGGTGATTCTCACGCAAGAGCGATTAAACGTGAGGCAAAACGCTATTGTGGCGCGGCGGGTCGAGAATGGATCTTATGGCTGTCTGAACATCAAGAGCAGGCAATAGAAATTACTACCCGTAAAGAAAAAGAGTGGATTGATGGCCTGCCAGAAGAAGCCTCACCCCAAGTGAAGCGCGTTGCTGTCCGTTTTGCTTTATTGGATGCAGCCGGAGAGCTGGCAACCCATATCACAGGCTGGAGCAAGGATGAATGTCATTCTGCGATAAAGCAAAGCTTTGATGACTGGTTAGATGATTTCGGTATCGGGAACCGGGAAAAGTATCAGGTTGTTACCCGTACCCGTGACTTTATCCAGAAATACGGACTTTCACGCTTCCAGCCTTACACCTATGGCAGACCGAACGGTGATATTGATACCTCACACGCGATGAGAATCAATGATCTTGCCGGGTATCTGGTTAACAACCGCCGTGATGATGGACAGGTGGAATATCATATTATTCCCAGTGTATTTGAAGAAGAGATATTGCAGGGGTTACAGAAGAAATCAGGCTTTGAAGCCCTAGAAGAAGCCGGAATGTTGGTTAAGGCCGAAAAAGATCGCTTTATCAGTAAAACTATTTCAGTGAATGGCACTCAGGGGCGATTTGTGGTGCTGCTTTTTAAGGATGAAGATTAATACTCACGTAGATTCAAAAAACGTTGGGATAACGGGATAACGGGATAAGATAGAGTTATTTTAATATATATCAGTCAGTTATATAAATTTAAGTTATCCCGCATTATCCCGTCCTATCCCGCAACCTAATGTGACTAAAAATCAAGCGGGGTTGTGATAATAGAGGTTATCCCGTAAAAGGTTTTTCTTTGGCAGGCATTAATTAATTGAATTTAAAGTAATTAAAAATAGTGACGTTACTTCACGGGATAAGCTGGGATAACATGGGATAAGCTAACCAAATGAAATAAATAGGAAATATGTTATTTATCCCGTTATCCCGTGAAAATCAGTGCATTTATATAGGGGGTTGGAATGAAAACGAAAAAAGAGTTATTGCAAAATCTTCTGGTAATGAGCTTAAACGAAGCGGTTAAACAAGGCCATATTGATTTAAATGGCCAGTCGCCCACTAATTCAAACGATAAGGAACAAGGATATTTTATCACTGAAATAGCGGGCAAGCCGACTGTCATTAATTGGTTTGATATTGGCTACGATGAATTACGCGTGTCTATCTGGTGGGATTACTTTCACGATTTACACCCCGGAAAGATAAAGAGTTGTTTAATTCCGCGTTACCTCTCGCATCAAAAGCACAATTGAAGAATTTTGTCGGTGCGTGTGTCAGTTGCTTTTTGGAACGAGACACAAAACAGGCAACGCTGACAATCAGTAATAGTTACTTAAATCATCAATTTTATGACGAAGTTGATAGGTTAGAACCAGCAGAACCCAACGGTTATATTCTCAAATAATCAATCAAATCAGGAGGCACTATGTCTATTACAAGAACAGATCTTAATAATGTAGTTAATGATATTGAATACCTCATGCAAACAGGTGACTCAGGGCTTATTGAGGCTGTAGGTATCTTAAAAGTCATCGAGTTACGCAAAATTAATAGCAACTTAGAGTATATCGCCTCAACGCTTGAGCATGCCCCGTGGAATTTTGAAGAGTAAAGATTTGTAAGTATTCTGTCCTCATGTTTCCGCCTGTTTAGACCTCCT
>NZ_NJCX01000058.1 GCF_002632875.1 Xenorhabdus kozodoii
ATCAGAGCGCATGATGTTGGCAACCCATGTTGAAGGGATCGCATTTGAGCAGTGCGGAAGCGAAGAAGGTGCGGACATAGCGGTAAGAATGTACATGGACTTTATCAATATGCAGCCAGAGAACGGGAACCGATTATCTGAGAAAGGGCGTGAGGGGCTTTTTATCCTGCACGATGAATTAATCAAAGCGGTAGAGGCTGGCGAGTTTAACACTATGCCGGTTATTCATTAATAGGAGATTCACATGATCATCGACTCCAATTTATTACGTGCTGCGTTGGTTTGTGTGGCCAAAGGCGAAGATGCGGAAAAACGCCCCCAATTATCGGGGGTGCACATTACCCGAAAACATCTTGAGGCAACTAACGGTCATGCATTGGTACGCATGGAGCTGACTGAGGATAGCGGTACTTTCTTTGATGATAAGGATAGTGCTGACCTCGATCTGATTATCCGGTTCTGTGGTGATATTCCAGAACAAGCTCACTTCACAGAAATCACCTTGGGTGACGAGGTAAGAGCTATTCACCTCGATGAAGACAATAAGGCTTTTAGCTTTACTCGATTGGAAATAATCAATGGGCGTTTCCCTGACTTGGATAAAGCCATCCCGACAGAGAAACAGAATGTCATGCCGATCTTCCGCCTCTCGTATCTGGCTTACCCGTATCTGATGTTTCGCACCGGCGTTGTGCTCATGGAGCCTTCCGGCATGGAGACACCCTGCCGATTCCGGTTTAGCCCTTTCACGAACAGACTTTACGGCAACCCTATTTTTGTAGTTCAGCCGCTTTATAAAGACGCCTTCGAGATTGCCGAACAAAAATTAAGAGAGCTGGAGGCAGAAAGTGACCAATAAGCACCGCCAGATGGCAGACATTCACGACGTGCTTGTTAAAACCACATTCCACATCGACGACGGCACGGATCAAACACAGCGGCTCATTCATATCATGAGGCGTAACCAACATATTCATGAGGGCGTTTGCCCTCCTCTGCCACCAGCGCCAAAAGTGGCAAGCGTGAAGTTAACACCAGTAAAGACAGGCAAGAGGAGAAGGAAATAATGATCACTAACTCACCCCACCTCACCCAGATAATCGCCTCGGCTTGGGGTAATCCTGCTGACATCACCGATGCAATCTGGCAGGCAGGATACCGTAAGCCAGAACGGGGAGAAAAAGAACTCGCTGAACTGATTATCGACGTCATGAATGGGGTACCGGACGGGGTGCCCTACTCTGCAAGGCCAAAAAATCTGAACGATATTCTCAGTACGGAGCTGAACAACATTATTTTTGATGCGGCATGGAGTGATAAGGCGACACCTGCGGGAGTGGCGAAGGTGATTTTGGTGAATGGGTACACAAGGGAGAAAAAATAATGGTGAGTTTGGATTGCATACCCATTTCAGCATACTGCCAATATACAGGAGAAAGTATTGACGCCATTAATAAACGATTACAGCGTCAATTTTGGATAGAGGGGGTTCATGTGCTAAAGGTTAATGGAGCAAAAGAACGTTGGATTGACTTAACCGAGGTATCTAAATGGGCCAGAAAGAACAAAATATGTATTCCCTCCCTAGAGGGATAACCATTCGCCAACACAAAACAGGCAGCACTCTAGTTATAACTTTTACTTATAGAGGGGTTTTATGTAGAGAGCCCCTCTCTCGATTGGAGGTGAATAATAAAAACATCAAGTATGCAGATCGACTATTGGGTGAAATCCAAAATAATATAGAAAAAGGGACATTTGCGTATGGAAAGTATTTTCCCAACTCAAACAAACTTTCTATTTTTGGTAATGCAGATAAATCACGGATCGTTGTTGATTATTTAGATGAGTACTTAAGAATTTGTAGCACCCGAAATTTATCACCCTCTACAATTGGTGGATATAAAAAGTGTAAGACCGCCTTATCTGATTTACATAAAATACCCGTTGTAGATCTCTCGCCAGCAATATTAAAGAACTGGATTCAAAAACAAACAACTGTTCTAAAGACAATTAGAAATCAGCTTTCTTTCTTACGCAGCGCCATAGATGAGGCAGTTACAGATGGCTTGATAAGTATTAACCCCGTGAGCTTGGTAACGGCATCACGATATCAGACAGAGCAGACGGAAGAGAATAAAGAATATATCGTTGACCCCTTATCACCAAATGAGGTTTCAGCCTTGCTTTTAGCAGCAGGAAATAAGCAGTGGGAAAATCTTTTTCGATTCGCAATCCATACAGGGCTTCGCAGTTCTGAATTATGTGCCCTGTGTTGGTCAGATATCGATTTTATAGGAAAAACGGCTCATATTACTGCCGCCAGTGTCGTTGGGGTAATTAAGGGAACAAAAACTAAGGCAGGGAAACGTAAGGTTGAATTAAATGATCAGGCAATGCTCGCTTTGTCCAATCAGAAGACCTTTACTTTTTTGAAAGACAGGGAAATATTCGAAGATCCTAAAACGGGTGAGGCTTGGGCTGGTGCCGATGCTATTCGAAAAAAAGCTTGGGTTCCAACATTGAAAAAGGCAGGGATTCGCTATCGCAACCCGTACCAGACAAGGCATACATTTGCCACCAAGCATATTAGCCAAGGTGCTAACCTGTTTTGGCTCGCCTCACAAATGGGGCACAAAGGGCCTGAAATGTTATTTCGACATTACGGTTCATATCTGGAGGCTTACAGTGGAAATACCGAACGCCAGTTCAGCTCCCAAAATGGAAACTGAACTCAGTAGGACAGCACTGGGACTTCAAAGTGCACGTAAAATGCACGTATCATGCATATGATACATAATATTATTTTAATAAACATATGGTTATGTAAAACATATCGCGGGTTCAACTCCCGCCAGCTCCACCAAATTTGGTAGGACAGTGTAGGGACAACAACTTGAAAAACAGTAAGTTATGAAAGTTGATTGGTCACTGTC
>NZ_NJCX01000059.1 GCF_002632875.1 Xenorhabdus kozodoii
TTACCTCGTATTTTGTATAAGGATTCGACACCCATATAGCAAAGTCGGTAACTCTCAACCTTTCAAGGTTCAGTGTCAGATCACGTCGTGACTAATACAGATAAGACAAGTTTATGTTGCTAGGTAGCCTGTAGTGACCTATGATAACTCTAATTTATGACTCATTAGGTTTATATAATGTTTGGTTGGAAGAGTGCTAATTTTGATAATTATAAGGAAGCTTATGAACTATATGGGGGAGGAATTTCGACCTCCCCTGAAGTGCTTCAATTTTTACATTATAGATTTAACTTGAACGAAAAATATTTTGTTAAAACAGATAATAAAGGCAATATACTAGCGTCAATATGCGTTTGGGATTCTAATTATTTAGCCGGTGATCCCAGTGTATCCCAAAAAATATCTAACCCTTATCCAGTTTGCCCATATGAAATTATATTTCCAAGTAAATCAGATTCTAGATATATATTGCCTTTTAAATCAAAATTTCTATCGAATAAAAACTCTATAAATGTTATTAATAGTTCTCATGCATTGAATGCCAGTCGTGAAATATGTCTGGTGAATAATGTTTCAGGTAAAACAAGAAATACACGTAATAGAGAACTAAATCGTTTTTTGAAAAGTGGTGGAAGCTTAATTAATATTTGTGACATAATGACAGATGAGTTTATTGATATTTACGATGAATTGTTTTTTATGCGACGAAAGAGTCATATTGATAAAATAGCTATAAAAGAGTTGCTGGATGAAATTCCGTCTTTGAAATTTGGGAGCATCCTTTTTTGGAATGATAGCCCAGTTGCAGTCCAGTTCGTTATAAAAAAACAGTGCATTAATTGGATTAACTTTGATTTTATTAATACTGGTAGAGATATGAGATTCAAAGATGATTCAATTGGAACAATTGCAATGTGGGTTAATGTTAAAGATGCTATAGCTCTTTCAGAGGAAAAAGGGATTGAGATGAGGTTTAGCTTTGGGCGTCCTACATTTGACTACAAAGATCGTTGGTGTAAAAGAGAAAAGTTATATAGAATAATAACTCTTTAAAAAGTAAGCCACTGTATAAACAAAAAGTCTTTTTATCAGGGGAAACGGATCTAATTTATACAGATAAAAAGAGCCCGTATTGCATTTTATATAATCGTCATTTCTGATTAAACATGACCGTTTAGGCAGTTATCGAATATGTAGAATAATAAACATCACTAATGCGTTGATGCAGCACTTTTATTATTGTGGTTTTTGTGTGCTGCTCATGCAAGTTTTGTGTTTTTTAGTTAGATATGGTGTTTTTTTTGAGTTAATAATGCCCTTGAAATAGACCAGATGAATTTGTTTTTTGTTAAAAGTAACATGAGCCTAAATTTCATTTTTTTGGGTTTTTGTATTAAATTAAAATTATCGTTCTCGTAACTGAACCCAGAGGTATAATTTTTGAGATCATTATACATTCCTGATGCTAATAGCTTCCACATAAATTGTATCTGTAGACTTAACATCTTTGCTTTGGTTTTTTTTAAAACATCATGTTTATCTTTTTGGCTATATAGGTCATTTAGAGTTATGTTTATTTTCTTCCATGCATCTATTTCTGTTAGGTAATCATTAATTTTCCACTTCTTATTCATTATGGATTTGATTCTATATATGTAGTTATATAAATGCATTGGAACATAAGAGTGAGAGCCATGACAAATACATTCCAGAATAAAAAGAACATCTTCTCCAATAGTGAGTTTTTCATCGAATGTTATTCTGTTATACTTTAAAAAATCCTTTTTTATCAATAAGCAACATATGTCGAAATAATCAAAATTTAAAAAATTTAATATAATGCTATGAGAATTTAGATATGATTTTGATACTTCTAATTTCTGGTTTTTATGTATCCTATTAAATAAGCAATAAGAAAAATCACTGTTATTTGACTCTGCTTGTTCTATTAGTCTTTCTATGAAAGAAGGTTCATATGTATCATCACTATCAAGAAAACAAATATAATGACCTGTAGACACTGATATACCTTTATTTCTAGCTGACGATACACCTTTGTTACTTTGTGATATATATTTTAAATTTTTGTGATTTTTAGCATACTCTATGCAAATATCTATTGTCTTATCAATTGACCCGTCATCAATAATGATAATTTCGATATTTTTATAAGTTTGATTCAGTGTGCTATTAATTGCTCTACTTATAAAATCTTGAGAGTTATATGCTGGTATGATAATCGATACTAATTTGTTTCTACTCATTCCCCCCCCTTTTATTACATACCGTAATTATATTTGAATACACAATTCATAGGTGCGTGTTGGTTTATTCTATAGCCACATAATAACTAATGTCGATATTAAAATTTGAAATTATAAATATGTTATACTAATAATCGTCTTAATGTTAATATCTTATCAATATAATTAGCAAACCATTTGCCAAAACGCCAGTAGTACTACCCTATAATTTCCCTCTTTTCTTTTACCATTTAGTGTCGGATATCCTACGCTGTAGTCAGCGAATTATTGCGTTGTAGAGGTGATATCTGATTTTCTCTCGATTAGAAAATGCATAGAAATGATTAACAGTAAATAAGGCTTAGTACTACAGTCGTACGCTCCATTGTGGCATGATAGCTCATGATATATTCTTCCTGAAAATAGGGGGAGGTGTTCAATGCACTCACCTGTCAACCT
>NZ_NJCX01000006.1:0-12562 GCF_002632875.1 Xenorhabdus kozodoii
GGTTGGCATTGCCGGTTCTGGCCAGCGTCAGGTTGAGGGTAAACAGTTCGGACAGGCCTTCTTGCAGGGAAAATTCGGCCACGGCGAAGGTGGCCTCCGGCACGCCCGCGATGTGAAAGACAAAACGTAAGCCACTTTTCATGTTGATGTGTTCCTTCGGGGTTATTTCATGAATGCCTTACATGGCCGGGCGCAGCCCATCGACATGCCAGAACTCCCACAACAATATAAAAATGGCCGTCCGGTCAATAAAAGAGGTTTATTGTACACATTTATCAGTAAAATTAATTAACCGATTAGATGGAATTTTCGTCTGGTTTTGGTGGGGGATGGGGGAGTTAATCATATTTGGGCAGAAATTTAGATAAAAATAGGGAATGTCTGGTGACGTATTTTTTGCATTTGGTAAAAAAGCCTTGTTTGCTAATTTTTAGGTGTTTTTCTGCATTAAAAAATAACAATCGCCATCCCCATAAATATGGGGTTATTTGTTTATCGCGATCTTGTCTGAAGTGGTAGCGACAGCGATGTTAAAAACAGCCGATGGTTTCACTCGCTTGGTTCCGTCCATTGTTGTCGTGGTGGGATATTGCTTATCGTTTTGGGCGTTGTCACACGTTGTAAAAGTCATGCCTTTGGGGATTGCTTATGCGGTTTGGTCTTGTCTTGGTATCGTTTTAGTCTCTATTGCCGGCCTATTTTTATATCAACAAAAATTAGATTTACCGGCAATTATCGGTATGCTTCTTATTATTGTGGGTGTTTTAGTGATAAATTTGTTTTCTAAAAGTTCAGGGCACTGAACTATACCCAAATATATTAATATCCAATAGCTAAACTGGAGAAAATATGTTGTTAAAGCGAGGGGCTATCCTTGTCAATCTGTTGTTGATAGGAACCATACTGGTCGGTTGCAGCGGGCACCAAACAGGTACATCATCAAGCCGTTACAAACATTTTCAATATGCTGATCTGGGTATTAACTTGAGTAAAGATGCCAGTGAAAGTTGTACTGATGCCGGCGGCATTCCGGCATTAACCAAACAATTAAACGGCCATCAAATACCTGTTTGCCAACTGGCGAATGGTCGCCGTTGTAATGAACAGGCTCTGTTGGATGGTGGGTGTACGTCTTTTTAGATTTTTTATGGCAAAGGCGTGTGTCGTGTAGAAACATGCTTGTCAATTTTTAATCGAAACTGCTTTGGGCAGCATGATTGCAAGCTAATTGGGGAAAACCCGATATCACTCTGGTTTTCCCCAAGGTATGGTTATCTATCCTGATAAGTTCTTACTCATTTTGGTCAGAATAGGGGCGAACATGTTTCATGATGCACTCAAGTTTCTCGCAGGTTTCCTGCCATTCTCTTTCTGGTTTGGAATCTCTGACCAATCCAGCTCCAGCCTGGAGCCAACAGCGCCCTTTATACTGATAGAGAGAGCGTAATACCAACGCGGCATCCAGTTTACCTGAACTATCTAACAACATGACACAACCGCTATAAAGCTGACGTGGTTCACTTTCATAATGTGAAATTGCCTGCAAAGAAGGTTTCTTCGGTAAGCGAATAAATCAGTGACAGCAAGATGATGGAAACCCGCGTGTTGTAATTTGCCATGCAATTGAATGAGTTGTAGCGAGTTAGCTCCTGCCTCAAAAAAGTTTTGTTGTGTATCAATAGGATGATTTGTTACCGATAAAAACAGGCGTTGAATTTCACTGCATATTTGGGGATCGAACCCTTCCGAACGCGGTGATGCAATGGCAACAGCGGCGTTATCTTCAATCATTGTGCATTGCTGGCGTGGCATCAGTTGTTCCAATGCTGAATGCCAGCTTTCTGGTTGTGCAGCAAGGGTACGCAATAGCGCCATATAGCGGTTGAACATGTTTTGTAACTGATGCGGCTCAAATAATTCTTCGACAGCATCCCAGTTTAGGCAAAGCTCATTGTCAGATTCATAAACCTGATGATCCAACCAGATTTGTGGTGTTTGTGAGATCCCCCAAACCGGTTTTATCCATGATGAACGTGAAAGGAATTGCCCTTCATGTGTGCCCAATGCGCTGGTGAAAACGACTGGCATAATGGCCGCATCAGGGCCACGGCTCTGTGCCAGTTCACGCATCACTCTGATAGCTGAAATATGGCGGTGATCCAGATCCTGCCATAATTGTTGTTGCAGTCGACGGGCGCTTAATAACCAATTGTTTTCCGGATGCCAGGCCAGTAATGACAGTGAAGTGAAATCACCCAGAATGTGATTAATGTCTTCATGCCAGTGCGGGCGATCGAAAAGGGTAAGATTGAGGGTTAACTCTGGTCTGGTGCTGAATGCGGACAAAACAGCCGCATAAGCCGCAATTAAGAGTGCAGAAGGGGTTATCTGATGAGGTGCAGCATGTTGTTTTAACTGATTCCATTCATGTGCAGATAACCGATCGCTATAGCGCACAAAACGCGGAGATTGAACCCGTTCCGGTGCAATACGCAATGGTAATTGTGGGGCCAACGGTAATGTTTTCACTTGCTCCTGCCAATATTGCAGTGAGTTCTGATGTGCCGGCGTTTGTTGCTGGCGTAACACACAATCCCGGAAGGTGACTCTCAATGGCGGCAATTGGTGTTGTTCGTCGAGATATAGCTGTTCTAATTCGGCCAGCAATATCTGCATGCTCAGCCCGTCTAGTAATAAATTGTCCAGGCTGACAAATAGCCGGGAGACGCGGCGGTTGTCTTGTGCAAGTTGGAAATCGAACACCGGCCAGTGACTGGCATCTAATACCTGATGTGACAGTCGTTCGCGTAGTGTGTCTGCCTCAGTAATATCAGTGAATTGGTGTTGTTTGACCGAGAACAGGGGGACATCTTGCAATATCTGTTGTTGTCCATTAATCACAACAGTTCTAAGCACCGGATGACGCTGGATCAAGAGATTTAATACCCGGTTTAAACGTTGAACATCTAACTGTTCTATCCGATATTCGATAAAGAAATGGGCACCAACACCACTTAGGGCAAAACCAGGATGGCGTCCAACCAGATAAGCTTGCTGGACTTCGGTTAATGGGAAAGGCTGATATTCATCTTGTTCTTTTGGTATTGCATAGGTTTCTGATGCAGTTTCAGACAGAGGAGCCAGTGTTGCAGCAAACGCCGCCAATTGCGGGTTACGGAAAAGATGACCAAGTTCGCCTTTGAAGCCTTGTTGTGTCAGTTCACCAATCAGACGTGTAGCCAGAAGACTATCACCGCCAAGTTGGAAAAAGTCACTATTACGGCCTAACTGCTCGGTATTTAGTAGACGTTGCCAAATGTTGGCAACGGTTTGTTCCACCGGATTCAACAAGGTCATTTCATTCTGGTGTGACACGGCTGTTTTTGTAGTGGATTGCAGGGTTTGTGATAGCGCCTTACGATCGATTTTGCCGTTAGGTGTCAAGGGCAGACGCGGAATAACATGTAAACGCTGTGGGATCATATATCCCGGCAAATGTTGCGCCAGTACGGATTTAATTTTTTCCCGATCAGGAATGGTGACGTTGTCACTTGTTTGCATCAACAACACACTAAGATTGCCAATGGTAATAGGTGTTTCTGCGGGTAGTGGTAAAAGAGGCTGCCACTGTGACGAAGAGCGTAGCTGAATACCGTGAGGTGAGAGCAATTCCGTTGTAATCAGAGAGAGAGACGAAGCTTGTTGCAACTCCATTGCCAACACCAACGCGCCGGGTTGTGCCAGGGGCATCAACGCCTTGATGCAATTTGTTGGATCTTGCTCGCGGTGTAACACATTGTTTAGCAAGATGATATCTGCCTGATGCTGTAGCGACTCTGGAATTTGTTCTGACCCGCATTTTTTTGACCAATACTGTACTGATGCATGCCTATGATCACGTAACCGTGTTTGCATCTGGTTGATCAGTGCTTGAGAACGTTCAAAGCCGAGGTAAGACAGATGTTGGTCAGTGATATGTTCTGCCAGCCATTGAGCACAGAGGCCACTGCGGGCGTCGAATTCCATCAAAGTAACAGGGCGTTGTAACCGTTGAGAAAGGGCAATGATGATCTGTTTCAATCCTGCTAACCCTTGCTGGATTTCTGGTAGTACAAACAGCTGTTGTTCCGGTGAGAATTGCGGATCATCAAGTAATGTGACGGCTGCCTGTTGTCCGGTAAGAATGCTACGTAGCATAGAATGCCAGCGTTCAGGGATGTATCCTGCTTCATTATTGGATGTCGTGGCTGGCAACATGGCCTGATAGACATGATGTGTCGATTCAGTCAATTGATTGCATTGGCAAAGATATGCCAGCATCCGAGCAAAACAGTCATGATATTCCGGTAGTGGCTGATAGTGTTTCAGACAATCGGTGAGCGATTGAGGTGACGTAAACGTAATACCGTGACGAGACAAATGTTCTAGCAGAAATATGGCAACTTGAGGCTCACGGTTATCATCAGTTATTGCTTGAGCGGGGGGAAACAGATCACGGTAGCTTATGGGTAATTGTGGCGCACGATTTACGCGTTGGCATAAAGTCTCGCCTTCCAATTCAAGGAATGCCACCAGCGATTTCTCTTTTTCGCCACTAGCTAAAGCAACCCCTTTACTGATTCCGGTTACCTGATTGAGGGCAGCATCAATCTCTCCTAACTCAATTCGGTATCCACCAATTTTCACCTGGCTATCGCGACGTCCCATAAACTCAAGCCAGCCTGCGGGGTGGTAACAGCCCAGATCACCAGTGCGGTACCAGCGTTCTCCTTGATCGACGACGAATTGGGCAGAAGTACGCTCTTCATCATTAAAATAGCCTAATGCTACACCGGCACCACCAATCCAAAGTTCACCAACAACCCAGTCAGGGCAATCACGGCCATCTTTACCAACGACACGGTAGCGCTGGTTAGCCAAAGGATAACCGTAAGGAATGGAGCGCCACTGTGCGTCAACTTGTTTGACGATATATTCATTCGACCAGATAGCGGCTTCCGTTGCGCCACCCATAGCACTTAATACACCATCAGGATTGAATACGCGGTAACGCTCAGGCAGTGATAAACCGATCCAGTCTCCGGACAGCATCACAGTACGAAGAGCTTTCGGCGCATCTACCTCCATCCCTTCACAATAGGTCAGCAACATATCGAACAGTGCCGGTACGCTGTTCCACAACGTAACGTTATGATGCTCGATCAGCATTTCCCAGGTTGATGGGTCGCGGCGTTGGGCTTCATTAATTAATACCAGCGCGCCTCCTGCACTGAGAATGCCAAAAATGTCATAGACAGGGAGGTCGAAATGCAGGGCAGAAAGCGCCAGTAACCGGTCACTACTTTGGACTTGATGACGGCGATTGATGTCCAAACAGGTATTGAGTGCGCTTTGGTGGCTGATAACCACACCTTTTGGCATCCCGGTTGAACCAGAGGTATAGATGATATAGGCCGGATCAGTCACCGCACACTTGCACATGTTTGCTAAAGGAGATAATTGTTCATCCTGATGCCAGGGCATGCAGTGTATATCTGGTGACCAAACATCATTCTGATGTTCAGGGTCAATGATAACGATATTGATCCCGGCACTTTCACAGATTGCACGACGTCGGTTTAATGGTTGATCAACGGGAACTGGGACGTAGACCCCGCCGGCGTAAAGTATGGCTAATACGGCGACAATTTGTCCGATACCTTTTTCCATGCTAATGGCAACGCGGTCTCCCGGCATAACCGGCATTTTTTGCAGCACGGCGGCTAACCGGCGGGCTGCCAGACTTAACTCGCCATAACTCATTTTTTTATTATGAGTCACTAAAGCAACAGTATTTGGTGTGCGTTCTGCTTGTATGAACACTGCCTCATGTAGCAGGGCGTTTGGTAGTGGTTCAGCCGTGTTATTGATTTGATGCCGCAGATGGTATTGCGACTCAGGCATCAAATCCGGCAGCTTTTCGTTCCACTGCGTGGCGTTTTCCGTCAGATTCTCAATCAGTCCCTGATAAGCCGTGAATAAGGTATCCATTAAACCATCAGGGAAGAGTTCGTCGTTACTATCCCACTGAATATTCAGAGCATTTTCATGTTCAAAGGCAACGAAATCCAGCCATGCCTGAGGTGTTTGTGATATTCCCCAACTTGGTTTTCCCAAGACATCACGGGTATTTTCACCATATAAAGGCCGACCTAAATTGCTGGTAAATACAATTGGCGCGCCATGTGGGTGGCTACCTCGTTTCTTGAGTTCACGTAAAACTTCTACACCAGACCAGTGACGATGTTCGTAAGCTTTGGCAAAGGTTGTTTGTGCATCCTGAGCCAGTTGGCAGAACGGTAAATTATCACCAGGAATGTCCAGCAGCAGAATGTTGGTAAAGTCGGCTAACATGTTGTCAACCGCGGTATGCAGTGGCGCTCTGTCAAATAGTGTCAGGTTGAACAATAAGCGCGTTGCATTGTTCCAGCGGCATAATAAAGCGGCAAATGCAGTCGCAAGTGCCATAGTGGGTGTAACACCATTTTGCTGCGCGAGTTGCTTAAAACGTTCCCAATGTTCAGGTGCTAAACGAAAACATCTGCGCTGAATATGGACATCTTTTATTAGGGAAGGATCCCGAGCCAAAGGAAGCTGAGGAGCAAGCGGCAAAGTGTCTAACCGGTTACGCCAGAATATTTCTGCTTCTTGCCGAGCCTGTTTAAATTGAGCCTGATACTGTGTTAGATAACTGCAAAAATCATAGTCGGAACAAATAGCGGGTAGGTTGCGTTTGGCAATTAATGCTGCCAGTTCGGTGAAGAACAGACTGAAACTGGCAGCATCCATGATCAGTAGATCGATATTGGCATGTAATCGATGTTGATTATCACCAAATAGACTAAGCTGAAGATCGAAAGTTTCCCCGTCTTCAACCTGTAATACCCGGTGGCTCAGTTGTTTACGTATGTTGTTTAATGCTTGTTGTTGCTCATTAGTTGTCAGATTGCGCAGGTCATGAACCGTTAATTTTTTCCAGTAAGCATGGGTCATACCTTGCTGGCGTCCGTCTGGCAAAAACCGCACGCGCAACATCGAATGCCGCTGAATCAGCACATGAATCGCAGCTTCCAATTGTTCAGGTTCCAACCCCATGCCATCAAACTCTTGATACAAATGGCAACCAACTCCCCCCAACGTTTGTTCCGGAGAGCGCCCAACAAAATAAGCATGTTGTACTGCCGTCAATGGGAATGGGCGAGCATCTATAATCAGGGGGTGTGGCGTTGTATTTTTGGGCACTGTGTGAGCGACAGGTGCCTGACGTTGTAGAAGCTGACTCCAGGCGTGCAACGTTGGTTTTTGGTACAGTTCGCGCAGAGTGACGCGATGTCCCTGACGTCTGAATTGGTTTAACAATGCCATGATTTGCATTGAATCCAGCCCATTGCGAATTAAATCGTCATGATTGCCTACCAAAATATTTTTTTGGTTAAACAGGCTAGCGATAAGCTGGCGCAGTGAATCAGGGGAGAAAAGGTCCGTGTGCATGAGTAAATCCTATAAAATTGCAGTACCTAATAAATCAAATCGGTGGGTTCACCTTAAATTTGAGTGGATACCTGGGGAATATTGGGATCTAAGTGCCAATGCTCTTCTGAACCAAGGTGATTTTTCCAAAGGGATTGGTAAAGTGGGCAACGCTTCAATAATTCATCATGGGTACCGATATCACAGGGGGTTCCATGATCCATTACCAATATTTGATCAGCACGGGTTATCGTACTTAACCGATGCGCGATAACAAAGACGGTTTTATTCCGGATGAGGGAGTTAAATGCGCCTTGTATCAATTGCTCGTTTTCGGGATCCAGCGAAGCCGTTGCTTCGTCCAGGAATAGAATTGGAGACTGTTTTAAAATAGCACGAGCAATAGCAAGCCGTTGGCGCTCTCCGCCAGACAACGTACCGCCATCTACCCCTAAGGGTGTATCGTACCCTTGCGGTAATGCCATAATCGTATCGTGAATATTGGCGAGGCGGGCAGCCTGCTCCAGCTCTGACTGGGTTGCATGTGGAGCACCTAAACGGAGATTGTTAGCGACAGTATCCTGAAATAGTGCGGTTTCTTGGAATACCATTGTGACGGTGTCATACAGTGCTTGTGTATGGTAATAATGAATAGGGTTCCCACCCAGTCGGATTTCACCTTTGTCCAATTGATAAAATGAGAGTAATAAATAGGCCAGCGTGGATTTACCACTGCCACTTGGGCCGACAATGGCGGTCATACTGCCTTGTGGCGCATAAAATGACACATTTTGGATAGCTGGCTGGTGAGTACCTGGGTAGCTAAATGAGATATCGTTAACTGCAACATCATAGTTGTCTGGGGCGGCTAATGTCCCGGAGACTTGTGTTGCAATGGCTTCTATCTCTGCGATATGAGTCTCTCCGACTTGTGTCAGTGCGGTCACGTTGAGCAGGGGAATGATCCCGCGTAAAGGCGTAATAGTGGCAAACAACAATAGAACAGTGATCAGCATCTCAGGGAGAGTGAGTGCCTCATTAAAGCGTATGGCACTGGCCAGAATGCCAATAACCACGCTGGTATCAACAATGATGTAGAACAAGCTCAGTAACGGTATGCTTTTGAATATTCCACGGCGAAATGCGGCACGTAGTTGTTCAATTTCCTGGTCAAAGCGTTGTTCTACCGTTGTGGTAGCCGCGGCTGCGCGAATAAACGCCATGCCCTGGGCATATTCTACGATGGTTTCGGAGACATCAGCCATCATCGCCACCCGACGACGCAGTATTTCATTAAGTTTTTGCCGGACTCCCCCCAGAATGAGTAACCCAACCATGAGTACCAATAGGGCACAGCCAGCAACAACCCAGTCGAACCAGAATAAAGCCAGATAGATAAGCGTCAGCATCATAATCTGGCAGATGATTTGTGGGGTAGTATAGGCTGACTGGTTTTCCTGCCACTGTACATCTTCGGATAATGTGAGTGCTATTTTTCCGGCACTTAATCCACGAATGGTCGCTACGGACATACTGACAAGCCGTTGTAGCAAAGAGCGACGGATTTCTATCCCCAGCCCATAAGCGGTAATGGTGAGTTTACGTAATGCGCGGGACATAAAGGCGAACCGCAGCAACAGTAAAATAACCAATAAGGCCAGAGTGATCAGTGGCAGCATATCGTTGCTACTTTCTTTCTGATGCACTTCTTCCAGATGCGTGATAGCCCAGGCGGCGATAGCAAGTTGAGCGATTATTGCAAGGGTATCAAGCTGCTTATATAACAACCCACCAAGCCATACCCGTTGTAATTTTGGCGATAGATGTTGTTGGAGACGATTAAATAATCCCATGATTAATTTACTCCTGTTCCGGTATTTTCTCCCCGCCAAGCCGCCCACTGTTTGGCATACGCACCTTGTTGTGTGACCAGTTCATCATGGGTTCCTTGCTCAATAATTTGGCCTTTATCCAGGACCAGTATTTGATCAAGGTGACGGATGGTTGGCAGGCGATGGGCGATCACAATCACTGTCTTATTGTGGCATAACGCATTGAGTGCTTGTTGCATCTCTTTTTCACATTCTGGATCGGCGTAAGCGGTGGCTTCATCCAATACCAGAATGGGTGCGTTTTTCAGGATAGCGGCGGCAACGGCGATACGCTGTTTTTCCCCTACAGATAAGCTAATACCGCTGTTAAGCACGGTGTTGTAGCCTTGTGGTAGCTGTTGGATAAATTGGTGGGCTTGTGCTGCGATGGCTGCTGTTTCAACTTCCTCTTGTGAAGCATCAGGACGGGCCAATCGGATATTATTGGCTATCGTATCGTTGAACAGAAAGACCCGCTGAAACACAAAAGAGAGATGATTGCGCAGCGTGGGTTCATCCATGTTGCGAATATCAACCCCACCAACAGTAATTTTGCCTTGTTGGGGATCCCAAAGACGGGCAACCAAGCTGGCTATGGTGGATTTGCCAGAGCCACTGGCGCCAACCAGGGCGAGTGAACTGCCGGCAGGGACGGAAAACGAGATGTTATTTAATACATTGTCCTGCTTATCTTGATAAGAAAAGCTGACATTGTGCAACGCCACAGTGTATTCGACAGGAACCTGGCTTTGGGTACATGGTGCTAATTCAGGTTGATTCATTAGCCAACTAAAACGTGTGACTAACGCCTCTTGCTGCTGCACACGTGTCATTACAGAGAACATGGATGAAGCAATATTGCCGAATGCCATAGCAGCCAGAATAAAGAAGGTGAATTCAAATAGCGTGATCGCTTGTCGGTTAAATAGCCAAACCGCCAAAGGGAGGACAAACAGCAGATTAGCGCTAGATAGCACAAAAAATCGGCTGGATTTAACCTGCACTTTCTCAATCCAAACATCAATAATATGAGTCAGGGCAGTAAAGGCTTTTTCCGCCCGCTGTAGCGCAATATTGCCGCCTGAATAGGTTTTTACCACAGGAATAGCGTTGATAACTTCACCCATTGTCGAAGCAATACGATTTTGGGCTGCGTAAAAGCGTTGAGTTGTGGTTTGAACTTTCATCTGGATATAGATGAATAATAAACAGGCACCCAATGTGGGAGCAAAAGCCGCCAATGCTAAGCGCCAGTCAATGACTAACATTACACTCAATGCGATCAAAGGGCCGAACACGGTTGCTGACATCTCTGGAATGATATGGGCAACACCATCCTCAAGTTGTTCGACGTCATCTAACATCATTTTCTTGATTTCAGTGCTGTCAGTCTGCATAAAAAAACCTAAGGGAACTGACTTCAACTTCTTGCTGATCTTGTGACGGACGTCAGCCTGAACATCAGCAGCGATCAAATGAGAAACAAACGTTGAAGCACTGAAAGTCAGCATGGCGGCAAAAGTGAAGCCCAGTAACATGATGCCGTAGCTCAGTAACGTGTCATATTGCCCGTCATAGATAGACTGGGCAATAAGGCCAGCAACTGCTGCCGGCAGTATTTGTAGGCCGGCAGAAATAATGGCAAGTGCAATCGCAACGTAACTTAGCGTACGGTATGGGCGCATCATAGCCCACAATGTCTTAATAACACCGGCATCAGCCGCACGTTGCTCTGGAGAACTCTGGACAGAAGGATCATTGTTGGGCATAGGTATTTTCCTTTTGGAAATGACGATTTTTACGTAATGTCCAAAACAAACCAGAGAGGGTGAAGAGTAATGCAAGGGCAAAAAGGGATGCGTAGCTTGCGTTGGTCACAATCACTCCACCCAGCATTGAGCAGATGATGGCAATACTCATATCTGCGGATTGCATCAACGCAAAATCGACACCTGACTGCGCACCTGCCGCCAGAGACATCATTTGGGTATATAAGGCAACAAATTTGGCTGCGGTGATTAATGTGATAAAAACATAGGCTGCTGAAAGCAGGGATAGGGGAGCTTCTGGTTGTTGGGCAAGCCAAAAAATACTGACTAAAACCATACATTCAAGCAGCATGAGCCACAATAATGTTTGAACGGCACCTAATTTACGGATAGTGATACCGCCAATCAGGACACCGGATAATCCGGCCAGTGCGCCACCACTGGCAGCGATAATCCCTAATTGGGTTAAATCTACCCCGCGATCGACTAAAAAGGGGGAGAACATACCGAGTGACAGGCGTGTCCCAATCATACATAACAGTATTAAAATCAGTGCCTGTTTAACCGGGGCTCGGCGTAATGCACGCTTTAGGGATGGCTTTGGCGCTGGTGTGTTCGATGTTTTTGAAGCATTCGATTCTTCCTGTCCCCGAGTTTTCTGGTTGAACAAGACAGGCACTGACATTAATAGAATCACTATAACTAACATGCCTGCACCAATGTGCCAGCCATACAGCGAAGTCAGATATAAAAACAGGCCGCTACCAATAATGGCCCCCAGATAACTGCCTCCAACTTGCATGACATTGCTCCAGGGGCGATGCTGCGGTGATAATCGATCGATCGCATGACCATCTGTGGTGGTATCGACAACGGTCAGACAAAGGGTCACCAGAAACAGTGCCACGATGATCAGCGACATATGTTCGGCAGGTTTTGCTAAGGACATTAAACCTAAAATCAGTGCAATTAACAGGTTGCCGCAGAGTATGATGCGGCGGGGGTTAATATCCCCCGAACCTGATTTACGATAGCGTTCTACAACGGGAGCCCAGAGGAATTTGAATGCCCAAGGTAACATGAGTAGATAGAGTAGTCCTATCTTATCTGGGGTAACGCCCTGGTTGCGTAGAAATGCCGGCATGCTTTGTAACGTTAACATACCAATGGTACTTTGGATGGTGTAAACACCCGCCAAAGTCAAAAGTAGCAACGAGACGTGACGGCGGTATGGGATATTTTGCGTCATAGTGCAACGCTCACATCCAGCCCAACATTCCGTCCCTTATTTGTCATGTATAATGCACTGTTTCCTAGACGATGTCGTCATGAGATTTTCAGCCAAAGAACAAGGCAACGGATTTGCACTGCGGCAAGAAAAGACGCGCTATTTTTTGCATAGCGAGTGGCTAT
>NZ_NJCX01000006.1:12662-182934 GCF_002632875.1 Xenorhabdus kozodoii
CTGAACACATTAATGTTGCTATCCGAGTATACCCCCGAGGAACTGACCCTCTTAGCCGCAAGAGCATTGGGTCAGCTCGGAGATGTGTAGATACCTATGCTTTGGTGGCAGAGAGATAAAAGCGGCTATCAGGTGTCAATTGCCAGCCCAGGGCTGCCTTAGGGATAAATTCGTTGCTGGAAACTTGGTTATCAAAAGCACCAATCTGCATGATGTCAGATCCTAAATAGTCGATCTGAGATTTTTCATGAGATAAACGACCACCAAGGGTAAGATCCCATTGAGACGTAATGGGCAATTTAACTTCGCCAAATAGGGCGAGCGATTTTCCTTTGATTTTGTTACGTGCACCATTATAGCTAGTATGATGCGTGTTAGTTTCATCTGAGAACCAACCACCAAGAACACTGGTCATCCTATTTAAATAGTTGGAATTTAAACGCAACTCTTGGGTTGTGGCATGATGTTTCTCTTTCCATTTACCCCCGATAAAGTCACGAAAAATGTCGCGATCTTGATAAGCAGTAACACTGGTCAGTACGTTGTTACCAAAATCATATTCAGCCTTGAGTGCATAGCTGTCTACGCGCCGTGTTAAATCTGGGATAGAACCATTATATTCTTTCCGACGGAACTGTTCGTCGGTTAAGTAAATCTCTTTGTGTGAGTTGAGATCTTCATGAGCAAAGCTCAGTTCAGCACTGAAAGGGGAATCTTCCGGCGCAAATGCCAGTTTTCCTTTACCGAGCCAGGTCTTGCTGGAGTCAATATTTTTAGCGCCACGATTTGGATCATCAAGTTGTCCTGGTTCTTTTACCCAGCGTAGGCTCATGCTGCCATAGAGAATATCTTCAACCAGAGGCATTGAACCGCTGAAAGAACCTCCCTGTTTAAACTTAGAATAGTTACCAGAAAGGTTAAGCCAAGGGCCTTCTTTAGGAGAACGAGTGATGATATTGATAACACCAGCTTGGGCATTCCCACCATATAAGGTGCTCTGGGGACCACGTAATAATTCTACACGTTCGACATTGATCAGTTCTTGTGTCAGAAACTGGTGATCCTGAGGAACGCCATCAACATAAATACGAATGGAAGGGGAATAGTAATCAGGTGAACTGATACCCCGAATTGTGGTTGCCGAGTAGGCGCGGTTACCGCGGGTGCGGATTTGTAAGCCAGGGAAAGCACGTTCAAGATCCTGCACTTGGGTGATACCCGCTTGCTCAAGTTCCTCGCCAGTTTTTACCAAAATGCTGCCGTTAACTTTATTTAATGCTTCTGCCCGTTTGTTAGCTGTCACAATCAAAACATCCTCTGTGGCTTCGGGTGAATGCTCCGCCCAGACCACAACAGGTGAAAGCAGGCAACATAAGACAGACGCTTTAGCATATTTTTTTTTCATAAATACTCTTTATGCCTTTCCAAGTTATATTTTAAAAAGGTCAAATGTGGTAAATCCGAAAACATATCTAGTGAAATTAACGGGAATAGCAAAGGAGAGCTAACGGGATAGGGACAAAAGTAGCGCGATACGTACTATTGATAATGATTCTCATTAATGGTAAATTGCGTGATATTCACATTGGTATATAAATATATAAAATAAAAGAATAATGCCTTTAACGCGCACAACATGCTGTTTTTATTTTGGAAAGCGTTTTTTTGAAATGGTTGGCGTCTGGTGCTGATTTTACAGGGGATTTCATGAAGACGATCTATAGCGAGACATTGGGGATTTTCGCGACGGACCATTGCAATAATAGGCGTTCATCCGTAGAGGAAAATAATACAAGGCCTTCATTGCTGACAGAGGAGTTATCCGATGGGATTCACATCAACCGTATCTATCTTGAATTAAGTAAGGATTTTACAGAATATTGTGAAGGGCCACCAACAGTGTCAATCGCCTTTATTCTCAGCGGGAAGGGAAAAATGGCTATTGAGAATGGCAAGGTTTTAGATATTAATCCGGGAACGATGATATTTTTTTATTCGCCTACGAAGACGCGTGGTATGAATTTCTTTGGTTGCGGAACCTGGCGAATTCTTGATATCCGTTTCTCTCTGAACGAAATTGAAGCTCAGGAGTTGCCATCTTTTGCCAAATTAACGGCGGGTTTTGAAAAAAATGCGAGTTATAGCGATGCCTTAATGATGTCTAGCCCTATCTATCCCCCCTTTATGCAGATAGTTAATCAAATAGAAGAATGTCAATTAACTGGCAGTGTCAGAAAGGTTTATTTAAAAGCCAAGGCATTAGAAATTCTTGCTTGTGTGACTGCCCAAATTTACGATTGCCAATTTAATGTGATTAGCGGTTTGCAGCGGCGTGCTGTCTATAATGCGATAAAAATAATTAATAGCGATTATCATTATCCTTGGACGATAAAATCGTTATCAAGAGCCGTGGGTTTGAATGAGCGTAAATTAAAAGAGGGATTCCGTGCGGTTGTTTTCCGTACTTTCCACCAGTATCTGGAAAACGTCCGTATGACCACAGCAGAAGATTTGTTGAAGAAAGGAATGAGTGTCATTGAGGTCGCAGCCGCAGTGGGTTATTCCAGCCCAAGTCATTTTTCTAAACGTTTTCGGCAACATTACTTAATCAACCCTAAAACATGGCAAGCAAAATATGCTGTGAATCACACGTTACGGAAAGACAATATCACAACGGAAAAGGAATTACAGGAAATATCCCCGTAAGCACGGGGAACACTGGCGCAGCCGTATCGGGACGGGGAAAGGCACCGGTTTATCCCCGTAAGCACGGGGAACACGGGTCTAAACAGTAGGTAGTGTGCTGTTCCGACGGTTTATCCCCGTAAGCACGGGGAACACCAGCAGTATGGACGTTAAGCACAAAACCGATGCGGTTTATCCCCGTAAGCACGGGGAACACTTCGAGACTCTCCAATGTAGGGCGCAATGTATCGGTTTATCCCCGTAAGCACGGGGAACACCTGTGTTAAAATAAACACAAAACGTTTTAATTCGGTTTATCCCCGTAAGCACGGGGAACACCACATCGATAGACAGTTGCACAGAACTGTTTTCGGTTTATCCCCGTAAGCACGGGGAACACGGATTGCTCAACGCGCTGGATCATCATGGTATCGGTTTATCCCCGTAAGCACGGGGAACACGCTCAGACACCTGATTCACGACGTTGAAGTGGCGGTTTATCCCCGTAAGCACGGGGAACACCTCAATCGTACCGGTCAGAATGCGGTTTCTGGCGGTTTATCCCCGTAAGCACGGGGAACACTCTAACGTTATCCGTTTGTTTTATAACAAATTTTTCAAGCGTAAAAATTCTACCATTTTTTCAGCCTATAATTCAGTAAAATTTTTGCTTTTATTTTTCCCGATTCTTCCTCTGCAATACAGATCGCATTTCATCCATATTTTTAATTTTCATCTATCAAATTGTGAAATCTCCATCATGGTAATCTCAATCATTACTTGCTGGCGTTTGATGATCGTCAGACAACATAAAAGGCAGGAATAGGAATCGAACAAATAGAATTGAGAAAATTGCTCTGATAAGGCTGAATTAGAAAGGTATTAAAGGAGCCTTTATGACCCCTTTAGGGCAAACGTTAATACTCTCTGTAAAAAGGGTCTTTCTTACTCAGGCTCTATGCTGGGTTTTAACAACCTGACTCACCAGCACCAATATGCCCACCAGTAAATAGACCGCAAAAATACCAATCAACCATTGTGGCATATCCAGCGTTAAAAACGCCCACTGTTTCATCGAACAATCACCAAACGCCTGAAACACCGAAGGTAGCCAATCGTTCAACGGTAACCAAGAGGGGAACTGGACAAAAAACTCACATGTATTAAACGGGGAAGGGTATAACTGCATCATGGTGTGATCCCATGCCAGTTGTAAACCTTGCCATGCGCTGTAAATCCACAGCAAGATCGCCAACCAGCGCAAAGGCGTTTTAGGCGCAATTGCCCCTAGCAGCGCAGCCCCTAAAATACCAAACAGTGCAGCACGCTCGTAAATGCACATGACACAGGGCTGTAACTGCATGACATGTTGGAAATAGAGCGCGGTTACTTCCAGAATAAGAGCGGTCAACGCCATCAATAACCATGCGCCTCGCCCTTGGGAACGCTGTTTTAAGAATTGAAACATTTTCTTTTCTTCCCATCTTTTCAAGATAAACAATTGGCTTATTGTGCCGTTTCATTAACGATAAAAAAATAAAATTAAAATCAACTGAGCCATTTTTTCCGAGAAGTGATTAATAAAAGCCGGATAGTATGTAAAACCACACTATCCGGTAGGTCGATCATCTCAGTTAATAATTATAGTGGGGTGATTAAACCGAGTTTGACGAAATATTCAGTGGCTGGTACTAACCAGAATTCCACACATAACAGCCCCACCAGTGTCATCACAACCGTATAAGGCAGAGCCATCATGACCATACGACCATAAGAGAGACGGATCAACGGGGACAGGGCGGAAGTCAGTAGGAATAGGAATGCGGCCTGCCCATTAGGAGTTGCTACAGACGGCAGATTCGTCCCTGTGTTGATAGCAACAGCCAAATATTCATATTGTTGCTGTGAAATCAAACCGCTCTTTAGGGCAATCAACGCTTCATTAATATAAACCGTACCGACGAAGACGTTGTCAGAAACTGTGGAGAGTAAGCCGTTGAATAAATAGAACAAGGAAAGCTGTGAAGCAGGTGAAGATTGCAAAACAAATTGAATAAATGGGGTGAATAATTGCTGATCAACAATTACGGCAACCACAGAGAAGAACACGGTTAGCAATGCAGTAAACGGTAAGGCTTCCTCAAATGCTTTACCCAGCGCGTGTTCTTCAGTGACGCCGCAGAATGCCGTCGCCAAAATAATGACTGATAGGCCAATCAAACCCACTTCGGCCAAATGAAAAGCCAGTGCCACAATCAGCCAAATTCCGATCAATGCCTGAACAAAAAGCTGAGCTTTTTCTTGGCGAGTGCGTTTTTCGCTGGCCTTTTGGTTATAATTTTCCAGGACAGAACGCACACGCTCAGGCAACTCAGCGCCATAACCAAACAGTTTAAAATGCTCGACCAGCAAACAGATCAGTAAGCCACAAATAAACACCGGAATGGTGACTGGCGACATTCGAAGAAAAAATGTGGCAAAGTCCCAGCCGACGTGTTTGGCAATAATCAGGTTTTGCGGTTCACCAACCATAGTCATCACGCCACCCAAAGCGGTACCAACTCCCGCATGCATCATCAGGCTGCGCAGAAATGCACGGAACTGTTCCAGCGTCTGTCTTTTATCTTCACTGTCAATGAACTTATCATCATTCAGTTCAGCGCTGTCATTGTGGGAAAGAAATTGGTGATAGATAGCATAAAACCCGACTGAAACACTGATAACTACTGCAATTACGGTCAGGGCATCAAGGAAAGCGGATAAGAAAGCACTCGCCAGACAGAATGCCAGTGCCAGCATTTTTTTGGAACGGATATTTAACAGCAGTTTTGTGAAAACAAACAGCAATAATTGTTTCATAAAGTAAATGCCTGCAACCATGAAAATCAACAGTAAAATGACTTCCAAATTGTTGGCAATTTCATGGCCTATTTGCTTTGGTGAAGTCATTCCAATGATGACGGCTTCAATGGCGAGTATCCCCCCAGGTTGCAGAGGGTAGCATTTTAATGCCATTGCCAGTGTGAAGATAAACTCAATAACGAGCATCCAACCAGCAACAAAGGGGCTAACAAAGAAATAGACCAGTGGATTAACGATCAGAAAAACAATGATAGCGAGTTTGTACCAATCCGGCGAGTTGCCGAGAAAGTTTTTCATCACTGCACGTCGGATACTGATTTCCATTATTATTAACATTCCTCTTTGTAAATAGGTGAAAAAAATCTAAGTCGCTATAAATCCAAACAACATATCGAAACATGTTGGTATAGTACGCTCAACCTGATAGCAATTTAAGGGCATTAGCTCATAATTAATCCACGAATAATTGCATTTTTATGAGCCCTTTCACCCTTTCACGGTTTATCGAGCAGGCAACTATGTCGCACAGGCACATTCTGGTATGATCAAGAGCTATTATTAGCCAAGAAAACTGCTTTGGAATAATTAAAATTATGGTAATTAAGGCTCAAAGTCCTGCGAGTTTCGCGGAAGAGTATATCATTGAAAGTATTTGGAATAATCGCTTTCCTCCCGGCACGATACTGCCAGCAGAACGTGAATTATCTGAATTGATCGGTGTCACCCGCACAACCTTGCGTGAAGTGTTGCAGCGCCTTGCCCGTGATGGTTGGTTGACTATCCAACATGGGAAACCCACCAAGGTTAATAATTTTTGGGAAACATCCGGCCTGAATATTCTGGAAACTTTGGCGCGCCTTGATCATGATCGCGTTCCCCAGTTGATTGATAACCTATTGGCGGTGCGCACGAATATCGCAGCCATCTTTATCCGTACCGCATTCAGGAACAATCCTGAAAAATCATTGGAAATTCTGGCGGAAAAAGAAAGAGTGGCAGATACCGCTGAGGCTTTCAGCTCTGTGGATTATGACATTTTCCGTGGCCTGGCTTTTGCGTCAGGAAACCCAATTTATGGTTTGATTATTAATGGGCTAAGAGGGTTGTATACCCGCGTTGGTCGTTATTATTTTTCCAGCCCTGAAGCGCGTAAGCTAGCATTGAATTTCTACCAGCAATTAAGTTCACTATGCCGGGAAAAATCCTATGACAATATCATGGATTGTGTGCGTAATTATGGTAAAGAGAGTGGTATTATCTGGCATGGTATGCAAAGTATTATGATCAATGAATTGACGGAAAGATCGAATTAACGCAAGCACTTCTTAAGCGGGCTAAACACTTCGTTTTTTGACTACCTCTCACGATTAGTTGTATTTATTTACCCCAGTTATGTAGTTGTATCATGGTTTGGTCATATGATGCGTAATCATATGATGCCGAATTATCTATATTTCTGGGGCAATTCCCTAATCATCGCTTCATACATGTGGGCTATTTTTAACCCTTCCAACTGTGTAATCCAATTTTTTAAATTATTATTCTACTTAATTAAGAGTGAAATTATACAAAATTCTATAAATTTTAATTTATTTGGGTTTTTATAAAAACTGATTTTGTGAATGCAATGTTTCTTTTTAGCCATAAAAATGACTCTGTCAGGTAGAGGTTAAGGGGGGTAAACAGAATTTTTATCTATTTTAATTAATTAAATTTTAATGATTTTTTAAGGTTAAATCCATTTTTTGACGAGATGTGTTTTTCGCAAGTTGTAATATAAATGTGACTTAAATCCTAAAAGTTAATTAATTGTGTCGCAGTCTATTATTCTGTATTGGATTTTTGTGATTAGCATATTATGCTTGAAAATGTCACTTACCAGTAGGGGGGATAGAATGAAGATCCTTATTTTAGGCAGCGGTGTTATTGGCGTAACCAGTGCATGGTATCTCGCACAGGAAGGCCATGAAGTTATTGTCGTTGATCGCCAACATAGTGCAGCGGAAGAAACGAGCGCGGCTAATGCCGGCCAAATCTCACCAGGGTATGCAACGCCTTGGGGGGCACCCGGTATCCCACTGAAAGCCATAAAGTGGATGTTTCAACGTCATGCCCCTTTTGCTATTCGCCCTGATGGCTCTTTGTTTCAATTACGCTGGATGTGGCAAATGCTGCGCAATTGTGATGCAAACCATTACGCGATGAATAAAAGCCGGATGGTACGGTTAGCCGAATATAGCCGGGATTGTATTAAACAGTTAAGAGCTGATACGGGGATCCAATATGAAGGGCGTCAGGGGGGAACCCTGCAATTGTTCAGAACCACCCAGCAATTTGATAATGCCGCCAATGATATCAAAGTATTAGAGCAAGAAGGTGTTCCCTATCAATTATTGACTGCGGAACAATTGGCTACGGTGGAGCCGGCACTGGCCAATGCTTCCCATAAACTAACAGGAGGATTGCAATTACCCAATGATGAAACGGGGGATTGTCAGATTTTTACCAAAACGCTGGCTAAAATGGCGGAAGACGCTGGCGTGAAGTTTATCTTCAATAAGCAAGTCAAACAAATTTTGATGGACGGGAATAAAGTGACAGGTATTCAATGTGATGATGGCATCATGACAGCGGATCACTATGTGGTCGCGATGGGCGCTTATTCCACGGAATTATTGAAAGATCGGGTTAAAATTCCGGTTTATCCGTTAAAAGGTTATTCGTTGACGATGCCCATCATGGACGAATCAAAAGCGCCTGTCTCAACTGTGCTGGATGAAACGTATAAGATTGCTATTACACGTTTTAATCATCGTATTCGCGTTGGTGGGATGGCGGAAGTGGTTGGCTTTAATTTGAAGGTTCTCCAGGATCGCTGCGAAACGTTAAAAATGGTTGTGCGGGATCTCTACCACGACGGTGGTAATATTGCGAAGGCTTCATTTTGGACGGGCTTGCGCCCTATGACGCCGGATGGGACTCCTATTGTGGGGCCAACCCAATATGCGAATCTTTATTTAAATACCGGTCATGGAACACTCGGTTGGACGATGGCCTGTGGTTCAGGGAAGTTATTGGCTGATTTAATCTCTGGCAAAAAGCCTGATATTGCGGCAGATGATCTCTCTGTATTCAGATACGTTGATGGCTTCAATATTAAGGTGTCTCCAGTGAAGCCACATTTGCACACTGCATAAATTAATAAACTATAAAAAGGGGTCGTAATGCCACGTCCTATTTTGGCGACGATCCATCTCGATGCATTGCGCCATAATTTGTCGGTTATTCGCCAACAAGTGGGTAACAGTAAAATTTGGTCGGTAGTAAAAGCGAATGCGTATGGGCATGGATTGGACAGAATATGGCAATCACTCATGCAGACGGATGGATTTGCACTGCTTGACATGAATGAAGCTATTTATTTAAGGGAGCAGGGATGGCAAGGGCCAATCTTGCTATTGGAAGGCTTTTTCGAACCTGCGGATTTGCACATTATCAATAAGTACCGTTTGACAACCGCAGTACATAGTTATTGGCAACTCGATGAGATAGCAAAAAACCAATTAGATAACCCCATTGATATTTATTTGAAACTCAATAGCGGTATGAATCGATTAGGGTTCACACCAAAAGCATATCCGCAGATAGTTTCAAGAGTAAGAGGCATTAAAAATATTCGGTCAGTGACCTTAATGACCCATTTTGCCAATTCGGACAATGAAGTGGGTATTGACGAACAGTTTGCGGTGATTGAACGTCTGCAAATGAATTCACTTCCTCATTGTCTGGCGAATTCTGGCGCGGTGTTGTGGCATCCGAAAACACATGGCGATTGGGTGCGGCCGGGGATTATTCTTTATGGCGCATCACCGAGTGGAAGGTGGCGTGATATTGCTGATATTGGGTTGCAACCCGCCATGATGTTGCAAAGTGAAATCATTGCAATACATGAGCTTCCCAAAGGCGAAAAAATTGGCTATGGCAGCCGCTATACGACCGAGAAACCTATGCGTGTCGGTACAGTTGCCTGTGGTTATGCGGATGGATATCCACGACATGCGCCAACGGGAACACCTGTTATGGTTGATGGTGTTTGTACCCAGTTATTGGGGGCTATATCAATGGATATGATGACGGTTGATTTGACTCCGTGCCCCCAGGCAAACATAGGCAGTATTGTCGAATTGTGGGGAAAAAATCTACCCGTAGATGAAGTCGCAAAATCAGCAGGAACCATTGGTTATGAGCTTTTATGTGCTTTAGCGAAGCGTGTTCCTGTTACTGTCGTTTAATCCATGATTTAAAATTCAGGCATTGCTATCCTTGGTTTTGGAATAAATGCCTGTTTTATGGGTTTCTTGATTATTCTCTTGAGAATTTACGACAGCGGATAACAACAGAGAGCCTGTCAGGGTTGCCATTTTTAGGCCGCAATGGGTTATTGATCCGTGCAGTCTCGATACAAGCCATATTCTTATAACCCTCTTTACCCATATCTTGCATGCTACTGGAAAGCGCTGCGCCAGGATTCCAACAGACGACATCGCTATGGTGATAGTGGTGTATTTCAATTGTTCGTTTCCATAGCGGATCTCTGAGCAGGCTAAAATCGTCTGGCTCTGTATAAATGCGATCGGTTCTTCCACGGAAGATTAAATCTTCATCAAGATACAGCTCCCTATCGGCGAGGGAATCAATAAAATGTGCACCAAGGCCACTCACCTGAATTTGGTTGATGTCACTGACATTGAAGTAAGAGTGAAGGGCGCATGTAGCCTGATATTCACCGTGGGACTCTAACTCTATTTCGCAAGTTTCCCCTAATTTAAAGCGGGCAATCAGCGTGAATTCATGTGGCCATAACTTATGGGTAAATGGGCTATTTTGCAATGTGAAGGTCAAAATAACACCATTTTCATTCTCATCATGCGCTTTGAGTTCCCAAGGTAATATCCGTGCAAATCCGTGGCTGGGAGCCGCAGATGGACCAAACCAAGGCCAACAGATGGGAATACCACCACGAATGGCAGTGCCTGCACGGAAAAGGGAGTTATCGCTGACCCATAATACGGGCTTTTCGTTATTGGGCTGCCAGGTAATCAAGTGTGCACCTTGAATACTGATCACCCCGCGAGCTTTAGGATGGGAAACAACAATTAACGGAAAATCATCAATGTTTCGCTGGCTGATATAAGGGGAGAGTTGTTCTACAACCGGTAATGAGAAAATTTTATCAAGCATCTGTCACAACCTTATGCAAACTTAAATTGGTAGTTGAACCAAGGGACAAGAATAGCTCAATATCTTAGTTTCATAAATATAAAAGCCACCTGTAAACAGATGGCTTTTGCACGTGGATAAAAATTCAATTACTTGGAAATGTGTGCGATCAGATCCAAAACTTTGTTGGAATAACCGGTTTCGTTGTCATACCAAGAAACCAGTTTTACAAAGTTATCGTTCAGCGCGATACCGGCTTTTGCATCAAATACCGAAGTCAGTTTTTCGCCGTTGAAATCAGTGGAAACCACGTCATCTTCAGTGTAACCCAGAATGCCTTTCAGTTCGCCTTCTGCGGCTTCTTTGATGGCGTTACAGATTTCTGCGTAAGTTGCTGGTTTAGCCAGACGTGCCGTCAGGTCAACAACCGATACGTTAGGAGTAGGAACACGGAAAGACATACCCGTCAGTTTGCCGTTCAGTTCTGGGATAACTTTGCCTACGGCTTTTGCTGCACCAGTGGAAGATGGGATGATGTTCTGTGCCGCACCACGGCCACCGCGCCAGTCTTTTGCTGACGGGCCGTCAACCGTTTTCTGGGTTGCAGTGGTTGCGTGAACTGTCGTCATCAGACCTTCAACGATGCCGAATTTGTCATTGATAACTTTAGCCAGTGGAGCCAGGCAGTTGGTGGTGCAGGATGCGTTGGAGACGATATCCTGGCCTGCATAGGCACTGTGGTTGACACCCATAACAAACATTGGCGTGTTGTCTTTAGATGGGCCAGTCAGAACAACTTTTTTCGCGCCGGCAGCGATGTGCTTACGTGCGGTTTCGTCAGTCAGGAAGATACCGGTTGCTTCTGCAACAACATCAACACCCACTTCGTTCCATTTCAGGTTAGCTGGGTCTCTTTCAGATGTTACACGGATGGTTTTGCCGTTAACAACCAACTGGCCGTCTTTTACTTCAACAGTACCGTTGAAGCGGCCGTGGGTTGAGTCATATTTCAGCATGTAAGCCATGTATTCTGCATCCAACAGATCATTGATTGCAACGATTTCAATGTCTGAACGCTCTTGGGCAGCACGGAAAACAATACGGCCGATACGACCAAAACCGTTAATACCTACTTTGATAGTCATAGTATTCCACCAGCTATTTTTTAGTGAATTAAAAGTTGTTTCTAAAGTTACCAAAATCTTGCCAGCCGTCAAGCGGAATCGTGTCAACAATTGAAAAAGATCAATTAAATAATCACTATTTAGATGCTTGTTGTACAGCCAGTACAAGTTCCATGCACACCATTATCGGGGCATAAAGAGATATTTAAAGTTACCATCGGTTAGATATGTGAGATTAATCACAATTAGTAAAGCAAATTGCTATGTTGAATGGGTTAGAATGCATTTTGATATTTTGTTGTTAATTTTTTGTTGCTTCCGATGATTTTTTATTGAAAATATTGGCCTTCAAAGGTGGTCATTATGGCTAAAAGTCAAAATATTTCCCTTTTTATAGAACAGCTTAGTGAAATTCAGCACTATGTTACACAAGAAGCAGGCACTGAGCCGCCATTTTCAGGAAAACTACTGCACAACAAAAACGAGGGTATTTATTATTGCCTGTGTTGCCGTCAGCCTTTATTTGTTTCTGATACGAAATTTGACTCAGGGTGTGGATGGCCGAGTTTTTACCAACCTGTTAGTGATAGTTCAATTACGTACATTGATGATTATTCGCATAATATGCATCGAATAGAGGTGCGTTGTAGCCAATGTCAGGCACATTTGGGACATGTTTTTCCCGATGGGCCTAAACCGACAGGAGAACGTTTTTGTATTAATTCAGCGGCACTGCATTTTATTGATAAAGAAACAGGCGAAGAAACAACGGGTTAATGTTATATCTGGAATTTGGAAATATTCGCTTAATAAGCTGAATGAAAAAACGATTCAGCCTATTTGGGGTAGAGCATTTGAGCTTATAGTTGTACAAGTAAAATATGTCGTGCATATACTGAAATAATGCATATAGCTATTTAAGGAAATTTTGATGAAGTTGGATGATTTACTCTCCACCATGACACCTGAAATTTATCAACGATTAGCTCAGGCTGTTGAACTCGGAAAATGGCAGGATGGTGTACCACTCACGCCAGAGCAGAAAGAATACAGTCTACAGGCGGTGATGCTTTGGCAAGCAAAATATAATCATGATCCTGAGCATATGACGATTGGCACAGATGGTCAAATTACCATAAAAAGCAAACAGGAGTTAAAGGTGATCTTTCAGTCCGAAATGGTGACAAAATTAAAACCCCAGTCGGAAGATTGAAATGGCCTGAATTGAAAACCTCGTTCTATTCCTGTAAGGACGAGGTCATTTCTAGTTACCTTAATAATAAATATTAACCAGGTGTATTGATTAAATTTATTAAATATTTTGAGTCGCTGGATGGGGGATTTTGCCCATGTCATAACATGGCGCTGATCTCACTTGGTGAGATTAACTTAGCCCCTTTTCTGGCCATTTCTTCAAGTGCTTGTTGGCTATCCTCTTCCTGGATATTGACGCCACGGCAGCCATCAATAATGACATAGGTTTCATAACCTAGCGCCAAAGCATCAAGTACAGTGAATTTCACACAATAATCGGTGGCGATGCCCATGACGAAGAGGCGTTGGATATTCTGCTCTGTTAACCAATCATCCAGACGGGTTTTACTTTTATGGTCATTATCAAAGAATGCGCTGTAGCTATCTATTTGGGGATTTTCACCTTTTTGGAAGATCGCTTGAATCGCAGATTGGTTTAACAAAGGATGCAACGCTGCACCAAACTCGCCTTGGACACAATGGTTCGGCCACCATACTTGAGGAATGCCATTGAGTTCCCCCAATTCACCGACTTTTTGCCCTGAGTTTTTCGCAAAACTCAGGTGGTTAGCTGGGTGCCAATCCTGAGTTGCGATGATAGTGATATTGTTTTCCTGGCATCGTGCGATAACGTTATTGGCTACTTTAATCACTGCATCACTCTCTTTGACTGCCAAAGCCCCCCCGGTACAAAAATCATTTTGCAGATCAATCAGTAATAGTGCTGTTTTCATCATATTTCTCGATTTACCTGTTGATTATTCATTGGCATAACTCAATTCCCCTCGCAGATTTTGTTGCATCAGGTAGCGGATCTCTTCAGGTGTATAAGATTGGCTCAATAAATAGTGCAATTTCGTTAAAGTTGCCTCAAAAGTCATGTCATAGCCACTGATAACACCGGATGCCGCCAGAGAATGCCCCGTTGCATAGCCTTCCATATTGACCCGGCCAGAAATACATTGTGTCAAGTTAACCACAATAATGCCCCGCTCGGTGGCACTCTTTAACGTTTGCAGCAAATCCGCACGTTGAGGCGCATTGCCAACACCATATGAGCGCAAAATCAATGCCTTGACCGGTTGCATCAGAATATTTTCTACCACCTGACTGGACAATCCCGGATAGATGGTTATAACACCAATCGGTTGTGATGTGATTGGATTAACAACAAACTCATCATGACTAACGGGGATGGGATTTGTTTTAAAGGTACGGATACTTATTCCAGCTTCGATGAGCGGTGAACAGTTAGGTGATGAGAAAGCATCAAAGCCATCAGCATGGGCTTTAATTGTCCTGTTTCCACGAAACAACTTATTGTTAAAAAACAGGCTAACTTCGTTAATAGGGTAATTCGCTGCAAGATACAGTGCATTTAGGAGATTGGTTTGTCCATCGGAACGCAGTGCTTCTAGGGGTATTTGTGACCCTGTCACGATAATAGGTTTATTAAGGTTTTCGAACATAAAGGAGAGTGCTGACGCGGTGAAGGCCATGGTATCCGTACCATGCAGGATCACAAAGCCATCATAGTCATGGTAATTTTGATAGATATCGTTTGCGATAATGCCCCAGTCGTCAGGACTCATATCAGAAGAATCAATCAGGGGGTGGTGTTCACGGATTGTGAATGTTGGCATTTCTGGACGGTGAAATTCTGGCATTTTGGCGAGTTGTTGCTGTAAATGACCGGAAACGGGAATGTATCCATTGGGAGAATGTTGCATCCCAATAGTACCGCCAGTGTAAACAACATAGATCGATTTCTTCTGCATGGTAACGCCTCAATAAAAACATTTAACCGGATTATAGGGAGTATCAAGAATAAAAAAAGCCTGATGGTGAGATCAGGCTTTAAATTTGGCAGAAACTGCGTGAGTTGTTTTAACGGATATCGACACAATTCAGGCAGAATGTATAGATATTCTGTGGATCATTCATCCTGTTGTAAAATACCGCTTGTTTTTTCACATCCTGAGCGACTTCGGCCAGTGGTGCTGGCAACATTGACTGCAAGGTATTGGGCAATAGTGCTTGCGCAGATGAAGACATTCCCATCATGAATTTTTCAGAGAATGAAAGCTCAGGTTGCATCCAGTCCAGTGAGGCATTTTTAACCTTTGCCAATTCAGCGGCTTTTTTAACGGCATCATCAAAATCACCCAGTTGGTCGACCAGGCCATGTTTTTTGGCATCAATGCCGCTCCAAACACGTCCTTGGGCGATGTCATTGATTTCATCCAGAGATTTATTGCGGGCATTGGCAACCAGCTTGATAAATCTACTGTAGCCGTTCTCAATAGCTAGCTGTATTGCATCGGAAAACGGCTGGTTGATACCTTTGGTTGCAGAAATATCGGCAAACGGGGTTGTTGAAACACCATCAGTATTCACGCCAACGTAATTGAGGCTCTTTTCAAAGGTTTGCATGACACCAAAAATACCAATGGAGCCGGTTAATGTACTCGGATCAGCGATAATGTAGTTCGCAGGGGTAGAGATCCAGTAACCGCCTGAGGCAGCTACCCCGCCCATTGAAACAACGATAGGTTTCGCATTTCCTGTCTTGTCATCTCGGATAGCAACCAACTCGTTACGAATAATTTCAGATGCCCCAACACTGCCACCAGGGCTGTTTATTCGTAGTACGATCGCTTTTATATTGGGGTTATGGTGCGCTGTACGCAGTTGTTCAACAAGGGTGTCACTGCCAACAATACCGGGTAATTGCTTGCCTTCTAAAATTGCCCCGTCAGCAATAATGACAGCAATGTTACCTTTATTACCTGTATCTTGTACGGGTTTCAGGCCAATGTAGTCGTAAATGCTAATATAATTGAAATGTTTTTGTTCTTTATTCCAACCGAATTTTTCCCGCATTTCCTTCTCAACGGCACCGCGTGGCGCAATAGTGTCCACCAGTTTGTTTTGGTACGCATACAGTGAAGAGTCGCCACCCACTTTACGGAGTTTCTCGATAAAATTTGTTGCGCCGGGGAAGACTTGATCGACAGGGATATGCCGGTTAACTGCAATGGCATTTAAGTAATTATCCCAAAGTTCGTTGAGCCAGAGGCTGTCAGCTTCACGGGCTTCTTTTGACATATTGTCACGCAATAAGGGTTCAACGGCGGATTTATAGGTTCCCACACGGAAAATATGGGTAGATACTTTCAATGTATCCAATAATGACTTGTAATATAAATGGTTGGTGGAGAAACCACGGATATCAACAGCCCCTAATGGGGATAGGTAGATTTTATTGGCATAGCTGGCTAAATAATATTGTGATTGGCTGTAATAATCACCAATTGCAAAAACAGGTTTACCGGTTGCTTTAAATTCGTTGATAGCCTTACCAATATATCTCATGGAAGTCTGGTCTGCGCCGATGAAATCATTCAGCTTTAATACCATACCTGTAATTTGGGGATCGTCTTTTGCGCGACGAATGCTGTCAACAACGTCAAACACAGAAGTTTCTTTATCATTGTTACTGGAAGACCCAAGAAGATTTTTTGCGAATTGTTCAAGAGGATTGCGGGCAGTGACGCGATCCAAAACAATACCAGACAGGTCGACATATAATGCTCCGTGATAGTTATCATCAAGTTTGGATTGTTGGTGATAAACGATGACGCCAAAAGCGACAACCACAATTAACAGAATAAAAATAAGATTGAAAATAAATTGGCGCACAAAATTGAGGAGCTTCCAACTCCATTTAAATAATGCCGCCGTGAATTGCCATAAAGTGCGCATATTGTCTCCGGTTATGGTATCAAATGGGGTTATCCTAATCAGCTTGGTTAGAAATGTCAGCCGGAAATCATGTTAATGATTGAAAAAACAGTTTATGTGCTTTCATTCATTAACGAATAAACAGAGAATGTTGGCTTGTGACAGATTATCTTATTTAGGAGAAAATAATGAATGCTTTGGAACTTTTGTTAAATCGTCGTTCAGTTTCGCGTTTAACAACCCCCGCACCAGAAGGAAATGAATTACAACATATTTTAGCAGCCGGGATGAGGGCGCCTGACCATGGGGCTTTGCGTCCTTGGCATTTTGTTGTGATGCAGGGGGAAGGCATGGATAAATTCAGTCATCTCCTTGAAAAAGCGGCCATTGAAGGCGGCTTAGGAAAAGAAGTTGAAGAGAAGGCAAAAAATGCCCCTTACCGGGCACCGATGATCATTACTGTTATCGCCAAAGTGGTTGACCATGTAAAAGTTCCGGCATGGGAACAAGTCGTTGCTGCGGGGTGTGCTGTTCATGCCATGCAGATGGCCGCCGTCGCCCAAGGTTTCGGCGGGATATGGCGTTCAGGTTCATGGACAGAAGATCCCGTTGTCAGGGCGGGTTTGGGATGTGGGGAAAATGACAAAATTGTTGGATTCCTCTATTTAGGAACGCCAGAACTTAGGGCGCCAGCAAAAGTCGCAACACCAGATTTGACAAATTTTGTCAGTTATTTCTAATTTGTCAGTGACTTTTTAACTGGAGTGACTCATGTCAACAGAAATCCGTCTGACCCAATATAGCCATGGTGCCGGATGTGGCTGCAAAATTTCGCCTAAAGTGCTGGAAACGATTTTGCACAGTGAACAGGCAAAATTCCTCGATCCTAATCTTTTAGTCGGCAATGAAACCCGTGATGATGCTGCTGTGTATGATATTGGTAATGGCACAGGCATCGTGAGTACTACGGATTTTTTTATGCCTATTGTTGATGATCCTTTTGATTTTGGCCGTATTGCGGCCACCAATGCCATCAGCGATATCTATGCGATGGGTGGAAAGCCGATCATGGCAATTGCGATCTTAGGCTGGCCAATTAATAAACTGGCGCCTGAAATTGCGCAAAAAGTCATTGAGGGAGGCCGGGCTGTTTGCAAAGAAGCGGGTATTTCCCTGGCGGGAGGACATTCTATTGATGCACCTGAACCCATATTTGGTTTGGCGGTGACAGGTATCATCAATATTGAACGTGTGAAGCGTAATAACCAGGCAAAAGCGGGAAGCCTCCTGTTCCTGACTAAACCTTTGGGCGTTGGCGTGTTGACTACGGCCGAGAAGAAAGGTTTGCTTCAACCTGAACACCAAGGCATGGCGAAAGAAATGATGTGCCAGTTGAATAAAGCGGGGACAGATTTTGCGGCAATTGATGGCGTTACAGCGATGACGGATGTCACAGGCTTTGGCTTGTTAGGGCATTTGAGTGAGATTTGTGAAGGCTCAGGCGTTCAAGCCAACGTCAAATTTTCACAAATTCCGCGATTGCCAAATGTTGATGTTTATATCGAAAAAGGTTGCGTACCTGGTGGCACAGGACGCAACTTTGACAGTTATGGGCACTTAATTGGGAAGATGACTCCCCATCAACGTCATCTCCTGTGTGACCCACAAACTTCGGGTGGTTTATTGCTGGCGATTTTACCGGATGCCGTGGAAGAGGCGAAAGCCATTGCACGAAGCCACAATATTAATTTTATTGCTGTTGGTGAACTGACTGAACCAAGTTCAGACAGGGCACTCATTGAAGTTTTTGAATAATTCCATGCGTCTTTTTATTGCAGAAAAACCCAGTCTCGCGAGAGCTATCGCAGAGGTTTTACCGAAACCACATCGACGTGGGGATGGGTTCATTGAATGCGGTAGTAACCAGTTTGTAACCTGGTGTGTTGGTCATCTTTTGGAACAGGCTGAACCCGATGCTTACGATAGTCGTTATGGGCGTTGGGTATTGGCTGATTTACCAATCATTCCTGAAAAATGGCAGTTAAAACCACGGGCAGACGTGGCCAAACAGCTTAATACCATTAAATCTCTGTTGGAGAGGGCCGAGGAAATCGTCCATGCCGGTGACCCTGATCGTGAAGGTCAATTGCTGGTGGATGAAGTGCTGGATTTTTTAAATCTGGATAGCGGAAAAAAGCACAATGTTCAGCGATGCCTCATTAATGACCTTAACCCTCAGGCAGTGGCAAAAGCGATTGAACGGCTAAGAAGCAATCGGGAGTTTATCCCTCTGTGTGTTTCTGCACTTGCCAGAGCCAGGGCGGATTGGCTTTATGGCATCAATATGACCCGCGCTTACACTTTGTTGGGCAAAAATGCCGGGTATCAGGGGGTATTATCGGTTGGGCGTGTCCAAACGCCAGTTTTAGGTTTGGTTGTGCGCCGCGATGAAGAGATCGAAAATTTCGTACCGAAAGACTTCTTTGAAGTTAAAGCGCACATTGTTACACCTAATGAAGAACGATTTACCGCGTTATGGCAACCCAGTGAATCTTGCATTGATTTTCAGGATGAAGAAGGGAGAATCATTCACCGGCCATTAGCTGAACATGTTGTTGCGCGTATTACCGGACAGCCTGCCAATGTCTCTGCCTATCAGGATAAGCGTGAACCAGAAACGGCGCCATTACCGTTTTCCCTTTCATCCTTGCAGATTGAAGCGGCCAGACGTTTTGGCTTGAGTGCTCAGGATATCCTTGATATTTGCCAGCGGCTTTATGAAACCCATAAGTTAATTACCTACCCACGCTCTGACTGCCGTTACTTGCCGGAAGAACACTTTGCGGGGCGTCATGCGGTCTTGAATGCCATTTCGGTTCATGCCACCCATTTGCTTCCGCAGGATGCTTTGGATATAGAGCAAAAAAACCGTTGTTGGGATGATAAGAAGGTTGACGCTCACCATGCCATTGTTCCCACTGCACGTAGTAGCCAAGTCAAATTAACAGAAAATGAAAGCCATATTTATGGCTTGATTGCCCGCCAATACCTGATGCAGTTTTTCCCTGATGCAATATTCCGAAAGTGCACGATTGAACTTGATATTGCAGGAGGGAAATTTATTGCTAAGGCGCGTTTTCTGGCAGAAGCCGGTTGGAGAACCCTGCTTGGCAATAAGGAACGGGATGAAGAAAATGAAGGTACACCATTGCCCGTGGTTGCTAAAGGCGATGAGTTATTATGTGAGAAAGGCGAAGTGGTGGAAAGGCAGACACAGCCTCCACGGCCTTTCACTGATGCTACGTTATTGTCTGCCATGACGGGTATCGCTCGATTTGTGCAGGATAAAGCGTTGAAAAAGGTGCTTCGTGCAACCGATGGCTTAGGTACGGAAGCGACCAGAGCGGGGATCATTGAATTGCTGTTCAAGCGGGACTTCCTGTACAAAAAAGGACGTTATATCCATGCCACGCCGGCAGGCAGGGCGTTGATCCATGTATTGCCGGATATGGCCGTATTACCCGATATGACCGCACATTGGGAATCCCGGCTGACGCAAATCAGCGAAAAGCAATTCCGCTATCAGGATTTTATGTTACCTCTTCAGGAAACGTTACAGCAATTGATCTGGCAGGCAAAACAGCATCGTAATTTGAAGGCTTTTAGGGATTTACCTCCCGTTCCTGTTAATACTAAAAAGGGGAAAGGAAAGCAGATAAAATCCGGTAAGGGGAGGGCAAAGAAAGATCAAGCTAAGCAGGGATAACCTGAAATGCTGACACAGCACCATAATGGGTGGTGCTGTGTTTCATGATCGCGGCTTATATTTTAAATTCTGTCCAAACAGGGGCATGATCAGACGGTTTTTCCATGCTGCGGATAGCATAATCGATACCCGAAGAAACGCATTTTTCAGCTAATGGATGGCTGGCAAGCAGCAAATCAATGCGCAGCCCCCGATTATCATCAAAACCCTTTGAACGATAGTCGAACCATGAAAATTGGTCATTAACTTCAGGGTATTGTGCCCGGAATGTATCAATGAAACCCCAATTTTTCAGGCGCGCCATCCACTCTCGTTCTTCTGGCAAAAAAGAGCATTTCCCCGTCTTTAACCAGCGTTTCTGGTTGTTTTCTCCGATACCAATATCGAGATCGGTTGGGCTGATATTCATGTCTCCCATAATCAGAATGTGAGACTCTGGAGAATGGTTGGTTTCCAGATAAGAGAGTAGATCTTGATAAAACTTTTCTTTTGCAGGAAATTTAGTTGGATGATCACGGCTCTCCCCTTGGGGAAAATAGCCATTGATGACAGTCAGTAAACCCAAAGGTGTTTCGATATCGGCCATGATAATGCGGCGTTGTGCATCATCGTCATCAGTAGGAAAACCTTTACGGATATCTATTGGTTGTTGACGGGTTAACAGGGCGACACCGTAGTGTGCTTTTTGACCATGATAAAAGACGTGATAACCCAGCTTGTTGACTTCTTCCAGCGGGAACATTTCATCATGGACTTTTATTTCTTGTAATCCGATAACATCGGGTTGGTGTTGTTCAACAATGGCAGCGAGTTGATGTTGGCGTGCTCTTAACCCATTTATATTGAATGATATAAATTTCATGTTGTTATAATCACCTATAGAATCTGCTTATTCTTAATATTAACAGATACAAATAAGGATGTAACCATTTATTAAATAATAAATTTCATCTAACCACCATGATAACTCGCTATTTTACTCTTATATGTAATACTATATTGAATATAATACTCTCGTTAGCCAAAATTTAGAGTGTCGAATCGATTTTTAAATAATAAAAAGACACCAAATCAATAATTAGTAAATTAATGAATATATAATAATTTACTAATTATAATATGTTATATTCAACATTTGATATTATAATTTCCCGTGAGGGTTTTTACCCTTGAAATTTATTTTATGTTATGCGTTACAAAAAATAATTAATGAAAAAGTAGAAGAGTTAATCAATCTCTGATAGAAATTTGAATGTGTAGGCCAGATTTATATTTAATAATGGCTTACAATCACGGTGGAATATTCATCATGACATAGATGACTAATATAGTTCATCTAAACCGCATTATTGCATCAGGGACTGGCATTTTATATAAATGTCATTTGAAAAATACTTATTTTTATTGTACAAAATTGTACCTTCATAATATCAAGCTTGATTTAGCGGTTACCTGATGAGAAGGCCATTTCAAGGAAATTATTTTAGCCACAAGTTACATAGGAACGGTGAATTATGTTTTTTTCTCGTAAATTAGAAGCATTCATGGCGGTGGTGGAAATGGGTTCTTTAAGCAAGGCGGCAAGAGTGATGAACCGTACTACTCCCCCAGTCGCTAAATCAATTAAAGACTTTGAAGCGACGTTAGGAAAGCGCTTATTCAAAAGGGAGAAGTTTGGGATGATTCTGACCAAAGACGGAGTGGAGTTATATAATGACCTGAAAGAACTCTATTTGAAAGAGAAAGAAATTACAAAGAAACACATCAGCGGGAGTATTTGTAATGTTGTGAATATATACCATGATTGGGGTAAGAAAAGGCATCTGATTTCGCTTTACAAAGCAGCGGACAGAAATAATGCTCAAGTTAATATATTACGCTTCAGTTATGATAACATCGATGAAATAGTTGACTATGAGGGCAATACAATCATTTTGAGTTCGGAAAAAGTACTTAGTGATCGATTCAGTCTGGTACGGAAAATTGATGGCCAAAATTTGGGGATCTGTTGCCGTAAAGAGTTATTGGATGAAATGAATGGTGACTTTACTCAATTGCTGAAAAAGAGAACGTGGTTATGTGATCCCGTGCTTTATAAAGGCAATTTGATAAAGAGTTTGGAAGAGGAAATGATCAAAAACGGAGAAAAAGTTAATATTCGACAGATGGATAGTATAGAATGTTGTCTCAATTTTATTCAATCACCTGATTATATTTTTATTACAGATTCTCACTCCGGTGCATTGGAAGAGGGAGAAAGCCTAGGCTTCATTCCAATATCACGGCCTGATGCAATTAATCAGTGTTATGTCTACAAATCAAAATCTCATTCAAGCGTGTTAAATCGTTTTATCGACTCCGTCAGTGACATGGAATAACTGGCTTTATGGGCGGGGCGAACCACCAGATTTTCCTGCTCCGCTATGGGTATTTGCCCAAATGCATTAATTTTGAAAACATCGACTCAATTGTTAATCTAAAGTGCTTTGTTGCTCCGTTTTACTTCAAGCCGGCTTTTAATAGATGTTCTTAACAGATTAGCGATGAGTTCAACGATTGATGTAAGCAATAGAATAACTATTTGCTGATTTTTATAATGCATTAGCGCTTGCAATAGATTTTTGATAGTGGTGAGGAAGAATGATACGTCATTTCGCTCCTCACCTTTGGCTTGTGTGGGTACGAAACCACTCATTATTCCACTGAACAGGATACTATGTCCTGCCCACAACCATTCTGTTATATTCCAATTTAGGTTGTTAGCTGAATGGGCTAACACTTCCCAAATCGATACATTGTACTTGATTATAGTGTGTTTTTTATTAACGACTAATATATTTAGTTTTGAATTTGGAAGTCATGGAAGGTGAAACTTTGATGGTGGTGGGGGAAGGATTCGAACCTTCGAAGTCTGTGACGGCAGATTTACAGTCTGCTCCCTTTGGCCGCTCGGGAACCCCACCAAATTTGTTGAATTGTGCGCTGTCGTTAGCAGCGGACGGCATAATATCAAATAAGCCGCCGCTGTAAAGTAGATAATCGAAAATAGAGTATCGAATGCTGTCTTTTTGATCTTGATGGTCGAATTGCAACCTATCTGGTAATGTCACCAATGGAAAGTATTTGCATCACAGGTTGAGTTTTCATCAATCAGCAATAGCGACAACACTTTATTTTTTATCAAAAAGTAATATTCTTTATTAAAGAATAACGGTACGGTTTCCATATACAAAGACGCGTTGAGAAAATACCCAGTATAATGCTTGGCTTAGCACATTTTTCTCAACATCCCGTCCTGCCCGCATCATCTCTTCTGCTGTGTAGGTGTGATCCACATTGATGACATCTTGAGTGATAATTGGCCCTTCATCCAAATTGTCATTTACGTAATGGGCCGTCGCGCCAATAATTTTCACACCACGCTCATAAGCCTGGTGATAAGGACGAGCACCGATGAATGCGGGCAAGAATGAGTGGTGGATGTTGATTATTTGATTCGGGTAATGCTGAACAAATGCGGGCGTTAAAACTCGCATATATTTCGCAAGTACAACATAGTCCGGCTTATATTGATCAATCTGGGCCATCAATGCTTCGTCATGTTGTTCGCGGGTTAAACCCTCATGACTGATGTAATGGAATGGAATATCAAACTGTTCAACCAATTTTTGCAGGATAGTATGGTTGCCGATGACGGCAGCAATTTCGACGTCCAGCCCCCCATAGACGCTTTTGACTAAGATATCGCCAATGCAATGTGCTTCTTTGGTCACCATGATAACGATACGACGTCGACCTGCCGTATTGAGTTCACGGTTTGAGCCTACAGGCAGGGCGTCATCCAAATCGGCCAGAAGAGTTTCATCATTAAAAATACCTTCCAGCTCGGTACGCATAAAAAATCGTCCGGTACGATGATCAACAAACTCATTATTTTGAACGATGTTTAATTGATGTTTGTAACAAATGTTTGTGATTTTTGCGATTAATCCCTTGGAATCAGGACAAATTGTACGCAAGATTTTTTTTTGTACATTTGCGTGTTGCATGGATTACGAGAACCTCAAATATTCTTCACTGTGTGAATTGTTATGTTTGATAATTTAGATGCTGTTAGCCACAGCACTTCTTATATTTTTTGCCTGAACCACACGGACAAAGGCTATTTCGACCTATTTCAGGACGAATTCCATCTATATAAAACCAACGTTGGTCAACGCACAAAAAACGTGAACGTTCATGAACCAATTGCTTATCTTGCTTTCCTTGTTCAATAAAGCAAGCTGAAAATTCAACATAGGCTTCATTATTATGTTTCCCCTGATGAGTTTCGAGAACATTTAATCCCAGCCATTGTACACCAGCAAAACTTTGTTCTATTTCTGCCTGCCAATTTTCAGCCTGACAATCTGGGTGCCAGGTAGCGATAAGATAGTCGGAATTTTGTGTAACGTAAGCGCTGTATCTGGAACGCATCAAGGATTCAGCAGTTGGGGCTGGGTGATGGTTTTTAAGATAGGGGCCACAGCAAAGGTCGAAAGATGAGCCACTGCCGCAGGGACACATTTTTGTCAAAATAGCTCCAGTTATTTAAAGAAAGTGGTTGCTGTTAATATCACCGAATGATGATACCCGAATATCGGCAAAGGCCGCAATGTTTGGTAAGGCGTTGGCAAATCACCTGTCTTGCCGCTTATTGCTAACTATGGGGTAAATTAGCGTCTGTTGAGTAGGCTTAAATATGACTAAAAGCCAGCACACTGTATATCTGGTCGAATTAACTGGTATACTCGTGCGCATTATTTTTTGCGAGTGCAATTTTCTTCATACATACGATTTTTTCTGAGAGTTAATGCCACTGTTTACGCTGTAAAGGAATTTTCCAGTGAAAACACGGCAGTAGGAGACGATTTAATGTCAGTCATAAATAAAAAGATCAAAAAAGCAGTTATACCTGTCGCTGGTTTGGGAACTCGGATGTTGCCAGCCACTAAAGCTATTCCAAAAGAAATGCTCCCTCTGGTGGATAAACCGCTTATTCAGTATGTGGTCAATGAATGTATCAAAGCAGGCATTAATGAAATCATTTTGGTCACCCATTCATCCAAGAACTCAATAGAAAACCATTTTGATACCAGCTTTGAGTTGGAAGCGATCCTTGAAAAAAGAGTCAAGCGCCAATTATTGGACGAGGTACAGTCCATCTGTCCAAAACATGTGACGATCATGCAAACCCGTCAGGGAATTGCAAAAGGATTGGGGCATGCCGTGTTATGTGCTAAACCCCTTATTGGTGATGAGCCGTTTGCTGTTATTTTGCCTGATGTTATTTTGGATGAGTACAGCACTGACTTAACAAAATATAATTTGAGTGAAATGTTATCACGCTTTAACCGCAGTGGTGCAAGCCAAATTCTGGTTGAACCTGTTCCTGCAGAAAGTGTTTCGGATTATGGCATAGTTGATTGTCTGGGGGAAAATTTACAGCCAGGGGATAGTAAACCTATTGCCCGTGTTGTTGAAAAACCCAAACCAGAAGAAGCACCCTCGAATCTTTCTATTGTTGGCCGTTATGTATTATCCGAAAAAATCTGGCCATTATTAGCAAAAACTGCGCCAGGGGCAGGAGATGAAATACAACTGACCGATGCCATTGCTATGTTGATGGAAAAAGAACCTGTTGAGGCTTATCACTTACAGGGCCGTAGTCATGATTGTGGTAATAAATTGGGCTATATGCAAGCCTTTGTTGAATATGGCATGAAACACCAGGAATTGGGCAAATCATTCACGGATTGGATCATGACCTTGCAAAATCAGATTGAAAAATAATCTACTCGTACTTTAAGGTGTGATATGAAAGTTACTGTATTTGGTATTGGCTACGTAGGCTTAGTGCAAGCAACCGTGTTTGCTGAAGTGGGGCATGATGTGCTTTGTGTCGATGTTGATGCAAAGAAAGTTGAGAACCTGAAAAATGGCCAAATTCCTATTTTTGAGCCGGGCTTGACACCCTTGGTAAAGAAAAATCATGCTGAAGGACGGTTAAATTTTACAACGGATGCCAAAGCCGGCATTGCTCATGGCAAATTACAGTTTATTGCAGTAGGCACACCTCCCGATGAAGATGGCTCTGCTGATCTTAAATATGTCACTGCCGTAGCCAGAACCATTGCAGAAAATATGGATGGTTACAAAGTTGTCGTTGACAAATCAACGGTTCCAGTAGGTACGGCGGATAAGGTCAGGGTTGTGATGCAAGCAACATTGGCAGAGCGCAATATAGCACTTCCATTTGATGTCGTTTCCAATCCTGAGTTTTTAAAGGAAGGGGCTGCGATTACTGACTGTATGCGGCCTGAACGTATTATTATTGGTTGTGATAATGATAATGTGGTTGAGGTCATGCGTGAGCTGTATGAGCCATTTAATCGTAATCATGATCGTATGATAGTTATGGATATTCGCAGTGCTGAATTGACTAAATACGCAGCTAACTGCATGTTGGCAACAAAAATCAGTTTCATGAATGAAATGGCTAACTTGGCTGAAATGTTGGGAGCTGACATTGAAAATGTGCGCCAAGGAATTGGTTCCGACTCGCGCATCGGATATCACTTTATTTACCCTGGATGTGGATATGGCGGTTCATGTTTCCCTAAAGATGTTCAGGCATTGATCCGGACTTCTGAACAAATAGGATATGTGCCAAAAATTCTTCAGGCAGTGGAGCGGGTTAACGAGACACAGAAAAGTAAATTGCCTACTTTTGTAAAACAGCATTTTGGTCATGACTTATCAGGCAGGACATTTGCTGTTTGGGGATTGTCATTTAAACCAAATACGGACGATATGCGTGAGGCATCAAGCCGTGTCTTGATGGAAACGTTATGGGAATGTGGTGCCAAAGTTCAGGCGTATGATCCTGAAGCTATGCAAGAAGCTCAGCGTCTTTATGGGCAGCGTGATGATCTCTCTTTAATGGGAACAAAAGAAGCGGCATTAAAAGATGCCGATGCTTTGATTATCTGCACAGAATGGCAAAACTTCAGAGCACCTGATTTTGATGCGATAAAGGATGCATTAAAAACGCCGGTGATTTTTGATGGACGCAATCTTTATGATCCTGAACGCCTGCAATCCCGTGGTTTTACTTATTATGGTATTGGCCGCGGCGCCTCAATCAAACCAGTCATTTGAGTTAATATATGAAATTTTTAGTTACAGGTTCTGCTGGTTTTATAGGTTTTCATGTTAGTCAGCGGTTATTGAATATGGGGTATGAGGTTATCGGCATTGATAACCTCAACGATTATTATGATGTTAATTTGAAACAGGCGAGACTAAATTTATTACTCCCTTATTCAAATTTCAGATTTGAAAAATTAGATCTGGCTGACAGGGTTGCAATCTCAGCGTTGTTCGCTAAACATCAATTTCAGCGCGTGATCCATTTAGGTGCTCAACCAGGGGTGCGTTATTCAATAGAAAACCCTATGGCATATATTGATGCCAATATTATTGGTCATATCAATATTCTTGAAGGTTGCCGCCATCATTGTGTAGAACATCTATTATATGCCTCTTCCAGTTCAGTTTATGGTTTAAATAAAAAGCAACCTTTTTCTACTGATGACTCGGTTGACCATCCAGTCTCTTTATATGCAGCAACGAAAAAAGCTGATGAATTAATGTCTCACAGTTATTCTCATCTTTACCAACTGCCCACGACAGGATTGAGATTTTTTACCGTATATGGTCCATGGGGGCGTCCTGATATGGCTTTATTTAAGTTCACTAAAGCGATGTTAGAAGGTAAGCAAATTGATGTTTATAATCATGGCAATATGGTGAGGGATTTCACATATATTGATGACATTGTCGAATCTATAATCAGATTGCAAGATATCATTCCTGTTTCCAATAAAGATTGGGCGGTTGAAAATGGACAGATATCTGCCAGCTCTGCACCATATCGAGTTTACAATATCGGTAATGGGCAACCGATAAAACTGGGGGATTTTATTGAAGCCATTGAAACTTCATTAGGGATTGAGGCAAAGAAAAACTTTATGGAAATTCAAGATGGCGATGTATTATCAACCTGTGCAGATTCAAACGCGCTTTACAATAAAATTGGCTTTTCTCCTAACACGTCAGTCAGGGAAGGCGTAAAGCGATTTACTGATTGGTATTTAGGCTTTTACCAGAAACTGTAACAATGGAAACAGAAAAAAGGAGCGAAGAGCTCCTTTTTTTATAAGTTTATGTTAATAAAAAACTAAGTTGGTGTTAAATTGTTTTTTGTCACATCAAGAATATGAAGGCAATTTAGCCGTTAATATCGCTTTCTGTGTTTCTACATCAGCTCGTAATTAACCTAGTTATATTAATCATAAAACAAAAATACCCTTGATAGGGTATTTTTGTCATCAGGTCTATAAAGCAACTGATTAGATCAGGAAATCTTCCAGGTTTTTGCCTTCTTCTTCAATTGCTTTTTTGATTACAGCGGGGGTACGGCCTTGGCCAGTCCAGGTTTTAGTTTCACCGTCATCAACGTATGAATATTTAGCTGGACGTGCAGCACGTTTAGATTTACCAGTAGATTTACCACTTAAAGCGTCTACTAAATCGCTTAATTCAATACCGTCTTTTTCCAGCATTTCACGATATTCTTGAAGTTTACGTGTACGCTCTTCTAATTGCACACGAACCTGGTTATCTTCTTCACGACGTTCTTCAACAACAGTCGTCAGTTTTTCCAGCATTTCTTCTAAAGTGCTAAGTTCACATTCTCTTGCTTGCGCGCGCAAGGTACGGATGTTATTTAAGGATTTTAAATTTTCGCTCATTGTCCTGGTCTCAAATTATAATGATGATAGCTGATGTAGGGATAATAATAGAATGCTATTTTATTTTCTGCAATAGTGAATTTACTTTCTCAGGCTAAAACATGTCATTTTAAAATGCAATTTTTTAGGTAATCGATATATTGTGTTTTAATCCTGCTATTGGGTTTACCATTTTTCAATAAGCATGAAGAGGGATTACTGTAAAGTTTAGTAAGGGGTAAATCATGGGATATAAAACTAATTTATAGTCAATCCGTAAGAAACGTTAACTGTTTTGTTGAAAATAAGTTGAAGAAGTAAGTATGGAATGAAAGTTTTTTATGGGTAATCCATTAGTTATGATCATAGTGAGGAAATTGAGCAAAAGTAAACCACTATGATTATTAATATTCAAAGAGTGGGGGGTGAAATTAACTATTTTCTTTTGATGTTAATTTTGTTCATTTGGCGTGCAGTAAGTCCTTGTGGTGCTGATTTTATATGCGCAAATGTGATGATTATCATGAAAATAATCTTTTCTTACTCATTCTAATTTGTTTCTGCTACCCCATTATTGACAATAACAAGGATAATCTTAACCAGAGTTTGTGGTAAACTGACGTCGTTATATCGCCTGATTAAATTTGATTAAGAGGATGAACAGGCCAATGGCCCAGCTTTATTTTTATTATTCTGCCATGAACGCAGGGAAATCGACTTCCTTATTGCAGTCTTCCTATAACTATAACGAAAGGGGAATGAGAACACTGATCTTTACAGCAGAAATCGATACCCGATTTGGTAAAGGAAAGGTCAGTTCCCGTATTGGTTTATCCACTGAGGCTTTGTTGTTTTCACTAAAAACAAATATTGCTGAGCTTATCAGAAGGGAAAATGAGGTAGAAAAAGTCCATTGTGTTTTGATTGATGAATGCCAATTCTTAACGAAAGAGCAGGTCGAGCAACTGTGTGAAATTGTAGATTATGACGATATCCCTGTCCTTTGTTATGGTTTAAGGACAGATTTTCAAGGTGAATTATTCAGCGGTAGTGAATATCTCCTGGCGTGGTCAGATAAGTTGGTGGAGCTGAAAACAATTTGTCATTGCGGGAGAAAAGCCAGCCGTGTGCTTCGTTTTGGCAGCGATGGCAATGTTGTTTACGATGGTGCTCAGGTTGATATTGGTGGTAATGAAAAATACGTCTCTGTGTGCCGTAGGCATTATACTGATGTTATTCATGAAGCTAAGGCCAAAAAGGTTTAATTCGCTGCCAGTTAATTATGATCGAAAAACCTAAAACGATATAGGTTAGATAGGCTAGAAAATAAAATATTGAAAAGGCGTTGGGTTGCCCTAACGCCTTTTAAGTGACATCCATCAGCCTATCATTTATTATTCTTTCTTATTATTTTTTCTATTTGATTTTATTGCCTCCTGCAGTTTTTTACCCTGTTCGGTGAATTCACGGCCATAAAAAGAATCTAGCAGCAGTTGTTTCAACTCAGAAATTAATGGATAGCGTGGGTTTGCACCGGTACATTGGTCATCAAATGCGTCTTCTGCTAACTTGTCGATTTTTGCCAGAAAGTCAGCTTCTTGCACACCTATTTCGCGAATTGAAGCTGGAATGTCTAGCTGGGATTTCATTTCTTCTAACCAAGCCAATAGTTTTTCAATTTTGGTGGCCGTACGATCACCTGATGCGGTTAATCCTAAATGGTCTGCAATTTCTGCATAGCGGCGTCGTGCCTGTGGACGGTCATATTGGCTGAAGGCCGTCTGTTTTGTGGGATTGTCATTGGCGTTGTAGCGGATCACATTACAGATTAATAGCGCATTAGCTAAACCGTGTGGGATATGAAACTCAGAGCCAAGTTTGTGAGCCATAGAGTGACACACTCCCAGGAATGCATTAGCAAAGGCAATACCGGCTATAGTTGCTGCATTATGAACACGTTCGCGGGCAACCGGGTTTTTTGCCCCTTCGTGGTAGCTGACAGGCAGATAATCTTTCAGTAGTTTTAATGCTTGCAGTGCTTGCCCATCAGAATACTCATTGGCTAGGACAGAAACATAGGCTTCCAATGCATGGGTTACCGCATCCAGGCCACCAAAGGCACATAGCGATTTTGGCATATCCATAACCAGGTTTGCGTCAACAATCGCCATATCAGGGGTCAATGCATAGTCTGCCAAAGGATATTTCTGCCCGGTTAGATCATCGGTAACAACCGCGAAAGGCGTGACTTCTGAACCTGTACCTGACGTGGTGGTAATGGCAACCAATTTAGCTTTTACGCCCATTTTCGGGAACTTATAAATACGTTTACGGATATCCATAAAGCGTAAAGCCAGTTCCTCAAAATGTGTTTCGGGATGCTCATACATTACCCACATAATTTTAGCTGCATCCATAGGAGAGCCACCGCCAAGGGCAATGATGACATCAGGTTTAAACAGATGCATCTGTTCAGCGCCTTTGCGGACAATGCTTAATGTCGGATCGGCTTCGACTTCAAAGAACACTTTTGTTTCAATGCCATGCGATTTCAAGACATCAATAACCTGATCGGCATAGCCGTTATTGAATAAGAAACGGTCTGTCACAATAAAGGCGCGTTTAGAACCATCAGTAGCGACTTCTTCCAATGCAATGGGCAGAGAACCACGGCGGAAATAGATTGATTTTGGAAGTTTATGCCATAACATATTTTCGGCTCTTTTGGCGACGGTTTTCGTATTGATCAGGTGTTTTGGCCCAACATTTTCAGAAATAGAGTTGCCTCCCCAAGAACCACAACCCAGTGTCAGGGAAGGAGCCAGCTTAAAGTTGTACAAGTCTCCGATACCACCTTGAGATGCCGGTGTGTTGATTAAAATACGTGCGGTTTTCATTTTGTTGCCGAAGTATTTAATACGCTCAGCCTGATTATCTTGTTCGGTGTAAAGACATGACGTATGCCCAATACCCCCCATTTCAACCAGTTTCTCGGCTTTTTCGACGGCATCTTCAAAGTTTTTGCCTCGGTACATGGCAAGCAGTGGTGATAGTTTTTCATGGGCAAAAGGTTCTGTTTCATCTGCCAGAGTGACTTCACCGATAAGAATTTTAGTGTTTTCAGGAACATTAATACCGGCCATTTCAGCAATTTTTGTTGCCGGCTGACCCACAATTTCTGCATTTAAATTACCGTTTTTCAAGATAATATCTTGAACGGCTTTGAGCTCTTTTCCCTGGAGAAGGTGTCCACCGTGAGTTGAAAAACGCTCACGTACTTGCTCATAAACAGCATCAACAACGATGACAGATTGCTCTGAGGCACAGATCACACCATTATCAAACGTTTTAGACATCAGGATAGATGCAACGGCACGTTTGATATCTGCTGATTCATCAATCACGACCGGAGTATTGCCAGCACCAACACCAATTGCGGGTTTGCCAGAACTGTAGGCGGCTTTTACCATGCCTGGGCCACCGGTTGCCAAGATCAGGTTAATATCAGGGTGATGCATTAAGGCATTTGATAGTTCAACGGAAGGTTCATCTATCCAGCCAATGATATTCTTTGGTGCGCCGGCTGCAACTGCTGCCTTTAAGACGATTTCGGCCGCTTTGTTGGTCGCTTTTTTGGCGCGCGGATGAGGGGAAAAAATAATACCATTACGGGTTTTCAGGCTGATAAGTGCTTTGAAAATGGCAGTAGATGTCGGGTTCGTTGTTGGAACAATACCGCAAATCAAGCCAATAGGCTCAGCAATAGTCATCGTCCCGAATGTATTGTCTTCGGATAAGATACCGCAGGTTTTATCATCTTTATAGGCGTTATAAATATATTCTGAGGCAAAGTGGTTTTTGATTACTTTATCTTCCACGATCCCCATGCCAGATTCAGATACGGCCAATTTTGCCAGTGGAATACGGGCATCAGCAGCAGCAAGGGCGGCAGCTCGGAAAATTCGGTCAACTTGCCCCTGAGAAAAATTAGCAAATTCATGCTGGGCTTTTTTTACGCGGGCAACTAATTCATTGAGTTCTGCGAGGTGAGTTACAGCCATAAAAATTACTCCTGATAAATGTTAAATTCTTTAGGGCAATCAGCCGAGAAATTATTAAATTGTTAAATAATATTTTGAGATTAATCGTTTTGGATTTAATCGTGAATATTGTTAATCACCTTAAAAAATTGCTTAACAAAATGATTAATGTAGGAATAGTTCTTTTCCTTGAAATTCTACGTTGGATACAGCTTACCATTTACAGGCGGCCATATTGTGATTTAGATCATGAAAACATTAAGCTGACTCAATTCAGCTTTTGTTTTCGAGACGATGGGTATGAGTTGTTATTTAAGGGGGTTTAATTGGGGTTTTAACTTTGAAAGTACAATTTATTAACGTTGTGTTTGTTATATTATTTATAGATAGCTTGCTATTGATTGGCTGGGAGTGGGCTTAGATGATGACTTCAATTATAGGATATTAAAATCACTGAGCTTATTGTTATTAGGGGAAAGAATTTTTCCTCTGGGTGACAGTGATATAGCGAAGATACTTTAGTTATTTAAATGATTAATGCAATAAGGTGAAACTTCATACTCAAACGGAGAGCAAACCAACCAAAAATTAACTAATAAATGATCAGTTAAAAGGCAATGGGTTGATAACATGTATTTCCGTCTAATTTTCTTGGAACTATTGTTCATATTTTATTCCTTTTTAGTCTTCGATCTTCTAAAAATAATACTGTAATTTTCCACACCATTTTGTTTTTCATCATTTTACCTAACCAGTGATTTCATCATTGTTTTGTGATGAAGGTGGACTTTTACTCTGTGGTGATTGCATTTTGTTAAAATAATGTTTATTTTCTCTTTTGATAATATTCCATAAATATTGCCTGGAGATAATTGAATAAAAACCATTATTATCACTATCTTACATTAGTTTCGTAAATGTATTGTATGCAGGGGCAACAAATAATCTTAATGCTTTAATAAATTTATTATAAAAATCAAATAACAATTATTATGCCAACAGAGTTTTTTATTAGATTAATGACCCTTTGTTAACGTGATAAGTAAATTATTTGAGTTAGTAGATTAAAAACGATTCATTTACTGTTTATAACATGGAGTGAAAAATGAGGAAAAAACTATCAAAGTTAGGTCAGTTGATTTCGAGTGTCGTTTTATTCTCTTTTCCTGTGGCACAAGGCATTGCTGCAATCGTTCCCGCAGGCGTTACGCTAGCTGAAAAGCAAGAAATAACCGTTAATAATGGTGTTGAAGTCACTTCATTAGACCCTCATAAAGTTGAAGGTGCGCCAGAAACTATCATTATTCGTAATCTGCTGGAAGGGCTGGTAACGACTGGGCCAAATGGTGAAACCGTACCTGGCGTAGCAGAAAGATGGGAAAACGAAGGGTATAAAGTATGGACGTTCTATTTACGTAACGACGCCAAATGGAGTGATGGTAAGCCTGTGACTGCACAGGATTTTGTTTACAGTTGGCGTCGCCTCGCTGATCCAAAAACCGGATCGCCTTATACCAGTTACTTGCAATATGCTTATATTCAGAATGTTGACGATATCCTGAAAGGAATAAAATCACCGGAACAACTGGGTGTTAAGGCGTTAGATGATCACCGTTTCCAGGTAACCCTGAGCCAACCCGTTCCTTATCTGGTCGACATGTTGAGCCATATAGCGATGAAACCCGTCAGGCAAGATGTGATTGAAAAATGGGGAAATAAATGGACATTGCCAGAACATTATGTTGGCAATGGCGCTTATACATTGAAAGATTGGGTAGTCAATGAGCGAATTGTTTTAATGCGTAATCCCCAGTATTGGAACGATAAGGAAACCATCATTGAAAAAGGCACTTTCCTGCCTATTGTCTCAGAAGTCAGTAGCATCAATCGCTACCGTAGCGGGGAAATCGATATTACTGACAATGCCATCCCGCCTGAGTTATACAAAAAAATAAAGCGGGATATTCCTGAACAATTGCAAATTTCCCCTTATCTGTGCACGTTTTACTACGAAATTAATAACCAGAAGCCACTCTTTAAAGATAACCGGGTGCGTGAAGCCATAAAATTGAGTCTTGATCGCGATATCATCACTGAAAAAATTATGGCCCAGGGGCAAATTTCGGCATATGGATTCACGCCGACTTATATTGGCGAGGGCTTGACCATTAATCCTGAATGGGCAAGTTGGACACAGGAGCAACGTAATCAACGCGCGAGGGAATTGCTGAAAGAAGCCGGTTTTAATGCCAATAATCCCCTTAAGTTTACCTTGTTGTACAACACATCAGACCAAAACAAACAACAAGCCATTGCTGCGGCGTCCATGTGGCAGAAAAATATTGGCGCAAAAGTCACCTTACAAAATCAGGAGTGGAAAACGTCCCTCCAGAACCGTCATCAGGGTAACTATGATGTCGCGAGAGCAACATGGTGTGGCGATTATAACGAACCTTCTTCTTTCCTGAATATATTGCTGTCAACCAGCAGTAACAATACCGGTTTTTATCAAAGTGAGGTATTTGATAACTTCCTTAAGCAGGCTTTGACTGCCAAAGATGACGCTACGCGTAAGGCATTTTACCAGCAAGCCGAAGCCCAGCTTGATAGAGATTCCGGGCTGATACCGGTTTATTACCGCGTCAGTGTGCGCCTCATTCGGCCGACGGTGGGGGGAATGACGGGAAAAGATCCCCTGGATTATGTCGATCTCAAGAATTTGTATATTAAAAAGATGAATAACTAATCATCGTCACAAGATATTGTTTTGCCGTAAACAAAATAGTTCCTTTTGGATGCGGATAATAACCATCCCCATGCGTGGATATGACTTTAACAGGTCAAATGATATCAATTGGAGAAAACAAGATGATAAACACAACAAAGAGAAAACTGGCTATTGGCATTACAGTAGCGCTAGGCATGATGATAGGAGGACAGGCCTTTGCAGTGCAAGTGCCTGCGGGTGTGCAACTTGCAGACGCTGCGAATCAGGTTTTAGTCCGCAACAATAGCTCTGAACCACAATCGTTGGATCCGCATAAAATCGAAGGTGTACCGGAATCTAATCTTTCCCGTGATCTGTTTGAAACTCTGGTGATCAATGACCCTGACGGTAAAATTATACCGGGAGTGGCAGAAAGCTGGGAAAATAAGGATTTTACCGTTTGGACATTCCATCTGCGTAAGGACGCAAAATGGTCCAATGGTGACCCTGTCACTGCACAGGATTTTGTTTACAGTTGGCGCCGTATATCCGATCCAAATACCGCATCCCCTTATGCAAGTTACCTTGAATATGCTCACCTTCTCAATGTTGACGATATCATTAAAGGTAAAAAGAAGCCGGAAACACTGGGAGTTAAGGCATTAGACGACCATACCTTGCAATTAACGCTTAGTGAAGCCGTTCCTTATTTAGTCAAATTATTTGTTCACCCAACAACATCTCCCGTCCATCGTGCAACAATAGAAAAATATGGTGAGAAATGGACGCAACCCCAGAATTTTGTCGGTAATGGTGCTTACAAACTGAAAAGTTGGGTCATTAACGAGCGCATTGTTCTTGAACGCAGTCCAACGTATTGGGATAACAAAAACACGGTTATTAACCAGGTGACTTTCTTGCCTATTTCATCTGAGGTCACGGATGTTAATCGCTATCGCGCTGGCGAAATCGAGATGACTTATACCAACTTGCCGGTCGAACTATTCCAAAAACTAAAAAAAGACATTCCCGAACAATTGCACATAGATCCGTATTTATGTACTTATTATTATGAAATTAATAACCAGAAACCCCCCTTTAATGATCCTCGTGTGCGTACCGCACTAAAATTGGGCCTGGATCGCGATATTATCACTAATAAGATCAAAAATCAGGGTGACACCCCTAGTTATGGTTATACCCCACCCTATATTGCTGATTTTAAAGATGAAAAACCAGACTGGTATGCCAAGCTCAACCAGCAACAGCGTAATGAAGAAGCGAAAAAACTTTTGGCAGAAGCGGGCTTCACCAAAGATAACCCTTTGAAAATTAATCTATTATATAACACCTCTGATCTGCATAAAAAATTGGCCATTGCCGCTGCATCCATCTGGAAAAAGAATATTGGTATTGAGGTTGTTCTCGAAAACCAAGAATGGAAAACGTATCTTGATTCCCGCCATCAAGGGAATTATGACGTAGCCCGTGCTGGGTGGTGTGCAGACTATAACGAAGCGTCCAGTTTCCTGAACACGATGTTATCCAATAGCAGCAATAACACGTCTCATTATAAGAACAAAGCATTTGATACCTTGATGACACAATCCCTGCAAGTCAAAACTGATGAAGAGCGTGCAGAGGTTTATGCCAAGGCTAACGCCTTATTGGATAAAGATTCAGCGATAGTTCCTCTCTTTTACTATGCGAGTACCCGTTTAGTGAAACCTTATGTAGGCGGTTATACCGGTAAAGATCCATTAAATAACCTCCACACCAAAGATCTATACATAATAAAACATTAGGAGTTAGTCGGTGATCCAATAGGGTCACCGGCTTATTAAATAATTAAAAGCCACGGTTTGGCCAAACAGTAGGAACGGGCAATGCTAAAATTTATTTTACGTCGCTGCTTAGAGGCGATCCCGACACTTTTCATACTTATTACTATTTCGTTTTTTATGATGCGGCTTGCGCCGGGTAGCCCATTTACAGGGGAAAGGAAGCTACCGCCAGAAGTTATGGCAAATATTGAAGCGAAATATCATCTGAATGATCCTATTTATAAGCAATATTTCAATTACTTGATTCAACTCTCCAAAGGGGATTTTGGCCCTTCATTCAAATATAAAGATTACAGTGTCAATGATCTGGTTGCAGAAGCGTTGCCTGTTTCTGCTAAATTGGGATTTGCTGCCTTTATCATGGCGGTGATATTGGGTATCAGTGCCGGAGTGATTGCGGCTTTGAATCAAAATACAAAATGGGATTACACGGTCATGGGGTTTGCCATGACAGGCGTCGTGATCCCCAGTTTTGTCGTCGCCCCCTTATTAGTTTTAATCTTTGCCATTATACTCAAATGGCTGCCAGGAGGAGGCTGGAATGGCGGGGCGCCTAAATATATGTTGTTGCCCATGGTTGCACTTTCCCTCTCTTATATTGCCAGTATATCCCGTATTACCCGCGGTTCCATGATAGAAGTCCTGCATTCTAACTTTATTCGTACAGCACGGGCTAAGGGTTTGCCATTGCGAGCGATTATATTCCGTCATGCGTTAAAACCTGCTTTATTACCCGTTATCTCTTATATGGGGCCTGCATTTGTCGGCATTATTACAGGTTCAATGGTTATCGAAACGATTTTCGGTTTACCGGGTTTGGGGCAATTGTTTGTCAATGGCGCATTAAACCGTGATTACTCGTTGGTACTGAGTTTGACGATTTTGGTGGGGAGTTTGACCATCATGTTTAATGCTATCGTCGACGTACTGTATGCCGTCATTGATCCAAAAATTCGTTACTAAAATTGGAGCACGCAATGTTACTGAATAAAAAAAATAGCGAAGCTCTGGAAAATTTTTCTGAGCAACTGGAAATTGAAGGCCGCAGTTTGTGGCAAGATGCATTTCGTCGTTTTATACATAACAAAGCGGCGGTTACGAGCTTATGTATTCTATTCCTGGTCACATTATTTGTTATCTTGGCTCCGCTGTTGTCCCAATTTGCTTACGACGATACAGATTGGAATATGATGACGATGCCGCCGGATTTTGAATCCAAACACTATTTTGGCACCGATTCATCAGGGCGTGACCTGTTGGTACGTGTTGCCATTGGTGGACGTATTTCATTGATGGTCGGGATTGCCGCAGCCTTGATTGCCGTGTTATTTGGCACCTTGTATGGTGCAACGTCAGGCTATCTTGGGGGCAAAATTGACATGGTCATGATGCGCTTACTGGAAATCCTCAACTCCTTCCCATTCATGTTTTTCGTTATTCTTCTGGTGACTTTCTTCGGTCAAAACATCCTGTTAATTTTCGTTGCAATAGGCATGGTGTCGTGGCTGGACATGGCACGTATCGTCCGTGGTCAGACACTGAGTTTAAAACGCAAGGAATTCATTGAAGCCGCGTTGGTTGGTGGTGTTTCTACCCGTTATATCGTTTTGCGTCATATCGTGCCAAACGTATTGGGTGTTGTGGTGGTTTACGCCTCATTACTGGTACCTAGCATGATCTTGTTTGAATCCTTTTTGAGCTTCCTTGGCTTGGGAACCCAGGAGCCACTTAGCAGTTGGGGAGCGTTGTTAAGTGATGGCGCTAATTCAATGGAAGTGGCTCCGTGGTTGCTGTTATTTCCGGCAGGCTTTCTGGTAATGACCCTGTTTTGTTTTAACTTTATTGGTGACGGCTTGCGAGATGCCCTCGACCCGAAAGACCGTTAAGGAGAGCCTATGAATAGCGTAGAAACTTCGAAAAATGCTGGATCACTTTTATCGGTAAGAGATCTGAATGTCGTATTCAGCACTCCTGACGGCAACGTGACGGCCGTAAACAAATTGAATTTTGACTTACAGGCCGGAGAAACGCTGGGGATCGTGGGAGAATCAGGCTCTGGTAAATCGCAGACAGCATTTGCATTAATGGGACTATTAGCCAGTAATGGTTCTATCAGTGGTTCTGCCAACTTTAACGGGCGAGAAATCCTCAATCTGAAAGAAAAAGAGCTGAACCGGATGCGGGCAGAAGAGATCTCGATGATATTTCAAGATCCCATGACATCCCTTAACCCCTATATGCGAGTGGGTGATCAATTAATTGAAGTATTGATGTTGCATAAACGGATGAGTAAAAGCGAGGCTTTTGAGGAATCTATCCGCATGCTGGATGCAGTGAAGATGCCAGAAGCACGTAAACGCATGAAGATGTACCCACATGAGTTTTCTGGGGGCATGCGCCAACGCGTTATGATTGCCATGGCCTTGTTGTGTCAGCCTAAGTTATTAATTGCTGATGAACCGACAACAGCATTGGACGTGACCGTGCAGGCACAGATCATGACGTTGCTTAACGAACTGAAAAACGAGTTTAACACTGCCATCATCATGATCACTCATGACCTGGGGGTCGTTGCCGGCATTTGTGACAAAGTCTTAGTGATGTATGCGGGGAGGACGATGGAATATGGCACGGCGCGTGACGTGTTTTACCATCCTACACACCCATACTCCATTGGGTTATTGAACGCCGTTCCTCGCCTGGATGATGAGGAGGAAACGTTGGTAACCATTCAAGGTAATCCTCCTAACTTATTACGTTTGCCAAAGGGGTGCCCATTCCAGCCGCGTTGCCAATTTGCCACTGAGCATTGTATTCGTGAAGAGCCACAGTTGGAAAAATTTGGTATTGGGCGCTTGCGGGCCTGCTTTAAACGCCAGGAGGAATTAGCATGAACACAATCACTGAAAAACGTGTCTTATTAGAAGTTGATGACCTCAAAGTTTATTTTGATATTAAAGATGGCAAACAGTGGTTCTGGCAGCCGGCAAAAACCTTAAAAGCAGTAGATGGCGTTACCTTAAGGCTATATGAAGGCGAAACTTTGGGTGTGGTAGGCGAATCTGGCTGTGGGAAATCTACCCTTGCCAGAGCCGTTATCGGTTTAGTAAAAGCGTCTGGCGGCGCAGTCACCTGGCTTGGCCAAAACCTGCTGGATATGAATGACAAACAATGGCGGGATGTTCGCAATGATATCCAGATGATTTTTCAAGATCCTTTAGCATCACTGAATCCGCGGATGACCATTGGTGACATTATTGCAGAGCCATTAAGAACTTATCATCCCAAAATGAGAAATGGGGAAGTAAAAGAAAAAGTGCAAAAGATGATGATGCGGGTAGGTTTGTTGCCTAACCTGATAAACCGTTACCCCCATGAATTTTCTGGAGGGCAATGCCAGCGTATTGGCATTGCTCGCGCTTTAATTCTTGAGCCTAAGTTAATTATTTGCGACGAACCTGTTTCAGCGTTGGATGTTTCCATTCAGGCACAAGTTGTTAACTTGTTGCAGGAATTACAGCGGGAAATGGGGCTTTCCCTGATATTTATTGCACATGACCTATCGATAGTAAAACACATATCAGACCGCGTATTGGTGATGTATTTGGGGAACGCTGTAGAGCTAGGCACCTACGACGAGGTTTATCATAACCCGTTGCATCCATATACACGGGCGCTTATGTCGGCGGTGCCGATCCCTGATCCAGACAAAGAGCGCAACAAGCAGATTGAATTGCTGGAGGGAGAGCTACCTTCACCAATCGATCCCCCGTCTGGATGTGTATTCCGCACGCGCTGTCCAATGGCGGATGCCGAATGTGCCAAGACTCGGCCATTGCTTGAAGGAAGTTTTAAGCATGCGGTATCTTGCCTCAAAGTTGATCCACTCTAAATCATCATAGTAGTGAGACACTCAAATTTAGTATAACCCTTACTCCTCGCGCCGCGAGGAGTAAGGAAATGTCCTACCGTTTTGAAATCTTATTGAGTCAGTTATACGATGCGTTAACGTGACACTGTCACTAATCTAAATTCAATGCCCTCAATATGAGGGCATTATCGATTAGGGGGATATTATTCAGGCGGGTTGTGTGATTATTTTTTCCACAAAATCTGGCAGATAGGGTGGGATTTTTCTCGGCAGATCAAGACACGGGCAAAAATATCATCAATTTCGGCTTCATCTGATTCTGCCAAGCCAATAATGACTTCTGAAAAAAAGTCTGGATTCAGATCAAAATCAACATGTTTAAGCCAAACGCCTGAAGGTTCCAATAATTCAACGCCACCGCGTTCTTCAAATTGCAAATTGAACAATAAGCTATCAGCCGGATCGAGATTAGAAAGTGCTTGCTCCAAAAAGATATCGTAGGCGGTTTCAAGCGCTTCATCTTCAGTCATTCGGTTATTTAAATCTAATTGCATAGAATGTGTCGATTGATTTTCCATGATGTCATGTCCGAAATTAATCACAGGTTGAAATTAAAACATGTTCTGTATTGAATGAATACTTTTATCATGATGAAAATATTCATGTTGAAAAAGTGGCTGATCAATTTAGTTTCTGCCATGAATTATAAAAGTGGGCTAAAGAAGTAACAGATACGTTCAAGGACACGATGCCACATAGGGCGTTTTTCCCATTGATTGTTTGCCAGCAATGTCGAACGCATAATGTAGTCTTGTTGAACCAGTGTTAAATCACGGCCAAAGTGTTCATCGTCAATTACAACCGTAATTTCAAAATTCAGCCACAAGCTCCGCATATCTAAATTGACAGAGCCGACCATACTGAGCTGCCCATCGACTAAAACACTCTTGGAGTGTAACAATCCATCTTCAAATTGATAAATTTTCACGCCGGCTTCCAGTAATTCTGAAAAAAATGCACGGCTAGCCCAGCGAACAAGAAATGAGTTGTTTTGGATTGGTACAATGATACTGACATCCACACCGCGCATAGCCGCAGTGCAAATCGCGTGCATTAAATCATCACTGGGAACAAAATAGGGCGTGGTAAGAATAAGCTGATTGCGGGCAGCAAAAATAGCCGTCATTAAGGATTGTTGGATCAACTCATCCGGGAACCCTGGCCCGGAGGCGATTACTTGGGCTGTATGTCCTCTGGTTTGTTCGAAAGGCATGATGACACTATCCGGTGGAGGAGGAAGATGGCGCTGCCCTGTTTCCATTTCCCAGTCAAAAGCATAAATGATCCCCAATGTTGTCGTCACTGGGCCTTCCATTCTCACCATGATGTCGACCCATTGACCGACGCCTGCATCTTGTTTAAAAAAACGTGGGTCAACCATATTCATACTGCCGGTGTAGGAAATAAAGTTATCAATTAGAATAATTTTTCTATGCTGGCGTAAATCCATGCGCCGCAAGAATAAACGGAAGATATTAACTTTTAACGATTCGACAAATTTAATTCCCGCTTTTCGCATAATATCAGGATAAGGGCTGCGGAAAAATTGCCAGCTTCCTGCCGAATCTACCATGATCCGACAGTTAACGCCGCGTTTGGCCGCGCGCATCAGGGCATCAGTGACCTGATCAACCAGCCCTCCAGACTGCCATATATAAAACACCATCTCGATATTGTATTTGGCGTTTTCAATATCATGAACAATTGCTTTTAGCGAGTTATCATAGGATGTCATTAATTGCATTTTATTGCCTCTGACACCTTTGATCTTTTGTCGACGCTCGCATAGCTGAAACAGCGGGGTAGCCACTTCACTGTTTTCATCGGCAAAAATTTGCGGGGAATTCCTGAGTTCTGCTAACCACTTGGATACAGATGAACGCATTTGTCTGGCTTGCTCAACCCTGCGTTTGCCAAGGTGTAATTCGCCGAATGACAAATAAGCAACAATCCCAACTAAAGGAAAAATGTAAATAATGAGTAACCACGTCATTGCTGATGTTACAGGGCGCCGTTTTATCAAAACTCGGATGGTGATACCGGCAATAACTAACCAGTAGAAGAAAATCGCCAACCAGCTCAGTACAGAGTAGAAAGTTGTCATACGTGGCAATCAATCCTGTTTATTTGAGTATTTTATGCGGTCATTACCGCAAGTTTCCAGAAATTTGGGGGAACTATCAACTTAATATTATTAATTGAACAGAAAGCAATTTTAGCAAAAAAGGGCTAACTATGATAAATCTCATTACTATTTAGTTAATTACTTTGACTCGTGGGCTGTATGCAATATTTGCAATTTGATACGAATTAATCATGAATGATTTATCATAGTTATTAAATGGATGATTTCTTAAAATGCAACTACTATGCCAGAGCCACGAAGTCGATTGGCAATTGGTTGACATTACTGATAGTGACGATTAAGAATAATGTTATTCACTCAATGAAAGATCAGGAATATCTTATGAAACGTAGTAGAAAAGAAGTCGGGCGCTGGAGAATGCTTCGCCAAAGTATCTGTCGTCGCCGTCGCTGGTTGGAAGGGCAGTCACGCCGTAACTTACACATCTATGCACTGCGTAAGGCTGATGCCTATAAGCGTCGTAGATCGATTCTATTCATCCAAAATATCGAGTGGATTTAGTCGTATTGGCGCTGATTCGTTAGCGAAACGGCTTTGAATCTTGCAATATTCGGTGCTGGATGACCGAAGAAAAACGCTTCTGTCTCTGGCTGACTCACTTTTCAGAGGAAGGATTTACGGTCAATGATATGATCGATATCGCTGCCACTGGCAAATAGATCTGTTGTTCAACATGCTGAAATCGCACTCGAATTGGTAAGGTTTCAGCACGAAGAACACCTTGTTAGCGACAGAACGAATTTGATCCCGTTTATTGGTGATGTTGTTCGGCAAAGGCTATATATGATAAATAAAGTACATGCATTTTTCTTATGAATTGGTGGGTGATTTACATCAGGCCTAATTTATATTAAATATAATTTCTTATGTTGTTATCATTCGCTTAGAGAGAAGGTTTTATTTTCTGCTTACTTATGAATGACGTAAATAAAACAACTCAGTGGTTGCTTTTATTTTTATTTAAATAAAATTATGGATTTTTTTCTATGAAAACATAAGAGTAAAATATATTTATAATATAACTCACTGGAAGGTAAATTATGCGGGCATCAGTCAGGTAGTAAGAGGAATATTCCCATCTGCCGCTAGAAAATCTAACAGTTTTGGCTATATTTATATTGTAAAGGTAATGGTGTTTACGTATTCATCTCTCCATTCATAATGGATGGGGAGGATGGGAGAATATAATTATAGTTAAGTGTTTTTTCAAAACTCATAAATTCCATTAATATAGTTTGTTAAAATTTAATACCATGGACTTTATTTATCAGCCAAACGATAGCGTGCAACTATATATTTTTATTTTGTGTTTATAAGCTCTTATTCTAATCACGATGATTAGCCAGAAAATGATGTGATATCACTTATAGGAAAAACATATGAACAAGATTAAAGAAAATAAACAACCCTTACCCTGGCATGGGGTAAGCAAGTTGGAAATAAAGCTGCGTCAGATAAGTCATGGGGCTAATATCTTTGCTAACGGAAGACATAGGGTAGTTGTCGATGTCTATATTCAAGGAACTGATGCTAAGGGTGATAAAATATTAGTTCCAAGAGATGTTCTGTTTCTGCATACGGTGCTTATTGATTATAATACAGGAGAGCCACTTACCTGGCAGGCAGGCATAAATGATGATTTTACATGGTCTTATACCGATGAACCTAATGAATTTACTATAAAGCAGGAGCTTTCATCTACTAATAATAATGTAGAAGAATATGATAGTTACAATTTAAGCATGGTGAGCTTTTATATATACTGTTCACCCGAAACAGCAAATGGGTTCAAACAAGTCGCTGCATTAGTCACGGCACCTGATGGCAATGAGTACTCGTCAGCCTATGGAAAAGACTATGATTCATTTATCCAACTTAACTCAATAAGTGAAATAAATTATAAATACGAGGAGTTAGGGATCGAAAAGGATAGTAGGCCCATCGCTGAACATATTGCAGTTACCCATAATGGTAGTGATATTGGTTGGGAACAATATAATACCTATGTCACACTGAAACCAAATTATCTTTATGATAAGGATGGAAAACGATATATTTTAAAATACGATTGTTTTTTTAGACAAACCAATGAGCCTGCTCCTGTCGATACAGTTCACCAGCTTCTTCATGATGCTTATTCCTCTATATATCTTACTTTTTATTATGCACATTTCCTTTGGTCTATGGGGGAAAAAAAGACGGTTTCTGTAGGCCAAACCAATTGGTTTGGCCTACATATTGATCAAGATATACATATTGAAATTAGGCAAAAATCTAACGCCATTTGTTTTACTGTCATATCGACTTCGCATTATCATCATCCGATAGTTCAGGAAGATTTATTGGATTTATATATTATTCTTTATGACCAATATGGAAATACAGGTGCATTTTCGATAGAGTCAAACTATAAGAACGATTTCGAAAAATACGAAATTCATCTTAAAAATTATAACCCATAAAGATATTAAAGAATGAATCTGAAATAGCGACGGCTTAAAAAACGAGGATGTTAACGTTTTTTATATCACATTGTTATCAATCACCGCCGTGAATTTCCCCTGAATATCCGCCTGTTATGACATGGGAAAAAATATTTTTTTCCATAAAATAAAAGAGAGGCGCCAAAATGCAAAATGATTTTTTCTCGCACGCCCACAATTTCCAGAGTGCCGCCCTGGGCAGTGTTGACCCGCGGACGGGCCTGTTTACGTACACCCTGCTGGTGGCCCAGTTAGCCGGCAGCCATCACCTTGGACCCGCCCAGACACTGGCGCTGGCGTACTCCCCGCTCAATACCGCCAACCGGGGTTTTGGCCGGGGCTTTTCCCTGGGGCTGACCCAGTATGACAGCCAGCAACGGCTGTTAAGCCTTTCAACCGGCGAACGCTATAAGGTGGACGAGTATGCGGATCGCGTCTACCTGAAACAGTACAAGCAGGATGGGGTGCGGTTTGAAAAGGATGTCGCCCAAAATGTCTACCGGGTGATCCACAAATCGGGGACGGTGGAGGTGCTGACCGGGCCGGACAATGCCTACCGCCTCAAGGTGCCGACCCAGATATTGACCCCCCTCGGCCATTTCCTGACGCTGGACTGGGCGGCCGAATTCGGCGGCGCCCTGCACCTGACGACCCTCACGGATGACACGGGGAAAGTATTGCTAACGGTGCACTATGAGCGCGGCAGTTATACCCGCTTCATAGTCTGGCCTGACACAACAGAAACCTATGCAATCCGGTTGTTATTTGAAAACGATGCGGTGACCCGGGTGGAAAAAGATCCCGACACCGACCACACGCTGGCCTGGTCGCTGGGGTATGACATCGACAACCGGTTTTTAACCCAGATCACCGCCCCGACGGGGCTGAGTGAGCAGGTGATTTATGACTCGAACGGCCACCGGTTTCCCGCCGGCGCCCCGTTGTCTGCCCTGCCGTATGTCACCCGCCACACGCAGTCGCCCGGCCACGGCCCGGACATTGTGCGCACCTACCAATACACCGTGGCGAACTTTCTCGGTTACGGGGAGAAGGGGCACTGGCAGCCGGACGAAGACTTTCTCTATGGGGTGCTGAGCGATTACCAGTATGGCTCGACCGAGCACTGGGACAATGGCACCACACAGCGCCATATCACCCGCCGCTACAACAAATACCACCTGCTGGTGAGTGAGACGACGGAACAAAATGGCTGCACGCGGGCACATGTGACTGACTATTATGCCCAGGTGGGCCGTGCGTTTGACGACCAACCACCGCAGTTCCAGTTGCCGAAAACGGCCAGCATGAGCTTCAATGACACCGTTGTGGAGGTGATTCAGACCGAGTTTGATGCGGCGGGTAACCCCACCCGGCAGGTTGCGCCGGATGGCACCCGTACCGACTGGGTGTATTACCCGGCGGCGGGGGAAGCCGGTGGCTGCCCGGCCTCACCCCACGGTTTCGTGCGTTTTGTCAAATCTAAAACCGTGACCCCAGGCCAGCCGACCCCGGCCGACGGCTACACGGATGCGCCGATCCACCAGGTGGTCTATCGCTACGAGGCGCTGCCGACCCTCCCCGGCGCGCCGGCACCCCATGCCGTGGTCTGCACCTATCAGGGCCGCTATAGCGCCGGCCGGTTACTGCATGAAAGCCGTCCCCATTATACGAATGACACCCATTCCCCCGATCATGGGCGCATTTATCGCGTGGAGGAGACCGTCTATGCCCTGGACGGGGCGGGGACATGGCAAAGCCACCAGACGTTCCGCTATACCCTGGCGGGGGAGGCGCTGGTCAAACACACCGAATGGACGGGGCATGACCAGTTGAGCCTCACCAGCCAGCGCCGCCAGTCGCAGGTGAGCGGCAAGCTCTGGCATGAAACGGACGCCCAGCACTGCACCGCCCGCTATGACTATGACGCTTTCGGGCGGATCGCCGCCCAGACCCATAATGCCGACACCGACTACAGCCAAAGTGAGCACTATGACTATGCCATTGAAGGGGCGGGGGCGATCACGACCACCAAAACCGACGTGTGGGGTAACCAGGCGCGTTTGCGCCTGAATGGGCTGGGGCACCCCTGCCAGAAAGAGATATGCAGGCAGGGCGAACCGGAATGGCAATTATTGTCAGATACCGGGCGGGACGGTTGGGGGCGGATTGTGAGCCAGACCCAGTATGACTGGCTGCCGGTGGAGCATGACCCGGACCCGGCCACTCGCCAGTTGACGCGGGTGGCCACCCGCCAGCGGCTTGAATACGATGACTGGGGAAAACTGCACCGGATTATCCGCGGGACGGGGGAAACCCTCCTGTACGATTACGATCCGGTCAACCGGACGGAGCAGATCACCCGCCAGGCCGGGGGGGTGAATTTTAGCCGCTGCACCGTGGCCTATGATCTGCGCCACCAGCCGGTCACGGTCACCCGCTATGATAGCCAGAGCCGGCAATACAGCCAGCAGCACAGCGATTACGACGGTGGGGGGCGGCTGCGGGCTACCGTCGACGTATTGGGGCAGAAGACCGAATACGGTTACGATGTGCTGGGGCGTTTGTCGACGATAACCCACGCTGACGGGACGGTGATCCGCAAAACCTATGCCCCGTTTACGACCAGCAGCCTGGTGACCCAGATTGCGGTGGACGGCCAGGTCGTGGGGAGCCGCTGTTTTGACAGCCTGCACCGCCTGGTGTCTGTCAGCAGTGGCGGGCGGACGTATCACCTGGCCTATCAGGGGACGGCGCCCTATCCCAGCCAGATCACCGATCCACGGGGGCAGACGGTGCAGTATGACCATGAGCCACGGCTGGGGAATGCCCTGCTCCGGGTGGTGGCGGGCGACCTCCGGCAGCATTTTGCCTACGATAGCAAAACCGGGAAGCTGGCCGAGGCCCGTGCCGACGGGCAGGCCACCCGTACCCTGGGGTATACCGCGGCCGGCCGTTTGCAGCAGGAAACCTGCCGTTTTGACGATGCCGGGGCGGGGGCAGCCCGGTCAGCACATTATACCTACTCCCCGGCCGGCCGGCTGACGGCCTACCAGGATGTGACAGGGAAAACCACCCGGATCAGTTTTGATGGCGATGGCCGCCCGGTGGCTGCCCGCGATCCCGACCTCGACATCGTCTTAACCTATGATGCGGCCAGCCGGGTCCAGTGCTGGCGGGTGGTGGACAAGCAGGGCAAGCGCCTGACCACGGCGCGGGATTTTGATGATTTTGGGCGCGAAACCCGGCGCGAAATCCAGACGGAAAATGACACGCTGGTGCTGGCGCTGACGTATACGGTCAACAACCAGATCGCCTCGCGCACCCTGCATTCCCGGCAGGCCGGACTGTTATGTGAGGAAACCTATGCCTATGACCCGGCCCGTCACTGGCTGACGGAATACACGTGCACGGGGGCGGAGCGGCCGCGTGACGCTTACGGGGTGAGCCTGTCCCGCCAGCATTTTACCTATGACCGTTTGGGGAATATCCTGGCCTGCCTGACCACCCTGGCTGACGGCAGCCAGGATACGGCCACCTTCAGTTACTCGTCGGCCGACCCCTGCCAGTTGCAGCGTATTACCCATAGCCACCCGGATTACCCGGCCACCCTCACCTTGTTGTATGACGCGGCGGGGCGGTTGGTACAGGATGAGGCCGGGCGTCAGCTCACCTATAACGCCCTGGGGCGGCTGGCTTCGGTGCATCTCGGTGACACGCACAGCGCCTACAGCTATGACGCGGCCAACCGGCTGGTGCTGCAACAACTGGGGAACGACTGTAACCGGGAATTGTATTACCAGGGGGCGAGCCGGGTGACGGAAATTCAGCGTGAAAGCGGCCAGGCGACGCGGTTGTTGCGGGCGCAGGGGGAAACCGTGGCGGCCCTCACCGGGGACGGGCGATATTTACTGGGTACGGACAACCAGGGCAGCGTGCGGGTGAGTCAGGCGGAGACGGGGGCGGAAACCCGCTACCGCTACGCCCCGTATGGGCAGCAGGCGGAAGCGGAAAGTAACCCGGATCTGCCGGCCTATCAGGGCGAACGCCTGGATGCGGTAGGGGGCGTCTACCACCTGGGGAACGGATACCGAACGTATAATCCGGTGCTGATGCGGTTTACTGCCCCCGACAGCCAGAGCCCCTTTGGGGCGGGGGGGCTGAACCCGTATGCCTACTGCCTTGGCGATCCGATCAACCGCAGCGACCCGACGGGGCATTTCAGCCTGGGGGGGCTGCTGGGGATTATCGGGGGCGCCATCGGGCTGGTGATTGGCCTGGCACTGGCCATTCCCACCGGCGGAGCCTCGCTGGCGGGGGATGCGGCCATTCTGGCGGGGCTGGTCGCTGATATCACGGGGATAATCAGTGGCGCGCTCGAAGACAGCAACCCCCGCGTCTCGGCCATTCTGGGCTGGGTTTCGATGGGAATGGGGGCGCTGACCCTGGGGGCGGGTGCTCTGGGCGGCCTCGCCCGGGGGGGACGGCAGCTAAGCCGGCCGGCGGTGCTGGAGGGATTCAGTGAAGGGTTTACCAGCGGCGAGCCAAGGCGGATGAACCTGGCCTCCCCGCCGCCAGAAGTCACTGCCCCGCCAGATACTGGAAGTGGATTCCGGGGAAGTAGTAGTGATTATGTCATCGCGTTTAGGCGTGCTATGGATGAAGGGAGGATTAGCCGGGTTGAAAATCCAGTTGGGGGTGGGACTTATACGGTAGGACTCGAAACTCAGGGAATATTGCCGGCAGGGGGAGAAGTGCAATACTTGAGAAGTGCTTTATTTAGGTCAAGAGGGGACGGCTCCACAATAGAAATTATTGATAACATCGTTCCACTCAGCGATGGAACTCAACAGCCAATAAATATCGGAAATGAAGATCTTGAAATGTTATATCTGCATTTTATTCATACTAGCATATTAAGTAATCAAGAGAATGATTCTATTATTACCTCTATCAATAATATTCGCTTTTATCTTAGTTCTCACATGTCTAGGGGGGTTGAATTGAGTGCTGAAACAATAAGTAGGATACAAAGTACATGGATTAATGCCGCATTTTCTAATTTTAATGCAAATGAATGGTTATACACGACACTACGATTCTTAAGTCCCGATTTAAATTTCCCACAGGATATCATGTTAAATGATAATGCATTTCAATTTTTCAATCAGAATATTATCCCAAATATCAGGAGGTTAAGGGGTGGTTAATGGTTTAATGTTTTTTATCTCTTTACTGCGTAGGCCGATCTATGATCGGCCTTTATTGATAAAAACTTTCTGTATATGCAATCTGGTCAACCAAAGCAGCACCATGAAAGAGACAAGTCAAGCATAGATGTTTTTGAATCTTTATTGAATATGATAGTCATTTGCATTTAAACTAATACCTATCTGAAAACTGACTATCATGCTGTTAAGCAAGAATTCTCTTATGCGTTGGATACATTGGCCGATACTACTTTCTATTTGTTTACACATTTCTGTTGCTGCGGCGCTTTTCCATGCCATTAAACCAGAAAGACAGGCAGAGGCTATACCTATGTCTGTTGCCATGATCCAGTTGGCGGCGGAAGAGACACCTGTCTCTGAGCCTGCCGTACCGGAATCACCTCCTGAACCGGAACCACCAGAGCCAGAGCCTGAACCTATTGCGAAAATTGCTCTGCCTAAGCCTAAACCTGAAAAGAAAAAGATTGTCAAAAAAGAAACTAAGCCGAAAGAGAAAAAGACGGAAAAAACATCAGAACAACCGCTGAAACCTATTTCTGATCAGGAACCTCAGATGGCAAAAAATTTGGACGATCAAAAATCGGAGCACCATACCGCCAGTGACGAACTTGGGGCACAACGTGGACCAAAGGCATTGAGCAGGACAGAGCCCGTTTACCCGTTCAGGGCACGACAATTAGGAACAGAGGGGACGGTGAAGGTGAAATTTGATATTGATGAAAATGGTCGGGTTAAGAACATCGAGATTATTTCTGCAAAACCTAAAAATGTCTTTGAACGTGAGGTGAGAGAAGCCATGAGAAAATGGCGTTATGAAAAAATTCCCGCTACTGGGCATATGACAACTATCGAGTTTAAAACGACCGGTATTTCACAATACTAACCCGCTTAGACTTAATGGCTTTTTTGAGGGGATGCTTGCATCCCCTAGGTTGATTAACTTTGTCAGCAAAACTCGTTTTTATGGGTGTCCCAGTTTTACCGAGTGGGGTTAAGGGGGACAATCAAAAGATATCCCCTTTTCTTTATAAGCTAGTTATTTTCCTAATGAATCATGATGCTGAATCACTGCTTTCCAATTTAAAGTGTCTTTTATTTTCGGGCAAAGGACGGGAAGCATTATTTTCATCAACGGCAACGTAGGTGAAAACGGCGTCTGTTGCTCGGTAACGCTGACCGACTGGCTCAGATGCGACTTTTTTCACCCAAACTTCAATATGAATGGTGATAGATGAATTTCCCGTTTTGAGACAACGGGCGTAACAGCATACGACGTCACCTACCGCAACCGGTTTCAGAAAATTGATGCCATTTACGCTAACAGTGACTACGCGCCCCAGAGCAATCTCTTTTGCCAAGATTGCGCCGCCAATATCCATTTGAGACATTAGCCAGCCCCCGAAAATATCCCCATTGGCATTGGTATCAGCAGGCATGGCCAGTGTACGGAGAACCAATTCTCCGTTTGGTAAGCATTGTTGTTGTGTCATTAGAAAACTTGCTTTATTGGGTGAATACAACAATACCTGCCGCTGCATCGGCAGGTATCCATATGAAGGTCATTATATTATTTTTGTTCGCGAGGCAGATGACGGTAGATATATACCACACTCAATACAGTAAAGACTAGTGTCAATGCCGTTAACCCGAACACTTTAAAGTTTACCCAAACATTTTGGGGTAGCCAGAAAGCGACATAAATATTTGCTAATGAGCAGGCAACAAAGAAGATTGCCCAGGCCATGTTCAGTTTGTTCCAGACAAAATTAGGTAACTCTAGCTCTTTGCCTAACATCCGTTGAATTAATGGCTTTTTTAACACCCATTGGCTGATTAACAGAACCAGAGCAAAAATGGCATAAATGACAGTCACTTTCCATTTAATAAATAAATCACTGTGGAAAGCTAATGTCAGGGTGCCGAAAACCGCAACCATAACAAATGTAATTAAGGAGGATTTTTCAACTTTGCGATAAATAAAGTAGGTAATGATAACCGCTAACCCTGTTGCTGCAATCAAGGCGCCAGATGCATAGAAAATGTCATACATTTTGTAGACGACGAAAAAAACGATTAGCGGCAAAAAGTCTAAGAGTTGTTTCATAAATTAAACCCATTGTGAAGCCAATGATGGCATGTTTTTGAATTTGTGCCAGAGTGTATCAGATCTCAATGAAATGGTTTATTTATCAGGTAAAAAACATTTTTCATCTGTTTGCGTCATTTTATCACAATGAGCGCGAAGTTAGTGCGGATGAGGGAAGCTTGTGAGTTTCTGTTTAACAACGCATTATAATAGGCGCCGTTTTCACAAAAGGACATAAAGGCCATGCTGTGGGAAAGATTACATCGTTGGATGCCAGGTTTGGGAAATATCTGTCATTATCGTAGTGAATATCTTAGTCATGATGTGCGGGCGGGTCTCTCTGTTGCCGCAGTCGCACTGCCCGTTGCGATTGCTTATGCTGAATTAATGGGGATTAGCGCCATTATTGGCTTATATGCCTGTATTTTGCCCATGTTCGCTTATGCGCTGTTTGGGACTTCTCGACAGTTAATTGTTGGACCGGATGCAGCAACCTGTGCCGTTATTGCCGCCGCTGTTACCCCGCTAGCATTAGGAAATGAACATGTTCGTTGGCAGCTTGCCATCATTATGACGTTAATGACGGGGTTTTGGTGCATTTTAGCCAGCCATTTCCGGCTGGGTTCCTTCGCCGATTTTTTATCTCGTCCTATTTTGAAAGGCTTTATTAACGGCGTTGCCATCACCATTATGGCTGACCAGCTTGCTAAAGTTTTTGGGCTGTCCGGGTTACCTGCGGAACTGATTGAACGATTGATTGCACTTCCCCATAAGTTACTGGGATCTCATTGGCCGACGGTAGGGATGTCAGCAATGACATTGCTGGTATTGCTCAGTATACATTTTCTTCGTCCAAGTTGGCCTGCGCCACTGGTGGCCATGATCGTATCGACTTATATCAGTTGGCAATTTGAACTCAGCCAATATGGTATCCAGATTGTTGGTAGTATGGGGAACGGCTTGCCAGTGGTTCCCATGCCTGAATTTGAACTTGGTAGCATACGTGATTTAGTTGTTCCTTCTATTAACCTGGCGATGATTAGCTTTGTCAGCTTTATGATGACTGCCCGTAGTTTTGCCAGTAAAAACGGCTATCAAGTTGATGCAGATTTGGAACTCAGGGCGTTAGGTATCGCCAATATTGCTTCGTCATTATCACAAGGTTTTGCTGTCAGTGCTGCCGGTAGCCGTACCGCGGTCAATGATGCGCTGGGTGGTAAAACACAAATGGTGTCTGTCATAGCCGCTTGTGCCATCTTGCTGGTATTGCTGTTTATGGCAGAATTTCTGGTGTATATCCCGCTATCATCATTGGGTATTGTCTTAATTTTTTCCACATGGTCTTTATTGAGCTTAAAGAATCTTTGGGCTTATCGAAAGCGTAATCGTCAGGCTTTTACGCTGTCAATTTTTACGTTAATCGCCGTCCTGTTGGTGGGGGTGATCGATGGTATCGGTTTTGCCGTTTTGCTGGGATTATTGCAATTTTTGCGGACAGTTTTTCGGCCTTCGGATCAATTGCTAGGCGTAAATGATCAAGGTATGGTTCGCTCCATCCACCAACATAATGATATCAAACCCGTGGATGGCATTATGATGTACCGCTTTAACTCTCCTCTTACCTATTTTAATGTCGGATATTTTAAAAAGCGGGTCTTACAGCATGTGAATAGCGCTACGGATAGTCCCATATGGTTAGTGGTTGATGCGACGGTCAGTTTTACCTACGACGATGTTAGTGTGTTTGCCGTGTTAGATGAATTAATTACAGAGTTAAAAGAGAAAGGTGTGACATTGATTTTGGCAGGGCGCAGAACAGAGTTGAACCGCTGGATTAAGCAAAACAAACTGAGTCGCAGTGATGAAGATTTGATCGTCGTGCCGGATCTCTATTTTGCCATTCGTTTGATTCAAAGTAAGCAGCAAGTTGAGGAAAAACAAGAAAAGTAATTGCGGTTCTTCTTTCGGCAGTTCACCTCACCCCATTGCAATGAGGTGAACTGTGTTAGGTGCTTATTTATCGCATAACGTTTGTGGTGTTATTTTGTGGGGTGACTAACATATACAAACGAAATAGGTAAACCAGTAGCAAGGATGATAAGAAATTATCCAGCGCTGACAGCAGGATATTGGGCATTTTTGCCAGTACAAGTACCAGGATTAACTTGACGGCCAGCCATAACAGTATAGCTGGGATCAACAAGCGCATATTGCCAAATGCCACCTTCCAACTATTTTGCATAGCGGTAAAAACATTTTTACCTTTTTCAAGTAAGAAAATAGGAGCCAGTGAGAATGCAATAGAAAAAAGTATCCCAGGCAGGATCATTAAGGCGTAACCAATTTGAACCAATAGGGTACAGATAAACATTAACAAAAACATTTTAGGCAGTCGTGTTATTGATAATGTGCTGGCATGAAAGGCATTCGTTTGCTGGCCGGTAGAGATAGCATGAATGAGTACCAATATACTGGCCGTTAATAGGGTATTACCAAATATGTTGGTAAATAAAACGCCGAACATGGTGCGCATTAACGTGAACTGCTCATCTGGTGTTAACTGCGTCACAAAACGTTGGATCCCTGTATTGCCAGACTCCCTGACTATATTTTGCAACTCGGCCAATAAATTGAGCTGTTCATCATTCGGCATAAGTAAATGCCCCAGCAGTGCTGTCACCAACGCGGCCAAGACAGAGAGGATGACAATATTCAACAGTTGATTTTTTAAAAAGTTGATGCTGTCACGATACAGGGTATTTGCCGTGATGGGCATGAAAGTGGCTCCTATCAAATAAAACAACAACGATACACAATTGTACCTTGTTCTAAGGTTTATTGGATACCTAAGATTCACTCTTGTACCTGCTTGCTCTGCCCTTGAAGCCGCCAGGCGTAAGGATGCTTTTTTATTAGGAACTTTCATTGTGGATTTTATAGAAATGATCAATTCGCTAACTTTTCATTAATAAATTAATGGGAATGGGGATGTTAAATAAAGGTTTTTAGTATGAGATTTTTATTATCATTTATTGTTAATAATTCAAAAATTGATATCAATATATAAATCAAGGATGGCAGTAAAATGAATACTTAGCGAATTTTGATTTGGATCAATTTAAAATATCCAGCAAATGAAATAATAAAACGGTAAATACCTTATTTTGCCAAAAATCTTTAAAAGATGTGATCTGTCTTAGATCACAACAGTAAACAAACGGGTATATTTCTGACTGTTTTAAAACCACATAAATGGGATGGATAATGAAGAAGATTTCTGCGCTTGTATTGGCCGCTGCTACGTTAGCCCCGTCATTGACTTTTGCCCATGAGGCAGGTGATTTTCTGTTTCGTGCGGGTACAGCAACGGTAAGGCCGCACGCCGGTTCTGATAATGTATTGGGATTGGGATCTTTTGATGTCAATAATAATACTCAGTTGGGTTTAACTTTTGGTTACATGATCACCGATAATATTGGTGTTGAATTATTGGCAGCGACGCCCTTCCAGCATAAGGTCAGTTTACCAGGAACGGGTGAACTTGCTGAAGTGAAACATTTACCACCAACGCTAATGGCACAATATTATTTTGGCGCCACAGAAAATAATTTACGTCCTTATGTTGGGATTGGTATTAATTACACGACTTTCTTTGACGAAAAATTTAATAATAATGCAACGGTAAAAGCGGTTAATTTAAATAGCCTGGATCTGAAAGATTCCTGGGGAGTCGCCGGGCAAGTTGGCCTGGATTATAAACTGGACAAAAACTGGATGTTAAATACTTCACTTTGGTGGATGAATATTGAAACTGATGTGAAATTCAAAGTTGGTGATGTAGAGAAAAAATATAAAACCCGCCTTGATCCTTGGGTCTTTATGTTCGGTGTTGGTTATAGTTTCTAATTGTTAAAATACTGAAAAAAGTCAGTAAAAGCTGTGTGTGTTTGACTTTGACATAAGAGAGAACCAATGGGGCGTCATTGCCCCATTTTTACTGTATCAACTCCGCGTGCTCATCATTGTGTGGCGTTTTTCATGGCACGAACAAAATCGGTTAATTTTTCCAGCATGATGTTGGGTTGATGCAAGTTATCTTCAATGATTTTAACAACGGCTGAGCCTGAAATAGCCCCCGCAGCGCCGCCACTGAGCGCATTCATAACCTGTTTTGGCTCTGAAATGCCAAACCCTTGCAGGGCAGGGGCAGCGTGATATTCTTTGAGCTTGTTAACAATGTGGCTAAGTGGCTGTTGGGCACGATTTTCACTGCCAGTCACTCCCGCTCTTGATAGCAGATAGGTGTACCCACGTCCAAATGAAGCAATTTCACGCAGTAAATCATCATCTGCATTCGGGGGACAAATAAAGATCGGGGCAATATTATGTTTTATGGCGGCTGAACGGAAAGGTGATGACTCGGATAGTGGCACATCAGCGACAAGGACAGAATCAACCCCCGCATCTTTGCAACGACGGTAAAACGTATCAATGCCATTGTGAAAGACGAGATTAGCGTAAACTAACAGGCCAATCGGGGTATCTGGGTGCTTAGCCCGAATTTTAGCTAGCAGGTCAAAGCATAGGGTAGGTGTAACCTTGGATGATAACGCACGCAGATTGGCATTTTGGATAGTTGGGCCATCAGCGAGGGGATCTGAGAACGGAATACCCAATTCAAGCGCGTCTGCACCACCTGAAATTAAGCTGTCAATAATTTCCAGTGATAGTCCGGGATTAGGATCACCAAGAGTGACAAAAGGAACAAGGGCGCCTTGGTTTAGGTTATGTAGTTTTTTAAACAGTTGTTCGTAACGTTCCATCAGATTTCCCCCCTGGATTTTAAAATATCGTGAACAGTAAAGATGTCTTTGTCACCACGGCCAGATAGATTAACGATTAATAACTGTTCCTTGTCTGGAGCCTGATGGATCATTTTTAAGGCATAAGCTAACGCATGAGAGGATTCCAACGCCGGAATAATGCCTTCATTGCGAGAAAGTTGCTGGAAAGCCGCCAAAGCTTCATCATCAGTGATTGAAACATAATCAGCTCTACCGATGCTATTTAAATAGGCGTGTTGCGGGCCAACGGAAGGAAAATCCAGGCCGGCCGAAATAGAATAAGATTCTTCAATCTGTCCGTCTTCTGTCTGCATAATTGGCGCTTTCATGCCAAAGTAAATGCCTAATCTGCCATGTTTCAATGGAGCACCATGCTCACCGGTTTCAATGCCATGCCCCGCAGGTTCAACCCCGATCAGGCGAACACTATTTTCTGGAATAAATTCAGCAAATAAACCGATGGCATTTGATCCACCACCAATACAGGCAATGACTGCATCGGGCAGACGCCCCTCTTTTTCCAGAATTTGGGTTTTGGCTTCTTCACCAATCATACGCTGGAATTCTCGTACCATTGTCGGGTAGGGATGAGGGCCAGCCGCAGTACCCAATAAGTAATGTGCTTTTTCATAGCAACCAGACCAGTCACGCATGGCTTCGTTACAGGCGTCTTTCAGGGTCGCCGAGCCGCTGTGGACAGGGATCACTTCAGCACCCATCAAACGCATGCGAAAAACATTGGGCGATTGACGCTCAATATCTTTTGCCCCCATATAAATGCGGCATGTTAGCCCCAACAGTGCACAAGCCAGAGCCGTTGCGACGCCGTGCTGACCGGCACCTGTTTCAGCAATAATTTCGTTCTTTCCCATCCGTTTTGCCAGCAGTGCTTGTCCCAAGACCTGATTGGTTTTGTGCGCACCGCCGTGGAGTAAGTCTTCACGTTTCAGGTACAACCGTGTTTTTGTGCCTTTTGTCAGGTTTTGGCATAGGGTTAAGGCGGTGGGCCTGCCTGCATAATTTTTCAATAGATCCTGAAAGGTACGCTGAAATTCAGGGTCTCCCTGTGCATCAATAAAGGCTTCTTCTAACTGGTTAAGTGCAGGGATCAAAATTTGCGGAACAAATTGTCCACCAAATTCGCCAAAATAAGGATTCAATTTACTCATTATTCTACTCATCCATTTTGTCTGAAAAATTAGTGATAACAGCGTAATTGTTGAAATATCTGTTTGATTTTTTGACTGCTCTTGATGCCCGGAGCCACTTCGACTCCTGAGTTAAAATCGAGTCCATGACAGCCAAGGGATGCTGCCAATTGGCAGTTTTCGGCATTCAGGCCACCCGCCAGCAGGCTGTTATGCTGGATTTGAGGGGGAATTAACTGCCAGTCAAAGGGGGTTCCTGTTCCTCCCGAACCATTATCTAGCAATAAGTGATCAACATTGGGTATTGCGGAAAACGCCACAGCTTTGGACATATCGATGGCTTTCCAAATTTCACAATGTTCAGGCAGGACTGAACGCAAGGTATTGATGTCGTTTTCATCTTCATTCCCATGCAATTGGACTGCGGTAAGCGCGAGTGTCCGGGCAGTATCACTGATGAAATCGATGGATTGATTTTGGAACACGCCAACATACAGAAGAGAGGCTTCATTGATGATTTGTTGGGCTTGTTGCTGGCTGATCCTGCGCGGTGATTTTTCGGCAAAAATTAAACCGCCGTAAACGGCTCCCATCTGCAACGCAGCCTTGGCATCTTGTGGGCGAGTCAGGCCGCAAATTTTGTTGTCGCCCAAAATCAGGCGACGCAAAGCGAGATCTAAGTTTTGTTGTGCCATCAAAGCACTGCCGATGAGAAAACCATGGGCAAATTGGCTTAATTCGCGCACCTGGCGATGCTGGTGGATACCGGATTCACTGATGATAATAGTCCCTTCGGGTAAACCGGCAGCCAGTTTGCGAGTACGTGCTAAATCGATGGACAGATCACGCAGGTCTCGGTTATTGATGCCAATAACTTTTGCCCCCAATGCAATTGCCCGTTGCTGTTCATCTTCATTACTGACTTCGGTCAATACGCCCATATCAAGACTGTGTGCCAGTGCGGACAGGTTACGATAGGTATCATCATCAAGGACAGAAAGCATAAGTAAGATAGCGTCAGCCTGATAATAACGGGCCAGATAAACCTGATAGGCATCAATAATAAAATCTTTGCATAGAACCGGTTGATGTACAGCAGAACTGACCATTTTGAGAAAATCGTAACTGCCTTGAAAATATTTTTCATCGGTCAAGACAGAGATCGCGGCAGCATAAGGCTGATAAGTTTTAGCAATACGCACGGGATCGAAATCTTCGCGGATCAGCCCTTTTGAAGGAGATGCCTTTTTACATTCCAAAATAAAAACAGTCTGGCTATGGGTTAAAGCCTGATAGAAGCGACGATGGCTCGGTACGACAGCATCAATAAAGCTCTCTAACGGTTGTTTTGCCTGACGGGTAATCAGGTATTCTGCTTTATCATCAACGATTTTCTGTAATATGCTGGTTTTCATGATTAAATCCTTGTCGCCAATGCGGTCACTTTTTCATAAGCATGGCCACTATAAATGGTATTCAGTGCCAATTGTGTGTTTTCCCGCAGATCTTCATGTCCGTGAATTTTCATCAAAAGAGCCACGTTTGCTGCCACCGCATCAGCATGGGCTTTTTGCCCCTGTCCTTGCAGTAACATGGCCAACATATCGCGATTCTCTTCTGGGGTTCCCCCTTTCAGTGACGATATAGGATGGTTCGGTAAGCCAAAATCGCTTGCTGTTAACTGGTATTGATTTACTTCACCATGATTGAGTTCTGCAACATAGATTGGCGCATGTAAAGCAACTTCATCCATTCCGCCACTATGTACAACGGCAGCGCGTTGATAACCCAAAACTTGTAAGGTTCGAGCAATGGGTTCGACTAACTCAGGGCTGTAGACACCAACGAGTGACAAGGGGGGGCGAGCAGGGTTAATTAGCGGGCCAAGTACATTGAATAATGTTCGGGTTTTGAGTTGCTGGCGAACAAGTGCCGCATGGCGAAATCCACTGTGATATTGGGGGGCGAACAGGAAACAAACACCAATATCATCCAAAGCACTGCGGGAGTCTTCGGCACAGGCATCCAATGCAATGCCGAATGCGGCTAATAAATCGGATGATCCAGACCGACTGGAAATACTGCGGTTGCCGTGTTTTGCCACTTTAAGGCCACAAGCAGCAGCAATGAAAGCGCTGGCTGTTGAAATATTGATGCTATTGGAGCCGTCTCCACCCGTACCGACGATATCACAAAACGTGTAATCAGGGCGGGGAAAGGGGGCTGAATTGGCCAAAAACGCCTGGGCTGCACCGGCAATTTCTTGTGGTTGTTCGCCACGCAGTTTCAGGCTAATTAATACAGCGGCCAGTTGGGTATCGCTTAGCTCACCATGAATAATGGCCGTGAATAGTTGCTGGCTTTCTTGTTGCGTCAGTGTCTGGGCACTGAATAATTTGTCAAAAATTAACTGCATCGTCCCATTCCTTAAGTTTAGTGCCTTGAATTCGATACCTTTAAATGATTAGTTCAATACCCAAGCCAGTGTTTGTTCAAGTAGTTTGGCTCCCCTGGCGGTTAAAATAGATTCCGGGTGGAACTGAAAACCACAGACTTTATGTTCATCATGGCGCACCGCCATCACGATATCACCGCATGAGGCTGAGACAGTGAGAGTGGATGGAACGTGCACAGCGGCAAGGGAATGGTAACGAGCAACAGATAAAGGATTTGGCAGGCCGGAAAACATGCCTTTCCCATCATGGATGGCCGGTGTCGCCTTGCCATGCAAAATGTCCTGGGCAGCAGAGATTTTTCCGCCATAAGATTCAATGATCGCCTGATGTCCAAGACAAATTCCGATTATCGGGGTTTGGCCTGTCACTTGTTTGATCAATTCAGGCATACAGCCTGCCTCTGAGGGTTTTCCCGGACCAGGGGATAACATTAAAAGGGGGGATTCCATCTCATTGAGTTTGTCAATAATAATGTCGGCTGACACGGTATTGCGGTAGATAACGACATGGTGTCCATAAATACGTAGTTGATCCACGAGGTTATAGGTGAAGGAGTCCACATTATCGAGTAAAAGAATATTAGCCATCAGAATGTCACCTCTGCATGATGCGCTTGTGCAATTGCGCGAATAACGGCCCTGGCTTTACTGTGAGTTTCATCCACTTCTGATTGGGGAATAGAATCCAATACCACACCGACCCCAACCTGGACGGTGGCTTGGTTGTTTTCCACATAGGCGGAACGGATCACGATGCAGGTATCAAGATCGCCCTTGCCAGTGAAATAGCCAACTGCACCACCATAACTTCCTCGCCGTACCCCTTCATACTCTGCGATGAGCTGCATAGCCCGAACTTTAGGCGCTCCCGTCAATGTCCCCATGTTCATGCAGGCTTGATAGGCATGAAAGATATCTAAGTCATGCCTGAGTGTGCCGACAACGCGGGAAACCAGATGCATAACAAACGAGTAGCGATCGACTTTGGTTAAATCGGCAATATATCGACTGCCTGGTTCGCAGATGCGGGCTAAATCGTTACGAGCCAGATCAACCAACATCACATGTTCGGACATTTCTTTCGCATCGGTGCGCATTTCCAGCTCAATCCGGCTATCCAGATCGGCATCCAGTTCCCCGTTGCTATCGCGTCCGCGTGGTCGAGTACCGGCTATCGGATAAATTTCGATTTGGCGGCTACTGGCATCATACTTAAGCGCACTTTCTGGTGAGGCCCCGAACAGGCAAAAATCCTGATCTTGCATAAAAAACATATAGGGGCTTGGATTTTGTTTTTTTAATACATGATAAGCGTTCAGCGGAGAAGGGCATGGCAAGGTAAAACGACGTGATGGCACTACCTGGAAAACATCCCCTTGACGAACAAATTGTTGTAGCTGCTGTACAGTACTCGCGTATTGTTCATCACTTTGGCTGTAACCCACTGTCACATCGGGCAGTGAAACCGGCAAGAGGGGGTGAAGAGGGGCTGAAATGGCTGAAACTAATGTGGTTAAACGTTCTTCAAGGCGTTTTTTTTCTGAATCGGATTTGCCAAACAATGACGTTTGCAAACGTGAATGTTTATCTTGATGGTCGATCACTAATAACGTTTCTGCCAGATAAAAACAGAAATCAGGGCAGCGTTGGTGGCTTTCTACAGTAGGTAATGGTTCAAATCCAGCGACTAAATCGTAAGCAAACAATCCACCCACGAAAATGGCATCGGGGGATGTTGAGAAAGATCCTAATGTTGTCAGGGTACGTAATGCGTCAAAAACCGAATCGGATTTTAGCCGGCTGTCCTCGTCCAGATTGTGTTCAATGGCAGGGAATTGTGCTCGCATAACCTGCGGCTCTACGTCTAATTGGGCTTTGTCTGAAAGTAAATCAGCGAGTATGGGAAGTAGGTTTTGGCCATTTTTCGTTAGCGCTTCGAAAGTGATTTGATGCCCGTTGGCCGTAATGCGCATGGCACTATCAATGATCAAAATGCTTTTGAGGTTCTTTTTGCTGTGAATTTCAGCCGATTCCAGCAATAGCGTTGCTGGGCGATCACGACAAAGTTGATGAAAAAGCAGTGTTGGATCTATCTGGTAGAGCGTGTCTATCTGATTTATAGATAGAGTAAATTCTTTGTCAGTCATCTTCATACCCCGTTTTTAACTTTCATTCACAAAAACTTACGGTTTAGAGAATAGCTATAAAAAAACCCGCCTTTGAGGGCGGGTTTTGGCACTTGCGTATCTGAACTTAACTTAATGTGCGCGAACCAACCGCCCTAACTGGGAAGTTGTGCCACCAACGAGTTACTTGCATAGTTTGCATAATGACGTTCATTTCAAGTGCCTTATTTGTTCAATGGATTTTAATAAAGAATATCTTAGTTAACCCTTGTACTAGTAAACTGGGTCGAAGTTCACTTGTCAATGATTTTTTTGCTACCAAACCAATCTTGCCCCTTAAATATTATCTCTTGTGTTATCATTACCGCTTTGTACTTAATATTACTTGATAAAAGTACCTTTGTTTCCCAACCGAAAAAACAGGTAAAAAAACAATGACTGAAGCCGCCAGTGAAATGACAAAACGCTATGATCTGCATAGCCATACGACCGCTTCAGATGGTGTTTTATCACCTGATCAGCTCGTGGACAGGGCTGTTTCTATGGGAATTGATGTACTGGCAATCACTGATCATGATACGACGGAAAGTATTCCGTCAGCCTTAAACCATATTCAGCAACATAATTTGCCATTAACGTTGATATCCGGCGTTGAAATTTCGACATTATGGCAAAATCTGGAAATTCATATTGTTGGCTTAAATATTGATATTAACTCTATTTCCTTAAGACAATTGCTGGCGAATCAGGCTGATTTAAGGAAGCTGCGTGGTATTGAAATTGGGCAGCGATTAGCCAAAGCCGGTATTCCTGATGCCTGGGAAGGTGCATCCAGATTAGCCAATGGTGGACAAGTCACTCGCGGCCATTTTGCCCGTTATTTGGTCGAGGCAGGAGTGGAATCGACTATCCCGAAAGTGTTCAAGAAGTATCTGGTAAAGGGAAAGATCGGTTATGTCCCGCCGCAGTGGTGTACTATTGAGCAGGCGATTGAGACCATTCACCAGGCCGGAGGGCGGGCTGTCATAGCCCATCCCGGCAGGTATAATTTGTCGATGAAATGGCTAAAACGGTTACTGGTTTGGTTTAAACAGCATGGCGGTGATGCAATGGAAGTTGCACAGTGCCAGCAAGCCCCTAATGAAAGACAACAACTTGGTCAACTGGCAAGAGAATATGGGTTGAAAGTATCATTAGGATCGGATTTTCACCAACCTTGTTCATGGATAGAGCTTGGGCGTAATTTGTGGTTACCCGGTGATGTTGTACCGATATGGCACGACTGGTCACGGCTTGGGACTGCATAGAAATATAGGGGTTATTTGTATGAGCCAGTTTTTTTATATCCACCCTGACAATCCACAAACCCGCCTTATTAGCCAAAGTGTGGATGTGCTGAAAAAAGGCGGAATTGTCATTTATCCGACTGATTCAGGTTATGCCATTGGTTGTTGCCTTGAAAATAAGGATGCTATGACCCGTATATGTCGTATCCGCCAATTGGAAGGGCGCCATAATTTTACGTTGATGTGTCGTGATTTATCTGAAATTGCCACTTATGCCCATGTGGATAATCAGGCGTTCAGGTTGATCAAAAATAACACGCCTGGCAATTACACCTTTATTTTGCAGGCAACAAAAGAAGTACCGCGTCGTCTGATGAACGAAAAACGCAAGACTATTGGCCTGCGTGTTCCTTCTAATCCTATCGCGTTGGCACTGCTGGAAGAGATGAGTGAACCACTGATGTCATGTAGCTTAATTTTACCCGGAAATGATTTTGCTGAATCTGATCCTGAAGAGATTAAGGAGACCTTGGGTAAACAAGTTGATTTAATCATTCACGGTGGTTATCTTGGTCAGCAACCGACGACAGTGGTGGATTTAACTGAAAATTCACCCGTCATTCTTCGCGAAGGCGAAGGTGATGTCACCCCTTTTTTATAAAATGTACGATTTAATTTTTATTTAATATCACGACGCCTGTGAAGGCGACAGTAGAGGTTGCTCAATGAGCGATAAAACAGAAAAGTTACAAAAAGTTCTTGCGCGTTCTGGTCATGGTTCCCGTCGCGAAATCGAGGGGTATATCCAACAAGGTCGCATTAGCATTGATGGTAAGATTGCAACGCTGGGTGATCGAATCGAAGTTAATCCTTCAGTCAAAATTCGTCTGGATGGACGGATCTTAAATATCAAAGAGCCACAAAAAACCGTTTGCCGTGTTTTGGCTTATTACAAGCCGGAAGGTGAGTTGTGTACCCGCCATGATCCGGAAGGTCGTCCGACCGTATTTGATCGTCTGCCAAAAATGCAAGGCGCACGCTGGATTGCAGTAGGGCGTTTGGATATCAATACCAGCGGGTTGCTGCTGTTTACGACTGATGGGGAATTGGCTAACCGCTTAATGCACCCAAGCCGCGAAGTTGAGCGTGAATACGCCGTTCGGGTGTTTGGTGAAGTGGATAATGCAAAACTTCGTCAATTAACACAAGGCGTACAACTGGAAGATGGCCCGGCTTCGTTTAAGACCGTCTCTTTTAAGGGCGGAGAAGGTATCAACCAATGGTATAACGTCACCTTGACAGAAGGCCGTAACCGCGAAGTCAGGCGCTTATGGGAAGCTGTTGGTGTGCAGGTCAGTCGCCTGATCCGTGTGCGTTATGGCGATATCGATCTGCCGAAAGGCTTGCCGCGTGGTGGCTGGACTGAACTGGGGCTGGAGCAGACTAACTATTTACGCCAGTTGGTTGATTTGGGTGAGGAAGTGTTGTCCAAGGTGGCTGTTGGGCGTGACCAACGTCGCCTCAAGGCTAATCAGATCCGCCGTGCAGTAAGACGGCATGCTCAGGTTGCATCCCGTCCCGCAGGGAAACGTCCTGCCAGCAGTTCCCGTCAGAATGCAGGGAAGAAAACGACATCTAAAGGTCGTTAACACGCTTAAGCCGCTGTTTCAGTATATCATTTTGAAACAGCGGTTCCTTTTACCAATCAACGCCTTTCTGGGCCTTAATTCCGGCATTAAACGCATGTTTTACCGGGCGCATTTCCGTAATCGTATCAGCGTATTCCAGCAGTTCCCGATGGCATCCCCTTCCAGTGATAATCACGCTTTGGTGGGCAGGGCGCTGTTTAAGGGCAGTTAAAACAGCGGTAAGTGCTAAATAACCGTAACTGACCATATAGGTTAATTCATCCAATACGACGAGGTGCAATGAAGGATCAGATAACATGGCTACAGCATGTCTCCATGCCGTTTGGCAGGCTGCGGTGTCTGACTCGCGATTTTGGGTTTCCCATGTGAAACCTGTTGCCATCACATGAAATTCAACACCTTGCTGTGCCAGCAAGTTTCTTTCGCCACTTTCCCATGTTCCTTTAATGAATTGGATAACACCAGCACGCTGCCCATGGCCGATTGCACGAGTCACCGTGCCAAATGCAGCCGTCGTTTTGCCTTTGCCGTTTCCAGTGAACACAATGACGATCCCACGTTCTTGCTGTGCTGCTTCAATGCGGGTATCGATTTTTTCTTTCAGGCGTTGTTGCCTTTTCTGGTACTGGTTGTTATCTCTGGTCATTATTTGGCAGGCCCTGCTTTGCGCCCCGGTTGGGCATCAAAACTGACGCCAGAATCATTTCGGCTGTCATCCCCCATGACATAAAGGTAGACCGGCATAATATCTGCTGGCGTTTTTAATTTGGCGGAATTTTCATCAGGAAAGGCACTTGCTCGCATGCTGGTACGTGTTCCGCCAGGATTGATGCAGTTAATGCGCAGGGAACTGTCGCGATATTCTTGTGCTAAAACTTGCATCAAGCCTTCTGTGGCAAATTTGGAAACAGCATATGCCCCCCAGCCATTTCTGCCTTCACGGCCAACACTGGAGCTGGTCAATACCAGAGAGCCACAGGTGGATTTCAATAATAGTGGGATCAGTGCCTGGGTCAGCATAAAAGTGGCGTTGACATTGACTTGCATCACTTCATGCCAAAGTTGAACAGGTTGTTCTACGATAGGGGCGACAACGCCAAGCAGCCCCGCGTTATGCAAAACACCATCCAAATGTGAATAACGCTGTGCCAAAAAAGTTGCGAAAGTTTGACATTCTTCTGCGGTTACTGTCAGTAAATCCATCGTGTAAATGTCAGCCGGCAAACCGCCGTTGTCTGCAATTTGTTGCCTGACGGCTTCCAGTTTTGCGGTAGTACGTCCCAGTAAAATAACCTGTGCACCATAGCGGGCATAAGTTAATGCGGCTTCACGACCAATTCCGTCGCCGGCACCGGTCACTAAAATAATTTTTTGTTGCAGCAGATTATTATTGGGTTGGTAATCAAACATCGGACAATCTTCCTGTATTGCTTGTGGATCGATGATTTGCCATTTCAGGATGGCGCATGCAGTTTATCATCAGAACAAAACTTGAGCTTCCCGTCAAATTTGCCTTTATTAGTGAAAAATAAGCAAAAGAGTAAAACCCCATTGAGGTCAGGCAAACTGTTAAAGCAAGGTTTTCAGTTTTTAGTTAGAATGAAACAAATATATTGTTCATCATAAGCTAATAAAGGTGGAACTGTGGAATATTTGTCTCTATACGGACTGTTCTTAGCCAAAGTGCTCACGGTGGTCTTAGCAATAGTCATTCTGGCGGTTGTTTGTATCGGATTAGGTGTACGTAAAGCAATGCATAAAGGGGAATTAAAGCTGACCAATCTTGGTGAGTCGTACAAGGAAATGCAGCGTCGGATGCAGCAGGCTCGAATGAGCGAAGCAGAGAAAAAAATCTGGCAAAAGGCCTTAAAAAAGCAGCAAAAAAGTGATGCTAAACAGAAAAAAACGGAAGCCAAAACGGGACAGAAAGGGGTACAGAAGCCGAATCTTTATGTTTTGGATTTTAAAGGCAGTATGGATGCCCGTGAGGTGGAATCCCTTCGCGAAGAGATCAGTGCTGTATTGGCGGTGGCAGACAAAAAAGATGAAGTTTTGCTGCGTCTGGAAAGCCCTGGTGGTGTGGTTCATGGATATGGGCTGGCGGCATCTCAGCTGGTTCGCTTTCGTCAGAAAGGGATACGCTTGACCATCGCCGTGGATAAAGTCGCTGCAAGTGGTGGTTACATGATGGCATGTGTGGCTGATCGCATTATTGCTGCACCCTTTGCGATTATTGGCTCCATTGGGGTGGTGGCTCAAATGCCCAATATTCACCGATTATTGAAGAAAAATGATATTGATGTGGAATTACACACTGCGGGTGAATATAAACGTACGCTGACTGTTCTGGGGGAAAATACGGAACAGGGACGCAAAAAATTTCAGGAAGACCTGAACGAAACACATAAATTATTCAAATCGTTTATCCATCAATATCGCCCATCTTTGGATGTGGAAAAAGTATCTACGGGTGAATATTGGTACGGTACACAAGCAAAAGAGAGTGGACTGATTGATGATATCGGGGTCAGTGATGATTTTCTGATTGAAAAAATTGAACATTGTGAAGTGATCAGCGTCAATTATTCTCGCCGTAAACGCGCCATAGATCGTTTTATGGGAAGTGCGATGGAAAATGTTGATAAATTGTTTATGCGTTGGTGGCAAAGGGGCGAAAAACCTTTGCTGTAACGAAATAATCAGTTTTCGAGAAAACCATCCCAGTTATTATGTGGATAAAATATGCGGGCAAGTAGAGGCGATTTTGTTATATCCTTTATTGCCCGCATATTTATTGATAGCTTATCAATCGGGCTGGGGGAAGGCGGTTAGTTTTTTAATCTACCAAATGATATTTGGCGGATAATATATGCGCTAAATGTTTAAACATATTAAACACAGCGGTACTTTTTGCAGTAGGCAATCCGTATTCATCCAGGAAATATTCCCCTTGAAATATGAATACTCCACCTTTTTGCTCCACGCTTTCTGCGTACATTCCCTGTATAAAATCTTCGTGTTCCTTAATGATTTCATTTGCTTTTTTCAGTAACTGATCTTGTTTAATCGGCATGGTTTCAGTTTTCATTTATTGTGCTCCTTGAAGAAATAAGTTGTTGCGCATCGTTTTTTATCAGGTAGAGTGTGGGCTTTTCGTCATTGCAGATGGAAGATTTTGTTTACAACTGTTAAATCATACAATTGCATGGCCTATGTAGGTATATAAAATACCCTAAATATTTCAAAGGGTTTTGCGTTTAAGCAAAAGTACAAGATAAAAATTAGTTGATATCTTGCAAATCTATCGCAATATAAAAAGAGGTTTTATTTTATATATCGCAACATAACGCCGTGATTTTCGCCATCTGAAAAGAAGATAATTAGGTAAAGGTAACTATGGCTAAAGCTCTTGTTATAGTGGAGTCCCCGGCAAAAGCCAAAACAATCAATAAATATCTGGGGAATGACTACGTTGTAAAATCCAGTGTAGGTCATATCCGTGATTTGCCGACGAGTGGAACAGTGAGTCAAAAGAGTTCAAGCTCATCTACCGATAAGAATAAAAAGAAAGTAAAAAAAGATGAGAAAACGGCGCTGGTAAGTCGTATGGGCGTCGACCCTTACCATGGTTGGGAAGCGAACTACCAAATTTTGCCAGGCAAAGAAAAAGTTGTTTCAGAGCTGAAAACGCTGGCTGAAAAAGCCGAACACATCTATCTCGCAACGGATCTTGACCGCGAGGGAGAGGCTATTGCATGGCACCTGCGGGAAGTGATTGGCGGTGATGATACCCGTTTCAGTCGGGTTGTATTCAATGAAATTACCAAAAATGCAATCACACAGGCTTTTGATAATCCGGGTGAGTTGAATATTGATCGCGTTAATGCCCAGCAAGCGCGCCGTTTTATGGATCGCGTTGTGGGTTACATGGTTTCACCGTTGCTATGGAAAAAAGTGGCCAGAGGGTTATCGGCCGGGCGGGTGCAATCTGTTGCTGTTCGTCTGGTGGTTGAACGAGAGCGTGAGATCAAGGCATTTGTGCCGGAAGAATATTGGCAACTGCACGCGGATTTAATGGCTAAGGATAGCACAGCCCTTCACATGGAAGTCACCCATGAGAAAGGAAAGCCATTTAAACCCGTCAATGCGCAGCAAACGCATTCAGCCGTATCTTTGCTTGAAACAGCGAGATACAAAATCATTGAGCGTGAAGATCGTCCGACATCCAGTAAACCGAGTGCACCGTTTATTACCTCGACATTGCAACAGGCTGCAAGTACACGGCTTGGGTTTGGGGTTAAGAAAACCATGATGATGGCACAACGCCTATATGAAGCCGGTTATATCACTTATATGCGTACTGACTCGACTAATTTGAGCCAGGATGCATTGGAAATGGTTCGCGATTATATCAGTAACCACTTTGGTGACAAGTACTTGCCGCAAAGTGCCAATATCTATAGCAGCAAAGAAAACTCTCAGGAAGCGCATGAGGCGATTCGACCTTCTGATGTCGATGTCATGGCAGATGCATTGAAAGATATGGAAATTGATGCACAAAAATTGTATCAGCTTATCTGGCGTCAATTCATTGCCTGTCAGATGACGCCTGCGAAATATGATTCCACAACACTGACGGTTCAAGCTGGCGATTTTGAGTTACGTGCCAAAGGCCGTACCCTGCGTTTTGATGGTTGGACAAAAGTCATGCCGACTTTGCGTAAGGGAGATGAAGATAATACCTTACCGGCAATTGAAGTGGGCACTGAACTTGGTTTGCAACAATTGATACCAAGTCAGCATTTTACAAAACCACCTGCGCGTTTTAGTGAAGCATCCCTGGTCAGGGAGCTGGAAAAACGCGGGATTGGTCGTCCATCGACTTATGCCTCGATTATTTCAACTATTCAAGAGCGTGGTTATGTTTGCGTTGAAAATCGCCGTTTCTATGCGGAGAAAATGGGTGAAATCGTCAACGATCGTTTGGAAGAAAATTTCAACGAATTGATGAACTATGATTTTACGGCAAGAATGGAAGACCAGCTCGATCATGTCGCCAACAATAAAGCGAACTGGAAAGGTGTTCTGGACGAATTTTTCTCTAATTTCAGTGAGCAGCTTGATATTGCCAGCAAAGATCCCGACGAAGGCGGGATGCGTCCAAATCCGATGGTGATTACATCAATTGATTGCCCGACTTGTAGCCGTCCAATGGGAATTCGTACTGCGACAACAGGCGTATTTCTTGGCTGCTCTGGTTACGCGTTGTCACCTAAAGAGCGATGTAAGCAGACTATTAACCTTATCCCAGAAAATGAGATCCTGAATATTCTGGAAGGGGATGATGCTGAAACCAATGCATTGCGTGCTCGTCATCGTTGTAAAAAATGTGGTACAGCGATGGACAGTTATTTGATTGATAACCAGCGTAAATTGCATGTATGCGGCAATAACCCAGAATGTGATGGTTATGAAGTAGAAGAAGGTGAATTTCGCATTAAGGGTTATGATGGCCCGATAGTGGAGTGCGATAAGTGCGGTTCAGAAATGCACCTGAAAATGGGGCGTTTTGGTAAATACATGGGCTGTACAAATGAAGGGTGTAAAAATACCCGTAAGATTTTACGTAATGGGGAAGTGGCGCCGCCGAAAGAAGATCCGGTTCCGTTACCTGAACTGGCGTGTGAAAAATCGGATGCCTACTTTGTTCTGCGTGATGGCGCATCAGGGATATTTTTAGCCGCCAACACTTTCCCTAAATCTCGCGAAACACGTGCGCCATTGGTGGAAGAGCTTGTTCGGTTTAAAGATCGCCTACCTGAGAAATTGCGTTACTTAGCGCAAGCGCCAGTTTCTGATCCAGAGGGATATAAAACGGTTGTCCGTTTTAGTCGTAAAACTAAACAGCAATACGTCTCTTCGGAGAAAAATGGCAAAGCTACCGGATGGGCTGCATTTTTTGTTGACGGGACTTGGGTTGTGAAAGAAAAGTAATCTATCTGAAGATAAATTTGTCTATTATTCCCTCATTCATTGGGCATAATTCATAAAAATATATTTAGAGAGATATTTCTTTTTTTGTGGGAAAAGTAACTTTTCTTTCTAAAAAGCCAGTTTTTAAGACTGGCTTTTTTTGTATTTCGGCAAAATTAAAACACAATATATCTGCAACAGGTGATTGATAATAGTTACTCAACCTAATTATTTGTTATATAAATATATAGCAAGTGTTATAGTGGTTATATACTGACAAATATATATTCTATATAGTTATAAGTGGGTAACCATTAGCAATATAGAAATTGGTTAAACTACAAAACATTCATACATTTTATTATTAGGGACAGTGCTGATATGAAACTACAGCAATTGCGTTATATTGTAGAGGTGGTTAATCACAATCTAAATGTATCTTCTACAGCAGAAGGGTTGTATACCTCTCAACCGGGGATCAGCAAACAAGTCAGGATGCTCGAAGATGAATTAGGGATTCAGATATTTGCTCGTAGCGGTAAGCACTTGACGCACGTGACTCCGGCTGGTGAAGAAATTGTCCGTATTTCACGTGAAGTTCTGTCAAAAATTGATTCAATTCGTTCTGTTGCCAGTGAGCACACCTATCCCGATCGCGGTTCTTTATATATAGCGACGACGCATACACAAGCAAGATATGCTTTACCTCCCGTTATTAAAGGTTTTATTGAACGTTATCCCAATGTATCACTGCATATGCATCAAGGCTCTCCAACGCAAATTGCAGAGGAGGTATGCAAAGGAAATAGTGATTTTGCGATAGCGACAGAAGCACTTCACCTTTATAGCGATCTGATTATGTTGCCTTGTTATCATTGGAATCGTTCTATTGTAGTGACAAAAGATCACCCACTTGCTAATAAACAGAATGTGACGATTGAAGAATTGGCAGAATATCCGATTGTGACTTACACATTTGGTTTTACCGGACGCTCTGAGTTGGATGTTGCTTTTGACCGGGCCGGTTTGAAACCTAAAATCGTATTCACCGCAACAGATGCTGATGTGATCAAGACTTATGTGCGGCTAGGGCTAGGTATTGGTGTGATTGCCAGTATGGCGATCGAGCCTGTTCAGGACAGCGATTTAGTCCGTATTGATATGCGTGATCAATTTGGCTACAGCACGACTAAGATCGGTTTTAGGCGTAGTAGTTTCCTGCGCAGTTATATGTATGATTTTATTTGGCGTTTCGCACCACATTTGACACGTGATGTTGTGGATAAAGCCATTGCATTACGTTCTAATGAAGAAATCGAAGAAATGTTCAAAGACATTGAATTACCGATAGTGTAAAAATATTTAATATCAGTAAGGTAGTCATCAAGAAACACATGCATCGAGAAGATTAAACCACCTCCTGGCGAGGGAGGTGGTTGATCTTTATTTTTCTCATATCGGTTAACTAATGCTTTCAGGGCTAAAGGTCATTTAATTAAAGCATCGTCATATTTTCAACTTTATGAAATAATAATAATAATTTTATGTTCCTTTTGGGATCACCTTCTTAAATTCACCACTGAAAAAATTGTCAGAATCTTCTATTGAAGATTTTTGGTTTTTAAGAATGAAATTATCAAAAGCTGTTTTCACACTATGATTTTCTAACGCTTGATAATTAAATAAGGAAATACAAGAGGAATAAGTAAATTTAACATTAACCTTTTCATTAGAAGCACAGCTTGACGCTATTTCTGCGTTGGTTCTGTCAAAATCTATTTTATACAATTTCATCTTAGGAACATACATTACGCGATCATCAATACCAATTGCTTCAATAACACTGGCCAATGTGAGGGTAGAATAGTGATCGCCATTCTGTTTTAAACCTAGTCTTATAGCTTCCCCTTGCTTTTGCAGAAAATCTGAAAAACTTTTCAGGCTTGGGGAGTTTGCATTCAAAATAATATCCATAATGAGTTGGAGCAAGTTTGTTGCAATCGAAACCCCTTTCATTTCATGCTGATATGTTTGACTTTCAATATTCATGACACTCATCAATGGCAGTTTTGCCATAAGATCGCCCCAGAATTCGATATCCGTCTTATATTCTTTGCCATGAATATGGGTGTATTTGGTAATGTAGTCAGCGACGATTGAAGAAAGTGCTATCTGTATTTTTTTGACTTCATTTACTTTCTGTATGACACTGGATTTGTCGATAATATTTGAAGTAATAATAAATTGTACAAGGCCGTCTGTATCGCTAAGCTGATAATCCGCCAAGGAAAATTTATCTTTAATACCCGCCGAAAAGAACTGATCGGCTTGTTGGATATGGCTTAGATAACGCTGGTAGTCTCTATTTTTTTCTGTATCCATAATTTATCTCCACTCTCTAACGAACTCATTGAGTACCCTGAATATACCTTCATTTTTCAAATTGTAATTTGAAATTTATTAGCCAGAAATACGTAGAAACATGAGAGCCAATTCAATCAAACTGTTATGGCGTGAATAAAACATATCAACTTTAGGTGTGTCATCATTAAAATTTATCAATAAATGAGGATTTACAGTGAGTTAGAAAAATAAGTGGTTATGGAATAACAAATATTTGCTTATATACCAATTTAACTTCAAGTTGCCGTTTGTAAACCAACGAGAGTGTTTATATCTCCCCGCTACGCGGGGAGATATAAGACGCATCTTGAAAGGCGATTGGTATATGTTATGTTTAATGGTAACTGACCATAAATAATAAGAAAGGAGGAGTTATGTCGTTTAAATTGAGAACAGGCTGTGCTTCAATGCTCTCGATTGGAAGCAAATCGAAATCCACTGGCAGTAAAACCTATCACTATTACAGTTTACCTCTGTTATCTGAACAATTGGGTGATATCTCCCGTCTGCCAAAGTCCCTGAAGGTTTTGCTTGAAAATCTCTTGCGCAATATTGATGGTGAATCGGTTATGGAGGACGATTTAAAGGCGCTGGTGGAATGGCAAAAAACCGGTCATGCAGACCGGGAGATTGCTTATCGTCCCGCCCGTGTCCTCATGCAGGATTTTACAGGCGTGCCGGCTGTCGTGGATCTTGCTGCGATGCGGGAAGCCGTATTGAGACTTGGTGGAAATGCAGAACAGGTTAATCCGCTATCTCCGGTTGATCTGGTTATCGATCACTCGGTGATGGTTGATAAGTTTGGCACTGAGCAGGCATTTTCAGAAAATGTCCAGATAGAGATGGCACGCAACTATGAGCGTTATCTGTTCCTGCGTTGGGGACAGAAGGCTTTCAATCGTTTCCGCGTTGTCCCGCCGGGAACGGGAATTTGCCATCAGGTTAACCTCGAATATTTGGGTAAAGCGGTTTGGTATGAAAATCAGGATGGTAAAGATTTTGCTTATCCTGATACGCTGGTTGGAACGGATTCTCATACGACCATGATTAATGGGTTGGGTGTCCTGGGCTGGGGAGTCGGGGGTATTGAAGCCGAGGCGGCTATGCTGGGGCAGCCAGTTTCCATGCTGATCCCAGATGTTGTTGGCTTTAAACTGACCGGAAAATTGCAGGAAGGAATAACGGCAACTGATCTTGTACTGACGGTAACACAGATGCTGCGCAAGCACGGTGTTGTGGGCAAATTTGTGGAATTTTACGGTGATGGGTTAGCTGATTTGCCGTTGGCGGATAGGGCAACGATTGCCAATATGTCCCCGGAATATGGTGCAACTTGCGGCTTCTTCCCCGTTGATGATATTACATTAGACTATATGCGTTTGACGGGGCGCCATGAAGAAGAAATTGCGCTGGTTGAGACGTATTGCAAAACCCAGGGCCTGTGGCGTCATGCGGGGGATGAACCTATTTTTACCAGCACCCTTGAGCTGGATATGTCGACGGTTGAAGCAAGTCTGGCTGGACCAAAACGACCTCAAGACCGAGTGGCACTGGGAAATGTACCCCAAGCCTTTCAGTCTGCCCTGAAGTTGGACATCCATAAAACGCCCGGCCACTTATCTGCGATACCCGTTACCTTAGATAAGCAAACTTTTTCATTGCAAGATGGTGCCGTGGTGATTGCCGCCATCACCTCGTGTACCAACACCTCTAACCCCAGCGTCTTGATGACGGCGGGATTACTTGCCAAAAAAGCGGTTGAGAAAGGCTTGCAACGTCAACCATGGGTGAAAACTTCATTGGCTCCGGGTTCGAAAGTCGTGACAAGTTATCTGGAACTGGCAGGTTTCATGCCATATCTGGAAAAACTGGGTTTTAATTTAGTGGGGTATGGTTGTACTACCTGTATTGGTAACTCTGGGCCATTGCCTGATCCTATTGAGGTCGCGATTAAGCAAGCTGATCTCACCGTTGGGGCGGTGCTTTCTGGTAACCGAAATTTTGAAGGCCGCATTCATCCCTTGGTGAAAACCAACTGGTTGGCATCACCACCGCTGGTGGTCGCATATGCACTTTCCGGCAGTATGAAAACAGATCTGACGCGAGAGCCTATTGGGAAAGATCAACAAGGCAATGCGGTTTACCTGAAAGATATCTGGCCTAATAATAAAGAAGTTGCAGAAGCGGTTAGAAAAGTCAAAACCGAAATGTTCCATAAGGAATACAATTCTGTGTTTGATGGCGACGAACATTGGCAAGCTCTGAGCATTGAAAGTTCATCGACTTATTCTTGGCAGCCAGATTCTACCTATATACGCCACCCCCCTTTCTTCACTGATATGACGGCTGAACCTAAACCAGTGACAGATATTCATCAGGCTCACATCTTGGCGATTTTGGGTGATTCAATCACGACGGATCATATTTCCCCTGCGGGCAATATCAAAGCTGACAGCCCAGCCGGACGTTACTTGCAGGAACAGGGTGTTGCCCCCCAAGATTTTAACTCTTATGGCTCAAGGCGTGGCAACCACGAAGTGATGATGCGGGGAACGTTTGCCAATATCCGTATTCGCAATGAAATGACAGGGATTGAAGGAGGATATACCCGTCATATTCCTTCACAATCTCAACTCACCATTTATGATGCCGCTATGCGTTATCAGCAAGAGAAAATACCCTTAGCCGTTATTGCGGGTAAAGAATATGGCTCAGGTTCAAGCCGTGACTGGGCGGCAAAAGGAACAAGGTTGCTGGGGGTTAGGGTTGTGATTGCGGAATCTTTTGAACGTATCCACCGTTCTAACCTGATCGGTATGGGGGTTTTGCCATTGGAATTTCCCCAAGGCGTTAGCCGTAAAACGTTAAACCTGACAGGAGAAGAGCGAATTGATATTGCAGGATTAGCTCATATCCAGCCAGGGCAAACTATTGCGGTGAAAATTAGCTATGCCAATGGACAGGAAATTGTGATTAACGCTCGTTGCCGCATTGATACAGGAACAGAGCTGGCTTATTTCTATAATGATGGCATTTTGCATTATGTGATTCGTAATATGCTGAAATGATAAAATTGAAATAAGTATCAATCGAAAAATCACATTTAGAAATAAAAACTGCGCCCACACCGACGCAGTTTTTTGTCACATTTGCTGAATGTAATAAGAAGACTTTTAGCTTGATTTGGATAATAGATGCCCCATGCGGCTGGCTTTGGTATCCAAATAGTAAGCATTTTTGGGATTACGCCCGACAATCAGTGGAACACGTTCGATGATATTAATACCCGCACCTATCATGATTTCAACTTTTTTGGGGTTGTTGGTAAGAAGGCGAACTGCATTAATATTCAATAACTTATACATGTCTGAGCACAGGGTGAAATCTCTTTCATCGGCAGCAAAACCTAATTGATGGTTGGCCTCAACAGTATCAATACCTTGATCCTGTAAAGCGTAGGCCCGAATTTTATTCAGTAAGCCAATATTGCGTCCTTCCTGGCGGTGATAAAGTAAAACACCGCGGCCTTCCTGGCTAATTTGTGCAAGCGCGGCTTCTAATTGAAAACCACAATCACATCTTAGACTGAATAAAGCATCACCAGTGAGGCATTCTGAGTGGATCCGCGATAATACCGGTTCATCGCCAGAAATATCGCCGAAAACAAGGGCGACGTGATCGTGGCCTGTTTTGGTTTCTTCAAACCCAATCATTAAAAACTCGCCCCACGGGGTAGGTAATTTTGCTTCAGCTACTCGTTTTAGCTGCATTTTTGTATTCATATGATGATTTAACTCGTTATAAATATTACGATACTTAAAATAATACCGGTTGAGAAATCAGCTAAAACTACGCAAAAAATTTTTTCTGATTACAACGCATGCACGCTGATGCATTGTAACAGAAATTATTAATATGCATGAATTTAAAGCGCCTGGTTCTTTAATGATGAGCCGATTAGCATGCTAAACTATAGGCAGATTTTTGCAGATGAATTTATCCCAAAAGAGGGAATTCCACGTTTGTTGCAATAAATTGTTTCCTTTACGTAGACGTGTGTCGATGAGAAATGCTAATTTAACACGCCACTATGTCTGTTATTTGGCATAACCAATCAGCAACAATAGATAACAGGAAGAAATGTGAAATATTTTCTGATCTTATTACTGGCTCTGGTTGTTTTTGTTATCTCAGTAACACTGGGAGCAAATAATAATCAGATAGTGACATTTAATTATTTGATTGCGAAAGGCGATTACTCTGTATCCACATTACTGGCTGCATTGTTTGCTGTTGGTTTTATCCTCGGTTGGGGAATTTGTGGAGTTTTTTACTTACGCGCCCGTATTTCTTTACGACATGCGAAACGTAAAATCAAGCGACTGGAAACTCAAGTAGGGCAGTCACCTGAATCATCCACAAAAGTCGTATCTACCGTAGCATTAAACAAGGAATAATTCTCCATGTTAGAGCTGTTGTTTCTGTTGCTTCCCATTGCTGCCGCTTATGGCTGGTATATGGGGCGCAGAAGTGCTCAACAAGATAAACAACAATCGGCAAATCGCCTTTCACGTGAATATGTTGATGGTGTCAACTTTTTGCTCTCCAATCAGCAAGATAAGGCAGTAGATTTATTTCTTGATATGCTGAAAGAGGATAGTTCTGCATTTGAAGCCCACCTAACACTAGGAAATCTCTTCCGTTCCCGTGGTGAAGTTGAAAAAGCTATCCGTATTCACCAGTCTTTGATGGAAAGTGCTTCCCTGACATTTGAACAGCGTTTGCTTGCGATCCAGCAGCTTGGGCAAGATTATATGGCTGCGGGGGTCTATGATCGCGCTGAGAATATGTTCGTCCAGCTTGTTGACGAAACTGACTTCCGTGAAAATGCCTTCAACGCCTTGCTAACCCTTTATCAGTCAATCAGTGATTGGAATAAAGCCATTGATATTGCTGAAAAACTCGTGAAATTGGGCAAGCACCATTTTCGGGAAGAGATCGCCCATTTCTACTGTGAGTTGGCGCTGCAATGTATGGGCAGTGACGATTTTAGTGATGCGATCGGTTATTTGAATAAGGCATCCCAGGCAAACAAAAACTGTGCCCGTACTTCTATTATGTTTGGCCGTATTTATATGGCTCAAGGGGAATATCTTAAAGCCACCAATGCGCTGAAACGTATTCTCGATCAGGATAAACAACTGGTCAGCGAATCTTTGCCAATGTTGCAAGAATGTTACCAATATCTATCCCAGCCGGATGAATGGCAATCATTTGTACAGTGCTGTGTAGAAGAAAAGTGTGGTGCGATTGCTGAGCTTCATATGGCCGATATCCTTGAAAAGAGAGAAGGACGTGATGTCGCCCAAAATTTCATTAACCGTCAACTGGAACGCCATCCAACCATGAGGCTGTTTTATCGCCTGATGGATTACCATCTGGCGGAAGCAGAAGAAGGGCGGGCTAAAGAAAGCCTGATCCTTTTACGTAATATGGTTGGTGAGCAAATCCGCACAAAACCTGATTATCGATGTCATAAATGTGGCTTCACTTCCCGCGCGTTATATTGGCATTGTCCATCCTGTCGTTCCTGGGACGCGATTAAACCGATCCGAGGATTAGATGGTCAGTGACACTGTCACCATTAAGTTGCTATTTATTAGCGACTAAAGTTTATAATTGATTCAAATTAATAGATAAATCAAAGGGCCTAAAAATGACCTCCCGCACAGTTCACACTCTAGCTAAGCAGATCGACTCGCCTGTTATTGTTGCATTGGATTATGACAGCCAGGATGCAGCGTTGGCATTTGTCGACAAGATTGATCCCCAATCCTGTCGCCTGAAAGTGGGTAAGGAGATGTTTACACTGTATGGTCCGCAATTTGTTCAGGTACTGCATCAGCGTGGTTTTGAAGTATTTTTGGATCTTAAATTTCATGATATTCCCAATACAACGGCAAAGGCTGTCGCTGCTGCGGCTGAACTGGGCGTGTGGATGGTTAACGTGCATGCAAGTGGTGGCGCGAGAATGATGACAGCGGCTAAAGAAGCATTATTGCCTTACGGCAAGGACGCGCCTTTGTTGATTGCAGTGACCGTGCTGACCAGTATGGAACAGTCTGATCTATTGGAAACAGGCATTGATGTGACACCAGCGCAGCATGCTGAGCGCTTGGCGTTATTGGCAAACCAGTGTGGTTTAAACGGTGTTGTCTGTTCAGCCCATGAAGCACAACAATTGAAAACAGCATGCGGGCAAGCGTTCCAGCTTGTTACCCCAGGCATTCGTCCTGAAGGTACAGCAGCGGGAGATCAGCGCCGGATCATGACACCTCCCCAAGCGGTTCAGGCAGGGGTGGATTATATGGTGATTGGGCGTCCAATTACCCGCGCAGATAATCCGGCACTGGCGCTACAGCAGATTAACCACGCTATCGGAGTCATTCATGGATAATAATTCTCGATTGGTCTACTCGACAGAGGGTGGCCGTCTCCAGGAGGAAAAGGTAGCGCCTTCTCGTCCGAAAGGTGATGGTGTCGTGCGTATCCAACGCCAGACCAGTGGCCGAAAAGGGAAAGGTGTTTGTGTGATCACAGGCATTGATGCTGACGACCAAACTCTGGCTAAGTTGGCCGCCGAACTAAAGAAAAAATGTGGCTGTGGGGGTTCTGTCAAAGAGGGTGAAATTGAAATTCAGGGCGATAAGCGTGATTTGCTGAAACAATTATTGGAAGCAAAAGGCATGAAGGTAAAACTGGCTGGAGGCTAAGCCCGAATTGTCATAACAAGCGATGCCGTTTATTTGCTGCATCGCTTGTGAGTGAATTTAACCCACTGCACTGGTTTACTTCTGGTTTATTTCATTTCCCCCGTTTTGGGTTACGATACGTGCCGCCGCTGCCAATACGTCAGGACGGGCACTGGCTTCTTTGTTATCTGGCTGAGTAAAATAGGTAACCAAAACCAGCGGTGCACGTTTGGGTATTGGCCAAATGACGGCGATATCATTTGTTGTACCATAATCGCAGCGACCTGTTTTATCTCCTACCACCCAGTCTTGGGGGACGCCTGCACTGATACTGGCACTGCCAGTCGTATTGCCTTTTATCCACTTAGCCAATTGTTCACGTTGTGCCGTAGCCAAGGCATCGCCCAGCACTAAATCATATAAACTTTCCGCCATGGCTTGCGGTGTGGATGTGTCACGCTCATCACCCGGAATTGCGGTATTTAATTCGGGTTCATAGCGATCGAGGCGAAAAGAATTGTCACCGAGAGTACGGGCAAAGAGTGTCACTTCATTTGGACCATTGAGTTGGTTAAGAAGCAAATTCATGGCCGTATTATCGCTATATTGCAGTGTTGCTGCGCTCAGTTCTCCTAATGTCATCCCCTCTTTGAGATGTTTTTCCGTTATTGGACTATATTCGACAAGATCTGATTGTTGGTAGTGAACTCGTTGGTTCAATAAATGGGCATTTGTTTCACTTTTTTTCAGGATGGCCGATACCGCCATTAACTTGCTGGTGCTGCATAGCGGAAAACGCTCGTTTGCACGGTAAGACAGGGTGGAATGATCGGATGTGTCTATCAAGACCACACCGAGTCGGCCATTGGCATTTTTCTCCAATATGGCAAGTTGGTGGATGATATCGTCGGTCTTAAGGGGAGAGCTTGAAGATGATATTTGATTTTTATGAACAGTCGCACTGGCTGGAAAGGCAAATGATACATTAAATAAAAAAGCAAGGGCAGCTATAGAACAGCCCCGATTCAATGAAGAAAATAGCATGTGGGGGAGCCTTAGGATTTATCGAGAAATAAATCATGTCTACTATTGAATAGATAATCTTATTGTTTCTACAAACAAACTGCCGCCATAAATGGCGGCAGAGATATTTTATTGAAATTCCCGGTAAGATTAGCTTATACAGGACGCGCTATAATATTACGGGTTTCCATTCTGACCTCTTCAATGTGAACATTGATAATGTCATTCAGACGGTGAACAGCTTCGCCCTTAACCAACACGGAACCTGTTTCCTGGCTGCATTGAAGTTCATCGCGCACGGCATGCAAAAATGGTCCAGGAATGAATGCGACAGCACCGTTATCTACCAGCCGAACTCTTAAGCCACCGCGGGTGATATCAATAATTTCTGCCGGAAATGTTTTATCTGTGCCAGCATGCGGTTGTAAGAAACGGGCATAGAGCCAGTCACCCACATCACGCTCTGCCATGCGGTTAGCCCGACGACGCTCTGCCAATTGCAGGCAAAGCTCTTCGGTTGGTTTTTCTGCCGCAACTTGCTGGATAACGGCTTTCAGCAAACGATGGTTGATAATATCGCCGTATTTACGGATAGGCGATGTCCAGGTAGCGTAAGCGTCAAATCCTAAACCAAAGTGTGGGCCGGGTTCTGTTTTGATTTCAGCAAAAGTCTGGAAACGACGGATGCGGCTATCCAGGAATTGAGTCGGTTGTTCATCCAATTCACGGCGTAATTTACAGAACCCTTCCAGTTCCAGTAACGCCTCAGCATTCGCTTCGATGCCATGCTCTTTGAGAACTTCAACAACTTGTTCAATCTGGGTAGGTTCAAAGCCAGTATGGACGTTATAAATCCCAAAACCTAACTTATCACGCAGAATTTTAGCTGCACATAAGTTTGCTGCGATCATGGCTTCTTCAACAATACGGTTGGCTGTGCGACGTTGTTCAATAACGATATCAACAACATTGCCATTTTCATCAAGGATAAATCGATAATCAGGACGTTCCTTGAAAACCAAGGCGTTTTGCAGGCGCCAGTGATTACGGCGTTCACACATCTCTTTTAGAAGTGTGATTTGGGTAGTTACGGCGTCTGATTCTGGTTTCCAACCCTCCTGGCCTTCTAACCAGTCAGAGACTTCGTCATAAACCAGCTTACATTTGGACTCAACCCAGGCAGAGAAGAATTGGATATCATCACCAAATTGACCATTCTCAAGGATAGAAACCTGACAAACCAGGGCAGGGCGACGCATATTAGGTCGCAGGGAGCATAGGTCATCAGATAGCTCACGGGGGAGCATTGGAATATTGAAACCAGGCAGGTAATTGGTGAAACTGCGTTGGTAGGCAATTTTATCCAATTCACTACCTGCCTTGATGTAAGCCGTAGGATCTGCAATGGCAATAGAAAGTTTCAGGCTGCCATCATCACTTTTGATAATGTGCAGGGCATCATCCATATCTTCGGTTGTTGCACTGTCAATGGTGACAAAATCAAGGGCGGTCAGATCGATGCGTTCGACAGCACTATCATCGAGCTGACAGTCTGCCATTACCGGAGCTTCGCGCTCCAATGCGTGGCGAGTCAATGTTACCCACCACGGTGCGTAGTGATCATCACCTTGCGTAATATAACCCGTGATTTCAGCGTGAAAACCGCGATCGCCTTTTAGGGGATGTCGGCGCATTTCAGCGACAGCCCAATCGCCATGTTCAAACGTATGGTCAACCTGGTTCGTTGGGCGGCAAGGGATAGTGTCTTTCAGTAATGGATGGTCAGGAATAATCCATAGTCGGTTGTCGTTTTCTTTCTTCTGGACTCGGCCTACAAAACGGGTTAAGAAGGGTTCAACCAAAGATTCAGGTTCAGCAATTTCTTTTTCTTTATCTGTGTGGATAGCAGCGGTAATTCGGTCACCGTGCATGACTTTTTTCATGTGGGGAGGTGGAATGAAATAACTTTTTTGGCCATCGACTTCTAAAAATCCAAAGCCTTTCTCAGTTCCTTTGACTAAACCTTCTACGCGCAGAGTCTGAGAGTGAAGTTGCTGTTTTAGCTGCGCAAGCAGCGGATTATTTTGAAACATAATATCTGGGGAATATAGAGTTATTATCGGTAATTTTGGACAACAGTTTTACGCGAATCGGGAGTGTGGGGCAAGTAACATCTTATCAAAACAGGAAAAACTGTGGTGTGAGACCAAAAATCACCCATTTTTCCGAAGCGGAGAATGTTTATTGTTACTCATCTGCCAAGTGGCAGGGCAACACAGGCACATAAAGGCTATTTAGTTACAACATACTTATTGACTTTCCACAAACACCCATGCAAATCCCAACCTAAACAATACAAAAGCCATCCAGGTAATATAGATGAAATCCCCCGCCACAAGTAGCGGGGGATTTGACTTTAATAGATTCAAAAAGAGGGGAAATCAAGTATGGCTTGTTCAGTCTGTCTTCTATTTAATTGCTATAAAAAAACAGACTCACAGGCATTAGGAGAGAAAATTATCAGTGATTTTATTATTCTGTTTTATCCGTATATTCACAAAGATCCTCAATAATGCAGGAGCCACAGCGTGGCTTACGGGCAATACAAGTGTAGCGGCCATGTAAAATCAGCCAATGGTGGCAATCCACCTTGAATTCGGCTGGCACAACCTTCAATAATTTTTTCTCAACTTCATCAACATTTTTCCCTGGTGCAAATTGAGTCCGATTACTAACGCGAAAAATATGCGTATCAACCGCAATGGTCGGCCAGCCAAAGGCAGTATTTAAAACAACATTAGCTGTTTTTCGACCGACACCTGGCAGTGCTTCCAGTGCTGCGCGATCTTCCGGTACTTTACCTTGGTGATTTTCCAGCAATATCCGGCAGGTTTTGATCACATTTTCGGCCTTGGTGTTATATAGCCCAATGGTTTTTATATACGCTTTTAAACCATCAACCCCCAAATCAAGGATCGCCTGCGGAGTATTGGCTACGGGGTAGAGTTTTGCCGTTGCCTTATTCACGCTGACATCCGTAGCTTGCGCAGAGAGTAATACAGAAATGAGCAATTCAAATGGAGAGTTGAACACCAGCTCAGTCGTTGGGTGTGGGTTGTTATCCCGTAAGCGGGTGAGGATCTCAATCCGTTTTTGTTGATTCATATCTGTTGCACCCTTAGCTTCTTGCAATATGGCTTCCACAGCCTTTTTCTACGTTATACAGGCGTTCTTTATTTTCTGTTCGATTTTTGATGCGTTCATCGATGATATATTTTCCAGCCAGCATCAAACCTAACCCAATAAAAGCACCGGGTGGTAGGATAGCAAGCAGGAAAGGGGAATCCATATGGACTATTTCAATACGCAGTGACTTAGCCCAACTACCCAGCAATAAATCCGCACCATCAAAAAGGGTTCCATTTCCCAAAATTTCTCGTATGGAACCCAAAACAAACAAGGCGAAAGTCGCTCCCAACCCCATGGAAAGGCCATCGATCATCGAATGGTAGATGGAATTCTTTGACGCGTAGGCTTCAGCGCGACCAATCACGATACAGTTAGTCACAATTAAGGGGATGAAGATCCCCAATGACTCATAAAGCCCGAAAGCAAAGGCATTGATTAACATCTGGACGGTACTGACAACAGAGGCAATTATCATCACATAAATGGGAATACGAATTTCATGGGGCACCCAACGACGTAAGGCCGATACTGCAATATTGGTACTGATCAAAACCAGTGTTGTCGCCAACCCTAATCCCAGGGCATTGGTCGCTGTGGAGGAAACGGCCAATAAAGGACAAAGCCCTAAAAGTTGTACCAATGCAGAGTTGTTTTTCCATAGCCCCTGAATAAAGAGGTTCTTCGTTTCATTCATGATTATTTCTCTCCACAAGTTGGTAAAGAAGAAAGTTGTGCCGGCACGGTTTCCAGATAAAGTGCTGTCCGTTTAACGGAATTGACGACAGCACGTGGCGTAATGGTTGCGCCGGTAAATTGATCAAACTCGCCCCCGTCTTTTTTGACGGCCCAATTATGATCACTCTTTGACATGACTGTCTTGCCTGAGAAAGCATAGATCCAATCGGAAATCCGGGTATCAATTTTGTCCCCTAAACCGGGTGTCTCATGGTGTTCAGTGACACGCACACCGAGCACACGGCCAGAAAAATCCGCGCCAACCAGCAATTGAATTGCGCCTGAATAACCATCAGGGGCTGTGCTTTCTAACGCCGCGGCAACCGGAGTCCCTTTTTTACGGGCGAGGTAAAGACGGTGAGGTTGTTCATTACCCAATGCACTATCTGTCACCAGGTAGCATTCATTTTGCATATCATTGTCATATAAAGCAGGTGGCACAACTTGATCCAGTAATACTTTATGCTGCAAAGCGGCCTGTTCAGCAATTCTGTCCTTTGTTAATGAATAAACAATGGCGGTTAACCCAGTCGTAAATGCTGCGAAGATAGCGAGGGTAATACCGTGACGACGCATAGTTTCTAACATAGCAACTCTCTTCCTATTTATGGCCGTAAGCACGAGGCTGGCTGTAATGGTCTATCAGTGGGACACAAATGTTTGCCAGTAATACCGCAAATGCAACAGCGTCAGGATAACCACCATAAACACGAATGACCCAGATAAGGCCACCAATAATAGCGCCATAAATCAGGCGACCTTTTGGCGTTGTTGATGCGCTAACCGGATCCGTCGCAATAAAAAATGCACCTAACATGGTTGCACCGGAAAAGAGTTGCAATAAAGGGGGGGAATAGCGAGTAGGTTCAAGGAGCCAACTCATCAATGCACAAATACCCAGCGACAAAATGAATGCCGTTGGGATTTGCCAGTGAATGATTTTTCGGTTAAGCATAATCAAGCCACCAACCAAATAAGCAACGTTGACCCATTGCCAGCCAATCCCCGCTAAAACCCCTTGTAATATAGGTTGTTGTAATACTTCATCAATATTGTGAGTCAGCCTGCCAGTTTTAAAGCTGTCTAACGGTGTAGCCTGGCTCAATCCATCAATGCCTTGTTTTAGTTGTAGCAACGTAGAACCATCAGGCGTATGTCCTGTGAAAATGACCGTCAGGCTATCCCATGGTGTTAAAGTGAATGCCTGTAAAGATTCTGGCGGCATCCAACTGGTCATTTGGATAGGGAATGAGATCAGCAGGACAACATAGCCAACCATGGCTGGATTAAATGGATTTTGCCCAAGCCCACCATACAAGTGTTTAGCAATGATAATGGCAAAAAATGTGCCGAGCACGATTAGCCACCATGGTGCCAATGGTGGCAAGCTAATACCTAAAAGCAATCCTGTGACTAAAGCTGAATTGTCTTTGAGATAGGGAAGTATGAGTTGTTTTTTCAACGCAACGGCAGCGGATTCGGCTAGCAATGCGGTCATGATAGCTAACAATATTTGGAATAATGTTCCGTAGCCGAAGAAGTAAGTTTGTACAGCAATACCGGGTATCGCAGCTAAAACCACCCAAAACATGATCTGGCTGGTGCTTTTTTGATTGTGTGTAAAAGGCGAACTTGCGACTTTTAGTGGGTTGTTGTCAGTTTTTACTGGCCTGAATTTCATCGATAAATTTCACTATTCTGTTGTAATTTTTTGTTCTTCTTGAGATTGAGCCGCTTTTTTGGCTTTGGCACGGGCGATGGCCGCAGCGACAGCGGCTTTGCGCGGATCCGTCTCTTCCGGTTTTTCAGCGACAACCTGTGGTGGCGCTGGTTCAGGCTGGCTTTGCGCTGCTTTTTTGGCTTTGGCACGGGCGATGGCCGCAGCGACAGCGGCTTTGCGCGGATCCGTCTCTTCCGGTTTTTCAGCGACAACCTGTGGTGGCGCTGGTTCAGGCTGGCTTTGCGCTGCTTTTTTGGCTTTGGCACGGGCGATGGCCGCAGCGACAGCGGCTTTGCGCGGATCCGTCTCTTCCGGTTTTTCAGCGACAACCTGTGGTGGCGCTGGTTCAGGCTGGCTTTGCGCTGCTTTTTTGGCTTTGGCACGGACGATGGCCGCGGCGACAGCGGCTTTGCGCGGATCAGTCTCTTCCGGTTTTTCAGCGGCAACCTGTGGTGGCGCTGGTTCAGGCTGGCTTTGCGCTGCTTTTTTGGCTTTGGCACGGGCGATGGCCGCAGCGACAGCGGCTTTGCGCGGATCAGTCTCTTCCGGTTTTTCAGCGACAACCTGTGGTGGCGCTGGTTCAGGCTGGCTTTGCGCTGTTTTTTTGGCTTTGGCCCTAGCTATCGCCGCGGCGAGGGCGGCTTTGCGTGGATCATCACTACCTTGAACCGATGTTGATGTCTCTATATCTGGATTTGGGGTAACGGGTTTTTCTGCCTGACGAGCACGCAGTTGCTCTTTTCTGGCCTTACGCGCTGCAGTTGCTGCTGCATTGTCAGGTAATTGCCCTGCTTGCACGACGATAGACTCACCAGTATTGCCCTGTTTTTCCTTCACCCGGGCGAGGGCGGCCTGTACTGCGCTGATATCGCTGTTATTTATTTGAACGGCTGCCTTCTTATGGCGATCTTCCCGTGCTAATTTTTCCCGTTCCATACGTGCTTGTTTGGCTTCAAAACGTATTTTGGCTTCGGCAGAGCGATAGGCTTCTGCTTCTATAGCCCGTATTTCTGCTTTTTCCTGTCGATAATATTGCACCAGAGGAATATTACTTGGGCATACATAAGCACAGGCACCACATTCAATACAGTCGAATAGATGGTGATTTTTGGCTTTTTCATGTTCTTGCCCACGACTGAACCAATACAGTTGTTGGGGCAACAGCCCAGCCGGACATGCATTAACACATAAGCCACAGCGGATACACGCATCCTCAATGACCTTGGGTTCCATCTCTTGTATTGAAGGTGCAAGAATACAGTTACTGATTTTGACGATGGGAACATGCAAGTCGGGCAACGTGAATCCCATTAACGGCCCACCCATAATGACCATTTGTTCTGATCCTGGGTTAAATCCAGCCTGTTGTAGCAGGAATTGAACGGGGGTACCGAGACGAGTCCAGAAATTACCCGGGGAAGTGACACATTCCCCGGTAAGGGTGACGACACGTTCGATTAATGGCTCCCCATCAATAATGGCCCGTTTTATTGCCACTACTGTACCTACGTTTTGCATAAGGACGCCGATGTCAGAAGAACGGCCACCAGAAGGAACTTCCTTGCCGGTCAGGATCTTGGTCAGTTGTTTAGCGCCACCTGAAGGGTATTTTGTTGGAATGACTCGCACGATGATGGATTTGTCACCATTGAGCACCGTATGCAGGGCACTAATTGCCGCAGGCTTGTTATCTTCAATTCCGATCAATACTTGCTTTGGATTGAGCAGATGCATCAAAATACGGATGCCCGCGATAACCTCTTCTGCATGTTCCTGCATTAAACGGTCATCGGCGGTGATATAGGGCTCACATTCAGCCGCATTGATGATCAAGGTCTTGAGATTGTGTCGTCCCCCCTTAAGTTTTGTTTCAGTAGGGAAACCTGCGCCACCTAAGCCGGCAATACCGGCTTGATGAATGCGTTTTAATATTTCATTGGCATCCAGTGTAGTGTAATCAGCGACGTGGTTGCGTTCTCCCCATTGGTCTTTACCATCAGGACGCAACCGGACACACAATTCTTTCAGTCCGGAAGGGTGTGCCGTCACGCAAGGCTCAATGGCGATGATTGTTCCTGATGTAGAAGCATGAATCGGTACTGTTCTGCCCATCCCAAACGTTAACGTTTGGCCTTTCAGTACCTTATCACCCACCTTGACCAATAGTTCGCCTTCTGGCCCCAAATGTTGTTGTAGAGGAATAATTAATTCATCCGGCAATGGGGCATGACGTAACGGGGTGCAGCTAGATTGCAGTTTCATTTCTGGTGGATGGATACCACCCTCAAAATCCCAGATTTTATTTTTGTTAAGCAAGTTGAATAGATTAAACATGGGCTTTAACCTCAACAGGCTTAGCAGGAGAGTACAAAGTAGGTTCTGGTGTGACGGGAATGTTTTTTACTGGAATGGTGTTTAAATCCCATTTCCAATTTGAAGTCGTAGTCGCAACAGGGATCATCGTAATACAATCTGTCGGGCAGGGCGCGACACAAAGGTCACAACCGGTGCAAAGATCTTCAACCACGGTATGCATGGCACGGTTTGCGCCAATAATGGCATCGACAGGACAAGCCTGAATGCATTTGGTGCAGCCTATGCAATTTTCTTCATCAATAAAAGCCACTTTTCTGGCTGGATTTTGAATACTCTCGTCGCCATCCAACGGTTGCGGATCAACACCCAGCAGCTCAGAAATTTTGAGCATAACTTGCTCCCCACCAGGGGAGCATTTATTGATCATTTCGCCATTGTTGGCGACGGCTTCGGCATAGGGGCGGCAACCCGGATAGCCACATTGTCCGCATTGGCTCTGGGGTAATAAATTATCGATATTTTCAACAATCGGATCTTCTTCTACTTTAAAACGGCGCGCCGCAAAACCGAGGATTAAGCCAAAGGCTAATCCAAGCATGCTTAACACACCGATCGCAATCCACAATGACATCATCAGAATTTCACCAATCCACTAAATCCCATAAAGGCGAGGGACATTAACCCAGCCGTAATAAGCCCTATTGATGAACCACGAAAAGGGGCTGGAACATTGGCAACGGCCAGGCGTTCTCGAATGGCGGCAAACAGCACCATGACAAGAGAAAAACCGGCCGCAGCGCTGAAACCATATACCGCAGATTGTAAAAAGCCGTGGGATTGATTGACATTGAGTAAAGCGACACCAAGTACAGCGCAGTTCGTGGTGATCAGTGGCAAGAAAATACCTAACAAGCGATAAAGCGTCGGGCTGGTCTTGCGGACGGCCAGTTCAGTAAACTGAACGACGGCAGCAATGACGAGAATAAAGCTCAGGGTTCGCAAATAAGCCAAATCAAGTGGGACAAGAATAAACGTGTTGACCAGCCACGAACAGATAGAGGCCAGGGTGAGAACAAAAGTTGTTGCCAATCCCATGCCGATGGCGGTTTCGAGTTTTTTTGATACTCCCATAAACGGGCATAGGCCCAGGAATTTTACTAAAACAAAGTTATTGACCAAAACTGTGCCAATAAATAACAAAAGGTATTCAGTCATTGCTATACCTGAAAATAAGATATTGGAAAATGGAATACTGCTACATAGTTTGAATAGAAATTCCCCCACTTGAGCGTGGGGAAGTGGGGCAATGATAGCAATCAATGGTGGGGTATGTTATCGATCTTGTGTGAAAGTCATTTTCACCCGATGGGAGCGTTTAATATAAGGAACGAAAACTGCGGCAGCCAGTAATGGCCATAATAGGGAGCGTATTGCCATTTCGTCAGAGACGGGAGAAAAGGCGAAGGTCTTTATTGCGATTAGAACACAAACCATCAGCCAAATAATAAAAATGCGCGGGAATCGTTTTGAACGAATAAAAAGCAATTTCAAAACCCATACAGTAAAACACCACATTATTACCGTGGTTAATACTGAGGTGTACCACAACATAGTAAAACTCCCACCGATTTGATGAATGGTTTCGTTTTTATGGATAAACGTCATCATATATAACAGTAGCATCAGACTGGTCGCGATTAATGTCATGATCAAATATGCGGCAGGCGCTAATAACCAGCCGTTAATACGATGATAATCATTAGATTGATACATAAGAAGTTTCCACTCCACCATGAGTATTTTGATACTAGAACAATCATTATAGGAAAAAGAGAGTAACACTGAAATCAGGATTATTTGCTAACGTGTGATAGGTGGTGATACTTTCTGATGCCTTATTACCTGTTTATTACGATCATTTTTTAGAGGCAAGTTATGAGTGATTTTTTAAAAGTGGGTTTAGTGGGCTATGGCTATGCAAGTAAAACATTCCATGCGCCATTGATTGCCGGGACACCTAATATTGAATTGGTTGCCATTTCCAGCAGTGATAGCGATAAAGTTAAAAAAGACTGGCCAGCCATATCCGTTGTTTCTTCGCCTGATGTACTCTTTAACGATCCCAATATTGACCTTATTGTGATCCCCACACCCAATGATACTCACTATCCATTAGCACAAAAGGCGCTGGCTGCGGGTAAACATGTTGTCGTTGATAAGCCTTTCACTATTACTGTCGAGCAGGCTCACTCACTGAAAGAACAGGCAGAAGAAGCGAATTTATTGCTGTCGGTATTCCATAATCGTCGTTGGGATTCTGGCTTTTTGACGGTGAAGTCAATGATTAAAGAAAATAAGTTGGGAGCATTGAAATATTATGAATCCCATTTTGATCGTTATCGTCCTGCCGTTCGCCAGCGTTGGCGCGAAGCTGCTGGAGCAGGGAGTGGCATTTGGTATGATTTAGCCCCGCATTTGCTGGATCAGGCCGTCCAACTCTTTGGCAAACCACAAGCCATCACAACAGATTTAGGCATGATACGCCCGAATGCAGAAACCGCGGATTATTTTCATGCCCAACTCACCTATCCTGATTTGAAAGTTGTATTACATGCAACCATGCTTGCAGCAGCAGAATCACCTATTTATACATTGCATGGTATGGCCGGGAGTTATACCAAATATGGTCTGGACCCTCAGGAAGAGCGACTGAAAGCAGGGAAGAGGCCACCACGGGCAGACTGGGGATATGATGCGCGGGATGGATATGTGACGTTGTCACAAGAAGATAATCTGGTGACAAACGTTATTCCAACTGTGCCAGGTAATTATGGTGCTTATTATGCCGCTATTCGTGATGCGATTTTATTTGGAAAACCTAATCCAGTGACTGCCAGTGAAGCTATTTTGATTATGAAACTGATTGAGGCAGGCGAAAAATCGGCAAAAGAACAACGCACGATCTTAATTGACTGATCAAGCGTATTTAGGCAAGGGGAGCTATATTGATGAACGTGTTGCAAAAATTGCGGGTTGATCCTTTTTTAGTCACGTTGATTACAGTTGTCATCATTGCATCGTTTTTTCCCTGTGAGGGTGAAGCTAAAAAGTGGTTTCAGTACCTAACAACGGCTGCTATTGCGTTGTTGTTTTTTATGCACGGAGCAAAGTTATCCCGTAATGCCATCTTGGCAGGGATAGGGCATTGGCGATTGCATTTGGTGATTTTCACTAGCACCTTTATTTTGTTTCCCCTATTAGGTATGGGATTAAGTTTCATCGTGCCAGAGTGGATGTCACCCACGGTTTACATGGGTTTTCTTTATCTTTGTGCATTACCGGCTACGGTACAATCGGCTATCGCTTTTACTTCCGTTGCCGGGGGAAATGTTGCGGCGGCGATATGCAGTGCTTCCGCTTCCAGTCTATTAGGGGTATTCCTGTCCCCATTGTTGGTTGGTTTTTTGATCCAAACCCAAGAGGGCGGCGCCCATACTGATATGTGGAAAGCGATAAAAGATATTATCTTACAGTTGATGGTGCCTTTTATTGCCGGACACTTATCGCGTCCCCTGATTGCCAATTGGGTGGAAAAACATAAGAAATTGGTCAACATGACAGATCGTTCTTCTATTCTGCTGGTGGTTTATGTGGCATTTAGTGAGGCGGTGGTGGAAGGTATCTGGCATAAAATCGATGCTTATTCACTGCTTATGATTGGGATCATCTGCTGTGTTTTATTGGCGGCTGTATTAACAATTAATGTCTATAGCTCACGTTGGCTGGGTTTTGGTAAAGATGATGAAATCACTATTGTGTTTTGTGGTTCAAAGAAGAGCCTGGCTAATGGTGTACCCATGGCGAATGTATTGTTTCCTGCGCCAATGGTAGGGGTGATGTTGTTACCCTTGATGATTTTCCACCAGATCCAACTGATGGTTTGCGCTGTACTTGCTCAGCGTTATGCGCAACGCCTAAGAACAAAATAGGCACATAAAAGGCAGAGTCCTTTTCTGCCTTGAAAGACTTTATTTTTTGAATAAATAATTTTCTAGCGGCTGGCGACCTTGTCTTTCAGTGCCTGTTTTTCCGCTTCGTTGAGAAATGCCGTTGTCAATCCATTCATCTGTGCCTGCCGGATCAGTGATGGGGAGAGTCCCGCGGCTGGCGCAGCAACGTTATATTCATGGCGAATTTCAATGCCTTCTACTGCCGGATCATCTGTATTGATTGATGCCAAAATACCGTGCTCAAGAAATTGTTTCAGCGGGTGAGCTTGCAAGGAACTGACTGTGCTGGTTTGCAGGTTTGATGTCAGGCAAGATTCAATACCGATGCGGTGTTCGGCTAAATAATCCATCAGGGCTGGATCGGTGATTGCTTTGACGCCGTGCCCAATACGTGTTGCGCCCAGTTCACGAATAGCGTGCCAGATGCTTTCCGCCCCTGCGGCTTCGCCTGCATGTACGCTAATATTCCATCCCGCATCACGCGCCTGGTGAAAATGTTGTTCAAAGAGATGGCCTGGGAACCCAAGTTCATCACCTGCCAGATCTAATGCAGTAATATGTTGTTTATGGGCGAGAAGCCCGGTGAGTTCTTCGGTGCAAGCCTTTTCGCCAAAGGTTCTACTCAGGATACCGATTAGACGGATCTGAATATCATGCTGTTGACTTGCTGAATGAATACCATCAATGATTGCTTCTACAACACCTTCAACGGGAAGCTGGTGTTTCATGGCCATGTAATAAGGGGAGAAACGCAGTTCAGCGTAATCAAGTCCCGCATTGACTACATCTTCAACGTTTTCAATAGCGACCCTGCGGCAGGCTTCTAAATCGGCAAGTACAGTAACACCCCAGTCCAACTTCTGGAGGAAACTGACAAGGTTAGGTTCATTTTCGATGATTTGGACATGGGGACGTAGTGCTTCCAGCTCATAGGCTGGGAGTGGGATATTATGTTGACGAGCAAGATCCAAAATGGTTTCAGGACGGATATTACCGTCAAGGTGGCGGTGTAGATCGGTCAGTGGAAGCTGTATGTCAATCATTTTCTTATCCTTCTTATCAAATCTTATATATGCAAAAAAGCCAGCCAACATGTTGACTGGCAAGAAAAAAAGTGAAAGCACTTATCGATATCTTAAATCTTAGCGATGCTTTAGCTGAGTAGGTCTTAACCTAAAAAAGCATGTACTTTCTTGTGGGAGAACCCGAAATTCGGGTTCTGGTTGTTATAATGGCGGTTGGCTAACTTCACTTATTCAGTGACAGGGGGTTTAACCTCATCATGCTGATTTTGTTCACCATTTGCATCTGCATCATCATAGGTTCCGGCAAAACCATTATCAAGCAGGAATTGATGTAAGTTGGATTCTTTGTTGTTTAATTTGACCTTATCATTGGCATAGTCAAAGTTAAGGCCAATGATGCCGTTGTTATCAGTCAGGACTTTATATTTAATCCCTTGTTGCGTCATCAGCTGAACTTGTTGTGTTGCTTTCGCTTCTTCGGCTGCTTTATCCTTACCACCATCTAACATCGCTGACTGGGCAATAGATTCTATCAACATGGCCTTAGGCACGTTAACGTGCAAGGACAGATCTTTAACCAGAGTACGGATCATCTCTTCTGGCTTCATGAATTGCAATGTACTTTTATCTTCAGGAATATTTTGCAAGGAGAGTTTGAAATCTACTGAACTCTCACCTTTGCTGTTTTTCCAACTCAAAGGAGAAATGCTGAATTGTGGATTGTTATTCAGCAGAAGATGTAAGTTACTGAGGATCGCCAAGGAAACTATGTCATAAGATGCTTCATCTGTCGTCAAGGCTGCTTCTGTCGCCTCATTGTAAGCCTGAACAAATTCACGTACAGACTGGCCATCCAGTTTTTCCATGCCCAGGGCGAGTTTACCGGAACCGAACTCTAGATCCTTGATCTTTAAACCATCAATACTATAAGTGATTTTGATGTTCAGATTGTCTTTATCTTCTCCCAAATTGGAGGTCACTTTTACCCCTTTAAGGGAGAGATCAGGCTCATTAGGAATTCCATTCATGCTGAATTCGCCAATACTGTAGCTGTGATCTCCGGTATAGAGATCGAACTTACCTTTTTCACTGTTTCCTTGAAAATCGATGCCTTTAAATGAGATTGTCTCTTTTTTAGCAGGATCACTGAAAGACAGTTCATCACTTTTGACCGTGAATGAAAATTCACTTAAATCACGATTAACATCGGCACTGATTTTTGCTCCTGAGAATGACAGAACCCGTTGTTCACCATTTTCTTTGGTTTCCGTATGATTAACAGGGATCAGGTTAATGTTGGCGGATAGCGCGCGACTATAGCTGACCTTGGCATCTAAGCTCAGTAATGATTTTTCATTTGTGATATTAAATAGCTCTTTCAATGCATCATTTTTTTCAAGTTCTGCATGGATAGAACCCATTTGAGGTATCAGGTTGAATGTCTTTAGGTTAGCAATCGGGAAAGGCCCATGATCGATCGTCGATTTGAAAACGATTTCTTCATTTGGCGGAATGTCGGCATTTTTTACACCTTTTTTGATGGTTAAGATCAAACGGACATCAGAGCTAAAAATACCGCGTTTGAAGTCTTTTGCTTGCCATGCTATGCCACTTTCAGGAAAAGATTTTTCCAGTTCAGTGTTTGCCTTTTCTATGAAGCTATCCAGGCGATCTTCAAGTTTCTTACCTGTATACCATGATGCTCCTGTCCATACCGCACCCAGAGCAACAACAACGCTTACTGCAACTAACGATTTTTTCATGTGGAGATCCCATCCTTTTAACCCATACACATGGGTGTATTATGCACTTTGTATTTATGTCAAAAATGGTTGTTAAGTGTATAGTCTAGCTAAAATATTTTTAATCATTTTCACCGAAAATAGGATTAACAACCAATGAAAATAATCCTAACCATACTAATCTAATAAAATTAATTAGATACCTTGGCTATTTTTCCCTTACCATAAACAGTCACGGCTTTTTCAATGGCAGGTAAGAAGATTGATTCACCCGCGAGTAATCTTAATTGCTGCTTATCAGTGCTGATAACCGCTTGCCCTTCAACACAAAATAGAACCGATGCTGAATCATTTTCCAATGAAATGGGTTGTTCTGAAACAGGATAAACAGAAAAACAAAAATCATTAACAGGAACAGGGTAATTCAGAGCATCTTTTTCCTGTTTTGGCTCGGTTAGCAAAGTATCGGCAGCTTTTGGAATAAAATCCAGATTAGCCATTAATTCAGTGACATCAATATGCTTGTTGGTTAAACCTGCCCGCAAGACATTGTCAGAATTGGCCATAACTTCCAGAGCAACACCGTTAAGATAGGCGTGGGGAGTGCGGGCATATAAAAACATGGCTTGACCTGGTTCGAGTTCAACGACATTGAGCAGGAGCGGTGCAAATAGCCCATTATCATCGGGATAAAACGAGGCTATTTTTTTGATCGTATCCCACGGTTCGCCCTGATGACTGTTTAATGCCGATTTTAAGACCGCAATCGCCAATTGTTTTTGCTCGCCTTGCATATTCAATAACTGTGAGAATAGAAACGACAAATTTTGTTCAGTGGGTTGCTGGTGGAATGTTTGAATATCTGGATGGGCGGCAGAAACATACCCCAATAATTGCGCGATCTCAGATAGGGGCCTAAACGCATTCATAGCCTTGAACGGCGTCAATGCATAGACCAATTCAGGTTTATGATTATCGTCTTTATAGTTGCGCTGTGCTGAGTCTAACGGTATCCCTTGAGCATTTTCTTTGGCGAAACCGATTTCTGCTGATGTCTTATCAGGGTGTACTTGAATAGACAGTGGCTGGGCGGCACACAATACTTTGAATAAGAAAGGCAAACGCGGGAATTTTTTTCCAAGGTATTTTTCTGGTTCTTCGTCGATCAAGGTATTTAAGGCGATAGTTTCACCCGTTTGTGGAACCGTAACCAGTGAACTACATTTTGGATGTGCTCCCATCCATAGCTCGGCCATTGGCTGATTGTCAGGATTCTCGATACCATAAATATCCGTCAGGGCAGTTTTGCTTCCCCAGGCATAATGTTGGATTTTGTTGGTCATTTTCAGCATGGCGGAATTTCCTATAATAAAAAGTCACTTATTTATATGACAACAATACAATAAACACGGTTAGGTCGCATTATCGATGACAAATTTATGCCATGATAGACGGATGCCGACTCATTTTATCTGCAAAGTTTGTTCCGGCGTATTCAATTATTCTGTGTGCTAAGGAGATAGTAATGGCAGCCACTCGCATTGAAAAAGACTCAATGGGACCTATCGAAGTACCTGCTGACCAATTATGGGGAGCGCAAACTCAGCGTTCACTGGAGCATTTCCGCATTTCTCAGGAAAAAATGCCTGTTGCATTGATTCATGCCCTTGCATTGACTAAACAAGCTGCAGCTAGTGTCAATATGGATCTGGGCCTTTTGCCTAAAGAACGTGGCGAAGCAATTATCGCTGCGGCAAAAGAGGTGTTAGAAGGCAAACATCCAACAGAATTCCCTCTTGCTATTTGGCAGACCGGTTCGGGAACTCAAAGCAACATGAACATGAATGAAGTGTTGGCGAACCGCGGTAGTGAGATCCTTGGTGGCAAAAGGGGGAACGAACGTCTGATTCATCCTAATGATGATGTTAATAAGAGCCAAAGCTCTAATGACGTTTTTCCAACAGCCATGCATGTTGCAGCGGTCACTGCATTACGCGACCATCTGTTACCAGAGTTAAAGGTACTACAAAAGACGCTGGCAGATAAAGCGGAAGCATTCAAAGACATCGTAAAAATTGGGCGTACTCACTTACAAGATGCAACACCATTGACCTTGGGCCAGGAAATTTCCGGCTGGGCAGCGATGTTGACGCACAATGTGAAACATATTGAAGATAGTATTCCCCATGTGTGTGAACTGGCCCTGGGGGGAACGGCGGTAGGAACGGGTCTGAATACCCATCCTGAATATGCCGTTCGTGTTGCGCAGAAAATAGCTGAATTATCCGGCCATCCTTTTATCACTTCACCCAATAAATTTGAAGCCCTGGCAACGTGTGATGCGCTGGTGCACTCGCACGGTGCATTGAAAGGTTTGGCTTCATCATTAATGAAGATTGCTAACGATGTTCGTTGGTTGGCTTCTGGCCCTCGCTGCGGTATTGGTGAAATTTCTATTCCTGAAAATGAACCAGGCAGCTCCATCATGCCGGGTAAAGTGAACCCAACCCAGTGTGAAGCGATGACCATGTTGTGTGCCCAGGTGATGGGTAACGATGTGGCGATCAATGTTGGTGGCTCGTCGGGTAACTTTGAACTGAACGTATTCCGTCCAATGGTGATTCATAACTTCCTGCAATCCGTTCGCTTGTTGGCAGATGGTATGCGTAGTTTCAATGAGCATTGTGCTGTTGGTATTGAACCTAACTATGATCGTATCACTCAGTTGCTGAATGAATCACTCATGCTGGTAACGGCATTAAATACTCACATTGGCTACGACAAAGCTGCTGAGATTGCCAAAAAAGCCCATAAAGAAGGTCTGACGTTGAAACAGTCAGCACTCCAGCTAGGATATTTAACTGAAGCTGAATTTGACGAGTGGGTTCGTCCAGAAGATATGGTTGGTAGCATGAAGTAATGCTTGTTATATAAGCAAAAACATAAAAACCGGAGAACCTTTGCTCCGGTTTTTTTATATCTTAAATTTCTTTGTAAAGATGTAAGCGAGGAATGACCAACTCAAGTGGCTTCGCTTTGGGTTTATATTTATGTTTTATTGCGTTGGCATTGTAGTTGGGTAATGAACCGATTTTGGGTTTGATTTCATTATCTTCAGTATAGAAAACAATGACAGGAACCGGGCAGGCATATTGAACCTGTTTTTGTATTTCTGAATACCATACACGGGTAATGGGTTGCACTTTGACGGGCCGTTTGATTTTCAATACCACATCGTCGGGTAATTTTTTGATATCTGTCATCTCTAATGCCACCAATGCTGCCCATTGATCGCTGGAATAGGGGGGAACTGCTCTTCCTGCATTATAGCTTTTTTCCAACTTTTCAAGAATTTGTTGTTTGGTGACTTTATTAATGATGTTCTTATTAGCCCAACCAAAATTAATGGAGTCAGGGTTTAATAGGGGAGTGATAGTACGATAAGCATTTAAGGTAATCAGGCCCCGCAAACGGTCATGTACAAATTCAAATCGTTGCTCTTTACTGACGCCAGATCCTTTGGTCACGATATCTTCCAGCTCTATTTTTAATTGGTTAACTTCACTAATGACCGTCATTGCTTCTTTATATTGCTGGTGGCTGACAGTAAAACATAAAGCGCCCGGCAAACGGCTCGCCGCTTTACTGCTAATATTAGGGCTATTATGGTGTATGAATAGCTTCTGATAGAAACGTAAACCTATGTTGAGCGCTTCATATCCCTGTAACGGGTTAACTAAGATTTCAGTTATTTGTTCATGCTCTTCACCTTTTTCGATCTTCGGTAATTCAAATACCCGTGCATCAATAAGTTGATAGTTTGTTAACAATGCCACCAGTTCAGACAGTTTTTCTTCCAGCTTTTTAAAGCAAGTTGTAAGTGATTCTATTGAAAGATATTTATTCATAATTGTTATCAGCCAGCCTTGTTCAGATATGTCTTTGTTAGTTACAACATACTTTTGAACATAAACCCAAACCACAAAAAATTCAACCACAAACCACAAAAAGCTAACTAACAACAAAACAACTGTTGCGAAATAATTTAACATTGTGATAAAAAATAAATAACACGTTAATTAAAAGTTGATGTGCTAATTCCAACCAATTCATTCGCCCAATTAAACATAAATAAGTCATTTGATTGGTAACGTGAGTAATACATCAAGGTTGTAAAATATGAAAAGATTAGTTAAGCCTGTGAATTCCTTCAAAAAGGTGATTGATACACTATTGCCATACTCAGAACTAATCACAACTGATTTTTCAACACAAGGAAAACTAATTAAAATAGAGAGTGAATTTGCTAAGTTTTTTTTATTAGATCAAGGCCATATCAATATACGTAGAATAAACGACAATCTAATCATTGCGACGTTTTTTTCACCTTATGTCATCGGATTATCTTTTTATTCTGGCGCAGAAATCTATTATTCCATTGAACCAGGGGAAGATTGTAAAATTTATCAAATTCCTCGGCTTAGTGCATTGAATGCCGTAAAAAAGCATGACCTCTACAGAGAGTGGATGAGGATAGTTTCTTATAAAATATCTTTCTTTTATGCCAGGGATATTAGCCTTTTTCGTCACGGTAACAGGGATGTCGTATGTAGTTTGTTATCTCGCCTGATGACTTTACCTGCGGAATTCAGGGAAAATATTACCGTCATTAAATATATAGAACAAAGATGTACACTTTCCCGTAGTTGCATACAGCGAATCTTGCGTTCCCTAAAGAAAGAAGGGCGCATTGAACTTATTGATGGATATCTCACCAAAATATTAATTCTGCCGACTGAATCCTATTATTGAGAGCAAGATATTGCCGGCATTAGATAAATAATGAATAGTTTCGATTATTTTAAATGTATCACTTAAAAGGTTGCCGACATTTCTTATTTGAATCAAGCCGATGCCGGCAATTATATTTTATTATTTTGGTAATTTATTGAGCTTGCAGCCTAAATAAAGTGCAATAATGGTTAGTAATGAAATAAAAGCAGCAACGCCATTCCACCCAAAATAAGACCAAAATACGCCACCCAACGTCCCCGCAATACTGGAACCTGCGTAATAACAGAATAAATACAGTGATGAAGCTTGCGCTTTTGCTCGTCTGGCTCTTTGTCCTACCCATCCACTAGCAACAGCATGAGCGGCAAAGAAGCCCGTTGTCAGCACCATTACGCCCAATATCACTGCCCAAATGGGGGAAAATAGGGTGATTATGCAACCAACCAACATCATACTCGTCGCTGCTAATAATATTTTTCCTCTCCCATGCTTGCTGGTTAACTTACCGGCTTTAGTTGCACTGTAAGTTCCTGCCAGATAGACGATGGATAGCAGCCCAACGACAGTCTGGTTTAAATGATAGGGCGCTTCTAATAATCGATAGCCAATGTAGTTAAAGATGGTGACAAAACTGCCCATAAGCAAAAAGGCTTCAGCAAATAGCAGGGGAAGACCTTGGTCACGAAAGTGTAGTTTCAAATTGATGAGCAGTGACTTAGGCTTTAACGAGCTAGGTTTAAAGTGCTTGGATTCCGGTAACATCTTCCAAAATGCGATGGCGGAGATTAAGGAAAAAGCGCCTAATAAGATAACGGCGATCCTCCACGAGTAGTAATCCGCAATTATACCGGTAACTAAACGTCCACTCATTCCTCCTATCGAATTACCACTAATATAGAGTCCGATAGATAAGGCGACATAGCTTGGATGGATCTCTTCACTTAAATAGGTCATTGCTACCGCGGCAACACCACTTACTGACAAACCCACCAGTGCGCGAATAAACAAAATCCCATGCCAGCTTGTTACAACAGAACTTAAGAGAGTAAAAATGGCAGCAGCAATAAGTGATACTACCATGACATTTTTACGACCAAGGGCATCGGATAGAGGACCTGTGATTAACAGACCTAAAGATAACATCCCAGTGGAAAGTGACAGTGCCAGGCTACTGTTGGCCGGCGAGATGTTAAATTCATCTGACAAGATTGGCAAAATAGGTTGGACGAAATAGAGTAATGCGAAAGTTGCCAGCCCAACAGCAAAAAATGAGAGGGTAACTCGCAGGTAGACAGCATCTTCACGTTGAATATAGTGCTGTTTACTTTTGTGTCCCTGATTAATCGTGTTTTCAACATCTCGTTCAACGCCAGAGACCACTGATTTTCCACTGACGCTTTGGATTGTATTCACGCTACTTCCTTAATCTATGTAAAACAAACGTTAACTACTTGATGTAGATCAAGGATAGAAATTCACGAATATTTTGTCTAATATATTAATAGTTAGAAATGATATTTTAAAAGTATCAATTAGGTGATAGATAATGGCTACTAATATTGAACTACGACATTTGCGTTACTTTATTGCGGTGGCAGAAGAGTTACATTTTGGCCGTGCAGCAGAACGGCTCAATATCTCACAACCACCATTAAGCCAACAGATTCAGGCACTGGAAGCAAATATAAATGCTCAGTTACTGGTGCGTAATAACAGAAACGTTAATTTAACGTCTGCTGGACATATGTTTCTTCAAGAAGCGTACCAAATCATTGCCCAAGTCGATGCTGCCGCAACCAAAGCAGCCAGAATGCAACAAGGGGAGCTGGGAGAGCTGTCTATTGGCTTTACATCCACCGCACCTTTTATGCAAAAAGTGGCACTGAGTTTACGTCAATTCCGAGAGCGTTATCCTGATGTCGCCATCCATATGCATCAAATGAATACTAAACAGCAAATTGCGCCCTTACAGACAGGCAGAATTGATATAGGGATTATGCGTAATACGTCATTGCCCGATAACCTGGAATACCAGTTACTCTTTCGGGAGCGTTTTATGCTGGTCGTATATGATGATCATCCTTTGCTGAAGTACGCTAAGGAGGGTGTGGATTTGGAAATGTTATCTGATTATCCACTGGTGTTTTTTGAGCGTGATGTAGGGACAGCATTATATGATGAAATTATTTCCTTATTGACCAATGTAGGAGTGGTTCCAACGATTTCTCAAGAAGCAGGGGAAGCGATGACTATACTGGGGTTGGTCGCTGCTGGATTGGGAATAAGCATTATTACTGAATCGTTTACCCGAATGAAGTTAGATGGCGTCCAATACCTGCCTTTAGCGAACAGTCCTGCTTACTCTGAGGTGTGGTTGGTTAAGCATAAAAATAGTAACAATAGTGCAGCGGCAGAGCGACTAACTCATCTCCTGATTTCAAATATAGTGGATGAAACAAGGGGATGAAATGATCCATCAAAAGTAATAATCACAATAAGTTCGTGTGAAAGATCACATTTCTATTCCAAACGGATATCTTCTCATTTAAACAGAGACATAATCGTCATTAATTTTTTAGCAGCGTGAATTAAATGCAGGAGGCGAGGTGAGTGTTGATGTTCAACCAAGTCATATTGATCAAATTAAGCAGACTAACATTGGGTTAGTTTATCGGTTAATTGATCAATATGGGCCTATCTCGCGTATCGCCCTGTCCAAAAAAGCCAAATTGGCTCCCGCCAGTATTACTAAAATCACACGGGAACTCATTGATGCACATTTAGTGAAAGAAACGGAATTCCCTGGCCTCGGTTTTAGGGGGCGTCCGGCTATTGGGCTGAAAGTGGATAGTGAAGGGTGGCAATTTTTATGTATCCGCATTGATGAAGGGCGTATTGTTATTGGGCTTCGTGACCTGAGCTGTAATCTCGTCGTTGAAGAGCAATTCGCATTCTCTGTACTTCAAGGACACTCTTTCTTAGATTGTCTTGTCGATAAGATTGATAACTTCTTTTTGCGTCAACAAGCAACCCTGGAACGTTTAACGGCAATCAGTATCACCATCAATGCGATAGTCGATCCCATTAATGGGGTTATCCATAGCTCACCCTACTACGATATCCAAAACCTTCCTCTGGGAAAATTTTTACACCAACGCACAGGACTGCCGATTTTTCTGCAACATGGCATAGCCGCGTGGACAATCGCAGAGTCTTTATATGGAGCAGGGGAAAACTGTCAGGATCTTATCCAGCTTGTTATTGATAACAATGTGGGGGCAGGGATCATGACCGCGGGACAAATGCTTCATGCAGGAAATCATAGTGTCGTAGAAGTTGGACACATCCAAATAGAGCCTGATGGTGAACGTTGTTACTGTGGCAACATAGGCTGTCTTGAAACTGTCGTGGGCCTCAAAAAAGTTTTGCAAAAATCCTATTTCCTGACAAAAGGCTATTCTGGCTCTTTATCCGTTGATTTACTTTGCCAGTCAGCGATAGACGGTGATCCACTGATAACAGAAGTTATTTATGATGTAGGGGAAAGAATAGGGCGTATCATGGCAGTTATGGTCAATATTTTTAATCCCGAAAGGATCTTGATTGGTTCGCCGCTGAACAGCGTTAAACATATTCTTTACCCTGTCATCCAACAGCAGATAGCACAGCGTTCACTTCCTGGTTATAGCCAACAAGTTGAGATTGTGGCTACCCAATTTGATAATACAGGCACGCTGCCTGCGGCAGCTTTAATTAAGCAAGCGTTGTATAACGGTGAATTATTGATTGAGATTATGCAAGGATAACACCCATCACGCGAAACATTGAGCTAACGCAATCCCCATCTTAAACACATCCCCTACACTCTAGCCCTACTCGTTAAAGAGAATAAGTAATTGCCTCGTTATTATGTATGGAAAACGGAAAAATGAATTTATGCTAACGCGCTTATTTGTTACAGGCACGGATACCAACATCGGTAAAACAGTTGTTACCCGCGCATTATTGCAAGCCTTTAATCGTGAAGGGACAACCGCAGTAGGATATAAACCTATTGCAATAGAAAAACAAGAAACACCGGAGGGAATACGTAATCGTGATGCCTTAGTCATCCATAAATCTTCACCGGTACAAGTGGGCTATGAAGAAATCAATCCTGTTATTTGGGGAAACAATTATGAAGAAGCAAATCGTGCTGACTTTACCCAAATGACAAAAGGCCTAAAGAATTTAGGGCATAAAGCAGATCGTGTCATTATTGAAGGTAACGGGGGGTGGCGCATGTTACTGGACGATGAAACGTTTTATTCTGATTGGGTCGTGCAAGAAAAACTTCCTGTCATCTTGGTCGTTGGTATTCAGGCGGGTTGTGTTAACCATGCCATTCTGACTGCGCAATCCATCATTAACGATGGTGTCCCCCTGATTGGCTGGATTGCAAATCGCATCAATCCAGGACTAGCACACTACGCTAAGGTCTTGGAACGATTGCAGCATCACATACCGGCACCACAGTTGGGGGAAATACCTTATCTTTTAAGGCCAGAAGAACGCGATCTGTCGTGTTATCTGGATATTTCCGTAATATCAGGCATTTGATGATTGAAAAAAGAAATAAAAAGGGAGCAAATTGTATGCTCCCTTTTCCAAAAGTTAGAATGAATGTCACTCTTGGCTTTTCTTATCACTTGGTGTTTGGGTTGGCGTTGTGCCAGTCGAGTTAGAGTGAGAAAGACGGACATAGACTATAGTTTGCTTGCCGTGATCACAATGACCAACAACTTTTCCACTTGTGGCATTGTTTTCACTAGCTTGACCACCAGAAACTAAATCAAGCCTGAAATCCGTTTTTGGAACACCATTCTTGATGATTTTCTGCGCAATTTCTTCTTTCAGGCTTTCACATGTTATCTTTTGTGACGCTTGCACTGCAAAGGGAGAAATCGCAAAAAATAAAGCTCCAGTCAGTAGGATCTTTTTCACCATCATCTCCTTATTTTGATGTCGGTGTTGAATTTATTAAGGTTTAACCGGGAGACCTGTATTAATATCCAGGCAACGCTTTGTGCTCGGTTCCCAATAGGCATTAATATTGGCACTTTTCAAACAGGCTTCACGATTATCAGCTTCCACTTCATACTTATCAAACTCTTTCTCTCTACGTTTGTCCACTTTCTGGCGTAATCTTCTTTGTTCATTCCAGTTTTCTTGGCTTTGACGCGCTTTTTCTTTGCTCAAGGAATTTTCTTCGCCATTGATGGTTACGCATGTACTTTCCGCGCCACAAGGCGTAGAAAATGCTGATGTTTGCCAGAAGAGAGAAGACACCAGAGCAATAATAGAAATGCTTTTAACGATCAAAGAACGAACGCTCATGTTTAAACCTCTTGTACTTAATAAAAGATAAGATTAGGCCATTTAACGAAATTGCCAAAATACAATTAACCCCTGTGTATGCTTAGACCGGCAAATGACTGACAAACAGGCATCATTTCTAACGTGTTAATATTGACATGAGAGGGCAGGTTAGCAACCCAAAATACGGCTTCCGCGACATCATCGGCTGTCAGTGCATTCGTTCCCTCATAAGTTTTATCAACCTGTTCTTGATTACCTTTAAAACGGACATGAGAAAATTCAGTTCCGCCAACCAGGCCTGGCTCAATATCAGTGACTCGAATGTTCTTTCCATGCAAATCAGCCCTTAGCCCTAAACTAAATTGTTTTACAAAGGCTTTGGTGGCACCATAGACGTTACCGCCAGCATAAGGCCAATTTGCGGCGGTGGAACCAATATTAATAATGTGCCCGTGATTAGCTTGTACCATATTAGGCAACCAAACCCGTGTCATGTTCACTAATCCTTTGGTATTGGTATCAATCATGGTTTCCCAGTCATCAGGATTAGCCAGGTGAGCAGGCTCTAACCCTAGTGCAAGCCCTGCATTATTTACAAGAACGTCGATATTACGCAGGTTATTGGGTAGTTGTTGAACGACTTGCTCGATAGCCATCCGATCTCTCACATCCAGTTGGATGGGGTGGAAGTTTTCCCCTAATTCATGCTTCAACTTATCTAATCTATCTTCACGACGCCCTGTTGCAATGACGACAGAGCCATGTTTAATAAATTTTCTCGCAATGGCTTCACCGAAACCGGAAGTTGCCCCTGTCACAAAAATAATCATAACTATCCTCTTAATCAGCTAATTATTATCGTTAATACCCTATTAGTAGAAAAAGTTGTTTCTCATTAGTCAAGGTTAAATTATTCTGTTTTTTATAATTGATTGTTTTTATTTGATTTATTTGGAAATGGACAAAGCCTTTGTTAACAAAAAGAAAAACTTGATAAAAATAAGTAACGGCAATAAATTGTTACTATAGAATTATATCATAAGGGGATAGTATGCCATTTTATCCAAAATTTAGGACTACTTTTGAGCCAGGAGATCTGATATTTGGTTTATCTGAGGAAAGAAGTAAATATGCTCAAAAACACCCATCATTTGTTCATTGTCATGATCCTAATAACATTTTTGTCATTGATAAATATTCAATTACCCAACGTGAAATTACTGTACGCAATTTGCTTGGACACCAAATCCCACATAATCAAGAAAGCTTTACAAGAGCAATAGAAAAACATCATAAATACAAAGGAATACGGAATAAAGAAAGTGATAATGACATTAAAATTGACTTTAGCGTAGGGAAAGTCCACTACTCTAAATCAGTGACAAGACAAAAATGTAAGGCTGGGTTATCTTGGTATTCTCACTCATTAAACAATTCATGTATCCATTTTATTTTAGATGGAATAGATATGAAACGTGTTCTCAATAAAACCAACGAAATCAAGAAAATAAATAAATCATATACTGGTAGTGAACTGAGATGGATATACCGAAATAGGAATGATCCAAGAGTTAAATCTTGCATACAATTTTGGCGAAACGGTCGGCCAGTACTCCCTCCTTGGATAGAAGGAAGGGAGGCATATTTATGGCAAGATTACCATCCAAAATCTGAAAATTCCGACATTGAAATCGGGGAATTTGCTGAAACTGTTTTGAACCAACATCTAAGATAAACATAATGGCTCGCAGAATAGTAGCTTCAGATCCTGATGGGTTTTCTTGTTAAAACTTTTACGAGCGCCGGTATAAACACAGCGGTGTAGAATAAGGGGACATATAACATTCCAATAGCGATCAGCATAATTCCTATGGAAAGCATCAAAGCAACCGTGCTATCAGGGGAGGTTGTATTCATTAATCCCTCAGATAAACCTATCAAAAATTCTTTTGCTTGTAATTTTGCATAAAGCCATGACGAACCGACAAGAACGGTTCCTAACCAAAATGAGATCCAGCATATCGCAGATGTAAAGGAGATTGCGTTATTTCTCATTCTTTACCTTTTTATTCATTAAATTATAGACATTGAAAGGATGCCCTAAGTTAAGTATTGTCACTATGCGGGCAGGGTGAAAAAACTTCGATATCTTATTATCTAAATATTGAGTAATCAACTAGATAAGAGGAGTTTATAGTTGATAAACAATCTGAATGATGAGCGCAATGTCATTTTAATCCTAGCTCGAATGTGGCAAACAATAACTATTGGTGAAATTTCTCCAAAAGATGTGGCTGCAAAATGGGTTTTATCCAGGTTGTCCAAAGAACATTTGGCCTTGATCTGAGTGTGGGTGGATGTTCCCATGATTGGAGACACTTAACAAACGTAGTCGCGACAACGCCAATTGAGAGCGTTTTTAGGGTAAGAAGATCGGGTACTCAGGGTCAAACCTCAGTACTTTTTTAAAAGTGTTAAAGGTTCGCACAATCTATATTATGTTAAATTAACGATATTGCCATGAAGGGAACCACACAGACACTAGATGGTAATAAACTATTGTTTGCATTATAAATTCATTCTTTTACTCTCTTCTTCCCTTTTTGAACTTTTATTATTTAGTAATGCATCAGCAATCTTATAACCTAACTCCTGAGTATCAATATTCTCTTGATTACCCAGAACAGCAATATTCACTCAATTTCATCCCCATGACTTTTTCAGCCACTACACCATCCGATTTTTCTGATGAGTGCAGGTAGATGCCGGGTTTTGGCGGTTTAGCGAAACCGCCTATAAAAACTAATAGTTAGCCTTTAACCAATCGGTATATCCTTTTGCGCCATTACCGAAATAGGCATCATTATTTACATCAACTAGTTCAATACCGTAGCGTAGACGCTCTACTAAATCGGGATTGGAAATAAATGGCCGCCCGAATGCAACTGCATCCACCTTCCCTTCCGCACGACGGGAAATCGCCATTTCAAAGTCATAGTTGTTATTACCAATATAAGCTCCGTCGAACAGCGATCTGAGTGCATCCAGATCAATATCTTCAGGAACATCACGGTTTCTCCCTGTTGTTCCTTCAACAAAGTGGAGATAAGCTAGCTTGAATTTATTGAGTTGCTGAATTAAATAGCCATAAGTGGCCATCACATTACTATCAAGAGGCGTATTTCCTACTTCGATTGTGACTGGAGATAACCTGATACCAACTCGACCTCCACCCCAAACCGAGGTTACCGCTTTAACAACTTCGAGAACCAATCTGGCTCGATTTTCAATTGAACCACCATACTGATCGGTACGATGGTTAGTGGAATCACGCAGAAATTGTTCCAATAGATAATTGTTAGCTGAATGAATTTCTACACCATCGAATCCTGCACGTTTAGCGCATTCTGCTGCATGTCTATATTGTTCAATGATATCGGGGATCTCATCAGTTCTAAGTGCTCGCGGCATAGAAGATTTTTCAATACCACGATGAGTATAAACATTGCCGGTTGTTTTAATAACCGATGGCGCTACCGGTGCTTCCCTATTTGGTTGCAGATCAACATGTGAGAAACGGCCGACATGCCACAATTGCACGACAATCTTGCCACCAGCAACATGAATAGCATCTGTCACTTTTTTCCATCCTGCTACCTGATCTTCGGTCCAGATACCAGGTGTCATGGCATAACCTCGTCCCTGTGATGAAATATTAGTTGCTTCTGAAATGATTAAACCGGCACTTACACGCTGAACATAATATGTCACATTAAGTTCGTTCGGAATCCCCTCTTCACCTGTGCGAGAGCGTGTTAACGGTGCCATGGTAATACGATTGGAAAGCTCAATTTCACCTAATTTGGTCGGTGAGAAAAGATCGGTTCGAAGACTATTATCAGTCATAATATTTTCCTAATATTGATATTTTAATAATTGATGTAATCACATGCTGAAATTTTCATTCTTCCGATACGAAATGGAATAATATTTACAATGAGGAAAAAAATAAAATTTAGCAACAATTTTGATATGGGATTATTAATAATTAGGAACAAATATAATTCTGCATAAACTTAAAAGTAATACAACAAGTGGATGGTTCGTTTGCAAGATAATAAAAATGGGAACTATATGCTAACCAACATTCTTACAGATGATTTGATGAGCGCACGAGGTCTATTTAAAGCCGCGATGTTGCGGCAATAAAATAAATTTTATGCGGGAATATTTTCAGCGATGTTTTCAACTACCTTAAATTCGATCACAACAATTTCCATGTCGGGTGAAAAATCACCAACCCTTTCGAAAAAACGTTGATGCTCCAATTGCCAATGAAGCAAACTTCTGTCGCCCTCGCCTTCTTTCCCTGCCAGTTCTTCTGTCATTTCAGAAAATTGCATTAAGTGCATAGCTCTGACTCTGGCAATGCAAACTGGATGTTCTTTACTATCAGAGACAATATAATGCTTGCCAACTGCAATTTTATCTTCGTCTGATTCATAAGAATGGAAAGAACACGTTGTTGCTGTTTTTATTCCTTTTGCAATCAATTCAGCCAATTCATCGTGCATGGAAGGGGAATCACCCAATACCCAATGCCCTGCTTTTGGATATTTGCTTTCAATTAACGCCATAATGCCATTTGTTTTCATCGTATCTTGCAAGATGCTCCCTATGTATGTTTAGGCGGTTAGCAAACCGCCTATAGGATAATTTAATGAAAATTCACTTTATTTAATTTGATGCAGAACATCACCCACTGCATCAAACAGACGATCAAGATCATCAACTTTAGCATTGAACATGGGACCAAATTGTAACGTATCACCACCAAAGCGGACGTAAAAACCCGCTTTCCATAGTGCAATACCCGCATCAAAAGGCCGAACAGCGGCATCTCCATCCCGTGGAGCGATCTGAATGGCGCCCACCAGCCCACAGTTACGAATATCCACAACATTTGGACAATGATTCAGTGCATGTAATTTTTTTTCAAAATGCGGTGCCAATTCCGCAGATTGTTGAGGAAGGTTTTCTTTTTCCAGTAGCTCCAAGGAGGCCAGCCCCGCCGCACAGGCAACGGGATGACCTGAATAGGTGTAACCGTGGCTGAACTCGATCATGTGCTCTGGTAGCGACTGTGACATAAAGGCATCGTAGATCTGACTGGATGCAATGACTCCCCCCAGAGGAATTGCGCCGTTAGTGATTTGTTTGGCAAAGTTGAGAATATCTGGGGTTACACCAAAATATTCAGCACCACTCCAGCACCCCAATCGCCCGAAACCAGTAATGACTTCATCAAAAATCAGTAAGATATCATGTTGGGTACAGATTTCCCGCAAACGTTGTAGGTAACCTTGTGGCGGGATAATAGCACCAGCAGATCCAGAAAGTGGTTCAACGATAACCGCGGCGATATTACTGGCGTCATGCAATTCAATGAGTTTCAGAAGTTCATCGGCCAGTTCAGGGCCACCCGTCGATGGCACCCCCTTAGTAAAAGCCATATTAGGTTGTAATGTATGGGGAAGATGGTCGACATCCATAAATTGACCAAACATTTTGCGATTACCCCCAATACCGCCAAGACTGGTTCCCGCAATATTGACGCCATGATAACCGCGCGCCCGACCGATAAATTTAGTTTTTGCCGGTTGCCCTTGAAGCCGCCAATAAGCACGGGCTATTTTTACAGCGGTATCGGCAGCTTCTGAACCTGAGCTGGTAAAAAATACATGATTTAAATCACCCGGCATAAGGCGGGTGATTTTATCTGCCAACTTAAATGACAGAGGATGTCCATGTTGGAAACCAGGGGAATAATCTAATGTACCCAGTTGTTCTGCAACAGCCTGACGGATCTCAGTGCGTAAATGTCCCGCTCCACACGTCCATAACCCTGATAAACTGTCATAAATTCGACGACCTTGATTATCAACCAACCAGTTTCCTTCTGCTGAGATAATTAAACGTGGATCTTGTTGAAAATGACGATTGGCACTGAACGGCATCCAATGTGCTTTAAAATTCAGTGCTTGAAGATAATCATTATCTGACATTTTTTAACCCCTCGCACAAGGTTGTAACAAAGAGCTTGCAATGAAACCAAGCCCAAGTTAAACCTCAATGATCGAATTATTCGTGATGAGTTTACTGACGTAGCTGAAACTAACCAATAAGAGTCTATCTTGACTGTCTTTATAAATATATGACGTTTTTGCTCATTGATAACTTTGATTATGGCTAGCCTGGTGCAGTAAGATTGGCATCCAATCGTAAGAATTGATCTGGATCATTAACTTGATATCATTTTTTCGTCTTTCACAACGCAGAACACCTGCCGCTATTGCCCTACTGGCGATTTTGATGCTGTTCATTGCTCCGGTGGTGTCAAAAACACTGGAGCATTACCGTGAGGGAATAAAAAATGAAATAAATCACTGCATGCCGATGTCTGACATGCAAAATAACAATAGCCATCACCAGGCATCATCACCGACGCACACTATGGGTCATCATGGTGTCGCTCATATCCATATGGGATTGTTGGATGATATCGCGTGTGGTTACTGTCAGCTCCTGATTGACCTGCCGTTATTGGGCGGTTTTGTCTCTTGCGTTCTGTTGACCTTAAGGGCGCCTCAAGAGCCACCAGCATCACGTTTTTCCGGCCCAATTATTCGGTTGTTCTACGGCGAATCACAACCCCGCGCGCCCCCCTTAATGAGTTTGTTTACTTGAAGATTTGCTTTGCCTTACGCAGATTGTATTGCAATTTATTCATTTTTAAACAAATTCCAACGCTGAATTTGTTGCTCATTAAGGGATTTTTTATGTCTACTACACAATTATTTCGTATAGCTCCTCTGACAGCAGCTTTAACTCTTGCACTTGCCATACCAACGGGTGGCTGGGCTGCCAATGCGGAACATTCCAAAGATACAAAAGGAACGCATATTGCCCATGATAATGAAACTGTGATAACCGTAACTGCACCGGCAATCTCACCACTTGAGGTATTTTCTTCACTAAAAACGCCCCGTCAACCCGTGCCTGCCAGTGATGGTGCTGATTATTTGAAAACCATCCCCGGTTTTTCACAGATCCGTAACGGTGGTACTAACGGTGATCCAGTATTTCGCGGTATGTTCGGTTCTCGCCTGAGAATGCTGATTGATGACAGTGAAATTTTGGGTTCTTGCGGCGGGCGTATGGATGCGCCAAGTTCTTACATTTCACCAGAAAATTACGATGTTCTGAGTTTAGTCAAAGGCCCACAAACTGTACTTTGGGGGCCGGGAAATTCAGCGGGAACTATCCGTTTCGAGCGTATTCGCCCGCAGTTTGAACAGGCTGACGCTCAAGGTAATATCAGCACAGTGATTGGATCTAATCATCGTTGGGATGGCAATGCTGATCTCAGTATTGGTAATGAACTGGGCTATATCCGCTTGATCGGCAATAAATCCCGCTCCAATGATTATAAAGATGGTGATGGCAAACGCGTTCCTTCCCGTTGGGATAAATGGAATACTGATATCGCATTGGGCTGGACACCTGATAAAAATACGTTACTGGAATTAAGCGCTGGACAAGGTGATGGTGAAGCCCGTTACGCCACGCGCGGTATGGACGGTTCCCAATTTAAGCGCAAAAGTTTTGGTGTGCGTTTTGAGAAATCTAATATTGGTGACGTGTTTGATAAATTCGAATCCAATTTTTATTACAACTACACCGACCATGTGATGGATAACTATTCCATGCGCCACTCAGAAAAGAAGATGGTTTCAGAACCCGATCGCCTGACAATGGGTGGCCGTATGATGGGAACTTGGATTTGGGAAGATTTCAAGTTACAAAGCGGTATAGATATGCAAACTAATGTTCACGGTACCAACACCGATCGTAAAATGGCTAAAGCGGAAAGAAAGGGATGGGTGAAAAACACCCGTTTCCGTGATTACGGTATTTTTAGTGAATTAACCTGGGATGCAACTGAGCAGAGTAAAGTGATCGGTGGTGCCCGTTTAGATCGTGCTACAGCCTATAAATATGCCACCCAACAAGAGCGTAAAGAAACCCTGCCCGCTGGCTTTATTCGGTTTGAGCATAACCTAAAAGATGCCCCTATCATGTTCTATGCCGGCGTGGGTTATACCGAGCGTTTCCCTGATTACTGGGAGCTGTTTTCAGGAAAAGCGAACGAAAATGCTTTCACTAAGATAAAGACCGAAAAAACGACCCAGTTAGATATCGGGACTCAATATAACGACAACCATCTGAAAGGTTGGGTGTCAGCCTATATAGGTAAAGTGAATGACTTTATCCTGTTCGATTATGACAACAACACTGACCGCAACGTGAATGCCACTATTATGGGCGGAGAAACGGGGATGGCTTATAAGTTTAATGAAAACTGGAAAACCGATGCCAGCCTGGCGTATTCCTGGGCGCAAAATAACACTAATCATCGTCCATTACCGCAGATCCCGCCTTTGGAAGCACGTTTTAGCCTGACCTGGGAACATGGTGATTGGACGAGCAGTGGTTTGCTGCGTCTGGTAAATAGTCAACATCGGGTAGCCATTAATGAAGGTAACGTAGTCGGCAAAGACTTTGATAGCAGTAAAGGCTTCGCCCTTCTATCTGCCAATGCAACCTATAAAGTGACTCAAAACATTCAGGTCAGTGCCGGGGTTGATAATCTTTTTGATAAGACCTATAGCGAGCACCTCAATTTAGCGGGAAATAAGGGGTTTGGTTATTCCGGCAACACGGCAATAAACGAGCCAGGGCGGACTTATTGGGCAAGGGTTAATGTTAAGTTCTGATACTCTCTATTCTTAAACCTATCCCGCCCTGGCTTATGTCAGGGCGGATCTTTTTAAGAAAAGCGATAATTCATCGCGATTATCAAGAAATTTTCAGCTTCAGCCAGTTAATTCATGAGTCAACAACCAATGCCGCAACAGTGTGGCAAGCTGCTCTTGCTGGGTTTCTGTCAAAGGTTCGAGGATCGCTTTTTGATTTTGTACATGGCTTTCCACGGCCTTGTCTATCAACGCCTTTCCTTCTTGAGTCAAAAAAACCTTACAGCTACGTCGGTCTTCTTCGTTGGCAATACGGCCAATCAATCCTCGCTGTACCATATGTTCAATACGGGTGCTCATTGCCCCAGAAGTTAGCATAACGGATTGATACAGTTCAGTCGGTGTAATTGGTCTGTTATTACGACGCAGCGTCGCAAGAATATCAAATTCTATGGCACTCAGGCCGTGTTGTTTGAAGGCACATTGCAGGCGTTGTTCAATAATTTTGTTGACGCGGCATAACCGTCCAATGACGCCCATCGACGACGGATCAAGGTCTGGGCGTTGTTGTTCCCACTGTATCAGTAATCGGTCAACGTGATCGTACTTCATGCACTTTTCCCTATTCATTTTATTTCGACAAAAAGATACTTGATAAAAATCAATTAGGCTATTATTTTAATTTATCTTTATAAAAAGATACTTTTTAAAGTGATATGTGCGAAGGGTAATTTAACGTTATATACCAATCTAACTTCAAGTTGCCGTTTGCAAACCAACGAGAGTGTTTATATCTCCACGCTACGCGGGGAGATATAAGACGCATCTTGAAAGGCGATTGGTATAAATATTGAAAGACGGACATTAAGGATGAAAAATGTACAAATTGGAAGCGCGGCAACATGGTAGAAATTAAATCTATTCGGAATGTTTTATTGACTGCATTGGCCCCGATTATTTGGGGAAGCACCTACATTATTACAACAGAAATATTGCCACCTAACATGCCATTGCTGGCTTCTACCGTCAGAGCATTACCTGCTGGTTTATTATTACTGTTACTTTGCCGTACTGTACCCAAAGGAATTTGGTGGTTACGTATCATGGTACTGGGCTTGCTCAATATCGGTGCTTTCTTCTATTTCCTCTTTGTTGCAGCGGGGCATCTTCCAGGAGGAACGGCATCTTTAATCATCGCTTGCCAACCCATCATTGTTATCTTATTAAGCACTTTCATATTGAAAACTTCCCTCACAATAAAACACGTTATTGCGGCGATATTGGGAATTATTGGGATCTGCTTATTGGTATTAAATGCAACCACCAGCCTGAATTGGCAAGGCGTTATTGCAGGATTTGTAGGATGTGGCTGTATGGCGTTAGGTGTTGTGCTTACCAAATATTGGCATCGTCCCACTAACTTGTCATTACTCAGTTTTACTGGCTGGCAATTAACTTTTGGCGGCTTAATGTTATTGCCTGTCTCCATTTTCATAGAAGGTTTACCGCAACATCTTACTGTGACCAATATTCTCGGTTACGGCTATTTATGCATATTTGGTGCCGTGTTTTCTTATATTATCTGGTTTCGAGGAATTGAAAAGTTGCCCGTAGTGACAATCTCTTTTTTGGGATTTCTGAGCGCGTTATCTGCTTGTGTTTTAGGTTACTTATTTCTAAAGCAAACATTTTCCTTGTTTCAAATGCTCGGAGCATGCACGATAATTATTGCTGTTTGGCTTTCGGTTCCACGAAGCCAGGCAGGAAAAACCGATAATCCTACAACTCAATTAACCAGTAAAAAAATAACAGGAAAATGAATGAAACTGACTATCATTTCAGGCAGTCAACGCCCAGATTCTCATAGCCAACGCATCGCCCGGTATTTGCAAAAATTGAGTGGCGAACAGGGTTTTACCAATATAGACTTTTTCGATCTCTCCAATGTGGAATTGCCATTACATGATGGTTATACAACAGATATATCAGCGGAATCTCATCCCTGGCAAGCCATTGCACATTATTTAAAAGAGAGCGAAGCATTTATCTTTGTGACGCCTGAATGGCATGGAATGGCGACACCGGCATTGAAGAACTTTCTATTACATTGCTCTATAGCAGAATTGGGTCATAAGCCAGCATTATTAACAAGTGTATCAAGTGGAATTAACGGGGTTTATCCTCTTTGTGAATTAAGGATGACAGGTTTTAAAAATAATCACGTCTGTTTCTTACCTGACCATTTAATCTTCCGTCAGGGGGAAAGCCTGATTTCAGAGGATCTGATTTGTAACGATGAGACATTTGAAGGCCGTGTTAACTATACGCTGAAACTACTTAAATCTTATGCTAATGCATTGAAGCAAGTTCGTAAGGATGTTGGCGAAGAAAGCGAAAACTATTTGTATGGTATGTAAATAAGACCCCGTTCTTTCCGCATAAATCTCGGCTCAAATTTTTGAGCCGAGAATAGTATCCCTAGCCAAATCTACGCCCCTTATTTTTATCGAATAAACGACCAATTATCATTTATCTGTATAAAAACACAGTGTACCGTATTTTTGGCATTTTTGTTTAAAAATAAAACACGCCTTGCTTTCAATTTCCCCGAATAGATTAAAATATCAACTCGCCTATCCTTTCACCTTATAATAAAACCTCTCTTTAAGGCCTTCGGGTAATAGACAAGAGAGAGACAGAAATTATCTACCTTTTTAGACCCATAAAATACTCTTGGCACCCAGTGTGTTTATCGATTTCTTCGCTGACAACATAAAAACCTTGCGATAAGTAAAACTCATAACTTGCCTGGTTTTGCTGATAGACCGATAACGTAAGTTCAGTTCTTCGATTTTTGGCATCATTGACTAACGCCTTGCCAATGCCTTGCCCCTGTTTATCCGGTGATACAAAAACTGCGGCCAAACTATTTTCGTGGAGTGCATAAAAACCGACAACGTCCACACCCTGTAAGTAGACATAAACTTCTGAAGCTGGAATATAGATATTCCTCATATTTTTTACTTGTGATTGCCAAAATTTAGCCGCCACAAAATGATGGGCTTTGATAGAGGCTTCCAACCAAATAGATAGAACGGCATCCATATCTGCTTCTGTAAATGGTCTGATCACTGTTTTTACTATCCCCATGGTTAACCTATTTTGGGTGTAATCTCTTCAATAAGAAAAATACAATAAAAGCGGCAATGATATTGTAAAGCATGCTGTGAACAAAAGCGTTTTGATATGTAACAAAAGGCAGTGTATCCATCTCGCTTAAATGCCATTGAACTAACACGCTAACGACGGCAACCCCAAAAGCGGCTCCAATTTGTTGCAACGTTGCAATTATCCCTGATGCCATTCCCGCAGATTTTACGTTAACAAAGGCCAAGACAATGTTGAGCAAGGGGGTCATGACAAAACCTTGACCATATCCAAGGAATATGAGTATCGGTACGATCACAAATAATGGGGTTGTGATTGGTGAACTTGCAGGCGATAGTGCACTGATGGCAACAACTAAGGCAATAAAGGAAAACATATAAAGTAAGCCACCGGCAATAATAGTTTTGCTGCCAAAGCGTCTTACCCAATAAGAGGCATTAAGTGAAGATAAAACAAAACCTAGACTTGCAGGGGCAAAAATTAATCCTGCATCAAATGCGTTGAAACCTAAGCCATTTTGTAAAAGTAAAGCGAAGACAAGGAAAAATGAACTGGAGGTGGAATAGACAAATAAAACCAATAAACAACCTAAACCAAACTGGGTATTTTTCAATAAATCAAAATTGAATAGCGGTATTTTTCCTTGAGCAACATAATGTTTTTCATGACGGAAAAATTGCAACAACGCCAGACAGGCTAACAAAAGAGATAGCCAACACCATATTGGCCAATTCAATGTTGGGCCAACCAAAAGTGGTAGCAACAAAGCAGAAATACCCACGCTGGAAAGTGCCACCCCAGTTAAATCTAATGCCATTTTTTCTTGTGCCGTACTTTCATTAAGATACTTTGAGAATATTAAAGCTAACAAACCAATTGGTACATTAACCAGAAAAATTGAGCGCCATTGTAAATCCCATAAATTGGCGGAAATCATCCACCCTCCCAAAGTTTGACCTGCAATAGCAGCAAAACCTAAGGTCATTCCCAATAAACTAAATGCCCGACGGCTGTTATCATCGTCAAAACTGACACGGATACTGGCATAAACTTGTGGAAATAATAGCGCTGCTGATAATCCTTGCAACCATCGGGCAAAAATCAAAAAAGGGGCTGTGGGCGCAAGACCGCAAAGCAATGATGTTAAAGTAAAAGCAAATATTCCTAACTGAAATAACCTCCTCCGCCCAAATAGATCCCCTAAGCGCCCTCCTGTAATCAGTAATAAACCAAATCCAATTTCATAGGTGACGATAACCAGTGTAATTTGGAATAAATTTGCTTGTAGATGTAATTGAATATTGGCAATGGCAATGTTGACAACGAAAAGATCAAAAATAGTCACAAATCCAGCCGATAACAAAACTGACAAGGCTAAATAATCCCTTTTAGTCATGATACAAATCCCCACAATATTTGAGATAAACAGACTTTAATCGCTCTATTAGCCTGTTACAATTTAACCACTTATACTGTTACTAAAAGTAATAGGGTGAAATAAATGACAGAAATGAAAAGATCCCGTACTGAGTTAGCCAGTTTTTTACGCACGAAAAGAGAAAGTATCAGCCCTGAATCTGTTGGATTGCCACACATTGGACGTCGTCGTACGCCAGGATTAAGGCGTGAAGAAATAGCCGCTTTGGCCGGTGTTGGTGTCACTTGGTATACCTGGCTGGAGCAAGGTCGGGAAATTGGAGTATCAGCGACTTTTTTAGATAATCTTGCCAAGGTATTAAAGTTGACTACCGCTGAACGTCGGCATCTATACCTACTGGCACATATGCGTGAACCTGTGGAAACTGGGCAAACCTGGTGCGTTGTTTCTCCAATGATCCAACGAATTATGGATGATTTATCTCCGCATTTGACTTATGTGCTGAACTTGCATTGGGATGTTTTAGCTTTTAATCAACCAGCGGATGAATGCTTTCGTTTCAGTCAATTTGCAGGTGAACAGCGTAACTTTTTATGGTTATTGTTTACCAATGAGCATTATCGTGAGCTTTTTTGCTATTGGGAACGAGATGCTTATCGTTTACTCGCGAGTTTTAGGCGTGATTATGCCCTTACCGCTAAGGATAACGCTATTCAAGAAATGGTGAATAAGTTACTTAAAATATCACCTGACTTTTATGCTATGTGGCATAGACATGAAATCTATGAACCTTGTAATGGCATACGGGAGTTGAATGTGAATGGACAGGAAACGACTTTCGACTATGCATCAATGGCCACTGATTTAGAAAGACATTTGCGTTTGATTGTTTATGCAAAAAGATAACCCGATTATCTATACCAATCCAACTTCAAGTTGCCGTTTGCAAACCAATGGAAGTGCTTATATCTCCCCGCTGCGCGGGGAGATATAAAACGCATCTTGAAAGGCAATTGGTATATACCTATTTTTATGAATAAATTGTCATGGATTTAATATCTATTAATATAAGGTGATTATTCCAAGTATAAATCACCTTTCAATCATTACGATAAAAACCGCTGACAATAATGTCTTAATTAATAAATTTTATAACAAGGGAAATAAAAAACTTGATGTCAATAAAATAAATCATCACCCAGATAAAATCACAGGTAAAGCCATCAAAAAAACACACTTAATTAACATTTATTATACATTAAATGTTCATCACACCATAACAATATCAACCAAATGGGTTTTATACGGTACGTATTACGTCTGTGATTTCCTTGTTGTTATAAATCGGTTATAAGAAAGTTAATATTTTTCCTTGCATTTTGGTTTTAATTATTATGCTATAGCGACTTGTGGGTAGAGGATAATAATGATTTTCATAGTTCTATAGTCAATATGGAAATATGAATTGTTCTCACCACAATCTACTTATTTCAGTTCAATTATCGGTTTTATTAATAATGAGCAATGCGCTAAACAGCGCATTTAAGGTTGCCAATTTTTTGAAAAATGGAATCTCTATTATGAAAGAAAACAATTCGGCAAGACCGGTTTTTCTGTGGATGACATTAGTTTTAGGATTATTACCCGCTAGCGCTTCAATAGCATTAACTAACTATCAGGAACAAGGGAAAAAAAACTCACCAGATAGTTGGTTATCGGATGAATTTAATCATCAATGGGGATTGGCCGCTATTGGTGCCCATTATGCTTATGCCCGTGGTTACACGGGGAAAGGCGTTAATGTTGGCGTATTAGATGAAGCGGTTACCCGGCACCCTGAGTTCGCGGGGAAACTGAAAATTCTCAGCCCAAGTGACCCCTGGAATTACGATATAAATCCCCAGACTGGGGAAATCAGTTTTGGTGCTCATGGTAACCATGTCGCGGGGATCATTGCAGCAAACCGGGATGGCAAGGAAATGCACGGCGTAGCATTTGATGCGGGCTTAATTACGGGGAAATTTTTGCAAAATCCCTATAACCGCACAGAAGCGATGATCCAAAGTAATGTCCGTGTCATCAATAACAGTTGGGGGGTTCGCCCTCGCTATGAAATTGATATAAACGGGAAACCCAAGCGATGGGAAAACGGAACTATCAAGTACTATCCAATCACTCTGCAAAACCTGATTAATTATGTCACACCGATTAAAGGTGATTTAGATCGGTTAAGCCGCTCCCCTATCCCAGAATTGGAATTTGATGACGATCTGTCGAGCGATGCTGGCCTATTACGCGCGGCACGTCATGGAAAATTAGTGGTTTTCGCGGCAGGAAACTCAAATAATTATAATGTCACTTGGTTACATGCGGGTATGCCCTACTTCTTCCCTGATGCATTAAAAAATTACCTCAGCGTTGCCAACCTGACCAAAGAAAATGAAATTAACGTTTCATCAACGCGTTGTGGCTATACTGCCAGCTATTGCTTGTCTGCACCCGGTACAAAAATTTATAGCAGCACAGGCAAATTCGTTTCTAAAATTAATGGAAAAATCGATGAAGATGCTTTCCAAGATGGTGAACTGGCGATTGAGCCTACCTACGATGCCTATACCGGTACATCAATGGCGTCACCGCATGTGGCTGGAGCGGCTGCCGTCTTGATGCAACGTTTCCCCTATATGACGGCAGGACAGATCGCAGATGTCCTCAAAACCACGGCCACCGATTTGGGTGATCCTGGCCTGGATGACATGTATGGTTGGGGAATGCTGAATCTGAAAGAGGCTATCGATGGTCCAAAGATGTTCATCACCGAAAAGGATATTCCCAAGAAATACTATATTCCAGGTTCTTATTCTGACACCCAGTTTATCGCCAATATTCCTGGTATTGGCGGCATCGTTGAGAAAGACACTACGGTAGAACGAGTCTGTAACAGTATTGAATGTGCTTATGATAGTTGGAGTAATGATATCGCCGGTCATGGTGGATTGACGAAAATCGGTAACGGTACACTCGAACTTGCCGGTAATCGCAATACCTATAAGGGACCCACTTTGGTGGAACAAGGACGTTTATTGGTTAACGGCTCCGTGACTTCGGATGTGACTGTACAGGATGGCGCGATCCTTGGCGGGAATGGTACGGTTGGTTCCATTACGGCTAACCGCGGTGCCAATATTGCACCGGGCAATTTTAGTGCTAATCCCAGCTTAAGTACTAGCGGTACGCTTAAAGTTGATCGTGATGTGACCTTCCAAACGGGTTCACGTTATCTGGTAGAAGTTGCACCAAATCGTCTGGGCCGTAGTGATCGTATTATCAGTCATGGTTTGGCTACATTGAAAGGCGGTGAAGTGCAAGTCTCGCTGGAAAACAGCAGTAACCTGTTATCGAAGCAAGAAGTCCGCAGCGTACTTGGTCAGCAATATAATATCCTGCAAGCGAACGATGGCATCGATGGCCAATTTACCGCTGTCGCGCCAACCTATTTGTTTGTGGGTACTGAACTGAGTTACCAACCCGATCGGGTGATGTTGGATATCAAACGCAATTCCACGTCATTCGCCAGTTTGGGAATGACCGCCAATGAACGTGCTGTCGCTAATGCTGCTGATAACCTAAGTTTGGGGCATCCGGTTTATGAGAGTATCTTGATGCTTGATACCGCGGCACAAGCCAATCAAGCATTCCAGCAATTTTCTTCCGGGCAGATCCATGCAGATATCGCAGCGGCACAAATCAATAACAGCCGCCATCTGCGTGATTCACTGAATACCCGTTTGCGTCAGGCTAATGGTGGCACTATCGGGCAGGATATCAAAACGGATAAAAACGGCGTCTGGGGGCAAATCATAGGTAACTGGCAGCGTGCTAGTGGTAACAACGAAGTCAATGGTTATCGTGTATCCAACTATGGTGTGTTATTGGGGGCAGATAAAGAATTGGGTGATGACTGGCGGCTTGGTATTGCTACCGGATATACTCGTTCTTCTTTGAATGGTGGATATCACACTTCAGCTCGCAGTAACAATTTCCATTTGGCCCTATATGGTAGCAAACACATTGATGACTTGGCATTGCGTGCCGGTGCTGCTTACAGTTGGCATCGTTTTGATACCAAACGTTCGGTTGTTTTTGGTCGCCAATCCGACAAGTTAGAAGCGAAATATGGTGCTCAGACAGGGCAATTGTTTACTGAGGCGGCTTACGGGTTCAGTACTTCGTGGCTGGATCTGGAACCCTTCGCCAACCTGTCTTATGTTCATTTTCGCAATGAAAGTATTAATGAAAATGGCGGCGGTGCAGCATTGAACGGCAAAAAACAATCGAAGAATGCAACCTTCTCCACATTAGGCTTACGAGCCGATCAAAAATGGCAAACTGAAAATGAAATGACCATAAGTATATATGGTGAATTGGGTTGGCAACACCAATTTGGCAATGCAGATCGGGGTACCCAACTCAGTTTCAGTAATAGCAATGCCACATTTACTCTCAACAGTGTTTCAGCTTCACGTGATTCGGCCGTAGTTAAGGCAGGCACGGAATTAGACATCAATGAAAACACTCAACTGTCACTGGGATATAGTGGCGTTTTATCAGACAAACATAAGGATAATGGTGTATTCCTGAATGCCCATTGGAAATTCTAGTCAGTAAAACGTGATAACAGAAGCTCACTGCACCAACGGCTGGTGGTGAGCTTTTTAAGGTTTTGTATTCGGATACACTAGCTTATATTCAACCCTGAAATATGAAGATGTCGCGCTTCTACATTCTACTTAGCGCGATTGATCGGTTATTTTCTGCCAATTTGTCGTGCATCGTAGATCATCGAAACGACCGATACTGTGACGATCGTGACTATCATCATAAATAACGTCGGGCTAAACGGCGTATGTACATTAAACAGTTGGATCACAAACACGACCAATGGCGAAAGTGCCAGTACAGTGGAAACAGCCAGTGGTGTTGCGAATTCAATCCCCTTTTGCAGAAAATAGATTGATGCACTCACACCAACCAGCGCGATCAGCAGGATTAAGTAGATGATTTTGCTATTAACAATGACATTATCCTGTGATAGCAATATTCCCAGACACACCATGATCAACAACGGAAAGCGCAGCGATAATAATGCTGATGCGGGGACTTTGCTGACAGCGAAACGCTTGGAAATAATCACGGTAGCTGTGATGCTGATACTGCACAGAATGGCAATGACAATTCCCATTATCATTTCACTGCGACTATAGAGAGTGTATACATCTCTGAACATCACGGTATACACGCACATGGCCGCTGCTGTTATAAAGATCACCAGATGACAGCAACGTGTAACAAGGCTGATGGATTGACGCGTCAACAACAGGTAAACCGTCATGCTAACAGGCCCTAACCCTTGTGTCAGCGTGACGGCGACAGAAGGTTCAAGGTACTTAACCGCCAGAAAATAAAACAGCCAATTGAACATCGAGACGATATTTAGGGCTATCAACATACGCCATTGCGAAAACAACTGAGCATAAGCCGTCCGCTGGCGAAAAAAGCCGATTGTGGCGAATAGCACAGTGACGACCACAAAACTCAGGCTAACAACCAAAAAGACATTAACGCCGAACAACCAGATGTTCAGTAAAACACTTTGTGTTGAGGCAATAAAAATATACAGTAATGTAAAAAATACACCGGATAAGTACCTACCTTGCTCTGTCATTCACTACTCCTGCTTGTCAATAAACTGCTGGTGCCATTTTTCTAATATGTACATCGTCCACAATGCATAGCAGTTGCTACCATCGAACTCTTTGACAAACTGGCGCATTCGATCCGGATTAAAGTATCCACGCGATAATGCCTGCTCGCTGATCAGTGTATCGGCAATGTTTTTTTTCATTGACGATACCATCCATTGTTCAAGCGGCACGGCTAACTCCTGCTTTTTACGATTAATAATATAATCGGGAAGATAGCGTTTTGCCAAACAGTGAAGAAGGTATTTTTCTTTGCCTGAATGAAGCTTAAAGCGTGCAGGCAAGCGGCTACCCAATCCCACCACTTGTTTGTCAAGGAAAGGGACTCGCACTTCAAGTGAATTGGCCATTGAGGCGATGTCAACCTTGACCAACTGCGCTTCCTGCATCCAATGGTTAAAATCATACTCCATCGCTGCGGAGAGAGGATCAGCATGTCGTTTCAGCTCATCGCTGTGTGCCGCGCCATTTTTTTCGGGCAGGTGTGACATTATCTCCTTACTGTATAGTTGCTGCCGCAGTTGACTGCTAACGCCATCAGTCAGTAGCGCCTGATAAAACTCAGGGAATGCCTCTTTCTGCCATACCTTGTTAAATAAATCGACCTTGCGTGGCAGATTGTACTCCGCAGGTAAATTGGGGAAATTCGCTGCCAGCGAATAGCGGGCATAACCACCGAACAGTTCATCCGCCCCATCGCCGCCCAGTACTACGGTTACATGACGACGCGCCATCTGATACATAAAGTGACTGGCAATCGAGGATGGAAAAGCAAAAGGCTCTCCGAAGTGTTCAATCAGTGCGTGAGCCGCATCGAATGCTTCTTGTGGTGTAATAATGTAATCATGGTGATCCGTTCCAAGATCTTTAGCCAGACGCCGGGAGTAGTCCAGCTCACTGAAAGCTGACTCATTGAAGCCGACAGCGAAAGTTTTCAGCGAGTGGCACCCCTGTTTACACGCCATGGCAGTAATCAAGCTGGAATCCAGTCCGCCACTGAGCATCGCACCGACAGAAACTTCTGCCTTTAATCGTTTCTCGATAGCCTGATTCAGATATTCGTCAATTTCATCAACCCACTGCTCTAGTGGTTTATCATCCTCCATTGGCTGGTAGTCAACGCGCCAATAGTTTTTCCGACTCTCCTTACCTTGGATAAAACTGACACTGCCACCAGGAGGCACTTTGCTGATACCCTGAAAAATACAACGATCGCGTGGCACGACTCGAAAGCGCAGATAATAATCCAGCGCCCTAGGGTCAATACAGCGTGGAATAGTATTGTTCTTCAAAAGTGAATTCAGTTCGGATGAAAAACTGATTGTGTTGTCGTGCAAGGCATAAAACAGCGGTTTTTTGCCGGCGGGATCGCGTGCTAAGAGCAGTGAGTCATTGACGCGATCGTAAATAGCCAAAGCAAACATGCCATCCAAATAGTGATAAAACTTCTCGCCGTCACGCTGGTACAGATTAACAATCACTTCTGCGTCGGAGTCAGTACTAAATTGAAACCCCTGTTTAATTAATTCCTGGCGCAATGAACGGTAGTTATAGATTTCACCATTAAATACCAATACATATTGTCCATTGTTGCTGTGACAGGGTTGAGAGCCGTTATCCAGTGCGATGATTTTTAACCGCCGCATACCAATACTGACATGCCCATGATGATAAATTCCCTCCTGATCGGGACCACGATGCTCCAGCGCGCTTAACATGGATGCTAATCGCTGAGGTTGTGCTGATTGATGATTCAAGTGGATGACGCCTGCGATTCCACACATAAATTTTCCTTGTTTTCCCTGTGAATTAATAACGCCGTTTGCCGATATTGCTGGTGATTTTATGTTCATCGATACGCTGGATACGAATATCCCCGACCAGCCCGGAAGCAATCATTTGTGCGATATCAGGGTTACGCGACAACAGATCACGCTTAATGGCATCACTGACTTCCGCCGGGAGCGACGGTATCGCGATACGGATCACTAATCCGCCATCACGGTCATCAAGATCGTATCGGTGATAAGGGAGGTGCTTTGCCATAGCGTCATTGATATCGCTGAGGTTGATTTTTTCACCGTGTTTAAATTCGCTGGCAAAACGGCCGAGACAACGTTGATAGGTGTAAAGGGTTTTTCCCTGAACAATTTTCTTTTCAAAGCCTTCAACCAGATCGTTAGTGACAAAGCGTATTGCTGGAAAATATTCACGGGCAAACGAGGTGAGTAATAAAATACCGCCGGTTCCCCGATAATCGGCGTTAGGATAAATTTGTTGTACGGGCACCACCTCCGGTATCAGATAGGGATCAAACTGATAATATCCTTGCGAGTGGTTGTATAAAGCAATGGAACCAATTTCAATGCTGCCTAATAGATCAAGTACCTGCGTTGGCTCGATGTGGAAATAATCCGCCACCTTTTTTTGCCAGACCAAAGTCGCTACATCCCCCAGTACGATGATTTTTTTCGGTCGGAAGTCCAGTTTTCCGGTTGCAATCAGACAATCCAGAATCATCGGCATGGTGAAAAAAATGTCTGGTTTGAATCGGTTTAGCACTTCAATATGTTGCTCAATCGGGCGGGTAAAATCGATCAGTTCCACTTCACATCCCATGGACTGAAAAATTTCACCCGCTGTAGCAGCCGCATGGCCAGTGCCCAAATCGGCACAGGCACGGATATTCCCTTCGCCACAGAAATCCTTGATGATACCCATGCGCTGTTGCAGATAAATGCGCTGATCATTATCGGAATAGATAATGCGCTTACGTTTGCCCGTTGTAGTACCGGAGGTCTGATAACTGTGGTAACGGTCAGGAAATGCATGTTCCGCATGGTAATAATGTTGTGTCAGCAACTCTTCCGTCATAAGAGGCAGAGATTCCAGTTGGTTAACCTCCGCCTGATTTTCTCTGAGCAATTGAGCATACCAGGGAAAAGTTTTGCTGATCTTTTTTATCCATAATTCCAAATTCATGTGGTTTCCTTTATTCAATTACCGTTAAGCCACTATGATAAAAATCGCTTTCAGTGGAACGAATTTCAGCAATGATCTGATTGAGTGAAGCTGGGTCATTGCTGATAGCAATAACAACGCCCGGTGAACTGAGAAGATCGTTAGTTTCTCGCTGAATGTCGCCGGGGGAATGGTGATAATTGACACTTATAACACCTTCAATCTTGATAAATTGCTCTTCTGGTGACGTTTGTACTTTACCTTTAGTGGGCGAAATCATGTAAACATAGGCCGCACGTTTGTGACCCAGAAAGTCGCGAGGTTGATGGATTTCCTGCTGGAATCTCACCGGGTAAAGGACGGCTTGCACCAGTTTGCTGATCTGTGAATGCCCTAAGCACTCTTCGATAATATAAGGATCGGCTCCACCCGCAACTCTGGCGCCAATTTCAATCAGTATCGGCCCGCGCGATGTCATCATGACCTCTGCATGAAATGCGCCATTTTCAATGCCAAGCGCCTGGCACACCTGTATGGTATAGCTGGTTAGTGTGTCGAAGTTCTCATCGTGCTGATAATAAAGATATTGTGTCTCATAAACCGGAGAATTTTTGAGCTGTTTCTTTTTCGATTGCCACAGGTCGGTAAAGAAGTATTGCCCCTGGCAGGCAATGCCATTAACAACAAACTCTTCTCCTTCAAGAAATTCCTGACACAGCACTTCGTGATTCTGATTTCCGAACAGATCATTTTTACTCTTAATGGCAGTAAAAGCCTGCTCAGCCTGGTGCATATCGTGGCAAATAAAAACGCCATCCGTACCCGCGCTTTGCACGGGTTTTAACACTACCGGCCAGCAGTCATGGTTTTTTAGCCAGCACAATAGCTCATTGTGATGCGCAATCAGGCATTGCTTGATGGAGGCAACATGATGGTGCACAAGTTGTTCTTGCATCAGAAACTTGTTGCGCCGGGCGGTTGAAAACTCCATTGGATTGCTGAAAGGAAGCGCCAACGTAGCGTTTAGTTGATCCACCAATGGAACGGCGCTCTCGCTGCCAGCCAGAATCGCCTTGATGGCATAAGGTTGTAGCTCGCGGAGTAGCGCCTCTATGTCTCCATCATAAACGATATGCCTGTCACTCCGGATACTGGCCAACTGGTTATCGCCAATAAAGATTGCAGGCAAAAAGGCAGATTGAATATGCAGACAAAAATATCCCAGCGCCTGAAAAGCTGGAATCAGATATTTGCTTCCGGACCAGGCATCAATAATCACAATAACTTCTTTGTTGTTCAAAATCGGCATGGTTTTATTCCTAACATTTGTTGATTTGCTGACAGCCTGACAATCGCTGAGATATCTGTCGCGACCTTACTCAGACAGTGATACCAGTAAAAATGATCACCGGGATAGGCCTTGCTTCCTGCGAAAATGTGGCTGTAATTTACCCAATCCTGCATTTTTTGGTTACATTCTTCTTCTTGCTCTCCCCAGAGGGTATACAGAGGGAAAGGCAGCGGTGAACGAATTGCCGGTTGATACTGATGATAAAGCCGATAATCTTGCCGAATTAAGGGCAAAGGGTCTCCCGTTAGCACGAATGATAATGTCATAGTGGTGCTTGATGGGCGTAGAACAAAATCTTACCAAGAACCACGTATTGAAATGCATTTTCACTGTGGTTAGCGATGGTTTTTGCGGCGGGATATTCCGTGCTCGTATAAACACCTTTAGCGGTCTTCTTGCGCTGGGTTGACCGTTCCTGATAAGTCAGCTCTTCTTTCGCTAAACAGCTCACTAGTTGGCTAAAGTCCTGATCTTCTTTGACAGGAAAGCCCCGAAACAGCAACGCGCCTCTTTCAGCCAAAATATCATCGATGTTGTGATTTAAGAAAAAATCAGCGATGGATGCGTCCTGGCAGTCAGTCGTCACCAAAGAGACATGGGAAACGCCGTCTGCCAAAAGACGGATAGTATAAGAGTTATTCATCAACTAGAGGCTCCAGCGTTGAGTATCAGGGAAAAAATTGGGGATGATATATCGACCCGGTATCTGCTGATTTTTTTGGTAAATAAACATCGCCAAACTCAGATCAAGCACGCCGATCCCAAAAGGAGAAAAAATGGTCGCTTTGGTTTTATCAAGCGTTATTTCACCCTTTATTATTTGTGCCAGAGTACCGTTGATAAAACAGCGGTGACCATATTTTTGCTCAGCCAGATGAGGTGAAGTATTGGCTTTCATGCAATGGTTAATATCGTCTAATACGTTATTACTTGCGTAAATAATTTCCGGGGATAGATCACGCAAGGAAATATTGAGAACCAACTGATGGGGAGCGAATGTCTTTTCATCCGTGATATGGGGTGAGGCTGCCGTTGTTGTGAAAACCACAATATCGGCAGCTAACGCTTCGACCTGGCCTGCAGCCGCCCGTACCTGATAGAAATCTTGTACATTGATATTACTAATAAAACTATCACGATATTCTACAGAGATATCGTGAACTAACACATCATCAAACTGCCATCCTTCATGTTTAAAAAAGGCCATAATAGTTCTGGCTATCAAGCCGCCACCAATTATCGACAAGCTTTTGGCTTGCTTACCCGCAGGCCCAAGGTGATTGGCGGCTAATACGGCAGAAGCAGCGGTACGGGCAGCGCTGATTTGGGAGGCTTCCAGACATGCGAACGGGTAACCTGTCTCATAATCATTTAACAAAATAACCGCTGAAGCGCGTTGCAAGTTTGATTCGATATTACGCGGATAACTGGCAATCCATTTTATACCAGAAACAGAGATATTTTCCTCTGGATTATCAATAGCGGCCGGTAACGCGATAATCCTTGCTTCCGGTTTATTTTTAAAACGTAGAAAATAACTGTCAGGATTCTCCGTTTTACCTTGATGGTGAGTCAAATAACTCTGGCAAACCAGACTGATAATTTCAGGCCGAGAAGAGGAGATAACTTGATTGATAAAATCGCCAGTAATAACTTCAAAATTCATTTGTTCGTTAGACATATTCTTTAACTCCTTCCATATCAACATGTTTTTTCAGTCATTTTCCAACGGGTGTCAAACGTGAGGTTACACCATTCATCGTTATAAACGGTATCGAGGTAATTACTGCCCATATCGGGTGAAATCGCGACCACAAGGGCATCTTTTGGGATATCAGGCTGAAGGCGTTTTACTGCGGCTAATACAGTACCCGTAGAAGCACCCGCAAGATAACCGAAACGACGCGCAGCATCGCGGCAGCTTGCAACAGTTTCTGCTTCAGGGATCTGAATCAACATATCGACGCGACTTTTGTCAAAAAAATGGGGCTGTACGCTGGAACCAAGTCCTGGCAAATAACGTGGGCTACCGGGTGTACCAAAGGTAACAGAGCCGATAGAGTCAACGGCGATGAGTTGGGTTGCAGGGGAACAGCGGCGAAAAAAATTGGCACACCCCATCAACGTTCCCGTAGTGCCAGCGCCAATGAATAGATAGTCAACTTTGCCAAATTCGGTCAAAATAGATTTGGCTGTCATTTCGGAGTGTACTGTCGGATTAGCCATATTTTGGTATTGGTTTAACCAAATAAGATCAGGATCCTGTTTTATAGCGGAACGAATGTATTCCAAACGATTGCCTAGATAGCCGCCTTGTGCATCTTTTTTTTCAATAATTACGATAGCCGTCCCCAAAGCGCGCATCATTTTAATATTCTGCAAAGACGTATTTTTATCTACTACACAGGTAAAATGTAATCCTTTTGACGCGGCAATAATGCTCAATGATAGCCCAAGATTACCAGAGCTTGACTCAATAAATCGCTTTGTTTTGTCTAATCCTTTGTTGGCAATGGCATCGCTGATAAGTGCGATGGCCGTTTTCATTTTTATGGAGCCACCAGCATTCAATCCTTCCACTTTGATAAAGAGATCGGTATGATCACAAAATTTATTAAATTTTATGAAAATATTATCGTTAATTATCTTATCCACTGAGCTAAACTGCATAATTCCTCTTTATTATAAATATATAAATTTAATTTCTATACCAATCCAACTTCAAGTTGCAGTTTGCAAGCCAATGAGAGTGCTTATATCTCCCCGCGTAGCGGGGAGATATAAGCTGCATCTTGAAAGGCGACGGGTATATACTTAGAGTGATTAGTGATTTATTCAGTAATAGATATTAATTTGCTCAATATTTTATCGGTACAATATAATATGTTGTTTATCTTATAATAAATATTTTCAGGTTAAATTACGCAGTTCCGGTTCCCAAATATTGACAGATGATGTCATATAACACCCCCTTGGAGTTAGGAAGATAAGAACGTTATCATGTAAATATACAAAAATCTGGGGGGGATAATTTAGGGTGTTGTAATTCGTTGATATTGATATTGCACAGTGAATTGTGTAATAGCTTGATCCTAAGCAACCCACGTTTTTGCATCACCAATCGTTGGGGATTATAACGACAACCCGATAGCTCTCATCAAACCTTGAACTTCTGCAAAAGAGTTCCTGCTGGTTACCGAGCTGAAACTGGAGTACGGAAATTTCGGTGGCTCCGGCGTACAACCCCATCATCTTTACTATCCCCTAAGCATAACCCCGCAATGTTCATCAAGTAATTCTCTTGTTACCAATCCTATTTTTTATATCCAAGGAGGCTTAAATATGCCACCACGTACTGTTTTGCCTATCTTTTCATTCGTTGTATTTCTCATTGGCGCGACAGAATTTATGTTATCACCTATGCTCAAGCCCTTGGCCGAGGCATTTAAAACAACAACAGATAAAGCTGCTTGGCTGGTATCGGGTTATGCCTTTGCTTATGCCCTTTCAGCACCTATTTTTGGTTGGTTATCTGATCGGATCAATCGACGTAAATTATTACTGGTATCCTTACTGTTTCTTTTTCTTGATGGACTAGCATTGACGATAGCCCCCAATTTAGCGATTGCTGTTGGGTTACGCATTTTTGGCGGCATTGCTTCTGCTGCGTTGATTCCAACTATTTTTGCGTTAGTTGCCGAAATTTTTCCGTCTGATAAACAAGCGTCAGCGATGGGAGTCGTTATGCTTGGTATGACCGCCGGAATTGCAGTCGGGCCTATTTTTGCAGAGGTTCTGACTGAATTATTTGATTGGCAAGTACCATTTTGGGTGAATGCAGCGGGAGCTCTTTTGTTCTACGTTTTAAGTAAAAAATATATTCCAAACCAGATGAGTGCCAAAAAAAAATCATTCCTTAAAATTTCAATGGAAATGGCAGAGAAATTTAGGCCTTCCCCTTATCGCAAAGGGGCTTTGGAATGGCACTGCCGTGTCTGCTTTTATATTGGCCGGCGAGGTCTTGAGATGCATTTAATGATGTTAAATAATATTTTGATTCATGCCTACGTTAATTGTATCTTAATTTTTTTTGATGCCTTTGAAAGGCAATACTCAATAAATCAAGTTTAAACTTATATTTTATTTTCTGTTTTCCTATCAAAAAAGATTATGTTTTTATTTTTGTGTTAATTTAATGGAGATAATTTGCGATTTAAGCATCAATGATTTTAATTAGCATTGGGAAATGTTTTGTTTTGTGATAAATATCACGATATTACATTGATTAATTATAGGCTTTAACTGTTTGTTATTTTTTAATTACAGAGGATGTTGAAATAAAAAAGAGCTTAAACAAATATAAGCTCTTTTAAAATTAATAACTGATTTTCAATTGGTTAAACAATATTGATGAACATTTAGGCTTGTGTTCATCAATCAATAAATGGTACGTCTAATTCTAATCTTAACCGTGATTTTCTCTCTTCTTCATCGACAATCTGGTCTAATTTTTTAATAAAGATAGCCTGAAGTTGCTGCCAGAACTCTTCAAAGTGCTCTTCATTGCGTAAGCAATAAGTCATTACTGCCGCCCGTAATACGTAGATATTGCGAACCTTTTCCCATTCGCTACGGCTAAAACCACATTTCTCCACATAGTGCCATGGTGTATCACCATATTCCTTATAATCTAATATGGTTGATGATGTGAGAAAATCGTTGGTATAAGCACGTCCGGCAGAATATGAACACAGCTCGTATAGACGCTTATTAAGCGCATTTTGGTTACTCAGGCTTTCGTTGCCGATTTTCTTAAACGTAAAGTTTATCATATGAAAATCAGGGGATGAAAAAGCATGCACTTCAAATAGATGTTTACCGATTTTTATCGGTGGTAAATTTGCTAATTTATTCAATAACCTCTGTGCTGTGACAATACCAGCCGCAATGATTTTCCCATACCCATTAATATTTAAAGGTAACAGACGATGCGCCGCCCAAAGTGCTGCTGCTGTCGCCCCCGATTTTGAACCTTCCATAATAGATGAGCCAAGAATTCCCCGATTGATAAGGTTTGGTTTATCATCACGGTCTTCAAATACATATGCTGCATGTGAAGAGATCAATTTGAGAATACGTTTGTCTTTCATGCAGATGGCGCCTGCGGCGTATTGAATAAAGCCAACTTTATGCGGATCTACGGTAATCGAATCAACGTCTTTCAATGCCTTGAAACTTTGATAAACTTCGGGTTTGGGCCAACTGATGTTTTCCGGCATGATCCCCGCCGAACGGTGGTAACTGGCTAGCTCATCATATTCTACAAATTCTCCTTGCTCATTAAGGAGCATGGAACAAGCATATCCTGCATAAGCGGCATCAACGTGAATATAGAATGATTCGCCATAACGTTCCTCGCACTCTTTCCTCAAGGCAATGACTGCATCAATGCGATCAATGGCGCCAACCTCTGTCGTTCCCACCACAGCAATCATCGCCAGGATTGGTTCACCTTGTTCAATTAATTCAAGGATGATTTTCCGCATTTGGGCAACGTCAGTTTGATAATTGTCATTTACCGGTAATGGAATAATGTTTTCTTGACCAATGCCGAAAATATCGGCAGCTTTCATCCAAGAATAGTGCTTGGATTGTGGAACCAGTAATTTGCCTAGGATTTCCGCCTTAACGCCAGTCCCCCGACATGTCATATCGCGAATTTCTTCAAACAATCCACGTTGTTGCAATTCCGTCATCAAATTCAATAGTTCAGCGGTTGGCATATTTTTCAATTGCCGGGATGTCTTATGTTCGATGAGATCTTTTGCTTTAGGGTGTTGAGATATCGCAAAGGACAAAGTTTTTAAGTTCCTGGCTACCCACAATCCTTCATAGTTAGCCACTGTGCCGCCAGAAGTAATATGTCCCCAGGATTTCTGAGGGTCATAGCCAAACATGCGGCAGAGATCTAACCCTGACTCAAGCTCTAACTCTGTTGTTGTCGGGGATGCTTCATAACTACAGTTATTCGGGTTGTACATCATGGCCATAACGTAGGCAAGATTAGAAACCATTAAGGTATCGCTGCTGATATGGCCGAGGTAACGGGGAGAAAAGAAAGGAATAGACGTGTTTTTCAGTTTTGCTGAAAGCTGATTTAAGATCCCTTCTGTACGATAAAGCGTTTCTCTATAGTTATGTTCATAGCGATCAACGGATGTGACTAAGGTTGAATCTTCGGGATGAAAACCTGAGCGCCAATGTAAATGTTCGCTTACTGCATAATCCATCATCTCTCTAAAAAAACTCGCGTTCTCTGATTTTGGACCTAAAAACAACGCATCTACATTTAAATTAGGATGAAAGGGTTTATTCATAATCATGTAACCTTTTAATTGGTTATTGTGTCTTAAATTAAATATTTATTATTAATAGATTGTTTTTTATTTTCTGTTTTTAATGACAAATGCCTTGCGAAGGTGAAAGCCCCCACAGTAACTAACTGAAAATAAATTGTTTGCTTTTCGATCATTACAATTGCATGAAAAACATTCTGCAACATATTACCGAATTAATCTATTTTATATCTATCTAAAATATATTTCTTAGAATATTAATAATAGGTTAATAATTAACTTTAAAATTGTGCACTAGCACAAAGAAATGAAAATAATATCTTATATGGCCATATTGGGAATATTTTTTATAAAATGATAAAGAGGGTTATTTTTATACACAACAGGAATCGTGACGTTGTCACAGATTCTGTTGTGTCGAGTGGAGAAAGAAAGGAATAGGATAATCAAGGGAGGTAATATGATTTATCGGTCATATATTTCACATAATAAAAAATGTATATTGATTGATCATCTCAGCAATGAACATGAAGGCAGATCCTATAATAATAAAATGATTATTAATCAATGAATTAACTCTGTTTCTCCAGAGAGGGCAAGTCCAGATTACCATTGCAATAATATAGAGACACCATGAAAGCATTCTTAATCCAAAGGCGCTTTTGATATTGAATTCAGATTGTTGTGGAAAAATGGCATTATCATTAACTATCGTGATTTCCGCTAACCACTCCATATAAGCCGGATGCTCAATCAGTCGCATGGTGATGCTAATAAAAACAACTAACAGGGCAACCATTACCAATTTGACAGGCAACTTTCCTCGGAGATATTTCCCCAGTGGATAGGCAATAAATGATAACGCCAATGCAGGTCCTAACGTAAATACTGCGCTATAAAATAGAAAATAGGTGTTAATGTTTGCCCATGTGATCATGGCACTATTGACATAAATAATCGCCATAAAATAGAGGTCGGTTAAACCAATAAACCCAATTATCAACATGATATAAACATGTGCGCGTTTTTTGATTACAAAATAGAGTGTGTATAAAGCCAGCAAACCAAAATAGATGGCAGCAAGAATTGTTTCTATATTGACCCATTCCTGTATTACGTTCTGTAATGCATGATAAACACTAAATGGGTATTCTATCATGTTTAAAGAAGCAGCCAGCGCTATCCCTGCCAATATACTGCTGACCAATAATGCCCTAAGTAATATTTTTTGTACAAAAAATATGCTTAACTCATGCTTAAACCAGTAAATATAAATTCCGCTCATCAATACAAGCCCTACCGAGCTTTGTGCTACCATTGTAAAGGCAATTAACGACCACTCACTCATGTCAACCCTATTCCATTTATCTGTAACCAAATAACATCATCTACGCGTATTATATCCATATATTATTAATTCAATTTCAGTTTGATTGATATATTATATTGAGTAACTAAAATTTTACGCAAATTCTATGTTAATCCCCCCAATTTTCTTTTTTCACTAAATCCCTTTTCATTAGAGTGAATGCACTGATATTTATGAATTTTCCTTACTTCTCATGGTGTGAAGAGTGAGGAAGCGTCCTACCATTTTGAATGGTTACTCAGTGATGATAAATACCGTGATTAGTGACGGTATCTTACTCTTATCAGAGCAACCTAAATATGTTAAGTTTACCCATATCAATCACTTCTAATGAGCACTCCCTATGATCCCGGAAAAACGTATTATTCGTCGGATTCAATCTGGCGGTTGTGCAATCCACTGTCAGGATTGTAGCATTAGCCAGCTTTGCATTCCTTTCACCTTAAATGAACATGAACTTGATCAGCTTGATAACATCATTGAGCGTAAAAAACCCATCCAGAAAGGGCAAACGTTATTTAAGGCTGGTGATACGCTAAAATCACTCTATGCCATCCGTTCTGGGACCATCAAAAGCTACACGATTACCGAAGAAGGTGATGAACAAATTACTGGTTTCCACCTTGCAGGCGATTTAGTGGGTTTTGATGCCATCATTAATACTGAACATCCGAGTTTTGCCCAGGCTTTGGAAACGTCAATGGTATGTGAAATCCCATTTGAAACACTGGATGACCTCTCAGGGAAAATGCCTAATCTCCGCCAGCAAATGATGCGTTTGATGAGTGGGGAAATTAAAGGCGACCAGGACATGATCCTGTTACTTTCCAAAAAGAACGCAGAAGAGAGATTGGCGGCCTTTATTTACAACCTGTCACGCCGCTTTGCACAACGTGGTTTCTCACCGCGTGAATTCCGCCTTACCATGACTCGTGGTGACATTGGTAATTACTTAGGCTTGACGGTTGAGACAATTAGTCGCCTACTTGGCCGTTTCCAGAAAAACGGTATTTTGGCTGTCAAAGGTAAGTACATCGCGATCGAAGATATAGATAAGTTATCGGCGTTGGTCGGAAAATCCCCCGCTAACGTGAGTTAAATTTTAGGCCAGATCACTATATTTTACTGATCTGGCGTATCCTGCCCCTGTTATAGTTGTCTATATTGGTTTATCTTCTGTATGAAAGCGGCATCCCAGACTCAGCGAGGAACTCAATATGGCAAACTACCAAAACCTCATAGTTGCAATTGACCCCAATCAGGATGATCAGCCCGCATTAAGGCGTGCAGTTTATATCGTGCAACGTAATGGTGGGAGGATTAAAGCGTTCTTACCTATTTATGATCTTTCATATGAAATGACCACCTTGCTCTCTCCAGAAGAAAGAAGTGCTATGCGAAAGGGAGTCATAGGCCAACGAGTCGCTTGGATAAAACAACAAGCCCATTACTATCTTGGATCAGGCATTGATATTGAGATCAAAGTGGTTTGGCATAATCGTCCTTATGAAGCCATCATTCAAGAAGTCATCACTGGAAATCACGACTTATTATTGAAAATGGCACATCAACATTCCCGCTTGGAATCGATGATTTTTACCCCGCTTGACTGGCATTTGCTACGGAAATGCCCTTGCCCAGTCTGGATGGTAAAAGATCAAGTATGGCCAGAGAGTAGTTCTGTTATTGTTGCTGTCAACTTATCCAATGAAGAACCTTACCATACTGAACTGAACCTGAAATTGGTGAGTGAAACACAGGATCTTGCCAACCGAATTGTGAAAGACCCCCTGATCCATCTCGTTAGCGCTTATCCCGCCGCGCCGTTAAATATTGCCACTGAATTGCCTGATTTTGACCCTAATGTGTATAACCATGCATTGCGCGGGCAGCATTTGATTGCCATGAAAGCGTTGCGCCAAAAATTCTACATTGATGAAAAGCAAACCCACGTTCATGAAGGTGTACCGGAAAACGTGATCCCTGAAATATGTGATGAACTAAATGCTGGTGTAGTTGTTTTAGGCATTCTTGGTCGAACTGGGTTATCAGCCGCATTTCTGGGCAATACTGCCGAACATGTTATCGATCGACTAAAATGTGATTTATTGGCGATAAAGCCAGATGGATTTGTTTGCCCAATCAAGATAGATGAAGAATAACGTACTGGTTGCCCGAACTCCATTTCGGGCATTTATTACATCATTTCTGCGCTGCCACAAATACGGATTTTAGTTTCCACCACCTTGCGCATTGCCTCTTTACCCGGCGTGATGTATTTACGCGGATCGTTTGCATCAGGGTGTTCAGCAAAATATGCTTTAACTGCGTCGGCAAAAGCAATTTAGCGAAGAGTGCACAACTAAAACAATTCATGAATTTGGATGGTAGGCTTTTGGATACAACTTAATGTAATAATTATTTAATTCGATATCATCTAGCCGAGCCATTTTTTGAAAGTCTTTCGATATAAACACTGCGATTGCTGACGCAAATATAACCAATGAAAATAAAGCTAACGACCATTCTAGATTGCCAGACTCAACCATCAAAGTTGAGAGCGCAATCCCAACAGGAATAGGAAGAATACATATCGCCAGAAAGATAGATTCAAAAGATCCCCTTATGGAAGGTGGCGTTGCAGAGCAGCGGATCTTTGTTGTATTGATGTTGTATATCACGACCCCAAGTCCAGCAAAAAATAACCCTACATACAAAGAAGCAACATTATTTATAATTAAAATTATTAACAGACTAAAGCCAACCAAGGAAATACTACACGCCGTAGCAACTCTTACGCCCAATATGTAATTTAATTTTCCACATACAACTATACTTCCTATAAACATTCCGATACCAAAAGTTGCTTCTGACAAACCAATCGTTAATGCAGAAAATTTATATTTCTCAACTACCAATATTGGAGTGATGTACATGAGTGTTGGTGTGAGAATGAAATTGGAAAGCGTGGAAACGATGACCAGCATCCTCTCAACCTTGTTTCCAAGCAAGGCGGTGATAGCCGCAGAACTTGAATAGCCAACCTCTTTGATCGCAACTTTATTGGTCTTAATTGATAAGAACATTGCGACAGAGATACCAACAGATACTGTCAAGATAAGCACAGTTTGATCTGCAGAAAACGATTTAATAACCACCCCTGAAATTGCAGCACCTAGTACCGTATTAATGGAGTTGACAAAACCTCTTATTCTAAAAGCTCTTTCTATACTATCACTCTTATAGAGATCAGGGATAATACTTGCGCCAATTGGCTGTATGGCAATACAAAGTAGTGAAGTGATAATATAGATAGAGCCTAATTTTAAAGGTTCGGTAGTTCCATCAATGTTTAAAATAATGAGACACATAAAGCTGGTAATTGAACAAAAAACGGGGATTATATTTTTACTTACTCTTTCTGAAAATAGCCCCAGAACGATTAATGTACTGACTTGCACTAACCAAGATAAGGAAATAAACCACCCCAACTCTACCTTTAGTGCGTAGATTTCTATCATAACCCAAGAAAGCAACATCCCTATAGCTCGACAAGAGGAAGTAAAAATGACATCAGCCGCTTGATACAAGTAAAAACTTTTATGCTTCACTATCATTTCCTTTTTGGAATTTTTCCCATGTTTCATTGAAAATTACAGCAGCATTCATAGCCCTAGTGAAACCTGAAAAAATCGAATTTTGGATCAATATTTCTTCTAAATCTTCTTTAGTGAATCCCATTTTGTATGCGGCGTAGCTCTGAAACGATAATTGTCTCTCAGCACCTCCTATCGCAACCAGTGCAGAGAGAGTTGCTATGTGTCTTTCTCTCGTTGTCAACAGATCCCTTTGGTAGGCATCTTGATATATGCCTCTTATTAATCTCTCCACAAGATTTGGTGCGATTGGATATAGATCATTTCTAAGCCTCCTAAGTGAATCTCCATTGAATTTTTCCATTATTTCAATGGTTTTTTCATCTAGTGAATCAATAAATTTCATATCTAATAGACTTATATCATTGTTACAACCGTCAATAAAATCTTTGCCCAAGACGGACAATCGACCTTTTTCGCTAATAACAGAATAACAATCTTTAAATTGAGATATGTTTTTTCTAAAAATTATTCTTGCATTATTGTCATCTGGATTAGAAATGACGACTTTATTAAAAAAACATGCTATTCTATACAGAACAAAGGCAGCATGATAAATGCCATTCATTGTTCTTAGCCCAGTTCTAAGAGGAGATGGATACTTCTCACTGTCATCATTCAAAATAATTTCATCGTGTATCATTATAGAAAGAAGAATCTGATGTGCAGATTCGTGTATGATCTTATCAACAAGAAAATACAAGTCAGAATTGCATGTTTTTTCATTAATAAAAACTGTTCCTAGCTTATTAAAATCACTCCCAGAGTACACTACTTCCCCATCATTTTCCTGAGTTTTAAATATAAAGAATTCATCAACAATATTCATTATTTCAATATATAATTCATAATCGGTGTTAGATATAAACCTAAAGGCTTCATCTAGTTTTTCCTTGATAAAATCCTCTCTACCGATTTTAATTGGCGTATACTTAAATTTGTATACGTCGTCATTTATATTTGAGTAGAAATAAAACAATTCTTTTCGTAAGCATACTTCATTGCCTATAATTATCTTACTATCTAACCTCTTGTCTAAAAAGCCAATCAGGTTGAAACATTGTTGTATACGTGAAATTGACTTATTTTCAATGCCCTTGCCAATCTCTTTGACTATATAAAATAAAAATCCACTAGAGTATGACTCATTGCTGCCTCATCAATAAATTCAACCACACATTGTTTAACTTTAGGATCTAGAATTTCTTCACAAACATCTAATACATATTGAAGAGAACAAATGACGTTTTGTTGTGTGTGTTTTTTGAGGTAAATAGACTGATCTTTGTTTGGTTGGCGACTGAATTTCATATGATCCCTTAACAAGAATAAACAACCATAAGGTTGTGAAATAAGAATTAGTTTTTGGAGTTGCGGCTTAACTCATAAATTTGTCGAGCAATATTTACTCTACAAAAATAGAACAGAAAATTCAGGTTACTGGCTCTGAGAATGGGCATAAATCCCTAACAAAAGAATCTCCATCACAGCCAAAAAACGGGTTGCGCTCACATCATTCCTGCGCTGCCACAGATACGGATTTTAGTTTCCACCACCTTGCGCATTGCCTCTTTACCTAGCGTGATATATTTACGCGGATCGTTTGCATCAGGGTGTTCAGCAAAGTACGCTTTCACTGCGTCGGCAAAAGCAATTTTCAAATCTGTCGCCACGTTCACCTTACAAATCCCGGAATTAATCGCACGTCGAATCATCTCTTCAGGGATACCCGATGCACCATGCAGCACCAGCGGAATATCGACCTGCTGCCTGATAGCGGCCAGACGATCAAAATCGAGGTGCGGCTCCCCGTGATACAAGCCATGCGCCGAACCTATCGCAACGGCTAATGAATCAATTCCTGTACGGGTAATATATTCTTTCGCAGCCATAGGATCAGTGTAAAAACTATTTTTGCTATCGACGACCAAGTCATCTTCCTGCCCGCCGAGCCTGCCTAATTCTGCCTCAACACTCACATCGTAATTCTGGCAAAACCGAACCACCTGGGATACTGTCTCGATATTTTGCTCAAAAGGCAGATGTGAGCCGTCTATCATCACCGAACGGATACCAGACCGCACTTTATGACAGATATCATCATACTCTTCATGGTGATCCAGATGCAGGGCCACTGGCAGGCGGTTAATGTAGGCCGCTTCACGACAGATGGACACCATATATTCCAGTCCGGCGTAGATAAAAGTGCTAGGTGTTCCCGCTAATATCACTGGTGATGACAGTGCGGCGGCAGTTTCTACCACCACCTGCACTGTTTCAAGATTATGGACATTAAAGGCAGGTACAGCATATCCGTTCCGCTGCGCTTTTTTCAGCATTTCCCGATTAGAAATCAGATACATGTTACCTCCTCAGATACCATCAATACCTTGTATTGCCTGTTTTTCACGCCGTTGCTCATGCCACAGGCTAGTCAGTCCGCGATGCCCGCACTCCAGTGCCATATCGCGAAATTCGGTTGCTGTTATACCGCCACGTTCAAGCATCATTTCCACCACCATTTGCATATTTGTACCGGTAATGACCTGATACGCAGGATGATTTAATGTTATCTGGGAAGCCTGTCTGAACGGAGATCCGCCGAGCAGATCAGTGAGAAAAACCAGTCCTTTTCCCTGATCACACTGGCGACACGCGGCCGCCAGTGCTTTTTTCAGTGTTTCGGTACACATTCCCTCTGAAAAATCCACCGCCACACACTGTTCTTGTGAACCGATGACCTGTTCTACTGCCTGCAATAAGCCACTGGCAAAACCGCCATGGCCGGTTATCACTACACCTAACATCAGCGCTCCTTATAGAAAACCGACTAACTTACCCGCAACCCCGAACACCACGGTGATGCCAATCAGCTTCACCGGCGATATTCCCTTCTTCATCAGCCAGTAAACCAGCAGAGTAAAAGCCAGGGGCAACAGGTTAGGCATCAGTTTATCCAATACCTCCGTCTGTAGAGCGACCTTGGCCTCGCCAGCCTTCATTATCAATGGTGTGGAAAGGTGAACATAGGAAGCCACCAGTGCGCCTATCACGGTCATCCCGACAATTGAAGCAGCATGGGAGATGTTCTTGGTATGCACTTTCAGCATGGCAATCGCTTTAGTGCCTGCCCGATAACCGTAATGGGCCAGTCCGAAACGCAGGGCAAAGTGCACGATGTTGAACATCAACAGAAAAATAATCGGCCCGAATAAACTGCCTTGGAGCGCCAGAGAAACACCGATGCCGGCACAAATCGGCAATAGCGTCAACCAGAACAAGGCATCACCGATCCCGCCCAGAGGCCCCATTAATGCAACTTTCACTGCACGGATGGTGGGCACTCTTTCTTTATTCTTTTCCATCGCCAGCACAAGCCCAGACAGAAAAGTGACGTCAAAGGGGTGGAGATTGATAAACTCCATATGCATTTTCATGGAGTTGGATAAGTCCTGTGGATTTTTATGGATTTTGCGCAGTGCCGGTATCAGGGTATATAGCCAGCCCCCCGCCTGCATACGTTCATAGTTAAACGATGCCTGCAATAATAGTGAGCGTAGCGCCATGACGTTAATATCATAGTTTGTCAGTTCAGGACTGGGCTGACTATCGATATAGTCGTCCCGAACAACCTGGCTGTCTGCCACCTGAACTTCATCAGAGTCATCAAATGCCATCGTTCATCTCCTGTGTGGTAACACCCTGATTGTCGTCACGGGTACGGTGAAAGAAATCAATCAGTGCGATTGCGAACGCGCCGAGTGCGACTGCAATAATCGGCATTTTCAGGAAAGTGACAGAAATAAAACCCAGAATAAAGTAAGCCACGTAAGTTTTTTTCATCATTAACTTCATCAGTAATGAGAAACCGATAGCCGGCATCATTCCCCCGGCGACCGCAAGTCCATCAAGTAACCATTGTGGCGCTTTCTGAACGATTTCACTCGCGACATCTGCACCGAAATAAATGGGCAGGAAAGCAACAATGAAGTAGAAGAAGAATAAAATGAGAATACCGAAGTAGTTGACCCATTCGACGCCACGCCAGTTCAGTTTTTTCACCATATCATCGCACTTGTGCATCATTGGTGAATAGAGGGTAAATAACAGGGTAATACAGCCCTGTACAGCTATCGAAAATGGCACAGCGATGCCGATTGCCACTTTCGGATCGGCATGGGTCATGATCGCAAATGCTGTCCCAATTACTCCGCCGATAACCACGTTAGGTGGCTGCGCGCCGGCCAGCGGAACCATTCCCATCCAGACCAGTTCCAGTGTTCCGCCAACCAACAGCCCCGTCTGTACATCGCCTAAGATCAGTCCAACCAAAGGGCCAATGACCACAGGCCGGTGAATGTGTGTCAGCCCATTGAACAAATCAACCCCGGCTATCCCTGCCAGAAAGGCTATAAGTAGTGCATCAGTAAGCATACTGACCTCCTCAGCTAATCAGCTTAGAGACAGGTTCACCCGCTTCATCCGGCACCCGACGGATTTCGCAAATGACGCCTAATTTATCCAACTCACGAAATGCATTGACATCAGCATCATTAACAGAAACCGTTTTGTGGATCTGTTTTTTTCCTTCCGAGAAATGCATATTTCCGACATTGACAAATTTGATAGGGATACCTCCTTTAACCAGGGTGAGTACATCCTGAGGCGTTTTGCAGACAATAAAAATTTTCTGCCTGTCCGCTGCCTTGTGGATGACATCAACGGTTTTTTGCAATGTGAAATAGCGGGTCTGCATACCCTCGGAAACCACCATATCCATTAAAGATTGTGCAATAGGATCGGCTGCGGCTTCATCATTTGCGACCACAATTAAATTCGCACCCAGTGAATTTGCCCAGGTCACACCAACCTGACCATGAATCAGACGGTTATCGATTCGGGTCATCAATATATTTGGGGTAGACATACTCACTCCTATTATTATTTTGTGTGTTGGCAAGGGTATAGCTGGACACCTTTTACAACCCGATTGACTTCCCCGGTCGGACAAGGATTATCAGGTGATAAGCCATGTGCCAGCGAGGTATTGAATGCCAGCAACTGGAAAAAGATCAGATACGGGAAGATCAGCCAGGCATCAGGAAGCCCGCGGTTTAATTCAACGGCTCCTGGTAATGGCAGGCCGCTAAGCGGAATAATCTGTTTTGCCTGTTCATCATGTTTGAGTTCATTGAGCAGATCGAGATCATAACGGCGGCAATACGCTTCAGACGACAACATGATGACAACTAAAGTATTGTTATCGATCATGAACTTAGGCCCATGACGCACGCCGAGTGTCGAGTCAAAACGAGTTGCCACTTTCCCGGCTGTCAGTTCGAGCATTTTCAGGGCGCCTTCTTCCGCGATACCGGTAAAACAGCCGGAACCTAATGCAACCATTCGGCTAAAACCGGACTGTGATATTTTCTGAACCAACGGCAACCATGCTGCCAGGCCTTTTTCACAAAGAGCCGCCACCTCCTTGACTGACTTCTCGGCTTGTGCAAAATCCAATTTGCCAAGCAGTAGCAACGTCGCCAACGCCATACAACTGAAACTGGATGTCATGGCAAAACTACGATCATGGGAACCTTTCGGCATAATAAGCGAGCAAGCATTGCTCTTATTTTCTGCATAACGGGCAAGTGCGCCATCAGGGTTACAGCTAAGCGTTAAATGGTAGACATCCCCCACCCCTTGATCCGCCAGTTTGATTGCCCCGATGCTTTCCGGGCTGTTACCGGAACGTGCATAGGAAACCAGTAAGGTCGGGCGCTGTTTTTCAAGATATTGCCAGGGTGTTGGTACAATATCCGTTGATGCATAGGCGTAGACATTTAACCCGCAATGTTCACGTAACCACGGCGCCATCGCTTTACCGACAAAAGCGGAAGAGCCAGCACCACAGAGGACAATCTGTAAATCCGGCTTACCTAACAATGAAGACAAAAACGGCTGCCACTGTGCCGCACTGTCTTTCAGTTCACGATAGAGTTCACGCCATAAACGGGGTTGATAGGCAATCTCTTCGGCGGTAAACAGTGCATGGTGTTCTTCCAGCCATGATGGTGGATATGACAGTATCGTCCTCATGCTACTCCCCTTCACCCTGCCCTTCGCATGCCAATGCGTACTGAAGTAAAACGGTTCTTACTTTATCCATCACCCACGCTTTCGGATCATGCCCTAATCGTCCTCCTTTTATTGCCCTGACTTGCTCGGGCAGATACTGACTTAGCATTGATAGAGGTATTGGGTGATTACGCAAGTTATTCAATAGCTTATTGACTGCTGCTTCTGCCTCTGGCTCCGTCCAGTAGTAACGGATGCGGTCACTAAGGCTGTATTGGCGGTCAATATATTGCTGATGTGCATTGCCCTTATAATAAGGACGCCAGTGTTCAGGCTTTTCCTGCATAATTTGCTCCAGCGTATCGTGCAGATGGGCGGCATTCAGCTCGCCATTCCATTCACGGTCTAGCTTATCGAGGGCAAATAAACCTTCACGCAAGGCAAATGTCAGTGCAGGCCCCACCTTTAGGATGGCAAAGTGATCACGCACTAATTCACGGTAAGCACTTGGCGTCTGATAATCCGTAGAATGCGCCTCATAGACCAGATGAGGGACGGTTTCGATAAACTGGCTTAATTCTTGTGTCCTTGCTGGCTGATAATATTCAACATTATGATGATCAAACTCGACGCCGGGCTGAACGACAAGGCCAATGACCCGCGGCCAAACATCGGCCAAACCGTGCTCTTTCCATGCATATTGATGAATTTTCAGCGTTTTTTCTGCTGCCTGAGATGAAGTCACCTGCATCCCCGCGATTGACGTTTTGGCCCCCCCCGGAACAGGCACTTCGGTGCCAATCACATAAACAGGGCGTTCACCGCCGTGCGCTTGCCAACTGCGCTCAGCAACTTGGCACAACCTTGCTGCACGGGACGCCACGATTGCATCACTGAGCGGCACTGGATCATCAATGCAGGACATCGAACAATCGAGATGAATTTTCCGGAAACCTGCTGCGACATAATCGTAAATCAGCGTTTCAGAAAGCTGCATTGCCTCTTGCGCGCTACGGTTCTGCCACGCATTAGGCCCCAGATGGTCACCACCGAGCCAGATTCTTTCGCGGGGAAGATCTATTTTGTCAGCCATTCTCCAGACCATTTCACGAAAACCTGCCGGTTGCATTCCGGTATAACCACCGAATTGATTAACCTGGTTAGAGGTTGCTTCAATAAGTACCGAAGAATTTCTCTCTTTGGCAAAACGGATTGCACTTTCCAACACCCAGGGATGTGCCGAACAGACAGAGTAAACGCCAACGTTCTCGCCGGATTTATGGCGACGGATCAACTGCAATAGCGGTTGCATAGTATCTCCAGGCTATTCAGATAGGGTTAGAAAAAAGATGACTTATTCATCAACGACAAGGACGTCGACACCAAAACCCGTCAGCGCCTGCCGATAATGTGAAGGAATACGGCTATCGGTTATCAGGCGATGAATTTGTCTGGCCTCACGTATCAGGCAAAAACTCTTGCGCCCGAATTTTGTACCGTCAGCAACGGCAATGATTTGATGGGCAACATCACACATGATCCGATTAAGGTGAGCTTCACCGCTATTCGGCGTGGTAATTCCAGCGTCAATATCAAAACCGTCCACCCCAAGAAATAGGATGTCAAAACGATATTGCGATAACTGCTGTTCCGCTGCCGAACCATAGAGGGAGTAAGAATTTTTGCGTATATGTCCGCCGAGAACCATGACATCTACGTTGTCGAAACTTGCCAGTTCATATGCGATATTGAGGGCATTGGTCATTACGACGAGATCACGGTAATTTTTCAGGAAGGGAACGATTTCCGCGGTTGTAGAGCCTGAATCGATGATCAGGGTATTGCCATTATTGACAAACTCCGCCGCTTTTTTGGCAATGCGGGTTTTAATTTCCCGATCTATCCGTCCCTTAACCTGTAAAGGCCGGTCAAAGGCAAATTTATGGTTGACCATAGCCCCGCCATACGAGCGAAGTGCGCAGCCTTTCTTTTCCAGATAGCGTAAATCATTACGGATAGTGACACTGGATACATCAAACTGTTTGCTCAGTGTATCGACCCTGACCCTGCTTTCTTGGCAGAGAATATCGATAATTGCTTCACGTCTTTTTACGGTATCGAGACTCATTATGTTCTACTCCTGAAAACAGGATTTACCATGCCAACAACATGCCTGAATTACAGCAGAGTAGGACAAACGAAAATGTGATCCTTATTGAAGTTCATTTTTAGCGCAAAATGCCCCAAAAAACCTTTCATTTCCCTTCAAGTAGAAAGAATAACCTTTCATTTGGCTTGTCTATTTTTTGTAAAAAGGTAGTAAAAAGCGAGAACTAAAGAAATTTAAAAAATTAACAACGAAAGGTGCAGGCATGAATGCAGGAGTGAGGGGTGTCAATATATGAAGTGATTAAGATCACATTACTGAAAATAAGGGGGCATATTTACTGACAGACTATCACAAGTCATCATCTTCGGGTTCTCAGGCAGAACCCGTATAGCATCAAAAAACCAAAAACCTCCCCGTTAAAAATCCAAATTTCTGGCGGCGTTCTTTAAGCGTTCGTCTCCACGTCGGTCATACTTCTGGGTTGTCGTGATGCTTGAATGCCCCATCGCATCCTTGACCGTGATGATATCTTCCCCATTATCCAGCATGGCTGATGCAAATGTTCTGCGCAGATCATGCGGGGCAAATTTTTCCAGTCCGCTTTCTATCCTGCGGGTTTCGAGGATGTGGTAAATCGCCTGATCTGACAACCGGTTATCGGTGACATCATCGTGGCGACGGATTCGGGTAAAAAGCGGTCCGGGATGATCCCCGCGCACTTCGTCTATCCAATAATTTAAACGCTCCCATGTCCCTTCCGGCATATAGGACAAGCGTTCTTTATTCCCCTTTCCCATCACCCTTAATGCCTGTTCACGACGAATAATGTGTTTTATATCGAGTGAAACAATTTCTGAACGGCGAAGCCCACACCCTAGCAGCACACCAATAATCGCAGCATCACGTAACCCTTTTGTGCTGATATCATTTTCGCAGGTAAAAAATAAGGTTCTGATTTCATGACGCTCAAGCGCCCGGCCTTTTGGTAACCGGTTTCCCCTGACCGATCTCACTTGTTTTATGTGTTGAAAGGTCTCGGTATCGAGCTGTTTCATTGTCCATGCTTCTAATGCCACACCTTTCAACGCAGAAAGATAAGTATTAATGGTGGCGGGCGCTTTGCCCGAATCTGAAAGCATTTCCATAATTGCCTGGATGTGGTGGCGGCGAAGTGCATGCCAGGTACAGTCTTGCACATTTTGGTATCCCAACATTTTTGCCACGATATCCAGAAAAGATTTCATGGTTTGGCGACTGCGTTTTGAACCCAGACTGACAAGATAGGCAATCGCGGGATTGTCATGTATTGGTTTTCCCGATGCTGATAGCGACATCAGCATTCCCTGCTTTTGTTGGGAATTGATCGGCACAAGCTGTGATGTTTCATCACGATTATTTTTGTGGTTAGACGGAACAGACATTTCTACTTCCCTATTCTGGTGGTTTGTTTTTTGTGCAATTTACTGCATTTTGATGATTGCGCTGTGTAAAAATGACGGATAATCCCTCACGCCATCTTATGCAATAAATCTTACTTTTTCAAATGGTTCTTTTAATAAGTAGAAAAATAATTCACATATATTCAGTTAGTTATCATAGCATCTATGGTTTTCTAAAATGGCCGGTGGGTGGTAGAGTTATAAAAAGGCGCTAGTGGGGAAACGTCCATGTCATTACACGCAACGGATAGAAAAACACAATTTAAACTTGCGCTAACATCTAGCCAGCCCCGCTACTTTCTACATTGTTGATAACTTTTGGGTACAAAAGGTATGGGACATATCAGGTGACGCTGGTTAACTCTTTAGGTTAAAATTAGAAGCGAGGATTATTTTCCGGTGAAAAACCCTGCAATTCCAAATTTGAGTAAAATTCGCGCAAACCCTCTATTGAGTGAATATTAACAATACGTCCGCCAGGAAGAAAAAATGTTGGTCTATCTTTAGGATCAAAGCCAGCAGTAAAAGGGTTCCCCGTTTCATCATTATGCCATATTAGATCTCCCCCTGAATATCCGCAGGCTCTTATCTCAGCGTTTAGAACCTTAATAATTGTTTTTCCTAAAAAATGCACATTTCCTTTATTTACATCCTCCTCCTGTTTTAGGTGGGAAGTTGTTTTCAAAAAGTCCACATTAAAAATATCTTTATTCCATCTGGGGTGGTTTGGATCTATATGTTTTGGCAGCTTATTTTTGATTATTCTTGGAGCTATTCCTTGTGGACGCAAGTTATAATTCTGCTGTTTTCTTGGTATGATTGTAAACAGGTCATAGTCTGCGGTGATGGGCTTTGATGAAGCGTTTACACCACCAGGACCGATCTCATCAGGGTTTGTCATAACTTTTACAGGTTTTCCTCCACGATCAAACACTTTCCCATTTTTATCAATGTGAAATTGATAATTTTCACCATGATATGTAGCGGAATATACCCCTTCCCTCTGCATTTTAAGCTCATTTTTGGCTTGTAAATCATTTAATCTTGATCGTGATATCACCAAATCGACTTCTTTAGCTCCTTTCCTTATGGCACTTGTTATTTGATCACGGTATTGATTTTGTTCGTTAATTGACCTACCAATCTTAGAATATTTCGGATCTGCCGTAATATAACCAGCCGTTGGCCCGGTAGAGCTGGACTTTGCTTTCATATGAAAATTTTTGGAAGGAGCACCCTCTTCCAGAAGGGGAAGGCTTAACGGGTTTGGTTTTCTGACACCTATAACAACTTTGTATCTATTTGCTACCCTGATGAAAGCGTTCTGGTATAGGAATTCATTTGATTGCATTCGATAATTCTCTTTATAAAAATCACAGCCTTTAGGCAACGGAGTTGGTTTTATAAACACATTTATCATGTTTGAAATTTACATGTCTACTTATTTTTAGTTAGCCCCCCAGCGAGTGGAGATCGGACACTCAGAACGAAATCATATCTGCTGGGTTGAGTGTGCTTATCACGCCCAAAGCACCTTTGACCATAGGGATTGCCACCGGAGAGAGATAGGCACCCAACGGAATACTCAAGTGTTCAATACGGGTGAGCATGGTAAAGTCGTGGTTGCGTCCGGTGAGATCATCGCTGATGGCCTTGCCAATGCGCACCGTCTGTGCCACTCCATGGCCGCTCCAGCCGTGCACCATATACACAGGGATGTTGCCATCACTTTTGCGGGCATCGGTGGCACCGTTCAGCGTCAGATCGCTGATCCCACCCCAAGAGTATTCCAGTTCAGGTTTTTCCAAATGCGGGAACACGGTTCTGATGCGATCAAGCAAATAGTTGTTCACATCACGTGGTGACCAGGAATTTCCTGTACCCTGCCCACCGAACAGCAAGCGGTTATCGCGCACCGCGCGATAATAATCTATCTGTAACTGTGTATCGTAGACTGGCAAATCTGACGGGATGAGCTCTTTAATATCCACCGGCAATGGCGGCGTTACCGCCACATAGGTAAAAAAAGGCACGGTAGTGGAGGGGCCGGAGATAAATTCAGCCGTGGAGCCATGTACTCCCAGTACCACCGCTTTACTCGCCCTGATAACACCTCGTTCAGTTTCGATGACCGTGCTACTGGTATCCGGCCTGATGCCCTTCACTTTCGTGTTTTCATAGACTCGTCCCCCCAGTCTGGCAAAGCCATAAACCAGACCTCGCAGTAATGCCAGAGGCTGAACCTGTCCGCCTATGCTATCGATATTCGCACCATGATAGAGACTCGAACGCACATACTTTTCTTGCAATTCGTGTGCCCCAATAACCCTCACCGCCGTATCGCCTAGCTGGCGTCGGGCATCGGCATTGGCCACCAATGGCCCCATATGACCTGGGTGTATCGCTGCGGTAATATGACCATATTTGCGGTCACATTCAAAACCGTAACGATCGCGAAGTTCATCCACAAGATCCATCGCTTCCACCGATGCAAGACGCCATAAACGTTTGGCCTCATCGGGTGAGAATTTTTCTAGTATGGTTTCCGCTTCCCAGCGGGCAATGCCGGGGGTCATTTGTCCCCCATTACGACCAGAAGCGCCCGAACCCATGTTATCCTTTTCAACCAGGATCACATCGACACCGGCTTCAGCAAGATGCAGCGCCGTAGAAGCACCGAGTAACCCACCACCAACGACAACAACCTCACAGCTTTGATCGGCAGGAAGGTTTCCAAAAGCCGAATAATCAGCCAGGGAAGCTTCATAATAGTTGGCTGGCATGGTGTTGGTTACCATGTCTCTGTGCCAATTCCAGATACGCGAGTCCAGCCCCAACCGACTGATTCTGTACTGTGCATCCCGCAACAGCGTCGGCCGGAGTTGGTCAATATGAGTCGGAGCATCGGCCTCAGTTAAGGTCTTGGCGAGCAGAGATGTCGTGGGAAGTATGGATGAAAGTACGCCTACCCCTGCAAGTGTTGCAGTCGTAGAGATAAAATCTCTTCTGTTCATGGCCATTTCGGCACTCCTTTATGACCGGAAATCACCCGTTAGTCTGGACTGGGGGATTTTCCTGTGCGTGAACCGGGTTATCTGAACTGTATTTATTGCTGCCCGCCTGCCCTTTCAAAGCGGCGAGGATCAGTAAGATAACCGTACCGACAAACGGGATAACATGTAACAATAGCCATCCGGCGCTACAGTTGATATCGTGCAAGCGGCGGGCAGTTACCGCCAGCGCTGGCAAAAATGTCAGCAGCAAATAGATGGCGCTGAACCACCCCATATAAATTTCGGGGTTGGCAACAGCAAACTGCCTTTCCAGAAAAGAAATGATGAGAATGGCCAGGATTTGAAACAGGACAAAATACCAGAACTCCTTACGCTGGGCCCGTCCTCTGAAACAGGCATAATTCTTTAACACAGTTAAATACCAGTGCATTGTTATCCTCTCTTATCAACCAGCGGGTTTCGCCTTGCTGCCACGCAAGCGGCAGAATAGCCATTTGAGGTAAAATACTGAGTAAGCCAAACACTGACTCACTCAGCATCACGCTTACACTGACGTCACGTCATTTGTTAACGAAACGATGACTTTTCCTCCTTACCGTTCAGTTCGAGCAACACAGATCCCAGAATGTTGAGCGCCTCGTCAAAAACATCGTCTTGTATGGTCAGCGGTGGAAGGAAGCGAATAACATTGCCGTGTACACCACATGTCAACAGGATCAGGCCATGTGCTAACGCTTTCTGACGTACCGCATTGGTAAAGTCGGCATCGGGTTCCTGACTGTTCGCGTGGTTGAATTCCACCGCAATCATCATCCCAAGCCCACGTACATCGGCGATCTGCGGGACTCGCGGCCGCAGTTTATGCAGACACTGTTTTAGCCGCTCTCCGAGTTGCGTCGCACGCTCAGCCAGCTTTTCTTCTTCGATCACATCCAGCACCGCATGGCTAGCCGCAATCGCCACCGGATTGCCTCCATAGGTTCCCCCCAAACCACCCGGCACTACAGCGTCCATCAACTCTGCTCGTCCCGTTACAGCCGCCAGCGGCAATCCCCCCGCCAGACCTTTTGCCATCGTGGTCAGATCGGTTGCAATCTGATGATGTTCCATCGCAAACAGTTTTCCTGTACGCGCGAAACCGGTCTGGATCTCATCGGCAATGAGCACAATACCGTAGCGATCGGCAATTTCACGTAGGGATTTGAGCAGTTCGGGAGGTGCCGGATAGAAACCGCCTTCCCCCTGTACCGGTTCGATGATAATGGCCGCGACGCGCGCGGGTTCAATATCGTTTTTGAAGAGAGTTTCCAGCGCGTTCAACGTCTGCTCCACGCTGATACCATGCAGCTCTACTGGAAATGGGATACGGTAAATGTCGTTAACCAGCGAACCGAAACCCATTTTGTACGGCGTGACTTTGCCGGTTAATGACATGCCAAGGAAGGTACGGCCATGAAAAGCGCCGTTGAATGCCACTACGGCGCTGCGTCCAGTTGCGGCACGTGCTATCTTCACGGCATTTTCTACGGCCTCAGCGCCGGTGGTAACAAAGACAGTCTTCTTCGCAAAATCACCCGGCACCAAATGGTTCAGTCTTTCGGCTAGCGCGACATAATTCTCATAAGGCACCACCTGATGACAGGTATGGGTGAACTGTTCCAACTGTTCTCTGGCTGCGGCAATAACGCGTGGATGGCGGTGGCCAGTATTCACCACGGCGATACCGGCGGCAAAATCAATATAGCGTTGCCCCTGAGCATCCCAGATTTCCGCATTTTCCGCCCGCTCAACATAGACTTGTGTCGTCACGCCAACGCCTTTTGCGATAGCCGCGCTGCGCCTTTTAGCTAAAGATTCAGTCATAAATAAAAACTCCTGAGCAATTTGAATAAGTCAATTTCAGCAAACAACCGCCCTGTGTGATTCAGAATGTGATGACGGCAGGATCACCAGACGCAATAAAGGGACTTTACCCTCGGCCGACCAATTAACATCCTGATTTTTCAACAGTGAACCTGAACGCACTTCCGGCACGGTTGAAGTCACGACCCGCGCATCGTTATTAATGATTAATGCTGGCTTACCGATAGCGCCCAGCGCCGGCAGAAGTAACCGATCCAGCGTCGAGACTAAAATATCTACCGCCGTGACACCGGCAAACTTTTCACCGATAAGTACTGGGTGGGCTATCGTAATCGTGTAGGCACCGTTGCAGACATAATCCACATAGGGACCGTCGATGACAGGAAGATGACGGCTGGCAGGCTGGCGGAACCATTCAAACAATCGGAAATCCAGACGCCTGCGCTGTGCCTGATTGTGTTCCAGTTGGGCATACTGGATGGTATTCCCTTCCTGACGCCACCACTCCAGCGTCCAGTAACCCCCCTCTTCCCCTTCTGCTGGCATCGCCGCATAGCTGGCAAATCCTGCCCCGTTACACCAGGCGTTGTGATGCAGTACATCATGGATGTGTTTTTGCAATGCACCGCGCTGTTCCTGCGCCAAGCGAACACCTTTCGCATGATATAACGGCAGTCCGTATAAAATCTGGGCTGTCTTATCCGCCAGCATGGCGGTGGCCTGCTGCGCCGTGACCAGAATATCGTCCAGCATGTTTCTGGCTCGTTCTACGTGTCTATCGTTGTACATATGCCCCCTCTGCTGGGATGAATGCAGCCGCGTTACTCACTCAGAACGCGGCAAAAATGGTGCATCAGTGTCCATACGTAATTTGCATTCAAGCAGGTGATCGGTAATTTGAGTCATCATCTTCTGTGCCAGCAAGTAACAGGCTAAGTCATCCCCCTGATGCAGTGCCGCCAAAAGTGTACGCCAGACGGCAACAACCTCGCTGTGGATAGCGGCCTCCCGGTACAAAAACACGACCAAAGGCGTCCATTCGGCCTGAATTTCCAGCTCCTGATTGGCAAGCCGGGCCGACTGTGACTGAGATGCCAACGTTAACAGACAGCGCATATCTGTCTGTATACGGGTATCCGGTTGCGTCGCGGCGGCAAAACAGTCGATCAGTTGCTCCAGTTTTCTCAGTTCATCTGGCGTTGAACGCTGGGCTGCAAGCCTCGCACTATGGCCTATCACTGCACAGTGAAACTCGCTGAAATCTGCCAGTTCGCCCGAAGCCATCAGCCGCAACGGGTGATATTTCCGCATTGTTTCAACAGAGACCTGGCACACAAAACTCCCACCATGACGCCCACGCCGAGTATCGATCAACTGTCTGGCACGTAGGGTGTTCAGCGCGTCGCGAACAGTGACGGGTGACACACCCAACAGACGCGACAGCTCGTTTTCGTTAGGGAGCTGTTCATCCGCCTGTAATATCCCGGAGATGATCGCGTTACTTAAACGTTCAACAACCTGTTCGGTTCGGGTCGCCTGATCGAGTGGTGCATAGACGATGGAATAAGCCGTCATTTTCTAATTCCTGATTGAAATAACACGGGATTTCAGCACGTTCATCAACAACGCTAAAAAATGCCGTGACGATGCAGCGCTTGCGCATCTTCCGGTACTGGCGTGATGGCATCCCAAAGCTCCACCACTTTGCCGTTCTCGACACGCCATAGTTCAAAGTAACTGTGACGGATTCCGGCGATACTCCCCTCCGAATGGCTAAGAACAAACTGCCCGTCGGCTACTGTACGGTGGAGTTTTGCATAATGCAGTCCCTGCCCTTCATCCTTGAGTTGCTTAAGGAATGCAACGACCGCCGCCGTACCATCGGCAATATCGGGGCTATGCTGACGAAATTGTTCACCATTGGTGTAGTTTCCAAAGTCATCATAGTGCCCTTCGATCAGGCAGCGGGTAAAAAAGTTAACCACCCGTTCACGGTTTTTCTCTCTGTCATGGTCATGCTCTGTTTCAGTCGGTCCGTCTAGCTGAGTTCGGCCACTGGCATTGGGCGCGGATTGCGGCACTAAGCCATCCCAATGCTCCACGATGAAGCCATCGGCAACCCGATACAGATCGAAACCAACCAACGGCTGCTTATCTAACCCGGTAAAACGGCCGTGAATAGCAACTAAATCACCATCCTGTAATACGCGATACGCTTCATGGTGCAGTTCGGGATGTGTCTGGACCAATTCGCGCAATCCGGTAAGACCCTCTTTGACCAACGGGGAGTGTTCGATGAAATTTGGCGCAAAATAACGCTTAAGCGCCTCCACATCACGGTCAGTAAATAGCTCGTGATGCGCGCGCGATACCAGGTCGCGTGAAGATCGATTTTGATTCATTATCATGGTGATCATGGTGTCCTGTATCAGTCGTTGGAACTCATCACGTGTTTGATGCGGGTATATTCATCGAACCCATAAGCCGACAGATCTTTACCGTATCCAGAGTTTTTGAAGCCGCCATGTGGTGCCTCTGCTGTAAGAGGAATGTGGGTGTTAATCCAGACAGTGCCAAAATCCAGTTCACGAGACAGGCGCAGCGCGCGGCCGTGGTCACGCGTCCAGACACTGGAAGCCAACCCGTATTGCACATCATTAGCTTTCTCAATAGCTTCCGCTTCTGTCAGGAACTTCTGCACGGTGATAACCGGGCCAAAAATCTCGGTCTGGATCACTTCATCGGACTGCTTCAAACCGGTAATGACCGTAGGTTCAAAGTAATATCCCAAGCGATCGGCTTGACGGCCCCCGGTTTCGATGCGGGCATGAGCGGGCAGACGCGCAATAAATCCTTTGACCTGCTCCAGTTGGCGAGCATTATTTAGCGGCCCATACAGCGCCTCTTTATCTTCCGGGTTCCCAAAACGGGTGGCTTTAGCGGCCGCCACCAGTTTAGTGACGAAAATATCGTGAATAGACTCATGCACCAGCACACGTGAAGCGGCTGTACAGTCCTGACCGGCGTTGAAATACCCTGCGGTAGCGATGGTCTCCACGGCTTTGTCTATATCGGCATCGGCAAAAACAACCACCGGTGCTTTGCCACCCAACTCCAGATGCGCCCTGGTGAGATTGGCCGCTGCCGAAGAGGCAACCTGCATACCTGCCCGTACAGAGCCGGTAATGGAAACCATCGCCGGCGTTTTGTGTGAAACGACCAGCTCGCCCGCACTGGCATTACCCAGCACGACGTTAAACGCGCCGACAGGGAAGAACGGAGCCGCCAGTTCAGCCAACAACAGGGTACTTTCCGGCGTGGTATCGCTCGGTTTAAGCACCACGGTATTACCGGCCGCCAGAGCAGGCGCTATCTTCCACACCGCCATCATCAACGGATAGTTCCACGGGGTAACTTGCCCAACCACGCCCAGCGGCTCGCGCCGGATACTGCTGGTCATCCCCGAAAGATATTCAGCCGTAGCCTTGCCTTCCAGAAAACGGGCTGCGCCGGCGAAGAAGCGGATATGATCCACTGATGTTGCAACTTCCTCGGAGGCAATCAGGTGCTTGAGCTGCCCTGTATTGCGGCTTTGGGATTCAATCAGGCGTTCAGCATTTTTTTCCACCGAATCAGCCAATGCTAGCAACGCCTGCTGACGTTCTGAGGGGGTGCTGCGTCCCCATATTTTAAATGCCTCTTTAGCCGACGCATAAGCATCATCAACATCCACCGCCGCCGCGTTAGGGGAACGCGCATAACATTCCCCCGTGACCGGACTGACTAAATCAAAATATTCAGAACCCTTAGACTCAACATACTGACCATTAATGAAATGCCTGAGCGTTGATAGCGGCATCGGTGACCTCCTTGATGGATTAAATGTATAAGATATAACCTATGACTTAATATATTTACCGGTTGCATTTTAGTCAAATTTGTAGCAAAAATGTAAAAACAAGAGGAGAATTAGATACATAGATGTAACTTTTGGGGTTTCCATCAGAAAAAATTATTCAAATCTGTGAGCGGGGTCGAGGATAAGCTAACTACTTGCACTACTATATTTTGAAATTGCTTTCAACCAGAATAAGCGAGTTAAGATAAGAGAACCAATGGCATATATAAAAGCCAATAATAACGTTTTCATGCTTACTATTCCTAATGCAGCCTGAGCCGGCACATTACTAACAAAGAAAACAGGCAGTAAAAAACTCAATAAAAACCGTAAAGCGCCCGGATATGCACTAACCGGGAAACGCCCAACATCCATTAATGAATAACAAATAACCCACACATCTGACACTTTAGTGAACCAGAAGGCTATTAGATTTGAACACATAAATAGGGAATAGAAAATACACGCACCTAATAATAAGGCGAAGTTAAATTTTAATAAATTAACAATCGTTAACGCATCCTGCTGAAACATGGCTAATAATACAACTATATAGCCCACAATAAAATTAGCGCCATCCCATATATTAAAACGATGGAAACTAATAAAAAATTGAGTGTCTACAGGGCGAATAATAATTAAATCCAAATCCCCACGCCTGATATATTCAGAGAGCGAATGAACACTTGGAAATAACCAACTATCAATAAAAGACTCAATAATGAGTGTGACTCCTAATAAAGCAACCATCTGATAGTAAGTCCAGCCGCCGACCTGAGATACTTGGCCGAAAAATCCTGTCAGTACTAAGAATGCCAACAAACAAGAAAGGCTAGAGTTGATTAAATTTACTACAGCATTAAAGCGAAATTCAAATTCTAGCAAAAAAGAATGTCTTAGTAAGACTAAGAATAATGAAATATATCTCATTGCATTAAGCTCCAGATGCCGAATATCTTTTTAATCCTGCATTCCATAATAACATCCTGATAACCGTTAATAAAATGACCCAAAATAGTTGCACTCCAAATCCAAATAGCAGGAGCAAGTTATCCAATTTCCCCAATATTATTTGAACTGGAAAATCTAGTGCTGACGCAAAAGGGAGTAATTTCAACCATGAAGCAATATCTTCTGGATATAAATCAAGCGGTATCAATACCCCACCCAAAATGGTATAAAAAGCCCAAAGCAGTGGATCGAACGCCATCGAGTTACTGATCCAAAATGCCAGTAATCCGAGACAATAATAAAGGTGAAATATAATAATCCATGCCAAAATAAGCGCTGGAATAAAAGTCAGTAAATTTCCAATATTCAAACGATGAAAATTATCTGTCAGAAAAATACCTGATATAAAAACCAGTGAAATAATCGGTCCCCTGACCATCATTTCCCCTGTATGATCAGAGATATAATTATAGAGAGGGGAAACTGGCCGTAGCAACAACATAGATAATTCTCCTCTTCGAATATCACTATCTAAACGCCGCATAACCCAAATTGCTGTGAGTTGGCGAACAAGATAAATTGAAAGAAAATAAACGGCAAAATCACTTGCAGTATAACTGCCAACATCCCCTCCTTTTGCCAGCCCCAGCCAAACAAACATCACAGCTATAGGCATGATGCCACCTAATAACCAAATAATGGATTGAGCGCGGTACGCAATGACTCTCGAAAAAGATTGACCGATAAGCATTCGCCATAATAGCAGACTTCTCTTAATATTCTTCAACATGAGTTTCACCATATGAAGATAAATAACTTTCTAAAACCTTTTCAATCGGTTCATCATGAATAGAAATATCAAGTATGATTTTCTCTTCCATCAATTTTGCAACAATGGAAGGAAGTAAATCTCGTTCTACAGTTAACTCGATATCTTGACTATCGTCGGTAGATGAACTCATTAGAGATCTTAATTCAGGTTTTATTGGACCTGAGAGGGTGGCCTTCAATATTTTCTTTGGCGATCGTTTTTTAATTAAGTGTGATAACTTTCCATCATACACAATCTCACCAGAGTTGATAATAATGACTCGCTTAGCAAGCGCTTCAACATCAGCCATGTAATGAGATGTTAAAAGGATCGTTGCATTATTTGTTTGATTATAATGAGCAATAAATTCACGCACTGAGCGCTGCATATTTACATCCAATCCAATAGTCGGTTCATCTAAGAACAGTACGGATGGTTTATGCAGTAATGACAAGGCAAGTTCACATTTCATTCGCTCACCCAATGATAAATGGCGGACTGGCCTATCAATGACGGAGTTAAGGGAAAGCATCTCCACAAGTTGATCACGATATTTAGAAAAATCTTTTTCGTTAATAGAATAAATAACTTTATGTAGGATAAAAGAATCATTTGGTGTTAGATCCCAAGCAAGTTGCTGTTTTTGCCCTGCCACAAATGATATGGATTTCAAGTATTCGTTCTTACGTTCATAGGGAATATAACCTAATACACTCACATTGCCTGAAGATGGTTTAATAATGCCAGTTAACATTTTCATTGTGGTCGTTTTTCCTGCTCCATTAGCCCCAAGAAATCCCACAATTTCACCTTCCTCAATAGAAAAATTAATTGATTTAACGGCCTCTACTATCGTGTATTCTCTTTTAATGAATGACTTCAAACTCCCTAATAATCCTGGGCTTTTAGTATAAACTTCATAGGACTTACATGAATCATTGACTTGAATAATGGACATTATTTGCGTTTTTCCGTTGGAATTTTGGTGCAAAAATTCATTGCCATCAGATTTTTCCATTATGAATTCATATAATTTGAGGGCATATCACAAAAACATCTTTCCAAATTTGTTCTGGTATACTTTGATAGAAAATATCAATATACGATTTTGAATCTACCATAGGCCGGCCAGAATCAAAAATTAATTTTTCTGAGGAGTCAAATAATAGAGTCCCCTTCCCTTATATCAGTAAAAATCAGGGAGCCTACCATTAATTTGTTTACCTATCTCGGATTATTGTTTTTAACGCGGCAGTGCGATAAATCCCTTTTCCAGTCCATGGACTTCTATACCTTCCGGCATCGCCTCCCCAACAGTCACCTGGCGAGACACAGGTTGATTTTTTAAATTCTGCCGCCAGTTTACGGTTAATTGTCCATGGTTAGCGCGAGTGAGTGCTGCTTCTGGTATAACAATGCCCTGTTCGTTGCGATAAATAACAATATTGACTTTAGCACTCATGCCCGGCCTGATGGGGTGGCTTTGATTCATGGGGGAAATAACTTTAATCACCACATCATAATAAATCGCCGATCCGGGTTTGTCCGTACTCACGCTTTGCATAGCCATGGCTTCAATTTCTCCGTCCATGGGGTGGCCAGAAAATCCCTCTCCACTAATTTTTACTGCCTGCCCTTCTTTGAGTTTGGCAAGATCGGTTTCTTCAACCTGCGCCAGTACCTGATATTGGGTTGTATCCATAATTTCCAGTAAGGGCATCCCTTCAGTGACTCGAACGCCTGTCTGAATGGTTAAGAGCTTTTTGCTTTCTCCCTGTGTTGCCCTGAGCACGATCCCTGAAAATGGCGCTTTGATTTCTTTATGCGAATATTGCTCCCGTAGCGCCTGATAACGGCTTGTTGCATTTTGCAGCTCCATCTCGGCAACGCGCACGTTATTAATACTGCCTTTTTGTCGAGTGGATGCAAGATCGTCTTGTACTGAAGCGAGTTCGGTGAGTTGTCGGCGAAGTTGCTGCTGGAGGGTTTCCACCTCCATTTTGGGAACGATGCCCCGTGAAAAGAGCGCCTGTGTTTTGGCAAGATTATTTTTCAGTTCCATCACCATATGGTTTGCATTTTCAACATTTCTTCTGGCACGGATAACTTCCTGACTGTTTTCCCAGTCATGCAATTGATCGACAACAGAGGCGGCTTTGATCATCTCAACTTGCGCTTGCCGAAGTTCAATATCAATCTTTCGGGTATCAAGTGTGGCTAATGTCTGACCCGCTTTCACCGACTGTCCTTCTTTGACTAAAACGTGTTTGATAATCGCATCAAAGGGCGCGGGTATGGTTTCAAGACGTGCCGATTGTAAGTGGCCGACCAAGCCAAGGCGTTTTTCTATGACTTCTGGTTTTACTTCAATCCACTGTACCGATCCCTGAGCCGGCGGTTGTTTTGAGGATAAAAAGATAAAAAAACAAGCCACCACAACCAATAGGCCAGCGATGGCCCCTCGATAACGTTTAATCATTGAGTGTTATCTCCCAGCTTTCCAGTGTTGTGCCAAGAATTTGATCGAGTTCAGCTTGCGCATTGAGATACTGAATAAGTGTATTCAGGCGGGCATTTTCGGCATTTCTGAGGTCGGTTTCAAAACTCAGAACCTGAAAGTTGCTGGATCGGCCAGCCTGTAACTTTTCCTGTTCAATGTCGAGTTTCTTTTGGGAAAGTGAACGGGCTTTTATCGCTAACTGATATTCCTGCCAGCGCGATTCTGTGTCGCGGATCGCATTAATGACTTTTTGTTCCAGATTTGTTTTTGCCTCCTCCAGATGTAAGGCTTGTTTCTGCACATTGACTTTAGCCTGAACTTCGGTTTGCTTCTGTGTCATATCACCGATTGGAATATCCAATTGTATACCCACAACATTTTCCCAGTTTCGGCGTTCAGAAGACGATGAACGATGCTGGGACACCCCGCCGATCAGTGATACATCCCAGAGCCGGTCATTGCGGGCCTGCAATAATTGAATCTCTGCCGCTTTGGCAGAAAGTAATTGAATCAGGTAATCCGGTTGCTGTGCTTGTGCCTTTTTAATGGATTGTTCAATATTTAGACTAACGTGAATTCCTTTTCGCGTATCTGTCGCATAGATGGGGGTTTTGTGGTTTAGGGCGAGTAACTTAAGTAATGCCAGTTTCGTGGAGTGCACATTGTTTTCCGCCTCTTTGGCCGAAAGCGCCTGCATAGCCAAATCAGCCTGCGTTTGTATTATATCTGTCTGTGCCATTCGGCCTGCATCAATCAATTCCTTGTTAATCTCCACTAATTTCTGCATCCGCTTAAGGGAAGCGGCAGAGAGTGATTGCTGCTCCTGGGCGCGAAGTAACGCATGGTATGCGAGAATAATTTGCGTGATGGCATCGGAAATCGTCGCCTTTAAGTTCAACCGATGGGTTTGTTCCTGAAATTTGGCAAGTAAGATCGGGGCATTATTTACATCGGTTCCGGCTCCCCGCAAAAGAGGCTGTATCACAGTAATACTGGCACCATCATTATAAAAATGGTTTACGTTTTCACGCGTCCAGGCAAGCGTAAAACGCGTGCCCAAAGGCGTGAGCAATGTGGCGTTTGGGGAAAGATTCGTTTTCCTGAAACTTGAATCCTGATTTTTACCCGCCATATAACTTCCGCTTAGCTGTAATTTTGGTGTAAACCGATCTTCTGCCACCCGTAAATCAAATTTTTGGGCGATACGATCCAGATAAACACTGCGTATCGCGTAGTTATTTCTTAAACCAAGTGATATTGCATCACTCAACGATAAGCCTATAGCCTCTCCTGAGGCTTCCCGCCGCAGGCTGTAATCAGGCTCTCGTACCTGTTCAGATGCAGGAAGCCCCGTTCGAGGAAAAAGGAAAACCAAAGCCAACGAGCTATAAAGAAAATATTTTTTAATCATCGCGTAATGCCTGTACGGGTTCCATTTGGGCGGCTTTATGGGCGGGATAAAAACCGGAGAGAAGTCCCGCCATGACTGAACTCCCTATTCCTAAAGGAATGGATAAAGGAGCTAAAGAAAATGACCAACCGGAATAAAGGACAAAAAGGAAAGAGACGATCACACCTGCCAATGTGCCAAGAGTGGCGCCAGCTAAAGTCAAAGCCGCTGCTTCATACAAAAAAAGGCGCCGGATATCCTGAGTTCTTGCGCCTAAAGCCATACGTAACCCGATCTCTTTGCGTCGGGCTGAAACGTTCATCAGCATCACATTTGAAATTGCAATGCCGCCGGTCAGTAGCGAAATGCCCGCCAGCCCGATCAACATAAAAGAAAAGGTTTTGTTCTGTTCTGTTTGCCCTTTCAGGAGTTGTTGGGCTACCCGAACATCAATATCAACCGTGGGAAACTTGCGTTTGAGCAGCGCCAATAAATCCTGCGCATCGGTTTCTGTGGTTGCAGTCGTTATCGTGCGGGCGATGATGCCATTCAGATCCGTATTGGGTGAGATTTTGCGCATGGCATTGACAGGTGCAATTACCACCGAATCCAAAGAAAAAGGAAAGATGGGGTTTTGCCCTTTTATCTCGAAAATACCAATTACGGTATATAAATAGTTGCCAAGTTGGATCTGCTTGCCCAGTATACGGGCTGGCTCCCCTTCACCAAGGGTAACCGCGATTTCATTACCCATGACCACATAAGGAGAGTGCCGATCATAATCAGTGATAAATCGGCCATAACGAAGCCGCAATTGCATCACCTCCTCAAGTTCCGCCGAGGAGCCTATGAGGGTAAATGTTTCTGTTTTCCCGTTATAGCGGCCGGGAGAAGGATAATAGATCCAAGGGGCTGCGGAAGATAAACCCGGAATAGCCTTCGTCAGATCGGCCATATTCAGTGACTCACTACCAATCCCATGATTATAGGAATTCAGATTCGCGGTAATGACATTAATATCCAGCCCGCTGAACATCTTCAACGCAGCCAGTGTGGCGTTATGTCCGGTATTCACAAATGCCACAACCGAAGCGCAACCAATAGCAATACCCGATAAAGCAAGCAGGGAACTTCTGCCCGTTGCCATTAAGTTACGCCAGGCTTCTCTCCAGATCATGAATACCGACATGCCATAGTTGCTATCATGCATGTATTGTCATCCTTCTGGTTTCATGCAACTGGCCGTCAGTGATGCGTAATTCACGCTGCATATGGTTCGCAACTCTGGCGTCATGGGTTATGACAACCAGCGTCATCGCCTTGTCTGTGTGAAGAGAAGAAAGAAGCAATAAAATGTCTTCGGCGGTCTGGCGATCCAGGTTACCGGTAGGTTCATCGGCCAGCAGTAACGAGGGTTCCCCGGCCAGCGCCCTGGCGAGCGCGACTCGCTGTCGCTGCCCGCCGGATAAGTCTGCCGGATAGTGAGCAGCGCGATGTGAAAGGCCAACCAAATGCAATTTTTCTTTGGCAATGTTATAGGCTTGTGAAGCAGAAATCCCGCGATAAAGAAGCGGCAAAGCGACGTTTTCTGTCGCTGTCATGCCGGCTAGCAAATGGAAACTTTGAAAAACAAAACCAATTTCTTTATTACGCATTCTGGCTCTGAGGTCAGCATCGGCTGTTGACATATCAACGCCACAAAGAAAATACTCACCGGAAGTAGGTTTATCCAGCAAGCCGAGAATATTCAATAAGGTGCTTTTCCCTGAACCCGATGTTCCGACAATCGCGCAACTCTGGCCGGCATAAATTTGTGCCGTTATATTTTTTAGAACGGGTATCGGGTTCTCTCCACCCTGCTGATAAACACGGGTTAACCGCTGCATATTGATAACCGGTGATAGCGATATTGTGGGCTGAATCGAATTTAGAGTATCCATTATTTTTATAATATCCCCTTACTTTAATTTCTCTCTTTCTCAAAGAAATCCCATTCCCAGCTTAATTAATAAGTGGATAATTAGATTGCATTAAATCAATATTGTTATTGTGTATGATATTGCAATTTCCAATAATTCATTTTCCTTGTGAAAACAATAGCAAAATAATCATTGATCATAAATTATGATAATAGAGATGATATTTCCAATCCAGAATATAAAAATATAATCATTTTCTAAATTTTGAAATTGCAATGTCATCAGGTGGTGATTTAGATTTAGCGTGCGTTATCAGTTAGAACCTTATAAGTAATATATTTAAATTGCAAATTCTAAAGATTTTACAGGAGAATGTTTATGTTTAAGAAATTATTGACAGTTGGGGCGTTGGCCGCAGTTATTGCATTAACTGGTGGAATTGGCAGTGCATCGGCATCAGGAATGAGATACATTTGTGGAGGGGAAGAAATTATTGATCACGAACCTGTTCCTGGTACGAATGAAATGTGGGTTGTTAATCCTTATAGAAATTTTGCACAAGAATTTATACAAGATTGGAAAAAATGGAATTTTCACGGACCTATTTTACATTGTGGTACCAATTACTGGGCCGGTAGATATGTAAGTAGTTAATAAATTATATATTTTAGTGAATTCATGTAACAGGTACTGCATTCAATATATTGAATGCAGTACCTTACAATTGCAAATAAGTCCTCAAGAGAAATTAATTGCAAATTTGTCGCCATAACCCGCCAATAACGTATTTAACTCATAGTCCATTGTTTCCTGAGTCCAAGTAATAAAACGTCGCCAGTGGTATTTGGCCTGTCTCCAGACGATTTCAATCAGATTCAGCTCTCGGCTGTAGGTGGGAAGGTAAAGTAAAAACAGGTTGTGCTCCTGTAACCCGCGACGTTCTATTTTTTTCTCGATCCCATGGTGAATACGCGCATTATCTA
>NZ_NJCX01000060.1 GCF_002632875.1 Xenorhabdus kozodoii
CGCTGACAAGCCAGCCTGACCAGTTCCCCGGCCACAATCTCACCCGCAACGACCCGTTCGGCATAGCGAATGCCATCTGATACTTTAGCCATCTTAATCCCTCATTTGTAACAGCTCAGCCAAGGGATCGGCTTTGTCTTCCCCGGCCATATTGACTTTAGAGCGACTGGACGGTGACATACCAAACGCGCTCAACATGGCATGAATGCGTTTCCACGCATCGGCTTTCATGCCGGCTGCCGGGTGGGCTTTAATTAACCCCTGAGCGGTTCGGTAGGTGTAACCCTCGCTCTCCAGTGTTTCGCAGTGCGTCCGGTATTCGACGTAGGCTTCAATCAGCAATTCAAGGGCTTTGGCGTCAAGGTTCGTGAGTACGCCGACTTTATCCAGTTCCGCTGCGATCCGTTCGTGCCAGTACCTGCCCATTTTTCCGAAATGTTTGGGAACGTGGGGAACCCCTTTTTGTGGCTGGGGTTCGTTTTTATTGATCGGGCGTTTTGATGGGTTACCCCTCACCAAACGCAGGTGAGTCGGGGTTGGCGGTCGTCCTGCCATGTGATTTCTCCTGTGAAATAGTGCAGTTGGGGCACCCCAAAAAAAAGTTGGCATTTCGCGGCGATGTGAAAAGAGGTAAAGCGGCGGTCCCTTGGGGCGAAAGAGGTAGGGATTTGCCCCGCCCCTCCCCTTATGTGACTGTCACTTTGGTTGATTGCATTGATGACTAACCTTGCCCCCAGTTACCTTGCATTTGCTGTTCTGCCCCAATGAGACCTATTGCTATCAACGCCTCGCCGTTCGGATAGTCAACCAAGAGCTGACGAACAACCTTGATACATTGCTCATAGTTCTTGCGGCTCTCCTCAGGCAATTCGGCAATCAAGCCCTTGAACATTAATAGTGTCTGTTCGTCTTCTGTCATCGTAGCCTCTCCGTTGCGGTCTTACGTTTGTGACAAGACCAGCATAATAATTCCAGATTGGATAGCGCATCCGTGCCACCGTGTGCCTTGGGCTGGATGTGGTCAACGGTCACGCCGGTTATCGCCCGACCTTCACGTAAGCATTGCTGGCATAATTTTTTATCTCTCGCAGTGATGGTGGCTCTGAGTTTGTCCCATTGGCTGCCATAGCCGCGTGCATGTCGGCTCTTGCCTTGCTGGTGATGCTGCCAGCCGGTGTGCAGATGGTCAGCGCAGTAGCCACTGCGGTCGGTGGTGGTCTTGGGGCAGCCTGACTTGCGGCAGGCTCTGGGGATACGTGGCGGCATCACCATGCCCCACGATAGAGGGAAGCGTGATACAGTTTTCCACCGGGAAGCAGCTCTTTATCGAGTTCTTCACGGACTATCTGGCGGGTGTGATCGTCAATGGTGGTTGAGTTAATCAGTGCTGATTCAATCACTGCCGAGTTAATGGCAATCTTTACGCCCTCACCAACTGATAGCGCTTTATCTGTATCATGCTGTTGGCCATGAATACGATCCATTAATTCAGCGATATGTTCTAGCTGTGATTCGAGCTGGTTTAATGCCTCAGTGTTATATTTGATATCGATGGTGAATGTGATCTGCGACATGTTTCGTTCCCCATAAATCAGAATAAATAAACCCGACTCAAGACTTGCCGGGTTCGTTATATAAAACTCTGCATAAGCCACTCTGTGAATGCCCTGTTCAGAATTTGCCGTCTCTCCGGCTGTCACACCGCTTCGCCTGCCTACAGCGGATGTTGCTGATAATGATCCGTCCTACACGGTGGCATGGGTTATTTTTGATTCTGTCTGTACGCTCGATGTCAAAGGAAGCATGTCTCAGCTAATACCGACAGACGGCGATAACCTGACGCAGTGAAAATAAAAATGCCACCAGCCGTGTGCGTTGGGTACGCGGTAGGAACGGGTGGCAGCATGGGTTATTCCGGTCGCCACTCAGGGAATGGGGACGGGAATATTGGCTTTAATTTCAGAGAGTAATCAATAGTGAAGAATTATTCGCTTGTTTTGTAGTAAGGATGGGTTTATAGATTATTGGGAATACACTTTTGGAGGTGGTCATGCCTATAAACCCACTCGATCCATTTAGAACTGAAGGCCCGCTTGTAAAAAGCAAACTGATAGTGGCTATGCCTAATAGTGACTCCGCCATATATATCAATTCCCTGATTCATCGTGGCTTCTTAAAGCAAGATAACCCTATAAACCCCACAACATTAGTCGTTGAAGCTAACAGTATTGAACAATTATGTTATCGCCCTATTGTTAATTACTCTAATATACGAGAAATGCTGGACTTACTTGGATTTACCCAAGTAACTTTATCGTGCAGTGGAGTAAGGTTTGTATTGAATGGATATCCAGGTATTAGAACACTCGAGAGCTATAAACGACGAGTATTGGGTAGCTGGTCTATGTATTAATTATCTTCTTGGCTCACTGACACTCAGCCCTAACATATTCCTGCAACCCCAGCATCATTTGCTCTGAGGTGGCAATGTGTTCTTTCCAAGCGATTTCTTGGCTATAGAAAAGAAGTAGATAACCACTTCTTTCATTACAGGAACA
>NZ_NJCX01000061.1 GCF_002632875.1 Xenorhabdus kozodoii
TCCATGTACATTCTTACCGCTATGTCCGCACCTTCTTCGCTTCCGCACTGCTCAAATGCGATCCCTTCAACATGGGTTGCCAACATCATGCGCTCTGATAATGGGTATATTGTGATTGCCGCCGACCCATTAACGTAAATGGCTGCGGTATCAGTACCTCCCTTGCCGTTATCAACTTCACGAGTGCCGTTTCTGTCTATTTGCTCTTGCACAAATAAGGCTGACACAATCCATCGCCACATCATCAACCGCTGTTCACTGGTTGGCTCATAAAAGCCTGCTATACAGCCATGCGCAATGGCCGATAGCAACTCATGCCCCAGCGATAAATCGTGGTCATACTGACCCGCGTCCAACGATTTTAGCGCTTCCACATAACCTATAATTTCAGTGTTAGCAGCCTCGGTGATGACAATGACGCCATACTTGCCGTAATCAAATCCTGTTTCAGTGTGATGTTTGCTCATTATTTGCCCTCCGGTGTATAAATCGCTTTATCGTGGTGGTATTCACCGTTCCATGATTTCTTCATGGGCAGCTCACCCTTTGTGTACAGGGCATAGAGACGGTGACAGCCTTTTTCCAACAACACGGCGGTGCGTGTGACAAACTCATCTTGTCCGTGAGGCTTTATCTTGTTTTCTTCTTCGGTGAGATAGCGATCACGGGCATAAGAAGCGACACGCCAGCGCGGCTTTTTCTCCGGATCTTTCTGTTCGTTGTAGAGCCAGTTGCGCTCCATCGCCCACCACATGATTTTGGCGGTGTTCACGCCGTTCAGTCCCTTGCAGAACGCTGGGAGGGTCATGCCTTTGGTAAAGTGTTTTTCTAGACTGTTCACCGTTGTGTTCAGGGTTTTGTTCTCACCCTCAAGGCGCTCGACATTCTCGGCATAAACAGACAGCATTGAGCGTAACTTTGCAGGATTGCTTAACAGTTCCGCTTCGGTTGTGATGCTGTCGCGACGGGTAAAGTAGAATTCGGTCAGGTCGTCGAAGTAGTTCCACGCCTGATCGGTTTCCAGCATCTTGGAATGGTTAGCTGCACCGCGTTCTGTCCATAAAATAAAGCGACTTGTATGTTTACTAACCAAATCTCTTAAAGATATGAGGTTCTTAAGCTCTTGTAATTCATCACCTTCAACATTGAAATAGTGCTTACCCTCAATAAAACGGGATTTATTTCTGTTGAAGTTGTTGGTTATCTGTGGAGTTGTCGCACCATACCCCGAAGCTAACTGCTCAGTCGTCACAACACGCTGGCCGCGATATTCGACAATCTGTAGCTCTTTGGCTGACATTGGAACTAATTCGTTTTTCTTGGTCATTATTTCACTCCTTTCCGTTAAAATAATTAGCGATGATTTCTTTCTGAGTTTCCCACGCTAAGGGATCTCTCATTATTTTGATTAATATCCAGTAACCACTTTCCGTAATGAGTCGTAGTTGGTTTGCTCTTGAGTCAACAGTGCCATGAGGTAATAGATTTAGTTCTTTTTTACCTTTCAATAAAAATGTATCCACACCATATTTAAATTTATCTTTATGTCTTCGGTAATTTTCCCCTATGGTTTTTTCGGTTTTATTGTGTAATTTTTTAATCATTGCAAACGTAACGACTTTCTTTCCCTCCCATTCAATTGCTGGGTATTTATTTAAGAATTCTTTTGCCTGTTCATATTCAGTCATTGTTCACCTCCGCTTGTTGAAACTTTTGTTTCCACTTATTTGTTTCAGTGTGATCTTCTAGGTGAGTTTCCAATACCTCCGCCGTTCGTTTGTTTATCGCCGCTATTTTTCTGCTTTCTTTCTGGGTTCTTGTTGCTGCGCTATAACTGTTATGCAATGAATGTCTTTTTTCGTTATGCTCCTGACGATATTCAGCCCACGCTTGGTTATTGGGGTGTTGGGCGATCATTCTGGCTAAATCCCAAAGTTCGGCAGCGTATTGATAGTTTTCTTCCTTTTCAGCATTAATGGCTCGGTTGGCAAAATCTAAATAGGTTTCATTTTTCATTGTTATCTCCGTTTATTGGCTCTGTTTTCTTGGCAATGAGTTTTAATATTTCATTCATAAACTCGTTGCCTTCTTCGGTTAAATTTCCGAACTTGGTGTAAAAACTGTTATAGGAATCTACGAGCAGTTTTTCCGCTTCGGCTATGTTTCTAATTTCTGCCATGACATCTAATTCAAAGAAGAGAATCAAGGCGGTATTTAATATCTCTTCATCTAAATCCAGTTGGTAATTAAATTTCCCCGCTTTAACTATCACGGAATGGCAGCCATGCTCCTTTTGTAATGCATTTAATTTGACGTGAATAAATGCCTTTCGTTTTCTTTCAAGCAAAGTTGATTGAGTCATTTTTTATTCCCCATTTTTAGGGTGAGTGTTTCCCCAGCGAT
>NZ_NJCX01000062.1 GCF_002632875.1 Xenorhabdus kozodoii
TTCGCGCTTGCTGGCTGGCGTTAATGGCGACTTGTTCGTCATACTGTCGCGATAAACGAGCGTATTCTTCGGCCTTGTCCTGATATTCGCCGTAATAGAACCAGAACAAGCCAGAAACAATCACCAGAGCACCGAGCGTGAAGTACTGGCTGCTGAATTTCATATTACTCACCTTTATTCGGTACGCGTTATTTTACCCTTACCTGTTTCAGCCAGAACAAGATCAAGAACTAAGTCGGTAGCCTGTCCGATTAATCCTCTTATCTTGCTTTCATGCTCAGGCCTAACCTTCTTCCATTCGTTGAGACCCGTACCAAATACACTGGCTAGCTGCTTGTCTCTTTTTAAGTCAGCACAGGCCTGATTCAGTTCTTCCAACACACTACGCTTGCGAGGATTGACAGCTATACCCTTTGTCCAGTACTCATAAAGAACATCATCGCATTCATCCTGATAGCGGATCACCTTATCCCTAATTTCAGGTTTGACTTTGTTGGGGCTGATAGTGGCTAACCAACCAGCAAGTTTGCGGAGGGCTAGGCAAGTCATTAATTGTAAGCCACCTTTTGTAGGTGTTGGGATTTCCTCAACACCTTTTCTAAATCTTTGTTTTAACTTGGTATATTGACCTGCCCAGTCCATCCCCATGCCCTCAACAATGGGTCTCATTGGTACATACGGTTCGTTGTTGTATTCCACAACATAAAGCTCATCATCATAAAAAGGGACTGTGATTGTATACATATTGCGTATTCCTATAGAAATAAGAGCCTGCTGACGTAGAAATATCGCCCACGAGAGGTCGCCACCTGGCGATACTTCTCAGGCTCTATTTCTATAAGCTCGTGATTGGGTTTAGCGCACGTCAGTACGCAGATAAAAAGAAGCCCCGCGATTGCGAGGCTCAGGATTCAGAGTAAATTAAAGGCTTTTTCGAATATCTCATCAGAATACGGCTGCTTGCCGTTCTCCATCTGGATCATCGCCTTGACTAACGCCGTCATGGTGGGTTTATGGTTAACGTTAATCACCGAACGACTATCGATACCGACCGATTGGCTCACATAAGCAATGTAGCTCTCAGTATCATTTTCATTCGGCGGCGCCCAGCGGGAAATAAACTGGCGAATGGTGTTATCACCGTATTTGCGTTCATAATTGCGCAGGATCTTGAGCATCGCTCGTATGCCATATTCCGGTGCGACAAACTGGCAGAATGACTTATCGGTCTGCCTTCTGCACAGTCCCTGCCATTTATCGCCGTGGCGGATATTGCCCGGATTATTATTACGGATGCCTCTGGACATTATTTATCCCCCAGCCGTTTGTTGATGGCACGAATAGCGAATTCACGCAGTTTCTCGACGCCAATAAAGCCAACGGCACCACCTAGCGCCGGTGACACACTGGCAGGAATACCAAACAACTCTAAGCCGCTGGATATGCCCCAGGATAATGCCCCGCACAGTAGCGGTTCGACCCATCGATTTTTCCGCTCCACGCCGTCATAAATCAGGCGGCCGTAACAAATGGCAATGGCTAAAGCCGAGCCGGATATCTGCGGCCATGAGTTTTTTAGGCCGGCCAGCAGGTCAGCCCATAAATCTGGGTTTTCTTTCATCTTCATATTCCACCCCATTTGAACAATGGGCGTCCGTGGGGTGAGCTATGGTCGCCCCTGTGAGTAGGTTAAAAGTAATAAGTTGATAGTTAAGGTAAGCTGTTAGATCAGCCAAACATTAACTAATCAATAGAGGGATGGCTGATTACCTCTGAAAAGGAAAATATATGTCGTGGTTACTGGATCCGTTTAAATCCATTCATGAACAGCCTGAAACCGTACTTCCAGAACTTTGGAAGCATAGAGATGCCATTATTGAAGTACTCCCTTATTATTTAGCTGTTATCGCAAAAACATCTAAAGATCCTGAAAGGTTCTTTGAATACAACATGAAATCTCTAGATAAAATATTTGGTCATGACAGAACTAAACGAGGCCCAAGAGATAATGACATAGCTGGATATGCTTATGATTTGAGCGCTAGAGCTAAAGGTATATTTGATAAGCTCGATGATTTCTAAAACAACAAAGCGCGGAGCTAATCTGCGCTTATCTCTGGTATGGTTAATGAGCGCATTGCCTTCTCAGCGAAAGCCGCCGCCCTATCATTGAATTCTTTTAGTGTGATCTCATCTGTCACAAAATCTTCTGAATATTCAAATGATACTCTCAAACTATGCACATCACTGATGCCAGCAACAACGACTTTGGCTATCAGCGTATCAATAATGGCGGCTCTAAAATCACCATTACCTTCTTTCGCAAGGT
>NZ_NJCX01000063.1 GCF_002632875.1 Xenorhabdus kozodoii
GGTCGCCTACCTGCGGCCAGAGGACGGGGCGGAACTGGTGCCGGCGGCATTGCGGGAGCAACTCAGCCAGCATCTGGCGGACTATATGCTGCCCAGTGCCTTTGTCACATTGGAGACGTTCCCGCTGACGCCTAACGGCAAACTCGACCGCAAGGCGCTGCCGGCACCGGATGTCTCCGCCGTAGTGACACAGGGTTATGTCCCCCCACAAGGAAAAATAGAAACGGAACTGGCGCAAATCTGGCAAGACTTATTAGGGCTGGAGCGCATCAGCCGCCATGACCACTTCTTTGAACTCGGCGGTCATTCGCTGATGGTCACCCGACTGATAACGCGCATACAAAACCAGTTCCTGGTCAATATTTCCCTTAGCGCATTGTTCGCTTCGCCCACATTGGTGGAACAGGGCAACGTTATTCTTTCCCTTCAAATGAAGGCGGTAGGGGAAAATCAGCTTGAATCAATCCAAGACGATCTTGACTCATTGTCAGCGGAAGAATTAATGGCAATTTTAGACGGGAAAAATGCCCGCGGAGGCAGTAAATAATGACAAAGCCCAACATGAATATTGATGATTTGAAACGTGCGGTGCTAGAGAAAAAAATTGAAGAACGATTGAAAGCGCGCGGGGTTCAACCACCATCATCCATCACACCAGCGGATAGGCATCAGCCCCTGCCACTCTCTTTTGCCCAGCAGCGGTTGTGGTTTATCGACCAACTCGATCCGGCGGCCAGTCAGGCTTATCACTTGCCGGTGACATTACGCCTCACCGGACAGCTCAACCGCCAGGCGCTGAAAATGTCACTTGACCAACTCATTGCCCGCCATGAAAGTTTGCGTACCCGCTTTGTGCTAGTCTCAGGCCAACCTTGCCAGCATATTGATCCGGCTGACATCGGTTTTGCCCTGGCCTATCACGATTTTCGTCAGCTCGATCCGGCCTTGCATACCCAACATATCGCCGAGTTTGCTGAGTGTGAGGCTAAGGCTCCCTTCGATTTTACCCAAGGGCCGCTTATTCGTGGTCAACTGCTACAACTGGCAGACGAAGAGCATGTGTTATTGCTGACCTTACATCACATTATCACTGACGGTTGGTCTATTGGTGTGCTGGTACACGAGCTGGCCACCTTCTACCGCGCCGCCCTTGAGGGTCAGGACGCGCCTTTAGCGCCACTTCCTATTCAGTATGCCGATTATGCCGCCTGGCAACATCAACAACTACAAGGCACAGCCCTTGCTGCCCAGCGGGATTTTTGGTGCACCCAGCTTGCAGGCGCACCGGCTTTACTGACACTGCCGACCGACCGGCCACGCCCGGCGGAACAAAGCTATATCGGTGATCAAGTCCCGTTCCGGCTTGATGCCGGTTTATTGGCCTCACTTAAGGCACTGGGGCAGCGCCATAACATCACCTTGTTTATGACCGTGCTCAGTGCCTGGAGTCTTGTCCTCGCCCGGCTCAGTGGCCAGGAGGATATTGTTATCGGCACCCCGGTGGCTAATCGCCCACAGCATGAGCTGGAAGGGTTAATCGGGTTCTTTGTTAATACGCTGACGCTGCGCATCACCGTCAGTGATAACCTCCATGTAGCCGATCTGCTTGCCCAGGTGCGGGAGCGAACACTGGCGGCCTATGACCATCAAGATTTTCCTTTCGAGCAGGTGGTGGAAGCCCTCCAGCCGGAACGCAGCTTAAGCTACAACCCCCTCTTTCAGGTGATGCTGGCCTTAAACAACACCCCAGCCAAGGCGTTGACACTGCCCGATCTCCAGCTTTCAACGGTTGAACAGCCTCACCGTAACGCCCACTTTGATTTAACCTTGTCATTGACCGAAACCGAGGATGGCCTGGTCGGTGCATTGGAATATGCCAGCGATTTATTCGACACCGCAACCGTTGAACGGATGATGGGTTACTTCACCAACGTGCTGGCCGCTATGGTGGCGGATGAAACCCAACCCGTTGCCACATTACCGATGCTGCCCGCCCCAGAGCGGCACCAACTGCTGGTGGATTTCAACGCCACCCAGACGGATTTCCTGCAAGATGCGTTGATCCACCAACTATTTGAAGCGCAGGCAGAACAGCGTCCCGATAATATTGCCGCCGTTTTTGAGAACCAAACCTTGAGCTACGGTGAACTCAACCGCCGCGCCAACCCGCTAGCCCATCACCTGATTGAACTGGGGGTGCGCCCGGACGATCTCGTCGCCCTCTGTACGGAACGCAGTCTGGAAATGGTGGTCGGTTTGCTGGCTATCCTGAAAGCCGGCGGCGCGTATCTGCCGCTTGATCCGGCTTACCCC
>NZ_NJCX01000064.1 GCF_002632875.1 Xenorhabdus kozodoii
AAAAATGTATACGCTGGGTGAATTTGTAGCAGGTAAAGCCTGTTCGGATAACAAACGAGAAAATGCCTGCTATTTTGAAAGTACGGCTGAAACAAAACCTGTCAGCGATGGCGATAATACGATAGAATTAAAAATTACTATTCCTGAAAGACCGTTTATTGCGAAAGAATATCCAATTGGTCATCCTGACGACCCATTTGAAAAAAATAAAATTGAATCTGAAATTCAGGGCAGACTTTCTAAAACAACCGTTCCCGATCAGGGCGGTGCAAGTTTATGTGGTCCTGCGGCATTTTTTTATTGTTTACAAATGGACAGACCAGATATTTATGAGCAAGCTGCCCGTGAGTTATGGGAACATGGGAAAACCAAAATTGGTCAATTAGAAATCAAACCGGGTGACGGCTGCCGACATCCTAAAGGTTCATTTTATAATCAGTACGGTGCAAGAATATCTGGGTTAGACTGGTTGACATTAGCGAGTTTAAGAGATTCAGAAAATATCATTTTTAGTTATGATGAAGTTGATGATCAGGTTGCTGGTATTACAATGTGGGAAATGTTAACAGAATGGTTTGAAAAGTCTGGTTATGAAAAAGTTTTTAGTAATGTCGGATTATCTCATTGCAATATGAATGATTTAATGGTTCTTAATGATTACGCATCGCAAGGATATAAAGTAATTACATTGATATCTGACACTATGTTAGGAAGGGGACGAAGTAATGGTGTTAAATATAAAAGTCATTGGATTGTATGGAATGGAGTAGTAAAAGAAAATAAACAACAAGTTGAACTTGAATTATTTTCATGGGGTGATACATATCAACAAATAAAAAGCAACACTACAATGGATTCCTTTTTGAATCAATTATTCGGAGGAGTGGTTTTTAAACCACTACAATAAAATGAATAAATATTTAATGATAATGGCTGTTTTTTTTCTCACTGCCTGTGGTAGTTCCGTTTCATTTTCACCTAAAGAAAACGAACTACCTGATGCTAAAGTAGGTGAGTCGTATTATAGCACTATAAATATAGAGGGTGGACGTGTTATAGGGATGCTAGCTGGTAATAGTGTAAAACCGGATGATTTAGGACTACATGCCCAACATTGTGAATTACCTAAAGAGGTGATAACTAAAAACACCATATCAACAAAGGATAATAACTGCATCATAATAAGTGGTATTCCTGCCAAGGCAGGAACGGCAACAGTTAATATACATGGAGCTATCTATGGTAATATGTTTAAAAGCTCCGAGGAATTTAATAAAATCTACACTATAAAAGTAAAAAATAAATAGCCATTAGCAAAATGGCGATTTAAGTCGCCATTTTTATATTTTTGTATGTTAGCTCAACATAATCAGGATTCTTTCTTATTATTTTTCATAGTGTTAAAAAGTTATTTATTGAAAAATAACTATTCCGAAAAAACACCATGAAAAAACCTCTCGAATTACGCCAACAGAAAGCCGATTTAACCAACCAGATGCGCTCGCTGCTTACCAAAGCCGAAAGCGAAAAGCGCTCACTGACTACCGATGAAGCGAAACAGTTCGACAAGCTACGTAATCAGTCCGATGCGCTCAATGTCGAAATTGCCCGTTATGAAGCCCTATCTGATGAAGAACGCAGTCAGGCGGGTAAAACCCAGCCTACCAGTAAAACACTCAGCAATGATGAACTGCGCCACTACGTTCTGACCGGAGAAAACCGTTCCTTGTCTACAGGCGTTCCGTCAGACGGCGGCTATACCGTTACAGTAACCGATGGGGACACTATCGGCTGCAATACCTGAAAGCGAATCCGTTATGTGTCCACTGCCTACAGCAAGATATCTATACCCCTGCAACGATTGTGGATCACATTATCCCGATACAGGGTGAAGCTGATGTGTTGTTCTGGCCTGAATCCAATCATCAATCGTTATGCCAGCCCTGCCATAACCGCAAGACCGTACAGACAGATCCTATCACCAAAGCGAAACGTAAACAGGGTATCTATCAGGAACGGGAAACCGAAGCGGCAAAGCGTCGCGGTTGGTTAGTGGCAGAATAATAACAAATGAAATAGTGGGTGGGGGTATCAAAAATGACAAACGCACTTCTCAGCGGAACCGACCCCCACCTCAAATTTTTACGCACGGCACTTTTTTTGAAAATAAACTAGATAGTGTCGTCATGAAAAATTTGTGCGATGATAATGCCTTATCATTCCATCATAAGAGTCGATTAACCATGAGTACACCCGCACACCGCCGCCA
>NZ_NJCX01000065.1 GCF_002632875.1 Xenorhabdus kozodoii
GGTTTTGATGGTGATAGAGCCATCTTTTTGCACTTTATCATCGATGTAGATTAACTCCAGTCCATTATTATTTTTTGGTGATGAAATACCACCGTGCACACCCCATGCACCATCGGCGTTATAACCCAATACGCCAGTCACCTGATAGTGACCGATGCCGAGTTTGGTCACTGTAGCGCCCTCGGATTCATCATTTGTGGTGAATGAGCCATCGGGGTGAATTTGAATGATAGGCGAGGCTTTTTTTATGAAGCCGCTACCATCGACCGTGGTGTTTTTATCAGTCCAAACATCATAGTAAACAGCAGCAGCGGGATATCCTGCAAAAAATTTGACGCCTGCGCCATTAAAATGAGCGGTGAATCCACTAAATGTATCACCAGCTTTGCAAATAATTCCAGACGCCCATCGATATGCGAACGTCGAGTCTTCGTCATTTCTAAAGACTTGACTCGGATTTAACCGAAAAAAATCTAGTATGCTATTCCCCTTATAGAGAACAGCTTTCCCTAGTCCTCCAATCCCAAAATCCCCAATTTTCATCACGTCCGCTAAACCAAGGTTTTTCACAACCCACCATCACATAACATACCCCGCACAATTCAGACCTACATAGCGGATATGCCACTGAAAAAAATCCCATTTAGCCGTCAATAAATAACCAATAGGGTGGAATTGGGGAGTTGTTGGGGGATTGGGGGGAATGTGGGCAGATGCGAAAAAGCCCTCGGAGGGAGGGCTTTTTATGATTATTAAATAATTAATTTAGGTTAATTGAATACTTTAGTAAGCAATTTAACAAGCTAAGCGGCTCTCTTGACGACCTTCATACGCATAATTTCAGCTCTTCGGTGTATTTCCTTCATAATAGCTTCGAGCTTTAAAGCACTTTCGTAAAGATTATTTAGACTTTTCATATGATTATCCCTTATTGATTTATGGTATTACCATTGTGGACTAACTAAAGAATTACTTCTAATACCATTGTGTGCACGCTCACAATATTCTGCATCAAACTTTTCAATACCGATTAGCAAGGTATCAGCAAACAATAAACCTTGCTTAACGTTTTGCAAAAACATCAAGGCTGTAACGGAGTTCATACTATCAGCGTTGCTTTCTAAGTCTTTTTCAAGGTTTTCAGCTTCTTCCTTCATATAGGAAAATAACTGTTTTAATTGATCTAATGATGGATCAGTGAGTTTGTGCATGCCTTCTATGCCAAATTCTTCAAATAACACAGAAAGACTATTCAAAGTTGTATCTACAATCTCAACAAGCTTATCAAATTTGTGCTGATCTAGTTGATTCATAATGTGTTATCGGCTCTTGTGATGTTAACAAAGAAAAGGTTCGGCTAATATTAAATGAGTCTGAATATAAAGCCGATACCCTAACCTAACTCAGCTATATCACGAACCAACTCAACCTGAAAGGCGACAAAGTATACTGAATGTATAATGCCTGACAACCATTTTTTCAAGGGATTTTGTTTAACAATTATACTGCTGGTTGGTTAATCCGTGACAAAGTTGTAGCTTAACTAAGCAGCAACAATGTATTGTTTTAGATGACTAAAAGTAAGTTTGTTTTTTCATAAATTTGATCTAGTTAAACTAATTTATATTATTTTTATTGCAGAATTTTACTTTGTATTCATTTCCTCTCATTCATTGTTTTATTCGCCAATGGTTACTGTATTTGATGGCTTGATAGTTGTAGATCACTGATTAAAATTATCGCGACGAGTCGTTAGAGTTTAAAAGGGACAATCCTCCCCTTTAACCTAACTCCTTGATTTATCCGAGGTCCTCACTTTGGCTCAGTTCCGATCGGACAAATTTTTGGCTGATCGCGCCAATTGGGATTTGAAAGCCCATTTAAGTGGGAATGCCCATTTTAGTGATAACTCATTGATATCTAATCAGACGACAGATTTGGCATCTGCTTGTCCAGACCCTTGCGCACAAGTAACACGCTAAAAAGCAATGCATTTATTCCTTTTGTCCAGCACGTAAAGTAACCATTGGGATTTCCGCAATGGTTGGGTCAAAGTAAGAATAAATGGAAAAATCAACAACTTACATAAAGGCGGGGTTTCCCGACTTTTAGTTCAACATGCTTCCGTTTCAAACGTAGCGATTAAATAC
>NZ_NJCX01000066.1 GCF_002632875.1 Xenorhabdus kozodoii
AATGACCACTGCTGGTGAGTAGACCTACCCAGTCACCTGGGCAGATCCCTCCTCAGAACCGGACATGCAGAACTACCGCATCCGGCTCCCGACAGACCCCAGTCGTCACACCTATTCAGCAAGAATTGAACATTGAATGGACTTTCCAGCTTGAAGGATAACCCAGCACTTTCAGGATCAGAGTCAGCTTTTCCCACGTTAACCCCCGTCGTCCTCCCTTCCGGTTGAACCATCTGTAAAGTACCGCTTGCTTTGGTAGATAAATTGCCCGACTCGTCTCTGGTTATCAGAAATACCGTGATAATTTATCCAGCCTTTGATAACCCTGATGACGATGGTCAGAACACGCCTTTTGTCAGGTGTATTCAGGTTCTTCCAGAGGAAGTCCCTGAGTCCCTTCAATTTGGCGGCAAAACGGTCTTTTCGACTGGTCAACTTCAGTCGCCAGAAACCCTTTCGCGATATCCCCCAATAGCAGGTAAATCCCAGAAAGTTAAACGTAGGTAAGCGCCCGCCAGACTGGTTAGCTCTCATTGCTGCAACGTGACCCGCCGGAATTAATTGCGATTAGTCACTGTGCAACGCCAGACCGTATTTACTCAGTCGTTTAGGTAATATCTTATAAAAGCGTTTTGCCTCACTCAGGAACTCAAAGGTAAACACCATATCATCAGCGTACCTTACCATTCCTGCCCGACCATGAAGGTGTGAACGGCTGGTTTCATCATACCATTCATCTATCACATAGTGCAGGTAGATATTGGCAAGTACCGGCGACAAGATTGACCCTTGGGGACATCCGCACACATTGTCGGATATCTGTTTACCCTCGATAACGGGTGCCGTTATTAAGAACTTAATGAGTCTGAGGAAACGGCGATCTGATATCTTCTTCCACAGTAAATTCATCAACTCAATATGGGGTATCGTGTTAAAGTACTGTCGGATGTCAATTTCCACAACCGCCCCATTCCAGTTACGGTATGTTTGCTGTTGTAGTGCCTTCAATGCCGCATGACAATTTAATCCCGGCCGAAATCCGTATGAACACGGCAGAAACAGCGGCTCATAAATTCGGCTGAGAATATCACTGACCGCAAGTTGCACCAGTTTGTCCTCTATGCACGAAATCGCCAGTGGCCGTTTACTACCCTCCTCTTTCGGGATCTGCGTGATTCTGGCGGCTTTCGGGCGATACGTCCCTCTGCGTATTCGCAGGATGAGATGGTGAATATTCCCATCAAGATGTTCCCCGTAAGCGGATTTTGTCATGCGATCAATACCTACCGTTTTATTCCCGTCAAGCCGTAGGAATTGTCCTTTCAGCATGTTACTGTTCAGCAAATGCCCTAAATTATTGAACACCTGCTGTTTGTTACAGGCTGATTTCTTGCCTATACGCTCAAGTTTTGTTAACCATGATTGTCCGTCGTTGCTGTGTACGGTCATTGTTTCCCTCTCACGTTCGATCTGTCTGCCAGCCCTTCGCTCCGCGATCATGACTCGTTTCATCACGACTATGGCTGATTCCGACTTCCTGATACCCATCTCTCAGGCCTTGTGTTTTGGCACTTGTGCCCGATATACTCATTTCCTTGAGAGGTGTCAGGATCTCCTGGGTTCCGCACTGTTCTCTACAAACTCGCCGACGCCTGAGACTCCGGTGTGTGCTTCTGACTGGAAAAAAAATCACCAGTGTGCCCATTCAGAAACTATTGCCTGCTGGTTCGACGATACCATCGGCACAACGCAATCAGCGAATTTCGGAGTTATCACGTTCACCTATTGGTTTCGGCTCGAATGTTTCGCTGTCTACGCTTCATTTCCTTTGTTACCGCCGGAGATGCAAGACTCGCTACGTAGTGATC
>NZ_NJCX01000067.1 GCF_002632875.1 Xenorhabdus kozodoii
ATGCGCCGTAACCGATACACCCCCGAACAAAAACAGCGCCATGTGACCCAATGGCGGCACAGTGATCTGACCCGAAAACAGTATTGTGAACAGCATCAGCTCAACTTTTCCTCGTTTCGTGACTGGATCGCCGACAGTAAAAAAAACCAAGACCCCAGCCCGGGTTTGTCAGCCTTGTTACCCGTTTCACTCCAGCCAGCCCAGACACCCACGGTCACCCTGCAAACGCCCGCCGGCTATGCCATCACCTGCCCGCTGGCATTATTGCCTGAGGTGATTCAGGTACTGGCCCGATGTTAAAACCCGAACAGCTTTTTCTGGTGCGGGAACCCGTCGATATGCGCCGGGGAATTGATGCCCTGACCCAGCATATTGAACGGTTAAACCTGCGCTGGCAGGAAGAGGCAGCGTTTGTTTTTTGCAACAAGGCCCGTTCCCGCCTCAAGGTATTACGCTGGGATCGCCATGGGGTTTGGTTGTGCACCCGCCGTTTGCACCGCGCCCATTTTGCCTGGCCCAAACAGGGGGAACGCAGCTGGGTGATGACGCCCGCCCAGTTTGACTGGCTCATCCGGGGCATTCACTGGCAACAGGTTGAGGGAGATGACCTGTCCGGCTGGCGAAGCTAATTTTTTAACCCCGGTCACAGTTTTACCGCCTCATTCCCCCGGATTATCCGGTAAACTGTCGCCATGACACTTCATGACTTAATAGCGCTGGATGACCCGGAACAATTTCGGCAACGGGCTCTGGCGCTGCTTCAGCAACAACGCGACTACATTCACCCGCTGGAGGCGGCTCTGAAACAGGCCCGGCGCTGGCGGTTCGGCGTACACAGCGAAACCCTCCCGGCCGGCCCCAAACGCAGCCAGTTTGAGGAAGATGCGGAAACGGATATTGCCGAGCTGGAAACCCGGCTCTCATACTTGCCTGTCACGGAAGAGACGGCCCCGGCTCGACCTAAACGCCAGCCTTTGCCGGCGGCCTTACCCCGTGAATCGGTGCGGCTTGAGCCGGACAGCACAAGCTGCCCTGACTGTGGTCATCCCCTGCGTTTCCTGCGCGATGACATCAGCGAACGGCTGGAATACCGCCCGGCGACGTTTATCGTCCGGCGTTATGTCTGTCCGCAATACAGCTGTGCCGCCTGCCAGTGTATTCATGCCCAGGCCCAGCCCGCACATCTCATTGAAAAGGGTCTGCCGGAACCGGGTCTGCTGGCTCAGGTGCTGGTCGCCAAATACCGGGATCACCAGCCCCTTTATCGCCAGCAGCAAATCTATGCCCGCAGTGGGGTGACCCTGGCACGCAGTACGCTGTCAGACTGGGTGGGACAAGTGGCCGTGGCTCTGCAACCGTTGGCCGACGCGCTGAAACAGGCTCTGCTGGCTTCGCCGGTTCTGCATGCCGACGAAACCCCGTTGCCGGTTCTGATGCCGGGGAAAGGGCAGACGCACCGGGCCTATCTGTGGACCTATGTGACGGGTCGTGATAACGCCCCCGCCGTGGTGTACTACGAGTT
>NZ_NJCX01000068.1 GCF_002632875.1 Xenorhabdus kozodoii
AATCATGCCGGGGTATACATAGGTGATGGGCTGATGTTACACCACATGTACGGACAGCTCAGTAACCGTGTGCATTATAGCGGATACTGGCAGGAGCGAGCGGTAATAGCGCTGAGACATGAAAAATTTCATGACTAGTCAGTCTCTTGAGGGTAATCTTAAGATTTCTTAATTATAAGGATTGATTGTATGAAAAAAATAGCCCTAGTGGCAGCGGCTTTTTTTATAGTAGGTTGCGCAACCACTCCAGTTTCTAATGAATCAGCCAAACCAGTGCCGGAAAAACAGATAATACAGCGTGATTTATTGGTCAAAAAAGAAGGTACAGGAAAGGTTATAATTAAAAGAGATTCAGGTTTTATAGGGAGCGCCTGTTTGTCTCGGGTTTATGTTGATGGGAAAGAGCTTGCTGACCTAGATCCAGCACAGAAGATAGAAATATACCCCAAGGTAGGAAGACATATTTTCAGCGCAAAATCAAAAGGAATATGTGGTGGTGGCATGAGCGAACAGGAAGGAAGGGTTACTGAAGATGAGATGTTGACGTATCGGATAGGATATGGCTCGAATGGTGATTACGGTATCTATCCAACAGCTTTTTAAATAAATGCAATACAACCCGCTTCGGCGGGTTTTTTATGGAGTAAATCATGAATACGTTACGAATAATCCGGCTATACGGAACACTCGGCGCCCTGTTCGGACGAGAACATCGATTAGCGGTCACTTCGCCGCAGGAAGCGATTCGGGCATTATCGGTCTTAATCGACGGCTTCGAAAAGTTCCTGCTGAGTGCCAAAGAGCGTGGGTTAACCTTTGCTGTATTCAGCGGTAAACGCAATATCAGTCAGGATGAACTGGAATTTTCCGGTACAGACGACATTCGTATTGCCCCGATGATTATCGGCAGCAAAAAAGCGGGCGTGTTTCAGACTATTCTCGGCGCAGTGATGGTGGTTGCCGGGGCATTTATGTGGGCTACCCCGTGGGGGGCACCGATGGTCATGTCAGGTATCGGAATGATGCTGGGGGGTGTGGTACAAATGCTGTCCCCCATGCCGGGCGGACTGGCGCGACGGGAAGATCCCGACAATAAACCATCCTATGCGTTTGGTGGTCCGGTGAACTCCATTGCGCAGGGGAACCCCGTTCCGCTGGGTTACGGTCAGCGCCGCATCGGGGGCGCCATCATCTCAGCGGGAATTTACGCCGAAGATCAGCAATAAATCTTCAAATCTTCATCGTTTTCAATCAGGTCGCGCAAGCGGCTTAATGAGATGGTCACCCCCACCCTGTGAGCGGTAAGCTGAGAGGGTGTTTTTCTTTGGGAAGAGGCCATCATGAATAACGTCACTTTAATCGGTATTGATTTAGGTGTATTAGTCCAGATTAGATCTGACAACTACCGGTTATTTATACAGGTGTCTGTCAGGTTAAATCTGGGTTAAATTCTTTTCTGCCCAGAGTCGTTTTC
>NZ_NJCX01000069.1 GCF_002632875.1 Xenorhabdus kozodoii
GCACTGGGCAGCATATAGTCCGCCAGATGCTGGCTAAGTTGCTCGCGCAATGCCGCCGGCACCAGTTCCGCCCCGTTCTCTGGCCGCAGGTAGGCGACCAGTCGTTTCTGGTTGGGTTCATCTTCGCGGGCGATCACCACCGCTTCGCGTACCCCGTCACATTGGGTCAATCTGGCCTCGATTTCCCCCAGTTCGATGCGGAAGCCGCGCAGTTTGACCTGAAAATCATTGCGGCCAAGGTAGTCGATATTGCCGTCGGGCAACCAGCGGCCAAGGTCACCGGTTTTGTACATCCGGGCATCGGGTTCCGCAGCAAAGGGATCGATAAGGAAACGCTCGGCGGTCAATTCGGGGCGGTTGAGGGAACCGCGGGCGACACCGGCACCGCCAATATACATTTCCCCGGCCACCCCGACGGGAACCGGTTGTTCATGCGTATCCAGAATGTAAATCCGGGTATTGGCAATCGGGCGGCCGACAGGAATGGAGCGCGTCACCTCAACGGGAGACGTGATCCCATAGGTGGTGGCAAATGTGGTGGTTTCCGTTGGGCCATAGCCATTGATCAGGTTGGCCGGCTGGGACACTGCCCGTTGCACCTGTTGGATTTTCCTTGGATCAAGCACATCCCCGCCGACAAGCAGGTAACGCAATTGACCAAACAGGGGCGCCAAATTATCCAGGTACTCGTTAAATAAGCCGACGGTGAGCCAAAGTGCCGTGACCTGCCCTTTCACCAGTACCTGACAGAAGCGTACCGGATCGAGCAGTATCGATTGTGGAACCACATGCAGGCGGGCGCCATTGAGCAGGGCAGACCAGATCTCCCAGGTCGAGGCGTCAAAAGCGATATTGGCGCAATGGGCGACACAATCATCGGGGGTAATATCGGCAAACCCGCTATTGATGATCAGGCGCAGGACATTGCGATGCTCGACCATTACCCCTTTCGGTTGGCCGGTCGAACCGGAGGTGTAAATCACATAGGCCAGATGGCGGGATGTCAGCCCCGGTACAATGGGGTTATCCGTCGGCTGTGAGGCCAATATCGGCGTTTGGCTGTCGAGGACAGTGTCAAGTAACACCGGCGCGGCGGCGTGAGCGGGGAGTTTGCTGAGCTGTGCCGTCTGGGTGAGCAATACCCCCGGTTTGGCATCGTCCAACATATAGGCCAGCCGCTCGGCGGGGTAAGCCGGATCGAGCGGCAGATACGCGCCGCCGGCTTTCAGGATAGCCAGTAAGCCGACCACCATTTCCAGACTGCGCTCGACACAAATCGCGACCCGATCATCCGGGCGTACCCCCAGCGCCATCAGGTGATGGGCTAGCTGGTTGGCACGGCGGTTTAACTCCCCGTAGCTGAGTGTGTGATCCTCAAAGACCGCGGCAAGGCTGTCGGGATGCTGTTCTGCCTGTGCTTCAAATAGTTGGTGGATGAACGCGTCTTGCGGGAAATCCGTTTGGGTGGC
>NZ_NJCX01000007.1:0-61434 GCF_002632875.1 Xenorhabdus kozodoii
GAAATGAACCATTGGGCTATTGATTTCTTATTCATGAAAAAATCCCCTAAATGTAAAAAAACAGGCTGACTATAATATCAAATATCTCCTATTGGGATATACTCTTAGATATTTTTGGCGACTCCGACGCAATTTAAATACCAATCCCGCATTATCTAAGTTGCTTAATTCTATTTTATTTAGCTTGGTTTTTATTATACCAGTTCCTGTGAGAATATATTTATACCAATCTAACTTCAAGATGCGTGTGATTTCTCCCCGCGAAGCGGGGAGAAATCAGGTTTCATATAGTGTTGTAAATTGCAACTTGAAGTTTAATGCGTATAAAGGAAGTCTATGTAAAACAGCATGGTTATATTAAATGTAAAAACAAACCTGTCTGAAAAGTACAGTTTTTGCAAAAAACATTGACTATTTCAAGACATAACTCTCCATATAAGCAAGAAAAAAGCAGGGTACACAAAATACCCTGCCCTAAACTCACTCTTTCTCTTTTCGTTGCTCTTGTTTCACCATGGCGCGATACCAACGTGGGTGATGTTTTTTCGCCCAGCCTCGTGTCACCCAACCCTCGACCATTGCCCGTACTGATCCCTTCACCCAAAACGCTGCATACGCATGGATGATAATCGTCAGGATCAGGCCAATGGCCGCCAATGAGTGGATCAGCAAAGCAACTCGAATCAATGGGATAGAAAAATACTCCGCAAAATACGGGCGCCAGATAATAATGCCGCTAATAAGCAACAGGAACAGACAAAGAGAGACTGACCAGTAAATACCTTTTTGGCCGAGATTATACTGCCCGATATCTCCCGCTTCCTCATTACGCAACACTTTGTGGATATTCTTCGCCCATTCGATGTCATCCCTGTCAATCAGGTTATGTTTGAAGTATCGGAAGAACATAAAAACAAACAGGAACAACATCACCGATCCCGCAAACGGGTGCAATATCCGTGACAGTTGCGGGGTGCCAAAGATATTCATCATCCAGTTCAGGGAGGGAAAGAAAAAACCTAACCCGCTGATGGCGGTAAACAGGAAGCAAATCACAACCGCCCAATGATTGACTCGCTCAACCGGGGAGTGGCGAATAATGATATCGTTGCGCTTTTTCATTTCTTCACTTCCTCATTGTTTGAATCCATATCGTTGAGTGCGCTCTCTTCCTCTTCTTTGGAAACGCGGTTCGGGCCAATACCCACGTAATGAAAAATGGAAGCCGCAAAAGTCGCGGCAAAACCGATTGCAGCCAATGGCTTCCAGATCCCTTTCCAAAACGTGACCGTCGGGCTGATTGCCGGATTATCCGGTAATCCATGATAAAGCTGGGGCTTGTTGGCATGGTGCAACACATACATGACATGGGTTCCACCGACGCCTTCAGGATCGTACAAACCGGCATTTTCATAACCACGCCCCTTAAGCTCTTCAACCCGGTCTGCCGCCAGTGTTTTCATATCCGACTTACTGCCAAAATGAATCGCACCGGTTGGGCAAGTTTTCACACAAGCTGGCTCCTGCCCGACACCAACACGGTCAACGCACAAAGTGCATTTGTAGGCGCGATTATCCTCTTTATTGATGCGGGGCACATTGAATGGGCAGCCCGCAATGCAATAACCACAGCCAATGCACTGTTCTGACTGAAAATCAACGATGCCATTGGCATACTGAATAATCGCCCCTTCCGCCGGACAAGCCTTCAAGCAACCGGGATCGGCACAATGCATACAGCCATCCTTGCGGATCAGCCATTCCAGCTTGCCATTCTCCTCCACTTCGGAAAATCGCATCACTGTCCATGACTTCGCGGTCAGATCGGCCGGATTATCATAAACACCAACGTTGTGCCCAACCTCATCACGAATATCGTTCCATTCGGAACAGGCCACCTGACACGCTTTGCAACCAATACAGGTTGTCACATCGATCAGTTTTGCCACTTCTTGCTGGTGATCCCGCACACGAGGTGCGGGCGTCAGTGAATCGGTGGCAGAGCGACGAATGATGTCTTGGGATTGCAATGACATAATTTTTCTCCCTTACACCTTTTCCACATTAACCAAGAATGCCTTGAATTCCGGTGTCTGCGTATTGGCATCACCGACAAACGGCGTCAGGGTATTCGCAAGGAAGCCTTTCTTCGCCGCGCCCTCAAAACCCCAGTGAATCGGAATACCGATGGTATCCACTTCACGGCCGTGAACATTCAAGGTGCGAATGCGTTTCGTCACCACGGCCTTGGCCTTGATATAACCACGACTGGAGCTGACTTTGACGGTATCTCCCTGTTTGATCCCCTTCTCTGCCGCCAACCGTTCACCCATTTCCACAAATTGTTCTGGTTGGGCAATGGCATTTAGCAATGCATGTTTTGTCCAGTAATGGAAATGCTCCGTCAGGCGGTAGGTGGTTCCTACATAGGGGAATTTATCGGCTTTACCCATAGACTCAAAATCACTTTTGAACACGCGGGCGGCCGGATTAGAAACCACATTCGGATGCAGCGGGTTGGTTCCCAACGGTGTTTCAAACGGCTCGTAATGCTCAGGGAACGGCCCTTCTGCCATTTTGTCGATGGCAAACAAGCGCCCCATTCCTTCTGGCTGCATGATAAATGGCCCGACATCCGTTCCCGGAGCCGCATTGCTGTAGTCTGGAATATCTGTCCCGCTCCATTTATCGCCATCCCAGGCAATCAACGGGCGTTTAGGGTCCCACGGATTGCCCTGCGGATCGGCAGAAGCACGGTTATACAGGATGCGGCGATTCAATGGCCACGCCCATGCCCAACCCAATGTATTACCCATACCGGATGGATCGGCATTATCACGGCGCGCCATCTGGTTACCTTCTGGCGTCCAACTTCCGGCAAAAATCCAGCAACCGCTGGCGGTTGTGCCATCATCACGCAATTGTGCGAAAGAAGATAATTGCTGGCCTTTTTTCACCCATACATGGCCATTTTCATCCAGCAAATCCGCCAAAGCTCGACCGTTATTTTCCTGGGCCACTTCTTCCGGTGTAGGAGCTTCGGGGGTGAAATAATCCCATGTCATGCTGAGGACTTGTTCTGGTACAGCGCCGCCTTCTTCGCGGTACAAATCCCGCAAGCGGTTGAAAATACCCGACAGAATTTCGCCATCCCCAATCGCTTCCCCTGGGGCATCAGCGCCTTTCCAGTGCCATTGCAACCAACGCGCTGAATTGACTATCGAGCCATTTTCTTCTGCAAAACAGCAGCATGGCAGGCGGAATACTTCAGTTTGAATGGTGGCAGGATCAACGTCATTGAACTCACCGTGATGTTGCCAGAAAGAGGATGTTTCGGTGTTAAGAGGATCAACCGTCACCAGGAATTTCAGCTTCGATAACGCCGCGACGACTTTGTTCTTGTTCGGGAATGAGGCTACCGGGTTGAAGCCCTGACAAATATAGCCGTTCACTTCCCCTTTCGACATCATTTCAAAATATTGCAGGACGTCGTAAGGCTTATCCCATTTCGGCAACAGATCGAAGCCCCAGTCATTCTCTTTACGGGCATTATCACCATAGAAGCTCTTCATCAGGCTGACAAAGAACTTAGGATAATTGCCCCAATAGTTGACCTGCCCTGCAACGGTGGCTTTTGGCGTGTTGGCCTGCAAATAGGTTTGCAAATTGGCCTGTTTCTCCGATGGCAAGGAGAGATACCCCGGCAGGCTTTGCGACAACAACCCTAAATCGGTCAACCCCTGAATATTGGAGTGACCACGCAGCGCGTTAATACCGCCACCGGCCATGCCCATATTACCGAGCAGTAACTGGATGATCGCCATCGTGCGGATATTTTGGGCGCCGGTGGAGTGTTGCGTCCAACCCAGTGCATACAAGAACGAAGCCGTTTTGTCTTTCGCACTGGTTTCAGCCAGATATTCACACACCTTGAGAAAATCTTCCTTCGGTGTACCACAAATATCAGTCACAACTTCCGGTGTATAACGGCTAACGTGGGCTTTCAGCAGATTCCAGACACAACGTGGATGGGTCAAGGTTTTGTCGCGTTTGGCAAAACCATTTTCATCCAACGCATAGTTCCATGTCGTCTTATCATACTGACGGTTTTCAGCATCATAACCGCTGAACAGGCCATCCTCGAATGAGAAATCATCCCGCACAATCAGGCTGGCATTGGTGTAAGCCTCAACATAGTCACGATTAATTTTTTCATGGGTGATCAGGTACAAAATCACCCCTGACAGGAAGACAATATCAGTACCGGAACGGATAGGCGTGTAGAAATCCGCCACGGATGCCGTACGGGTAAAACGGGGATCGATAACAATCAATTTAGCGTTGTTATGAATTTTGGCTTCCATCGCCCAACGGAAACCGACAGGATGTGCCTCAGCAGCATTCCCGCCCATCACGACAATCAGGTTCGCATTCTTAATATCCACCCAGTGGTTGGTCATCGCACCGCGACCAAATGTTGGAGCAAGACTTGCTACCGTTGGTCCGTGTCAGACACGCGCCTGGTTGTCTACGGCAAGCATGCCGAGAGCGCGACTAAATTTCTGTGATAAAAAACCGGTTTCGTTACTGGCCGCAGAAGCACACAGCATGCCCGTCGTCAGCCAGCGGTTAACCGTCACACCCGCTTGATTGGTTTTGATAAAATTGGCATCACGATCTTGTTTCATTAATCTCGCGATACGATCGAAGGCTTCATCCCAGCTTATTCGCTGCCATTGACTGGCGCCTGGCGCCCGATATTCTGGATAGAGCAGGCGACTTTTGCTGTGAATAAAATCCACCAACCCAGCGCCTTTAGGACATAGGGCACCACGATTTACAGGATGATCCGGGTCCCCTTCGATATGAAAAATAGTAGACTTGGCATTTTTGGCGCCATCACCAAGGCTGTACATTAATAATCCACAACCGACAGAGCAGTATGTACAGGTATTTCGGGTTTCACGCGCACGCAGCAATTTATAGTGACGTGTTTGTGCCATCGCGGCGGTTGGGGCAAACCCCAGCGCGGCTGCCGTCGTACCCGCCATACCGCCAGCGCAGATCTTAAAGAACTGTCTTCTGCTGACTTGCATGGGGATCTCCTCACTCACATTGCTCATTAACGCCCGCCTAACAGGAACTCTGCGGGTGTATTTGCTTCTTATCAAGATAGAACTGGATAATAACTTAATGAATCGTTTTTGATTCTGAATACTGTCTGTTATAAACCGTCCTATATCCACACAAACAGTATTATGAATCAATCTACTGGGGAATACACTAATGGATAATAAAAGGCCAGAAAATAAGTTAACTATGGCAAAAACCAACGGCGCTTTTCGTATCAATGTACAACAAAAGAACGTCAAACAAAGCGCACAATTGGGTGGTTTACAACCGGATTGGGTAGCCGAAGAAGTGCCTGTCGCATTAGTCTATAACGGTATTTCCCATGTCGTGATGATGGCCAGCCCGAAAGATCTCGACCATTTCGCCATCGGATTTTCTTTGTCGGAAGGGATCATTACATCGCCACAAGAAATTCGGGGTATTGATTCGAAAGTGAGTTGTCACGGGGGCATCGAACTCCACATTGAACTTGCCAGCCGCCGTTTTGCAGAATTGAAAGCGCGCCGACGCAGTATGGCTGGGAGGACGGGTTGCGGCATTTGCGGCACCGAGCAATTGGCAGAGATCTTTCATCCCATTGCGCCCCTGCCTTTCACGCAAACATTTTCTCTCTCTCACCTTGATGCCGCCCTTGCTCAATTACCCCAGGTTCAGGAAATTGGCGCTCTCACTGGCTGTACTCATGCGGCGGGTTGGATTGATCCTGAGGGAAAATTACTGGGTGGTTGTGAAGATATTGGCCGCCATGTTGCACTGGATAAGTTGCTGGGAATGCGGGCAAAAACGGGTTGGCAACAAGGTGCTGTGTTGGTTTCCAGCCGCGCCAGTTATGAGATGGTACAAAAATCGGCGACTTGTGGGGTAGAAATTTTATTTGCTGTTTCTGCCGCAACTTCATTAGCCATTGAAGTCGCACAAAAATGTAATCTAACGTTAATCGGGTTTTGCAAGCCGGGACGAGCCACCGTGTATACCCATCCTCAACGATGGGTGGATTAATTGAGATGGTGAAACCCTAAAATTCGTTTACTCATCAAAAAAATAATCTTTTTCAATACGTTAAATTATAGTTTCCGCAAAAAACAAAAATTAACAAATACAAAACATAACGACAACCTATAGTTTACAACTTTGTTTATCCAACATACATTTTATTTGCTATGCGTTTTTTAAGCACAGCTAACCCCAAAAGTTCAGGACGTTCTTATGGCAAAATAACAAGTATTCAATACTCAGTGAGGTTGAACATGAAACAGATCAGTATATTAATCGCTATATTAGGAGTTCTCGGATTTACTACACAGGCTCAAGCAAAAGTTGGGTATGGCATAAGCCAACAAGAAACTGATCCGCATCTTCTAATCGGAGAAGTCGATGGTGAACCCGCCCTGGGTATCTCCTCTTTACCTATAGTAGGGGGAAAATTATATACCGCCTCTCAACTGAAAAAGCTCGCCGAACAAGACAATAATGGCATCTATAATAAAAATTTTGATGGCTCACGTTTAAGTATCGAGAATCAGTACATCAGTATCGCTCAAGTTCCCGATGCGGAAGTTTATTTTGGCGAATGGGCACAAAAAACGCCCGATAAATCGGATGTTACCCATACTGTTTTTTATGTAGGCAAAGATGTTACAACCAATATGCCAAGCGGTGGTACTGCGACCTATATAGTAAAAGGCCTTAGCCAATATGATGGCTCAAATCTCCTTTCCGGTAAACTTGAGGCAAACTTTGATACCAATAAACTTGGTGGTTCACTGAGCAATAATTCACTCAGTATAGGCATTGATGCCAATATAAATGATGACGCCGGATTTTCGGGTAAAGCCACAGCCAACGGCAATATTAATGGAGTCACCGAAGGGAAATTTTATGGTGATTCTGCCTCTTCTATAGCAGGAATTGCCAAATTCGATAGTGACAGACGCAAAGATACGGCTTTCGGCGGTGCTAAAGAATAATGATTAATTTCCCAGAAAACAGTGTCATTTTTGGCACTGTTTTTCCATTCTCTTTTTGCCTTCCTTACCTTTTATTTCAATAAATTACTTTACGATTTACGTAACTTTAATTTACGTATGCAATAAAACTCAACAGATACAAAACATAATGACATCTTATTATTTACACTGATTTTCAACCAGTATACATTTCATTTGCTGTGTATTTTTTGTTCAAAACTTTCACCCAAAAAGTTCTGCTCGTTTTTATAACGGGATAATAAAGCATTCAATACCCTACGAGGCTACTTATGAAAAAGCGCAATATATTAATCGCTATGTTAAGCATTATTGGATTTACTACGCAGGTTCAGGCAAAAATTGAAGATGGCATAAGCCAGCAAGAAACCAACCCATACTTTCAATTCGAGAAAGAAAAGGGGGAAATTTACTTTGGGGAATGGGCACAAAAAACGTCTGATAAATCAGATATCTCCCACACCGTTTTGTACGCAGGCAAGGAGGTGGCAACCAAGCTGCCAGATAGCGGTAATGCAATCTATAATGTACGAGGCATTAGCCACGATGACCGTAACAATCCCCTCTCCGGTCATTTTGTCGCAGATTTTGGTAACTACGTATTGAGTGGCTCCATGAGCAATAATACACAAACTGTAGGTATTGAGGCCAAGATAAATGAGTACGGCAACTTTTTAGGTATAGCCAGATCCAACGGCCTTATTGGGCATACCTATGGAACATTATTATCTGGTGACAACATTAACTCTTTGAAAGGAGAGATCTTATATTATAGCGACAGAACAAAAGACACTGATTTCTATGGTGAAAGAATAAAATAATTAATTCCCCAGAAAACAGGGTCATTTTTGGCACTGTTTTCTCCTCATCTTCTTTATCCTATTTATTTTAAAAACTGTTTATTTCAAACTGTTTATTTCAAATAAATATAGCCATTATGAATTGAGTTTTGCTATGTCTGACAAACAAAAAGTGACTAAAAAGGAAAAAGTTCTAATACTCTTTATAATATTGCTGATCCCATTCCTTTCTCCGACAGTTTGTGCCAATGAAGATATTAGCCACAAGATTTGGCAAGAGGCACGAGACAATCAACAGAAAAATGAAATTCCAAATGTCATTTCTATAAAAGATGGCATCCCATTAGCCGTGACTCATGGGCAAGAACTTAAAATTGGGAACAATCTTAAGGAAATAGGCCAAGCACTGTACCTTGCCATTAACTATCGGCAATGGCAGGAAGTCAGACGTCTTCTACCGATTTATCAAAAAATTCCGGGATATGCTCCCTGGCTCATTGATTTTGCCCAAGGCAAGCTAGCCTATATTACAGGGAATTTGACGCTCGCTACCTCTTATTATCAAAAGATCTTACGGCAGAAACCGAATTTTACCCGTATCAAACTGGAGCTGGCTCGTGTCTATTTTGAAGATCGTAAGAACCAGGAATCCAAGCAATTATTCGAAGACATCAGGAAACAGCAACAGTTACCAGAAATGGTCTTGAAGAATATTAACCTGTATCTGGCAGCAATAACCTTAAGAAATAGCTGGCGCGGTTCGTTTTCATTGAGTTTCATCTATGACGACAATATCAATATGTCGCCAAATCAAAAACCGATCTGCCTGCTTTTTGAAGAGGGACAGTGCATAATCGAAAGGGGTGTACCGAAACCTATCAAAGCATGGGGTGATACTTACAACGCCACCTTAAGCCGACGTTACCAACTTGTCGGCCATCACGGCATTTTTGGGCGTGGCTTGATTTATGGAGAAAATTATCCCCATTACCATGACGATAACGAAAATATGTTCCTGCTGGTTAGTGGCTACAATTATAAAAGCAGACTTCATGATTTTTCCTTTGGTCCTTTGTTTGAATATCAACAGCGTGCAGGAAATACCGAATACCATGCCATTGGAGCACAGGCAGAATGGCAGTGGAATGTTACCGAACAAACCACCCTCAATGTTGAACTTAAGCATAAGAAATTGAGGTATCAGCCGCCTTATGACAGGAAAGACGGTGAACTTTCTTCATCCTATCTCAGCCTATCCCATGTCATCAATGACAAATTAATCTTGTTTGGTGGGGGTAATTGGAGCTATAAAAATAATCAACAACCAGCATCTCGCTATCAACAATGGGGAGTCAATGCAGGAATAGCCGGACAACTTTATCCCCAAATTAATGCTTCATTGGTGGCCTCGCTAAGGCAACAACGTTTTGGTGCTTACAGCCCACTATTGGGCGCCAGACGTCAAGATAGTGAACAGACTTATACTGCTACCGTTAAATTTCCTGCCGCTAAGATATGGGGAATGACCCCCTCTTTAATTTTCCGCCATCGGCACAATCGCAGTAATGTAAGCTGGCTGTACAATTATGATAAGAATGAAATACAGATACAGTTAGAAAAATATTTCTAATTTAATCCAGGCTATGGTACATCCATAAATTAGGCTCTATGTAATAAGCCATCTGCTTTTCAACATCGACGACCAATGGCACTAATCCCCCCGGAATGACATACTCCCCGCTTTGCGGAAACTTCATGCCTGTCCATTCCTGCCACTGTTCCAGCGTGCCATGAATATCCATAGAGCGAAGGGCAGGCTTGATGATTTTCGCCCCTAAACGATAATGGGTGCGAACCCACGGATCAAACGGCTCACCTTTGTCATTTTTCCAACCACAATATTCGATAAAATCTTGCAGGGGATATTGGCTTTTCAGGCTTGGTCTGACGGGCACGACCAGCCCCTGCAATCCTTCCTCTCTGGCTGTCTGTTTCAGGCTATTGAACAATAAGGCAGGAATATTTTGACCTCGGAACTCAGGACTCACTGTCACACCAAGGGCAGACACCATATTGGCTTGCACTTTTCCTTTGGCTGTTCCACCTGCGTCAAGTACAGCATCCCATCCCTCATCAGGCAATTGATCTAATGAGTGATTTTCCCAGGGAAAAGGAATTGAGGTCAGTAAGCCAATAAGGCGTTCTTCTTTCCCCTGCCGTAAAATGGCAAATTTTTGAAAGTGACTAAAACCAGGCTCATATAATTTATGCCAATGTTGTTCAGCGACTGCATCATAATTCATAAACAGAGGCCAATTATTACCAATAAGCTCCTCTATTTCATCATAAAGATCAGCCCTTTCCTCAGCAGACTGAATAACGATTTTTGCTTCCATAATAGGTCTCCCATTCGGTTTTTTTCAGTCAGATAGATAAAAACGAATATCCCCCACCCTTGCAGAGCGTGATTTCCTGCAACGCAGAAAATAAAAAGAGAGGTGAAAATTTATTTGATGGGTTCTTTGCTCGCAAATTTCATCATAAATTATTATTTTCCACAACAGGGCATGAACATTTCTCCACATCAAAAATAGGCATTAATTTTAATTATATAAATGGTTATACTAATCCAACTTCAAATTGCAGTTTACAAACCAATAAGCGTGTTTATATCTCCCCGCTGCGCGGGAAGATATAAGACGCATCTTGCAAAGCGAGTGATATATATAAGCCTATCAAATTAATTACATGCGAAATTTTTTCATGCTAATGATATTGTTAATAACAAAATAACCTCAGTAAATAAAATCTACTCATCTCACATTTTCAAAAAAAATCAGCGCGTTCAAACTTGCCCCAACTCCCAAAAAAATAAAATAAAAATCAATGAAATAAACAAATCCGATATCTAATAAACCCTATTATTACTGAAACAAATAATAATAATTATCATTTACATTATCATTTGAACGGTGTAAGTTTTTCTCGCGCAATAAATCTGGCCGTTTTTAAGATTGGGTAACGAGGGATCCCCCACTCCAAACGAGGATAATGATGAAAAAGTTCAACGTATTAATTGCTGCTTTAGGCACATTGGGATTTATGGCACAGGCTCAGGCAGAAGTGGGTTTTGGGCAGAGCCAAATAAGTTCACCATCATATATTAAGGTTGGTAAAACTGAAATAGGTTCAAATTCACATGGCGGTACGAGTGATGCCCCTGGCATTGGGGTCAGTTCAATTAATAATGCTCAACTCATCGGTTTTTCTGGCTTGACTCGCATGGCACAAGCGGACAGTAATGGGATCCATAACATCTCGAGAGCAGGTGCACCAGGCTCTCACGGCGGTATGGGAGTATTCCATTTCAGCAAAGTTGCCAATGCTGACGTTTACTTTGGTGAATGGTCAACTGGTAAAGCAGATGATGATACTCATACGGTTTACTATGCAGGCAAAGATATTACGACCAATATTCCAACCGACGGTACCGCAACTTATACAATAACAGGTATCAACCAGTACAGCGGTAACAATGCCCTGTCCGGTACATTTACCGCAGATTTTGGTGAGAAAACGCTGGTCGGTTCCATATCAAATACAGCTATGGAAATAAATATCGACGCGAATATCCAGTCTGATGCTCAATTTATAGGTTCTGCTACAACTGGCGGTCTTGAAGGAGAAACTCAAGGTCACTTCTTTGGCGACAGTGCATCCAGCTTAGCCGGATACGCCACATTTGAAGATGATAGATCTAAAGATACTGCTTTCGGTGGTTCTAAACAGTAATCCTTAATTTCTCAGAGAACAGTGCCGTTTTTGGCGCTGTTCTCTGTTTTATTTTTAATAACGTGAGCTTTGTGATCTGGTTTCCCCGATGTCTGACAATAGAATAATGCCGATATTATCAGTGGCACTGATGGCGCTATGCCTCTCCCTACCCGTTTATGCCGATGAAGATACTCCACGAACGATCTGGCAAGAGGCACAACATAATCAACAGGAAAATGAAACCAACCTGATTACGCCCGATCCTATTTTTGTCGAAAACACGTCATTGATTGTCATTAATGGGCAAACGTTTCAGGTCGAAAACAATATTAATGATATCGGCCAGGCGCTATTCCTGGCTATTAATAACCAACAATGGCCTGACGTCAGGCGCTTTCTCGCCGCCTACCTAAAATTACCTGAACACGATGTGATGTTGGTCAATTTTGCTCAGGGTGGGCTGGCACGTCTTGAGGGGGATTTAGATCTCGCCGCCTATTATTATCAGCAAATTCTAAATCAACAGCCTGATTTTCCCCGTATCGAACTGGAACTGGCCCGTGTCTATTTTGAGGATCATAAAAATCGGGAAGCCGAGCAACTGTTTACTGGATTGTATAAAGCACAGAAGCTACCCGAAATCGTGTTAAAAAATATTAACAGCTATCTGGAAGCAATAGACCTGAGAAACGGTTGGCGTGGCTCTTTCTCCGTTGGTTACGCTTATAACGATAACGTAAATATGTCTCCTGATCAGGAAACTATCTTTCGCTATTATAACCCCATAGAACAAGCGTTCTATCAAGGGCAGACACCAAAAGCCATCAAAGCATGGGGAATGTCTTATGACGCGACATTAAGTCGGCGCTATCAACTTGCCGGCCATCACGGCATTTTTGGTCGTGGCCTGATTTTTGGTGAAAACTATCGTGATTACCATGATGAGAACGAAAATACTTTTTTGCTGGTGGGTGGATACAGTTATAAAAATAAAAGCCATGATTTCTCTTTTGGCCCCTTGTTTGAATATAAGCAACGAGCAGGTGATACCTATTACCGCGCTACAGGCGCCAAAACAGAGTGGCGATGGGCATTCACTTCCCAAACCGCCGTTAATGTTGAAATTGAGCATAAACAACTCCGTCACCAGCAACTCCGGCGAAAAGATGGTGACCTTTCCTCAAGCTATCTCACCTTATCCCATGCCATTAACAAAAACTTTGTCTTGTTTGGCGGCGGCGATTGGCTCTATCGGGGCAACGATCAGTATGCTGTCGATCGCTATCAACAATGGGGAATTCGGGCAGGGATTGCCGGACAGATTTATCCCGGCATTAACGGTTCACTGTTTGCGACGCTGAAAGAACGCCGTTTTGGTGCTTACAGTCCGTCATTACGAGCCAGACGTCAGGATCATGAACAAATTTATATTGCTGTCATAAAAGTGCCTGCCGCTGAAATATGGGGCATGACACCTTCTTTCACTTTCCGTCACCGCCACAATCACAGCAATGTGGATTGGCTGTACAGCTATAACAAAAACGAAGTGCTAATCAGGCTGGAAAAATATTTTTGATCGAACTTATGTTTTTTTATTTGTGTGATGATAATCGATAAATCGAGGCAAGAGACATCAATGACATATCGAATTAAAACCCAGTTTACCCCTATCACAATGGCATTGTCGCTGACATTTTCATTGGCTGCACCGCCCTTGTTTGCTGAATCTAAACCTGCGGTCACAACGTCAAACAGCAAGACCGATCTCGGTAAGATCCATGTCTCGGATCACAGTGATAAAGATGAAGCTGGTTATGATGCGGTCTATGACAAAGATATCTCCACTATTTATATCGGTAAAGAACAGATAGAACGCTACAAGGGCACTTCTCCCGCCGATTTAATTAAAGGTGCCGTTGGCGTATATAGCGGTGATGCCCGCAATAGTGGTGCCTTAGATATCAATATCCGTGGCGTTCAGGGACAGGGACGCATTCCCGTCACCATTGATGGTACGGAACAGGCCATTACCGTCGGGCGGGGTTATCATGGCGCCAATAACCGCAACTACATCGATCCAAATCTAATCAGTAGCATTGAAATTGAAAAAGGTCCTTCACTGAGTCGTGGAATTAAAGGATCAATTGGCGGTGCCGTATCGATCAAAACCTTAACCATTGATGATGTGGTGCCGAAAGGGGAAACTTTCGGCATCAATACCAAACTGGAAACCAGCAGCAATTCGGTGAGAGAGCGCACACCGTCCTTATCATTGGGACAGGACTACCGCGATATTCCTAACTTTATCCAAAATAAGGTTGAAACCGATCCGGCGTTGCAAATTACGCCCCATTCATCAAAAGACAATAAACTGTTTGGCTTCAAAGATAATGCCTTCCGTTTCGCACTAGGAACACGGCAGGAATATTTTGATCTTATGCTGGCCTATGCATACCGTCGTCAGGGTAACTATTTTGCCGGAAAAGGTGGCGCCCATCGCTATGATGAACCCATTACGGAAAATGACAGGGAACTCATGAAAAATGTCCAGACAACACTGGATCCCTATCTGCCTTTTGCTGCCCGTATCTATCGCCCCGGCAATGAAGTTCCCAACACGTCCAGTGAAATGCGTTCTGTATTAATTAAAAATACTTGGCGTTTTACCGAAGATCAGGCGCTACAGTTGGGGTTCCGCAATACCCATATGGAATTTGGGGATATCATGCCTTCACGCCTGGGCTGGGTTAGGCCCGAAGAAAATAAAGTTCCTCAATGGCCATTAGCGAAAGTTCACCAGAAAGCAGCCAACCTGACCTATAAATGGCAGCCTGAGAATAATCCCTATGTTGACTTCGACATGAACTTATGGACAACTCGCACCACCAGCAATACCAACACCGCTGGCGGGTATCCTCGCACCCCCACCGATAGAGACTGGCGTTGGGAAGATGGTCTTGGGGACAGAAACACCAATATTGATGGCAGATTGGTCAATACCGCCATCACTCATTCCCAGAACAACCGCTGGGGTTTAGACCTCTCCAATAAATTTACCCTACACCCTCGTTTAGATCTGACCTTAATGGGGAATTTCCAACGGGAACGCCTCGATTCCAATGATGATTATAATTCAACCAGTCTATATTTCTTCCAGTCACCGGCGCGGAAAGGACAACGTCAGGAAATCAATCTCGCCTTTAACTTTAACTGGCGGCCAGCTTCATGGCTAGAGCTGAATGCTGGAGCCAAGCGCGTTTCTTATTGGTCTCAAGATGATTTGCTTAATGAACGGCGTGCCGCAAAAGATATCCTTTATCAAAAGCAGAGAGAAACCATCGGTCATAAGATGAGTTACTACCGAACACCAACAATAGAAGAGTCTGATTATGTCAAAAGATTGTATGGAAAAATAAGCAGAAAAGAACGTAAGGGTTTGAAAGAATTGATTATTAAATTAAAAGAAATGGGTTTAAACCGTTCCATCACTGTTCGTGATGGGCAAAAACGCGATATGGTTCAAAAAAAATTCACTTGGCTTTACGATCCCAACAATGGCAAGTTGAATAAAAGCGGTAACCCTTATTTCAATGGTCAACTGGATATGAATGAAAAGGTTATCGATCCAATCAGTGGCAAAGAAGTTTATCAATATGAGTACGGCGAAAAAGTTGACGCTAATGGCGTACTAGGCCCGGCTGTTGATGATCTTTGGGAGGCCGCGCCAAAACGTAAGGATCACGCTTGGGCACCGACTTTCTCTGCTACAGCCTATGTTACGGACAATTTCCGTATCTATACCCGCTATGCCGAAGCGGTAAGAATGCCCAGTATTTTTGAAGATACCGTCGGTTTTGCCGGCTCTACAACCCGCCAAATAGGGCATAAGTTCAAACCTGAGCGCGCCAAAACCGCGGAAGTGGGCTTAGTCTATGATGTCAGCCAATGGGTCAATGCTGAGCGCCATGCCGATATTAAACTTGCCTATTACAACACCACCATTGAAAATGTGTTCGACAGGGACAGTACCTATAAATTCTCCCAATTGGACAAACAAAAACTGGCCGGCCTGGAACTACAGGCACGTTATGATAACGGGAGTTTTTTTGCCGATATGGGGTTGGTCTATAACATGAAAAACAAGGTTTGTGACAATAATTCTGTTATGAGACTGGATTCCCAGAATCGTTATGGCATCCCAGAGTGTATTGATGGCGGTTTCCCTGGCGGTTTTTTACGCACCTCTATCCAACCTAAGTATTCAGCTAACCTGACTGTCGGCGGCCGCCTGTTTGATGAAAAACTGGAGTTAGGCAGCCGGATGCTCTATCACAGCAAGGCAGAAAACAAAGATGAAAAATGGCTGATGAATGCCTTACCAGACATTTATAAGGGACAATCCAATAACCCAATGCGCTGGAATCCGGTATTTACGGTTGATGCCTATATTAGCTATAAAATTACGCCCGCTATATCTATGGAGTTGACCGGTACAAACCTGACCAACCGTTATTATCTCGATCCGCTGACGCGTTCGATGCTCCCGGCACCGGGCAGAACGTTTAAACTCAGCCTGACCAGCCAGTTTTAACGGTTTGTTTTATTAGAGGCTTATTTATTAGAGGCTTATTTATTAGAGGATAGTATGACCAATACAGCCATATTCGATAATCCAGCCACTTGTTTTCCATTGATCCCCAGGAGGAGAGTGCTGGTTGGTATCCTAATCGCCATTTTATTGCATACCAGTCTGATATGGCTGTTTAACCGACACACTTCGTATGATGATGACACGGCACATCATATCAACAATAACGCTTCTACTACGGGGCTATCCATTACGATGGTTGCAGCCCCATCGCAGGAAAATAAGCCGGAGCCTGTTTCTCCTCTATCCCCACTTTTGACTGCACCGGAATCACCGACAAAACCGAAGCTCGTGCTGGATAAAGCTATACACCTTGAAAAGAAAGCAATAAAACCGCCGGAAACTCACCCAGCCCAAAAACGCCAAAAGCAGCGGAAAGAAATACAACAGGAAGTGGCAGATAAAAAATCGTCCCAATCACCGCAGGTACAGAAAGACAATCAGGTAGAGCAGGAAACGCACGGTAACGATCAGGCTAATTCAGAAAGCAGTATGAGCCGCGCGGCAACATCACAACCTTTAGTCGGGCAAGGAAATAGTGAAGTGGACAACTACTATGCAAGACTGCGGCAAGAAATTGAACGCCATAAACGCTATCCCCGCAAGGCAAAGAGGATGAAACAACAAGGTATTGTCACCGTTAGCTTTACCCTACTCGCTGACGGCACATTAACCGCTGCCAAGGTCGTTAATTCCTCCGGCAATAATATCCTGGATAATGCCGCACTTGATGCGATCAATCATGCCAATTCAGTTGGTTCTATACCCACGGGCACAGCGCCTAATGTGACACTGACACTTGATTTTACCTTGAGGTAAGTGCCACCTCGCTCCCAAAAGGGGCGAGGGTTGTGGAGAAAACATTTATCCCCGTCGTCTTTCAAATTGCCGCTTTGTTGGCGGCGCTGCATCTTGAAATCCATAGGGTATATACATTTTATAATCAACCTTATCCGTCAGAACACGCCAGATAATTCGGGTCAGTTTGTTGGCTAAAGCAACCACGGCTTTCATGGCACCACATCGGGTAATCATGGCTCTTAGCCACTCTCCTAAAAGATCATCCCGTTTTTGTACGCCCTGCATCACCGCGCGGACACCATGAATAATTAACGTTCGGATTTGTTCATTACCTGTTCCTCCCCAGAGCGGTTTTTGGTGAGCACCAAAACTTTGCTCCTGGAACAGGCAATTCGTCAATTCCTTATCCATAATTGAGGTTAGTTACTTATTAAAACCATAATATGATAAAAATTCGTTACGGATAAAAATAATCCATTAATTTATAATCATTTATACGCATTAAACTTCAAGTTGCAATTTACAACACTATATGAAACCTGATTTCTCCCCGCTTCGCGGGGAGAAATCACACGCATCTTGAAGTTAGATTGGTATAAATTCAAGATGCTGGTTTATCATGATATATAATTATTTAAAATCAATATAATAAAATTTAGGCATCATACATCTTCAGGTTTGTTGCGTATAAATACACGTTATTTTTAATAATCAGTTATAAGTAAAGAATTATTATTTATTTAACATTATCTATATGCAATGTTATTTCTCTGATTTTCATAAGGAGCTAATATGAGAAAAGTAATAGAAGTTGATGTGAAATCCCTAACAAGTAACCATCTCCGTTCACTATGCACTGGTGATGCATTAGCCATAAGAATACCTAATTTCGTTCAAACTTCCGTTATTGAGAGAGCAAAAGAACGATTATTTGTTCATCAGGATAAGGGAGCTCTCGGACATGCTAGAGAGTTTACTCGACTTGGTATAGCTTATGCTGAGATAAAGACAGACGAGGTAAGGAAAGAATATCATCAACAAGCAATAAAAAATATTCAACGGATACGTGATATATTTGGTGAATTAGCTTCACCAGTAGATTATTTCAGGACATTATTAGATGATATTTGGCCGGAAGGAGCACGTTTATTATCAGTTAAAAAACAAAAATGCTTTGTCGGTGTTTGCCGTTATCTTACTCCAAATGTTGATCTTGAACCTCATATTGATAGTTTAGAATGGACACTTCCTCCTGATACTGATTGGACATTACAATACCAACTTTCAGCCAATATCTACATGCAGGTTCCTGAACACGGTGGAGAGCTTGAAATGTGGGACATTCAACCTAGTACTTTAGAATATGAACGCCTAAAAGGAACACGGCATTATGGTATTAATCGCCACGATATGCCTATGCCTGATTTAATTATTAAACCACAAGTGCGTGATTTAATCATATTAAACCCTCGTTTTATACATGCCGTTCGACCAGTTAAAGAGCAAGATCGTATAACCCTTAGTTCTTTTATTGGAATTATATCTGAAAATGACCCATTAATTTATTGGAGTTGATAAATGTACAAAGTTTCATTACAAGCGCAAGGAAAATTTAAAGCTGATCATTATATAGATAAAACAGTGCTTCTACTTATCAGCGTGGGAAAAGAATATCATGAAGGAGAAAAACTTTCTGCAACAATAGATAAAATAAATCAATCCGGTTTTAGTAGATGTATAATTGCTATAGCAGATTCTTTACAACGACATAACTATAGTACAGGCACAGCTCGTGATAACTACCAGTACAGTTTGACAAAAGGAAATGAATGGCTTAAGAATAATGTAGAGACTCTGTCTAACTTAACAATACCTCATGAAATTATTCGCTGGGATGTCTATCTTAAACGTGAAGACTATAAATATTACTATAACCGTATTCTGAATGAATATTACTCTAATAAATACTATCGTTCATGCATTAATGAAACTATCAATGTATTTTCAGAAAGAAATAATATCAAATATGGAACAGCAGAATATGAAGGTACTTTTTATCGATCACTTTTTTACATACTAGAAGAATGTCCTGTCATTATGCCAATGTGGGCCAATGATGGCATTGACTTTATCATCTATCCAAAACAAATGACGGCGGCAATGAGTAAAACCAGAGAAATTTTTGTTGAAAAATCACATAATGAGTATGTTAACTGGCTTTCTTTAAAATTTAAGAAAAAATCGCAATTACTTATTAATATATACCCTATGGATTCCAAGATGCAGCGCAGCCAACAAAGCGGCAACTTGAAAGACGACAGGTATAGAACAAAAGGAGCTAGTTGATGAGTAAATCAGTTATTGCAACCCGAAAATATACCGGATTAATTGGAATATGTATTGCAAGTTTTCTTGGATGTATAGATCTCACCGTTGTGAATACTATTATTCCTGCCATTGGACGGGAATTTAATACCTCGTTGAGGGAAACACAATGGGTTACTTCTATATTTATGATAGCTCTTTCCGCCTTTATGGTCCCGGTCGGGACATTGGCTGATAGTCGCGGGCGCAAAAAAATATTATTGTGGGGATTAATTCTGTTTGGCACAGCATCATTACTGGTTGGCCTCGCAACAAATCTTGCCGCCATCACTACCTTTAGATTTATTCAAGGAATTGGTTGTGCCATTCTCTACACTGTTTCTGGGGCTATTATTTCTTACTTATTTGATGAACATGAACAAGGAAAAGCGCTTGGTATCTTATTTGGAGTTAATGGACTTGGGCTTGCAATAGGCCCAATTATCGGGGGTTTATTTGCAGGCATTATAGATTGGCGTTACGCATTCTTGATAAATATTCCTTTTATCATTATTAGTTTTATTCTATGTGCCTGGTCCATACCTGAATATAAAACCGAAAAAGTGAAAAAATTAGATATATTTGGTTGTGTTTTCTTGATCATTTTTCTAATAAGTTTAGTCAGTTATTTCTCTTTGGATGGAAATGCCCTGCAACAATGGAGTCTATTGGCTATTGCAGTTATAGCATTGTTGATCTTTATATGGCATGAGTTAAGAACACCAGAGCCAATTGTTGAATTCCATTTTTTCCGCAAAATGCGTTTTGTCTCTGCACTACTTGCAACATTTTTCCTTGCTTTTTTCTATTGCACAGTTCTGCTGACATTACCTATGTTTTTCGCAGGGCAATTGGGGAAAAATGATATCGAGATAGGTCTGTTCTTGCTCCCTGCCACCGTTATGTTTGCCTTAACTTCTCCCTGGGTCGGTAACCGCAGTGAAAAATTTGGCCCGCAACGAATCATTTTAGTTGGCTTGCTACTGTTTGTCGCCGCTGCCGCTTTCCTTGCACTCGCCTCAACACAGGTAAATGCCGGGTGGTTCATTGTCCCACTACTGTTATTTGGTATGGGATGGGGATCGATTCTTGGTCCATCAACATTAATTGCCCTGAATTCTCTGCCGCGTGCACAGGCTGCTGTTGCCATGGGAACTTCATGGACTATTCATAATGTAGGGGGAGCTTGTGGTATTGCTTTTGCTGTATTTGTGTTAGCTCGCTTCAATACATTGATCCAAGGTTATCAAGCCCTGATGTTATTTTTGGCTGGATTTGCATTAGTCTTTACTTTTATCTGTTATTTTCTCAATCGAAAATAATCCCAGTGGCTCATTATGGAAAAATAAAGCGTTACCAGATTAATGATAAAGCGCTGGTATTTTATCCAGCGCCTTGCTTTAATCAGATTTTCTTCACACAGTAGTAGAAGAGCCTCCGCAAGCGGACTTTATTTTTTGCAATCTTACTTCCCAATACAAAAACTGGAAAAAATCCGGCCAAGTAAATCATCGGAAGTGAATTCACCGGTGATTTCACTCAATGCTTGCTGTGCCAACCGTAATTCTTCTGCCAACAATTCTCCTGAACGGGCAAAAACGAGCTGTTGATGGCCTTCCTGCAAATGTTCCGCCGCCGTGTTTAATGCCTGCAAATGACGACGACGGGCAAGGAAACCGCCTTCTGTATTGCCGTTAAAGCCCATCGTCTCTTTTAGATGATCGCGCAGAAAATCGACACCTTGTCCATCACGGGCTGAAAGACGGATTAATGTATAACCCTTGATTTCTGCAAAGCCCGTTGCTTCCCCTGTCATATCGGTCTTATTACGAATGACGGTAATAGGCAGCGATTCCGGTAACTTAGCCATAAACTCCGGCCAGATTTGGGCAGGTTCAACGGCATCCGTTGTCGTACTGTCGACCATAAACAGCACCCGATCCGCCTGCTCGATTTCCTGCCATGCCCGCTCAATGCCGATACGTTCTACCTCATCACTGGCTTCGCGTAATCCTGCGGTATCAATCACATGCAGTGGCATCCCATCAATATGGATATGTTCACGCAAAACATCGCGCGTTGTGCCCGCAATATCAGTCACAATCGCCGCTTCACGGCCAGCCAATGCATTGAGCAAGCTGGATTTACCCGCATTCGGACGCCCGGCAATCACAACTTTCATGCCTTCACGTAACAAACTGCCCTGACGTGCCTGTGAACGAACGTGCCCCAGTTCTGCGATAACTTCATCCAACTTGGCTTCTATCTTGCCATCAGAAAGAAAATCAATCTCTTCATCAGGAAAATCAATCGCGGCTTCAACGTAAATCCGCAGGTTAGTTAGCGCTTCCACCATTTGATGAACTTGGTTGGAGAACGCACCTTGCAAAGAATTCATCGCAGAACGTGCCGCCTGTTCGGAGCTGGCGTCAATCAAATCCGCAATGGCTTCTGCCTGCGCTAAGTCGAGCTTATCGTTGAGGAACGCCCGTTCAGAGAACTCGCCAGGGTTGGCAATGCGTACACCGGAAATGGTCAAAATACGCTTTAACAGCAAATCCAGAATGACTGGACCTCCGTGCCCTTGAAGCTCCAGAACATCTTCCCCCGTAAATGAGTTAGGGCCAGGGAAGTAAAGCGCAATGCCTTGATCAAGTACAGAGCCATCTGCGTCACGGAAAGGCAGGTAATCAGCATAACGAGGTTTTGGGAGTTTGCCCAATACCACCTCAGCAACGTCTGCCGATTTAGGGCCAGAAATACGCAGAATGCCTACACCGCCTCGTCCCGGAGGCGTGGCCTGAGCGACTATCGTATCGGTGGTATTCATGAAATTCTCTCTTTTGACCTATATTCGTTATCTTTCAAAACTAAAATAATAAAGGCGGCCAATGACCGCCTTCCCGTTAAATTTTAAAAAGGAGTTCTTAAAAAAGAACTACTTCTTATCGCGAGTATGCAAACCACGTTTTTCCAGACCGCGATAAATCACTTGCTGCTGGATAATAGTCACCAAGTTACTGACGATATAGTACAGCACCAGACCAGATGGGAACCACAGGAAGAAGATCGTAAACACGACAGGCATATAGGTCATGATCTTCTGCTGCATTGGGTCAGTCACCGTAGTGGGTGACATTTTCTGGATAAAGAACATGGTCGCCCCCATCAGCAATGGCAGGATGTAATAAGGGTCTTGAGCAGACAAGTCCTTAATCCAACCGATAAATGGGGCATGACGCAATTCAACAGAACCCATCAACATGTAATACAGCGCCAGGAAGATTGGCATCTGAATAACCAGAGGCAGACAGCCACCCAATGGATTCACTTTCTCTGTCTTGTACAACGCCATCATTTCCTGGCTCATGCGCTGGCGGTCATCACCAATACGCTCACGCATCGCCGTGATTTTTGGCTGCAACAGACGCATTTTCGCCATTGAGGTATATTGCGCTTTAGTCAGCGGGTACATGATACCGCGCACGATAAAGGTGATCGCAATAATGGAGAAACCCCAGTTACCTATGAATTCATGCAGGAATTTCAGCAACTTGAATAACGGCTGAGAAATAAACCACAACCAGCCGTAATCAACGGTCAGATCGAGATGTGGTGCAACTGCCGCCATTTTGTCCTGAATTTCAGGGCCAATCCACAGGGTAGAAGAGATATTTTGCTGGCTATTTGCAGCAATATTGATGTTTTCACCCTTGTACCCGATGATCGCCATATTTTGGTTTTTCAGGTCAATGGTATAGAAAGTACTGGTTTTGCCTTCTCCCGGAACCCACGCAGTGGCGAAATATTGCTGGAGCATCGCTATCCAGCCGCCTTTTGTCGTCACGGAAAGCGCTTTACTTTCAATATCATCAAACTTGTATTTTTCGTATTTTGCTTCATCAGAAGAGTAAGCCGCACCACGATAAGTATGCAGAGCAAAGTTGCTGCTGGCAGTATCACGGTGTTTTGGTAGCTCAATGCTCTGCTTCAACTGACCGAAAAACGCCATCTGCAATGGCTTATCAGTGACGTTATTAATGTTGTAATCAACAGAAACCGTATAGTCACCCCGTTTTAGAACGAAGGTTTTGACATAAACAACGCCATCCGGCGCGGTATAAGTCATTGGAATACGCAATTCATTCTGACCATCAGCCAAAACAAAGCTATTCTGAGTGGTGTGATAAAGTGGGCGTTCAGCTTGATTATCTGGACCATTAGTACCCGTTAACCCGCTTTGAGCCTGATAGGTGAATTCAGGGGTTGTTTCCAACAATTTGAACGGAGTTTTGGAACCGAGTGTATCAGGATAGGCCAGCAAATCAGCCTCCTCGATATCACCGCCACGAACATTGATATGCAATGAAAGCACATCCGTTTTCACGGTGATCAGTTTACCTTGCCCACTGCTTGTTTCGTTACTCAGCGTAGTATTTGTTTGCTGCGTGATCTGGGTCGTTGGTTGTGGGTTTTTATCACTCTCCCACGCTTGCCAGATCAAGAACGAAACAAACAGCAAAGCGATGAGAAGAAGATTGCGTTGCGAATCCATCGTTAATGTTCTCTGTTATCGTCGTTTTTTCTAGGTGGGACAGGATCATCACCACCTTCGTGTAAAGGGTGGCATTTTAATATGCGTTTCACTGTTAACCAACTGCCTTTTATCAATCCAAACCTGCTCAATGCCTCTATACCATAGTGGGAGCAGGTAGGATTGAAACGACAACGAGGCCCCAGCAGTGGACTAATCACTAACTGATAGCCTCTGATCAAAGCAATCAGGAGGCGCGAGCCAAGCGACAGTGACGACGCCATAATTTGCCCAAAGCTTCCGTTAGCTCACGGTTATCAAGCTCAGCGACCCCTTTCCTCACCAAAACCACAAAATCCATTGGAGGCAATTCATGTTGGTTTAAACGAAAACTTTCACGAGCGAGTCGCTTGATACGATTACGCTCATGAGCGCGTTTAACATTTTTTTTGGCGACGGTTAGACCGATGCGGGGATGCCCCAGCTCATTCAAGCGCCCAAGAATCGTTATCTCTGCGGAGCTTGCCCGTTGCGGCTGCTGGAAAACATAAGTGAAACGCTCGGGAGTTAACAAACGTAACTCCCTCGGAAAAGCGAGCTTAACCACTTGGTATGGTTAGCTTTATTACTTAGAAACGGTCAAACGAGAACGGCCTTTCGCACGACGGCGAGCCAGAACCTGACGACCATTTTTAGTGGCCATACGAGAACGGAAACCGTGAGTACGGTTACGCTTCAGTACGGATGGTTGAAAAGTGCGTTTCATAGCGATTTCTACCTAGCTTAAAATTTGTTTACTGATTCAGCAAATGCGTTGGCGACCAGTGAGAATAAGTAGACACCGATGCCTCAGTCGCAACATCAATATAGAGAAAGAGGCAGGATTGTAATAAAATGTACTACCCCAAGTCAATCCAAGATGACGCGAGCCTAACCGCCTTTCTGTCGGATTTTTTTACTTCAATCAACCGCTAACAGATAGGGTCAGACTTTTTGCTACCCGAAGTGCTTATCCCAAATCCTCACCAGACATAACCGGAAAAATCGTTGGCATAACACGTAGGGTGCAAGATTATACGGACTGTGTAGTAAAGCGCAAGGATCATACACAGATCATTGTGTTTTACGTGCGCGAACATAACATTATTTCTCCATTGAATTTCAAACGCGAGTTAAATGAGGTTTGCTATATGCCATGATTACACTACAGTATCTCTTACAGGCCTTTATATTCTGCAAGTACCAATTAGCGTGGTGATCTCCCTGTGGATAAAAAGCGTCAAAGCTGTGTAAAAGAATGAGGATTTGTGTCGTCTTTTGCGTTATGATCGTTGATCCCGATCTCTCGATATGCAGATTATGTGGATCTTTGGGGGAGCGATGATGTTAAAAAATCGCCACAAGGTACGTGCTATCTTCCTCACCGATGGGGAATAACGCCTTGTGCCCAGTATAACGTATCTTTTATTTCGGTTTCTTTTATTGGTCTTGTTTTAGGGGAGTTCGCCGTGTCACTTTCGCTTTGGCAGCAATGTCTTGCCCGATTGCAGGATGAGTTACCTGCCACAGAATTCAGTATGTGGATACGACCCCTTCAGGCAGAACTGAGTGATAACACTTTGGCTCTCTATGCCCCCAACCGTTTTGTGTTGGATTGGGTAAGGGAAAAATATATTAATAATATCAATTTGTTATTAAATGATTTCTGTGGTCCTGAAGTACCGTTACTGCGTTTTGAAGTAGGGAATAAGCCTGTTTCACCAAATCGGTCTACCTCTCAGAGAATCATTGCCGATATGCCGGTGGCTACTGCACCGTCCAATTCATCAGTACGCCCAAGCTGGGACAATGCAAAAGCCCAGCCTGAATTATCCTATCGTTCCAATGTTAATCCCAAGCATACGTTCGATAACTTTGTCGAAGGTAAATCCAACCAGCTCGCCAGAGCGGCTGCCAGACAAGTGGCAGATAATCCAGGAGGGGCATACAATCCTCTGTTCCTCTATGGCGGAACCGGATTGGGTAAAACCCACCTTTTGCACGCGGTCGGCAATAGCATTATGGCACGTAAGGCTAATGCAAAAGTCGTTTACATGCACTCTGAACGCTTCGTTCAGGATATGGTAAAAGCATTACAAAACAATGCCATAGAAGAATTCAAACGTTATTATCGCTCAGTGGATGCCTTGCTGATCGATGATATTCAGTTTTTTGCCAATAAAGAGCGATCCCAAGAAGAATTCTTTCACACGTTCAATGCACTGTTAGAAGGAAATCAACAGATTATTCTGACATCAGATCGCTATCCGAAAGAGATAAATGGCGTCGAAGATCGGTTAAAATCTCGTTTTGGCTGGGGATTGACCGTTGCTATTGAGCCGCCGGAGCTGGAAACTCGCGTTGCCATTCTGATGAAGAAGGCTGACGAGAATCAAATCCAGTTACCCGGGGAAGTCGCTTTCTTTATTGCTAAACGCCTGCGATCTAACGTTCGTGAACTCGAAGGCGCTTTGAATCGCGTCATCGCCAATGCTAATTTTACCGGCCGTGCGATTACTATTGATTTTGTACGCGAAGCATTACGTGATCTATTGGCTCTACAAGAAAAGCTGGTAACCATTGATAATATCCAGAAAACTGTCGCTGAATATTACAAAATCAAGGTTGCTGATCTGCTTTCCAAGCGCCGTTCACGCTCTGTTGCCCGTCCGAGACAAATGGCAATGGCGCTAGCAAAAGAGCTGACAAACCACAGCTTGCCTGAAATCGGGGATGCCTTTGGTGGACGTGACCATACAACCGTACTTCATGCTTGTAGAAAAATCGAACAACTGCGTGAAGAGAGTCATGACATCAAAGAAGATTTTTCTAACTTAATCAGAACATTATCTTCCTAGCGCTATGAAATTTATCATTGAACGTGAGCAATTATTAAAACCTTTGCAGCAGGTTAGCAGCCCCTTGGGAGGTCGTCCCACTTTGCCTATTTTAGGCAATTTATTGTTGCAGGTAACAGAAGGTTCCCTGCTGCTAACGGGCACTGATTTAGAAATGGAGATGAGGGCGCGGGTTACACTTACCCAGCCACATGAACAAGGTGCAACCACTGTCCCGGCACGTAAGTTCTTTGATATCTGGCGCGGATTGCCTGATGGCGCAGAAATCAGCGTAGAACTGGATGGCGATCGCATTCTCGTCCGTTCTGGCCGCAGCCGTTTTTCACTCTCGACTTTACCCGCTTCAGATTTTCCCAATCTTGATGACTGGCAGAGCGAGGTCGAATTTTCGCTGCCCCAGGCCACACTGAAACGCCTGATCGAATCCACGCAATTTTCCATGGCGCATCAGGATGTTCGCTATTATTTGAATGGCATGTTATTTGAAACAGAAGGCGAAGAGCTGCGTACCATCGCCACAGACGGGCACCGTTTAGCCGTTTGTTCCATGAATATTGGGCAAAATCTGCCTTCCCATTCCGTGATCGTCCCTCGCAAGGGAGTCATTGAGTTAATGCGTCTGCTCGATGGCGGAGACAACCCGCTACAATTGCAGATTGGCAGCAACAACATTCGTGCCCATGTTGGTGATTTTACCTTCACCTCGAAGTTGGTTGACGGCCGTTTTCCCGACTACCGCCGCGTATTGCCAAAAAATCCCGATAAGATATTGGAAGCCAACTGTGACATGCTTAAGCAAGCATTTTCGCGGGCAGCGATTTTGTCCAATGAAAAATTCCGTGGCGTTCGCATCTACTTAAGCGAGAACCAACTTAGAATTACCGCCAATAATCCTGAACAGGAAGAGGCAGAAGAAATTGTTGATGTCAGTTACCCAGGCACTGAAATGGAAATTGGCTTTAATGTCAGCTACATATTGGATGTCTTAAACGCCTTGAAATGTGAGCAAGTGAGTCTCCTGCTAACGGATGCCACATCCAGCGTAAAAATTGAGAATTCAGCTAGTCAGGCTGCGACTTATGTCGTGATGCCAATGCGCCTGTAACAAATTTAACTCATAGATATGATTCTCTCGCGTTTGCTGATCCGTGATTTCCGCAATATCGCGGATGCTGACCTGCCATTGGCGACCGGTTTTAATTTTCTGGTTGGGCCAAATGGTAGTGGCAAAACAAGTATACTGGAAGCCATTTACACATTAGGCCATGGCCGTGCTTTTCGCAGTATTCAGGCAGGCAGGGTAATTCGCCATGATTGCGAAGAATTCATTCTGCATGGGCGGCTTGATCAGCAATCCGAACGTACGTTATCGGTAGGCTTAAGTAAAAACCGCCTGGGCGATAGCAAAGTCAGGATAGATGGCAGTGATGGGCATAGGATTGCTGAGTTGGCGAAAATACTGCCCATGCAACTCATCACGCCAGAAGGTTTCACGTTACTCAATGGTGGCCCAAAATATCGTCGAGCCTTTATTGATTGGGGCTGTTTTCATAACGAGCCTCGCTTTTTTACTGCCTGGGCCAACCTGAAAAGGCTACTTAAGCAACGGAATGCGGCATTGCGACAAGTCTCCCGCTATAGCCAAATCCAGCATTGGGATCGAGAGCTTGCCCCTCTGGCAACTGAAATTAGTCAATGGCGAGCTGAATATATTGCAGGAATATCCGAAGACATAGAAAAAACCTGCAAACAATTTTTACCTGAATTCACACTCAGTATCAGCTTCCAGCAAGGTTGGGACAAAGAGAGTGAATATGCACAACTGCTCGCGCGGCAGTTTGAGCGCGACAGATCGCTAACCTATACCGCTTCCGGCCCGCATAAAGCCGATCTGCGGATCAGAGCGGACGGTACACCAGTAGAAGATATGCTGTCCCGTGGTCAGTTGAAGTTACTGATGTGTGCTTTGAGGTTAGCACAGGGTGAATATTTCACCCGACAGAGCGGGCAAAAATGCCTGTATCTGCTTGATGATTTTGCCTCAGAACTGGATGCCGGCCGTCGTCAGCTATTAGCCGAGCGTCTAAAATCTACGCAAGCCCAAGTGTTTGTCAGTGCAATCACGGCCGGGCAAGTTACAGACATGATTGATGTAAATAGCAGGATGTTTCGCGTAGAACATGGCAAAATAGAGGTTCAACCACAGGATTAAGATGAGCGAGAAACGTTGATGTCGAATACATATGACTCCTCAAGTATCAAGGTATTAAAAGGGCTGGATGCCGTCCGTAAACGTCCAGGCATGTATATCGGTGATACCGATGATGGTACTGGCCTACACCACATGGTCTTCGAGGTTGTTGATAACGCTATCGACGAAGCCCTCGCAGGTCATTGTGACAAAATAGTTGTCACAATCCACGCAGATAATTCCGTTTCTGTGCAGGATGATGGCCGCGGTATTCCTACCGGCATACACGAAGAAGAAGGTGTTTCAGCAGCAGAAGTCATCATGACCGTGCTGCATGCGGGGGGTAAATTCGATGATAACTCCTATAAAGTTTCCGGTGGGCTGCATGGTGTGGGGGTTTCTGTTGTTAATGCCTTATCGGAAAAACTGGAACTGACTATCCGCCGTGACGGTAAGGTTCATGAACAGACCTATCGTTTGGGCGTGCCACAGTCACCATTGAAAGTCGTCGGTGATACTGAGCAGACAGGAACCACTGTCCGTTTCTGGCCAAGTATGGATACCTTTAAGGTGAATACTGAGTTTGAATACGATATTCTGGCAAAGCGTCTGCGTGAATTATCATTCCTCAACTCCGGTGTTTCCATTCGTTTAATCGACAAACGTACCAGTGCCGAAGATCACTTCCATTATGAAGGGGGGATCAAAGCGTTTGTTGAATTCCTAAGCCGCAATAAAAACCCAATTCACCCAAATGTCTTCTATTTCTGTACTGAAAAAGACGGTATTAATGTTGAAATTTCCATGCAATGGAATGACGGTTTTCAGGAAAACATTTACTGCTTCACCAACAACATTCCTCAGCGCGATGGAGGAGCCCACCTGGTGGGGTTCCGTGCTGCAATGACCCGTACCCTCAATAGCTACATGGACAAAGAGGGTTACAACAAAAAATCCAAAGTCAGCGCCACCGGTGATGATGCCCGTGAAGGTTTGATTGCGGTCATTTCCGTTAAAGTACCTGATCCTAAATTCTCTTCCCAGACCAAAGAAAAGCTGGTTTCTTCCGAAGTGAAGACCGTGGTCGAAACGCTGATGAATGAGAAACTGGTAGAATACCTGCTGGAAAACCCGAACGATGCGAAAACCGTCGTCAGCAAAATCATTGATGCAGCTCGTGCGCGTGAAGCCGCCCGTAAAGCCCGTGAAATGACCCGCCGCAAGGGGGCAATGGATCTGGCTGGATTACCCGGCAAACTGGCTGACTGCCAAGAGCGCGATCCGGCCCTGTCTGAACTCTATTTAGTGGAGGGTGATTCTGCGGGTGGTTCAGCAAAACAAGGCCGTAACCGTAAGAACCAGGCTATCCTGCCATTGAAAGGTAAGATCCTGAACGTTGAGAAAGCGCGCTTTGATAAGATGCTCTCCTCACAGGAAGTGGCCACCTTGATCACCGCTTTGGGTTGCGGCATTGGCCGTGATGAATACAACCCCGATAAGCTGCGTTATCACAGCATTATCATCATGACCGACGCCGACGTTGATGGTTCACACATCCGTACCCTGTTGCTGACCTTCTTCTATCGCCAGATGCCAGAAATCATCGAACGTGGCTATGTCTACATTGCCCAGCCACCGCTGTATAAGGTGAAGAAAGGCAAACAAGAGCAGTACATCAAAGATGACGATGCAATGGAAACCTACCTGATGTCCATCGCATTGGATGGCGCAGCATTGTATACCAATCCACATGCCCCAGCCCTGAAAGGTGAAGCACTGGAAAAGTTGGTGACTGAATTCAATACCACCCAGAAAATCATCCGTCGCATGGAGCGTATGTATCCGCTGGCTCTGTTAACCAACCTGATTTACCATCCAAAACTGGTTGAGGATGCGCTAAACGATCAAGCAAAAGTGGAAGAATGGGTCAGTGCGCTGGCTATTCGCCTGAATGACAAAGAGCAAAATGCCAGCACTTACAGCTATAAAATCCATGAGAACCGTGAACGCCAGATTTTCGAGCCAATTCTGTGCATTCGTACGCATGGCGTTGATACCAACTACAATCTGGATTTTGATTTTATCCACGGTGGCGAATATCGTCGCATCACTAAACTGGGTGAATTGATCGGGAATTTGATTGAAGAAGATGCATACATCGAACGTGGCGAACGTCGTCAAGTCGTCAGCAGCTTTGAACAGTCTCTGGAATGGCTGACCAAAGAGTCACGCCGTGGTCTTTCCGTCCAACGCTATAAAGGTCTGGGAGAAATGAACCCTGATCAGTTGTGGGAAACGACCATGAACCCAGAAACCCGTCGTATGATGCGTGTCACAGTGAAAGATGCGATTGCAACAGACCAACTGTTCACAACCCTGATGGGGGATGCGGTTGAACCTCGCCGGGCATTTATTGAAGAAAATGCCCTGAAAGCGGCGAATATTGATATTTAATATTCCTTACCCCACCATAAAAAACCTCATACAGATCCCTGTATGGGGTTTCATTTCCCGACCACTCAATATGTCATTATTATTCTATTCATGACCATAATCAGGGCAAAAATAAAACTAACAGCATATTGCTATAATTCATAAAAAAGACAATAAATTAAAAAACATTACAAAACAAATAAAAAATATAACCTTCCAATAGACAAAGAAAATATTTCATTTATTCTACATAAGTCGCTATCCTTACAGCAGACTACCTCCGCCAACACACAAAACATAAAAAAACAAATCATCTACTTTCACCACAAGACAACGTATTTAAAATCGAAGAGATTTCATTATGCTAAAACGATCCGCCTCTTTTAATAATAGTCATATACGCAAAACTCATAATAGCGATATAAAAAAAACTGATTCTTTGTCTCGCTCAACATCTTTTCATGCTTTACCACCTAAGTCTATTTTGAATATAGACGTTAATTACAAAAACCCCATTTTGATCAGAAAATATAAATTAGCAATCAGAGAAACAGATCTCAACAAGGGGTTAGCAGCAACCAATCAACTTTATACATCAATCATAACCGACGGATGGATTAGCCACATTAATGATATGACTAAAAGAGAAAAAGAGATATACAAAAAACAAGAAAAAACACGTGAAGATTTATGGGATATGAGATGCTGCATAACACATAATCTTTTGAATAAGCTAAAAAATCATTTAAATCGACTTAATAAAATGGAGGCGACTCAAAACTACACTTTTTTCGTTGGTTACAATAATACGAAACCTATCGGGGTCATGCTAATTAGAAAATATCATACTCGAAGTAGCGGAGTAAAAGCGATCTCGGACTACCCTGAGATAAATTACCTTATAACCCATCCTAGCATCCAGAATTATTCCTATTTACTGATGGAAAAAGCCGTTAATATGTCCTATCAAATGGGTTATCTCGGAAAATTACAACTCATAATTGCAACAGATGAACTCGCTCCAAACGTTTATGAAAGGATGGGATTTATTCGTATAAAAGAGCTTGATAATACGAAGATGATATTAGACCCTAATGGAAACAAGGCTTGGATCTTCTCTCCGGCTCATGGGGGTTATCGATTTACAGGAGCTTGCTAAAATTAACGATAATAAAAAGTATTCAATGAAAAATGACAAAAACTCAAACCGCCAATTTATCCATCCAATTGGCGGTCTATTTCAGCAAATCCAATAACGACCAGATACTTTCTACAGCAAGATACGCAACATACGGCGCAAAGGCTCTGCCGCTCCCCACAGCAACTGATCACCCACCGTAAAGGCGGATAAGAATTTCGGCCCCATATTCAACTTCCTCAGGCGTCCTACTGGCGTATTTAACGTGCCTGTCACCGCTGCCGGTGTTAACTCACGTATTGTCAGCTCACGATCATTGGGAATAACGCGAACCCAGTCATTATGGGAAGCTAACAGCGTTTCGATTTCAGGGATCGGAATATCTTTTTTCAATTTCAGGGTAAAAGCCTGACTATGGCAGCGCAATGCCCCAATACGGACACACAGGCCGTCAATCGGGATCACATTATTGCCCGTGTTCAGGATCTTGTTAGCTTCTGCCTGGCCTTTCCACTCTTCGCGGCTCTGCCCGTTTTCCAGTTGCTTATCAATCCACGGGATCAAGCTCCCCGCTAAAGGAACGCCAAATTGATCCGTCGGTAATGCACCACTGCGGGTAAAATCCGTTACCCGTTTTTCAATATCCAAAATTGCGGAAGCGGGGTTTTGTAGCTCCTCAGCAACCTGATTATGCAGCATCCCCATTTGCACCAGCAGTTCACGCATATGACGAGCACCGCCACCAGAAGCCGCCTGATAGGTCGATACTGACGCCCACTCAATCAAATTATTGGCAAACAAACCGCCTAATGACATCAGCATCAGGCTGACAGTACAGTTCCCGCCAACAAAGGTTTTAATACCTTTATTCAGGCTATTTTGAATATGTTGATGGTTAACCGGATCAAGAATAATGACAGCATCATCATTCATACGCAGTGAAGAAGCGGCATCGATCCAATATCCCTGCCAGCCGGTAGCTCTCAGCTTAGGATAGATTTCATGGGTGTAATCCCCGCCCTGACAGCTAATAATAATATCCAGCGCACTTAACGCCTCAATATCAAAAGCATCCTGCAAGGTGCCTGATTTTCCTGCGCGATTTATTGTAAACTGCGGGGCAGGAAGCCCGTGTTGGGACGTTGTGAAAAAGACCGGATTTATTGCATCAAAATCCCGCTCTTCTACCATCCGTTGCATCAATACTGAGCCGACCATCCCCCGCCAGCCGATAAAACCTACACTCTTACTCATATTACCCTGCCTTAAAAGATGTTCATCAGATACCCCTGATATCATAAAACTGACAAAATATAGCAAAAGGTGCAAGTTTATTTATGAGCTATGGCACTAGCATTTCTGAGGCGATGCGTTGTCCATTCTTAAACCCTATTGAGGTATGTCCTACCATATCTATACTAGAATTATTTATCGGTTTTCCCTACTCCCCCCACAACGCATTCATCGGCACTGCATAAGTATTTGGTATTTGATTTATCGGTAAGCAGTTATTACCGGTATAAAGCAATATGCCACCCTGCCAATTTGTACTGCTTATGCCATTGATGAGCCCGCTCTTCTGTCCGGGTATTGGGTTCTGGATAACCACCTTGTACCACAACCTCCGCTATTCCCTCTAGTTGAGCTTGCTCTCCCTTGTACCCATTAACTATTATATTAAGGATGATGGTAACTGACTATTTGCTGATTATTGTAGCGACTATTTGCTTGTTTTACATGCTAAGGCCATGAATGATTACAAATTATTTATTTATTAATATATATTTTTCCTTTCCCCCCCCGTTTCACGTCCTGTAAATCGCCACAAAAAACCATAAAAAAATCCGGCTATGAATAACATAACCGGATTGAGAAGGCTTCAATTTTTACGTATGTTCAGCAAGTATCTTAAAAATTAACCTTACTCCACCGTCACCGACTTCGCCAAATTCCTCGGCTGATCCACATCCGTCCCTTTGATCAATGCAACGTGGTAAGACAACAATTGCAGTGGCACGGTATAGAAGATCGGGGCGATCAACTCTTCCACGTGTGGCAGGGAGATGATCTTCATGTTTTCACTGTTGGTGAAACCCGCATCTTGATCAGCAAAGACATACAACAAACCGCCGCGGGCACGCACTTCTTCGATATTGGATTTCAATTTTTCCAGTAGTTCGTTGTTCGGTGCAACGATAATCACCGGCATATCCGCATCGATCAGTGCCAACGGGCCATGTTTCAATTCACCGGCAGCATAGGCTTCTGCGTGAATATAAGAGATCTCTTTTAGTTTCAGTGCACCTTCAACCGCGATCGGGTATTGATCGCCACGCCCTAAGAACAATGCATGATGTTTTTCAGAAAAATCTTCCGCCAACGATTCAATCAGCTTATCTTTGGACAACATGCTTTCAATACGGCTTGGCAAGGCATGTAGCGCGTGAACAATATCTTGTTCCAATGCTGTATCCGCGCTCTTCAGGCGTCCCATGTAAGCCACCAGCATCAGCAATACAGTGAGCTGAGTCGTAAAGGCCTTGGTGGATGCCACACCGATTTCTGCCCCGGCTTTGGTCATCAGGGCAAATTCAGATTCACGCACCAAAGAGGAACCCGCAACGTTACAGATGGTCAACGAAGTCAGATAGCCCAGCTCCCTGGATAAACGCAAAGCTGCCAAGGTATCAGCCGTTTCACCAGATTGGGACAAGGTGATCAGCAGGCTTCCTTTACGGCGCGCTGGCTTGCGGTAACGGAATTCAGAAGCAATTTCAACGTCACATGGAATACCTGCCAGTGATTCGAACCAGTAGCGCGAAACCATTCCCGCATTGTAGGAGGTGCCACAAGCAACGATTTGGATATGTTCAACCTGAGACAGCAGTTCCGCAGCATTAGCACCCAGCTCTGACAGATTTACCTGCCCATTGCTCAAACGACCTTCCAAGGTGTTTTTAATCGCCATTGGCTGTTCGTAAATCTCTTTTTGCATGTAGTGACGGTATACACCTTTATCACCCGCATCGTACTGAATGTTGGATTCAATTTGCTCGCGTTCAACCGCTTCGCCTTGTGCATCAAAGATACGAACGGTACGGCGAGTGATTTCTGCGATATCACCCTCTTCCAGATAGATAAAACGACGGGTAACCGGCAATAATGCTAATTGGTCAGAGGCAAGGAAGTTTTCTCCCACCCCTAATCCAATGACCAATGGGCTGCCAGAGCGCGCAGCAATCAATACATCAGGATGACGGCTATCCATAATGACGGCACCATAAGCGCCGCGTAATTGTGGAATAACACGCTGAATCACTTCCAGCAGTGAACCGCCTTGTTGCTGTTCCCAGTGAACAAGATGAGCAATGGTTTCGGTATCGGTATCAGAAGAGAAAGTATAGCCACGCGTTTTTAATTCTTCGCGCAGTTCTTCGTAGTTTTCAATAATGCCGTTATGCACAACCGCAATATGTTCAGAAACGTGAGGATGGGCATTGCGTTCGTTGGGTTCACCATGAGTCGCCCAACGAGTATGGGCAATCCCCGTTCCACCAATGACAGGCTGTTTGTCTGCTTCATCAGCCAGCATCTGCACTTTACCCACTTCCCGCAGGCGAGTCATACGGTTTTCGCTATCAACGACAGCCATGCCCGCAGAGTCATAACCACGGTACTCCAGGCGACGAAGACCTTCGATCAATATTTCTGCAATATCTCGTTGTGCTACTGCACCAACAATTCCACACATTTTGTTTTATTCCTAAAAACAGGGCGATAAAGCCCTTTTATGTCGCCAACCTGATTGTGTTCCGGCTTTGCCGTCCCCGAGCTTTGTAGAAGTGGGGATTTTTATTATGGGTAGATCTTAATTATTTTTTCTTCACTGGACGCTGCCAGTTTTTTATATGAGTTTGCTTGACGCGGCTGATAACCAGTTCGTTCTCAGCAATGTCTTTTGTGACTGTGGTTCCGGCACCAATCGTCGCGCCTTTCTCTACCGTAACAGGTGCAACCAGTTGGGTATCAGAACCGACAAAAACATCATCACCAATGATGGTCTTAAATTTATTCGCCCCATCATAGTTACAAGTGATCGTTCCCGCACCAATATTTACATTATTGCCAATCTCAGCATCACCAATATACGTCAGGTGACCAGCCTTAGAGCCTTTGCCAAGCAAGGCTTTTTTCATTTCAACGAAATTGCCAACGTGGGCTTTTTCCGCCAATTTGGAGCCTGGGCGTAAACGGGCAAAAGGCCCAATAGTACATTCCGTCGCAATTTCAGAATCTTCGATCACCGTGTAAGGACTGATGACAGTTCCATCACCAATAACGCAATTTACCAGGATACAGCCAGAGCCGATCTGCACGTTATTTCCCAGTGTGACATGGCCTTTAATAATGACATTGGTATCAATCACGACATCACGGCCATGCTCTAAGGTTCCACGCAAATCAAAACGGGCAGGATCTAACAACATGACGCCCGCCAGCAGGAGTTTTTCCGCTTGTTCAGTTTGGTAAATACGCTCCAGAGCGGAAAGTTGCAGGCGATTGTTAACCCCTTCCATCTCACTTAAACGGCTTGGGTGGACTGCCTTGATTTGACGGCCTTCTTTGTGTGCCAGCGCAATAACATCAGTCAGGTAATATTCACCCTGTGCGTTGTTGTTTTCCAACTTGGATAACCAACGTTTCAAATCACCTCCATTAGCCACCAAAATACCGGTGTTAATTTCGTTGATTTTGCGCTGCTCTTCCGTTGCATCTTTCTGTTCGATAATGCCCGTTACTTCATCATTTTCACGAATGATACGACCATAGCCGGTTGGATTATCCAAGATTGCCGTTAATAAACCAATTCCACCCTCTGGCTTAGCTTCAATCAAACGCTCCAGGGTATCTTTGCCAATCAAAGGCACATCACCGTACAGGATCAGAATATCTTCATCATCGGCAAAATGGGGAGCCGCTTGCTGCATGGCATGACCCGTACCAAGCTGTTCAGCTTGAAATACCCAGTTTAGATCTTGGTTGGGAAGTACGCGTTTCATCAAATCACCACCATGCCCATAAACCAGATGAACATTGTGGGCGCCCAACTCCATTGCAGTATCAATAACATGCTGAACCATCGGCTTACCGGCCAGCAAGTGCAGAACTTTAGGAAGAGCGGAATACATGCGGGTTCCCTTGCCTGCGGCAAGGATCACAACACTTTTTGTATCGACACTATTTGCATTGTCATTATTTGCAATGATAGACATAAGAAACCTGACAATTCCAATTTTAAGTATGAAAGTAAACCTGTTCGCGAAATAAATTGCTACATATTTCGCAATACAAAAAAGCCAGTTAGCTTTCACCAACTGGCTTTTTCCCTAACTGCCTATACCCTTTCTTTCAAGTTGCAATGCCATTGGACGCAATTCAAAATTTATCGGGTACTTATTACATCATTTTTTTTGTCAGTTCGATAACGCGAAGTTTCGCGATCGCTTTCGACAATTCAGCAGATGCCTGAGCATAATCAACATCGCCGTGAGAATTACGGATGTGTTCTTCTGCCTTGCGCTTAGCTTCAAGCACTTTAGCTTCATCCAAATCCTTACCACGGATCGCTGTATCGGCCAGTACGATAACGCCGTTTGGTTGAACTTCAAGAATACCCCCTGACAGGTAGATAAACTCTTCTTCACCAAACTGCTTAACAATACGTATCATGCCCGGTTTTATGGCAGTAAGTAGTGGTGTGTGTTGAGGATAAATCCCCAGCTCACCTTCACTACCTGTCACCTGAATTTTCTGTACCAGCCCTTCAAACATCTGTTTTTCAGCACTGACCACGTTCAGGGAGAACGTCATTGCAGCCATATCAACCTCCCGTCAGCCGTATTAAAGCGTTTTCGCTTTTTCCACAGCTTCTTCGATGGTGCCAACCATGTAGAACGCCTGCTCTGGCAGGTGGTCATAATCACCGTTCAGGATGCCTTTGAAGCCACGGATAGTGTCTTTCAGAGAAACGAACTTACCTGGTGCGCCGGTGAAGACTTCTGCAACGAAGAATGGCTGAGACAAGAAGCGCTGGATCTTACGGGCACGTGCCACAACCAGTTTGTCGTCTTCAGACAGTTCGTCCATACCCAGAATCGCGATGATGTCTTTCAGTTCCTGATAACGTTGCAGGATAGACTGAACACCACGAGCCACATCATAATGCTCCTGACCAACAACCAGAGGGTCAAGCTGACGGCTGGTTGAATCCAGCGGGTCAACAGCAGGGTAAATACCCAAAGATGCGATCTGACGGCTCAATACGACGGTTGCATCCAAGTGAGCAAAGGTTGTCGCAGGTGATGGGTCAGTCAAGTCATCCGCAGGAACGTAAACTGCCTGTACGGAAGTGATGGAGCCAGTTTTGGTTGAGGTGATACGCTCTTGCAGGGCACCCATCTCTTCCGCCAATGTTGGCTGATAACCTACCGCAGATGGCATACGACCCAACAATGCAGATACTTCTGTCCCTGCCAGGGTATAACGGTAAATGTTATCAACGAACAGCAGAACGTCACGGCCTTCATCACGGAATTTTTCCGCCATCGTCAAACCAGTCAATGCAACACGCAGACGGTTTCCTGGTGGCTCATTCATCTGACCATATACCAGAGATACTTTATCCAGTACGTTTGAATCCGTCATTTCATGATAGAAGTCGTTACCTTCACGAGTACGCTCACCCACACCGGCAAATACCGAGTAACCTGAGTGCTCGATCGCGATGTTACGGATCAGCTCCATCATGTTAACAGTCTTACCGACACCCGCACCACCAAACAGACCGACTTTACCCCCTTTGGCGAATGGGCAAATCAAGTCCATCACTTTGATACCGGTTTCCAACAGGTCTTGAGAGTTGGATAACTCCTCATAGGTTGGTGCTGTACGGTGAATTGACCAGCGCTCTTCTTCGCCGATCTCACCTTTCATGTCAATGGGATCGCCCAATACGTTCATGATACGGCCCAGTGTCGCTTTGCCCACAGGGACTTCGATTGGGTGCCCTAAATCAGTCACGTCTAAATTACGGCGCAGGCCATCGGAGGAACCCATTGCGATACAACGAACGATACCACCACCTAGCTGTTGCTGAACTTCCAGCACCAGTTTTTCTTCACCGTTTTTAACCTCAAGGGCATCGTATACTTTTGGTACGTTGTCCTGAGGGAATTCGACGTCCACCACGGCGCCGATTACCTGGATAATCTTTCCAGTAGCCATCTTGAATCCTCTACGTAATTCGTAAACCTAGCTGTTAAACCGCAGAAGCACCCGAAACGATTTCGGTGAGTTCCTGAGTGATGCTGGCCTGACGAGCTTTGTTGTAAACCAACTGCAACTCTTTGATCAGGTTGCCACCGTTATCGGTCGCGGCTTTCATCGCTACCATTCGCGCGGCCTGTTCACTAGCCAGGTTTTCAACGACGCCCTGATAAACTTGCGATTCTATATAGCGGCGCAGCAGGGTATCCAACAGCGCCTTAGGATCAGGTTCATACAGATAGTCCCAAGACTTCTTCTTCAGTGTCTCATCATCTCCGGCTGGCAGAGGCAATAACTGAGTGATCGTCGGAACCTGAGACATTGTATTAAGGAACTTGTTTGTCACTATATACAGTTTATCCAGACGCCCTTCGTCATATGCTTGCATCATGACGTGGACTGGCCCGATCAGTTCGGATAATGATGGGTTATCTCCCATCCCTGTTACCTGAGCAACAATGTTGCCGCCAACAGAAGAAAAGAAAGAAACCCCTTTTGACCCAATAAGCGCCAAATCAACCTGGACGTTTTTTTCGGACCAGTCTTTCATTTCTATCAGCAATTTTTTGAACAAGTTAATGTTCAAACCGCCACATAAACCACGGTCAGTCGAAACAACCACGTACCCAACACGCTTCACTTCGCGCTCTTGAAGGTATGGATGTTTGTATTCCAGATTACCTAACGCAAGGTGTCCAATCACATTGCGAATGGTTTCTGCATAAGGACGGCTGGCTGCCATGCGATCCTGCGTTTTACGCATTTTGGACGCGGCGACCATCTCCATCGCTTTAGTGATTTTTTGCGTGTTTTGCACACTGGCGATTTTGGTACGTATCTCTTTTGCGCCGGCCATTTCTGCTTCTCCGAATTCAACCAGACGGCCCAAGTTTTTTCATTAAATAGCATTAAACTGGGCCGAATAGTGTTACCAGGACTGAGTCGCCTTGAAGGATTCCAACAGAGCTTTCAGCTTCGCTTCGATCTCTCCATTGTAATCACCAGACTGGTCAATCTCTTTCAGAATATCAGCATGTTCACGGTTAGCATACGCCAACAGTGCAGCTTCGAAACTGACCACTTTTGCGATTTCGATATCGCCCAGATAACCACGTTCAGCAGCAAACAGAGACAGGGCCTGCTGTGCAACGGACATCGGCTGATATTGTTTCTGTTTCAACAACTCAGTCACTTTCTGACCATGCTCCAACTGCTTACGCGTTGCATCATCCAGATCAGAAGCAAACTGGGAGAATGCCGCCAGTTCACGGTACTGAGCCAGAGCGGTACGAATACCACCAGACAGTTTTTTGATGATCTTCGTCTGGGCTGCACCACCTACACGGGATACGGAAATCCCTGGGTTAACCGCTGGACGGATACCTGAGTTGAACAGAGAAGATTCAAGAAAGATCTGACCATCAGTGATGGAGATAACGTTTGTTGGTACGAACGCAGAAACGTCACCCGCCTGAGTTTCGATGATTGGCAGTGCAGTCAGAGAACCGGTTTTCCCCTTCACTTCACCATGGGTGAATTTTTCAACGTATTCAGCGTTAACACGCGCTGCACGCTCCAGCAAACGGGAGTGCAGATAGAAAACGTCACCAGGGTACGCTTCACGTCCAGGTGGACGACGCAGCAACAGGGAAACCTGACGGTATGCTACAGCCTGTTTAGACAAATCATCGTAAACAATCAGTGCATCTTCACCACGATCACGGAAATATTCACCCATCGCACAACCAGAGTAGGGTGCCAGATATTGCAGAGCCGCAGATTCAGACGCGGATGCAACAACAATGATGGTGTTTTCCAGTGCGCCATGTTCTTCCAGTTTACGAACAACGTTAGCAATGGTAGAGGCTTTCTGGCCAATCGCAACATAAACACATTTGATACCAGAATCACGCTGATTGATGATCGCATCGATAGCCAGAGCGGTTTTACCGGTCTGACGGTCGCCGATGATCAACTCACGCTGGCCGCGGCCGATTGGGATCATGGCATCAACGGATTTGTAACCTGTCTGCACCGGCTGGTCAACGGATTGACGCTCGATAACCCCTGGCGCGATAACTTCTATCGGTGAGAAGCCATCGTTCTCAACAGCACCTTTGCCGTCAATAGGTTCACCCAGTGTGTTAACAACACGACCCAGTAAACCACGACCAACAGGTACTTCCAAAATACGACCAGTACACTTGACTTTCATGCCTTCGGCCAAGTCAGCATACGGGCCCATCACAACCGCACCTACAGAGTCGCGCTCCAGGTTCAGTGCAATTGCGTAACGGTTGCCAGGCAGAGAAAGCATTTCACCCTGCATGACATCGGCTAAACCGTGGATACGAATGATACCGTCGTTAACGGAAACAATCGTACCTTCATTGTGAGCTTCGCTCACGACATTGAACTGAGCAATACGCTGTTTGATCAGTTCGCTGATTTCGGTGGAATTCAGTTGCATATGCTCCAGTCCCCTTAAGACTGCAAGACGTCTGTTAAACGATCCAGACGGCCACGAATACTGCCATCGATCACCATGTCACCTGCACGGATAACCACACCGGCAATAACAGACTTGTCAATTTTGCAATTCAGCTTCACTTTGCGTGACAGACGTTTTTCCATCGCCGCAGAAATTTTAGCCTGCTGCTGCTCATTCAGTTCGGTTGCAGAAATCACTTCAACTTCGATAGTCGATTCAAGTGACGCACGTAATTGGATAAATTGTCGGAAGACTTCTGGCAGTACCAGCAAGCGACCATTTTCTGCCATTACACGAATAAAGTTCTGAGCATGCTCATCAACCTGCTCACCACAAAGGGTGATAAAGGTTTTGGCTAACGTTTCCGGTGCTAATGAACCGGAAAGCAGCTCACCAACCTGCTCATTGCGAGTGACTTCAGCAATGAACGCCAGCATGTTCTGCCAGTGTTCGAGAGATTGGTGCTCTACAGCAAAGTCAAAAGCTGCTTTGGCGTAGGGGCGAGCTACCGTAGCAAATTCAGACATGCCCCTCCCTCCTTACAGTTCAGCGACCAGTTTATCAACGATGTCGCTGTTAGCAGCTTCATCCACGGAACGTTCGATGATTTTCTCGGCACCTGCGATAGCCAGCATCGCAACTTGTTTACGTAACTCTTCACGAGCGCGCTTACGTTCAGCTTCAATTTCAGCATGAGCTTGCTCTACAATTCTGTTACGTTCCAGCTCTGCTTCTGCTTTAGCATCATCAATAATTTGGGCTTTTTGTTTATTAGCCTGCTCAATGATAACTTGCGCATCAGCTTTCGCTTTTTTCAGTTGGTCGGTCGCATTGGCTTGCGCTAAGTCCAAGTTCTTTTTGGCACGTTCTGCTGAAGACAAACCGTCAGCAATCTCTTTCTGACGTTTTTCAATGGCCGCCATGATTGGTGGCCATACAAACTTCATGCAGAACAAAACAAACAGGACAAACGCGAAAGCTTGGCCGAGGATTGTTGCGTTAATATTCACGACACAATACCTCTATTTCAATTAATAAATTGGCGTAATTTTAAGTTCTGCTATTTTATTAACCGCCAACAGCGAACATCATAAACAAGCCCAGGCCCACAGCAATCATCGGGATAGCATCAACCAGGCCCATGACGATAAAGAACTGCGTACGTAGCAGAGGGATCAGATCAGGTTGGCGAGCAGCGCCTTCCAGGAATTTCCCCCCTAGGATGCCGATACCGATCGCAGCACCAATAGCCGCCAAACCCATCAGAATAGCGGCAGCTATGTACAGCAGATCCATGTTTATATCCATGACAGTCTCCAGTTTGTTTCAAGTTAAAACACAATTATTGATTGATAAAAATTAATGCTCTTCAGATGCCATCGACAGATAAACAATCGTCAGAACCATGAAAATAAAGGCTTGTAACGTAATAATTAGTATGTGGAAAATCGCCCAAGGCAGGCTGAGTAACCACTGTGCTCCCCACGGTAGAAGAGCCGCAATAAGAATAAAGATCAATTCGCCGGCGTACATATTACCAAACAGTCGCAGACCGAGTGATATAGGTTTAGACAGCAAGCTGACCCCTTCCAAGATTAAGTTAATTGGAATAAACAGTGGATGATTGAAAGGCTGCAATGTCAGCTCCTTCGCAAAACCACGAATTCCTTTTATCTTAATGCTATAGAACAGAATGAGGACAAAGACACCGAGGGCCATCGACAAAGTGACACTGACGTCTGCGGTTGGAACTATACGCAGAGCAGGCAAGCCGAAGAAGTGTTCTCCGATTAAAGGAATAAGATCGATTGGCAGCAAGTCCAATGCATTCATGAGTAACACCCAAACGAACACAGTCAAAGCCAGAGGAGCTATCACTTTGCTCTTACCGTGATACATATCACGAACGGTATTATCAACGAAACCGATTATCATTTCTACCGCAGTCTGAAATTTCCCCGGCACGCCATCAGTGGCGCGAACCGCGACTCTTCTGAATACAAATAGAAACAACATCCCTAATACGATGGAGAAAAAAAGCGAGTCGATATTCAATGTCCAGAACGTCGCTTCATAACCACTAGCGTGGGGATTGACCAACTCAAAGGTACGCAAGTCCAACTGAAGATGCTTCAGGTGATGACTTATGTACTCCGAAGTTGAAACTTCTCCTGATGCAGACATGATGCTTTTTACCCTTTTGTTGTTAAAAACGCTAACCGTTCATTACGGCAGGTGCGATGATCTGCACAATCAGCACCGCTAAATAGGCCACACCAAGTGGTGCAAATGCCGCCTTGAACACGCCTAAAGCGACTATCAGCACGGTTATCGTGATGATAACCTTAACCCCTTCGCTAATTGCGAAAAACCATGCAATCCGTACTGGGACACCTTCTTCTTTTGCCTTTTGAAAGCGGCTAAGCAGCATAAAAACGACATTTGGTAGCCAACATGCCAGCCCACCGGCAAAAGCAGAAGCCCCCCACTCTATGCTTTTGGTACAAAAAGCTACACTGAGAATAACAAAAGTCATTAACTGCAAAAATAACAGCTTCAGTGCCATTCTACCGTTGTAAAGGGATACAGACATGACTTTTGTTTTCTCCCCGTGGTACACCATCACATATCAGGTTTTGCTGAGTGTTGTATAAAACTGGCTTTGCTTAAGAGTGTCAAGTGACAAAAACGTGCAAATTATACGGGCAGCTAAAATGAATTCAATCCATAAGTAGCGAAAAAGTGAATAATTATTTAAATTTCTAACTTTGATGCTAGATCGCTCACAAATACCATTTAATATTCTGCAATGACTCATGGTATAACTTCAAAATTAAACGTGACATACATCACATTAGTTGAAAATCATTAACGATACTTATCATTAAAAGTGTGATGAAAATCTTTTATTTTTTTCACATAAAATCAACTAATTAATATTACACCTGTAAAGTTTTATCTGCTATATCATTAAAAAAGTTTAAATGATTATTTTACCCACTTTCTCTAAAGTTTATTTATAAAGAAAATCGATAGCTATCTTTGAAAAAGAGAAATTCTACCAATATAAAAACAACGTTGGTTTTCTGTGAATCATCAGTAAATAAAGTTGAATCCATGGAAGGGAATAATTAGTCACGCCTGTTACATCTTAAGTGTAGTTGACGTCACTAATTATTTAGATTTTTATTGATAAATAACAAAGTTAGTTTGACTTAAGTATCACCAAATGACGCTGTTCATCTAACTTCGCAACCTGGAGAGGAATGACCGTATCAAGCACAATTCCCGTTGGCAATTGAGCCAATTCGTCTTTCGACAATACCCCTTTCAAGGCATAAAAACGCCCTTCCAGGGGCTTGGGGAGATGACTGCACCATGACAACATATCTTGCAACGAAGCAAATGCGCGGCTAATCACCCCATCAAAAAGGGGTTCAGGAATAAATTCTTCAACCCGGCTCTGTACAGGCTCAATATTGTTCAAACCTAATTCATGTTGAACCTGACGCAAAAAGCGAACCCGTTTTCCCAAACTATCCAATAACGTGAAATGGGAATCAGGGCGCACAATTGCCAATGGGATGCCTGGCAAGCCAGGCCCTGTTCCCACATCAATAAATCGTGTTCCATGCAAAAATGGATTAACGACAATGCTATCCATAATATGCCGAACCAGCATCTGTTCCGGCTCACGGATCGATGTCAGGTTGTAAGCCTTGTTCCACTTATGCAGCATGTCAACATAGGCAACGAGCTGCTGTTTTTGTTCCAGCGATAACGCAATGTCAGCTTTCGCCAGTAGTGATTCCAATTTGTTAAGCAAAATCTGTCCCCTTAAGCGCTACGACGTAATAGACCTTGTTTTTTCAGCCATACCAGCAAAATAGAAATTGCTGCCGGAGTGATGCCTGAAATACGTGAAGCCTGACCAATTGAACTTGGTTTATGGTCATTCAGTTTTGCAATAACTTCATTGGAAAGTCCGCTCACTTGTTGATAATCCAAATCAACCGGCAATGCAGTATTCTCATTACGTAACTGTTTTTCGATTTCTTCTTGCTGACGAGCAATGTAGCCTTCGTATTTCACCTGAATTTCCACTTGATCCGCAGCTTGCGGCTCTGTCAGTCCAGGGGCAAAACGGGGCAATGATGTCAACAATCCATAATTTAGCTCAGGGCGGCGCAGTAAATCTTCACCATTGGCTTCTTTTGACAACGGTGATTTCAACATCCGGTTGATATCGTCTAAATTATCAGAGTGAGGATGTACCCAGATATTGCGTAAGCGCTGGCGTTCCTGCTCGATCATTTCGAATTTGCGGCAATAATGTTCCCAACGAAGATCATCAACCAAGCCAAGTTTGCGCCCTTGTTCAGTCAGACGAAGATCGGCATTGTCTTCACGCAACATTAAACGGTATTCAGCACGGGATGTGAACATGCGGTAAGGTTCTTTAGTGCCGAGTGTGCACAGATCATCGACCAATACGCCAATATAAGCCTGATCACGGCGTGGGAACCAACCTTCTTCGCCATTGGCATAGCGTGCAGCGTTGAGGCCAGCCAGTAGCCCTTGTGCGGCCGCTTCTTCGTATCCTGTGGTGCCATTGATCTGACCTGCAAAGAACAGACCATGAATAAATTTACTTTCCAGTGTTTGTTTTAAATCACGTGGATCGAAGAAGTCATATTCGATCGCATAACCAGGACGAATGATACGGGCATTCTCCATGCCTTTCATGGAGTGAACGATTTGCATTTGAACATCAAATGGCAGACTGGTCGAAATACCATTTGGATAGATTTCGTTACTGGTTAATCCCTCTGGCTCTAAGAAGATCTGGTGAGCGTTACGATCCGCAAAACGCATGACTTTGTCTTCAATGGAAGGGCAGTAACGAGGGCCGATCCCTTCGATGATCCCTGCGTACATTGGGCTGCGATCCAAATTATTACGGATCACTTCATGGGTTTTTTCATTGGTATGCGTAATATAACACGGGATCTGTCGTGGGTGTTGATCAATATTGCCCATGAATGAAAATACAGGTGTCGGATTATCGCCAAGTTGTTGTTCAAGCTGGCTAAAATCAATAGTCCGTGCATCAATGCGAGGTGGTGTACCTGTTTTCAGACGAGCGACGCGCAAAGGCAGTTCACGTAAGCGGTGAGATAATGAGATCGCCGGAGGATCCCCTGCTCGTCCTCCACTGTAGTTTTCCAATCCGATATGAATTTTCCCATCAAGGAAGGTTCCTACCGTCAGAACGACAGATTTAGCTTTGAATTTCAATCCCATACGGGTAACAACACCGGTAACCGTGTCATTTTCAACAATGAGATCTTCAACTGGCTGTTGGAAGATCATTAAGTTAGGTTGATTTTCCAGTGCTGTTCTTACAGCTTGTCGGTAAAGTACTCGATCCGCTTGTGCTCGCGTTGCCCGAACAGCCGGACCTTTGCTGGCATTGAGTGTTCTGAACTGAATACCAGCCTGATCCGCCGCTTTTGCCATTAAGCCGCCAAGTGCATCGATCTCTTTTACCAGATGCCCTTTACCGATCCCACCAATGGCTGGATTACATGACATCTGGCCCAAAGTATCAATATTGTGAGTCAGTAGTAAGGTTTGACGCCCCATACGTGCGGAGGCCATCGCCGCTTCAGTACCGGCATGACCCCCACCGATAATGATGACGTCAAAGTGCTCTGGATAAAACATGTGCGAACCTTCAATAGTGAGAATGCTTCGTAGCATTGGGGAGAGAATTCTACTCAAGTTTTGACCTCAGACCAAGAGGCGAGAGATCATCATTATTTAAAATAAGATCTTTTTATTTAAAGATCTCTTTATTGGATCTTTTATTAGGATCGCGATCTTCTGTGGATAAGTGAATTTTCCATATAAAGATCATGACGCTGTAAAGGATCATTTGCTGTGAATGATCCGTGATCCAACACAGTATAAGCTGGGATCTAAATGCCTACTTATACACAGCCGTTCAATTGAAACTGACTTATTAAATGGATAACTACGGGTTAACCCCTGCTTTTCAGATAAGTTATCCACAGTTGATCGTTATATTTTTAATCAGATCAGAGTAACTTTGCCCACTCTTTAACCCATTCTTCGGCTGGATCTTCTGGAATTTCGTGTTGCAGGATGTCGATTTCCAATCGATCGCCGATCCGTTTTGCTCCGTGATCCTCTAATAAACGTTCCAGTGATCTTATCGCACCACAGAATGTGTCATATTCAGAACTACCGATACCCACTGCGCCAAATGTGATATGACAGAGATCCGGTTGTTGTTGTGCGATCTCATCTGCCAAAGGTTGGAGGTTATCCGGTAAGTCCCCAGCCCCGTGCGTTGAGGTAACCGCAAGCCATAACCCTTCACGTGGAAGATCTTCCAATGAAGGGCCATGCAGTATCTCTGTCGAAAAGCCACCATTTTCTAAGATCTCAGCCATATGTTCTGCGACATATTCGGCGCTACCCATTGTGCTGCCGCTGATTAAGGTTATTGTACCCATCATGATCCTTGCTAAGTTAAAGAACAACTATTGTACGCTGTGAATCTATTGGGATCTACTTGTGGATAATGTGGTTAACGGGTTTTTCGCTTTAAGGTTTTATTGTTCTCATTATCGGGTTTTGTAGGGAGATCAACGTTTCTGTTGACTGGATTTCGTCAATCGTCTGGATCTTGTTGATAAGTACGTCCTGAAGGGCTTCAATGGATCGGCACATGACTTTAATGAAAATGCTGTAGTGCCCTGTGGTGTAATAAACTTCAACAACTTCATCAAGCATATCGAGTTTCTTTAATGCTGCCGGATAGTCTTTGGCGCTTTTCAATATGATGCCGATAAAACAGCACACATCGAACCCCAGTTGTTTGGCGCTGATATCAACCCGGGTTCCTGTGATGATCCCGGATTGTTTCATTTTTTCTACGCGAACATGGATTGTTCCTGGGCTTACTGCGAATTTTTTGGCTAATTCTGCGTAAGGTGTACGCGCGTTTTCCATTAAAGCGTGAAGTATGTCACGGTCTAAATTGTCGATCTGATAAATTTCTGCCATTTTCAACCCCTGTTTTTGAATAATATTCATTTTTATAGTGTAAAAATTATCGTTTATAAATCTTATACAATATTTTTATTATCAGATATTGAATTTGTACCTCATTTTGTTGCTTAATCTATATCAACAGGACACAGGGCCACTAAAAATTTTGAGAACAGCATCATGAAAACATCCTTTATTGAAAAGCAACAGCAGATTAGTTTTGTAAAATCATACTTTTCCCGTCTGTTAGAGAAAAAACTTGGCTTAATTGAAGTTCAAGGGCCTATCTTGAGTCGTCTTGGTGATGGTACTCAGGACAACTTATCTGGTCATGAAAAAGCCGTTCAGGTGAAGGTGAAAACTTTGCCGGACGACACCTTTGAAGTCGTTCATTCTCTGGCGAAATGGAAACGTAAGACATTAGGTCGCTTTGGTTTTCAGGCTGAACAGGGGTTATATACCCACATGAAGGCTCTGCGTCCTGATGAAGATCGCTTGACCCCTATCCACTCTGTCTTTGTTGATCAGTGGGATTGGGAGAAAGTGATGGGTGAAGGTCAACGTTCACTCGATTATTTAAAACAGACAGTAGGTAAAATCTACGAAGCAATAAAAGAAACACAACAAGCAGTAAGTAAGGAATTTGGTCTGGCACCGTTCCTGCCAGATCAAATTCACTTTCTTCACAGCGAAGAGCTTCTGAAACGTTACCCTGATCTGGATGCTAAAGGTCGTGAGCGTGAAGCGGCCAAAGAATTTGGCGCAATTTTCCTGATGGGCATTGGTGGTAAATTGTCTGATGAACAGGCACATGATGTACGCGCCCCGGATTATGACGACTGGACGACACCGAACAGTGATGGTTTCTTTGGCCTGAACGGTGACATTATTGTCTGGAACCCTGTTTTGCAGGATGCTTTTGAAATTTCTTCAATGGGTATCCGTGTTGATGCAGAAACGCTGAAACGTCAGCTTGCATTGACGGGGGATGAAGATCGCTTGCAATACGATTGGCACCAAGCGTTAATCAAAGGCGATATGCCACAATCTATCGGTGGTGGTATTGGGCAATCCCGTTTGGTGATGTTGCTGCTGCAAATGGCACATATCGGTCAAGTTCAGTGCGGTGTCTGGTCACCTGAAATTATTGAATCCGTTGAAGGTGTGTTGTAAGTTTTAATTTCGCCACCTTCTTCGTAATCGGCTTGTAATCCCGGTATCAAAGCGCCAGATATGATCAAATATCTGCATAATACCGGGCTTTCCATAATGGGAAAGGGAGACCGCATGGAAGCGGTGTTGTTGATGCTGTTGCAGATTTTTTATCTGATGGATTAGGGAGCCTGGCAAGCGCTGGGCAATGAAATCTGAAATAACAACAGCATCAGCATCTTCCCAGATATTTTCGGTCATTTTTTCAACCGTTGCATTTAAACAAGAGGCCAGATCGGTTCCTCCCTTAAATGTTTGTCCCAGAAAATGCATGGCTTGAGTCAGCCCATCCGGTGATGTTAGGTCATAATGGATAAGCTGTGTCGAGAACAACATAATATGGCAATGACGATTATCCGCTAGTGCAATGCGCATCAAAGCTAGGCAAAATGCTTTTGCACACAGCTCATTAAATCCTCCCATTGAGCCTGAAGTATCGACACAAACAATAAAGGGGCCACGAGGCTGTTTTTCATTGTGGTGATGTGTAATAGGTTTGAGCGTCGTTTTTGGTTGCCAGTCATCCCCTTGCAGACGATAGGAGAGTAATTTTTTCTCCACCAGCCGCCGGTAAAATTCGTATTCCAACTCTTCAATACCCAGCATAACCATCTCTGTGGGCAATAACCTTAAGATATCGTCACTTTGTCTAATTCCACTCATTTGCTCAGGTATGATATCCGGTACTCTTTCAAGTCGGGTAATGGGTTCTAAGACAGGGCTTTCTTGAGGAATTGATTTAGCGGCTTGGCTGCGGCCAAGTAATTGTGCCAGCTTTTCCAACTCAGGTTGTTGTCTGAGAAAGTCAGCATAGAGAGTAAAGCATTGTATATTTTGGGTGGTCAGGTGAAGTTGACCTTGAGTCATATCCCACAATCGACCTGCAGCGTGATCGTTGTGATCAAATATGGGATCAAGGGTGCCACTTAGGGGCAATCGCGTTTGGATCTCTGCGAGAAGTTGTTCTTTTTCTTGATCTAATAACGCCTTGTTAAATGTTGTTGCTCGCAGGATCAGGCTAAGGCGCCAGCGTTGGATAAACAACATCTGTTCTGAATGGGTGTGCTCAGATAACGCCTTGGACAGCATGTCAGCTTCTTTGGCAAAAGGGGATTTGATCTGTTGAAGTTTCTCTACAATATCAGGTAACTGTTGATAGAAATCTGTCGTATTAATGGATTGCATGTGTTGGTATAACTGAAACTCTTCGGCTAATGGGGCAGGGATCCGCGTCTCTTTTATTCTTTGCCGTAATGTCTGCTTCCATGAAGGGAGATCTTTTAGCAATGCGTTCTTAAGCCTTGGGAACTTTCCGAAGAAAATAACTAACTGGGGAGTCCCTAACAGTGCCAAAATGATCTCTTCGATCAGTTCGCTTTCATTGATGGAAAGTAAAAGATCGAGTGTCGCTAGAGTCAACATATCGCTATTCCATTTTTGATCTCAACTGCTTCTGTTTTTCAGTTAATGGCAAAAAACTCTGTTCAATGTTGGCAAGCCAATGTTCTTCGATAAATAAACAGGGTTGATGATGACTAAACAGATTGTGTTGTTGCTGAATTTCATCGTTGATAGATGCCAATTTCTCATGCCATTCAGTATTGGGGTTCTTTGAGCTACCAGACAGGCAAAGAACGGCATTGTTACGGCTGATATCTAACACTTCAAGCTGGTGCTTTTCGTTGACTTCTGTCGCAATGGCTTGCGGGAAACCGATACCATTTAAGCGAGCGGACAATTCCGCAGAGTTATTTTTTAGGGTGTTTTCCAGTAATTTTTTATCTATTTCGATGAAATTAACCTCCATATCATGCAGGTGCAATGAAGGATGTAAAAACAGAGTCAGATTTTCATCGGGGAGATCTTCGGGCAGTGAATAGAGCGCCTTACGGCTAAACAGAGAAGTTTTGGTGACTAATTGTAGGGGATGATGGTCACTTTCATTCTGGTTGGATTGTACCCATTGCTGGTATAGCTTCTCCATTTTCTGCCCAAGGGCGTGTTGTAGATAAGCCTGCTCTGTCAGTAAGACATGCAAGAATTGGGACAAAAGTTTTAAGGTGTTCAAGTCGTTCCATAGGCAATCTTGTAATAGCACGAGATCCAGCGGAGATATTTCATTTCTGCCACTGAAAAAAGCGCTTGCTTGCAGTAAACGGATAGATTTTTTCCAGCGGCGATCTGAAATATCGGCCGTATTCCCAGTCGCATTTATCTGTTGGCGTAGTTGATAAATCAGCTCGAAGATATGATCTGACAGGGATACCTGATTGATTTTGTCTTGCCATTGATGAAACTCGTCATCGGTAATTTGAATATGAGCAGGCACAGGATTGCCATTTTCATTGTTGCGGTCAGTCAGCAAGGCTCGAAAATTTTTCTTTTCCTGGATCTTGTCTAGCCAGATTCGGATTAACATGCGGTCGTAGAGCGCTTCCAGACCACTATCATTGTCAGGGAGTTCATTGGAGGCCGTAACCAGTAAACGCATTGGTAACGCTTCTTCTTGGTTGCCATTTCTGAACTTCTTTTCATTGATTGCGGTGAGTAACGTATTCAAAATGGCGGAGCCTGCTTTCCAAATTTCATCCAAGAAAACAATTTCAGCTTCAGGTAAATAACCTTCGGTGAGGCGTTGGTAACGCCCTTCATCTTTAAGAGCTTGAATGGAAAGCGGGCCGAAGATCTCTTCAGGTGTGGAAAAGCGGGTCATCAGATATTCAAAAGCGCGGGCGTTCTGAAAGGCAAACTTGAGCCGACGCGCAATAAGACTCTTGGCTATGCCTGGTGGCCCAAGAAGAAAAACATTCTCCCCACATAAGGCGGCTAGCAGGCACAGGCGAATGGTCTGTCTTCTTTCATAGAGACCGCTTTCCAGATATTGCCCTAGCAGAGTTATTTTCTCGACCAATTGCATATTATTTACACCACACCTTTGATAGTTACCTTCCTTTATTTATAGGTAAAATTCACTCTATGCAAAGATTTTGATGACAATTTATTGCGCTTCAGAGGCTTGGTTTAAAAAATCGATTCAGCATAACCTATTCAATAAGTTAGTTTTTTCCTTTACTTGTCATCTTCTTAAACGTTTCTATGATGATCACATTTTTATAGCAATCATGTTGTCTTTGATAGTGAACTTTATATGATAACTCGCTAGCGAAACGTTTCGCTAAAAGGCCTAATAAAAATGAAAAAAGGCGTTTTATTATTTAGCCGTTATTTCTTGTTTGGGGCACACTGATCACATCATGATCAGTGATACGGGGTTGCTTATCCCGTCTTCCATCCAGAGAATTGATTTAGCGCTAACCCAGGGAACACCAATCTGTTATCTGTTTTTGATGTTATTGTTTAGGAAGTACAAGTTGAAGTGGCCATTTTGGCCGCTGAAATTTTCTGAGGTTACTATGGAGCCATTACTGGAATTAAAGGGGATCGATAAAGCTTTTCCTGGAGTAAAAGCATTGTCAGGAGCCGCACTACGCGTTTATTCCGGAAAAGTGATGGCATTGGTCGGCGAAAATGGTGCCGGCAAATCTACGATGATGAAAGTCTTGACCGGCATTTATACAAAAGATGCTGGCACGATCCGCTATCTTGGACAGGATGTGGCTTTCTCTGGTCCCAAATCCTCTCAGGGATCTGGTATTGGCATTATTCATCAAGAGCTAAACCTTATCTCTCAATTAACGATTGCTGAAAACATTTTTTTGGGGCGTGAATTCGTCAATAAACTGGGCGTCATCAACTGGAAAAAAATGTATGAAGAAGCTGATAATTTGCTAAAGCGTCTAAATATCCGCTACAGCAGCCATCGGCTTGTTTCTGAATTGTCCATTGGTGAGCAGCAAATGGTCGAAATCGCCAAGGTGCTGAGTTTTCAATCCAAAGTCATCATTATGGATGAACCTACAGATTCCTTGACTGATACCGAAACTGAATCCTTATTTCATGTCATACGGGAATTAAAAGCGCAAGGATGTGGCATTGTTTATATTTCTCATCGCTTGAAAGAGCTTTTTAAAATTTGTGATGATGTGACGATATTGCGTGATGGGCAATTTATTGGTGAACAATCCATTAATACTTTGGATGAAGAGCGATTGATCGAAATGATGGTAGGGCGCAAGCTTGGTGAGCAATATCCTCGCTTGGTTCTACCGCGTGGTAAAAAGCGGTTAGAAATTAAAAACCTGTCTGGTTCTGGGATCAAAAATGTCAGTTTTTCCCTGTTTAGCGGAGAAATACTAGGAATTTCAGGGTTAATGGGCGCCGGTCGTACTGAACTGATGAAGGTGATTTACGGAGCTTTACCAAAAATTGAAGGTCAGATCTTGCTGGATGGAAAACCTCTGACTATCCGAAGCCCGCAGGATGGGCTAACTAATGGCATTGTCTATATTTCGGAAGACCGGAAGCGTGATGGATTAGTTTTGGGAATGTCGGTCAAAGAGAATATGTCCCTAACCGCATTACGTTATTTCAGCCGAAATTTTTGTCTTTTGCATCACTATGCAGAACAAAAATCCGTTGTCGATTTCATTAAGTTATTCAATATAAAAACCCCCTCAATGGAACAAACTATAAGCCTGCTTTCCGGTGGTAATCAGCAGAAAGTTGCGATTGCCCGTGGATTGATGACTCGTCCAAAGGTTTTGATCCTTGATGAACCAACCCGTGGTGTAGATGTTGGGGCTAAAAAGGAAATCTACCAGCTTATCAATCAGTTTAAAAAAGAGGGCTTAAGCATTATTTTGGTTTCTTCTGAAATGCCTGAAATAATGGGAATGAGTGACCGTATTCTGGTTATGCATGAAGGTAGTATCAGTGGGGAGTTCAATGCAAATAGCGTTTCTCAGGAAGCGTTGATGGCTGCGGCTGTTGGTAAGCAACACAATCTATAGGTACACAATCCACAGGAACATAATCTATCAACAAACAAAAACGGTGCAATGGTAAGGATAATGGATATGAATTTTAGTGCGGCGCCCGCTTCCCGACGTTGGTTTACGAAAACATGGTTGATGGAGCAGAAATCACTTATTGCGCTCCTATTTTTGATTGCTGTTGTTTCCTCTCTTAGTTCCAATTTTTTCACATTAAATAACCTGTTCAACATTCTCCAGCAAACTTCTGTCAACGCTATTGTGGCAGTGGGAATGACGTTGGTTATCCTGACATCGGGAATTGATCTATCTGTTGGCTCCTTGCTGGCTTTGACAGGTGCTGTTGCAGCGTCAATGGTAGGAGCAGATATTAATGCCTTAGTCGCTGTTGCTGGGACGTTAGCATTGGGGGCTGCAATTGGTGCCTGTACTGGTGTGATTGTTGCAAAAGGCAAGGTTCAGGCTTTTATTGCGACATTGGTGATGATGTTATTACTGCGCGGAGTGACCAGGGTTTATACCGACGGGAGTCCAATTAATACCGGTTTCAGTGATAATGCGGATCTATTTGGCTGGTTCGGTATCGGCCGTCTATTGGGAATACCGGCTCCAGTGTGGATTATGTTGCTTACTTTTGCTGTTGCATGGTTCATCCTCTACCATACGCGTCTTGGTCGTTATATTTACGCTTTAGGTGGAAATGAACTTGCAACACGTTTATCAGGTATTAACGTTGATAAAATAAAAATAATCGTTTATTCCTTATGTGGCCTGTTGGCTGCACTGGCCAGTATTATCGAAGTTGCCCGATTATCTTCTGCTCAACCAATGGCAGGGAGTGGTTATGAGTTAGATGCTATTGCTGCCGTTGTACTGGGAGGAACCAGTCTGGCAGGAGGTAAGGGACGGATTATTGGCACGCTGATTGGTGCACTGATTTTAGGCTTTTTAAACAATGGATTGAACTTATTAGGTATTTCTTCCAATTACCAGATGATAGTCAAGGCAGTTGTTATTTTGTTGGCTGTCTTGGTTGATAACAAAAGCAGTAAATAACCTTCCCCACCCTACAGGAAAAAATAATATGAAAATGAAAAAGCTGGCAACTATTTTCTCCGCCATGGCATTGAGTGCCACTATAAGTGTTAATGCACTGGCGAAAGATAGTATTGCATTGGTTATTTCAACCTTGAATAACCCCTTCTTTGTCACAATGAAAGATAGTGCACAAAAAGAGGCTGATAAGCTGGGATATAACTTGATTGTACTTGATTCACAAGATAATCCAGCAAAAGAGTTGGCCAATGTTCAAGATTTGACGGTTCGTGGTACTAAATTGATGTTGATTAATCCGACGGATTCAGATGCCGTTGGTAATGCAGTCAGCATGGCAAATAAAGCGAATATTCCTGTGATTACACTGGATCGTATAGCGAATAAAGGTAATGTTATCAGTCATATTGCTTCTGACAGCCGTTTAGGCGCCAAAATGGCTGCTGATTTTATCGCTAGAAAATTAGGTAATAATATCAAGGTTATTCAATTAGAAGGTATTCCAGGAACTTCAGGTGCACGTGAACGTGGTGAAGGTTTTGGTCAGGCAGCCCAAAAACACAAATTCAATATGTTGGCGAGTCAGTCTGCTGATTTTGATCGCACAAAAGGGATGAATGTCATGCAAAACTTGCTGACAGCTCATCCGTCAGTACAAGCCGTTTTCGCTCAAAATGATGAAATGGCGCTTGGTGCATTGCGAGCATTGCAAACGGCGGGTAGAGAAGATGTGCTGGTTGTTGGATTTGATGGTACAGATGAGGGTATTAAGGCCGTACAAAGTGGTAAATTAGGTGCCACAATTGCACAGCGCCCAGACCAGATTGGCATCATTGGCGTACAAACCGCCGATAAGGTTCTAAAAGGTGAAAAAGTGGATGCCACTATTCCAGTGGAGTTGGAATTAGTTATCAAAAAATAATTAGTGTGGTGATGCAGCTATCAAGACCGGTAGTTGCATTATTGCTGGGCAGGAGTAGCTGAGCAGGAATAAATGTAATGAACATGGCAAAACTTGTGGTGATGGGTAGCATCAATGCGGATCACATATTGAACCTCGAATTTTTTCCTCAGCCAGGGGAAACAGTGAAAGGAAAACAATATAAGGTTGCATTTGGAGGAAAGGGTGCAAATCAGGCCGTTGCTGCGGGTCGTTGTGGTGCTAACATTACATTTATTGCTTGCGTTGGCCAGGATGATGTTGGCATACGTGTTTGCCAACAGTTGACGAAAGATAATATCAATACCTCCTCAATTGGGGTTATCGAAGGGGAAGCAACAGGCGTTGCTCTGATTTTTGTCAATCGGCAGGGGGAAAATGTGATTGGCATTAATGCCGGGGCGAATGGGAGGCTAACTCCCGATTATTTCCTTCGTCATGACCAGATTGTCAAAGAAGCTGATGCATTGCTATTGCAGCTCGAAACGCCATTGGAAACAGTACAACTTGCTGCTGAAACCGCCAAGAAACATCGTGTCAAAGTGATCTTGAATCCCGCACCCGCACAGAAAATCTCAGATCAGCTCCTTTCGCTGGTGGATATCATCACGCCGAATGAGACTGAAGCCGAATACTTGACCGGCATTGCCGTAAGAGATGATATTAGCGCGGAAAAAGCCGCTCAGGCCTTACATGATAAGGGCATAGAAACGGTTATCATCACATTGGGTAGTCGAGGGGTATGGTTGAGTGAGAAGGGTAAGAAAGGAAAAATTGTCCCTGGGTTTAAAGTCAAAGCGATCGACACAATTGCTGCTGGGGATACATTCAATGGCGCCTTGGTAACCGGATTGCTGGAAGGAAAAGAGATGTTATCGGCAATCCGTTTTGCTCATGCTGCGGCTGCGATTGCAGTCACACGTCAAGGAGCGCAACCTGCGGTTCCGTGGCGTAATGAAATTGATGTATTTCTCTCTGAACAGGATTAACCCGTGGCTACCATGAAAGATGTTGCCCGTTTGGCGGGCGTATCAACATCAACAGTTTCTCATGTGATTAATGGCAATCGTTATGTCAGTGAAAATGTGAAAGCGAAAATCAATGCAGCGATTGAGGAATTGAATTATGCGCCGTCTGCTTTGGCAAGGAGCTTGAAGGTCAAGAAAACCAAAACCATTGGTATGTTGGTTACCGCCAGTGATAACTCCTTTTATTCAGAAATTGTCAGAAGTGTCGAAAGCAATTGTTACGAACGGGGATATAGTTTAATTCTGTGTAATACTGCGGGTAGTGTTACCCGTATGCTTAGTAGTATGGAAACCTTGTTGCAAAAGCGCGTTGATGGCCTGTTAATCATGTGTTCAGAAACCCAGAAGCTATCCAGTGATGCCCTTCGTTGCTATCCATTAGTGCCGATGGTAATCATGGATTGGTCTCCTTTTGATACCTACAATGACATTATCAAAGATAACTCCCTGCAAGGGGGAGAAATGGCCACCAATTACCTGATCAGTCGAGGTTTTCGCAAAATAGCCTGTATTACTGGCCCACGGGATAAGACCCCTGCCCGTCAGCGTTTGGCTGGATATCGAAAAGCAATGCAAGATGCTAGGCTGGAAATTCCCGCTGGATATGAGATCTACAGTGATTTTGAATTTGCTGGTGGATTGTCATCAATGAAACAACTTCTCCAGTTACCTGAACCACCGGAAGCCCTATTCGCGGGTAATGATGCTATGGCGATTGGTGCTTATCAAGCCTTGTATCAGCAAGGGCTTTCTGTGCCGGATGATATCTCTATCATCGGATATGACGATATTGCAATCGCACCTTATCTGCTCCCTCCGTTGACAACTATTCATCAACCAAAAGATGAATTGAGTAAGCTAGCGATTGATAGCCTGCTTTATCGAATGGACAATCCAGAAAGTGGACCAAATCAACTGATATTGACACCTAAATTGATCGAACGAAGTTCTGTAGCCAGCCGTTAACCGATTTATTTTTTCTTAATTAAGTTGTTGCCATCTTTTTTATTTAAGAATAGAAAAACAGTAGAAGATATTAAGGTAATTACTCCTATCGTAATCAAAGTATAGTGGAAATGGCTTACGGCTGAGCCATATTCCATTGACTCATAAAACCGTAGCACGGCTGCACTGACAGTCACCCCAAAACTGATGGATAACTGCTGAGTTACCGCTAATAGGCTGTTACCGGCACTTGCATTACTGTCATTCAGATCACCTAAAGTGATGGTATTCATTGCGGTGAACTGTGTGGACATGACTATTCCCAGTATAAAAAGCGAAACTATCAAAAATACGATGGGGAGTTCCGGTGTCTGTAGCGAAAATTGTGAAATCATGACACCAATAATAATCGTGACCCAAATGAGTGTGTTTCGATATCCAAAGCGGGTCAGTATCTTGGTGACAAAAGACTTGGCTAAAATTGAACCAACAGCATTGGGTGCCATCATGACACCAGCGAGTACTGCTGAAAAACCAAACCCCACTTGTAGCATTAAAGGAATAATAAATGAAAGTGAGCCAGTACCTAATCGGGTTGCAATATTGCCGGCAATACCAATAGAAAATGTACGTGTCTGGAACAACTGAAGGTTAATGAGGGGATTGGTGTGCCTTTTCGCATGGAGGATATACCCCACTATCATGATGATGCCACTAGAAAATAAAGTGAGGGGAATATAACCAGAGAATGAGTGATCGCCAAATAAATCAAAACTGACTGAAATCATTACCAAGCCCGCGCTAAACAATATGAATCCCAGAAAATCGAAAGGGCATTTGGGCATAGTTAAATTGGGCATGTTTCTTCTGGCGTAAATGATTCCTAATAATCCAATGGGGATATTGATGATGAAAATCCAATGCCATGTCGCATAGGTTACTAACAATCCACCAAGCATTGGACCTAGAATTGGGCCAAGTAACCCTGGCATGGTGACAAAGTTCAAAATAGGTAACAGTTCACTACGTGGATAGGTTCTTAGCAAAGTCAGGCGAGCAACAGGCATCATCATGGCTCCACCTACACCTTGAATAACTCTGGATACAACTAAGAAAGAGAGATTGTGTGATAGTGCACAAGCCAACGATCCTAAAGAAAAGAAAAAAACAGCATAAATGAATACCGTACGAGTGCCGAATCTATCAGCGAGCCAACCGCTTACAGGAATCAGCATCGCGACAGTTAAGGTGTAGCTGACAATGGCGGGCTGCATTGCCAATGGAGAGTGATTAAGGCTTTTTGCAATCGACGGTAGTGCGGTGTTAAGAATTGTGGCATCTAAAGACTGCATAAAAAAAGCTATCGCCGCAATCCAAGGCAATCCCGACATACTACGTGCGGATTTGACCATTAGATATCCCGTTTATTTTTTTAATGGTAATGAGTGAGTACATAATATCTTACTATATCAAATTCAAACCATTTCTTGGTTATTAATAAATCAATAACCTTCTTTAAGGCCAATTGAGTTGTCGTCGGCAATTGAACGACAATTATTGCGTGTGAAACATTACTGCAAGAAGTGTTGCCTAATTCATCAATTTTAGGGTAAAAAAAAACACATAATTGCTATTTTTGTTGAAAAAAACCACGAACAGGAAAAAATTGAAAAAAAACTATTGTCAGCGCCGAAAAACTCCCTATAATGCGCCACCACTGACCGACGACGAGCTGAAACAGGCCGCGGCGGACAGCCGGAAGAAAGCGA
>NZ_NJCX01000007.1:61534-64566 GCF_002632875.1 Xenorhabdus kozodoii
GAGGCGAACCGGGGGAACTGAAACATCTCAGTACCCCGAGGAAAAGAAATCAACCGAGATTCCCCCAGTAGCGGCGAGCGAACGGGGAGGAGCCCAGAGCCAACATCAGCATCTGCGTCAGGAGAACGGCCTGGAAAGGCCGGCAGTAAAGGGTGATAGCCCCGTATCCGAAGACGCAGGTATTGTGAGCTCGAAGAGTAGGGCGGGACACGTGGTATCCTGTCTGAACATGGGGGGACCATCCTCCAAGGCTAAATACTCCTGACTGACCGATAGTGAACCAGTACCGTGAGGGAAAGGCGAAAAGAACCCCGGCGAGGGGAGTGAAACAGAACCTGAAACCGTGTACGTACAAGCAGTGGGAGCCCCACCACTAAGCCAGTGGTGAAGTCCACAGCGTCATCTTTTGCCTGATGACGGTCGGCGACGCGCCAGCGACGCCCAACCGCCAACATCAAGCAGAGGGGGCTTAGTGGTGGGGTGACTGCGTACCTTTTGTATAATGGGTCAGCGACTTATATTCTGTAGCAAGGTTAACCGTATAGGGGAGCCGCAGGGAAACCGAGTCTTAACTGGGCGTTAAGTTGCAGGGTATAGACCCGAAACCCGGTGATCTAGCCATGGGCAGGTTGAAGGTTGGGTAACACTAACTGGAGGACCGAACCGACTAATGTTGAAAAATTAGCGGATGACTTGTGGCTGGGGGTGAAAGGCCAATCAAACCGGGAGATAGCTGGTTCTCCCCGAAAGCTATTTAGGTAGCGCCTCGTGAAGTCATCTTCGGGGGTAGAGCACTGTTTCGGCTAGGGGGTCATCCCGACTTACCAACCCGATGCAAACTGCGAATACCGAAGAATGTTATCACGGGAGACACACGGCGGGTGCTAACGTCCGTCGTGAAGAGGGAAACAACCCAGACCGCCAGCTAAGGTCCCCAAGTCATGGTTAAGTGGGAAACGAAGTGGGAAGGCTCAGACAGCCAGGATGTTGGCTTAGAAGCAGCCATCATTTAAAGAAAGCGTAATAGCTCACTGGTCGAGTCGGCCTGCGCGGAAGATGTAACGGGGCTAAACCATGCACCGAAGCTGCGGCAGCAACATTTCGATGTTGTTGGGTAGGGGAGCGTTCTGTAAGCCGTTGAAGGTGGGCTGTGAGGCCTGCTGGAGGTATCAGAAGTGCGAATGCTGACATAAGTAACGATAAAGCGGGTGAAAAACCCGCTCGCCGGAAGACCAAGGGTTCCTGTCCAACGTTAATCGGGGCAGGGTGAGTCGACCCCTAAGGCGAGGCTGAAAAGCGTAGTCGATGGGCAACAGGTTAATATTCCTGTACTGGGTGTGACTGCGAAGGGGGGACGGAGAAGGCTAGGCCGGCCGGGCGACGGTATGTCCCGGTTTAAGCGTGTAGGTGGAATGACCAGGCAAATCCGGTCATTTGTTAACACTGAGGCGCGATGACGAGGCACTACGGTGCTGAAGTGGTTGATGCCCTGCTTCCAGGAAAAGCCTCTAAGCATCAGGTCACACACAATCGTACCCCAAACCGACACAGGTGGTCAGGTAGAGAATACCCAGGCGCTTGAGAGAACTCGGGTGAAGGAACTAGGCAAAATGGTGCCGTAACTTCGGGAGAAGGCACGCTGGCGTTAGGTGAAGTGGTTTACCCATGGAGCTGAGGCCAGTCGCAGATACCAGCTGGCTGCAACTGTTTAATAAAAACACAGCACTGTGCAAACACGAAAGTGGACGTATACGGTGTGACGCCTGCCCGGTGCTGGAAGGTTAATTGATGGGGTTATCCTCCGGGAGAAGCTCTTGATCGAAGCCCCAGTAAACGGCGGCCGTAACTATAACGGTCCTAAGGTAGCGAAATTCCTTGTCGGGTAAGTTCCGACCTGCACGAATGGCGTAATGATGGCCAGGCTGTCTCCACCCGAGACTCAGTGAAATTGAACTCGCTGTGAAGATGCAGTGTACCCGCGGCAAGACGGAAAGACCCCGTGAACCTTTACTATAGCTTGACACTGAACATGGAGCCTTGATGTGTAGGATAGGTGGGAGGCTGTGAAGTGTGGACGCCAGTCTGCATGGAGCCATCCTTGAAATACCACCCTTGAATGTTTGATGTTCTAACGTGGGCCCGTAATCCGGGCTGCGGACAGTGTCTGGTGGGTAGTTTGACTGGGGCGGTCTCCTCCCAAAGCGTAACGGAGGAGCACGAAGGTTAGCTAATCACGGTCGGACATCGTGAGGTTAGTGCAAAGGCATAAGCTAGCTTGACTGCGAGCGTGACGGCGCGAGCAGGTACGAAAGTAGGTCTTAGTGATCCGGTGGTTCTGAATGGAAGGGCCATCGCTCAACGGATAAAAGGTACTCCGGGGATAACAGGCTGATACCGCCCAAGAGTTCATATCGACGGCGGTGTTTGGCACCTCGATGTCGGCTCATCACATCCTGGGGCTGAAGTAGGTCCCAAGGGTATGGCTGTTCGCCATTTAAAGTGGTACGCGAGCTGGGTTTAGAACGTCGTGAGACAGTTCGGTCCCTATCTGCCGTGGGCGTTGGAAGATTGAAAGGGGCTGCTCCTAGTACGAGAGGACCGGAGTGGACGCACCACTGGTGTTCGGGTTGTCATGCCAATGGCATTGCCCGGTAGCTAAGTGCGGCAGAGATAACCGCTGAAAGCATCTAAGCGGGAAACTTGCCTTGAGATGAGTCTTCCCTTACCCCCTGAGGGTACTGAAGGAGCGTTCGAGACGAGGACGTAGATAGGCTGGGTGTGTAAGCGTTGCGAGACGTTGAGCTAACCAGTACTAATGGACCGTGAGGCTTAACCTGACAACACCGAAGGTGTTTTGGGGATGAGAGAGAAAGTTTCAGAAAACAGCAGCTTGTTCGAGATTGAACCCAGATTTGTCTGGCGGCAATAGCGCGGTGGGACCACCTGAATCCATGCCGAACTCAGCAGTGAAACGCCGTCGCGCCGATGGTAGTGTGGGGCCTCCCCATGCGAGAGTAGGGCACTGCCAGACA
>NZ_NJCX01000007.1:64666-173111 GCF_002632875.1 Xenorhabdus kozodoii
GTGGGACCACCTGAATCCATGCCGAACTCAGCAGTGAAACGCCGTCGCGCCGATGGTAGTGTGGGGCCTCCCCATGCGAGAGTAGGGCACTGCCAGACATCACTTCAGACAGAGAAGCCATCCTTCACCGGATGGCTTTTTTGCGTTGGGATTAAATACCACCAGAAGAGCTAATGTGCTTTTGCTTGTTCGATACCAACACCTGTTTGCGAACGAATAAACTGACTGCGAAACATTTCCCTTTCCTGCATTCCTTGTTCCGATGTATCTGTAATTGAAACTAACCAGGCTCCGATAAACGCGATAAACATGGAAAACAGAGCTGGATATTCATAAGGATAAATGGGTTTCTCATGACCAAGAATACTGACCCAGATCGTGGGGCCTAGGATCATTAATATAACGGCTGTTAGTAACCCTAACCATCCACCAACTAACGCTCCACGAGTAGTCAGCTTGCGCCAGTACATTGACAGTAAAATAATAGGGAAATTACAGCTTGCAGCAATGGAAAAGGCTAATCCAACCATAAAGGCAATATTTTGTTTTTCGAACAAAATACCCAAGCCAATAGCAACTACCCCCAGAATAACGACGGTAATTTTGGAAACCTTTAGTTCATCCCGCTCATTGGCTTGTCCCCGTTTAATCACATTGGCATAGAGGTCATGGGATACGGCGGAAGCGCCTGCCAGTGTTAACCCTGCGACTACAGCCAAAATAGTGGCAAAAGCAACAGCAGAGATAAAACCAAGGAAAAAGTTACCGCCAACGGCACTTGCCAGATGAACCGCGGCCATATTTGTACCACCAATTAATGCGCCGGTTGCATCTTTGAATGAAGGATTAGCGCTGACCAATAAAATTGCACCAAATCCGATAATAAATGTCAGGATATAAAAATAGCCGATAAAGCCTGTTGCATAGAAAACACTTTTACGAGCCTCCTTAGCATCACTAACGGTAAAAAATCGCATGATAATATGGGGTAAGCCCGCAGTACCGAACATGAGTGCCAATCCTAAAGAGAGAGCAGAAACAGGATCAGAAACCAATCCTCCGGGACTCATGATGGCAGGCCCAAGGGGGTGTACTGCAATGGCCTCTTTAAACAGGGTATTAAAATTAAAGTTGACCGCTTTCATGACCATCAGAGCCATAAATGTTGCCCCTGCCAGCAACAAAACAGCCTTAATAATCTGAACCCATGTCGTTGCCAGCATTCCGCCAAATAATACATACAGCACCATCAAAATACCGACCAAAACAACCGCAATGTAATAATTCAACCCAAATAACAACTCGATCAGTTTTCCCGCGCCGACCATTTGAGCGATTAGATATAACGCAACAACAACTAATGAACCTACTGCGGATAAGGTACGGATGGGGCGCTGCTTCAGCCGATAAGAAGCAACATCCGCAAAGGTGTAACGCCCTAAATTTCTTAACCTTTCAGCAATGAGGAATAGAATAATGGGCCAGCCAACGAGAAAACCAATGGAATAGATCAGCCCATCATAGCCAGAGGTATAAACTAACGCTGAAATTCCTAGAAACGACGCTGCTGACATATAGTCACCCGCTATCGCCATACCATTCTGGAATCCAGTGATACGCCCGCCAGCGGTATAATAATCTGAGCGTGAAATAGTTCGCTTTGAAGCCCAATAAGTAATGCCAAGAGTTAACCCGACGAATAACAAGAACATAATAATTGCTTGAATATTCAAAGGTTGTTTTTCGACATTACCTGAAATGGCATCTGCTTGAGCCAGGAGAGGAAAGAGGGAGGAAAAGAGTAATACGATCTTTTTCATTTTCTCACCTCGTTGAGAATAGTTGACGTCAGACGATCAAATTCACTATTCGCCCTGACGACATAAATTCCGGTCAGTATGAAAGAGATGAAGATGATCCCAACCCCGACAGGAATTCCCCGTGTCATACTGGTGTCTGCATTAAGTTGCGTTCCAAGCCATTCAGGCGCGAAAGCAATAAGAAAAATGAAACTAACATAAAGCACTAACATAATGATGGATAACAGCCAGGCAAAACGTCCCCGCTTCTTAACTAACTCCTTAAAGCGGGGATTATTCTCAATCTCTTGATAAATGTCGTCACTCATTGGAGTATCTCCTGGTTGTGATATTACGTCACACCTTAAGCCATATGAGCCGTATCCGAGGAATTAGCTCAGCTCTGTACGTTATTCAAGCCGCCTTACGGCGGCGTGTATGCTTTACGACATATTGATAGATTGTTTTTCTTCCAGCAGTTTTTCAACAACACCTGGATCGGCCAATGTGGAGGTATCTCCTAAGTTACTGGTATCACCGGAAGCAATCTTGCGCAAAATACGTCGCATAATCTTTCCGGAACGCGTTTTGGGCAGCGAGTCTGTCCAATGAAGGATATCGGGTGTTGCAATCGGACCGATTTCTTTACGAACCCAATTTCTAACCTCGGTATACAATTCGGGAGAAGGTACTTCACCATGAATTAGCGTGACATAGGCGTAAATAGCTTGCCCTTTGATATGATGAGGAATACCAACCACAGCAGCTTCAGCGATTTTAGGATAGGCAACCAGGGCTGATTCAATTTCTGCCGTTCCTAAACGATGCCCTGAAATATTCAGAACATCATCAACACGGCCAGTGATCCAGTAATAACCATCTTCATCACGCCGGGCACCATCACCACTGAAATACATTCCCTTGAACGTGGAAAAATAGGTCTGTTCAAAACGCTCATGATCACCATACAAAGTTCGCGCCTGCGCTGGCCAAGAATCGGTGATAACAAGGTTGCCTTCACTCACACCCGCCAAAATTTCCCCGGAATTATCAACCAATGCCGGACTAATACCGAAGAATGGCAGAGTGGCCGAGCCTGCTTTCAAGTCGGTAGCTCCTGGTAGCGGTGTGATCATGAATCCACCGGTTTCGGTTTGCCACCATGTATCTACGATAGGGCATTTACTATTGCCTATTTTTTGGTAGTACCATTCCCATGCTTCTGGGTTAATTGGCTCCCCAACAGAACCCATAATGCGCAATGAGGTGCGTTTAGTGCCTTCTATCGCTGTATCGCCTTCGGCCATTAATGCTCTGATGGCGGTTGGCGCAGTATAAAGAATATTAACTTTATGTTTATCAATGACCTGACAGAGACGGTTAACGCCAGGATAGTTGGGTACACCTTCAAACATCAACGTTGTGGCGCCACAAGAAAGGGGCCCATATAGCAGGTAGCTATGCCCGGTTACCCAACCTATGTCGGCTGTGCACCAGTAAATTTCCCCTGGGCGATAATCAAACGTGTATTTAAACGTTAAAGATGCGTAGACCAAATAACCGCCCGTCGTATGCAGAACACCTTTGGGTTTGCCGGTAGAGCCTGAGGTATAAAGAATGAATAATGGATCTTCAGCACTCATCTCTTCGACGAGGCATTCTGAACTCACACTCGCGATCAGTTCATGCCACCATAAGTCACGCTGGTCATTCCAATTTTTGGTATTTCCGGTACGTTTGAAAACAACCACATTGGTCACGCTAGTAACGTTAGGGTTGTTCAGGGCTTCATCGACATTTTTTTTCAAAGGAATTGTTCGGCCTGCTCGCAAGCCTTCGTCTGCGGTAACGACGAGCTTGGCGTTGGAGTCGATAACCCGGCCAGCGATGGCATCAGGAGAGAAGCCACCAAAAATGACTGAGTGGATTGCACCGACACGGGCACAGGCCAGCATAGCGACAGCGGCTTCTGGCACCATTGGCATATAGATAGCAACAACATCGCCTTTTTTAATCCCCAGTTTTTTCAGTACATTGGCAAACTGGCAGACATCATGATGTAACTCTCGATACGTAACATGTCGGGATTCTGCGGGGTTATCTCCTTCCCATATAATGGCTGTTTGATCACCACGCTCTTGCAAATGGCGATCGAGACAGTTGGCACTTAAGTTCAGGGTGCCATCTTCAAACCAGCGGATGCTAATGTGCCCTGGGTCGAAAGACGTATTTTTGACTTTGGTGTAGGGCTTAATCCAGTCAACTATCTTACCTTTTTCACTCCAGAAGCCATCTGGATCTTGTAACGACCATTGATAGTCTTGTAGATATTGCTGCTTGCTTATCAGAGCCGTATCAGCAATATCAGCAGGAATAGGATGCTTGATTATTTGAGTCATATTTTTATCTCCTTGCAATTGTTAATACTATGTCAAAACAAGGTTAACTAAAGTGTAAGAAGAAATTTTGTTTCTTTTTTGCGCGGAAGATCACGCAATAAAGAGAATGAATTTCACGAAATGATCATTTAATGCTGCGGGTTTAAACAAGACTAAGCAACGGACTTATGATTTTTACTGGATAAATATTCTGTTATTTGTGTTTCGTATAGATATTTTCATCTAAACAAAGACATGAAACGTGAATGTATCAAGGAAACCATAGTGATAACATGGAATTGATAATCATTTTCATTATTGTTCAATTCACTATAATAATCATGCTGTTCACAAGGTGTGAGCTTTATATATTCTAAACAACTGGAGATATGATATGAGCTATTCATTGCCTTCTCTGCCTTACTCTTATGATGCGCTAGAGCCTCATTTCGATAAACAAACGATGGAAATTCATCATACTAAACACCATCAAACGTATGTCACCAACACAAATACTGCTCTGGAAGCCTTCCCAGAATTAAGCAAACTTGATATCGATGATCTCATTCAACAGCTTGATAAAATTCCAGCCGATAAACGTACTTTTGTCCGCAACAATGCGGGGGGACATTCAAACCATAGCCTATTTTGGAAGGGACTAAAATTAGGCACGGTATTGGATGGTGACTTGAAAGCGGCTATTGAACGGGATTTTGGCAGTGTTGACAGCTTTAAAGAAAAATTCGAACAGGCAGCCGCAACTCGCTTTGGCTCTGGCTGGGCATGGCTGGTGCTGAAAGAAGATGGCAAACTTGCTGTTGTTTCAACAGCTAATCAGGATAGCCCACTAATGGGGGACGAAATAGCCGGTGCTTCTGGTTACCCGATTGTGGGGCTGGATGTATGGGAGCATGCCTATTATCTGAAATATCAAAATCGCCGTCCTGACTACATCAAAGCATTTTGGCACGTTGTAAACTGGGACGAAGCGGTAAGACGCTACGAAGAAAAAATTAAATAATCAATCCAATTGTTTTTTCTAAAAATAATGCTGGTCATATCTGCGACCGGCATTTTTATTACCTGTAATCTTAGTTATTATGCCTGAGTAATACTTATCACCTGCACTAGTTGATTGAGAGGAAATAAAAAATGTATTACCCACAAGTATATAGAGGCAAAATATCACCGTCAGAAACACTGGGTTTCAGTGCAATCAATAAACGGGTGGTGAATGGCCGCTTACAGCTAACCTCTCTTGGACTGGAAGGTGATGAACAAGCGGAATCTCGTTTTCATGGCGGGGCGGATCGTGCGCTTTGCCATTATCCAAGGGAGCATTACCTGTTTTGGAAAAGGCAATTTACTGAATTATCAGAATTATTTGTATCCCCGTTGTTTGGTGAGAATATCTCCACAGAGGGAATAACGGAAGATAATGTCTATATTGGCGATATTTTCCAATGGGGGGAAACTCTGCTACAGGTAACTCAACCGCGTTCCCCATGTTATAAACTCAATCTTATTACAAACATCAGTGACTTTGCTGCCATGATGCAAGATAACGGGCGCTGTGGTTGGCTATACCGTGTTATCTCTCCTGGCTTAGTTAATACGAGTGAACCGATAAAACTGTTAAGCCGTAATAGCGATGTTTCTGTTAGGGAAGCCATTTCCATTGCTTTTCATAACCCATTTGATGAAGAGCTGTATCGTCGCTTAATGGGAGTTGCTGGGTTGTCTGCCAGTTGGCATCTGACAATGCAAAAACGCATCTTGCATGGAAAAATTGAGGATTTCAATCGTCGTTTATTGGGTAATTAATGAAGTTTATTTATCATGTGGTCACATTTTAAATGTGCTTTTTATCACAACAATATGAATTAGAAAGATTAAAGTTAACACCTGAATTTAAGGTGTTTTTTGTCTTTGTAAATGTCTAACTATTGGGGAGTAGTTAAAATTAATAAATTAATCTAACCTAAAAAAAGGGGGATTATGAATATCCCAAGAAAAATACATTACTTTTGGACGGGTAATGAAATCTCTGAGAGAAACTTAAGAAATATTATTACCGTAAAATCTGAAAATCCTAGTTTTGAAGTGAATTTATGGGTAAATAACAAGGTGTTAATTTCTAATACACTTAGCGAAACAAAATCAAGGGTAAAAAATAATGCCAAAGGGGGAAATGTATACCCTTTGGCATTGATTAATCTATTACGAATGCGTGATAAAACCTACCGCTGCATAGACTTTATCCAAAGTTGCCTGCGCACGAGCCTGGGCTTTGGCTGCACCCTCTGCCATGATTTGGTTCAGTAAGGCTTCATCATTACGGAAATGATGGAAACGTTCCTGTAAACCTGTCAGCATTTCACTGACGGCATCGGCAACAGCTCCTTTCAAATGGCCGTACATTTTACCTTCAAACTCGGTTTCTAATTCAGGGATCGTTTTACCTGTTACACCCGCGAGAATATCCAGTAAGTTAGAAACGCCAGGTTTGTTTTCCAGATCATAATGTACACGAGGTGGTTCGTCAGAATCGGTAACTGCGCGTTTGATTTTTTTGGCAACGGACTTAGGATCTTCCAACAGGGCAATGACGTTATTGCGGTTATCATCCGACTTTGACATTTTCTTGTTCGGATCTTGCAACGCCATCACACGAGAGCCACCTTTTGGAATAAAGGGTTCTGGAATAGTGAAAATATCGCCGTATAAGGCGTTAAAACGCAGCGCCAAATCACGGGTCAATTCGAGATGCTGTTTCTGGTCAATCCCCACCGGGATCTGGTTAGCTTGATAAAGCAAAATATCAGCAGCCATAAGAACAGGATAATCAAACAGGCCGGCATTGATATTTTCTGCATGACGGGCTGATTTATCCTTGAACTGGGTCATGCGGCTAAGCTCACCGAAATAAGTGTAGCAGTTCAGTACCCAGCTCAACTGAGTATGTTGTGGAACATGTGATTGGACGAAGATGGTGCTTTTCTTTGGATCAATACCACAGGCAAGGTAAAGCGCCAGCGTATCCAGCGTGCGTTTTTTCAGCTCATTAGGATCTTGACGTACGGTAATGGCATGCTGGTTAACGATGCAATAAATGCAATCATATTCATCTTGCATCTTAACCCACTGACGTAACGCCCCCATATAGTTACCGATGGTCAATTCACCGGAAGGTTGTGCGCCGCTGAATACAATAGGTTTTTGGGAGTTTGGTTTCATTGCAGTGGGGTCATTCATTTTATTAATCTTCCTGTATTTTCAGACTGGATAATGGTTTCAAAGTGGATAATCCAATAGTTGGCAGTAAATCCGGAAAATGGTCCAATACATAATCTGGCTGGCTTGATGCTATCGGCTCGCCGTAGTTATATCCATAAGTTAAGCCAACACAAGGGCAACCAGCAGTTTGTGCCGCGTAAATATCATTACGGGAATCACCGACAAAAAGCAATTCTTCTTTATGCAGACCAAACATACCTATTGTTAGATAGAGTGGTGCGGGATGAGGCTTTTTCTCTTTAACGTCATCACCACCCAATACCAATGAAAAATATTCACTGATACTTAATGATTCCAGCAATGGCGCAATGAAGGGAGTGGGTTTATTCGTGACAATCGCCATTGGCAAATTGTGTTTTGCCAGTTCTGCCAACGTCTCTTTTACATGAGGAAACAGTTGGCTGCCTGTGGTTACGCTCGTTTGATAAAATTTATCAAACAACTTGCGTGTTTCGCTATGCAATTCGGGAGACGGCTCTGCACCGGCCCATGTTAATGCACGCTCAACCATGACATCTGCCCCATTACCTATCCAGATGGCAACGCGCGCTTTGCCCGCTGCGGGCAAGCCTTTGGCAATCAGCGCCTGATCCAAAGCATCAGCCAGACCACCAGCACTGTCTACCAGTGTGCCATCTAAATCAAAAGCAATGGCACGGATACCTGTTATAACGCCATTTTTCATTATGCTACCTTCGATAATTCGCGACGCATCTCATCAATAACCGCTTTATAATCTGGCTGGCTGAAAATAGCAGAGCCGGCAACGAACATATCAGCGCCGGCCTGAGCCGCCTTGGCAATATTATTGGCTTTGATGCCTCCATCAACTTCAAGACGGATATCGTATCCGCTATTATCAATGATTTCGCGTACCTGGCGCAGTTTTTTCAGTGTCTCTGGAATGAAAGACTGGCCGCCGAAACCTGGGTTGACGGACATCAACAGGATCACATCCAATTTATCCAATACGTAATCAAGATAGCTCAGGGGGGTTGCTGGGTTGAAAACCAAGCCCGCTTTACAGCCATGTTCCTTGATAAGTTGTAATGTGCGATCGATATGTTCGCTCGCTTCAGGATGGAAAGTGATATAGGTAGCACCCGCCTTGGCGAAATCAGGAATAATACGATCAACCGGTTTTACCATTAGGTGAACATCAATGGGCGCTGTAATGCCATAGTCACGCAGTGCCTGACAAACCATTGGGCCAATCGTCAAATTTGGCACATAGTGGTTATCCATGACATCAAAGTGCACAACATCTGCGCCTGCTGCCAAAACCTTAGCAGTATCTTCACCTAATCGAGCAAAATCTGCGGATAGAATGGATGGGGCAATCAGAAAGTTTTTCTTCATTGTTATCTTCTCCAATTCATTGTTTTATCCCTGTTATTTCAGGGCGGGAAACTTTAATCACTTCTGGCAGTATAACGCCAAAAGTTCATCAACTTTACTGCGGGCAAGGATATTTCTACTGATTGTCCGGCGGGCGGTTACAATGTGAAGAGAAGCCTGATGATACCATTCCCGTGTCATCGGTGTGTCATGGTTAGATATGAGCACCGGAACGCCTTTTTGAGACGAGATATGATAGGCGATACGCGCCAGATTTTCCTGATCGAGAAGGTTAAAGCTATTTGTATGGTAAGCGGTAAAATTAGCCGTCGCTGAGAGTGGGGCATACGGGGGATCACAATAAATCACCGATCCCTTTTTGGCATTGTTTAATGCTATTTCATAATGTTGGCAGATGAAAGTTGCTTTCTGAGACTTTTCAGCAAACCAATAAAGCTCGTTTTCAGGAAAATAAGGTTTTTTGTAGCGCCCAAAAGGGACGTTAAATTCACCTCGTGAATTATAGCGACAAAGCCCGTTATAACAGTGACGGTTCAGGTAAAGAAACAGCATACTGCGGCGAAAGGGATCTTGGCTTTTGTTGAACTCTTCTCTCAAGCGATAGAAGTTTTCGGCAGTGTTGAATTCCGATGAAAATAATGGACGGACATGATTAATAAATTCATCCGCACGAGATTTTACGGCATTGTACAGGTTAATCAGATCGTTATTGATATCTGACAAAATGTAAGAATCATAATCGGTATTGAGAAATACCGAGCCTGCGCCAACAAATGGCTCAATCAAGCAATCGCCCTGTGGCAAATGACGTTTAATATCATCTACCAAGGGGTATTTTCCACCGGCCCATTTTAAGAAAGCGCGTTTTTTTTCATGCCGTCAAATTAGTTATTCAATAATTTCAGAGTCGCAGATTGTACTCTGTTTAGGACAGCATATCAGCGCCTAATCAAAATAGTTTTATTTTTTCAGATCTTGCTGAACTTGTTGTAGTTTCCTGACCCAAGGCTTTTTGACCTGAATTTCAGCAGGGAGTGAGGAAATGGCGCTTTTCGCATCAGAAACAGAACGGTAATTACCGTAGATCAAAATAAACCATGGCTTGCCATCGCGTTTGGTTGCATAAACCTTGTAATCAACAAGGTTATTTTTTTTCGCGAAGGCGGTTAAGGTATCAGAACGGCTGGCACTACTCAATTGCAGAGTGAATCGGTTTGCTGGTGCTTTCAGCAGATCGCTACCCGCATCAGCGCCGCTCTTTTTGTTGGCCTGATGATGATTTGTCACTTTGGCGTGATTATCTTCTCTGACCCTATTCTCTGTTTTGGGTTTTTCTATTTTTGCGGGTGCAGCTTTCGATGGTGCAACCTTCTCTGGTTTGTTTGGTTCAACAGGGGGTGTTACCGTCGGTTTGGTGGGTTGCACCAGATTGTTTTGCACAGAATTATTAATGTTGCTTTGTTGTTGATTCAAAGCATCAGAAATATCGCCAGGTAATTCTATGCGCTGGTTATAGCCACCGGTTCCTGTTGCGGGAGGAAGATCCCCGCTTGGGGTACTACTAATGGGTGGTGGACTGATTTCATGCGTTGTTGGCTCTGACGGATTTTCTTGCCCGCGGGCAGAAGGATTGGTGGAAAGTGAAGATGAGCCAGAAAGGTCAATATTCTTTTCCGCTACATTTGACGATTGCTGTTTTTCATGCTCAGTGGGTGATTTTAATGCAGAGCTGATGGCAATAATCAGCAGTAAAAGCACCAGAATACCCACACCGATCATCATTTGTTGGCGGGATATCGCGAGTCTGGGTTGATTGAATTTGCTTCTGGAGCGCTGAGGGCTGCGATCTGAAGTATCTGGCTTTAATTCATTTTCTGTTTTTGGTTTATTTTCTGATTTTAATTCGTCCATATGCCCTCCCAACAGAGATAGTTCTGCCAATTGTTATTTAAGAGGTTTGGCAGTCTGACCTAACTAAAACCAATGATGTTTTATTTGATAATGTAGCTATTCTATAGCATAACAGCTAGATAATAATTCACCATTCAGCTTTTATTATTAGCGCCAAATTTTGCCATATCCCAAAATTGTCTTCACTTCCCAATTTCAGTTTGGTAGTGAAATTTATCGTAAAAACAGTGAGTTGATATTAGTTTTGGGATCATCATGTATCTAGCGGGGAGATGGCTGAGATAGACGAATGGCATCCAATATCACTTCTTTCCCAATATCAGAATGAAGTTTTGCTTCCCCAATGGCCGTCGGTAATACCAGATGCAGCTTTCCGGCTGACACTTTTTTGTCACGCATCATATGAGGTAAATAGGCATCAGGAGACATTACGTCAGGGCCATTGACCGGTAATTTTGCCCGTTCCAATAAGTGGATGATACGTTGGGTGTCCTGTTTTGAGAATGTGCCGACAAGTTCAGATGCCCTTGCCGCCATCACCATACCCGCAGCAACAGCCTGGCCATGCAGCCAGACACCATAACCCATTTCAGCTTCAATCGCATGTCCAAAGGTATGACCGAGGTTTAACAGTGCGCGCATCCCACTGCGCTCTTGTTCATCAGCCGCAACAACCAACGCCTTGAGTTCACAACAACGACGAATACAATAAGCCATCGCTTGGCTATCCAGAGCCAGTAATTTTTCAATATGTTCTTCAAGCCAACGAAAGAACTCGCCATCCAGAATGATGCCATATTTAATGACTTCGGCCAGACCCGAATATAACTCTTGAGCGGGCAATGTGTTCAGGCAATTGAGATCGACAACAACAGAAGCTGGCTGGTAGAACGCGCCTATCATGTTTTTGCCGAGAGGGTGGTTGACCCCTGTTTTTCCGCCGACGGAAGAGTCAACCTGAGAGAGCAGAGTGGTGGGTACTTGGATGAAGCGGACGCCGCGTTGGTAGCTAGCCGCGGCAAACCCCGTCATATCACCGATTACACCACCACCAAGGGCGATAAGTGTTGTGTCACGACCATGATTATTTTCCAACAAAGCGGAAAAAATGTCATTGAGCACAAAAAGTGATTTGTGCTGTTCACCGTCAGGCAAAATAACTTCATTTACCCGAAGATCCATTCCCTGCAATGTGGATTTCACCTGTTCAAGATACAGGGGAGCAAGCGTTTCATTGGTCACTATCATGACCTGTTGGCCGGCTTGCAAGGGCTTGAATGCCTCACTGTCAGAAAATAGCCCTTCGGCTATGGTAATGAGATAGCTTCTTTCACCTAACGTAACAGTCACTTGTTCCATATCAGCTTTCGCCTTATCGTTTGCCGCTGTGCGGACTCGCTATAATCAGTTTTTTTCCAGTAATTCAATGATTTGGTTAGCGACGACTTTGGCACTTTGCTCATCTGTGCGAATAGTCACGTCTGCAATTTCCTCATAGAGAGGATTGCGCTCATCAGCCAAATTTTCTAAAACTTCTCGTGCTGGTGCATCAACTTGAAGTAAAGGGCGTTTTTTATCGCGCTGAGTACGAGCTAACTGTTTTTCGATGGTTGTTTCTAAATAGACGACGACACCACGGGCAGACAGGCGATTGCGGGTTTCTTTTGATTTAACAGAACCCCCTCCAGTAGCCAATACGATGCCTTGTTTTTCAGTCAATTCGTTAATTATTTTTTCTTCGCGGTCGCGGAAGCCTTCTTCGCCTTCCACATCAAACACCCAGCCCACGTCAGCTCCGGTACGTCGCTCAATTTCTTGATCAGAGTCGTAAAACTCCATATTGAGTTGTTGAGCTAACTGACGACCAATAGTGCTTTTGCCGGCACCCATAGGCCCAACCAGAAAGATATTGCGTTTCTCTGCCATGTTTTTGGTATTACTAAGACTGTTTATTAATGATAACCCGCCCCGCCAATCAGATTAGCAGCGGGACCTAAACTGAAACCTCATGAGTGAGAATGTGAGATCAGATAGGAAAATTATCTCAGCACATCAGCCTGTATTGCAACTATATAAATTTCGCACGAACCTGAATCATTTGGTTCATGCTTTTGCTGGCCGATTGAGAACCTACGGTATTTACCTTCCATCCTTGCAAATTTGCTGCTGTGCTGCAATTTACAATCTATTGGGTATAGGCTCCTGCTTGCGATGTTAGATCTGCTCACTCAATTAGTTAATCCTTGTATGCTAAATTACTCTCAGCGTCAAATCCATAAACAGGCCAATCAAAGAAAAATACCCGGTTATTTGACAGAAAAAATACAATTTTTGCCATTAATGGATTGATTTCTATGTGATATTTTAATTTTGGTTAAATATCAGTCAGTTGAGGCGTGATAAAAATTACGAGTTCCCTGCGGCTATGTTGCTCTCCTTTTTGGTTAAATAGTAATCCTAATAGGGGAATGTCTGACAGATAAGGAACTTTTTGCAAACTTGCCGTTTTTTTCTGTTGAAAAATCCCGCCAAGGATCAAGGTTTCCCCATTTCTAATCGTAACTTGGGTGATGATCTCTTGTTTATCGATGGCCAGATTTTCATTTCCTCCTTGGTTGATGGGAAAACCTGGCGCATTCTGACTGATTTTCAGTGCGAGACGGATTTTCCCTTGCCTCAAAATGTGGGGAGTCACTTCCATACCCAATACTGCCTCTTTAAATTGGACGGTTGTTTTGTCCTTATCCTGAACGATATAGGGAATATCAGAACCTTGCTTGATACTGGCGATTTGTTGATGTGAAGCTGTTAGCCGTGGGCTGGCAATGATATCAAGCTGGTTTTCCTGCTCTAATGCGCTGAGTTCCAGCTCTAGCAAGTTTGCATGAATGCGGGCAGTATTGAGTACCAACCTATGGCGTTGGTTGCCAGCCGGTTGATGTAGATTTAAGCGGTTTAGCCCCATTGATGGGTTCTGTGGATCAGCATTCATTCCCCAATGGATGCCCAATTCATGCAGGGCTTCTTGACTACTGGTAACAATATGGGCAGTAATTTGGACTTGTTGTTGTGGGGTATCGACTTCTTTCAACCAGTTTTTGATACGGGTAATGGCATCAAATTTATCTTCCAAGATCAGGCTATTGGTTAAGGGATCGTGTTCCACCTTTCCCCATTTTGTCAGTAATGCCGGATGATTGTGCTGCAATTGTCCTGCCACTTGTTCTGCATCGGCATATTGCAGGGTAATTGCCTGATATTCGATCTCTTGTTCTTGCTCATTTTGTTCTGTTGAAGAAAAATCCGTTTCGTTCTCTGTCGCATATGTTGGTGGCTGGAACGGGTTCCTGACCGGCATTTCGACATTAGGCGCTTCTCCGGTCGGGTTTTCCGCAGCAACACGTTCTGTAGCAAAACCGGTCAGGGGGAATAAGAGGCAGGTTGTTAGGAGAATCAAAAAATAGCGGTTCATGATTTCTCCCTATCAGCCGGATCAGGATGTGAAATTGGAATAGTGGGCAAATCCCTATCTGGCGGAACGATAGCCGGCAACGCGCCCTCTGAAAAAACCATGTTAACCATGAGGTTGTCGTCGGCAGGCGTAATGGTGATGTGCTTAATCAGTAACGGCGGTTGCAACGTTTGAATGCCATTCAAGAAATGGAGAAATTGGTCATAATTTTGTGACAGCATGATATGCCAGAAAACGTGTTCATTTTCTCTGTGAATTTTCCACTCCATTAATTGACTGCCGGATTGGATTAGCGGTATATGCAGTCGTTTGAGTATGGTCGTATTTTGGGCAGAGGCGATATTCCTTACTGAAAGATGGCTGTTTTGAGCCAGGCTTGTGGTTATGCGTTGGATCTGCTGTTGAGTTTCGGACAGGGATGGCAGTTCAGCAAGTTTCTGTTGGAAAAGTACCGCATTATGTTGCTGCTGCTTAATGTTGCTCTGGAGGGAGTGAATTTCATGCCGATTGTTCTGCCAGATCAAAAAGTAGAACCCCAGTAGCAATGAAATAATCAGCAATTGCTGCAAAACAACCTGTTGCCAGACAGGCCGATAAAACCATTCAAGGTAATTATTTTTCATCGGATTCTCCCACCAGCCAATCGGCATCAATGGTAAAGACCTTGAAATGATCTTCCGTGGTTGTCATTTTTTTCAGTTGCACATTAATAAGCGAAGTATCGTCAGTCAGGTTGTCTACCAAATCAGAAATATCCGTGTAGCTTTGGCTGCGGGCGGTAAAAATTAATTGTCCACTGTCGTCACTAAATGCAGTCAGCCAACTGTTCTCTGGTAACAAATGGGGAAGTTGGCGAAATAGTTGTAAATAGCGTTGATTCTGTTCCATGAATATTCGTTTCTTCCGTAATCGTTGTGATAATTGCTGGTGTTGTTGCACCGCCTGGTGTGTTGCACTGATGGTTTGTTGTAATTGCACCAACTGGTGAGTCATTTCCGTTAATTGTCCACGATATTGTCTAATCTGGTTTGTTTGCAACGTAGAAATACACCCCAATACCGTTGCCCACAATATAAGTTGTAAACAAAGCAGTGCCCCCCATGTCTGGCATTGGCGTTTCAATCTTTTCTGCCGCCAAGGTAAGAAATTGACTTGATGCATCATTAATCACTCGTTCTCAGGGCTAAGCCTGCGGCAATAATGAACGCATTTGTTTTGTCTGGTAACGGTGGGTAATAGTGACGGAATGCCATTAAGAGTTGCCAAACATTAACCGATTTTGTTAATGCTGATATTGTTTGTATTGATGCTGGTTGCTCTTCATCGCTGTAATAAATGGCATAACCTTCTGTTTCTGGCGTCATGGGGAGCTGATTGATGACCTGAGTCAGGTCAAAATCCGGCTGTGAAGCGATTAGGCCATAACTGAAAGATCGGTTGGCAGGGGCGACCCATAGCCAATCAGTCATACGCTTGTGAACCAACCAACTGTCGTCAGGCACTCCTGCAAGTTTGGCGACATAACGCAATGCGCAGGGTGCAATATCAATGGCGTCGAGGGATAGATTGAGCTCTGCGAACAGATTTAGCCAGAGATTGAGATCTTTTTGGCGGGTTGCGCTGATACAAATTTGCTGACCATGAACACGGTAATCTAACGCCAGATCGCTGACAGGAAACTGTTTTTCAGCATTAGCATGCACAAACCAGCCGAGTTCCGGCTCCTGCAAGGCAGTATGATTCGGTAAGGCGATCTGTCGCTGCAAGGTTTGTTGAACAGGGAAAGCGAATCTTAGGCTAAGATTCTTGGGTAATATTTTTCGCCATTGCATTAAAATGCGGAGTAGCTTTTCAGGATCTTGTAGCCGTCCTCCTGAAATAATCTCGTTGGATAAGCGATATTGCCAACAATGTCGAAGTTGCCAACCGTCACGGCGTTTAATGGCGGCAAGAGCGCGAATGTCATGATCTTGGACATCCAGTCCGATATACCATTTCGGTGGATACATGTAGAGATCTCCTTATCTACTGTCAACGAAAACATAAAATTAATGAAAACTTAATGAAACATGAAAGCGGGATTGGTAAAGGTGATATCTATCGTGTTGTACAGCCCTTATACTAATCTCTTTATACTAAGCCTTTTATACTACGTATTGATCGTTTATAAACTGCCCGATTAACATGGCGTGAGAAATTTCAGGTGAAGTTCATAAAGTATTTTTTGATCCTTATTGTTGTTTGCATTTTATTGGGAGTCGCCTCGATTTTTGGTTTGTACAAATATATCGAGCCACAGCTACCTGATGTTGCGACTCTAAAGGATGTCCGACTACAAACACCGATGCAGGTGTTCAGTTCTGATGGCGAATTAATAGCCCAGTATGGCGAAAAACGTCGTTTACCCCTTACCTTGTCAGAAATACCACCTCTAATGGTGAAAGCCTTTATTGCCACGGAAGATAGCCGTTTTTATGAACATCATGGTGTTGATCCCATCGGGGTTATCCGTGCTGTTTCTGTGGTAATCACCTCCGGTCACGCTTCCCAAGGGGCGAGTACCATCACTCAGCAGCTGGCGAGAAACTTTTTCCTTAGCCGAGAAAAGACCTTGATTCGTAAAGCGAAAGAGGCATTCCTGGCGATTAAGATCGAACAGTTGTTAACGAAAGATGAGATCCTGGAGTTATATCTCAACAAGATCTATCTCGGTTATCGTGCTTATGGCGTTGGCGCCGCCGCTCAGGTCTATTTTGGTAAGAACGCCAATGAGTTGACATTGAGTGAGATAGCGATGATTGCGGGTTTGCCGAAGGCGCCTTCAACGTTTAACCCACTTTATTCCTATGATCGAGCAGTCAGCCGTCGTAATGTCGTATTGGGAAGGATGTTAGAAGAGGGATATATCACTCAGCGTCAGTATAACGAAGCTAAAGAAGAAAAGTTGGTAGCCCGTTATCACGTTCCACAAATTGTTTTCTCTGCGCCTTATCTGACGGAAATGGCTCGTCAGGAAATGATTAATCGTTATGGTGAAAATGCCTATACAGATGGTTATAAGGTTTATACCACTATCACGCGTAAATCCCAGTTGGCGGCTGTGAATGCGGTTCGTTCCAATGTGATTGATTATGATGTCCGTCATGGTTATCGCGGCCCGCAGGAAGTGTTATGGAAAGCCAACCAGCCGGCGTGGAGCCAAACGCAGATGATCGCTAAGCTGAAGACGTTGCCCAAGTATGGCCCCCTGGTGCCGGCAATTGTGACAAAATCCAGTGCTAATCAGGCACAGGTTATGCTGGTGGATGGCAGTGAAGTTGAATTGACGATGGCTGGTGTGCGCTGGGCGCGTCCATTCAAAACGGACAGCTTGCAAGGTGCTGCACCACGTAGTGTCAATGAAGTTATCCAGGCAGGCGAGCAAATTTGGATCAGAAAAGTCAATGATAACTGGTGGTTAGCCCAAGTGCCGGCAGTTAATGCGGCACTGGTTTCCATCAATCCGATTAATGGTGCGATAGACGCGTTGGTCGGTGGGTTTGATTTTGAACTGAGTAAATTTAACCGTGTGACACAATCGCTGCGTCAGGTCGGTTCCAATATCAAGCCATTCCTGTATACCGCTGCAATGGATAAGGGGCTGACGTTGGCTTCGTTGCTGAATGATGCGCCCATTAGCCGTTGGGATGCCGGAGCCGGAACAGATTGGCGCCCGAAAAACTCACCGCCGACTTATGATGGGCCAATTCGCTTGCGTCAGGGCTTGGGGCAATCCAAAAACGTGGTGATGGTTCGTGCCATGCGTGCGATGGGGGTTGATTACGCGGCTGATTATTTGAAGCGCTTTGGTTTGCCGGGTGAAAATGTTGTGCGCACAGAATCGTTGGCTTTGGGTTCTCCTTCATTTACCCCATTACAGTTAGTACGCGGTTATGCCGTCATGGCAAACGGGGGGTATTTGGTTGATCCTTACTTCATCAGCAAAATTGAAAACGATGAAGGGACAGTGCTGTTTGAAGCGAAACCTAAGATTGCTTGCCCGCAATGTGAAAATATTCCGGTGATTTATGGTGATACGTCACGTTCCATTGAGTTGTCCGAAGATTCCATTGAGAACGTAGCGCATTCTGACGTTCCGCAAAATCCGGCCTTGTCGCCCCAACCGGAATTAGAGAGCGTATCGGGGAATGTGAATGTAGATGACCAACAGTACGCCCCTCACGTTATCAGTACACCGCTGGCGTTCCTTATCCATGATGCGTTGAATACCAATGTCTTTGGTGAGCCAGGTTGGATGGGGACGGGCTGGCGCGCTGCCCGTGATTTAAAGCGCCGTGATATTGGTGGCAAAACAGGGACGACCAATAGCTCAAAAGATGCGTGGTTCTCCGGTTATGGCCCAGATAGTGTGGCGACAGCCTGGATTGGTTTCGATGAACACAGCCGGAGTTTAGGGCGCACCCCGGCCTTAAAAGGTGAAGGTGGTGCGAAAACGGCTCAGCCCATTTGGGATGATTTTATGAAAGCCGCGCTGGAAGGTGTTCCTGAAAAAATGATGTCCCCCCCGGCCGGCATTGTGTCTGTCACCATCGATCGGGCAACGGGTAAGCTATCTAACGGTAGTGGTAATTCCCGCAAAGAGTACTTTATTGACGGCACTCAGCCGACGGACTACGCCGTACCAGACGTGGGTACGACAGTGACGGAGAATGGTGAAAGTCATGAATTGTTCTAAATAAAAAAATAAAAAGGCCTCGCCAACTTTCTGGTGAGGTCTTTTGTTATCACTCACTTATTAATATGGGGCAATTATTTTTTGATCTTATCTGCTGTGGTGTTGTAAACAGCTTGGCTGAAATATGCCATTGATTGATGAAAAATGCGTTAATGGAAATGATATGATTATGGTACGAATTAATTTTGGAAATATAGTTAATTTGTTTATTTATTATATTTAATAAACTAAATTGTTTTTCATCAATATCATTAAAATTATTACTCCTATAAAATTAAACCTTACTCTATTTAGGTGTTTGTTTTTTTATCTCTCTATTTCGTTTAAAACGGATATAAAATGGGTACTGGGATATCAATCTTATACCCGTTTTTAAAAAAAGGATTAACTAATACTTTCCGTTATTTTTTGCTTGCAGGTAGCGTTGGGCAAAAAATAGGGCGCTAACATTCCGGGCTTCGTTGAAATCAGGATGCTCCAACAGTGACATCATGTCAGAAATTGGCCACCGTTTCTGCACGAGTGGCTCAGGTTCATCCCCTTCCAGGCATTCTGGATAAAGCTCATGAGCAATAATGATATTCATCTTGCTGGAAAAATAGGAGGGAGCCATCGTCAATGTCGTCAACAGCTCCAATTTTCCTGCGCCGAAACCAATTTCTTCCTTCAATTCGCGTTCGGCGGCTTCAAAAATACTCTCTCCAGCATCAATGGCACCTTTTGGAAAACCTAATTCGTATTGTTCAATGCCAACGGCATATTCGTGAATAAGGATTAATTCATCCCCGATAATTGGAATAATTAGAACAGCTTCACGATTTGCCGGTTTCATTCGTTCATAAACGCGTTTTACACCATTGCTGAACTCAAGATCAACAGATTGAATATTGAATAAGCGCGAGTGGGCAACGTCATTTATATTCAATATCTTAGGTTTTTTCAGATCAATCATGCTTGCCCCTGACGGTTGTCATATACCGGATAATTTAAAACAATAATGCGCCAAGTTACTTAAATATTACTGTATTTTTTAAGTGTTGTGATGAAATGGATACGCATTCAAGCTTTGCTTTAATATGGCCGATTATGTTAGTAAATGATAGCGATTATCGCTTGAATGTATTTTTGTTGCTATCTTACCCTTGTAAAAAGACTTTATTTTATGGAAAGGTATGAGAAAAATTATATAACCTTTTGTAAATAAAATTAAAAATAGAAGACAAGAATAGGAATAGCCTGATTTTGTGTGTTTCATGAGATTGTTATTCTGCTGATCTCTGTACTGCTATTATGAGCATGGAGAAAAAATGAGCTCATTGGTCATTATATTGGCTATTTTTATCGCTAGCCTGATTATAATGGCTTCCTTTCTGATTTTCAGATGGAGGCGGCTTGGTAATGCGCGTTATCTACAGTCAATGACTAAGGCCGCCTGCCGCAAACTGAACATCGATGAATATCAAGCCATAGAATCTTATTTGCGAAATGCCCGTTTACGGATGAAGCCAAATAGTAGACACCGGGCTGATTCTCCGGTGCTACCGGTTAAACAGGGGGATGTTTATACCATTACTCATCCTATCACCCGTTTTTCTGCCGCAACGGAGGGTGTGCATCATTGGCGCTATTATCTTGGTGAGACGGAAATACATCTACCTATGTTGCTTGAGCCATTTATCAAGCAGCAAAATACGGTTGAGATTGTTCAAACCGCATCAATGCCGCTGGTCATCGCAATTAATGGTCACTTTCTAAAAGATTATCAGCAAGATTTATCCATCATGCGAGCAGCGGCAAAAACTGAGCATGCTTCTATTCAAAAAAATGGCAATTCAAGTGCTAACTTGCTGCATGTCCGCAAAGAAACGATGGAAGAATATCGGTTGCGAAAAGCAACGGGCATGCAGGAAAGTATCTTGATGTGTGTTGGTCTATCACTCTGGTTTACGGCTCTTTTCGTGCCGATCCCGATGTTGCCGTGGTTAATGTTGGTGGCGTTCTTGTTCATCCTGGCAAGTTTCTGGTCGCATTTTCGATTGCCTTCTGGCCGAAAATTAGCCAACGTCCATTGTTTCAATGGCATACCGAAGCGATGGGGCGTATTCAGCGAATTTGAGCCAGAGCAAAGAAAGAATATCTCTTTGGGTGGCGTTGATCTGGTTTATCCCGTGCATTGGGAACCTTATATTTCCCATGATCTTGATCAGAATACCGATATCGATATTTACCCCAACTGCCATGTTGTGCGGCAGGGGCGTTATCTTTCTTTGCATGAAGAAGAGAAGCTCTATCCGTATCAACGTAGCAGAAAGAATGTGATATTGGTGGTTTTCTCAGTATTTGTCATGCTGTTACTCTACTTTTATCAACCAGTGAACCTATCCATGCGGCTGAGTTTTGCCTGGCTATATGGCAGTAATACCAAGGTTATTACCAGCTTCCGTGAATTACAAAATATGTCGTTGAAGGAAGGGGATGTGTTAAACGTCAAAGGGGTTGGAATGTGCTATGTTCCCCCCAATATCCTGCCCAAAGCCAATATCACCATCTTTGCGCCATTTGATTGTGTTGGTATCTATTGGAATAGTGAAATTCCATTACCTATGCTGGAGTCTGAAGTTGTCGAAAATGCCTCAGCACTGATTAAAACTGTTGGTGAGCAATTACACCCCGTTGAACGTAAAGTGAATCCGGGTCTGAATGAATCCATTGTTAAATCGGGCATGACTTTGCTCGACAATTTCTCACAAATCATCTTGAAAACCCAAAAGTTGTGTCAGAACGATGCTGAGTGTGATCGTTTGAAAAATGCACTCGTCAATTTGGGAAATGCCAGAAATTGGCATGTATTGCTGAAAGATGCGGAAAGCGGCAAATTGGATGGAACCAAAGTGTTGTTGCGTTCTATTAGCGCCAATGCATTGGAAAAACTGGTTGATTCAACAACAGCATCATTTATCTATCGGGAGATCGACAGGATGGTGATTTTAATCAACAGCCCATCTCCTGGCGGTGTTTTACTGCTGAGTGAAGAGGGGAAAACATTAGTTGAATATCCAATGCGGACACAGTACATCTACGAACACTCAGCCTTAGATCGGTGGCGAGAATTACAGGGGCTTTTAGAGCTGTTGATGAAAACGCCATTTGAAACCAAGGGAATTGTGACAAAAGTGTCAGAAGATCCCAATGGAACTCGCCATATCATGTTACACAGTGAGCCGGATTTTACGTCTATCATTCGTTACTTGGGAAGTAGCCTGCTATTGGCGATCTTGTTGGCCATGTTGATAATCAACGTCATGTTGATTATCAAGAAAAAGCAGAAGAACCAGCGGCGTCTCCAGCATCTCACCCAATATTACGATAACTGTTTCAATTCGTCTCCGCCGCCAAGGGATTGGCGATAACCCGATGGGCTGTGTTACCCTCAGCCCGTTTTTTACCAGCATCGATTCAGATCATTGGGAGAAACATCCATGCAGAATTCAGGCACTGATCAAGTTCGTCTTGATAAATGGCTGTGGGCTGCCCGTTTTTATAAAACCCGTTCCATCGCGCGTGAAATGATTGAAGGGGGAAAAGTCCATTATAATGGACAGCGAAGTAAGCCGAGTAAGCTGGTTGAGTTGAATGCAAAGATCAAACTGCGTCAGGGAAATGATGAAAAAACAGTGCTCGTCTTGGCATTGAGTGGTCACAGACGGAGTGCAACCGATGCTCAGCAGCTTTATCAGGAAACGGCAGAAAGTATTATCAATCGGGAAAAAATGGCGTCGGCTCGTAAAATGAATGCGCTCACGATGCCACATCCCGATCGCCGTCCAGATAAAAAAGAACGGCGTACGCTAATCAAATTCAAGAACGCAAAATTAAATGGGTCGGAAGATACTCAATAAAAGCCAAGGGTACAACCGTCTCAGTGAAATGAGAGAAATTTATGACCAAGCATGACCAATTACACCGCTTTTTATTTGAAAGTCATTCTGTTAGGGGAGAACTCGTTTCCGTTAGTGAAACTTACCAACGGATGTTGGAGAATCATCATTTTCCCCAACCGGTACAGCAGCTATTGGGTGAATTGTTGGTCGCAACCAGCCTGTTGACGGCTACTTTGAAATTCAATGGGGACATCACGGTACAGATTCAGGGTGATGGGCCGGTCAAACTGGCGGTGATTAATGGTAACAACCAGCAACAGATGCGTGGTACGGCGCGTATTGATGGTGAAGTGAATGCGGCCAGCAGCCTGCGCGATATGATTGGTAATGGTTATATCGTTATCACCGTGACACCCACTGAAGGTGAGCGTTATCAAGGTGTTGTGGCACTGGAAGGCAATACGTTGGCAGAGTGTCTGGATGCGTACTTCAAGCAGTCAGAGCAGTTGCCAACTCGTCTGTTTATCCGCACTGGCGTGCAAGATGGAAAAATGGCCGCGGGTGGCATGTTATTGCAGATCTTACCTGGGGCACAGGAAGGTAGCGAAGATATGTTGGATCACTTGGTGCAACTCACTGCAACCATTAAGGGAGAAGAGCTATTTACGCTGGATGCACAAGAGATTTTGCATCGCCTTTATCATGAAGAAGATGTGACGCTCTATGAACCTCAGCCAGTCGTATTCCGTTGTACCTGCTCCCAGCAACGTTGTGCTGATACTCTGGTGACATTGTCGGAAGCTGATCTTCAGGAAATTTTGCATCATGATGGTAAAATCGACATGCAGTGTGAGTTCTGTGGCATGCATTATGTTTTCGATGAGAAAGACATTAACGAAATAAAAGCAGCAAAATAATAAATTTTATAGGGCGTTATATACGCCCTTTCCATTATGAGTGATCTCCCATTCCGTGTTCTGTGTCTCATATGAGCTTAAAAAAAATAATATGATTTCAATTTTTTGATAACAATCGCTGTTAATTAGTCATAATTATTTATTATCCCCACAGAGATAAAGTATAACTGACCAGGAGCAACAAATGAGCGTTATAGGCATTACTGAGCAGGAACTTGCGGTTTATGGTATTCGTGATGTGAGTGAAATTGTTTATAACCCAAGTTATGAGTTGTTATTCTCTGAAGAAACCCAACCCTCCCTACAAGGGTATGAGCGTGGCACATTGACTAATCTTGGTGCTGTCGCGGTGGATACGGGTATTTTCACGGGGCGTTCCCCGAAAGATAAATACATTGTTCGCGATGATATTACCCGCGATACCGTCTGGTGGGCTGATCAGGGGAAAGGAAAAAACGACAATAAACCGCTCAGTCAGGAAACCTGGTCACATCTTAAGGGATTGGTTACCCAGCAGCTTTCAGGCAAACGTTTGTTTGTGGTTGATGCTTTTTGTGGCGCTAATGCAGATACACGCCTGAAAGTGCGCTTTATCACCGAAGTGGCGTGGCAGGCTCATTTTGTAAAAAACATGTTTATTCGCCCGTCAGATGAAGAGTTAGTTGGCTTCACACCTGATTTTATTGTGATGAACGGAGCCAAATGTACCAACCCACAATGGAAAGAGCAGGGGCTGAATTCTGAAAACTTTGTTGCGTTTAACCTGACAGAGCGCATGCAGTTGATTGGTGGTACTTGGTACGGTGGTGAAATGAAAAAAGGGATGTTCTCAATGATGAACTACCTGTTGCCATTGAAAGGGATTGCCTCCATGCACTGTTCCGCAAATGTGGGTGAAGAGGGGGATGTTGCTATTTTCTTCGGTCTTTCCGGGACGGGGAAAACCACACTTTCCACTGATCCAAAACGTAAGTTGATCGGTGATGATGAACATGGCTGGGACGATGATGGCGTATTTAACTTTGAAGGGGGTTGTTACGCGAAAACCATCAATTTATCCAAAGAAGCTGAGCCGGATATTTACCACGCCATTCGCCGTGATGCCTTACTGGAGAATGTCACTGTACTGGCGGATGGTACAGTTGATTTCAATGATGGCGCTAAAACAGAAAATACCCGCGTTTCTTATCCGATTTACCATATTGAAAATATCGTTAAGCCAGTTTCAAAAGCAGGACACGCGACTAAGGTCATTTTCCTGACGGCTGATGCTTTCGGTGTATTGCCTCCGGTTTCCCGCTTAACGCCAGAACAAACCCAATATCATTTCCTGTCTGGTTTCACCGCAAAACTGGCGGGAACTGAGCGTGGTGTAACGGAACCTACTCCCACTTTCTCGGCTTGCTTTGGGGCGGCATTCCTGTCACTGCATCCGACGCAATATGCAAAAGTGCTGGTTCAGCGTATGCAATCATCGGGCGCAAAAGCTTATCTGGTGAATACTGGCTGGAATGGCACAGGCAAACGTATCTCCATCAAAGATACCCGTGCGATTATCGATGCGATCCTCAATGGTGACATTGAAAAGGCGGATACGATCCAACTGCCGATTTTTGATTTGGCTATACCAACGACATTGTCGGGTGTAGATACCAACATCTTGGACCCACGCAATACTTATGCCGATAAATCCGAATGGGATGTGAAGGCAAAAGATCTGGCACAGCGCTTTATCGATAATTTTGATAAATACACGGATACGGCTGCGGGGGCTGCATTGGTGAAAGCGGGGCCTAAGTTGTAGTCGTGTAATTTTAAGTTTTGATGAAAGAACTCTATTCGGTTGGATAGAGTTTTTTTAATACGCATTTTGCTATGCTTATTTACTATTTATACCCGTCGCCTTTCAATATGCGTGTGATACCCCCCCGCTTCGCGGGGAGAAATCACACGCATATTGAAGTTAGATTGGTATATACCAATCCAACTTCAAGTTGCCGCTTGCAAACCAATGTGGGTCATGACTCCAATAGTTAGATCACCTTATAACTAATAGAATTCTCGTTCAAAAAAAGTCCCGATGACTTTGCCGTGTATTTCTTTTGATTTGGAATAACACCGTGTTTTTCGATTCAACCTTTTTATTCGGGTACGATGGGTCAGGTTGGTTCACGTATAGGAAATTCAAACCACAGCGATCTGGGCATCATTTGCCGAATTGTTGTTTATTCCTCCGCTGCCTGTGTGCCAGACAGTCGAAACGTCTGGTGATGGCTGTTATTTGTGCTGTTGCTGCCGTTTTTTCACCCTGACCGTCGGTGCCGGGCAGATCTTCCCTGTATTAGGCCGGCACATATCGCATCGGGCTGATATCCCGCGCGTGCATTTTCAGATCCGGCACACTCAGGTCGGCGATTTGTGGTTCCTGTCGCTGGAGCTGGTGCTCACCGGGATTCCTGTTGGGGGAAAGCATGGATCAGCTGCAACGGCTGAGCGGGGTGCTGCTGTTGAAAAGCAAGACTGCCGAGGCGTGATCGGTTAATATGGCGCCTCGCAAGAGAGGCTGTCATGACCAATAACCCGAGATTAAAAAGAGCGCTTATCGCTTGATCGGCCGTGTTGAGTGAACGACAACACGGCCACAGACATCCGTTCCGTGGCTTTTATTCCCGTAACAAGAGAATATGCCATGTCCGAAAAACACTGGTCAAAAACCGAACTATTGCATCAGACGGTGACCAATCCGAATATCATAGTCAAAGGCACCCACAGCTATTACAGCGACTGCTGGGATAACGGTTTCGAACGCTCGGTGGTACGCTACCTGCACGGCGACGCGGTCAGCCGGCAATGGCAGCCTTTGGGCGCGATCGACCGCTTGCTGATCGGTGACTACGTTTGCATCGCGGCCGAAGCGGTGATCCTGATGGGCGGCAACCACACCCATCGAATCGACTGGCTGAGCCTGTACCCGTTTATGGCGACCATCAAACAGGCGTACCGCCCCAAAGGCGATACCCGGCTGGGCGATGGTTGCTGGATCGGCATGCGGGTGATGCTGATGCCGGGGGTATCAATAGGCGAGGGAGCGATCGTCGCTGCCGGCAGCGTGGTGACCGGCGATGTCGCGCCTTATGCTATCGTCGGCGGCAATCCGGCGAAGTTCATTCGTTGGCGATTCGCGCCGGAAACCATCGCGCGTTTGATCGCCTTGCGAATCTATGATTTGTCCGATGCGGAGTTTGCGAAAATCCAGCCCGCGCTGGCCGATGATGATATCGATGAGTTGGAAAGGTTGATGGCGGCTATGCGCCGTTAAAAACAACGGGCGGGATATTCCCGCCCGTTTTGCTATGCTTATTTACTTTTTACATAGGGATATATTTTTCACATATTTATTAGGTGCTATCCATGATGATTTAGCACATGTGATGTAATTTTCATTTTTTAGTGTAAAATCAACGTAAAAAGAAAAAAACAAAGTAAAAATAAACCCGATTATACCTATAAAGGTAAAGATAGCTCCTGTTCTATTATTAAATGACACCTTGTGGTTCACTATTGTGAACTTGATGAACTTTAAAGCAAAATACATAGATAAAGGACTAAACCAAATAAACCAAGAACTTTTGCTAGAAAATGTAATGATGTCACTTCTAGTTATAAATTCTCTATAATCAATTATTGATGTCATTCCGCCAAATATAGAAATGCTCATAAATATGAGTGAAAGTGAAAATACTTTTATCCTAGTTATAGCATTTAAATTATCCACGAGAATATCTACCCCACATATTGAAAAATTGGTCAGGATGATAAGGTGTAGGCGGTTTTACCTTATATTCTTTTAATTTTTTAATTATACTTTCGCTAATTTTATATTCGTTATCTAACCGATATAAACCATAAGCAACAACTAATCCAACACCGAAAACTAAAAAAGATATAACAGTAACACTAAGAGCTGTAGCAAAAACGACTGTAGTTACTGCTGAAACAGTTACTTTAGCTATTGCTGTTGCTACAACTAACTTTGCTATATCCATTGACAAATTAACAAAAAAATTTGTTAGGCTATATTCATCCTTAAGCATTAATTCAACCGCTCTATATGCCGCAGAAAATACAATACCGAACCTGGCTCCCGCAGCAATATTGCTTTCCATAGCGACAGAACCGACGCCAACCTCCATTATTTTTTTATTATTGATAAGGTATCTTGTTGCATTCAAATATCGTCTAACTCCTGGCGTGTCAGTGAGTTTTATATATCTTTCGCCATTTTTTCCTAAATACTCTATCGCTTTTACGCCTTTTCCTTTTAATTCATTTATTATATACGTTGTTATTCCGATATTTATAGGCTTTAAATGTTTTGCCACTTTAAAAATCCCAGGGACATCTTTTATATTTCCGGCAAAATTTGACAAGACATCAGTGACTGAAAATACATTATCATTTAGAAATGATTTAATGTCACTCCCTAATTCTTTCAAAAAGGTAATAGCTTCATTTTCATCTAATAAGGCATGGTAATCTACGTTTTCATTGAGTTGCTTTTCAAGATCGGCATAATTAATGTAATCCATCTGTTTTTTAAAATTTGCTTCATAATCAAAATCATCTTCCACCCATGTCCTTAAACGTGGATCATATTTCATTTTAATAACCCTTATACCCGTCGTCTTTCAAGTTGCCGCTTTGTTGGCTGCGCTCATTCACCCTTATGCTCCTGGGGATTCATTCCCTTGCCGTCGCGTTGCATCTTGAAATCCATAGGGTATATATCTCTATTTGTTAATGAATATTGCTCCTATTTTATCGGGTTTGCCTATTTTTTCTTTAATGTTTCTGAATTATTGGGAGCCAGGTCAAGTTTTCCTGTCGGAGTATCACCCATGATAATCGCTATAGACAGCATCGCATCGTTTATAATTAAATAAAAATGGCAAGCTAAATCACAATTTTTATAGATGATTAACAAAAAAAATTAATAGCAAAGATATTAAAATGATGTTTTTTTGTATTTGTATGTCTGTTTTTATTCTTATTTATATGTTAAGTTTTAAACTTAATTTATCAGATTTAATTATAAAAACCAGGGTGATATTTGTATGTCATACATGATTTATTTATCTTTAAATGGTAAAAAACAAGGATTAATCTCTGCGGGGTGTTCAACCCTTGACTCAATAGGAAACAGGTATCAAAGTGGACATGAAGATCAAATACAGGTACTGAGTTTAAACCATACAATAACGCGACAGCAGAATGTCAGCCACCAACCAATACAATTCATTAAACCAGTGGATAAATCATCACCATTATTAGCGATGGCAATAGATTCAAACGAATCTTTAAATGGTACTTTTGTTTTTTACAGAACAAGCCAAGCTGGGCAATTAGAATTATTCTATGAAGTAAAAATTACGGAAGCCACCATCACTGACATTTCCTGTGAATATCCACATTCTATAAATAATTTCGATGCCATGCCACACGAAAGGGTTTTTCTAAATTACAAATCCATCTCATGGAATCATATCACAGCCGGAACATCAGCCTATAGTATATGGGAAGACAGAACCTATTAATAAAACAAGCATAGCATTTTGCTATGCTTGTTTACATAAGGATATATTTTTCACATATTTATTAGGTGCTATCCATGATGATTTAGCACATGTAATGTAATTTTCATGTTTTAGTGTAAAATCAACGTAAAAAGAAAGAAAGAAATTAAAAATAAACCCTATTACAGCGATAAAACCAAATATGCCGCCTATTTTATTATTGAAATTCACCTGTTTTTTCGTTATAAGGTACTGGAATAACAATAAAGAAAAATACATACATAATGGACTACCCCAGATAAACAAGGCACTTTTTGTTGAAAACGTAATAATATTATCTCTAGCTAAAAATCCTCTATAATCATTTATTGATACTAAACCAAGTGCAGCAACGCACATAAATGCTACAGCGACTACAAATACTTTAAATCTATTTACATTATCCACAAGAATATCTACCCCACATACTAAAAAATTGGTCAGGATGATAAAGTGTAGGCGGTTTTACCTTATTTTATTTTAATTTTTTAAGGATGGTTTTACTGATTTTATACCCGTCATCTAATAAATATAAACCATAAGCAACCTCAACTACAATAACGAAAACACCAAGACACCAAGAGCTATGGCGGTAGCAAAAAGGGCTAAAGTTACCATTGAAATAGTTACTTTGGTTATTCCTGTTGCTATAACTCACTTTTCAATATTTATTGGTAAGTTAACATAAAAATCTATTAGGGTATATTCAATCATTTTGCTATGCTTATTGGCTATTTACATAGGGCTATATCTTTTACATATTTATTAGGTGCTATCCATGATGATTTAGCACATGTAATGTAATTTTCATGTTTTAGTGTAAAATCAACGTAAAAAGAAAAAAACAAAGTAAAAACAAACCCGATTATACTTATAAAAGTCACTGCCCCCCCAATTTTATGACTTAATGTTATCTTTTTTTTATTACTTAAAGCCACCTTGTTGTTATTTAAAATAGACTTAAATAACAATAGAGATATATACATGCATAATGGACTGCACCAAATAAACCAAGCGCTTCTGGTTGAGAATGTAATAATGTCACTTTTGGTTATAAGTCCTAGATAATCAATGATTGATGCTAATGCACCAATTACAGAAACACTCATAAATATTAGTGCAGAAATAAATATTTTCACTCTAGATAGCGTGTTTTTATTACCCACGAGAATATTTCCCCCAAGTATTGAAAAATTGGTCAGGATGATAAGGTGTAGATGGTTTTACCTTATATTCTTTTAATTTTTTAATTATGGTTTCACTAATTTTAAGTTCATCATCTAACAACATTAAACCCCAAACAACAAGCGCTCCAATTACGAAAACACCGATAGCTATAGCAGTGGTACTAAGAGCTGTGGTAATAACAAATGAAGTTGCTCCTGCAACTGTTAACTTGGCTATTGTTGTTGCTACAACTAACTTTGCTATATCCATTGACAAATTAACAAAAAAATCTGTTAGGCTATATTCATCCTTAAGCATTAATTCAACCGCTCTATATGCCGCAGAAAATACAATACCAAACCTGGCTCCCGCAGCAATATTGCTTTCCATAGCGACAGAACCGACGCCAACCTCCATTATTTTTTTATTATTGATAAGGTATCTTGTTGCATTCAAATATCGTCTAACTCCTGGCGTGTCAGTGAGTTTTATATATCTTTCGCCATTTTTTCCTGAGTACTCTATCGCTTTTACGCCTTTTCCTTTTAATTCATTTATTATATACGTTGTTATTCCGATATTTATAGGCTTTAAATGTTTTGCCACTTTAAAAATCCCAGGGGCATCTTTTATATTTCCGGAAAAATTTGACAAGACATCAGTGACTGAAAATACATTATCATTTAGAAATGATTTAATGTCACTCCCTAATTCTTTCAAAAAGGTAATAGCTTCATTTTCATCTAATAAGGCATGGTAATCTACGTTTTCATTGAGTTGCTTTTCAAGATCGGCATAATTAATGTAATCCATCTGTTTTTTAAAATTTGCTTCGTAATCAAAATCATCCTCCACCCATGTCCTTAAACGTGGATCATATTTCATTTTAATAACCCCTTATACCCGTCGTCTTTCAAGTTGCCGCTTTGTTGGCTGCGCTCATTCACCCCTATGCTCCTGGGGATTCATTCCCTTGCCGTCGCGCTGCATCTTGAAATCCATAGGGTATATATCTCTATTTGTTAATGAATATTGCTCCTATTTTATCGGGTTTGCCTATTTTTTCTTTAATGTTTCTGGATTATTGGGAGCCAGGTCAAGTTTTCCTGTCGGCGGAAAAGTGGCGCTTGAGCGGGTCATAACACTATTGAAAGGTATCTTTCGTTTTTGCAAAATCAAGGGAAAAAAAAAGCCAACATAAAGTTGGCTTATAAAAGTAAACACTGGAAGCAATGTGAGCAATGTCGTACTTTCACATGGACCCTGAAGGTGGTGCACTGAAAGTGCTAAGAATGATAATCGTTCTCAATATCATTTGTAAAGTGTTTTTTTAAGCAAATTGGAAGTGCCGTTTAAAATTATGCTCGTGTTAGCTCACCCCCCAATTCCATCTGATAGAGGTGTTGAGTGCCTGTGTCGTGAAACTGATAGGGGGTTAATTGGTAGCCTCGTAGCCACAACAAAAACCACCCATCATGGGTATCTGGGCACAGTCCGGCAAATCGAAATCCGCCTTTTTTAAGCCATGAGTACAACCCTAGCGCTTCTTCACATGCCGGCAATTTCAAATAGATCAACTGTCCGGGAGGTAAGTCGATAATTTCTGATAAAAAGTTAGGGTGAACCTCATAGAGTGTGATCTCCAAACGTCGCCCGGATTTTTTCATGGTAAATGGCTTAGGAGGAATAGAACGCCGATATCCTGATGGTGCATTTGGGGATATCCCACCAACATATTGGCTGAGTTGAGCGACCCAGTCTTGCCAACTCTGGGGCCAGTCCAACTTAGGTAAGGGTAATGATTTAAGCGGCAAAATACCCTGAACGATGCTTTCGGGGTCTGGCAATCCAAATGGCGAATCAACATAATCCAGCATCAGTGCCGTAGAATAGAAACCTAAATTTCGGGCGATGTACTGGCTTTTAGGGTGTGAGCATACCTGCTTCATCGTCAATAAATTATAACCTTGCTCCTTCGCATAGCCGCATAAATAACTGCCCAGAGACTTAGCCACACCATAGCCTTGAAAATCGGGATATACCGCAATAAGCGCCAGCTCAGCCTGATTTTTCTGCTCACTCTCTTTAACCAGTGCAGCATGTCCAATAAGCCGCCCTTGATGGAATGCTAAAGCAGAATACCATCGTTTTGTCGTCTGGTTGTCATTGATCAGTTTTGGCAGATAGATGTCAGGATAGACATAGGAATCGCCATAAATCTCACGGAATAATTGGCTGATTTTTTTATCATAGCCTGGTTGATAGCTGCGGATCTGAATAGCAGATTGGGAGATAGTCATCGATTTCAACCTTAGTTATAACTACGTAAATCCACAACTCGCTGCAATTTTCCTGATCGCGGGTGCATATACATGCTATCGATATTGGTTTGCACGATCTCAAGCATATTTTGGTGTGTGCAAGCCTCTTGCAAATTTGGGAAGGCTGCCATGACCCGACAGCATATTTCGTCAATATCGACAGTTTGCAGGCTTGCCACCAATAATCGGATTTGATCTTGGCCTGCTTTCTGGCTTAGCACCAATTGCCAGGCCAAAAGCTCGGTTTGTTGTGATAGCTGTGCCGCTAAGTCGTCAGGAAATAATGACAATGTGCCAAATCGTATACGGTAGCCCTGATTCGCTCGTCCTTGCAGGGCAAACTTACGGTCTGGCTGTTCTGGCTCGCACCAGCAAGCCATATCGCCAGTAGGATAGCGGATCACAGGCATAAGGCGCCGTTGCAGGTTTGTAACCACTAACAGACCGCGCTTCCCTACCACCGTAATGGGTTGGTGAGTGATTTCATCTACGATCTCAATAATCGTGTCGTCAGTAAATACGCGATGCTCTCCCTGTTTACAGTCTGGATCAGCAAAGCCGATCAAACCCGCATCGACACTGGCACAACCGATTGAGCCTAAACGGGCGTGAGGAAAAACGTGTTGTATGATAGCGGCCTGTGAATCAAACAAACTTTCTCCCCCGTAAAGAATGGTCTCCACCATCGGCAATATTTGCCCACTCTCTTTCAGAGAGTGAGCCAGACGGATTAATTGCACCGGTACACCCACCAGCACATTGATGTTGTGATGGCGGATATTGTTAATGAGCAATTCATCTTCAACCTTACAGGTGAAAGGAAACTCCAATATCGGGATTGGCGCATTCGATAATGCGCCGTGAATAAATATAAAGCTGGTATAAAGATCGCCGGCAAAAAACAGGTTAGCCACCCGATCCCCAATCTTTAACTGGCGGGCAATGCCTTGGCCAAAGGAATGAATAAATGCTTTCCACTCCTGTTGACTGAAAACCGATAGCCGCCCATCACTGGTTGAACCACCGGTTTTAAACACGTGACCGCCTTTCAACGGAGCAGTCAGCACCGGCCATGTTGGTAAGTTGGTTGAATTTGCCCAGTAATGACTGGGCGTGACGAGTGGCAAGTCTTCCAGAGTCCAGTCATCGGGAATGGACTGATAGAGTTCTCGGTAATAAGCAGAATGCTCGCGCGCATGATGGAGCAAATCAATCAATGTCGTTCTGGTCATCATCTTAATTTTACTCAAATTAATATTTACGCAAGTCGATGAAGAGTGGTGTTTTTCCACTATGTTCATTGCGGTGAAACTCAGCGCTTGAAGTGGCAATCACCTCTAAATTCAGCAGATCCCCTTCAACAACTTCGAGAATTTTGGGATTTTTCAATAAGTTTTGGCGCACAGTGAGGGGATCGGCATGATCAACCAATAGCTGAATGTTATCGACGCCATCACTGTTATGATCGATGATCCATTGCACGGGTAATGCCAGTTGTTCAGACAAATCAGCCAGATTGAAAAAAATACTGCCTACCCGCAGCAGGGAGCCATGACGGTTTTTAAGTCGGAAACGCGGTGAAGTCAGGCCACAAGAACAAGGTTGATGGATCCAGCAACCGAGATCCCCCAAATCGTAACGTTGGATAGGTTGTGCCTCGCGATGGAGGGAGGTGAATACCAGGCGCCCAGTTTCGCCCTCTGCCACGGGGTGATCATTCTCTATATTGAAAATTTCCAGCCATTGGGTATCCGCCATTAAATGGAAAATGCCATCCTCGCTGGCTGCGCACGCATGGCCTACCGGTCCCGCATCAACGGAACCGTAAATGGTTGAACGTATCAGGGGAGAACCAAAGCTAGCCAGAAAATTCCGTTGGTTGATATTGAGGTGCTCACCGCCCAGAAAGAGCTTACGAATGCCGCCATATTGACGTAGTTTGGTTTCCTCATTCAAAAATAACCGGTGTATCGTGCTTGGCATACCCACTAGCGTATTAATACGCTGATGGACAATAAAATCAGCAATTTCACTAAAGTCATTGTCAGTCGGCCCCCCCATTGGATATTGCGCCACGCCTAATTTATCCAGGATGGTAAAGAAGCTCATCATGCCGCCGTACAACTTTCCACCATATAACAAGTTCATGACGCGATCGGTTGCAGGCTCAAGCCCTGAGGCGAATACGCCATCGGCGGCGGCCTGCATCTGCCGATGGTAATCATGGTAGCTATAAGCAGCCAGCTTAGGCGTGCCACTACTGCCACCGCTGCGGAAAAACAGACGAGCTTTATGATTAGGCGCCTGAGCTTGAAAATCGGTCTTGTTCATAACGGGTAAATTTTCTAACCCACGTGGGCTTGATGATGGAAGTACATCAAGATGGGCACAACCTGTCATGACATCAGACGCGAGGCTGACGGAGACTCGCTTGGCAAGGCGTGACAATGCGTAGACCCCATCGTGTGGCTCACCACTATAGCCATCATGCATTTGACCCGCCGGGGTGATACGGCTGATACCTGCAGCAAACAGGGTATGGCTCATTTCGGTGATATGTTCCTGGCGGGTAATTAAAGCGCAGGTTTGCAGATAGTGACGCCAGGGCAGCAAAATGGTGCACAGATGTTGACGTGGCGCAGGGCGGATTTGCAATGTGCGGAACAGAGGAGACGCCGCTAACTCCTCTTCGTGTCGCCATATCACCCGCCAGCCGTCGGCTTGCCATATTTCACCGCGTACCTGCGTAAATGCAAAATCGAGTTGCTGGAAAGCCGTCTGGGTCGTAATCTCAGCGGCTTCCTGAATATCCGGTTTCAGGGCGGAATGTGATCCGGCGCGACGTTGCAGGGCGACAGCCATGCGTTGTCCGATATGTTGTAAAACGTTGGGATCATCGCTATCGACCAGCAAACATTGTGGGCTGGAACAGGCTTGTTGATCATAACGACAGATATCATCAGCTAAGGCATCCAATTGGGCATCATCGGCGGCGTCAGGACTCAGCCAGGCCATACTGATACGGTGCCCCCAATCTATCCAGCGGCAACCGGCGGGGAGCTGGGCACGAATCGATGCCAAAGAAGCGTCGCTGCCCCAGGCCGAAACCGCATCGGCCTGACTGAACAACTCGGCCAGGTGTGCCACGGATAACGGCAATACGGCTACCCGATCAGCTAATTCACCCGAAATATCGTGGGTCAAAAATTCTGCCAGCAGTTGTGCACTAAACCCGTTATCGTTGCTGCTTGGGCGCAACCCATTAATATTCCCCACCAGCAAACTCTCTATCACCGCCATAAAAGGCAGGAGTTCAGCATTGGAAGGCGTAATATGGATGACCAAGCCCAATGGCTTCCAGGTTTCATATCGGTTCTGGTTATAATCGAATCGCCGCAGCGAAAAAGCATTTTGCCCCAGTTCCCGCTCCAGTTTGGTTTCCAGCGCTTCACGCTGGCAAAAAGCGATAAGCGATTTTCGGGTTTGTGCATCAAATAATGGGTGCTCATTCAGACTGGAAAGGTATTCAGCAAAGCGTTGCGCGCAATCAAGTACCTGCTCAGCCGTATGCGGACGTGCCAGCAGCTCAGGTAAGCGTTCACGTAATGTCGCGATTTTTTGTCTTGTCCCTTGTTCTGAAGAAATTGGGTTATTGGTTGTTTTTACGGAAACAGTATTTACGGAAGACATATCAAGATCTCTCAATCAGTTCGGAAGCGGCAATCGCACAACTACGGCTTTTGCCCGTACCTGCCCGGCCAAGCAGTTCAAACCAATCCGTTTCAAGTTCACAACCACAGCTTTTACCGGCATGCAGCACAGCCAGATCGCTTGTCACGATGCTGTGGGCGGGGCAGGAAGTGATATAAGGTGATGTAAAATGCAGAAAACCGGGTTCCCCATAAGGTTGGCAGGCCAGACTGGCGGTATGGCGCACATACGCGCGGGCATAGACTGGGACATGGAAATGATGGTGAGAACATTCGACATAAGGGACGGGATGTTCAACTGAACCATAACCATCACGGCAACGAATATCGGGGATACCCAATTGCCCCGTTATCCGTTGATACAGTTCGTGTCTGGGAATGGACTTATCGGCATGGGTTTTCCAGCCTCCGCCAAGGAAAACCAGCGACTCAGGATGCAATGTCAGCGCCGGCAATCCCATTTGCTCCATTCTTTGCAGGGTAAACCATAAAAAGGCAGGAAAACCGAAAATCCGCACTGGCAACCCTTCCTCGGCAAATTGCTGGAGTGCCGTAATCGTACCGAAGGGATCGAATTCATTACCTTGCCCGTTATGACGCAAGGCATAGTAGGCTCGATTGACTGGGGCATATTTGCACAGGAACTGATCGGTGTAGGTCGTCCCCAGAGTAATGGCACCGGCAGGCTCGTAGCTAAGCAGCAGGTAGTTACAGGGTTGATCAGGGGTATTCCAGCCATAATAGTCAAAAATACAGTCCACCATATACTGGGCAGCCGCAATACTTGCAGGATCATAGTGCATTCGGCTTTTTTGTCCGGTGGTGCCGGAGGACGTCAGTTCCAGCGTATCTTGTGTACTGTCGCTGAGTATCAGATGACGTTTGAAATAATTGGCAAAGAGCAAAGGCAGCGTTGACCAATCATCCAGTGTCATTAGCGCCTGTTTATCCAAGCCATGATCTGTCAGCCACTGCTTATAACCAGGGGTATGTTCACAGTGATATAGCGTCAATTCACGCATGGCATGATTAAATAATGCATCATATTCGGTACAAACACGGTAAGGGTCTGTGAGAGCACACAGGGCTTGGACATGGGGTAAGTTTTGCATATATCAGCACTCATTTTTCAGTAATAGCTATAAAGATTAATTAAAAATTATTAATTAATTTTTTATTTGTCTATTGGGTGTAATCATTTTTGATAGACTTTATTTATTAGTTAATATAATAAATAGAAGCGCCTGTTTAATTTGATCTTTAGGTATTCCTGTGGAGTGATGTGTTGTATCGTGATGGGTTATCGGTATTTTTTTCTATTTATTAGCTATCTTATGGAAACAATATATGTTTTTGCCATTTTGTAGTGAACGTTAACCCTGCATTTTTTGGGTGCATTATTTCAAACCAAATGGTAATGATCAAACGGTTTTGCTAATGTTTTTGCTTTGGCGTAATCATTATTTGATAAGCGTATTTTATTATTTGTTATTATGTGGCGATTGATTTAAGTTTCTTTTTGGTATGCTGATGATTTGGGGGAAATATCCATTTTTACGTCTTGTTACAGATTTATAAAGTGTCGGCACTACCTGTTAATACATCAACTTATGGGCTTCAACCACAACCCCATGATTCACTTTTTATCGAGGGTCATAAACCGTTTGATGGCGCTTCTTGCGCCTTTCAATATTGTTATCTCTATGACTGATGGCTGGAAAAGTGATGAGAAAGCGTTGGCAGGGAAATTTCACGTGGTCAGTAAGCGTTATCCCTCGCGTATAGAGAGACACAACCTGAATCTTCGTCAGCATTTGGCAAGAGTAACGCGAAAAACCCTGTCTTTTTCAAAATCCATTGAAGTGCATGATCGCGTCATCGGGTATTACCTGAACATTCATCACTATCAATAAATCGATATCATGACCTGGCTGAAACTCCAATCTAGTTGCCATGTAAGAACAATCGTTAAAATCGTTCTTACGGGCAACGGGAAAACTTTATTGCCTCTGCGCAGCCACCAACGCCTGCGAACAAGCCCACGCCGAACTCCATGCCCACTGGAAGTTATACCCTCCAAGCCAGCCGGTTACATCGACCACTTCGCCAATAAAATACAACCCCTTAACCTTATGGGCTTCCATCGTTTTTGATGACAGTTCGTGAGTGTCCACTCCGCCAAGGGTCACTTCCGCCGTGCGATAGCCTTCCGTACCATTGGGTTGCACCTGCCAGCATTGCAGGCTGGTGATCAACGCTTTTTTCTGTGCTGGATTAAGTTGTTTTAATGCCAGATCCGGCAACTGCCCAAGCGCTTGAAAACATTCCACCAGACGTTTGGGAAGTAGTTTAGCCAGGGTGTTTTTCACACTCTGATTGGGATGAGATTCCCGCTCTTTATCCAGAAAATCCGCTAAATCGATATCAGGAAGTAAGTTAATACTCACATATTCCCCCGGCTGCCAATAGCTGGAAATCTGCAAAATAGCCGGACCGGAAAGACCGCGATGGGTGAACAGAATATTTTCCCTGAATACAGTGTCATCTTTTGTGGTGACAACAGAAGGAACGGAGACACCGGAAAGGGTTTGAAGTTGTTCCAGTAGTGGCTTATGCAGGGTGAAGGGAACTAATGCCGCACGTGTCGGCAGAATATTAAGGCCAAATTGCTCCGCGATGCGGTAACCTAAAGGAGAGGCTCCCAAACCCGGCATGGACAAACCGCCGGACGCTACAACAAGTGAGTGCGCACTTACTTTTCTTTCCGCCGCCGTAATAACAAAACCCGGCTCTTTCTTCTCGATATGAGTCACTTCACTGCGCAATCGAATTGTGACTTGCCCCATTTCGCACTCTTTCAACAGCAGATCGATGATGTGTTGTGCTGAGTCATCGCAGAAAAGTTGCCCCAATGTTTTTTCGTGATAAGGGACACCATAGCGTTGTACAAGAGCAATAAAATCCCACTGAGTATAGCGAGCAAGTGCTGACTTACAAAAATGGGGATTGGAAGAAAGGTATGCCGCTGGCTCGGTAAACATGTTGGTGAAATTGCAGCGTCCTCCCCCGGACATCAAAATCTTGCGACCGGCCTTTTTGCCATTATCCAGTAGCAAAACATTTAACCCGGCTTGCCCTGCTTGCGCAGCACAAAATAAGCCGGCAGCGCCAGCGCCGATAATAATTACATCAAATTTTTCCATTCATCTGTCTCTTTTGACCGAGTTTTTTGTAGGAATTCACTGCATTGTGGTGGCTCTGTTCACGAACTACAGAGAAAAATGTACATTTGGTTTAACTTTCTACGCTAAAAAATTATTTTTCATCAAAAAAATATCAAGATATTAAAATTAAATAACTCTTTGATATAGTTAGTAAATGCAAGAATTTTTATGCCATTTGACCGTGATTAAATCAAAAAAAGGTCATATTTCTCTTTTCCCGCTAACGTTTGTCACTGATAATGCGCGCGTCATGTCCTACTAACTGGCTTAACGTTTATGCTACATCTGTTTACTGGCCTGGAATTTTATACCGGCCTTATGTTAGTGCTTGCTCTGTTGTTTGTGCTTTTCTATGAAGCCATCAATGGGTTTCATGATACCGCAAACGCAGTAGCAACTGTTATTTATACGCGGGCGATGCGCTCGCAGCTTGCCGTTGTTATGGCAGGGGTTTTTAATTTTTTGGGTGTTCTCCTTGGTGGATTAAGTGTCGCTTATGCGATTGTGCATCTACTACCTACGGATCTTCTGTTAAATGTCAGCTCAACCCACGGTTTGGCTATGGTGTTTTCCATGCTGCTGGCGGCGATCATCTGGAATTTAGGTACGTGGTATTTCGGCATTCCAGCATCTAGCTCCCATACGTTGATTGGATCGATTATCGGTATTGGCTTGACCAATGCGATAGTGTCCCGTTCTTCGGTGGTTGATGCGTTGAATATTCCGAAGATGATACAGATTTTCATGTCCTTGATCCTGTCTCCTCTTGTTGGGCTGATCATTGCCGGAGCGATGGTGTTTTTGTTGCGCCGCTACTGGAGTGGGACAAAAAAACGTCGTCGTATCCACATGACCCCTGTTGAGCGTGAAAAACAGGATGGTAAGCGTAAACCGCCATTCTGGACTCGTACTGCCCTGATCCTCTCCGCTGTTGGTGTGAGTTTTTCCCACGGCGCGAACGATGGCCAGAAAGGTATCGGTTTGATAATGCTGGTTCTGATTGGCGTTGCCCCTGCGGGTTTTGTCGTCAATATGAATTCAACCAGTTATGACATCGCCCGCACTCGTGATGCCGTTGTCCACTTGCAGCAGTATTATGGACAGCATGCTCCAGCGTTAGCGCATGCGATTGAACTGAGTCCTGCCGTTTCTGCTGTTGATGATCAACTGGATATGACGTTCCACTGCGATAGCTCGCGTGCGCTGATCGTGTTGAATAAAGCCGATAGTATGTTGGCGAATATTCATAGTTTCAACGAGTTAACGCCAGATCAACGTAACAACATGCGCCGTATGTTGATGTGTGTCGCGGATACGACTAACACTGTGGCTAAGCTGCCAGAAACCAGCCTTGAAGATGCGCGTTTCCTCAATAAACTGCGTAAGGATCTGCTCAGTACGGTGGAATATGCGCCATTGTGGATCATTGTTGCTGTGGCTTTTGCCCTGTCTCTAGGCACCATGGTTGGCTGGAAACGTGTTGCGGTGACTATCGGTGAGAAGATTGGCAAAAAAGGCATGACTTACGCCCAAGGTGTTTCTGCACAGGTGACGGCGGCGGTTTCCATTGGTGTTGCCAGCTACACGGGTATGCCGGTATCTACGACACAAGTGCTCTCTTCTGCGGTCGCGGGGACGATGCTGGTTGATGGTGGTGGTGTACAAAGCAAGACCATCAAAAATATCATGTTGGCATGGGTGTTGACGTTGCCGATTTCCATTGCATTGTCAGGCTTGCTGTATTGGATCGCCCTGAAACTGATCTGATAACGTCTCAGAAAAAGGTTGGCTGCTTGATTGCCAGTCAACCTTTTTTATGTGTTTTTCATCTCTCAAATCATCATTGCTATCAGGCATAGCAAGACCACTCCACATAGAATCTCTGTCAATATAAATTGTTTTCTCATTCTCTCGCACATCAAAACGACATCAGGATCGTGGTGGTTAATATAACTTTGTGAATTGATATAACGCACTAGCCGAATCTGTTTATTGAACTGACCATTAGCCTTAAAAAAACCATTTCCATCAACGGATTGATAAAGCATTGGGTCTGACTCGCGTAAAATGGATAGCAGTACACGAAGTGATGAAAAGTAGCGAATTATGTTAATAATGCAGATAAGGCAAATAGCCCAAAATAGTGCAATGGTATTGAACATACTTCCCCCTCTTGATCGCGGCAGCAAACGTTGCCAGCAAAAGAAGAAACCCATCGGAAAAATTTTTATTCGAATAGTAACTATATTAAATCTTAGTTAAAAATACAGTGTCCGGCGGGGTTTAGCATAGAGGAGATCATCCACTGTCGTGGCGAGTCTGCCAGAGATAGCTGGAGTGGGTGCTGTTTTTTCAGTGAGTTAAGAAATTAAAACAATAAGTTGTGATCAAAACAACACTCAAATAACATATTGAACGGTTATAGTATCAACATCGAGTCATGGCATTTAATGCTGCCAATCCATTTAATCGACGTTTGGAAGGAGTTCTTATGGCTTACAAACATGTTCTTGTTGCGGTTGATTTATCGCCAGAAAGTCAGGTCTTGGTGGAGAAAGCGGTATCACTGGCGAAACCGTATGATGCCAAAGTTTCCCTGATCCATGTTGATGTTAACTACTCTGATCTTTATACCGGCCTGATTGACGTAAACCTTGGCGATATGCAGGAGCGTATTGCAGATGAAACGCGCAACTCCCTGAAAGAGCTGTCTGCCAATGCAGGTTATCCCGTTCAGGAGACGTTAAGTGGCAGTGGTGATTTAGGCCAGGTCCTTATGGATGCTATTAAGCAATATGATATGGACTTGGTTGTCTGTGGTCACCATCAGGATTTTTGGAGCAAGTTGATGTCTTCAGCTCGCCAGCTTATTAACACTGTTCATGTTGATATGTTGATTATACCTTTGCGTGATGAAGAATAATCTTCGGTTGATATTTTATTCTATAAAATCGCCTGCTTATGCAGGCGATTTTTTTATCCCTAAAAAAGATAATGAAACTGCTTTAGAAATTGTCAAAGGTATTTTTGGGAAAACCAATAAAAAATAGTTGTTGAAATTTAAGCATAGAACAGTGCTATATTCAGAAAGCAAACCGTAATTACCTCACATTTTCGACAATTAAATAATATGCAAAATGGCTGGGGGTCATCACTTCTGAATGACAAAAAGGAAGCCCAAATGAATGTTTCATCAACTTTAGTCTCATTTCTCGATTCGGTTAAAACCCGCAATCCACATCAAGTAGAATACCTACAGGCAGTACGAGAAGTGTTGACCTCTCTCTGGCCTTTTCTGCAACAAAACTCGCAATATTGTGAGCAAGGGTTATTGGAACGCCTGGTGGAGCCGGAAAGGGTGATCCAATTCCGTGTCTGTTGGGTGGATGATCAAGGAAAAGTACAGGTTAACCGCGCATGGCGGGTTCAATTCAATTCTGCCATTGGGCCATTTAAAGGCGGGATGCGTTTTCATCCTTCTGTTAATCTTTCCATTCTGAAATTTTTAGGCTTTGAGCAGACATTGAAGAATGCACTGACAACGCTGCCGATGGGCGGTGGAAAAGGAGGTTCCGATTTCGATCCCAAAGGAAAAAGCCACGGTGAAATTATGCGATTCTGTCAGGCATTGATGACCGAGCTTTACCGCCATCTGGGACCCGATACCGATGTGCCTGCCGGAGATATTGGCGTAGGCAGCCGTGAAGTGGGTTTTATGGCCGGTATGATGAAAAAACTGTCCAACAATACGGCGTGCGTCTTTACGGGCAAGGGCCTCTCTTTTGGTGGCAGCTTGATCCGCCCTGAAGCGACTGGGTATGGGCTGGTTTATTTCACCCATGAAATGCTTACACGCCATGGCATGGCGCTTGAAGGTATGCGGGTATCCGTATCCGGTGCCGGGAATGTTGCCCAATATTCCATCGAAAAATGTATGGAACTGGGGGCAAAAGTGGTTACCGCATCGGATTCAGGCGGCACAGTCGTGGATGAAGACGGTTTTACACCAGAGAAACTGGCTCATCTTCAAGAGATCAAAAACCAGCGTTACGGCCGTGTAGAAGAGTATGCCAAAGAGCGTGGTTTGACTTTCCTGAAAGGCCAGAATCCGTGGTCTGTTCCGGTGGATATTGCCTTGCCGGGTGCAACCCAAAACGAACTGGATTTAGATGCAGCGAAGACATTGATTAAAAATGGCGTAAAAGCGGTTGCGGAAGGTGCCAACATGCCGACGACCATTGCGGCGACGACGGCTTTCCTTGAAGCAGGCGTTTTGTTTGCACCGGGTAAGGCAGCTAATGCGGGTGGCGTGGCAACTTCGGGTCTGGAGATGGCGCAGAACGCCGCGCGCCTGAGTTGGAAAGCGGAGAAAGTGGATATTCGTTTACACCATATTATGCTCGATATCCATCAGGCTTGCGTCGAATATGGTGGCGAAGGGAAACAAACTCACTACGTGCAGGGCGCGAATATTGCGGGCTTTGTCAAAGTGGCCGATGCCATGTTGTCACAGGGCATTGTGTAGTTAGCGATAAGATGCGCCGCAATCAAAAACCCCATGCCGAACATGGGGTTTATTTTTTGGCTAAAACGGGCTGAATAAAAATATGCTCAGCAGGGATAAATATCAAAACGGTGGTTTTTGGTCGTAATGGCGGCGGACGCTTTGACGCCCGCCAGTGGTTCTGCATAATCTGGCCGTTTCACCACAACCCGACGTTTCGCCAGTGCCATGGCAGGTTCCAGCAAACCATCGGCATCTTCATCCGCCCCGACCAGCGATTGGAAAACCCGCATCTCTTTTTTGACCAGCGCACTTTTTTGTTTATGCGGATACATGGGATCGAGGTAAACCACATCCGGCGACGGTGTCATATCTGCCAATGCGGTCATGCTTGAAGCATGGATCAGCGTCAAGCGCTCTTTCAGCCAGCCACCAATCTCTTCATCCTGATAGCCACGCTGTAGACCGTCATCGAGCAGTGCGGCGACCACTGGGTGGCGCTCCAACATCCTGACATGACAGCCAATAGCGGCTAGCACAAAAGCATCGCGTCCCAATCCTGCGGTGGCATCCACGATATGGGGAAAATAATCTTTCTTGATACCGACCGCTTTCGCCACGGCTTCGCCACGTCCACCCCCAAAACGGCGGCGGTGCGCCATTGTCCCGCTGATAAAATCGACATAAATCCCGCCCAGCTTAGGTTCATCGCGCTTGTGCAATTCCAGTCGTTCGGGAGTCAGTACCAGCGCCATGACCGATCCTTCATCGTGGATCAAATCCCAGCGTTCAGCCAATCGCGATAAGGCGCCGGGATCAGCGCCTTCTTCACACAGCAAACAAATTTTCACAGGTCATTATCCGCCGATGCCGTAGCTCTTCAACATGGCATCCAGTTCTGGTTTTCGGCCCCGGAAGCCGACAAACAGTGTCATTGGATCTTCTGAGCCACCGCGGGTCAAGATATTGTCAAGGAATGACTGACCGGTTGTGCGATTGAAAATTCCCTCTTCCGAGAAACGAGAATAGGCATCTGCTGCCAAAACATCCGCCCACAGATAACTGTAATAACCTGCCCCATAGCCGCCATTAAAGATATGGCTAAAGGAGTTCGGGAAGCGTCCCCAATCGGGTGATGGCACAACGGCCACCTGTTTTTTCACGGATTGCAGCGTTTCCAGGATTTGCGCCCCTTTGGCGGGATCATATTCCACATGCAGGCGGAAATCGAACAGGCCAAACTCAAGCTGGCGCAGAATTTTCATTGCGGCCTGATAGTTTTTGGCGGCCAGCATATTATCCAGCATCTCTTTGGGCAGAGGTTCCTGAGTTTGATAGTGACCGGAGAGAAACGCCAATGCTTCCGGCTCCCAGCACCAGTTTTCCATAAACTGGCTTGGGCATTCTACGGCATCCCACGGTACGCCACTGATACCGGCAACATCCAGGGCTTCAATCTCAGTTAGCATATGGTGCAGGCCATGCCCAAACTCATGGAACAGCGTTGTGACTTCATCGTGCGTAAACAGGGCAGGATGGTCACCGACGGGTTTATTAAAGTTACACGTCAGATAAGCGACCGGATTTTGCAATTCGCCCGATGCGTGACGCATTCTGCCGACATAACTGTTCATCCAGGCACCACCGCGTTTATGTTCGCGGGCATACAGATCTAAATAGAAACTGCCGCGCAATACTTGCTTATCGTCATACAGATCAAAGAAGCGAACATCAGGGTGCCAAGTCTCGACATCATGGCGCTCTGTCGCGGTGATGCCATAAATGCGGCGAACCACTTCAAACAGCCCTTCCAGCGCCCGTTGTTCAGGGAAATAAGGACGCAGTTGTTCGTCATCAATGGAGAAGTGATGCTGTTTTTGTTTCTCGCTGTAATAAGCCAGATCCCACGCTGCCAGTTCATCAATACCGTAGTGAGATTGGGTAAAATCGGTGAGCGCTTCCAGCTCATCCTTACCTTGCGGGTGGGCGCGTTTAGCCAGATCATTCAGGAAATCGAGCACTTGCTGGGGTGTTTGAGCCATTTTGGTCGCAAGAGAGCATTCAGCATAGTTCTTGAAACCCAGTAATTGGGCGAGTTCATGACGCAATGCGAGTATTTCCGCCATAACCTCGCTGTTATCCCATTTTCCGGCATCTGGCCCTTGCTCGGAGGCACGGGTCGTATAGGCGTAATACATTTCTTTGCGCAGTTCACGCTTATCAGCATAGGTCATGACGGGCAGATAACTTGGCATATTGAGCGTCAGCAACCATCCATCCAGCTCCTTGGCTTCAGCGGCGGCCTTGGCGGCGGCTTTGGCGCTTTCAGGCAGACCGGCCAGATCGCGCTCATCGGTAATCAGCTTGGTCCATCCCATTGTGGCATCCAGCACATTATTGCCAAATTTTGCGCCCAGCTCGGATAAACGTGCCGTTATTTCACCGTAACGTTTCTGCTTCTCTTCTGGCAAGCTAATGCCGGACAATTCAAAATCACGCAAAGTATCTTCAACCACTTTTTGCTGTGGCTGGGAAAGGGTTGCGAAGGTTTGGCTCTCTTTTAGCGATTTATAGGCCTGGTATAGCCCTTTGTGCTGCCCCAGCCAGGTATCGAATTCAGAGAGCAGCGGCAGGCTTTGCTCGTAGGCTTCGCGAAGCTCTGGACTATTCTTGACCGCATTCAGGTGTTCGACGGGCGACCACATACGGGAAAGCCTGTCTTTCTCTTCTGAAATGGGTTGGCACAGATTATCCCAAGTAAAAGTGGCATTTTCGGATAAAATCTTCTCAATTACTTGACGGTAATTGGCTAACGTCTCTTTCACAGCAGGCACGACATGTTTAGGTTCGATGACAGAGAATTTAGGCAATGCAGAAGATGTCAGTAACGGATTAGTCATAATGAGCGCCTTAAATGTGTAGTTGGGTACAGGCTGAAACCAGCCGCGCATCCCAATGGGTTATTGACGATAGATGGGGATAAGATACCGTGAGTTCAATGCGAATGCCGCACTTTTGTGTGAATAATTATGCTCTTTTTATATCAGAGATCTGTGAAGTCATGGGGAGGTTTAGATATGACCGGAGACGCGCTATAATCCCTGCTCTTCATCAATTTCATTAATGGAAGATCATCGTCCCCGGTGGGGCGGCTGGGCTTCAAATCCAGATGGGGCCGCCAGCGGTCCCCGGCAGGTTCGACTCCTGTGATCTTCCGCCATCGAGTCGTTGCCAAGACTGGCTTTCTTGGTTGATATGGAACTTTCCTGAACCTCTCTCTGATTAATGTATGAATCAAGTAAACCAAATAAGACAAACTTCGCACGTCAGCAAGATTTTAATCTATGGTATTACGTGAAATTAAAGTGAATTAATTATCTGATTTTATTTAAGAAGAGAGGTTGATCGCAATTTCCCTGCTGTATTTTCACTCGCACTGGAAAATATAAATAATTCTATTATATCCTGCCCGGCGGCCTGCCCAAAATAGGCAACAGTAATGTTATGACTACATTATTTTTGCTCTTCGGCATTCACTAAAAATTGCTATACCGATCCAACTTCAAGTTGCAGTTTGCAAGCCAATGAAAGTGTTTATATCTCCCCTGCGCGGGGAGATATAAGGCGCATCTTGAAAGGCAATGGGTATATACCCAAAGATGATGGAGAGTACACATGAGCAGGGTGATGGATAAAATCAATCCACTGTTTGACCGCTCAGGTTTGGTATTTACACTGATTACCGAAAATTTACCGGAACACACCTTTGCGGTTGTCGATTTTTCTCTGAGTGAAGCACTGTCAACCCCTTTTCGGCTGGAAGCCACATTAACCGGTAAAACGTCTGCCATTAATTTTGCTGATGTCCTCGACAGGAATGCCGCTTTTGCCGTGCATCGCAATGGACAGACGGAGCGGCAAGTCACCGGAATGGTCACCCAGTTTTCGCAACTTTCTACCGGGCGTCATACCAGCCACTACCGTATCACCCTCCAGCCCCCGTTGTGGCGTGCCTCATTACGGGTCAATAGCCGGATTTTCCAAAACCAATCCGTGGAGGGTATCGTTGAAAGCCTGTTGCGGGAAAATGGGATACGCAATTTCGACTTTCTATTGGGTTACAAACACCCGCCACGGGAATTTTGCGTTCAGTATGATGAAAGCGACCTTGCTTTTATCCAGCGCTTACTGGCCGATGAAGGTATTTTTTACTACTTCACGTTCGATCAGGCGCAGCACGAGCAACGCATCGTATTTCACGATTCCTGCCTGTCCCTCAATAAAGTGATTACCGTCCCTTATCGCCCGGAAACTGATGGGACAGCTCAAAGGCGATCTGGCTGAAAAAATTCAGGGCATCGTCAGTATTGATGCGCAAGGGGATCTGACGCTACAAAGTGGCAGCAAAATCACCCTGAATGTCGGTGGAAATTTTGTTGTGCTTCATGCCGGTGGGATTGACATCAAAGGTGCAGCGATCAACCTGAATTCCGGTGGCAGCCCCGGTGATTTACTGGCGCCGGCTACCCCCGCCATTTTGCTGGCCGCGGCAAGCGAAGGATCAATGTTTGTCGCCCACTGCCCAATGAAAGAAAAGGAGAAACAGGCATGAGCCAGGAAACCCTCTACGCCATTATTGATGGCGCGGCAGAACCCGATCTGTTTTTGACATTGGAGCGCTACGATCCACCGTCCGCCTGCCTTTATGGTGAGCCTCTCCAGCCGGAACTGGTTAAGATCGCGCCGTACCTGATACAGGTCACTGAAAAGGTCAAAATCTGGCTGGAATGCCGCAGAACGCCGTGGGGAATTTTCGTCCACAGTGAAGCGGATATGAAAACTGTGCGCCAGCATTTACGAAAATACCTGCAAGTATTGCTTCCGCAGCAGGAAAAACCGGTCTTTTTCCGTTTTTATGATCCGCGCAATATCTGGGATTTTCTCGGCGTATTGAGTGACTGGGAGCTGCATTGTTTTTTAGGGCCGATCACGCGGATTACGACACTCTATCTTGAAGAAGAACGCACGGATAACTTTGCCGAAATCAGGGAGCCTTTTCCTGTCGGTGCAACCAGCAAGCGCAAAATGCTCGCTATCAGCGAAATTCAGTTGGAGAAAATACAGGCTATTTTCACCGCGCGTTATATCGAAAAACTAGCGGGATTCATCCCCGGATGGCTGGATAAAGCGCCTTTTGATTTTATTCCGCATATCGATACGCTGGAATGCGCCCGGCAATTTTTTGACTGGTTCAACCAAAACGGTATTACGGATGATCGCAATGTCCGGGGCTTACTCCAGCTTTTTATCACCCGACACTACCTCACGATTGATGACCTGCCGGCGGCCATATATTCCCAATTAACCGAATACAACCAGCCGGGGCATATGCGGGCGGAAAGTGTGTTAATTCAAGAGCTAGGCCAAGTGCCGCTTTAATCAAAACAGGGGAAACACGATGGGGAATGCAGTCAAAATTGGTGATACCGGCACAGGGCATGGCGATTGTTCCGCGACTCCCGTTATTGCCGGAGCCAGTACGGTCAAAGTGGATGGGGCTTATCTTGCCCGACAAGGTGATGCTTTGGCATCTCACTGTTCACATCCACGTGCCATTTCAGGTGGCTCTGGTTCCGTATTTATCGAAGGGAAACCTGCCGCCAGAACCGGAGACGCCGTGGATTGTGGCGGCGTTGTTATTGGTGGTGGCAGCGTCAACATTGGTTAAGGAGAAAGATAATGACCTCAACAAAAGCCGGTTCGGCAATATGTGATTGCGACAATCCAGATGATTGTACACATAAGATTGATATCAAATTAGGTGATAAGACCATTAGTTATCAGCAATTTTTGTTTCCATACCAGCTTCATTATGTCGTTGATAAACCCAAGGAGGGTGAAATACCCCAAGTCCCTATAACATTAACGTCAATCAGTAAAGGCTGTATATCGCATAACTCACGGTGTCCTATTGGAAATTTATCTAATGAAAAAAGTCAGCCCATTGCCCAATTTTCACCGAATAAACCGTATACGGGGAAATTGAGTTACTCAAAGAAAACTGACTCTTTTTCTGTCTTGGATAACAGCCCTATCGTTCTTTTACGTCGTTTTTTAGAAAAGGATTTTTATTCTCAACTAGAGAGCGAAAATTATTATATTCGAGTAGATGAGTGTGCCGGAAAACCCTTAGTCGATAAAACAATTGATCTGCCTGGAATTATTAGGCGAACGACGTTGGGAAATAAAACTATTCTCGGTACAAATATCCACCTATATCTTAATGAAAGGCAGGCGTTTAACGTTGCTATTGGCGCCGCAGAAGAAATTGAAAAATATACTGATGAGCAAAGAAGACAACAGCAAAAAGAGACCAACAGAAAAAAGGGAATGAGGTATAAAGGCTCACAAGGGTGGCGCAGAAATACCAAACCTTATGAAGTGCGTAATTCATTAACCATTGAAGGAGAAATCACGGCTGAAAAAGGCGCGGAAACACGTAGCTGGTCAAAAGAACTTGAATTTGAGTTCAAGAAAGGCAAAAAGAAGTTAGGGCCAATCGATACCGCCATCGAGAGTATTGGTAAGCTCAATAATATTCTTGCATTCGGGCATGATCAAGATAAATTCCGGGTCATTAATTTAGATCTCATCTATCCTTTAATTAATATTAGTGGAGGTTATGAACTTTCACATAGTGATAATTATAAACTTTTCTGTAAATTTAATGCGGATATTACGGCAACACCATTAATAGGTTTAGAATTACGCGCTGATGTTATTCAAATATTTGCGGCTTATTTTAAAGTCGATACATTAGTTACTAAAATACGTGAAAAAGGGGAGGAATTCGAACAAGAGGTCAAGCAAGGTAAAAACGGGGCATTTTATGGTGCGCAATTAGATTTGATCCTCAGTGGTGACTTGAACGTTATGTTTGGCTGGGAATCTGATGATAAAGGAGACTGGTCTTTTAAAAAAGATGCCGTCTTAGAAACCGGATTCGGCATCAGAGCCGAAACGAATATTCGCGGTGGTGTCCGTTATTATGCCATTAATGGTTATTTTGATGCTTCTGCTCAAATTGCAGCTAAAGTAAATGTTGCACTAGCGTCTACAGAGAAAAGTATGGAGTTAATACTTTATCATGATGGTATTCAGGCATCGGCGAGTGTGAAGTATGGGATTAGAATGGGTGATAAAAAATCAAAAGATAATGAAGATGTATTAAATGAAGAACAAAATAAAAATACAGAAGGAGTTAAAGAACGTGACTGGGTATTTCAAAAACCGCTTAGCAAAGAAGAATCACCGTACAGAATTTCTTTGGGCTAGTATTTTATCATGTATATTTACTGCTTCAGCGTCAGGAAAAACAAATATGGAATATAAGTATTTATTATCAATGAATACACACCGGAGTGTCTGTGTTGTCCGCCTTAATGAGATAATGGCAATGGATAACGTAGATTCCCGTAGCGGAACAGAATCCAGTGGATTCAATGTTACTGCCTTTTTAGAAAATGGCAATAATACATTCTCTGTTTCAATGGGGAAAAAAGCCATTGATAAGGATTTTAAAAAATTCAATCCTGATTCATGGTGTGAAGCAATCATCAGAAAAGCATCTGCGCATGATCAAGGTCAAATTGTTAGCTATATTAAATTATCTGTAGATAATAATGGGGATATTGTTACTCACTCCTCACCAAACCATATTTCTGATAACTCTGCAGATTTTGATTTTTCAGGTATGTCTAAAACTCGTGGAGAAAAAGGACTATATCAAGCAAAAAAAACTTATTCTATTAATGGATTACCTGATTGGATGTGGACAAAAGCAAATCCTGTATCAGAAAACGATTTACCTTCTATTAGAGTTTTCTATAAGGAAATTATTGATACCTTTTCACATAATGATTTAGATAAATTATGGAAAATGAGTAAGCCTGCATGGGAAGAGTGGGCTATTGCAGATAATAGTAATCCAAGAATATTTTTTAATTCAATGGACTTTGAAGAAATGTTAAATAGTGGTGATTACACTGTAAGAGTCAATCCGGAATGGGAAAACTTTAGATTAGTTAGCTATAAAGGTGGTCGTTTATTCCGCCTTGAAAAGGGAGCTTTTGGCCGTTCTCCTATATTACTTGATAATAAAATTACAGGTGATACTGCCACTTATAGCCCTTACCTGTCCATTATCAATGGCAAAGTGGTTATCTCACGATAATTAACTTAATTTGGCTAATCAATGATGAATAATCCTGATTAGCCAAATATACATTATTCACCGAGCCAACGTAGCGCCGCTTGCGCAAGACTAAGTCTTTTTTCTTCAATAGAGTTACTGTAGGTTCGTTGCTTTTCTTCAATAGCGTTATTGTAGGTTTGTTGTTTAATCATACGAGTCACTTTATGACGATGATATCTATCTATCAATGTTTCTCCTCCTTGCCATTTATTCACTTTTTTACGGGTTTCATCAGGATGGTTTTCTAAGTAAGTATTAATGGGTTTTATTGAATGCGCATGTTTAAAGAAATCAATAGGTAATAGTTTAATGGCTTTGTTGAGATAGACAACACGAGCCTGTTCTAATTGCTCATTAGGGAGTTCTATTTTTGGATCAAAAGGTTCATTTTCTTCTCTGGTAAATTTAATTCTATTATGAAAAATATCTTGATGGAGACTTTCAAAGTGATCACGATATTTATACATCTTTTTCAAAAAGTGAAGTGAAAAAAGTAGACAATCTCCATCACTATTTTGTATTTTATTATAAATATAAAGTGTTTTTATGTTAGAAACATTATTAAGTAAAACATGTAATATGGAAAAAATCCACTGGTTATGTCCTAGGCTTGAGTCAACAAAAATGACAGAAATATTATTGTGCGCATCTTTAAAAACATTGGCCGCGGCAAAATGTGTTCTACCATCACCAGCATTAACAATAAATCTTTTGTGTTTGTTATTTATTAAGGTTGAATTATCTGTTATTAATTTAAAAAATTGATTCACATTCAAAATAGTATCATGAGCATTCATGTCCAAATATCTTGTATTAAAATGATTTAATATTATTTTACAATTTAATATATCCATCTGTATGTTATTAAATTGAATGTTATTTTCTTTATTTGATTGAATTTTAGTTATATATTGGTTTAGCGATTCTTTATCAAGCATTTCTTAATACTCCAATAGCTATCTGAAACATTTTTATAAGTTAGTTGGTTTGACTATTGAAAAGTTTTCCCAAAAAACATTTTTTGTTCTATGTAGGAGTTAAAATTTTTAGATTTCAGCTTTCTTAATAAGCCAGACATCTCTGAACATAACAAATCATACTGTTGCAGAATGATGCTTGTGACATCAACGGCACCTTGATTATATGGGCTATATGAAAAATTTGGCTACTCTCCCGTTAATCGTGAAAATGGGTTTTGGCAGATAGTTCATTTGAATATTTATAAAAATAATTAATATGATTGTTTTGTCAAAACTCAAGGAAAGAAAATCGCTCCTTGAGTTCTTAATTATTGACTATCAAATCGGCTTTTCTATTGAATTATACAGCTTATCAAGTTGATGAATGCGTTGGCGATAACTTTGCAATAAACAGGTTGTATTTCCCTTGCATTTTTGGCGCTGTTTCAGCCATGTGGTTTGGTTATCATACATTTCGCCAGATACGCCCATGGCAAACAATCCCCGCAGAAAATGATATTTCACGCTTAATTCTACATCCAGATCATTCAGTTTTGGGTTTGAACAAATTGCTTTTTCATCCGGTGCCTTGGCTTTTGCACAGTCAAAACTGGCTGAAAAACTGAGTGGGGAGAAGATGAGTAACATTAGCCAGAAGTATTTCATTTACTTCTCCTTATGGGGAAGAACAACTGGACCAGGCCCGGTTTGCAATTTTGGCGGTACAATTTTTTCGAATTGGAATGACTGGGCTTTGCCGGTTGCATCTAATTTGCAGGAGAATTTAATGTCGTGCCAGCCATCATCGGTTCTATACATACCGATGCCAACCAATTCAGAAGGGGATTTGAGTCTGATACTCTCTTCTGAAACTTCACCAAGGAAAACCTTATCAGCGTCTTTATAATATTTCTTAATGATAGGTAAGGCAAAAGGGCGACAAATAAATTCTGCCACTTTTTTAGTCTCTGACCAACTTTCGACTATTGATAGGGCAGATTTATCTGTAACTTGTTTATTTATTTGCTGTTGCAGATATTTTTTCTGGTCTGGTGATAAGGGTTGAGATGGCACTTGCGCTTGTGCAAAGGCAGAGAATAGTAAACTGATGACCCCCAAATAAGTTAAATATCTTGAGTAAAACATAATGGCATACTCCTTGTTTGAGATTAAAAAAGTATGGCATAGATTTGATGGGAGTGCCATTGATATACTGCTGCTGCATGCCCTCTGGCTATTTATCGACAAGATTAAGATTAACAGAGATATCTTTTAATCTTGATAAAGTACCATCCAATTGATAGCCAAGGCCAAAGTTGTCGCTGCTGCATCTTTCACATTATCGATAAGAATAATATTAGGATATTCCGTTTTTGTGGTATTAGGCAAAAGGTATTCGGTTAACACTCTATTTGCGATATCGGCTAATTCTTTAATACTGAAGCTCGCGCCTGTGGGACATGCCGATGCGTCTGAAATGCTCTGGGTCAATGTCCACTCTAATTCGAAATATTGCTCTGGTGCATGATCACGCATTTTTTTAAGTTGGTCGTGGGCCATTGCGGAATAGTCATTTGTATTAGAATACTGATGATACATATTTAATTGGCTAAGAGAAAAAAATCCTGCATCTTCATACTCACCTAAATCAATATCGGGTTCTTTCTTATCATCGACAAAGAATAAAATGGCTGAGCGAGTTCCATTAGCGGTCAGTGTATTGAGCGTTAAATCGGCAACATTCCCTGTAGGTGCGCTGTAGTATAAATGTTTAATGTTAGATAATTTATCAAATAAATCAAACCACTGTTCTCGATCAAAATGACGATATGAACTAAATGTACCTACATCTAAATTAAGGGAATGGGAAATCTTTATCATAATTAATTCATTATTCGTTTCTGTAAATTGATTAATTCCCTCAATAATAGATGCAATTGATTCACCATTTGCGCCTTCATAAAAGAACCCCGCCTTAAAAAAGTGGCCAGTAAAAAATTGACCATCGCTAAGGGTTGGCCTAATATCGAAATATCTTATGCCTAATTTCAACTGGCCTAAAATATTATTTGATTGAGTCAACGTGTTACATTCTGAGGCCAACTTTGTACTCCATGTAACAGCACTCATTCCAGCATCGTGAGAACCAGTGATACAAACTTTTCTTAGTGGGTGGTTCCCTAAAAGATTAATGTTTTCTTGTATCCAGGATTCAGGATTTATATTAGGTCCTATATAATTATCAATATCACCAATAAAAAATAATTGAATGAATCCATTTTGTTCCCAGCCAAGACTGACGATAGACCCTTTTTTATGGTTGCTTGTTTCTAAATTTTCCAGATAGACTTCTAAATCGAATCGTCCAAGCTCGTTTTTATACCTTCCTCGTATTCTGAACGCATTATTTTCTGAATCCATTATTTGATATTTTATGTCAAAATTACAATTGCTTATATCGTAGCCATGACATGTAATAGCAGTATGTGCGCATTCTTTAGGGTTAAGTGAATCGGGTAAGGCTCGAATATCCACATATTGGGAAGTGCCGGATATTTTTTTCCAAACAGAATTTGTACTATTAACGAGTATGAGATCTGCGTATTCTCCATATTGAGACATGATTATTTCCCCTTATTGAAAGTAATATTTGTTATTATTTCTGTGCGTTACTTTTAATTATAGCAGGGATTGTCAAATGTCAAGTTGGATTTAAATAATGTTTTTACATTAAATAATAATTAAATATCCTTATGCTTTTAAAGTTTTCTTTGAAAGAAAAAAACATCCCTCACTTTATTTTTAGTGAGGGATGTTTCTAAAGTTATTTTATAAACAATCAATTATAATAAATGAAGATATATAAATAATATTATCCTTTGGATATTAAATATATTGATTCATAAGGTTTGATCTTAATTTCATGCTCTACCTTTGCAGGAGATGGATAATTGCTGATCAAAACCTGCCACGCTTTGCTTAAAAGTGAAGGCTCTGGGGACCAAAGTTGTGTTTCATCACTGAGGTTTGCAATGACCAGCAAGGTTTGATCTTGCCAACGACGCAGATAACACCACAGTGATGGGTGCTCTGGCAGCAAATCCAGGTAATCACCATATGTCAGGATCGGCTGTTGCTTTCTCAATTTAATCAAATTGTGGTAGCAATAAAAGACGGAATCTTCATCCTGTAAGACGGTTTCAGCGTTGATCTCTGGGTAATTACTGCATGGTGCAATCCACGGCGTCCCGGTGGTAAAACCGGCGTTTGCTGAATTATTCCACTGCATGGGGGTTCGGCTGTTATCACGGGATTTCTGCGCCAAAATTGCCAGTATATCCTCGACTTGCATACCTTGCTCAATGCGCTCTTGATACATATTCAGGCTTTCAATATCCCGATAGTCCTCAATGCGCGTAAAGTGAGGGTTTGTCATGCCCAGCTCTTCACCCTGATAAATATAAGGCGTACCCTGCATACCGTGTAGCACCATCGCCAGCATTTTGGCAGATGTTTTGTAGTGCTGATGTTCATCCCCAAATCGAGAAACAATGCGTGGCTGATCATGATTACACCAGAAAAGCGCATTCCAGGCTTTTTGGTGCATACCCTGCTGCCATGTTGAGAAAATCTTTTTCAGTTCAACATAATCGGGTTTTGCCAGCGTCCATTTTTCTCCATTTGGGTAATCCACTTTTAGATGGTGAAAATTAAATGTCATGGACAGTGCTGTCCCCTCCAGGGCAGCATAGCGTTGGCAGTGCTCAAGGCGGGTAGAAGACATTTCACCCACGGTCATCAAGCCCTTAGGCTGGAAAACATCACGGCTCATTTCTTGTAGAAACTCATGTATCCGTGGGCCATCGGTGTAGAATCGACGGCCATCGCCGTGATCATCATCAGGATAAGTTTGCTGTTTTGAGACAAGGTTAATGACATCCAGACGCAAGCCATCAACCCCACGATCAGCCCAGAACTCACAGACTTTCTTCAATTCCGCGCGAACCGGCTCATGCTCCCAATTTAAATCGGCTTGTTCAACGGCAAACAGGTGGAGGTAATATTGTTGACTTTCTGCATGCCATTGCCACGCGTTACCCCCAAATTTGGATTTCCAGTTATTGGGCAGGGAACCTTCAGCACCATCCCGCCAGATATAAAACTGGCGGTAGGGGCTATCGATGTTCTGCGCCGCCTGGAACCACGCATGTTGGGTGGAGGTATGATTGAAAACCATATCCAAAATAATGCGAATGCCACGGCGATGGGCATTTTGCACCAAATTATCAAAGTCCTCCATGGAGCCATAATCAGGATTGATGGCACAGTAATCGGCGACATCATAGCCATTATCAACTTGCGGAGATGGATAAATTGGCGTGATCCAAATGGCCTCAACCCCAAGACGCTGTAAATAATCCAACCGTTGGGTGATCCCGTTGATATCGCCCGTGCCGCTACCGGTACTATCCTGAAAACTCTTTGGATAAATTTGGTAGATAACGCTATCCATCCACCAGGGTTTTTGTTCCGTCATAAAGAGATACCTACAAAATTAATTGGCCTGTTCATTGAGTAAGATCGCCTTGCGTTCATTTCTACGATAAGCCAGAACGGTCAGGAGTAATGGCACAATAATCGCGATGAGCATAGCAATCAGATAAGTCATCCAGAACTGCGGCTTGATTGAAAGAATTCCTGGTATTCCTCCAACGCCGATGCCATTGGCAGTGACATGGTTGAGTCCGCAAACCAGTCCAGCGATAGCTGAGCCAATCATTGCGCAGAACATCGGGTAACGGTATTTAAGGTTGATACCATACATGGCGGGTTCAGTTACCCCCAGGTAGGCTGAAATTGCCGCAGGAACAGAAATCTCGCGCTCTTTTTGTTTCTTGCTGGCCCAGATAATGCCGGCAACGGCAGAACCTTGGGCGATATTCGATAGCGCGATAATAGGCCAGATTGGGGTGCCTCCGGTGCTTTGGATCATTTGCAGGTCGATTGCCAGCGTTGTTTGGTGTACACCGGTGATCACCAGCGGCGCGTAGAAGAAACCAAACAAAGCGGCTCCGATAGGAGCAAAGCTACCGGTCATTAGCCCTTTGACCGCCCAAGCAACACCATCCCCGATAGCGCGTCCGGCAGGGCCTATCAGGGCATGGGCAAGGAAGACGGCCAGTATTAAGGAAGTCACCGGGACAATCACAAGATAGAGGTAATCTGGCACCCATTTTTTCAGCCGCGTTTCAATCCATCCCAACGTCAGGCCGGCTAACAGGGAAGGAATAACCTGTGCCTGATAACCGACTTTAGAAATGGTAAACCAACCGAAATTCCAGACTTCGGGCGTTTGTTGCCCAAGCAGGTAAGCATTCATCAATTGTGGGGAAACCAGGGTAATGCCGAGAATAATCCCCAGAATGGGGGTTCCGCCCATCTTTTTGACGGCAGACCAGCAGATACCCACAGGCAGGTAGAAGAATACCGCTTCACCGATTAGCCAGAGAAAATCATAAACACTCTGCCAGACAGGGTAGAGTTGCGCGAGCGATTTGCCTTCACTAAATGGGATATCTCCGATCAGGTTACGAAAACCGAGGACTAAACCGCCGCTGATCAGGGCAGGGAGTAGTGGGAAAAAGATCTCAGCAAAATGTGAAATTGCATTTTCATACCATTTCATATTTTGGCGAGCAGCTTGTTTAACTTCTTCTTTATTAACGGATTGTTTTCCCGTGGTTTCAAGCAGCGCTTTATAATAGACATCCACATTCGTCCCAATCACCACCTGAAATTGGCCGGCATTGGTGAAGCACCCCTTAACCATGGGTAACTCTTCAATAGCTTTGGCATCGGCATTTTCTGGTGTATTAAGAACGAATCTGAGGCGGGTGATACAATGACTGACGGAAGCGATATTCTCTTTACCACCAATCAGGGTAATAAGATTATCAATATCCTTTTGATTTATTTGTTTTTTCTTCATGCCTTTTCTCCTTTGTATGGCAGGAGTTATAAATAATGGGGTTTTGCGATTAACAGAATGATTACGCTCGTGATGAGATAATAAATAGACTGAAGTAATAGCCAGTTAATCCTAGACAGATTTTTAGAGTTTGAATATGAAAAGATGCTTTGTTTGAGTTTTAGATCACATTTTACGCCATTAATTTGAAATTAAAGGGTTTTTTATATTCGTCGTGCTGGCTATTATAAGATTTTCAATTTCTTTGGTAATTTTAGGGTTTGTTAACGTTTTGTGTTCATCATTTATTCTACTCACATTGGCAGACAGACAACGATAAACGCCAGTGCCAACATGCTGGCGTAATTTTGTTCTAATTTATCGTATCTTGTTGCTATTACTGGAAAATGTTTAATTATGGCGAACGCATTTTCCAAATTAGTCAGGTAAGTCCCGCTATGGGATCCCGGTTCTCATGCGGGAAAGAATGCTTTCGAAAGTGAGACTATACTCTTTTTTGGCGAAAACAATGATACCAGATCATCATACCGTTCAAATTCCCTTCACAAAACGTCCACCGCCGCTAATAATTTGAAAATTTTATTGGTGAATTTTTAACATAAGAAATATAGTCACACTCGGAACATAAAGTTAAATCTGCTTTTACTCAATTCAAGTATAAGAGGTCTGTATTATGTTAGAAGAATCATCAAAAGAGTCCCCTGAAATTTCTAAAGAGATCCTCTATGAGCAAAGTCATTTATTAAAGTCCAGATGTATTATTATTTCTGGCGAAATTAATCAAAAACTAGCTGAAAGGGTAACAACACAGTTACTAATTTTACAAGAAATAAGTAACGAGCCAATCAAGATTTTTATTAATAGTCAGGGTGGACATGTTGAAGCTGGTGATACTATCCATGACTTGATTAAATTTATAAAACCAGAGGTATTTATAATAGGAACCGGTTGGGTTGCAAGTGCCGGCATTACTATTTTTCTTGCTGCCAAAAAAGAAAATCGTTACTCACTTCCAAATACTCGTTTTATGATACACCAACCTTTAGGAGGATATGAAGGAAGAGCATCTGATATTGAAATTGAAGCAAGAGAATTCTTGTTGATACGTAGTCGGATAAATCAGCTTATCAGTGATGCCACAGGACAACCGGTAGAGAAGGTAGAAAAAGATACTGATAGAAATTATTGGATGCGTCCTAAACAGGCTACTGAATATGGAATTGTAGGGAAAATAATAACCAAGTGGGAAGATATTAATTACAGATGAATAATAACAAGGGTGGGCAAAAGCTCATCCATTATATCCTGTTTTTTTAAAAACATAGGCGATTTCCACTCATCTCTCAGAATTGCATATATATACATATCACTCCATATTCCATTAACACGCTCGTTTTGTAATAAATGTGCTTCTTGACGCATTCCTGATTTTTCAACTAATTTTTTAGAGCCTACATTTAAAACATCTAATTTTGCATAGATTCTGTGATATTTAAAATACTCAAAACTAATATCTATCAATGCACCTGCCTGCCCAATTCGTTTTTCGAAACACCAAATCGTGTTACGGTCTGGGATATTAATGACATCGGTCAGGCGACAAAAGCGTTGCCCGCTCATTCGGTCAAGTAATTGATATTCCATCTTTTCATCGGAAAGATTATGGAAATTTTTCAGAATAATGATGCGAACCATCACCTCAGTCGGGAACGGTGGGGCGCACCTTCTCGTTTGACGATTTTTCGGAAAGCTTCGCTATCGTAACCCTTAATAGTTCTTCTCAAGGTAACCGTTTTTTGGCGAAAACAATGATACCAGATCATCGTGCCGTTCAAATTCCCTTCACAAAACGTCCACCGCCCCTAATAGCTATGGGATATGGGTTTATGATACTGGTTGGAAAAATTTGTACCCTATCGAGTCACAACCCGCGTGGATAGTTTTAGGGTGATTTTTGAATAGGGTTGTCTCGCTGCACCTTGTAACAGCGCAAAATATCATTCATTTTCATTTCGTCAATTTTATATCCATGATGGTTTCAATTACGCCATTTCGTAGACATTTTTGCTGATTCGGCGTCACAGAAACCGTCTGGCTAACGGGCAGGACTGGAATTCCCGAACCTAAAAAGACCGGCACGGTGGTAATAAACAGTTGTTGTAACTCTCCGGCATCGGCAAAACTTGCGGCGGTTTTTCCTCCCCCAATCAGCCAAACATCTTTTCCCTTGGCTGCGGCTCTTGCCTGGATAGCAATATTTTGGGGACTATCTTGGGTGACAGCGGCATTAATATCAGCAGAAATTGTTAAGTTTCTTGACGAGAGGATAAAAGAGGGAATATTTCGATACGGCCATTCACCTGCGGCGTTTTTCATAATCCATTCATAGGTTCCTGCCCCCATAATTGTGGCACCGATATTTTGATAAAACGCATCATAAGGAGTGGCATCATCACCTGGCGGGTAATCATATAACCAACCTAATTCATGGTCTTGAGTAGCGATGTAACCATCCATGGTGGCGGCGACATAATAGATAAGTTTTGACATGATTTCCCTCCATTGTAGATTTAAAAATATTGGCAACTTAGAATAACTTATAGCTGGTTTTTAGGGATCAAATCCTGGTTTATCACCATGCGCTTGCGGTCGGGTTCTACCGCTGTGCGTAATGTTTTCCTCTCGAAGTCTATTGGGAATGGACGCCCATTTCACGGTGCAACCCGCCAAAACGGCGGTAATACGCGGCGGAGGGTTGAGGTAATTGACCAATGGTCGTTTCGCAACGTTCGCTGACGTAGCGTGTCGCAGCGAGGCCAATGGACTGATAAATATTGATACACAAATTACGGGCAATTTGCCCCTCCCATTGTGCGGGGAGCAGGGCATCCGGCAGCAGCGGATCGCGCAGCACGATGCGGCGGAAAAAGTGGATCAGCAGTAGGCGCAACTGGAAACAGCGTTCTGGTGTCAGGTCGGCCTCATGGCAATCCCGCAGGAGTGCCATTAATGGCCGGAAAAAAACGATAAATTTGTGATAATGCTGTGACACCTGCTCCAGTGACCAATTGACAGCGACGAGTTCTTTCAGGCTCTGTTCCGAATGCGGGTAAGGATAATCAGCCCGGAAATAGATAACGGAATCGCTGGCGTTGAGTTTCCCCAAGAGGGCGGGAATATCTCTTTGGGAATGGCTTGGTGCCGCCATCAGGGTATTGCTAAATTGTGCGAACCCAAGCCAGTCCAACTCTTTTTTCAGGCGGTTACGCTGATTTTTGGCAGTGCCTGCCAATAGCAGCAGATCCCACTTGCCATCCCATTTTGGTTGCTCACTGAGATAGATTTTATCCTCGGCATGACGAAATTGATGTATTCCCCGCTCAGCGATACGGTAATAACTGCGTCGCCCCAGTTTTTCTACCGTCAGCCACCCCTCTTTTTGCAGCCTGAATACGGATGTTCTCACGAAACGGTCACTAAACCCCATCGGTTCCAGCAAGAGACTCAAACTCCCCAGCCAGACTTCACCGCCACGGTGACTAAGGGCATCCCCATACAGGGAGATGATCAGCGATGTTCCGCTGATAGGCTGTGCGTTGAGGGCATGTTGGATAAAGTCATCAAGTTTGTGTGCCATAGTTTCTGTGATCTGCGCAAAGGTGGGTCATGACATTAGCATAACTGTATCGATGAGCTTGATCGATATGCTTAGAAAAAACCCTTTGGAGCAACACCCTGTTAGGAAAAATTTCATTGGGAAAAGGTGCCACCGCCGTTTCACCTCATGTCACTTGCGGTGGCAAAAGGTTATTTACGTGGCCGGTTGTCGATCACCCGCACCGCCTTGCCTTCTGAACGTGGGATCACACCCCTATTGACGATGCGGACATCGGTGTTAAGCCCTACGGTCGATTTTATGTGATGGCATAATTGGTGACAGAGATTGCAACGTTGTTCATCGTCCAGCAGATCGGGTTCTTTCAGTTCAACTTTGACTGACAGGCAGTCATAGTTATCCTCGCGATTGACTTCCAATTGGTAGTGGGGGGAGAGTTCTGGCAGGCGCATGATCTGTTCTTCTATTTGTGATGGAAAAACGTTGATACCGCGGATAATTAGCATGTCATCGGAGCGGCCGGTGATCCTGTCCATACGCCGCATATTCCGCGCCGTACCGGGTAAGAGGCGTGTCAGGTCGCGGGTGCGGTAACGGATCACCGGCATGGCTTCTTTGCTCAGGGTGGTGAGAAGGAGTTCTCCGGTTTCGCCCTCTGGCAGGTTATTCAGGTTGTCAGGATCAATCACTTCGGGATAGAAATGATCTTCCCAAATAGTCGAGCCGTCGGCGTATTCCAGTGATTCCATCGCAACGCCCGGTCCCATCACTTCGGACAGGCCGTAGATATCCAATGCCTTGATACCCATGCGGGTTTCAATTTCAGTACGCAAGGCAGCCGTCCACGGCTCTGCGCCAAAGATGCCTATACGTAAGGAGCAGGTGCTGGCATCTCCTCCCATCTGGCGCTCCAGCTCATCCAGTAACGTCAGGCAGTAAGAAGGCGTCATCATAATGATGTCAGGTTTGAAATCCATAATCAGTTTTGCCTGTTTTACGGTGTTGCCACTGGACATCGGGATCACGGTTGCGCCCAGTCGTTCCGCACCATAGTGTGCCCCCAAACCGCCGGTGAACAGGCCGTAACCGTAGGCGACATGCACTTTATCTTTGGCACTGACTCCGGCAAAGCGCAGGCAGCGGGCGATGATATTTGTCCAAGTGTCGATATCCCGCTGGGTATATCCGACGACGGTAGGGCTTCCTGTCATGCCAGATGATGCGTGGATGCGCACGACCTGTTCCATCGGGACGGCGAAGGTGTCAAAAGGGTAGTGTTCCCGCAGATCGTGTTTGGTGGTGTAAGGAAATTGGGTGATGTCACTGAGTTGCTTGAAATCGCTGGGATGGACTCCGGCTGCATCAAATTTTTGGCGGTACATGGGAACATTGTTATAGGCGTGGTTGAGGGTCCATTTCATCTGTTTAAATTGCCACGCCTGAATCTCATCACGTGAAGCAAATTCAATCGAGTCCAGCGGTTGCTCAGCGGATTTTTTTAAGTTTTGTACGTTGTTGCTCATCGTTTCCTGTCCTTTTGTTGATTTGTTTGTAACAGGGTGTTTGTGTCGTCAGGTATGTATAGGTAGAGATACGCAGATACTGGTTAAGTCAGGTAATCGTCTCTCTGTTGTTTGTTGTTGTAAATTGTTGTTATACCAGTCTCCTTTCAAGATGCGTCTTATATCTCCCCGCGCCGCGGGGAGATATAAATACTCTCATGGGTTTGCAACCTGCAACTTGAAGTTGGATTGGTATATAAAAATTGCTGCTATGAAATACGCTCAATAATCATGGCGATGCCTTGTCCCACACCGATGCACAGGGTGCATAAGGCGTAACGTCCGGCACGTCGTTCCAGTTCAAGGGTTGCTGTCAGTGCAAGACGGGCGCCGCTCATCCCCAGAGGATGCCCCAGTGCAATCGCCCCGCCATTTGGGTTTACATGCTCTGCATCGTCCGGTAATCCCAATTGGCGTATCACCGCCAGTGACTGTGCGGCAAAAGCCTCATTAAGTTCAATCACGTCCATATGGTTGAGCGTTAAGCCGGTGAGTTCCAGTACCTTGCGAGTCGCCGGGAGTGGCCCGATGCCCATGATACGAGGCTCAACACCACATGTTGCGGTTGCGACAATGCGTGCCCGTGGTGTCAGCCCTTGGCGTAATGCCGCCGTTTCTGAGGCGATGATGAGCGCCGCAGCACCATCGTTGACGCCGGAAGCGTTACCGGCAGTGATGGTGCCGTCTGGACGGAATGGGGTTTTGAGCCGTTGCAGTTGTTCGAAAGTCGTCTCTGGCCGAGGATGTTCATCCTGTGAGATGACCGCTGCGACGCCTTTTGGGGTGGCGGGAGGCAGAGTCACAGGGATGATTTCTTCGGCCAGTACGCCACGCCGTTGCGCACTGGCGGCTCGTTGCTGGCTGCGTAGGGCGAAGGTATCCTGATCTTCACGGCTAATTTGAAACTGGGCGGCGACATTTTCTGCCGTTTCTGGCATAGAGTCTGTGCCAAATTGCTGGTGCAGCAAAGGATTAATAAAGCGCCAGCCAAGGGTGGTATCAAAGATCTCAGCCTGCCGGCTGAACCCCTTGTCTGCTTTACCCATCACAAAAGGGGCACGGGTCATGGATTCAACGCCCCCCGCTAATATCAGTTGGGCGTCACTGGATTTAATGCTACGCGCGGCAAAGGCCAGTGCATCCAGGCCAGAGCCACATAACCGATTCACTGTCGTGCCAGAGATCGCATAGGGTAAGCCCGCTAACAACGTGGCCATGCGGGCGACGTTGCGGTTATCTTCTCCCGCTTGGTTGGCGCAGCCGAGGATCACGTCATCAATGTGTTCACAATCCAATGTGGGATAACGCGTCATCAATGCCCGAAGTGGCAGGGCAGCCAGATCGTCAGCCCGCAGGTTGGATAGCGCACCGCCATAACGACCGATAGGTGTGCGAAGACCGTCACAGATAAATGCGTGGTTCATCATTGCTCTCCCCGCCGGTTTTTCTGAGTTTCTTCCACTGTTTTGGCTGAAATAGGGGGGCTGAGACGATAGGCGTAGCCACGGAACAAAGCCACAACGTTGCCATCCTGATTGGTGATTTCCACGTCGTACAAGCCGGTGTTTTTGCCTTGATGCCGAACGGAAGCGGTGGCAGTCAGTTGATCACCAAGCAATACCGGACAGATAAAATCAATACTGCCGCCAGAAGAGACGGCGGCCAGCCCCTCGCTGTTGCAGGCATAGGCGAAAGCCGTATCTGCCAGACTGAACAAAATACCACCGTGACAACGTTGATGGCCATTGAGCATATGGGGCAGGATCTTCATGTTGAGTCGGGCTAACCCGACGTCAATGTGCTCAATGTGCATTCCCATCGTTTGGGCGCAGGCATCTTGCGCATACAGGGCTTCAATGTGATGGCGTGCAGCGTGACGACTCTTTTTATTTTGCATGGTCATCCCCTTTTGGGTGTTTTGGGGCTGGCTGGGCGGGGAGTTGGGCATGCCCTGACGCCAGTTGGCGTAATAAGGGGGCTGGGCGGTAACGGGGTTCCCCATAGAATTTCTGCAAATTTTCCAGTGTGCTGAAAATATGTTTCCAACCCAGTTGTTCACCCCATGCCAGCGGGCCGATGGGATAATTCACACCGTAGCGCATCGCCAGATCGATATCTTCAACACTGGCGATACCTTTATTGACGGCATCCAGTGCTTCGTTACATAACATGGCAACAGTACGCATCGTTAGCAGGGCAGGATAATCCGGCAGGTGAATGACCTGCTTACCGAGAGATTGCAGAAAGCCCACCACCTTTGCTGTTTGTTGGGGCGTATTTTGGCAGGCAGCACTCAGGGTGATGATGGAGGCCGATTGGTGATTAGCCGAAAGATCAAACTGCATCACGGGCGCCCTGACTTCGTCGGCAATTTGGGTACAGGTTCTCCCTTTGGTCAGGATCAGGAGGATGTCATCGATCTGTAAGGTTGGGGAATGGAAACGGTCATTTTGGTTTTCTTCGAAGATAATGCCATATTGCTGCAATTCAGGCTGTTGTAACAGGGCAACAAAATGCGGTAATGCCGGCCAATTCCCTGTCGCCTTGACCCGACCGGGTTGTTTTTGTGCTTTAGTGCGTTTTGGCGCTATTTGGGGGGGTGATAACGCCGCTTTTTTTCCGCTGTTTCCCTTTATGTCATAGAAGTAGAAACCACGCCCGCGCTTGCGTCCGAGATGATCGGCATCCACCAGCTCTTTTTGCAGCAACGAAGGCTGAAAACGGGGATCGTAATGGAAGGCATGGAACAGGGATTCCGTCACGGTGTAATTAATGTCATGGCCGATCAAATCCATCAGTTGGAGTGGCCCCATCGCGAAACCGCCCGATTCTTTGAGGACGGCATCCAGTGTGGCGGGCGTGGCAAGCTGCTCTTCCAGTGCGCGCAGGGTTTCAGCATAGAATGGCCGGGCGATGCGATTGACGATAAACCCTGGCGTAGAGCGGCAAATCACCGGCTGTTTTTTCCAGCCAATCACCAGAGCCTTCAGTGTCTCCACGGTCTGGGACGATGTTTCTAGGCCTTGCACAATTTCCACCAGTTTCATCAAGGGGGCGGGATTGAAGAAATGTAACCCTGCCATGCGTTGTGGTACAGACAGAACACGGGCAATGGCGGTAATCGACAATGATGAGGTGTTGCTGACCAACAGGGTTTGGGGTGAACAAATGGATTCCAGTCGTTGGAAGAGATGTTGTTTCGCGTCCAGTTGTTCGACAATGGCTTCAATCACCAACCCACACGGTGCCAATGCATGTAACGAATTCACCTGAGTGATGCGCTGTAACAGGGCTTCGGTTGCGCTGGCGTCTGCTTTGCCTGTCGCTACGCGTTGATGCAGGCGGGTGCGTAAGTTATTCAGTGCCTGAGGTACAGCGTCATCATGGGTATCAAACAGCAGGACAGCATGTCCTGCTTGAGCTGCAACCTGGGCAATGCCGATACCCATTGTTCCCGCCCCAATAACGGCGATGGGGCCGTGGAGGTGAGGCGCGTTCATGATCATTTCCCCTTGAACGTTGGCTGGCGTTTTTCAATGAACGCACTAATGCCTTCCCGAAAATCTTCGCTATGCCCGCATCGGCGTTGTAAATCACGTTCGAGAGCAAGCTGTTGTTCCAGCGTATTGGTTGCGGCGGCATAGGTGGCTTGCTTGATGCAGCCAAGGGCTACGGTAGGCTGGGTAGCCAGATGTTGGGCGAGTTTTTGTGCTTTGTCTTCCAACTCTTCTGGCTCAACGACTTGCCAGATCATTCCCCAATCCAGTGCTTGTTCAGCGCTGATTTTATCGCCCAAAAGTGCCATTCCCATTGCCCGCGCTTGCCCAATCTTATGGGGCAGGAAGTGGCTCCCGCCAGAATCGGGGGTCAGGCCAATGCGACAAAATGCCTGAATAAAGCTGGCGGTACGGGAGGCAATAACAATGTCACAGGCCAGGGCAAGGGAAACCCCTGCACCTGCCGCTACCCCGTTAACGGCGCAGACGATGGGCTTAGGCAAGGAGGTCATACGCCGGATCAGGGGATTATAGTCGCGTTCAACCGATTGGCCGAGATCAGGGATCTCACCCTCGGTAATGATGGCATTGCGATCATTTAAATCTTGGCCGGCACAGAAACCGCGGCCGGCTCCGGTGAGCAAGACACAACGTACCGACTTATCCTGTTCAGCAATCTCCATTGCCCGGCTTAATTGTTGGTGCAGTTCCTCGTTGAAGCTATTGAGGCATTCTGGACGGTTGAGGGTAATGCTAAGGACACCGGCTGTGATATCAGTGAGTACCGTTGACATGTTTAGAACCCTTTGAATGTTGGTTGACGTTTTTCCAGAAAGGCGCTGATGCCTTCCTGGCGATCGGAGGTGCCGGCCAACGCAACAAAGTGCTGGCGTTCGGCAAGTAACCCTTGTGACAGGCTTGTTTCTTGTGCGGCTTTGAGGGCGGCCTTGGCTGCCCGCAGTGCCAGAGGGGAAAATTCACTGATGCGTTGTGCTATCTGCTCGGCACGTTCTAAGGTCAGGGCATCCGTGCAAACTTCGCTGACCAACCCCGCCTCTTGAGCGCGTTGCGCATCGATAGCCTCGCCGGTTAATACCATCTGGTAAGCTAATGCCTTACCAACGCTGCGGATGAGTCGTTGCGTGCCCCCCGCCCCTGGCATCAGCCCCAAGGTGATTTCTGGCAGACCAAAACGGGCGTTTTCTCCACAAATCACCAAATCACAAGCCAATGCCAGTTCGCAGCCCGCGCCAAGGGCGTAGCCATTGACCGCCGCGATCAGGGGCTTGCTGATATTGTTTAAACGTTGCCAGAGCTGTGGGCGGCGATCCGTCATGGCGGTAGCAACGTTTTGTTGTTGGAGTTCTCTCAGGTCGGCCCCCGCCGCAAAACAGTGTGCCGATCCCGTCATAGCAGCGCCGGTAATCACAATGGCGCCTGTGCCGTGATCCGCCTCCGCCAATTCCAATTGCTGCACGAGTTGTTCCAGACAGTCATTACTCAGGGCATTGCGCACTTCTGGCCGGTTTAGGGTCAATGTGCGCACCCTTTGCTGCTGGTGGCATAAAATCCACTCCTGACTCATAGTGGCTCCTCACTTTTGGCTGTTTTTTTATTTACTTATAAAAGCGTATAAAAGCGCATGAAAGCGGCTAGACATCAAAATCGACCACGACCCCCTCACCTTTCGGCCATGACTGGCAACTCAAGATATAACCGGCAGCTAATTGATCGGGTTCGAGACTGTAGTTCACTCTCATCCCCACTTCGCCGGATTTAAGCCGGCATTTACAGGTCGCGCATACGCCTCCTTTGCAGGCGTAGGGCAAATCTGCGCCCTGACGTAATGCCGCATCGAGGATGCTGTCATCACCGGCGTTCATCGTAATGTTGAGAATGCGTCCATCCAGGTGGATCTCAACGCGGGTTTCACTGCGTCCTGCGAGATTGGCAGGGGGTGCCGCTTTTTGGGCTTGCCCGGTATTGAAACGTTCACTATGGATGCGCTTGGTTGGTATTCCTGCCTGTTCCAGTACCCAACCGGCATCATCCAACATGGTTTCCGGTCCACAGAGAAACGCATGGTCAAATTGGGCAAAATTAAGCAGGATCTTGCCGAGGTGGTTCAGGTGTTCAATGTCAATGCGGCCGTTAAACAGAGGGCTATCGGTGGTTTCTTGACTGAACAGGTACAGAAGCTGCAAACGGCTCAGGTAACGGTTCTTGAGATCCGCCAGTGCCTCTTTGAACATCATCGAGCGGCTGGTGCGATTACCATAAATCAGGGTAAAGGTGCTATCAGGTTCCCGTGCCAGCGTACTTTTGATGATCGATAAGATGGGCGTGATACCCGAACCCGCGGCAATAGCCAGATAGTGCCCTTGTTGATCGGAACGGGGACGATGGCCAAAACTGCCTTGTGGCCGCATGACGTCCAATTCATCCCCGACTTTTAATTGCCGGTTGATAAAGGTTGAAAAGCGGCCTTGAGGGATGATTTTGACGCCAATTTGTAATACATCATCCAACGGTGAGCTACAGATGGAGTAGCAGCGGCGTAGCTCTTCGTTATCCACCGTTGCCTTGAGTGTCAGGTGTTGACCAGGGTGATAGCAGAACTGCTTTTTCAGCTCAGCGGGAATATGCAGGGTGACCACCACGGCATCCGGCGTTTCCTTTTCGATGGCGGCAATGCGTAAGCGGTGAAAGCCATGTGAGCGTGTTTGATGAAAAGTAGGCATCCTCTGCTCCCTCGTTAAATGCATTTGAAATAATCAAACGGTTCCAGACAGTCCCGGCAACGATAGAGTGCCTTGCAGGCAGTGGAACCGAATTCGCTGATTTTTTCTGTTGCATGACTGCCGCAATATGGGCAGGCGATGGGTTCTATATTGGCTGTTTTTTCGCAAACCAATCCCTGAGGCGGGGCAATGCCGGAACCCCGCAAACGTTGTCTGGCATCGGCATTTATCCAGTCTGTGGTCCACGCAGGGCTAAGGCTCACGTCGATATGCACCGCAGAAAAACCGGCTTGTGCCAGTGTTTCCTGAATGGTTTCGATCAGGTATTCCGTCGCAGGACAGCCGGAATAGGTTGGGGTTAATGTCACCTGCCAACCGTTTTGTAATGGCGTCACCGCCCGTATCATGCCGAGATCAGTAATAGAGAGCGCAGGCAGTTCTGGGTCGGCAATTTGGTGCAGACATTGCCAGATCCGATGAATTTCCGGCGGCTGTATGTCTGAATGAAGGTGGGGATTGCTTTGCGGTTCCATGACGCCTCCCATTGCTATCGGTTTGTTATTCGTTTTTGTCACCAGTTGCAGTTGGGATAAGTGCGTTGCAGGTATTGCATTTCTGCCAACATGTATCCCAGATGTTCCGTATGCAGTCCTTGCTTTCCTCCTTGTCGATAAGGCGCTTCTTGCGGCAGTGCTAGCGTGGCTTCGGCGAACGTTTCGTTGATGATTTGCAGCCACGGTTCATGCAGGGTGCGGGGATCAACGGCAATGCCTTCTTCGGCCAGTTGCTGTTCTATTTCGTCGCAATGGAACAGTTCACCGCTAAAACGCCACAGTTGATTGATAGATTGCTGAATTTTCTCGTGGCTCAGCGCTGTTCCATCCCCTAATCTGATCATCCAACCCCGGCTAAATCTCAGGTGGTATTCCGCTTCCTTCAATGATTTGGCGCTGATCGCTGCCAATTGAGGGTCGCGGCTTTTTCTCAGGGCTTGATGCAGCAGGACGTGATAGGCATCAATAAAAAATTGGCGTACCAAGGTGTCGTTAAAGCCACCATTGGGTTGTTCCACCAGCAGCAGGTTGAAGAATTCGCGTTCGTTGCGCCAAAATGCCAGGTGATCTTCATCCTGCCCCGTTTCTGCCAGGGTGGCGGCATAGCTGAGGAAATGGCGAGCTTGCCCTAATAGGTCAAGGCCGATATTGGACAGGGCGAGGTCAATTTCCAGCTCTGGTGCATGTCCACACCACTCACACAGGCGTTGTGCCAGAATCAGTGGGGTATCCCCTTGACGAAGGACATAGTGGTATAGGGCATGGTTAGATAAGGTCGGGTTGGGGGATGAGGTACTGTGTAAGTTCATCTTTCCGTCCCCCTACAGATTCTTGATGCCATCAGGAAGGGTGTAAAACGTGGGATGACGGTAAATCTTGTCCTCCGAGGGGTCGAAAAAAGCCCCCTGATCTTCCGGTTGTGACGCCACCAGATAGCGGGATTTCACTACCCAGATGGAGCAGCCTTCATTGCGCCGAGTGTAGGCATCGCGGGCGTTCTCCAGTGCCATTTGATCATCTGCCGCATGGAGGCTGCCGACATGACGGTGCGCCAGCCCTTGTTTACTGCGGATAAAGACTTCATACAGAGGCCAATCGGTATTGTTCATAAGATTCACTCTCCTTTGCTGGCGTGAACAAAAGCCGCTTCCCGAACCCAGCTTCCGTTTTCCCAGGCTCGCTGTTTGGCTGCCAGCCGTTCGTGATTGCATAGCCCCTGTCCTTTCAGTACCTGATAGAATTCATCCCAATTGATTTCACCAAAACGGTAATGCCCTGTTGTTTCATCCCACGCCAGATCAGGATCGGGGGCGGTCATGCCCAAGGCTTCCAATTGGGGCACCGTGTTGTCGATGAATTTTTGCCGCAGTTCATCATTGCTGAACCGCTTGATTTTCCATGCCATGCTCTGGGCGCTGTTGGGGGAATCACTGTCATTGGGACCAAACATCATCAATGTTGGCCACCAGAAACGGTTAATCGCATCTTGTAACATGGCGCGTTGGGCTTCGCTGCCATTCGCCAGCACGGTGACCGCTTCATAGCCTTGTCGCTGGTGGAAACTTTCTTCCTTGCAGATTTTCACCATCGCGCGGGCGTAGGGACCGTAAGAGGCACGGCATAAGGCCACCTGATTGACAATCGCCGCGCCATCCACCAGCCAGCCAATCACGCCGACATCCGCCCAACTAAGGGTGGGATAGTTAAAGATCGAAGAGTATTTCATCTTGCCATCCAACAGCTTTTGGTAGATGTCCTGACGGGAACAGCCCAGTGTTTCGGCGGCGCTATAGAGATATAGCCCGTGCCCTGCCTCATCTTGCACTTTTGCCAGTAATACCGCCTTGCGACGCAGGGTTGGGGCGCGGGTGATCCAATTGGCTTCCGGTAACATGCCGACCACTTCCGAGTGGGCGTGTTGGCCGATCTGACGTATCAGATTTTGGCGATAGGTTTCAGGCATCCCATCTTTGGCCTCAATCGAGCGATCTGCGGCTATTTTTGCTTCGAAATGCTTTGTGTCAACGCCTGCCTGACGTGGATCAATTGTCATATGCGACTCCATTATGATTCTTATTTTTCAATATAAGAAATAAAAATGAATCACTTTTTGTAACCATAAATCTACAAATTAGTAACAAAAATAGCAAACGCCAAAGTTGTGTATTTGTTGTTCATGTCACAATATGTATTTTTATTCATTATAAAACAATGGATTAATTATTTTTATTTGATGGCAGGATGAATATTAACGAGTGACCGGGCGCAAATGTTTTTATTTTGTTAAATTTATGAGTGGTTTTGTCAATCAGGTATGTGATACATAAATAGCATTCTATGACTTAATGATTGTTTCATTGGTTAAATCGGTGGAGAAAAAAATGCAACAGTTAACGAGTTACATTTGTGGTGCCTGGGTTTATGGGCAAGGCGACCCCAGAACCATCCATCATGCCGTCAGCGGTGAAGCCTTGTATCAGGTATCTTCAGAAGGCTTGCCATTGGCAGAAGGCTTAAGCTACGCCCGTGAAAAAGGGGGAAAGGCGCTGGCGGCGATGACATTCCAGCAACGTGCGCAGATGATGAAAGCGGTTGCCAAACATTTGCTCGCCAACAAAGAGGCGCTGTATGCTCTTTCTACAGAAACCGGCGCAACCCGTGCAGATAGTTGGGTGGATATTGAGGGAGGGATAGCGACACTCTTTTCTTATGCGGGATTAGCCGGGCGTGAATTGCCGGATGATACTTTGTGGCCGGAGGATGAGATGATCCCGCTGTCTAAACAGTCCCAGTTTGTGGCACGCCATGTGCTGACCTCCCGTCCGGGGGTCGCACTGCATATCAATGCGTTTAACTTTCCTTGTTGGGGGATGTTGGAAAAACTGGCCCCAACCTGGATGGCAGGTATGCCCGCGATGATCAAGCCGGCTACGGCATCGGCTCAACTGACACAGGCGATGGTGAAAGTGATTATCGACAGCGGTCTGGTGCCGGAAGGGGCATTGCAACTGGTTTGCGGTGGTATTGGTGATCTGTTTGATCATCTCGATTATCAGGACGCTGTGACCTTTACCGGCTCGGCACAGACGGGGCAGACGTTGCGCTCCCATCCCCGGCTGATAGCAAAATCCATCCCTTTTACGATGGAAGCGGATTCCCTCAACTGCTGTATTTTAGGCGAAGATGTGACCCCAGATAGGCCGGAATTTGGCGTTTTCATTAAGGAAGTTGCCCGCGAAATGACCGTGAAGGCCGGCCAGAAATGTACGGCTATCCGGCGCGTTATGGTGCCAGCCAGCCAAATGGGCGCGGTCAAACAAGCACTGCTTAAGCGGCTGGCTGGGGTGGCCGTCGGTGATCCCACTTTGCCAGAAGTGCGCATGGGGGCATTGATTAATCGGGAACAGCGCGATGAAGTGCAGGCAAGGGTGAATGAGTTGCGCAATAGCGGTTGCGAGGTTTTGTGTGGCGGTTCGTTAGATAAATTGGTGCTGACAGGCAATAGCAACAGACATGGCGCATTTTACCCGCCGACATTGCTCTATTGCGCTGATCCAATCACCAATCAGGTGGTGCACAGCACGGAAGCCTTTGGGCCGGTTGCCACGTTAATGGCGTATCAGGATACCGAACAGGCGATAGCATTAGCGATGATGGGACAGGGGAGTCTGGTGGGATCATTGGTGACGGCGGATGAACAGATTGCGGTACAGGTGATCCGTGCGACCGCGTGTGCGCATGGCCGGATGTTGGTACTGGATGCAACGGCTTCTGCGGAGTCCACAGGACATGGCTCCCCGTTACCGATGTTGGTACATGGCGGGCCAGGGCGTGCCGGTGGCGGAGAAGAGTTAGGCGGTTTGCGTGCCGTGAAACATTATATGCAGCGTACCGCAATCCAAAGCAGCCCAAGTATGCTGGCAGCGATTGGCCGTGAGTGGGTTCGTGGCGCGAAAGTGAAAGAAGAGCCGGTTCACCCATTCCGCAAATATTTTGAACACATTGAAATAGGTGAAAGTTTGCTGACGGCTCGCCGGACGGTGACAGAAGCGGATATCGTGAATTTCGCCTGCCTGAGTGGGGATCATTTTTATGCTCATGTGGATAAAATTGGCGCGGCCGAATCCCTGTTTGGTGAACGTGTGGCACATGGTTACTTTATCGTATCGGCAGCGGCGGGCTTGTTCGTTGATGGGGCAGTAGGGCCGGTGCTTGCCAACTATGGCATGGAAAACCTGCGTTTCATTGAACCTGTCAAGATTGGCGATACCATTCAGGTACGTTTGACTTGCAAGAAGAAGATCAAGAAAGTCCAGAAAACGCCAGAAGATAAGCCACAGGGTGTCGTGGTATGGGATGTGCAGGTGTTGAATCAGGAACAACAGCCGGTGGCGCTTTATAGCATCCTGACCTTGGTGGAGAGGCAGCAAGGGGATTTTGCGGCGTCGGTATAGTCGTGGTGAGGAGAAATCATTCGCAGAGGTATTAAGTCACGGAAACAGGCGCCTGAGGGTATTTGCCAAAAGTAAAGGGCGATGATTCTTCAGGCTAAATGTTATTGGTAGCATCGGTGGGTTGCCTCTTTTGGAATAGCTCATTAGCCTTTAAGTGCCCTAAGTAAGATGGTTAACATGAGTTTATTTATGTTTGATTCTGTCCAACTGACAGCTTTCCCGTAAAATGCGCATTACGGTATCTGCGCCGCTACGATTGGGATTGATACGGATCATGCGTTGTTCCAGTGTGGGATCTGCCTGACGGAAGGTGCCGGAAATGCGGTAAAACAGGGGGGGGATTTCAAATTTTGACTCTGCACCGACCGGATAAGGTAGCGCACCGAGGGTATGGGCTGTAGCAAGTACCCTGTCTGCGATGGGGGTGTGAAATTCCACTAATAACACTTTTGATTGAGCATTAGCGAGAAAGGCGTGTTTCACCGGTGGCAATTCCCCTTGGTTTAAACGCGTGACCAGTTCGTCATTCACTTCTGCCTGTACGGCATGCATCACTGGCGCGAATACCAGACCACGCAAGGCTTCCATTGCCTGATAACCTTGTATCTGGCAGCCACCGGAGTACATGCTGTGGCGCAGGTTATCCATGATGGCCTTTTTCCCGACAATGATCCCAACACCCTGCGGACCCAATAACTTGAAGCAAGAGAATGTGGAAAGTGTTGCACCATATTGGCAACCGATGTGCGCCACTTTCATCGCCGCGTAGTTATCATCCACCAATGAAGGAATGCCATGTTGATCCAAGGTGCCGATTACCTCTTGCAGAGAATAATGGTCAGACATCTTCTGGCGTGTATGTTGGATCAGGCTGGCTGTCGGTTGGTATTGCTCAATGGCGGCCACAATGTGCTCGGTGTGGTTAAAATCCGCCTGAACGACACGAAGCCCCATTTGTTCAATTGATGCTTTGGTTGTCGGGTAAATGGGGGCGCTGTGTACAAGTAACGTTGAATTGGGGCTGACCAACGCGGCCAGCCCTGCGCGCAATGCCCCTGTTCCTGCTCCATTGACAAAGGCGGCGGTTTCGGCACCGAAAAACTCCGCAATCACCGCTTCGATACGTCGGGTCATCCGTGGCTGGTGAAGATCGGGGACCAGGCCCAGATCACCTTGCGAAAGAAAATCCGCCCCAGGAAAGTGACGACAGATAATATCAACCAGCTTGAACTGTTGCTGCTGCGCTTGTGCCATCGTCATACTTTGCAATGGAGCGGTTTTCATTTTCTTATTTTATCCCTAGCAGAAAGAGCAAGTTTGCCAGAATGCCCACAATGATGGTGGCAATTGGGCCGATAGCCATTTCGACTAAAGGACGTTTGGAAGTGCGGTTAAGCAGGTAGATCCCGGCTACGATCATAAAGCCCATGCCTGGCAGAATGGCGTTGGAGGCAATCATAGCACCAACCAGCAAGGCGACTTCGAGCATTTTGGTGATCGCGGTACGAATATGCCCGCTACAGGCTTTCACCCCAGGGTATTTATCCAACCAGATAGCGATTTTTGCCAGTAGCTGGATTTCAATGAACATGGTGATGCCGCCTGCGGCAAAGGCAATCCACGGGTTGTTGGTTGCCAGCCCGGCCACAAACACAAATTTCATGCCATTTGGGCTATAAACGCCGGTGGCGATAGCCGTCGTGCCCACTAATGGGATAAAGCTAATGGCACGAGCCAAGGCGACCAGTAATGCGTTGGTCTGTTCACCTTGTGCCATGAGTTGCAGGGAAACAGGCCCTTCTGCCAGCAGGCTAAAAGACATGGTCGCTGCACTGGCTGTTAGGCCGCCGCACAGGATTAACAACCATTTGTTTTTCTGGATGCGTTCTATACGGGTTGAAAACAGACCGACCAAGACTTCATTCGCGCCTTTTGGCTTTTGTTCCCCTGACTGTGTTGGGCGTTCACGCATGGCAAAATAGAACATCGCAATCATCGACAATAATAATGCGGCGCCATTGGGATCGATACTGACGGGCTTTTCGATCATGCCGCCAAAACTCAGTGAGCCGATGGCCTTGGTTGCCAGATAGCCGACCAGTGCGGTGAACATGACCAACAGCCCTTTGCGATAGCCATATTGATAGCCAACCACCATCGCCGGGAACAGGGCAAAACAGGCCACAATTGGATCGCCGACTTTCTTGAGATCATCCGTGAAATTGACGGGCAGCATGGCAAACAGTTCCACAACTGAACGCAGGCCGGCCAACAGTGCGATGGCATAGAGGGCACCGATGATACCGGAGGCGATAAAACCCCTTCGGCTATTGGCACACCCGATCCCGATCATGTCTGTACCGAGTAACAGGCTGTGAACCAAGACAATGGGCGCGGTGAGGGAAAAGGGAATACCGAAACCGACAACCAAACCAATGCTCAGGGCGAAGCTGGTTGCAGCGAGCGCCTTGCGGCTCATCCGGCCTTCAAGGTATTCCGGCAACAGTGGGCGCAAGCCATCGTGGAAAACCGCGATACCCCGGTTTGCCATCATTGAGGCAATGGCGCCAATGGCTGCCAATAATCCCGCCTTAAACGGGTCGACCTCCATCAATCTCAGCAGGAAATCATGGAAATGTTGCATGATCGCCTCCTTACAGTGAGATAAGGGTGTTGATGAGCACCGGCAGGACGACATCAATATCCTGCCCGGTAAAACCAAAAGCCTTCTTGCCGGCTTTCACATGGGCAATGATCTCGTCATTAGACAGGATTTTTCCTGGCATGCCGATGGTGGCACATTGATCTAATCCGATAAGGGCGATTGCCATTGCCAACGCACCTCCACCGCCCGTATTGCACGCGCCAAGATAGTAATCGGCTTCGCCATTTTTCATTGCCATTGCCGCGTCAATGTCATCCATGATGGTAATGGAAGTGGCTCTGTTTCCCGCCAATTGCCGAATATTTTCGGCTATTGCCTCTTTTTCTATTTGTCCACCAACGACAAATTTCATGTTGTTATCCCTCTCTTTGTCTCTTCATATCGGATTGCTTTTTGAAAAAAAACGATGTTTTTAGCGTTAACTTTATGTTTTAAAATTATTTTTGTATTTTTATTCAATCTTGCTTTGGAAAAACCGGGCAGGATTATCACGCAGCATTTGGTCTATCTGTTGTTGGCTAAAACCCGCTTCCAGCAACATAGGAACGAATACCGTTAACAGGTAATCGAAGCCATTTCCCCCATTATTTTTCAAATGGGAGCGACGGGTGATGTCTTGGGAAAGCATGACGCGATCAAGTAGCCCACGTTTGGCGATCGCCTGCAACATGGCTAGGCGTCGAGTGTCGGGATAGTAATTATTTTTGCCAATCGTATCGAATTGCACCCAAGCGCCTTCCTCCAGTAACGGAATGATGGTGTTCAGGTTGTCTTTCAGATCACAATGACCAATAGCCACATATTCAGGGGAAACACCACACTTTTTCAGCAGCGCCAACTGTTCGCGTCCCATGGTGCTTAATGTTGTGTGAGTGGAAATGGGGCGGCCTGTTGCCTGGTGCGCCAATGCCGCCGCGGTAAACACCTTTTGCTCATCTTGCGTGATTTGATCAAGGCTGGAGCCGATCTCGGCAATCACCCCGGCTTTTAATTCGGTGCCATCAATGCCAATTTCAATTTCAGCGATCATGTCATCGGCGATCGCTTGCACACTTAACGCCCTGAAGTGGGCAGGGAAGAACGGTTGTTTGTAGTAGCCCGTCGAGGCAATGATATTGATGTGGGTATCACGCATCAGATCCAGCAGAAAAGCCGCATTGCGTCCCATGTAACGATTGGTCATCTCCACGATATTTCTGACCCCAAGGGTGTAGAGGTGACGAAGCTCTTCTACGATCAGATCATATTGATCTAATCGACAATCCAGGTTTCCTTTCGCAGCCGAGAGATCGATATGTAAATGCTCATGTACATAGGTGTAGCCTGAAGCATCAATCCCGCTATTTGCCTTTATCGTCAAATAGTGATGAGTGGCTTGATTTTTTGATGAAGATTGCAGTGTGTCCCCCCGATGTTCAACTTGATATCTCTGATATCCCTCGGCTGAGTGTGCTTTCAACTGCATCAATACGGGATGAGGAATGCGAGGCGGAATGTATGGGCGTATCCCCGGTTTGTTTTTAGTATCCCATAATTAATTTATCAATGGCTATTTTGATTAAAGTGCAAAATAACCATCCCATAAAATCATTCCATAAAAATAGGGTGCGCTGGATCATGCGGTAAATTCGCTATGGCGAAAATAACATTATTTAATGATGGAGTAATATTATCTGTAATACGCTGGTTGCAGGATTATTTAGCGTAACCGCTATTTTTCCAATTTCCTTGGCTGTCATAAATGCCTTCAAGTTTTGGCGAGCCAGATTGAATACCTGAAACCAGGGCTACATCACTGCGCGTTATAAAAATTTGGGAACGAAAACACATCAGCACTGGGCTACCAATAGGGTGAGTGCCTGCCAATGGGAGATGGTAGTCAATGCAGGGTTCATTCAGATGCAATATACGTACTTTTTTAGCAGAAATGATGCCTGGAGGGGTGGGGCATTCAGGAAAAACCAACGCATGTTTCATCTTCCCGCGTTTATAGTAGCCACCCCCATAGCAGTAACTATTCCCATCGTGGTGATGAGAAACTTCGGTGAGATAGGCCATCGCAATATGTTCCGGCTCCCGGCCACTCACGTTGGCGGGGAGGGTTCCGGTTAGGGCATGGCCGGGTTCCAGATGGGTGGCTCCGTATTTGGCCAGTAGCGGTATGGTGTTACAACTTGAGGCCGCCGGGGCATTGATTTGCGAAACGTTGATGCCGAGTTGCTCCAGTCGGTTTCGCGCCCGAAGGAGGGTAAGCAAATTGGTTGTGGGTAAGGTTATCTGATACCGAGGGTTCCATTCCAGACAAGGAAAATGCGTCAACCCACTCAATTTGATGCCTGGCATGCGCCTTAAGGCATCTACGACAATATCGAGTTCATGGAAGGGAATGCCCGCTTCTTGACCGGGGAAAAGGGTGTCTCGTTTATCAAATACTTTCAGCATGATGGGCTGAATTCGTCCCAATTTCTCCGCAATATCCGAAATCGCTTGTGCCTTTTCAAGGGAAAAGACGGTGATAATACCCGGATTATGTTTGAGCATAGTTTCGATTAAATGGGTGGGTATCTGCACTAAATGGCCGATGTGGCACAGTGGTATACCGTGCTGGCTCAGGCTATAGGCTTCTTTGAAATCAACCGCCACGACACCGTGATAACCGAGCTTAATCAATTGCTTAGTCAGCCAGGGATTACGTCCAATTTGTTTGGTCATCAAATATAGCTCAATGCCATATTGCTCCGCGGTTTTCAGCAAGCGCCGACCATTATCCAAAACCTGATCAACGTCAATAATGTAGGTATCTGGCAAGATTGCACCTTGTTGCCAAAGGTTTTTTGCAACTTCAATTAATTTGGTGTTCTGTTTTTTTAATGCCTCAATAAACATAGGACTCCCTTCATGATTGCAAAGCAGCAAGGCTGTGTGAAAAGCAAAATTTTTTGTCTAACATAATCTTCATTTTTTTGAATATTTATATGAGAATCAAAAGTTAATTCCCTTCGTGTGAAGATATTAAACCATATAAATTTGCTAACATATAGCCTTCCTCATTGGGATGTAAAGCGACTGCAAACTTTTCGATTAGGGATCGATGAATGATGAGTAATTGGTCGTAGTATTCAGATTGCTTGAGTTTTGCCAATATTGCTTGATCTAATGGGGCGATGATTTCGCCACGGCGTGAACGCATGAAAGCACTTGCCATATGGGCCAGCGCCATTTCGCCGAGTGGATGATGGACAGGGATAAGCCAAATATCTTCCAGAGTACGCACAACTTCCAGCATACTATCGTGGATATCTTGATCGATAACGCCACCTTGTAGCAGGATAGTTAACCGTTGTTCTATCATTGTTTTTTGTAATACTGAGTTATTAATTAATAGCTTATTTTGGCTGATCGAGTTTCAATAAACAGGTTCAATGATACCTGCCACGACTTTTTGTTGATGGGTCATTAATCGATCCTGATCAACCAGGGTATGCAGGAATTGCTGGATAGGGACATTATCTTTACGGGTAAGAATAACGGCTTCAGACGCCTTGATAAAACACTCACTATCGTCAGGGAGTTGGGTCATCAAGCCTCGTGTTATGAGTTCATGGCCTTGTCCAACGTTCCAGATGGCCGCATCAATGTGGCCTTTTATGATTTGATTTAAGCATTCATGATAGGAAACCTCGACCAATTCAATGTCTTTGCCAGCAAAGTATTGTTTTGTCATTATTTTTTGGTCTGCTGAGGTGCTATCTAACCCAACGCGACGAATAGATCCCATTTCGCCATTGCGGAAGATTAACCGATGCCTGTCTGTATAACTTTGTGTCCCTAGTGAAAGCGCAATATATAGATCTTTATTTTCTGGGTGCTGCTCTGCGGCAAGCCTTGATGTTACTGCTAAGTCGTAAACACCATTCAGTAAACATTCAATGCGGATATCTGAACCACGCATATGTGCAAAATAAAAAGGAACGCCAGCACATAATGCTTTTAAACCGCTTGCTAGCCCTTCATAAGCGCGGGTATAGGGGAGCGGCATCGCACAAACCACATTGCCAATATCGGCGTATTTCAAGAGTAATTTGTGGTTTATCTGTGCAAGAAAGCTACCATTACGACCACGACGCTTAATCCCAACCGCCTGTATCTGTTCGAGAGATTTTAATGCTGCTTGCATCAAACCCACGGACAACCCACATTCTTTAGCCAGTAATTCTATGGTTTTCAGGCGATTACCACATTGTTCAGAGAGGAGATAACGAGCCAGAAATGACTGTGCTATCCCCTCTTTCTTAATGAATGTTTGACTCATCATGACAAGTTTTTATCCATTCCTATTTATATTCATAAATTTGAACATAAATCGCAATAAGCGAATTAAAGAAAGGAGATTAATATCACAATTGCAAAAAAAATGAAAATTTAAAAAATAACAAAGCCTAATATTATCAATATATTGAAGATATATTTAAATTTTGTCTTGAAGATATAAAAATTGCCATTATGGAAGAATATAAGGAGGATGGGATATTATCTATGTTCGCTGACGGTATTTTTCTGTATCGATGGTGATTTTTGCTACACTATTTATCACGACACAGAACAATTAGGTTATATACGCATTAAACTTCAAGTTGCTATTTACAACACGATATGAAACCTGATTTCTCCCCGCTGCGCGGGGAGGTGTCAGACGCATCTTGAAAGGCGACGGGTATATTCTCCCCCTTATCCCTGTATGAATCAATAAAGTATCCTACTGAATATCTTATTTAAGGGCATTAAAATTTAGCTCGTTGGTTTATATATTCAGTCACTTGTTTATTTGAAGCTAATAGATTATCTAATGATTTAGATAATAAATTTGTTTTTTTGTAAGACGAAGTCTATAAATCAAAATCCTGCCCAAATTGAATGCAAGCCACATTGGTGGTATTAGTACTCTTTATAAGGCACCAACAAATATTGAGATCAGGAAAAAAGGTTATGAATGCCTTATCGATTATAATCATTTTGTTGATGTTATTTCCCTGTCTGGTCAATGCGAGTGAAGTCAGTACAGCGTTAGCCAAGGAAAATGAAACAACGACCCGGAGGATGGCTATATCGCTCTTCGTGACTACAAGTTGTACATGCTGATGTTTCGGTATCTAAAAAATCGTTTCCCCGATGTTCATTTATCTTTGCATGCAGGGGAGTTGGCGAGTGGAATGGTTCCGCCAGAGTATCTGGCAAATCACATTCGATATGCAGTAGAGATCGCAGGGGCAAATCGAATCGGTCATGGTGTTGATATTGCCAGGGAGGTGGATGCATTGGCGTTACTTCGGGTACTGAGAGAAAAGGAAATTCCGGTTGAAATTAACCTGACGAGTAACGATTTCATTCTTGGCGTTAAGGGAAACGCGCACCCGATAAAACTTTATCAGCGTTATGGCGTGCCTTTTGTGATATCCAGCGATGATCCAGGGGTTTCTCGTGGTGACCTCACCCATGAATTTTTAATTTTTGTCACAACCTACAAGCCATCCTATGCCACTATCAAAAAAACGGTGTTTAACAGCATCCGATACTCTTTTTTATCGCCGGATGAAAAATCGTCAGCGTTACAGGATCTGCGATCCCGATTTTTGAATTACGAATCAGAGATTGCAAAAATAGAAAAAGAGTTGCACAAACACGCATATACGCCGAAAAAACAGCATTAATTTGTGGGTTCCTGCGATCTAATCGGATAGCTTTTTAGCCATGATGTGCATGGTGCTTTGCTGTTTGGGGCTGGAAAAAATAATCTCTTTTTGCCGTTTCAGCCCCTGCCTTAAATAAAATTTGATGGCAAACGTGTTCTGCGCCAAGACTTCCAGCCAAAGCCACTTTTGCGCGTGTTCATAACCAAATTTCACCACATGTTCAAATAATTGATCACCATATTTTTGTCCGGTGAGCTTTGGCATCAGATAAAGTTTATGCAAATAGATCCCGGTGAAGTCTTTATCGGGAATAGGTTGATTTAAGACGATCTTACTAAATCCAACAATGTTGGAATAACTTGTATTTGTTGGAGTAGTGATATTTTGGCCGATGGCATGGGATTCGGCGATAAACCATCGGTGATCAGGCGATTGTAATGAAACCGATATTTGTTCTACGGAACACTCGTTCACAATGTACTCTTCCAATTCATCTTGGTCATACCATAGATAGGAAAAGTGGAAACGATAGCTCGTTTCAAGTAGTAAGGAGAGCAATCTAGCGTCTTTTATCGTTGCATCCCGAATCATTAACATGGATATCTCCAATATTTCTGGCTCAGATTTGATTTCTAATTATCTTTTCATCATAGCGAGACACGGATATTGATGAAGATCCCTGACTTTCACTCCTAGCGGCGAGAGGAATAACGAAGTGTCTTACGATGTTGAATTGTTATTCAGCATACTATCACGATGATAAAAATAGGTAGGTTAAACAGCCAGTTGAATTAAATAAAAATTAAGGGGATAACCATAGAAAATAGGGATGGTTGATTTCGAAAATTCACGATCGTTTTCGGACTGGGATGAGCGAGAAAATACCAATATGATAGGCATGAACTGAAAAGAAAAATGGCGACCATTACTATCGCCATTTTCGAAATCAATCTTGCATACAATTAAGCGGCTTTGGCGTTTTGTGCCAGCCAGTCGGCGACACGCTGTTTTTGTTCATCGGTCAGCCACATGCCCAGTTTGGTACGGCGCCAGATAGCATCATCCAGCGCTATGACCCATTCGTGTTCAACCAAATAACGCAGTTCTGCTTCATATAAACCATGACCGAAACATTCGCCGAGGTCAGCCAATGCTTCTGCGCCGTTCAGGATGATTTGGCTGTTGCTGCCGTAAGTACGGGCATAACGCAGGGCCACACCTTCTGGCAACCAGTTATACCGCTGGCGTAGCAGACGCGCATAGCCATCGCGATCACAACCTTCCAACTCACCACCGGGTAATTTGCCGTTTTTAGTCCATGCCTTGCTTGCATTGGGGTAGTAGTGTGCCAGCTTATCCACGGCATGTTCAGCCAGTTTACGATAAGTGGTCAGCTTACCGCCAAATACGGACAGTAATGGTGTCTGGCCTTGTTCATCCTGTACATCCAGTGTGTAATCACGGGTGATCGCTTGTGGTGAATCGGATTCATCATCACACAGGGGACGCACGCCAGAGTAAGTCCAGACAATATCATCGCGACCAAGTTGTTTCTTAAAGTGGTCGTTATAGACTTTCAGCAAGTAATTGATCTCATTATCGTCAATGTTGACTTCTTTTGGATCGCCATTGTATTCAACATCTGTCGTACCGATAATGGAAAATTCATCATTCCATGGAATGACAAACACGATACGATTATCTTCGTTTTGCAGAATATAAGCCTGTGGTTCATCGTGAACGCGAGGCACAACGATATGGCTGCCTTTTATCAGACGGATGCCATAAGGCGATTTCAGTTGCAGACCGTTATCGAAGAAATTTTTCACCCACGGGCCAGTGGCGTTAACTAAGCCTTTCGCCCGCCATGTATGGGTTTCGCCCGTTTTCAAATCGGTGGCTTCAACCATCCAGTAATCATTTTCACGCCATGCACGGGTGACCTTGGTGCGGGTACGGACTTCGCCACCGTGTTTTTGCACTTCCTGTGCATTCAGAATAACCAGACGGGCATCATCCACCCAACAGTCGGAGTATTCAAAGCCACGAGTGATAGAGGATTTCAACACTGAGTTTGCACCAAATTTCAGCCCCTTACTGCCTGGCAAGCTAACACGTTTGCCTAAGTTATCGTACAGGAACAGGCCAATGCGGATCATCCACGCTGGGCGCAGGTGTGGTTGATGTGGTAGACGGAAACGCATCGGGAATGCAATATGGGGAGCCAGTTTTAACAGTACCTCACGTTCTGCCAGTGCTTCGCTGACCAACCGGAATTCATAATGTTCCAGATAGCGTAGGCCACCGTGGATCAGCTTAGAGCTGGCAGATGACGTTGCGCTGGCCAAATCTTGACCTTCCAACAGTAGGACAGAAAGTCCTCGGCCAGCAGCATCTGCTGCGATACCAGCGCCGTTAATTCCGCCGCCTATTACAATCAAGTCTTTGGTTTCCATTGCATCCCCTTTGAAATGTTCGAAACAGTTCTTTAATGTTCGTTTTCGCTCAAAGATTGTAATTAAAAAATCATCAATCGCCAACCATTAACTTAGGAAAAACATATTCACGTGATATGGGTAACAAAATCGTATCATATACATAAGATTAATAAGGATTTTGTGGGATACAAATTTACAGAGGGAATATTGATGGGCGTTCCCCACCAGAAGGATCTCAGGTGGGGAAATTATTACCTAAAAAGTGATTAGCACAACTCCAGCTTGACGCTGTGTTGCTCGATAATTTTCTGGATGCTGGTAGGCGGTGCTTTATCCGTGAACAAAAAATCAATCAGATTCATGTTACCGAGATTAACCATGGCACTGCGGCCAAATTTTGAATGGTCGGCAACCAGCATGACGCAACGGGAATTTTCGATAATGGCGCGTTTGGTACGGACTTCGTGGTAATCGAATTCCAGCAGTGAGCCATCACTATCGATGCCGCTGATCCCAAGAATGCCGAAATCAAGGCGGAACTGGGAGATAAAATCTAGCGTTGCTTCACCAATGATGCCGCCATCGCGGGAGCGCACTTCACCGCCCGCTAAAATCAGGCGAAAATCTTCTTTACCCATAAACAGGGTAGCGACGTTGAGATTGTTAGTGACAATCCGTAAATCGCGATGGTTTAGCAAGGCATATGCCACAGCCTCTGGCGTTGTTCCAATATCGATGAACAAGGTGGCGCCGTCTGGAATTTGGGTGGCAACTTGTTGTGCAATACGGGCTTTTTCATTCGACCACATGATCTTACGATCATGATAGGCGGTGTTGACAGAGCTGGATGGCAAGGTGGCACCGCCGTGATGACGCTGGATTTTATTTTTATCTGCGAGATCATTTAAATCACGTCGGATCGTTTGCGGGCTGACATCAAAATGTTCAACCAGTTCTTCAGTACTGACATAACCTTGAAGGCGCACTAGCTCGATTATTGCATCATGTCGCTGAGTTTGCTTCACAAAATTCCCCTAATATTTGCATAGATGAATTATCGTTGACCAAAATTATCCCCTTCTATTTCAAACCGATGCTGAAACCTGAAATTTATTGGGGCTTGTTTGGCATTTTTTGTTTACGCAAATTATCCCATAGCCCCATCAATAACCCGATAATTAATCCTGCAACATGGGCGGCATTGGCGATGTTTAATGAAAATAGATCGAAATAGCCAACCAATAACCAAATGACAGAGATAGCGATTAATCCTCTGGGAGCACTAATTCCACGTTTGGGAGAAAGTTCACCGGTTAGCCAAACATACCCGATCAGGGCGTAGACGACACCGGACAATCCCCCGAAGTGAGATCCGCTGAACAATGATTGCGCCCAACCACTGAAAATCGCCGATATTATCGTGATTTCAAAAAGTTTGCCTCTCCCAATCTTCCGCTCTACCTGGCTGCCGAAATACCACCATAATGCAAGGTTAAAGAGGAGATGTGTCAGAGAAAAATGCAATAGGGCAGGGCTGAGCCAGCGCCATAACTCCAGATATTGGTTGCTGTTAGTCGGCCACGCCAGGCTGTTCATGACATCCGGTATACCTGCCATGATCGTCCAGAGGTAGACGAGGATACAGAGCAGGGTTATGGCAATCGTCAGCGGACCAGATTGGCTTTTGAGCGTATTCAAGTTCAGGCTGTTGTGATACTTGAAGGGGCTGACAGATTTGCCCGTTTGCCAACTTGCCGCCTGATAGCGTTCATTGAGTGGATCATGAGCAAAGTGGCGCAGCTCCTGTTCAACCCGACTGCGTTGGCTATCGTCTTCTAACCAGAGTTCAACTAATGGCGGCTCATTGGTAGGCTGCATGGTCAAATGAATGCCCTGCGTCGCCATATAATCAATAAAGGCCTGAGCCAGTCGAGGGTTGGATATTGAGGTGATATAGATCATTACTCGTCTTATCTCTGCCTTAAGTTGGCGTTAATTGCACTAAAGCGTCATTGGGTCTGGACAGCGTGAGGATAGTCCCTTTGCCAGACTTCAAAGCCACCATTGACACTATAAACCGTCTCAAAGCCTATATTGATCAGGTATTGTGCTGCTCCCTGACTGCTATGGCCGTGGTAGCACATCACCATGACGGGTTGGTCAAAATCGGCTTCCTGTAGAAAGCGATTTATTGTCTCATTTGAGAGATGAAACGCACCGGTTGCGTGTCCGGCATGGAAGCTTTGTGGATCGCGGATATCCACCATGACTGCGGTTTTATCGAGCCAATATTGGTAAGCCTGTTCAGAAGTTATCGTTTGAAAATGGTCCATAAATACTCAACGTAGTTTCTCAAATTTTCATTTTCAATAGGTTCATTTCTTAATAGCCGTCTGATATGAATTGACCGCCTTCCCAATATGACCATTGGGAAGGCGTAGAAATAGAGCTAGAAAATGTTAGAAACAAAAAAGGGTAAAAAAACTATCACGGTAAAACGTGTCAAAACAAGGATGAAAAATTAGTAATATGAATGCTCACCGCGCTGGTGTTCAGTCAGATCCCTCACGCCTTTTAATTCCGGGAACATCTGTAATAACTGCTTTTCGATTCCCTCTTTTAAGGTGACATCGACCATTGAACAGCCGTTACATCCACCACCGAATTGCAAAATAGCATAGCCTTCATGGGTGATTTCCATCAGACTAACACGCCCCCCATGCCCTGCCAGTTGTGGATTGATCTGCGATTGTAAGACATATTCAACACGATCAATCAATGGGGCATCATCTGCTACCTTACGCATTTTGGCGTTTGGGGCTTTCAGTGTCAGTTGGGAACCCAATTGATCGGTCACAAAATCAATGACGGCTTCTTCCAGAAAAGGGGCACTAATTTCATCAATATAAGCAGAAAGTTGATCGAACTTCAATTCGGTGTCAGTGGCTTCAACAGCATCCGGTGGGCAATAGGAAACGCCGCATTCAGCGGTTGGCGTTCCTGGATTAATGACAAAAACCCGGATCTGTGTACCCGGTTCTTGATTTGCCAGTAGCTTGGCAAAATGCGCTTGCGCTGCTTCAGTAATATTAATCATGACATTTGCTCAATAGTTGACTGTTCTAGTTGGTTATAATACGCCCATTTATAAAGGAACTACAAGGTTCGGCATATCGCCCAAGCCTGTACCGAGCGAACGCCAGCACGAATCATCAACTGTGAGGCCTCATGCAGTGTTGTGCCTGTCGTAATCACATCATCAAAAATCGCGACATGTTGGTTGGCAACATCCCCCTGCAATTGAAAGGCCTGCTTAAGATTGATTCTCCTCTGGGCGGCCGATAAGCCTCGTTGCGTGAGTGTAGCACGTGAACGTTGCAAAAAATCGGGTTGATAGGGACATTGCAGCCAATGTGAGAGGTAGCGGGTGATGAGATCAATATGATCGAACCCGCGTTGCCAGCGTTTTCTGCGATGCAGGGGAATGCCCAGTATGCGATCTGGCTTATGCCAGCGGCCTTCACGATAGCCCTGTAACCAATGCAGCAAAAACAAGCGCGCCAGCACGGGGGCGAGTTGTGGGGTATTGTGATACTTGTATCGTTGAATAAGCTGGCTTAATGGTGGCGTGTAATCTGTAATGGCAATCAAGTATTGCCACACCGGGGGATTTTTTATGCATCGCCCACAGGGAAGGTTGCCGGATACAGAAGGGAGTGCACAGCGCGGGCAGACATGTTGCAGCCGCTGTAAATGATGGTGGCAGATATCGCAGATCCCATGATGGGCAAAATACAAATGTTGTTGGCATAGCCAACAGTATCCAACCATTGTTAGCATAGTTTCCTTCCTTGGTGACCACAAATAATAGAGAGAATAACAATGAATCCGTTGTTTTGGCAGACAATTGGCGATGCACCACGTGATCTTGTGATGCTGCACGGATGGGGATTAAACGCTGAGGTTTGGCGTCCAGTGGCAATGCGATTGGCTTCGCATTTTCGTGTGCATCTGGTGGATTTGCCCGGCTATGGGCGTAGCCAACCGTATCCGGCGATGTCACTGGCGGACATGGCAGAGGTGGTATGGCAGCGAGCGCCAGCAAATGCCGTGTGGCTGGGCTGGTCTTTAGGCGGATTGGTGGCGAGCCGGATTGCGTTGGATCATCCGACACAGGTTGCGGGTTTGATCACCGTGGCATCTTCGCCGAAATTTAGTGCGGATGGCGATTGGCCGGGCATTAAACCGGAGGTCTTGAGTGCATTTGAGCATCAATTACGTGCTGATTTTCAAAAGACGGTTGAACGTTTTCTGGCTTTGCAGACGTTGGGAACAGACAGTGCGCGTCAGGATGCCCGGGTACTGAAATCAGTGATACTGAACCAGCCAATGCCAACCGTTGAAGTGCTAAATGCCGGTTTGGAAATCCTGCGCACTGACGATTTAAGGGCGGAATTGTCCCAACTTCAATTACCTTTCCTGCGCCTTTATGGTTATCTTGATGGATTAGTGCCGCGTAAAATTGCCTCGCAGCTTGATAAGGCATGGCCACATACGCACTCCGTTATCATGCGCAACGCTGCCCATGCTCCTTTTATTTCCCATCCTGATGAATTTGTTGAAATATTAACGAATTTTACTGCTGATGTTGGATGATAATTGCTGATCACTATTCTTCCTCTCTGATGTTAGCCCACAAGCTATGGATAATTTGAGCAATAGCAGAGAGGGAATTTAAACGATAAATGCGAACACAAAAACCACAATAGTAATGACTTTGACATTACAATTGTGGGTGGTATTCTTAACCACAATTCATTCACTTTGAGGTGAATTATGCAAACAACAAAACGTGACACATTAAATATTCGTATTAAGCCAGAAATTCGGAACCTGATAGACAGAGCAGCAGCCATTCAGGGGAAAAACCGCACCGATTTTATGCTGGAAGCAGCTTGCCGTATGGCAGAAGAGACATTGATTGAGCAGGCAATTATCATTGCCAATCCAGAAGCATATGCCGAGTTTTTGGCTCGTTTGGACATGCCACCCCAACCCAATAAACAGTTACGAGAAACCATGCAAATGGAAACGCCCTGGGGTAAAGAATTATGATAATTTCGGAACCGAAGCTTCTGGCTGACTATCATCATCTGGAAGCCTTTGATTCAGGAGTTGTTACACTCGATCAATGGCTGAAACATCGCGCGCTAAAAAATAACTTAACGGGCGCATCAAAAACCTATGTTGTATGTCATGAAAATCGAGTGCTGGCTTACTATTCTCTGGCAGCAAGCGCCATTATCATTGATTCTGCACCTGGTCATTTTAGGCGGAATATGCCTAATCCAATACCGGTTGTCGTTCTGGGACGTTTGGCGGTTGATCGGAAATTGCAGCGAAGAGGAGTGGGGCGAGCATTGGTGAAAGACGCTGCTTTAAGGGTAATACAAGCCGCTGATCTTATTGGGGTTCGTGGCATGATAATTCATGCACTTTCAGATGAAGCAAAATCATTTTATGAAGCTACCGGATTTGAACCATCGCCTTTAGACCCTATGCTATTGATGGCTACACTTACCGATTTAAAGGGAGCCTGTACAGATAGCTAATGACCAAAAAATGGAATAAACGGCACAACTTATATTGTTTATACCCGCGGCCTTTCAAGATGAGTCTGATATCTCCCGCTGCATAGGGAGATATCAACACTCTCATAGGTTGCGGGATGCAACTTGAAGTTGGATTGGTATATTCCATTCCTGATACGATTTAGTTCAGTCGAAATAAAAGACGTTTACCACCTTGTTCTGCCTGTTTATTTATTTGAATAAATCTCGGTTACAAATTCCGGTGTATTAACAAGAGTATCGAGAACAGGGCAGTTACTTTCGACAAAGGCAATAAAATCGCGGATCTCTTGTTCAGTATTATCGGCTTTAACATAAAACCTGGAGGTGATTTTTGAAAATCCCATCTTGGCGTTTTTATTTCTACCGGTGAAACCATCGGTATCCAGTTCCCCTTCCATTTTGACCTGAATATCGATCAAATTGATTTTATGCTTACGGGCAAAACTTTTTGCCACAATGCACTGACATGCACTGACATGCACCGAATGCAGAAAGTAATGCTTCCACTGGATTCATCGCCTCATCGGTTCCACCCAGGCTTTTGGGTTCGTCTACATGGAAGGTAAAATCTCGCGCTGAGCATTTCATTTTAAGATTGCCAATGGACTCAACGGTTGCAGTGAATAACTCTTTAGGCATGTTACTATCCTCAGGTTATTAATATAGGAATACCGCATGTCAGATAATGATAATAAAGAGATGATTTTTATATTTGATTAAAAAATTTTCACGTTCTTGCCCTGAACCAGTAGTCTTGCTACTGTTGTTTGTTAACTGTATATCAGCGATAAGATTAATGTAAAGAGAGTTGCAAATGAAGTTCGATCACTTTCACTCACCACTGCGTTGTTGATAAGGATTGAGGCTATGCTATCAGATACTTCAGCCGCCCCTAAGTTTATCCAGCAATACAAATACGCCACTCATGAATTAAATTTTCTTTACAATGTGTCAACTGAGTGGCATCAACATCCTTGTATTCAGCTCAGCCTATCCCTACATAATCATGAGTTATTGACCTTATCAATACAGGATAAGACTCATACCTCCCATGGCTTTCTGATTCGCTCAAACGTAATGCATAAGCTAGATTCATCCAATACCTGTAGCATTACGCTGCTCATTGAACCGATTGATGAGCACTACCATTTATTTAGCCATCTCACAGAAGATCTGGATATCATTTCGTTAGGGCATGATGACATTGTGGCAGTCACAAATTATCTCGTAAGGATGTTCCTTTGTGGTGAAAAACCAGATACATTCACTGCTTACCTATTGCTTAGACCACACCTGCCATGCCACTGTCGGTTTGATAAACGTATTTTGAAAGCGGTTGCGTTTATCGAATCGCTATCCGTAAAACGGATTTCATCCCGTCAAGTCGCTGATAAAATTTACCTTTCTGAAAGCCGTTTTTTACATCTTTTCCGCGATCAAGTGGGAATTAATTTTCGTGCTTACTTGCTATGGTTACGCTTAAGTGACGCTATTGAGGAAATTCAAATGACGGACTCCTTAACATCGATTGCTAATAACTGTGGTTTTTCTGATACAGCTCATTTTAGCCGAACATGCAAGATGGCTTATGGAATACGTCCTTCTGATCTTAAGCATATTATTCAACAAAACCTCAAGTTTAGCTGTAACACCGCGCAATGCCTCTATAACATCAATAAACAAGCAGTACATAATATTGCTGAGAGATAAAGTCAGCATGATGAAAAAGAAGTAAACCTCCGAATTATTTAGGCGATAAATTCGATTTGGCCAACCAAAGAATCAAGATTAGTGCTAGAAAAATAAAACCAAAGAGCCAGAAAATTTCGTTAGCTGCCAGAATTAAACTCTGGTTAGTGATTTTCTTCGCGAGAAAAGCGGTTGTCTGTAGGTCAGATAATCCCAATAGCTTGATATCCTGATAAGCTAAATCAACAAGGACGTTGTTTTGTATGATGTTTTCAGTAAGCTGGGAATGGTGAACCGCTTCACGTCGAGACCACAATGTATTCGTTAACGATGTACCTATCGATATCGCCAGGGTTCGAAAGAAGTTAAACAAGCTTCCTGCTGTAGCGATTTTGTCCTGGGGAATATTGGATAAAATAATCACGTTGAGTGGCATGATGAAACAGGCAATCGCTATCCCTTGTACAAATTGTGGCCATGCTGCGCTGGAAAAATCCATTCCAGACTCAAAAGTATGTGCTCGCCAAAAAAAGCAGAAAGAGAAGACAATAAAGCTAAGGGTGACTAAATAGCGCATATCAATTTTAGCACCAAATCGACCAATAACCGGAGCTAGAAAAATGGGAAGAATGCCGAGAGGCGCTAATGCAAACCCTGCCCAGGTAGCGGTATAGCCAAAAACTGTCTGTAATAACTGGGGCTGTAAGACTAGGACACCAATATGCAATAGAAATGCCAAACTGATACAAATAGTACCTATCGTAAAATTACGCGATTTAAACAGGGACAAATCCACAATCGGATTATCATCTGTCAATTCCCAAATGACAAACAGGATAATACCTATCGTTGCAATGATAGCCAGTACCATGATCTCGTTGGAATTAAACCAATCGAGTTCCTTCCCCCTGTCCAGCATCAGTTGTAAGCAACCAACACCAACAACGAGTAGAGCCAAGCCCACTTTATCAACCGGGATAACCTCAGTTTTTGTTTCGCGCTGACTTAACAGTACGTAAGTAACAAAAATAGCGATCAAACCGATGGGGACGTTGATCAAGAAAATCCATCCCCAATGGACGTTATCGCTAATCCATCCACCGAGGATAGGCCCACAAACAGGGGCGATTATGACGGTCATAGACCAAATGGCCAAAGCCATACTGTGTTGAGATTTAGGAAAATTTGCCAGTAGTAAGCTTTGCGATAAAGGTATGATGGGACCTGAAACTGCGCCTTGTATAATTCGGGTAACAATGAGCATTTCAAGGCTATTGGATATGCCACATAGCCAAGAAGAAATAATGAAAAGCACGGTCGAAATGACAAACAGTCGCACTTCCCCTATCCGTTTTGCCAGCCAACCCGTCAAGGGGATAGAGATCGCATTAGCAACACCAAATGACGTGATAACCCAAGTGCCTTGTGACACGGATGATCCAAGATCACCTGCAATAGTTGACAATGCTACGTTAGCAATCGTCAAATCCAAGATTTGCAGAAACGCGATAATCGCGAGAGACAGGATTAACCACCAGCGCTGGTTGGATGATAAAGGTTCCATAGCTGTGTGATCCTTAATTTTCATGGCTTGCATTGTTCTTTATGATTTGTTCAATAATTTCATCTGCTTCTTGACTCTCGAATGAAAGCACATCCGTTTGGTAAATAATCCGCTGCGAAGTTTTGTTAGCCAGGGTTGTACCTTCTGTTTTTCTGGTATCAACGGTTGCATGCATTGATAAACCGATCCGCAATGGGTTGAGGGCAACTTGTTCTGGGAGTAATTCAATGCGTACAGGGAGGCGCTGTACCACTTTAATCCAGTTACCTGTCGCGTTCTGGGCGGGAAGAATAGAGAAAGCGCTGCCGGTTCCTATATCCATACCTGTAACGCGCCCCTGATAAATAACGCTATCACCATAAAAATCGCTGACTAACTTGACGGGTTGCCCTAGGCGCATATTAGTGAACTGTACTTCCTTAAAATTCGCTTCAACCCATAATTGGTTAGAAGGGACGATTATCATCAATGGCGTAGATTGATTGATTTGGGCGCCGACTTGGACACTGCGACGTGATACATATCCACTTACCGGAGCGTAAATTTTGGTACGTTGCAGGGACAACCAGGCTTCCCGTAAATTGGATGCAGCCTTTTCTATATTAGGCTGCTTTTCTAGTGGTGTTCCCATGACCAACGCTTGATTAATTTTGTACTGTTGCATGGCGACTTTTAAATCTGCTTTGGCAATATCGACAGCCTTACGGGCGTGCTCCAGCTCTTCAACAGCAATGACATTGACCTTACCCAGTTTTTCCCGTCGCGCTAGATCACTTTTTAACTTGTCTAAGGTGAGCTGTTTTAATTCCACATTTGTCAGAAGTTTAGGATTACTAAGGATGCTTTTTTGTGTTTCACGCACGGCTTGAGCTAATACATGCTTACTCTTCTCGAAGGTATTCTCAGCATCGGTGCTGTCTAAGGTTAATAAAAGGTCACCTTGTTGAACAAAATCGGTATTATCAACATAAATATTTTTCACACTACCATGGGCTTGTGACATGACTTGAACTTGATTACCGACAACATAAGCATTATCTGTTGACTGGTAGAAACGCAAGACGGTATACCAGTAAAATAGGTAAGCCACACCAGCAAACAAAAAAAGTAATACAATAATAGAAAGTATTATTTTACGTTTTTTCTTATTATTTTTTATTTGTGGTTGCTCAGGCATTGTTTCTACTTGATTATTTCCCATGTTTGACTCCGATTAATTCAATTAATAAGCGCGTTCAAAATTTATACTGATATGCTATCGCTAGGCATTCATATTTTTCCTATAATAAATTTACCTTTCAGCTCAAATGAGAAATCAGCGCAACTGTCATCATTTTCTTAGCTTTTTCATTTCATATGATTCAAATGAAGACACCGTTCATAGAGTAAATTTCATGTTTAGGAATTCTGCCTGCTAATTTCTATACCAATCTAACTTCAAGTTGCCGTTTGAAAACCAACGAGAGTGTTTATATCTCCCCGCTACGCGGGGAGATATAAGACGCATCTTGAAAGGCGATTGGTATAAAAGGTACTCAATATATTTACTTTATAACTTAAGGATGTGATTGGATTGAATAATCTGGCTAAGGTGGATACATGTTCAAATCGACCGAATGGTATGAAAAATAAAGAAAGTAAATGGTGACGCTATAAAATAGTTAATTGCAAATAGTAACCAGAACCGGTTGAACGGATTTAACCAGGGCTGGTTTGACTTTTTCAGCTTACATTTGTAAGCTAATTTCTTTGCCGCATTCGAATAATGCTTACTGATAACATGGTAGAAAAACGCGAATCCTTCCTATATGAAAGAAAATTCTGAAGCTTCTGACCACAGTAAACTTATTTAATTGGTATCGGTGGTTCGCTACGCCCGCATCACTGATAGGGGTCTGTTTAAACTACAAGGAACCATCATGACATGAACAGTTGTCGAATCGTTATTACCGGCATGGGTGCCGTCTCTCCTTTAGGCTGTGGCGTAGAAAATATTTGGCGGCGTCTGCTGGCTGGGCAGTCAGGTATTCGTGCATTACCCGATGCTATTGCTGGTGATTTACCGGTAAAAGTGGGTGGCCAAGTACCAAATATGGCAGAAGATGCCGAAGCCGGTTTCAATCCTGACCTAAGTGTTGCATCGAAAGATCAAAAGAAAATGGATCGCTTCATTCTGCTGGCCATGGCTGCCGCTGATGAAGCGATTCTCCAAGCAGGTTGGGTTGCCGATACATCGGATAAACAAGAGCGTACTGCCACGGTTATTGCTTCGGGGATTGGCGGTTTTCCGGCGATCGCTCAAGCAGTACGCACCACTGATACCCGTGGAGCAAAACGCCTTTCTCCTTTTACCATCCCTTCGTTTTTAGTCAATCTGGCAGCGGGTCACGTCTCTATCAAACATGGTTTTAAAGGGCCGATTGGCGCGCCCGTTACTGCCTGTGCTGCTGGGATTCAGGCCATTGGCGATGCTGTGCGCATACTGCGCAGTGGTGAAGCGGATATTGCCCTGTGTGGTGGTGCAGAAGCGGCGATTGATACTGTCAGCCTAGGTGGTTTCGCCGCAGCCCGAGCCATGTCAACCGCCCCTGCCACTGCCGCAGCACAGGCTTCACGTCCCTTTGACGGTGCCCGTGACGGTTTTGTGATGGGCGAAGGGGCCGGTATGCTGGTAATTGAGACGTTGGAACATGCTACTGCACGTGGCGCGGAGCCTCTGGCTGAAATTGTCGGCTACGGCACTAGTGCGGATGCTTATCATCTGACCTCAGGGCCTGAGGATGGGGATGGCGCGTATCGGTCAATGAAGAACGCTTTAAAACAGGCGGGGGTACGCCCCGAACAAGTACAACATCTCAATGCCCACGCTACTTCTACACCAGTGGGCGATATAGGTGAGATTAATGCGATCAAACACCTGTTTGGTACCGACGGCAACATTGCTGTTACTTCAACCAAATCAGCTACTGGACACTTGCTGGGCGCCGCAGGTGGGTTGGAAACTATCTTCACTGCACTAGCGTTACGCGATCAGATCGCCCCGGCAACCCTTAACTTAGATAACCCTGATCCCACCGCTGCCGGTTTACATTTGGTAGCCAACCAGGCTGAGCCCATGGCAATCACCTATGCGTTATCCAACGGCTTTGGGTTTGGCGGGGTCAACGCCAGCATCTTGCTAAAACGCTGGCTGGGTTAGGCTGTGTCCTTAAGTGTCAGTGCTGAGGCGTGACATCAATTTATTTTTCCATATGAAAAGTTAAAACCACTGCCTGTAGTCGGTCAGCTTTAGCTGCAATACTGTGTTGTATGAAAGATGCAATGTGGATTGCAGCTACAGCAGTCATATTGTATTCCAAATTGAATATTATTTTGTGTGGGTAACGAAATATAGATATAACTTGCTGATAGATAAAGGGAAATCACCTGCCTTATGAATTTCATAAAGCAGGTGATTTCTTATTTTTTGACTGGAAGCTGATACGCTTTAGTGTCACATTTTTGTGTTTCTGGACACTGTTTGCAGCCTCCACTGAGGCAGGAGGAAATATCCACTTCCTCCAGTTTACCCATCATGACAAGCTGCCTGAGCATGGCTTCCACCATCGGTAGTGGTGCTGAAAACTGATGGCTCAATGCCCTGGCATCAGTTCGCCCATTGAGGGCAACCGCATCTCTGATTTTTAGCAGGTTCATCATTTATGGCACCTCATGGCTCCAGTTAGTGGCAGCTATTGTCTGAGCATTCGCAACTACGGTCAGTGGCGTTGTTGAATGTCACCGTAACCCGGCTGCGTGCGCGGCGTAAGCCAATAATGACCAGAATGTTAAACAAAATCACGGCCAGAATAGTGATCAAGCTACTTTGTGGGTGCGCTGAAAACGTGGTGATTTGATAAAACAGGGCTGCCAGAGAGTAAGCGACGTTCAATCCCCACAGAATGGAGAAGGTCATCCAGCCACGGCTGGTTTCACGGGCAATGGCTCCCATAACGGAAACGCACGGCACGTATAGCAGCACGAAAATCAGATAGCTGTAAGCGGAAATGGCAGAGCCAAATTTGGCGCTCATGGTTCCCATCGAGCTGCGATCCATATTGCCATCGCCTTTGCTGGCTTCTATTGGGTTGGAAAGCGCACTTAATGTGAAGGTTTCTTTCAGGCTATCCCAAGTTTCTGCGACCGCGTCTTTTAGCTGATCCAGTAAATTAAATTCATCTGGGTTGAATGAATCTTGAGTAAGATTTTCTGCGGTATATAGGGTATTCAAGGTTCCCACAACCACTTCTTTTGCCATCGCTCCGGTGATAAGCCCAACGGTTGCTTGCCAGTTATCGGTATGTACACCGATAGGTTGCAATACAGGGGTGAGCACCTTACTGACAGAAGCTAGCGCTGACTCGTTGATATTATCGACGGTCTTGCCGGAGAAGGAAAAACTGTTCAGGGCGCCAATCAACATACTCGCGGCGACAATCACCTTACCTGCGCGTATAACAAAGCCTTTCAGCCTCTGCCATGTCTGGAGCAGCAGCGTTTTGGCGTGGGGAACGTGATAGACCGGCAGCTCCATTACAAATGGTGAGGCTTCACCCCGCATTATTGTAAATTTGAGCAGCAGCCCTGTCAGAATGGCGATGACAATCCCCAGGATATACAGGGAGAAAACGATACTTGCGCCATCTTTGCCGAAGAAAGCCGCGGCAAAGACAGCAAAGATCGCCAGCCTGGCTCCGCAGGACATAAACGGCGCCATCATGATGGTAATCAAGCGCTCACGAGGGGCATCCAGTGTCCTTGAACCCATGACGGCAGGCACATTGCAACCAAAGCCCACAATCAAGGGTACAAAGGATTTACCCGGCAATCCCATTGCCTGCATCAGCCTGTCCATTACAAACGCCGCCCTGGCCATGTAGCCGGAGTCTTCCAGAAAAGAGAGGAACAGGTACATCATGCCAATTTGGGGAACCAACGGCAGTACCGTGTTGATGCCCCCACCAATTCCCTGTGCAAGAAACACTGTCAACCAATTCGGGAAATGGAGGGTATAGCCGAGCCATTGCATTCCATCAATGAAAATAGCGGTGGAAGCGCCATCAAAGATAGGCTGCAAGGCTCCACCGATATTGATGGCGAGCACAAACATCAGGTACATGACAAACAGGAAAATAGGCAATCCTAACCAGCGATTCAGGATAACGGTATCTAACGCTTGGGTCAGTTTGTTTGGTATGGCGGCATGGGTATCAATCACGGCCAGACAAATTTCACTGATGGTTTGATAACGGGAGCCTGCAATGATGAGGTCTGTCTCTTCAATTTGCTGTTTTTTTAAGCGTTCTTTGCTTTCCGCCAACTGTGCGTGAGTCAGGCCGGATACCTCACGGCCGTAAATATCCCCCTCCAGGACTTGCAAAGTCAGCCAGCGACGCTGTTGTGGCGTGAACTTTTCTGTGATCTGGCTGGAAAGATTGGAAATTTCCTGCAATAACGCATCAGGGTAATCAACCTGTACAGGGCTGCTATTCCGTGGGTAATTATCGATGGTTTTTTTCAGGACATCGATGCCTGTAGCACGGGTTGAAACCAGCGGAATAACCGGGCAGCCAAGGTGTTTCTCCAGTGCGGGAATATCAATATTGATGTGTTGACCTTGGGCGATATCCAGCATGTTCAGTGCAATGATGCAGGGGATCCCTAACTCAATCAATTGCAATGAGAGATAGAGATTACGCTCCAGATTCGACGCATCAACAACATTGATCAACATATCCGCTTCACCACTCAGGATATAGTGGCAGGCAATCTGTTCATCAATGGAGGTTTGCTCAGAAATAGTGGTAAGAGAATAAGTGCCAGGAAGGTCGACAAGAGCGACCTGATGGTCATCAGTAGCAAAATGGCCGGTTTTGCGTTCTACCGTAACACCCGCCCAGTTTCCCACTCGTTGGCGGGAGCCTGTAAGCTGGTTAAAAAGCGTTGTTTTGCCGGCATTGGGGTTACCAATCAGGCCTATAGTTAATTGTTTCATCATACTTTCTGCCAATCAAGGAAAGCGTATTCCGCCCCTTGGTTATACTTTCAGTACTCTGGTTATACTTGAGTACTCTGGTTATAAAACGGTATGGGTAATGGTCATTTTTGAAATCAATCGATCTGGCACCGTGCTAGTTCAGATCTTCGTGCAACATGAGAAATGCCAGGTCTTGTTTACGAAGCGTCAGGTGGACTCTGCGTGTTTCGATTTGTATTGGATCGCCCAATGGAGCGAAGCGAATGACCTGAAATGTTGAACCCGGTAACATGCCGAGTGACAGTAATTTTTGTCGGTAAGCTGGGGTAATCTCTGGAGAAAATCCCAGAATTTTATATCTACGTTCTGGAATAAGAACCATATAACTCTCCATTAGAACTGAAAAAATAAGTGATTATAAGAATTATTATCCTCAATAAAGGGATAACCACAAGGAAAAAGTATGGTAATTCCTCTGAATTATAATTGTTAATGATAATAATACGCAATTGCGATATTAACCATTTACATTAGATAATGCGGAATGAATTGATATGAATCAAATTAATGGTAAATTTATGGGAAATAAACCATGCCCAAGATTATTGAATTGACGGAAAATTTTTTCATTGATAAGCCCTGTTAATAAACAGGACTTATTGATTATTATTTTTTCATTAATTTAACCAATAATTTCTTGGTTTTTATTAACTTTTTGGCGGAGAAAGCAGTTCACTCAATGAAACCTGCACACGTTCATCATCTTGATGCTGGCTCCAGGCATCCGAATCGTATAGCCACCATGCCTGAACTTCCAACGCATAGAAACGGCGTATAGCGTGGCCTTGATAATCACTGATAGGACGCGCTTTTTTCTTTCTGATATTTTCATCAGGATACGTTTTTAAGAAAAAATAATCATAAGTTTCCTGTAGTTGCTCATCGGGAACCTGACGAGCATAACCAAGGAATTGAGCACCCGCCAGATCCAGCGTTGATTCAGGCAAGACTCGACTACGGTAGATTGTGCCGCTGACACGGGGATTGATACGTAATTCTTGCGAATGTCGGGTATCTTGCTTTGAATACCAGATGAGTGTCAGTGGGTTATATTTCGGAATATAGAACATCGTCGATGACCAGACGGAATCGGCATCTGGATTATGAGTGGAAAGGTTAAAGAAACGGATATTGCTGAGTAGATCAAAACTGCTTTGGATATATTTATTCATGGTTTTCCTCAACAGTATGAATATGTTCTTTATTTCTGGGATTTAATAACCCATTGGTTAAAAGAACATTAGGATATTATGGAGGGTTTATATTTTTATGTGATTCAATCAGTTCCCATTATGATGAGATTTATTGCAATATGATTATACGAAGTATTCATTAAAATATGCAGATGTCATCACCCATTCAAATTTATAACGTCAGCAATAAATAGAATCATAATAATGAAAATCAGGGCTTTTTTCGGATATTAAAAATCCTGAACTGGCACAATGGCACCAGTCCAGGAAATCATTTACGTCATATTAATTAACGTTTTTTGTTAAAGGCCGCGGCCAATGCATCGCTCATGGCGCTGTTTAAAGGCGCGGAGCCTGAACGCGAATTATGGCGGTTTTTGCCATTGTTGCTGTTGTTGCGGTTGCGCTCTTGGCGGTTACCGCCTTGAGGGGCACGGCGTGCTTGTGTTTCGCCGGGTTGCTCATCAAGACGCATCGTCAGTGCAATACGTTTGCGGTTGAGATCAACATCCATGACTTTCACTTTCACGATGTCGCCGGTTTTGACCACGGTGTGTGGATCTTCCACAAAGCGATCGGAGAGAGAGGAGATATGGACCAGGCCATCCTGATGGACACCGATGTCCACAAATGCACCGAAATTGGTCACGTTAGTGACAGTACCTTCCAAGATCATGCCTGTTTGCAGATCGTTCATGGTTTCAACGCCATCGGCAAATGTGGCTGTCTTAAATTCAGGACGTGGATCGCGACCTGGTTTTTCCAGCTCTTTCAGGATATCCGTGACGGTTGGAATACCGAATTTTTCTGTGGTGAACGCCTGCGCGTTCAAATGACGCAGGTTAGCCGGGTTACCCATCAATTCAGACAAGGTTTGCTTGGTGGTGACCAGGATCTTCTCAACCACAGGATAGGCTTCCGGGTGAACCGTTGAAGCGTCCAGAGGGTTATCACCCTGATTGATGCGCAGGAAGCCCGCACATTGCAGGAAGGCTTTGGGTCCCAGACGGTTAACTTTCAATAGTTGGTTACGGTCGCCAAAACGTCCGTTTTCGTCGCGCCAGTTCACGATATTTTGGGCGACGGTACGGGTCAGGCCAGCAACGCGAGTCAGCAAGGCGACAGAGGCAGTATTCAGGTCAACACCGACGCTGTTTACACAGTCTTCAACCACGTTATCCAGTTTTTTGGCAAGCAAGGTTTGGCTGACATCATGCTGGTATTGACCCACCCCGATGGATTTTGGTTCAATTTTCACCAACTCAGCCAGCGGATCTTGCAGGCGGCGGGCGATAGAGACGGCACCACGCAGGGAAACATCCAAATCAGGAAATTCTTGGGCCGCCAATTCAGACGCGGAATAGACAGAGGCTCCCGCTTCGCTGACCACGACCTTCTGGGCGGTGACGTCAGGATACTGTTTCTGGACGTTGGCAAAGAAACGCTCGGTTTCACGGGAGGCGGTGCCGTTGCCAATTGCCACTAATTGCACTTGGTGTTTGGTGCACAAAGCTGCGACGGTGGCTGCCGCTTTATTTTCCTGTCCGGTGTGTGGATAAATGGTGTCGGTGGCCAGTAGTTTGCCGGTTGCATCAACCACGGCGACTTTTACCCCGGTACGCAGGCCTGGATCCAATCCCATTGTTGTGCTCATGCCCGCCGGTGCCGCCATCAGCAAGTCGTGCAGGTTACGGGCGAATACATTGATCGCCTCGTTTTCGGCCTTCTCGCGCAGCGTGCCCATCAATTCGGTTTCCAGATGCAGCAACACCTTGATGCGCCACGTCCAGCTCACCACCACTTTGCGCCAATTGTCAGCCGGTGCATTGTTCAGGCGCAGGTTAAGGTGATCGGTAATAATCTGTTCGCAGTAGCTCTCTTTGGGGGCTTCCTCAAATTGCGGATCGGCATTCAAAGCGAGTTGCAAAATGCCTTCATTGCGTCCACGGAACATCGCCAGGGCACGGTGAGAAGGCACTGTGGCGATGGCTTCGTGGTGATCGAAATAATCGCTGAATTTGGCACCCTCTTCCTCTTTGCCTTCGACAACCTTGGCGACCAGATGGGCATTTTTCCATAAATATTCACGTACCTTCGCCAACAAAGCGGCATCTTCGGCAAAACGCTCCATCAGGATATAACGTGCGCCATCCAATGCCGCTTTGGTGTCCGCAACACCCTTGTCAGCATCAACATAGGCGGCGGCTGCCAGCTCTGGCTCTTGTTGCGGATCTTGCCATAGCAGATCGGCCAGCGGCTCCAATCCGGCTTCAATGGCCGTTTGTCCACGAGTACGGCGTTTAGGTTTATAAGGTAGGTACAGATCTTCCAACTCGGTCTTGCTCAGCGTAGCGTTAATCGCGTCTGCAAGCTCAACTGTTAACTTTCCCTGTTCCTCAATCGATTTCAGAATAGTCTGACGGCGGCTCGACAGTTCACGCAGATAACCAAGACGGCTTTCGAGTTGGCGAAGCTGTGTGTCATCCAGGCCACCGGTGGCCTCTTTACGGTAACGGGCGATAAAGGGAACGGTGTTTCCCTCATCAAGCAGGGTGATGGCAGCCTGGACTTGCTGTGGTTGAGCTTGTAGCTCACTGGCAATGATTCGACTTAAAGATTCATTCATAGTCTGTTTTCTTCAACTTCCTTAGGGCCTGTAGACGTCTTGAGACATCGTTAGACAGAGCCGGATAAGATCAAATTTCATCTGAAATAATATCGGCATGGTTCAAACTGGCTCCATTTATACGTGCTGCGCACGATAATTTCCAGTTTAGCGCGATATTTCGGTCATGTTGCAATGGAATTCATCAAATATCTACTGGGTTGGGGTTGGGGTGATGAGATATAGTACTCCGCCATTAATCATATTTTCTCAAGTGAGTTTTTTCATGGCCAAGAGTCACTATATTACCCGAAAGGGGTGGCATGCGCTTGATCAGGAACTGAAATATCTTTGGAAAGTTGAACGTCCTAAAGTCACACAGGCTGTTTCAGATGCGGCTGCGTTGGGGGATCGTTCAGAGAATGCAGAGTACATTTATGGTAAAAAAAGGTTAAGGGAAATTGACCGCCGGGTACGTTTTTTGTCCAAACGCCTGGATGTATTGCAAATTGTCGATCCTGACCCGCGACAAGAAGGGAAAGTCTTTTTTGGGGCATGGGTAAAAGTTGAAAACGAGAATGGGGAAGAACAGATTTTTCGTTTGGTGGGACCGGATGAATTCGAGCCGGCCAAAAAATGGATCTCCATTGATTCACCGGTGGCAAGGGCGTTACTGGGTAAGCAGGTTGAGGATGAAGTCACGGTGATGACGCCCAATGGCGTGGTGACTTACTGGATACTGGAAATTAGTTATCAGCCTTTGGCATAAGTCATGGCGATTGTTGTATGAAAAGATAAGTTGTACGGAAAGATAAGTTATACGGAAATAGGCGTTGACGGAAATAGGGAGAACAAGGATAGAAAACCGAAGCATAAGCAATGATTGCTAATGCCATGAGTGGCCTTAAAATACATGCGGCTAATTCTCTATTGGCGTTATGGGTTTTCTGTGAAAGTGATGGATGTTGCGGGCATGGAGCATCTTGGGAGCTGAAACATGCAAGAGAGTTATAAGATCCTTGTTGTTGATGATGATATGCGCTTGCGGGCGTTATTGGAACGTTACTTATCCGATCAGGGATTTCAAGTGCGTAGCGCAGCAAATGCAGAGCAGATGGATCGTTTATTGACCAGAGAATCTATTCAATTGATTATCCTGGATTTAATGTTGCCAGGCGAAGATGGATTGTCTATCTGTCGAAGGCTAAGAAGCCAGCATAATTCGATCCCAATCATCATGATATCCGCGAAAGGGGAAGAGGTTGATCGGATTGTTGGACTCGAAATTGGCGCCGATGATTATCTGGCTAAGCCTTTTAACCCGCGTGAATTGTTGGCCCGTATGCGAGCTGTTTTGCGGCGACAAGCCAATGAATTGCCGGGTGCGCCGACGCCGGATGACGCGGTAATCAAGTTTGGAAAATTTAAACTTGATCTCGGAACACGTGAAATGTTTCATCAAGATGAATTGTTACCTTTGACCAGTGGGGAGTTTTCCGTGCTGAAAGTGTTGGTTTCTCATCCACGTGAGCCATTATCACGGGATAAATTGATGAGTTTGGCCAGGGGACGAGAATACGGTGCAATGGAACGCTCTATTGATGTCCAGATTTCCCGCCTGCGTCGTCTGATTGAAGAAGATCCCACCCATCCGCGTTATATCCAGACAGTTTGGGGGTTGGGATACGTTTTTGTGCCTGATGGAAGCAAGGCATGAAAAAGCCCAGTGTGAAAAAGTCTTGGCTTTCTCTGCGTATTTTGTTTTCCCATATCCTGTATTGGGTGCTGGGCAGCTTGCTGTTCAGCGCTTTAGTCACCTTGTTGCTAGTGGTGTTAGAAGAGTTCCCTTTTAACGCAGTATTTCCCTATCTCTTTATCAGTGTCTTTACGGTGGCATTGTCCATGTGCGTGATGTTCTGGCGATATTCTGCTATCCAGAAACAGGCTTTGGAGGCCATGCAAAAAACCGTCATCAACATAAGAAAGGGAAGAAGGGGAGCATCATTGCCTGAAATGGGGACGCCCGCTATTCGTTCCATGATTCGGGCACTTAACCAGTTGTCAACGGAACTGAAATCACAGGAAAGTGATCAGGCGGTATTAATCGCTGGCGTGAGCCATGACCTGCGCACCCCGCTTACCCGCATTCGTCTGGCAATGGAAATGATGGAGGGAAAAGACGATTTTCTGACGGAATCCATTCATCAGGATATTGAAGAGTGCAATGCCATGATTGATCAGTTCATTGATTATCAGCGGGTGGGGCAGGAGATGCCGATAACATGTTGTGAATTGAATGGGCTGCTTGAAGAGGTAATTACAGCAGAGCAGCGTTGTGCGGCAGATGCAGAGATTGAAAATCGCTTAGCGACCGGTTCGATTTTCATTTTAGCCCATCCCCTTTCCATCAAGCGTGTCCTGAGCAATATGTTCACGAATGCCCGACGTTATGGCAATGGCTGGATACGCATCAGTAGTGGCTCAACAGAAAAATTTGGTTGGTTTCAGGTCGAGGACAACGGTACAGGAATGACGAAAGAAGAAGCCGCGGTTTTATTCCAGCCGTTTATGCAAGGCTTTCGACCCTATAGCCTCCAGCGCTACAATATTTGCAACAGTCATCACAACCGTCATAGAAGTGAAATGAACAGCGGTGTGGGGCTGGGGCTGGCGATCATACGCCGTATCATTGATCTCCACGGGGGAGAGATTCAGGTGGGGAGCAGTGAAAGAGGGGGGCTATCCATTCGCGTCTATATTCCATTGAGTGCAACATGAGAATTGCATTCAACGAAGAATAAGGTACTGCTGGAACTTTAATACCGCTTGTTTAAGTGAAAGCGGTTTTTCTTTTGCCAAGCGTGTTATCTCCAGTTGCACTAGACGATGTCGTCATGAGATTTTCAGCCAAAGAACAAGGCAACGGATTTGCACTGCGGCAAGAAAAGACGCGCTATTTTTTGCATAGCGAGTGGCTAT
>NZ_NJCX01000070.1 GCF_002632875.1 Xenorhabdus kozodoii
ACATCACACCGGATTTAATCGCCGTCTCATAACTCTGGAAGCGTTCTTTCGGATTGGCTCGCAGTAGGTCAGCGGTATCAAATTCAACTTGGTAGCGAATGCCTTTTGTGGGTGAGTTCAGCAATAAAGCGGATTTGATTTGCTGCTCAAAGTTAGCCAGCCACGGGCGCATGGTGATTGTCAGAAAGGCGCGTGAAGCCTCGCTAAAGTTACTGTAGGTACTGTTCGAATACTCTTGCAGGAAGATAGGACTGACATTGAACATCCGGGCGATATCTTCAATGGTGAAACGGCGGGAGGCCAGCCACTCCGCATCTTGGTTACTCATGCCCAATTGCTGGTACTCCATCCCGCCCTCAAGGATCGGGGTTTTGCCTGCATTGCGGGCACCTTTATAACGTTCGAGGGCTTCCAGTGCCTTGTTGCCCTTTACCCCATCCAGCCAGTCAGCGGACTTAATCACACCGGCCGCCATCATGCCGTCTTTCATGATACTGGCACCGTGACGCTGTTGTGCCAGCCCTAAGCCCAGTGTTTCCCGGCAAATCGTGACAGGCGAGCGTCCCAAAAAGCCATCTTCGGTGGCATAGCGCAGATGCAGGATTTCTTCCTGTAGGTAAGTTTTAACCTTGCCGCTATAAGGTTCGGTGAGGGTGTAGGCAAATCGGTGATCGGATAACCGTTGCGCTACCACCGCTGACGGCGGGGAAGGGGGTAACGATTGTGGCTGACCGTCTTTGCCCCAGACAATCACCGCATAGGCGTTACCATTGAGTAAGCAATGGCGCATCAGGGTTCGCTTAAACTGAAAAGGGGTTTGGCAGTCATTAGGGCATTCGTTGAGTAAGTAATCCACCGGGTGATCGCTCAGCCATTCGCGGGACTCCGTGCCGTGATGGTTTCTCACCCGATACAGATAACAAGGCATGGTCGCCACCGCTTCACTAATGACCGTGACCGCATTCATCACGGCGGGTAATCCTTCCGCTGTAGACGGTGAAACATGCTCGCCCGATTTGGTGTTAGACACGCCCGCCAGAGAAAGAAATTCATCCATGCTCATACTGCGGGTTTCAGGGGTTTTACGCTTAAAAGGCCACATAATCACACCTCAGACAATTGCAGCCAGTAATGACGCAAATCCGCGTGGCGGGGCTTGACTGCGTTTAATGAGCGCTTGGCAATCTCTACCCCGCTTTCAGGGTAGGCGGGCATACTGGTAATGGTGATTTCCCGCAGTTCGGCTTCCAGAACGGTTCTGATATAAGGTTCCTGACCCACATCCCACTGATCCTTGGTTGCCCTGAACCCAAAGGACATGCCAGAAATATCACCCCGTTCAACCAGTGTCAGCACATCGCGCCCCAGTTGGGTATCAGGCGGGGTTAACTCAAAGCGTAATCCGGTGGCATCTTCGCTAAGCTGCAATGTGCCGGAGGTGGTACGGCCTAACAGGTTC
>NZ_NJCX01000071.1 GCF_002632875.1 Xenorhabdus kozodoii
ATCGGCTGAAATATTGGGATGTATGCGTCACATGAGTGTCAATATGTTGCGGGCAGAAACAACCAAAAAAGCCAGCATTCGCCGAAAAAGGCGGTTTGCAAGTATGGATATTAACTATTTGGATAAGGTCTTAGTCGCAGGATTTAAGGCGTTAGGCAAGAAGTGAACATTCACGCTCTTGCCCTGACTGCTCCTGCTACCTGATTTGTGAAACTAGGATCTTTATCACCAGCACCAGAAACTAAATCAAATTCTTGAATTGTTAATTCGCGCATAATAAATATTCCTTATTTAGTTTAGTTGAGAATTTTCATAATTAAATACACAATTACACTATAAAAAATAAAAAAGAACAACTTTAATGAGAAGTCATATTTAATAATTCCTGACAAGTATGTATATACAAAAAAAATAATTATAACTCCTGCAATCAAAATTAAAAATGCGAATAATTTAAATGAAAAAACTGCTTTTTCATTTAGAAAAGCAAAATTTCCATTTTCACATTCCCCTTTTAAAAAGTGAAATTCATTAACCACTTTAACAATCATGCTAATGAAACAAACCAACAACACTATCGCAATAATGTAGTCTATGCATTCAAAAATAGGATCACCAATATCAAATATAGCCATAGAGAAAATATATATAAGAAATAAATTTAAAAAGACAATTTCTTTCCTAAAAATATCTAATCCCTTTGATTTAGAAGGGTCATTTACTCTGGCAAAAATTGATTTTTTACAATTACCTTTTTTCATTAAGTCTATAGTGTTCCTTTTAACAAATAACTTTCATCCCCACCTTATTAAAAACAATACATTATAAATTATAACAAATCAATATAATTCACATAAGTTGATCAGATAAACTATCTGCATTGGTGTTATAATCAGTAATCCGATGACTGACCGGCTGGCTGGGGTTCGGGTAAAGGTAGCGCCAGTACATTAGCGACAACTTTTGCTGCTTCAAGAATCGAGATCCCTTTGGTTTTTGCCACTAAATCCAGTCCATCGCCATAGTTTGGGACGTCACACTGGCGGCAATGCCAGTTGCCGTGGTGGTGATCGTCAATAAAGTGGAAACGGTCAGTACCGCCGCAAACAGGGCAGGCACCATGTTTTCCTTTTGCCGGAATAGCAATGCCACAGGCAGGCAGCAGATTTGCCCAAGAATACATGGCGGAGGTTTTTACGGTCTGGATCAGGTCGAACGATTTTTGGTTACCCGATGTTTTTTGAACTGTAAGTTTAGGGCGAGTTTGGGTATGCTGTGTATCAGCCATCATTTTTACCTTGCTTAATGTGTATTAGTCACGACGTGATCTGACACTGAACCTTGAAAGGTTGAGAGTTACCGACTTTGCTATATGGGTGTCGAATCCTTATACAAAATACGAGGTAA
>NZ_NJCX01000072.1 GCF_002632875.1 Xenorhabdus kozodoii
AGAAATCTATGGTCACCCCCGTTTTTGCAACACTGATTTTGATGTCGGGTTGGCTTGCTTAAATCTATCCGGCGTCTCTATAGGCAAAGATGCCCGCGCCACGATGAGTTTCGCGCCTGATGAACCTGAAAATGACTTCGGCTTCGATGAGCCCTTCTTACGTTCAGATTCTTCATCAGGCCGATAGGCCATTCATGTCATCAATAATCAGTCTTCGCAAAACCAGATGGGTAACTGTCTTTAACTGCTTTATCCTTAACCTATTGAATCAGCTTGACATCTATCAGATCCGATATTCATTTTGCTGAGTGGTAATTGCCCACGCGATCCGTGCCAGCTTGTTTGCCAGCGCACAGGCAACGACATTCGAATGCTTCTTATTCAGTTGTTCCCGAACCCACTCAGCCAGTCTACCCTGTTGATGTTCCAGCCGCATCATGAATATGCGGGCGCACTGAACCAGTAACCGGCGCAGATTTTTGTTGCCTCGCTTGCTGATACCCAGCAGAGTGGTTTTTCCGCCCGTGCTGTATTGTCGGGGCACAAGCCCGGTAGCGGCAGCAAAATCCCGGCTGCCTGAAAATTGTTTACCGTCACCGAGCTGAGAGGAGAGCAAGCTGGCCGTGATGGGGCCAATCCCCGGGATTGTCATCAGGCGTTGATCCGTCTCGTCTGCTTCAAGGGACTGGTGTAATTCGGCTTCTAACGACGTGATTTGCTCAACAAGATAAAGATAGTGGGTGTGTAATCTCATCAGCAAACGGCTCAAATAATCGGGCATTTCGTGTTCCGCAAGTACCCGTGATAAGCGTTTAATGACCGCCTCACCTTTTGGCAGGCTGATACCGAACTCCAGCAAAAAGGCCTGAATTTGGTTAGTCGTTTTGACCTTATCCCGGATGAGTGAGTCTCTGACACGATGTAGTGCTCTCATGGCCTGTTGAGTCTCTGTTCTCGGCTGGACAAAGCGCATTGATGGCCGTGATGCGGCTTCACATATCGCCTCTGCATCAACAAAATCATTTTTATTACTTTTGACAAACGGGCGCACAAATTGGGGAGAGATGAGTTTGGCTTCATGGCCTAAACCGCCAATCCGTCGCGCCATAAAATGAGCGCCAGCACAGGCTTCCATCACAACCGTTAAAGAGGGACACGTTGCCAAAAACTGCATGAGCTTGGTACGCGTAAACTTTTTACGCAGAATGGCCTTGCCGGATTTATCCTGGCAATGAATATGGAAGGAATGCTTACCGAGATCGATACCAATGAGTGTGACGTTTTGCATGATGACCTCTCCAGAAAAAAATACCCTGTCAGAGTATCGCTCACAAAGTAGGGGG
>NZ_NJCX01000073.1 GCF_002632875.1 Xenorhabdus kozodoii
CTTAGTACTACAGTCGTACGCTCCATTGTGGCATGATAGCTCATGATATATTCTTCCTGAAAATAGGGGGAGGTGTTCAATGCACTCACCTGTCAACCTTTGGGAACAAGAACTGCTCTCATTACACACGCGTCTGACACCGTTATTTCACCATGCCAGTCCACAGCAACGCAGCCTCGCCTATCTCAGGGGATTACTCAGTGATGTTGAGCGTAAAAATAGCTGGCAACTGGCGGAATGGTTGGGTGAACACTCGCCTGATGGCATTCAATATTTTCTGGAACGCGCCCGTTGGGATGCCGAAGCGGCTCGCGATATTTTACGCGACTATGTGACTGACCATCTCGGTGATGAGCAAGGCATCCTCATCATCGATGAAACCGGTTTTATCAAAAAAGGGACCCATTCTGCTGGCGTCCAACGCCAATATAGCGGTACTGCCGGACGGATAGAAAACAGTCAGATAGGCGTCTTTCTCTGTTATGCCGGTCAGGGCGGCCATGCCTTTATTGACCGGGCCTTATATCTGCCTGAACAATGGACAGATAACCGGCCCCGCTGTAAATCCGCTGGCATTCCTGACTCGGTCACCTTTGCCACCAAACCCCAACTTGCCCAACAGATGTTGGAACGTGCATTAGATGCCGGCGTCTCTTGTCGTTGGGTGACCGCCGATACGGTGTATGGTCAAGATCGTCGTCTGCGGTGCTGGTTAGAATCCCGATATCAACCGTTTGTACTGGCGATCCCCAAAAATGAACGCGTGTGGTGGCAAGGGCCCAGATATACCAGCGCCGACAAGGTTGTGGACAGTCTGCCATCTTCGTTTTGGGAAAAACATTCCGCGGGATTGGGGACACAGGGAGAACGTTGGTACGACTGGGTTCGGGTGCCGCTTTGGCGTTTACAACTCAGTGAGGAAGAGCGGGATTATGGTCATTATCTGCTGGTTCGGCGCAGCCGGGATGAGAAACAAGAGCGGGCTTATTATATCGTCTATGCCCGCAGAGAACAGGCTGACCTGAAAACCCTGATTCAGGTGGCAGGGCATCGCTGGGAAATTGAAAGTGGTTTTGAGGAAACGAAGGGGGAATGTGGCCTGGATCATTATGAAGTGCGGCAATGGCACAGTTGGTATCGGCACATTACCTTATCGCTATTAGCTCATGCGGTGCTGGCGGTCTTGCGGATACGGGAGAAAAAAAACACCGGCAGGATTGGTAGCCCTGAGTATCCCGGAACTGCGTAAGCTGTTGTCAAAATTGATGGAAAAAACGGGAGAGGCAGTCGAACAGATTTTACATTGGTCAGACTGGCGGCG
>NZ_NJCX01000074.1 GCF_002632875.1 Xenorhabdus kozodoii
CGACGCCGCCGATTACTTCAATTTTTAATCTTTCAGGACTCACACCATGTACTACTCACAAGGCACGATTTCCACCGTGTCCGGCTCGGCTATTGTCCGTGGCACGGGGACACAATTTAAAAGCAATATCAACGGGGTTGCGCCTGCGCAGCTCATTTTAATCCAGTCCACCAGTGGTAATTTACTGCATATGATACAGGCGGTGAATTCCGATACCGAACTGGTGCTGGCGGATAACGTCAACGTAACGCTTAATAATACCACTTACCAGATTCAGACGACTGTACCTAACTCCATCTCAGATGGCGTCCGGCATATCGTCGCTAACACCAGCTATATCACTCAGTTCCTCCAGAATATGGACAAATGGATGTCGCAAAATGGTGTGGTGGACGTGACCTTGCCGAACGGTCAAACCTTGGCATTGCAATCAATACGAGCATTGCAGGCGGCGATGCTGGATAAGAACAAGAACGGCGCGGATATTCCAAACAAAAACGAGTTTGTAAAAAACCTCGGTTTAGCGGATACGGTAGAGCGGGCAAATAATGCCCTGCCTAAAACAGGCGGTATTGTTAACGGAGATGTAAACGCTGAGCGAATATTCTCGAAATCTATCATTGGTATAGCGGGAGATGCTCATGGAATGCGGCTTGGGGGAGCAGATTCCGCCAGTTTTGACGGAAACAACTTGGAACTACTCTCGTGGTGGGGTATTGGTCTGAAATCCTCATTTGATAAACAGACGCGGATCTATTTTGACACCCGTGCGGGAAATATGGCAGTTAGGGGCACTGTCGACGCAAGTTCACTGGTACTGGGGTCCGGTAGCTTAGAGGTCGGTTCGCGGGATGCTGCCAGTTTCGAGGGGAATAATATCGAGATTCGCTCATGGTACGGGATTGGTTTTAGAACGACAGCAGGAGACCAGAGTACCACCATTTTTTTCAATACCCGTAATGGCGACATTGAAACTCGTGGAACAATTCGTGCGGGTAATGGCACAGTCATGTCGCTGGGACAAAACTGTCACAGTGATGGCGGGGGTTTTATTCGTCTCAGCTCCCCTATCATTCAAATTCACCCCGATGGCTCATTCACCACAAATGATGAATCTGAGGGGGCCACAGTGTCCAAACTCGGCATCGGTCACTATCAGGTGACTGGCGTATTGGGGTATAACGCCGATGGTGCATGGGGCGTGCACGGTGGTATTTCATCACCAAAAAATAATAATGGACTGGAGTTAATCTACATCGATGATAAAGTGCAAAAAGATGGCTCTATCACCATCAAAACC
>NZ_NJCX01000076.1 GCF_002632875.1 Xenorhabdus kozodoii
CGATACCCGATGCTGGTCAAACAACATATGACACCTTCAGATCCTCTCGCCTGTGCAATTAAAGACGTGGCCAGCGCACAGAAAACCACGTTCGCCACCACGCAGGCCGTCTGGCGTTTTCTCAATAACGATCGGATCGCTTTCAGCCAGTTGAATGAACCCATTATCGCGCTGGCTCGCGAAGAAATTACCCGCAGTGCTCATCAATATGCGCTGGTTGCACACGACTGGTCCCGCCTGCATTACGCTCATCCCAGCAAGGAACAACGGCGACAGATGACGCATAAAACGGATGTCGGCTATGAGTTAAGAAGCAGCTTGCTTATCGATGCTGCTTCGGGGCTACCGGTTGCCCCATTAGGACAAACGCTCACGGACAGTACGTACTGCCATTCAACCCTGAATGACGCCCGGTCCGAACCGCTCACTCATCTGGATGCGCTGACGGCGGATATTACCCGGTTAGAAGCATTAGGTTTTGACAAAAAAATGGTTCACATTATCGACCGCGAGGGGGATTCCATCGGGCATATGAGAACCTTGAGCGAACAGGGATTTTACTGGCTAATCCGGGGGAAAGAGGGGCACCGTGTCCAATATCAGGGCAAAACAAAAAAAGTGGGTGAAGTGGCTGATGAACTCCGCTTTCAGGTTCAAAAAACCGTGAATTATAAAGGAAAGAAAGCCCATCTTGCCGTGAGTGAAACGGGGGTGAGCATCACACGCGCAGCGCAGTCAAAACAGAAAGATAAAGACACGAACAACAGGGTTCCAAAGCAGCCCGGGAAAGCGCTGGCGGTGCGGCTTGTGGTGGTCAGACTCAGTGATGATGAGGGAAAAGAGTTGGGTCGCTGGACCCTGCTGACGAACACAGAGGAGGCCATCCGTTGTGATGAAATCGCGCAGTGGTACTACTGGCGCTGGAATATTGAATCCTTTTTTAAACTCCTCAAAAGCGCAGGGCATGACGTGGGATCCTGGCTCCAGCGCAGTGCCCGAGCGATATTACGCAGACTGCTCATCGCCAGCATGGCCTGTGTACTGGTCTGGCGATTGCAACGTTCAGAGGGAGAGGAAAATGCCCGGGCCCGTCGATTAATTTGCCGGCTCTCAGGAAGGCAGCAAAAACGCGGAAGATTAGAGAGTGCCCCCGCTCTCCTTGCGGGATTATCCATCCTTCTGAACACATTAATGTTGCTATCCGAGTATACCCCCGAGGAACTGACCCTCTTAGCCGCAAGAGCATTGGGTCAGCTCGGAGATGTGTAGATACCTATG
>NZ_NJCX01000077.1 GCF_002632875.1 Xenorhabdus kozodoii
GCGTTCATATTTGGTGGTTGTCTTGCCATCAGCGGCGGTACGCAACACTTCTTGATACGCCCCGCCATCCGTTGCCACCTCTATCACATAATCAATGCGATACCCTACCGTGTCCCCATCTTCTTCTTGCTTTTGCAATTGCGGCCACGATAACCGAATGCGCACCGCAGAGAGCTGGGTATTGGTGACGGATCTCACCCATGACTCATTTAATTCAGTCCCGACGGTCAACTCATTTTCTACTGCGGGCATACCGGGGATATAATCTTGATGCGGCGTGCCGGGGCGAAACTCCCACCGCACACCCTCGAAATTGGGCGTACCATCGGGGCCAATAATCGGTGTGTTGTCCAGATATATGCTGGCGCCATCGAGTCCCCCGGCAAATTCCCCCTCCCCCAATGCCAATACGATTTTGGCGTACGAGGTTGATTGCAGAGAATCCGGTGACTCAACCGGGGTACGAGGGCTGTCGCCGCCGCCTTTGCTGCCCTGAATCAGATGCTGTTCCATATTTCACCCATAAAAAAAAGCCGCTTGCGCGACCTGATTGAAAACGATGAAGATTTATTGTTGGTCTTCGGCGTAGATACCGGCTGAGATAATAGCCCCGCCGATGCGGCGCTGACCGTAACCCAGCGGAACGGGGTTACCCTGCGCGATGGAGTTGACCGGACCACCGAAAGCATAGCTGGGTTTGTTATCGGGATCTTCCCGCCTCGCCAGTCCGCCCGGCATCGGCGACAACATTTGCACCACTCCGCCCAGCATCATACCTACGCCGGACATCACCATCGGCGCACCAAATGGCGTTGCCGATAAGAACACCCCGGCAACCACCATCACCGCGCCGAGAATAGTTTGAAACACGCCCGCTTTTTTGCTGCCAATGATCACCGGTACAATCCGAATGTCGCTCTCACCGGATAATGCCAGTTCGTCGCGATTGATATTGCGTTTTCCGATGAATACGGCAAAGGTTAACCCACGCTCTTTGGCACTCAGTAGGAACTTTTCGAAGCCGTCGATTAAGACCGACAATGCCCGAATCGCTTCCTGCGGCGAAGATACCGCTAATCGATGTTCTCGTCCGAACAGGGCGCCGAGTGTTCCGTATAACCGGATGGTTCGTAGTGTATTCATGTTGCTGACTCCTGATGCCTGACTATTTTCACGGTTCGCTCCTGCCAGTATCCGCTATAATGCACACGGTTACTGAGCTGTCCGTACATGTGGTGTAACATCAGCCCATCACCTATGTATACCCCGGCATGATT
>NZ_NJCX01000078.1 GCF_002632875.1 Xenorhabdus kozodoii
ACAACATCTTGGCGTGGCTGAAACAGGCGAGGGATGAAAAACGTAGCCTGCATAAGTTAACGGTTGGGCATTTTATTACTGATAGCCAAGGCGTTGCCCCCAATAATGGCATCCGTGGATAACTAAAATAAGGAAGAAACAAAATGAGTAAACTGAAACCAACGGATTGCATTGATTGCCAAAAGATACTGAAAAACTGGATTGAATTTCAACTCGTAGATGAGCAGGGTAAGCCCCTAATAGGGATACCTTATAAACTGAAAAGCCGAGGGAACAAAAGCATTGTGCGAACGGGCAGCACGGATGGCAATGGAATATTGCGTGAAGAAGATCTTCCCCCCATGCCTGTGACACTCTCTGTTTCAGCGCAGCCTTTGGCTGATAAAGTAACCCAATGCCCTGCTCGTCCAGATACCGGAAAAATAGGCAATCTTCAGGTAAGGAAAAATAGCTATAACGGCAAGCATGATTATCGTTATATCACATTAGGGGCAATCAGCGATGCCTACCCAACAGTAAAAGGCTGGCAAGAAGAAGAATTAAAAGCCTCTGAACACTTTAAAGATTCAACATTAAAAGGGTTTACCGCCCATCCCCTTAATCGGCGATATGTGCTGGAAGTTCAGGCGATAGAAAGCGGTATTACCTTAACAATTGGTGTCTTTTTTGATGGAACGGGGAACAATGCCGACAATATTAATGAGCGGCTTTTATGTGTTCCAGAAGCAACCAATATCAATCAACAGTCGATGAGTTGTGCCTTTAACCAATTTGGCTTGCCCGGTGATACCTCGCGGATCAGTTATGATGGTTACTATACTAATGTGCATTTTTTGCATGAGATATATCTTGAAGGGAAACCTAATGAAAACTCACATCAAATCAAAGTCTATATTGAAGGGATTGGCACTCAGGCAGGAAAATCAGACAGTATCGTGGGTTATGGATTGGGAGTAGGGGAAACAGGTGTTCATGCTAAAACTGAAATGGCCATCCAAAAAATAAAATCTGAATTAGAAGTGGCATTGGAGAGGACCCATGACAATATCAAATGCCTGCAATTCGATATAATAGGCTTTAGTCGCGGGGCTACGGCGGCACGCCATTTTGCCAATCGGGTTTTTAATCGTGATCCCGTTCTGGCACAGGCCTTAACCGATGGTTTCAATCAACGACGTTATCTGAATCAATCCACTTATCCCACGGGGAAAAGCCGTTTTCTGGGTCTCTTTGATACGGTTGCGGCAATTGGCACA
>NZ_NJCX01000079.1 GCF_002632875.1 Xenorhabdus kozodoii
AAAAATCTATGGTCACCCCCGTTTTTGCAACACAAATTTTGATGTATGGTGGGCTTGCTTAAATCTATTCGGCATCTAATGAGCATACTGCCCGTGCCACGATGAGTTCCGCACCTGTTGAACCTTGAAAAAGCCGTCGGCTTCATTGAGCCATTTTTTATGTCAGGTTCAACAACAGGTCGGTCTGCCGTTCATGTCATCAAATATCTGTCATCGCAAAACCAGAAAGTAACTAATTAATTCAATTTATTAAGCTAGTATTGTTTGCTAGCTTAATTATTGACTGAAAATTGTTCTATTTGCTGTAAGTGACCATGCGATCCGTGCCAGTTTATTGGCTAAGGCGCATGCCACTACATTAGAGTGATGATTTTCCAATTGAATTTTCACCCAATCCGCTAATCGCCCGGGATAATGTTCTCTTTTTTGCATAAATACCCTTGCACATTGAACAAGTAATTTGCGAAGGCTTTTATCTCCACGCTTACTAATCCCCATTAGGGTATTTTTCCCTCCTGTACTGTATTGACGAGGAACCAGCCCTGTAGAAGCTGCAAAATCTCGACTACTGTTAAAGTTTTTACCATCGCCAAGCTTGGTTGAAAGTAAACTCGCCGTGATCAACCCAATCCCCGGGATTGTCAATAGCCCTTGCGCTGTTTCATCGCTAGCAAGATGGTTTTTTAACTCCTGTTCAACTTCGTTTATTTGCTGGCATAAATACAGGTAATGTGCATGCTGGCGTAATAAGAGTCGCTCTAAGTAAGCAGGTAGTTCATTCTCTTCTAATACTGTTGCTAGACGTCTTATCACAGCTATACCACGAGGCATGCTGATGCCAAACTCCAGTAAAAACGCATGCATCTGATTAGTGGTCTTAACTCGTTCTTTGACTAAGGAGTCCCTGACTCTGTGAAGTGCGGACATCGCCTGCTGTTCTTCTGTTCGCGGTGTTACGAAGCGCATTGAAGGTCGAGAAGCCGCTTCGCAAATAGCCTCCGCATCAATAAAGTCACTTTTATTACTTTTAACAAAAGGACGGACGAATTGAGGGGATATCAATTTAACTTGATGACCTAGCTTCTGAATGTGTCGCGCCATAAAATGCGCGCCTGCACAAGATTCCATCACGACGAGGGCAGATGCGCTTGTCGATAAAAAATCCGTCAACTTAGAACGCGTTAACTTTTTACGTAACAAGGTATTACCTTGCTTATCTTGGCAGTGGATATGAAACGAATGTTTACCTAAAT
>NZ_NJCX01000008.1:0-54866 GCF_002632875.1 Xenorhabdus kozodoii
TTTCATGTTACATTACCCGAAAAAGCACAGGAATTGACCACCCGGTTGACAGATAATTTCCAGACTTTAATTCCTGCATCTTCAAGTTAATTGCGTATATGTCATAAAATAAAAGACGAAAGGCGACTGTATGGTATTAATGCTCAACTATTGAAAAATCTTCCTATTGATAGAGTTGTTCCTGAATTCGATCAGGAAGATCCTGTGAATGACAAATACAGGAAGAAAACAACATTCATTGGCGAAAGCCTGTTGGAACTTTTCTCACAGTTAACCGACTCACCTCTTCTGGCTTATCAGACACGCAATAACGGCGATTTCTTTCATGATGTTTACGCGCATAAGAAATATTCTAATACACAAACGCAAAAAACTGATGGTGAACTCTATTTCCACAATGATCGTACTGCACACCCTGTGAGAGCAGATTTTCTTAGTTTACTCGGTATGCGTTGTAGCGAACAAAATCTGATTTATACAGGTTACCTTGATGGGAAAGAGATACTTTCTTGGCTAAAGCCAGAATCGCAGCAATGGTTACGTCAACCTTGGTATATAACACCTTACGACGAATATTCAAGAGACTCTAACAAAAAACAACTTTACTCTGAAAAGCATGTCATTCTTGAAAACATACATACTTTTCGTTACTACGATACCCGTACTACCTATTTATCAGATGCTCCTAAAGAAGCTATTGAAGCACTTCTTGAACTAAAAATTGCTATCACTAAAGCAAAAAAGGAACATGTTTCTATTAATAGCGGAGATTTATTTTCTTTTGCTAATCAGGATTCACTGCATAATCGTGAAATTATCAAAATTGTTGATAAAAATGCCATGGAAAAACGTTGGTTACTTAAAACATATAGTTTCAGAAATGAAGAATATTTAAATAAGCATAGAGAATATTTTCACCCGGAAATATGTGGTTTAGTCCAGGAATGATTATTATTTTTCTAATATGAAACACTATCTTTATCTGGTAATGCTGTTTGATTAAGGGATAATTAAGCAACGTGGGTAACTGTGTGAACTGGGTAAATTATAGATCTAAAAACAATATTCCTTCAACTTCCAATCAATAAAACTGCACCTTTTAATATTTAGGTGCAGTTTTTTGTTAAAGAAACAGCTCCAGTAACGAATTCAGGAATAGTTTCCCGTGCTGAGTGATTTGCCAGTGTGTCTCATTCTCAGTGATATAGCCTTTCGTCAGCGCTGCATCAATTTTGGGACGGATAACGCTTTCGGGTAATCCGGTGAAATCACTGAAATCCTGACGTGGCATCGATTCCAGCAAACGGAAACGGTTCATAAAAAATTCAAATGGGCGATCTTCATTATCCACCTGATGTTGTTGATCCAAATAACGCCCCTGCATATAACCGCGTGGATGCCGGGTTTTCACGGTGCGGAGGATACGGCCATCGGCAAATGAAATCTTGCCATGTGCACCACAACCAATCCCTAAATAATCACCGAAACGCCAGTAGTTGAGATTATGCTGGCATTGATAACCGGGTTTGGCATATGCCGAAGTTTCATATTGCTGATAACCCGCTTTCGTCAGTAATTGATGGCCTTGGGAAAAAATATCCCATAGCGCATCATCATCCGGTAAAACCGGAGGGCGGGAGCCGAAATGGGTATTAGGCTCAATCGTCAGTTGATACCAGGACAGATGGGGCGGGGACAACTCAATAGCCTGCCGCAAATCATTCAGTGCTTCATTGAGTATCTGGTCAGGCAAGCCATGCATCAAATCCAGATTGAAGCTGCGTAATCCAAGCCCATCAGCCAATTTTGCCGCCCGTTTGGCCTCTTCCGGGCCATGGATACGACCCAGACGGATGAGTTTATCTGAACCGAAACTTTGTACGCCGATGGAAATGCGATTAATCCCTGCCTGTTGATAAGCACTGAAACGATCGGCTTCAACGGTTCCCGGATTCGCTTCCATGGTAATCTCTGCCTGTGGGGAGAGCGGCAATGCCGCCCTGACGCCATCAAGCAATCGCTGCATCCCTTCGGCGCTTAACAGGCTCGGCGTTCCTCCACCGATAAAAATCGTTGATACTTCACGATCACTAATCATTGGCAAATCCGCATGTAAATCCGCCAATAGATGATCAACATATTCCTGATGCGGTATATCCCCTTTTAAGGCGTGTGAATTAAAGTCACAATAAGGGCATTTTTGTACGCACCACGGAATATGAATATAAAGACTCAGAGGTGGTAACTTAAGCATTACGCATGGCTTCCAACAACATGGCTAATGCTTTCCCGCGGTGTGAAACGGCAGTTTTTTGCTCACGAGTCAACTCGGCGGCGGTACTGTTAAATTCTGGAGCATAAAAAACGGGATCATACCCAAACCCCCCTTTTCCAACCGGTTCACGGGTAATCATGCCTGACCAGCGCCCATGAAACACCAGCGGGGTAGGATCTTCTGCATGGCTCAGGAAGACCAGCACACAGTTGAATTGAGCCTGGCGCTGTTCATCAGGAACATCACGCATGGTGTGCAATAATTTTTCCAGATTCTCCTGATCGGAGGCATCACTGCCGGCATAGCGCGCGGAATAAATGCCGGGTGCGCCACCTAACGCATCAACTGATAGCCCGGAGTCGTCGGCAATCGCAGGTAAGCCCGTCACTGCTGCGGCATGGCGCGCTTTGATGATTGCGTTTTCAATAAAAGTGAGGCCCGTCTCATCGGCTGGAGCCACACCTAATTCGGTCTGCGCGACGATATCTAAGCCAAAGTCAGCCAATAAGTCAGCCAATTCACGTACTTTTCCTGCATTTCCCGTGGCGAGAACAACTTTTTGCATTGCCATTTCTTTCATTAACCTGTGTGTTCAATTCATCTACGTAACTAATTTATCTCATTAACCTGCGAGTATTGAAGCCAACCACCCCATCACATCGTAACGCAGGGAATTCAGTGCGTAGAGAATAAGAATGATAATCATGGCGGAGAAATCAAGTCCCCCCATGGAAGGGATAATGCGTCGGATAGGTGCCATCAAGGGTTCGGTCAGTTGGATCAGGACATAGTCAACAGGGTTACGTCCTTGACTGATCCAACTCAATAACGAACGGGCGATCACTAACCAAAATACGAGTTTTCCGGCAGCCGTCAGTAATTCAATCACGCCAAGCAAGAATATGGCGCCAGAAGGGATAAGAAATTGCCCTGTGGCTAACCAGATAGGCAACAATATTTTGATAAAAATCAGCAGGTAGGCGAAGAGCACGGAGGCAGTATCGATGGGGCCAATGGCAGGAATGACTCTGCGTAATGGGCGTACCACAGGTTGGGTGATTTTAACGATAAATTGTGAGAATGGATTATAAAAATCACAACGTACCCACTGCATCCAGACACGCAGCAGTAAAACGGCAATATATAAATCCAGAACGGTAAAAAGGACGAAGTTTAAGAATTGCATGTAGCAGCCCTGATTGAATTAAACCAATTGAATTAAAATAATTTTTCCATTTCTTGTGCCCGGCGGATAGCTCCTTGCATAGCACTGGACACCATTTCAGGCAGCTTGCCTTCATAAAAAATGCGCAGTGCTTCAGCCGTTGTACCGCCTTTAGATGTTACCTGCTCACGCAGGATAGCAAAAGGAAGATCTTTTTGCGTTTCAGCAAGTTTAGCTGAACCTATCGCTGCTTGCAGGACAAGTTCTCTGGCGGTTTCACTGTCAAAACCCAGACGCTCCGCTTCTTGTTGCATTGATTCCATGAACAGGAAGTAATAAGCAGGGGCACTGCCTGCAACCGCGATAATATCGTTGATACCGCTTTCATCCTTTACCCAGCAAACCTTCCCGACACTGCGCATTAACGATGCAGCAAACTCGCGATCAGATTGCTCGATATGCTCAGGCGCAAATAGCCCACAGACCCCTTGTCCGATAAGTGAGGGGGTATTTGGCATGATGCGGATAACAGTGAGCTTATCCTGTAACAGCGCATAAAAACGGGAAATGGGGATACCCGCCGCAATAGAAAGCACCAATTTCTCACTGAAATCGACGGACAAGCGCAGTGCATCACACACTTCCACCATCATTTGCGGTTTAACAGCCAGGACAATGACATCGGCTTCTTGCGCGTAACGAATATTATCGTTTTGACTGTTGATGCCATACTCTTTTGCCAGCCCATCACGGCGGGTTGTCGTTGGAGAACAAACAGTGATGAGCTTAGCTGGATAACCTTGATTGACTAATCCGGCAATGATGGCATGAGCCATATTTCCTGCGCCAATAAAGGTGATTTTACGATTTTCCATTAGATAATCTCATATATTAAACAGTGAATTTTAAATATTGAATCAGATGATCTGTATTTTCTCTATACCAATCCAACTTCAAGTTGCCGTTTGCAAACCAACGAGAGTGTTTATATTTCCCCACTGCACGGGGAGATATAAGACGCATCTTGAAAGGCGACGGGTATATAAGCATATAAGCAACACATAAGCGTGTTAAGGCTGGTACTGACGAGCACCAAATATTGCCGTTCCAATCCGCACCAGGGTAGAACCACAAGTAATGGCGGCTTCCATATCCTCTGTCATGCCCATTGACAGTGTATCAACCTGAGAATATCGCACTTTTAGCTCAATAAATGCCTGTTCCATCCGACGAAAAACGGCTATTTGGTGCTCAGGGTGACTTTCTGGTGCCGGTATTGCCATTAATCCACGTAATACCAGATTGGGCAGCCCGTTAATCGTTGCAGCCAATTCAGTTAACTCTTCCAATAAAATGCCTGATTTGCTCTGTTCTCCGCTGATATTAATTTGGATCAGAACATGAAGAGGTGGCATTTTTTCAGGGCGCTGCTCGCTTAATCGTTGGGCGATTTTTGCCCTATCAATGGTATGACACCAATCAAAATGTTCTGCCACCAGACGACTCTTGTTAGATTGTAATGGGCCAATAAAGTGCCACACTAAATCGTCACGGTGATTAAAATGTTGGATCTTTTCAACGCCTTCCTGAACGTAATTCTCGCCAAATTCCCGCAGGCCATTGGCTATGGCTTCTGCGATAGCCTCCACAGGTTTGGTTTTACTGACTGCAAGCAAGGTAATTTCTTCTGGAGAACGCCCGCATTTTTGAGCTGCAAGTGCAATGCGGTTCCTGACATCGTGAAGATTTTGTTCGATATTGTGCATAATTGACTCAGGAGATAAAAAATGAATATGGAAAAATTAGTGTCCCTTAGTGTAAAGCATAATGCTTCCGATCTGCATCTTTGTGTCGGGCAAGTTCCGGTTTTGCGTATCCATGGGGTGTTATACCCTCAGAGGCAATATGAGAAAATTCAACCTGATACCCTGATAACGTGGAGTAAGGAAATATTATCCGATGTGCAGCAACAGCAATTACACAAGCAGGGACATGTCGATTTTGTGGTAACAATGCCAGATAAACAGCGGCTCAGGGGAAACCTGTTTTATCAACAATCTCATTTATCATTGGTATTGCGATTGATTGCTGATCAATGCCCGACTCTGGAACAACTCTATGCACCTGATATCATCCAGCATCTTATCCTGCAAGAGATGCGTGGATTGATATTAGTGACAGGCGCGACGGGAAGCGGTAAGTCAACTACGCTGTCGGCAATGATTAATGCCTTGAATAGCCACGTTTGTAAACACATCATCACGCTGGAAGATCCAATAGAATTTGTTCACCAAAGCCGAAACTGTTTGATACAGCAAAGGCAGGTTGGTAAGGATGTCGCGGATTATCAAACGGCATTGAAAGGGGCATTACGTCAAGATCCAGATGTGATCCTGCTGGGAGAGCTACGGGATAAAGAAACCATCCGGTTGGCCCTGACAGCGGCGGAAACGGGGCACCTGGTTTTATCGACGTTGCATACCCGTGGTGCAATTCAGGCGATAGATCGCTTGGTTGATGCTTTTTCCGCAGAAGAAAAGGGCTGGATTTGTAGCCAGTTGGCCGGAAGTTTAAAGGCAGTTATTTCTCAGCAACTGCTCCCCACCAAAGACGGTGGTAGGGTAGCGATTTATGAAGTTTTGGTCATTAACCAAGCGGTTAGCCATTTGATAAGAGAAGGTAAAAATCATCAAATAGTGTCATTAATGCAGACTGGCGCCGCTTGCGGTATGCAAACTTACGAGCAAAGCCGACAACAGCGCAGGACATTAGGGTTGTTAACTGGGTAGTGAGTAGAAGGTGGGCAGTTTTGACGTTGTTTTAGGATATCAGTGGCTGGGTAAACCGTTTGTGGTAACAGCCATGCCTAATGATGGCTATTACGGATAGGGTTATTATTGATACTGCTGTTCAAACCAGCTTTCCAGAATAATAACAGCGGAGGTAGCATCAACTTTGCTCTTATTCAATGCCTTGTAGCCACCGTGATCAAACAGGTGGGCGCGTGCTTCCACGGTGGTCAATCGTTCATCGTGCAATTGAACCTGTACGCCAAAACGCCCATGTATACGATTGGCAAATTTACGGGCCTGTGCGGTAACAGGCTGCTCTGTGCCATCCATATTGAGTGGCAGGCCAACAATGACCAGATCAGGCTGCCACTCTTTAAGGAGTTTCCCAATAAGTTCCCAATTAGGGGAACCTTCGTTAGCTTTGAAAGAGGATAATGCTCTGGCTGTAGCAGTAATTTCTTGCCCGATGGCAGCCCCAATGCTGCGAGTTCCAAAGTCAAAGGCAATAATTGTACGGTTTTTCATCAGGCGTGTCCTGCTTGTGATGCGAGATGGTGAATATTAACCCCCAGTAAAGCAGCCGCATCGTGCCAGCGGTTAGCGATAGGGGTATCGAAAATAATGGAGGGTTCAGCGCTGACAGTCAGCCAACTGTTTTCCATCATTTCCCTTTCCAACTGACCTGATTCCCAACTTGAGCATCCAAGGGTCATTAAAATATTTTTCGGTTGGCGTAGTGTGCCGAGTGTTTCCAGCATATCTCTGGAGGTTGTGATCATGGTGTGTTCAGAGATCTGAATACTGGAACTGAAACCTGATTGTGGCGTATGCAAAATAAAGCCATGCTCCTCAGACAGAGGGCCACCCGCCATCACGGGTTGATTGAGATTGATCGTATTGTCTCTATCCTTAGGGGCGATATCTAATTTTTGTAAGATACTCTGAATAGAAACTTTGGCTATCGGCTTATTGATAATTAATCCCATTGCCCCGTTTTGATCATGTTCGCAGATATAAACTACAGAACGATTGAAATAAGGATCAGAGAGCGAAGGCATGGCAATAAGAAAATGATGCTGTAGATTCATGTGTTTTCTGATAATTATTTTGGCAATGTAAGAATGATTTGGCCCACAGTATGTGGGCTCTTAATATAAATGGCAAATATTGTCAGGAAACAAACGTTGTTTGGCCCGTTATGCAACCTGTCTTTCCAACCGTTTTTCGATAGCATCCATCAGCATGCCAGTAATGGAAATATCTGGGAATGCGGCTTCTATTTCACGCACACAAGTTGGACTGGTCACGTTGATTTCGGTTAAACGGTCGCCAATGATATCCAGCCCAACAAAGATTAATCCTTTCTCTTTTAACACGGGAGCCACTGCGCGGGCGATTTCCCAATCGCTTTCTGACAATGGTCGAGCCTCTCCACGGCCACCTGCCGCCAAATTACCACGGGTTTCTCCCTGGGCTGGGATACGGGCAAGGCAATAAGGCACCGGTTCGCCATCAACAACCAGCACACGCTTATCCCCATCTTTAATGGCAGGCAGAAAATTTTGCGCCATACAATAACGATTACCATGTTCAGTCAGCGTTTCAATGATAACGCCGACGTTGGCGTCGTCTTGTTTCAAGCGGAAGATGGAAGCGCCGCCCATACCATCTAAGGGTTTAAAAATCACATCACTATGCTTTTGATGAAACTCGCGTAGTTTTTTAGCATTGCGGGTGACCAGTGTATCGGGTGTCCATTCTGGGAACCAGGCCGTAAACAGTTTTTCGTTACAGTCGCGCAGGCTCTGGGGTTTATTAACGATCAGGCTGCCTTTGGCTTCTGCTCTTTCCAGAATATAGGTCGCATAAATGAACTCAGTATCAAAAGGTGGATCTTTGCGCATCAAAATAACGTGCAAAGTATCGAGCGCTATTTCTTGCTCACCGCCAAACTGATACCACTGTTGTGGGTTTTCTTCTACCGTGAGTAAACGCGTGCGGGCGCGGGCCTCTCCTTGATGCAGGTAGAGATCACCCATTTCCATATAATGGATCTCCCATCCACGTTTTTGTGCTTCTAACAGCATGGCAAAACTAGTGTCTTTCTTGATGTTGATGGATGAAATAGGGTCCATCACAATGCCGAGCTTGATCATTTTTTCTCCTTAACCCAGATCACCAAAACGTACTTGCAATGCGGTAATTGCGGTGAGTGCCGTCGTTTCTGTCCTCAGGACACGAGGCCCTAACAGGATATCAGTAAATTGATATTTTGCGGTCATTTCTATTTCTTCGGCGGACAATCCCCCTTCAGGCCCAATCAGCAGGCGTACTTTTTCCACAGGAAGTGGGAGGGTATTGATGCTATGGCTGGCACGGGGATGCAAATTCAATTTTAGACTGCCATCATTTTCCGCACACCAGGTTTCCAGTGGCATAACCGGGCGAATTTCAGGGATACGGTTACGTCCACACTGTTCACAAGCAGAAATGGCAATTTTTTTCCATTGTTGTAATTTCTTCTCTAACCTTTCTGCATCCAGTTTTACCCCACAGCGTTCAGACAAGAGTGGCGTAATTGTGTTAACGCCCAGTTCAACAGATTTTTGGATGGTAAATTCCATTTTTTCGCCACGGGATATGACCTGGCCAAGATGTAGGTTCAGTGGTGATTCATGGTTAGACAACTTGCCATCAAGGATAGACACTTTGACCGTTTTTTTACTGGTTTCAGTGACTATTGCATCAAAAACCTGATTACTGCCATCAAAGAGTTGTAATGCTTGTCCATGACTCATTCTAAGCACGCGGCCAACATGATTGGCCGCTTCATCACTTAAATAAATTTCTGTTCCTGTTGAGAGCAGCTCTGGGTGATAGATGCGGGGTATTCGCATATTTCTTCTTTCCTTCTTTTTTCCGGTTGATTCCGGCGTGGCGCAAACGGCCATATGACAAAGTTGATTGTCCGCCATGATAAATGAGCGTTGTTTGCGTGATCAAGCTGTCTCTTGGGGGTAAGGAATACAAGATATCTCCTTGCGAGCCGGCTCGCATATTTATTTTGTCACTGCTTTTTCAGCTAAAAAATGATTGCCAATAACCGGAATGAAAAATTAGTATTTACCTTGTTCTGATTGAGGTCAGAGAATAGGGAAAGAAAAGAATAACAAGGATGTTTTTATAAATGGATTTTAAATTTTGACAGATGAAAAAAAGGAAGCGTTCTATTTTAAATAAGATTTCAAAACTGTAGGACACTTCCTTATTCCTCGCGGCGCGAGGAGTAAGGGGACTTCATAAATATCAGTGACTCCATCTGTTTATTTGTTAAAACAGCAATGATTAATACTTTAAGCTTAATCACATATGAATTAGCATATGTGTTAGGTCATCAACGGAGAGTCAATCGTGCTATTTCCCATCCAGCTTTTCAAACTTCTTGCCGATGAAACCCGCCTTAGCATCGTGTTGTTGCTACGTGAAACCGGTGAATTGTGTGTCTGTGATATCTGTACCGTGCTCAGTGAGTCTCAGCCTAAAATTTCACGACATATCGCACTACTGCGTGATGCAGAATTGTTACTGGATCGCCGTGAAGGTAAATGGATTTATTATCGTCTATCACCCCATATTCCTGCATGGGCGGCGAATATTATTGAGGCGTCATGGAATTGCCAACAGGCAGCAATAAAAGCCCAGGTAAATAAACTCGTGGATTCAAACTGTACACCTGATGGTAAGGCACTTTGCTGTTAAAAATTTTGCCCAAACACATATGAAAATTCATATATAAATTAACTAAGCGAAAAATAGATCTGCTATAGGAGATAATATGTTACTTGCAGGAGCGATCTTTATCCTGACGATAATTTTGGTCATCTGGCAACCGCGCGGGTTAGGGATTGGATGGAGTGCAACCCTGGGAGCGATCCTTGCTCTCCTGACAGGAGTCATTCAACTGAATGATATCCCCGTTGTCTGGAACATTGTCTGGAATGCCACCGCGGCGTTTATTGCTATCATCATCATCAGCCTACTGCTTGATGAGTCTGGTTTTTTTGAATGGTGCGCTTTACATGTTGCACGTTGGGGAAGAGGGAATGGGCGATTACTGTTCACCTTTATCATTCTGCTGGGAGCCGTTGTTTCGGCCTTTTTTGCCAATGATGGCGCGGCGCTTATCCTCACGCCTATTGTCATCGCCATGTTACTGGCGTTGGGATTCAGTCGGGCAACCACTCTGGCATTTGTGATGGCGGCAGGATTTATCGCTGATTCGGCAAGTTTGCCGCTTGTCGTCTCTAATTTGGTTAATATCGTCTCTGCCGATTTTTTCCAGATAGGTTTTAATCGCTATGCTTCGATCATGGTTCCAGTTTATATTGTCGCGATCCTTGCTTCATTACTCATGTTACATCTTTTCTTTTATAAAAATATTCCAGCCACTTACAATCAGGCCAAACTTAAAACACCCCAGAATGTTATCAAAGATCCCATCACCTTTCGCACGGGTTGGTTCATCCTTATCTTCTTACTGACGGGTTTTTTCTTGCTTGAACCCATGGGAATTCCGGTTAGCCTAATTGCGGCTATTGGCGCCTTAATCCTGCTTCTGGTTGCCAGAAAAGGAAAATCCATTGATACCGGAAAGGTTATACGCAATGCGCCCTGGCAAATTGTCATTTTTTCCCTTGGTATGTACCTTGTCGTATATGGCCTGCGTAATGCAGGGTTAACCGACTTTCTGGCTCAAATATTCAGCTCATTCGCTAGCCAGGGGTTATGGGAGTCCACCTTAGGGACAGGCTTTGTAACCGCCATATTGTCCTCAGTGATGAACAATATGCCAACTGTACTTATTGGTGCCCTGTCTATTGACGAAAGTTCAGCTCAAGGTGTGGTTAAGGAAGCGATGATCTACGCCAATATCATTGGCTGCGACCTTGGACCTAAAATCACGCCGATTGGTAGTCTTGCCACTTTACTCTGGCTTCATGTGTTGTCACAAAAGAATATAACCATCAGTTGGGGATATTACTTTCGGGTCGGCATCATCATGACATTCCCGGTTTTGTTCGTCACACTAGCAGCACTCGCGCTTCGTCTCTCTTTTACCGTTTAATGCGTAAAATATCATGATTGATATTAAATACACGAGCAGACACTTCTTGCGAGCTGGCTCGCATATTTATTTTGTAATTGCCTTTTTAGCTAAGATTTTATTGCCAATAACCGGAATGAAAAATTAATATTCACCTTGTTCTGATTGAGGTCAGAAAATAGGGATAGAAGAGAGTGACAAGGATGTTTTATCAATGGACTTTAATTTTTCACAGGTGAGAAAAAGGAAGGGTTATATTTTAACTAACGTAGATTGTATAATAATAATGTTTTTCTGTAGTACCTTGTTGTTATTGACGGTAATAGACATTAAAACGTATTGTTTGCCAGATATTATCACTCTTCCTTTATTATGGTTTGGGCTTCTGTTTAATATTGAAGGTAATTTGGTTTCGATAAAGAGTGCAATATACGGCGCCATATCAGGGTATCTTTTTTTATGGTTTTTGTACTGGTTATGTCGATATACCTTAAATAAGGAGGGAATAGGTCATGGCGATCTTAAATTAACCGCGGCGATCGGTGCCTGGCTGGGGGTGGAAATGATACCAATATTGATGTTAATGGCTTCATTATCTGGGTTGTTTGGGTTTGCAATGATTGGAGTGAAAAGAAAATCTATTCCTGAATTTATCGCATTTGGGCCTTATTTATGTTTATCTGCGATAGTATTGCTAGGGTATGGTTTTGGTAAAGAATGATATTAGTAAGGAATGGTATTAAGTCTTATTAACGGGCAAAAAATACAGAAATAAAAAGTGGCGGAGAGAACAGGAAGTCTAACCTACGATACGCATTCTGCACATGCTAGATGTTAAAAGCATCTAGTTGTTTTAGGCCGCTTTTTGCACACATTAGATGTTAGAAGCATCTGGTTTGCTTAGGCAGCTATCCTGCGTACATTAGACGTTAAAAGCATCTAGTTGGTTTAGACTTACCTTGTATGCGCTAGATGTTAAAAGCATCTAGTTGGCTTTAAGCTGCTTGCCTTGCATATTCTAGACGTTGGAAGCATCTAGTTAGCTTTAGGCTGCTGGCTTATCTCTCCGCTGACTACAAATTTAAAAAAAATGAGATTTTTATTCAAGCTGATTTATTGGGTTATGGACTATTGATCACAACTTAAGATTATTGGTTATTTCAAATTATTAAAAGGAGCTAAATATCACATCAATTAAGAAGTAACTGTGTTTATTTAATAAGTTTTTCAACGTCGATATCGTATTAATTTTTATATGGTGATAAATATAAAGTATTAAAATGGGTTTTAATATATACCAATCCAACTTCAAGTTGCCGTTTGCAAGCCAATGAGAGTGCTTATATCTCCCCGCTACGCGGGGAGATATAAGACGCATCTTGAAAGGCGACTGGTATAAATCTTATCAAGGATTGATGCTGGGTTTTTATTTGGTGTGCTGGAGCCATAAAAGTTGGTGGGAGGGTATTAAAATAATGTTTTAAATATGATTATGGTATTGGTTTTTTGAAATGGTAATAAGGGCGCTGCTATCCGCAGCAACGCCCGTGATAATTTTTAACCTATTGAGGCCATTTCATTTCGCCTTTTAATACCTTGGCACTGAGTTCAAGGCTGGATTCATCAGCCAGATTTGGATAGTGTTTCTTCATGGCTGCAATCAGTGCATTGGAATCTTTTGCTTTCGGTAACTCTTTTTCTAATGTGGTCAGATAATTCTGTGTAAAAGTCACTGAATCTAACGTCATTGATGGATTACCCAGATAGTGGCCTGGTACAACGGTTTTAGGTTGTAAGCTCTTGATGCGATCTAATGTTTGTTGCCAATGCTGGCGTGACTCTTTGGTCTGGGTATCTGCAATCCATACATGGATATTATCAGAAACGGTTACCCCACCGACAACCGCTTTCAATTTAGGCACCCAAACGAAAGTCCGATCTGCGGCTGGGCCATCTAAGCCTTCAACAATGAGCTTTTCACCGTCAACAGTGAAGGCGTTTCCTGTTAGTGGTTGTGGTACGACGATCTTTTTGGGTGCCTGATCTGCCAGGATTCCACCCCAATAAGCCAGTTTGCCGTCTTTGGTTTCATTGATCGCTTTAATGGTTTCTGGTGATGCGATTACTTTGGCGTCAGGGAAAGCCTCGGTGATCACATCAAGGCCAAAATAAAAATCAGGATCGGATTGACTGATATAGATCGTTGTCAATTTTTTGCCTGTTTGCTGGATCATGTTTACCAGCGCTTGGGCATCATTTTTCTTAAATTGAGCATCGATCAGGACAACTTCATGATCACCACTGATAATTTCAGAAGAAACGGGGAAGACACCTTTTTCACCTGGATTGTAAATATCCAATTTGAGATCAGCGGCCTGAGCCAGTGATGCCATCCCTAAAGAAAGGGTCGCCGCCAGAGCGATATTTAATGTTGTTTTGCGAGCCATTATCGAATTCCTGTATAAAATGCTTATGTGCTTGAATGGCATGTATGATAGGTTGCATATTTCGATTTAAAAACCCCATAATCAGCAACTATTTGTTGCATAAATAGAGCTAATTAGGGCAAAAATAGGTTGGCTGGAATGGACAGGATCACCGCAGCACAGGTGTTTGTTACGATTGTTGAACAGGGCAGTTTAATCGCGGCGGCAGAACGGTTAGAGATGTCAAGGGCGATGGTATCGCGATATTTAGCTGAGATGGAGAAGTGGGCAGGGGTTCGCTTATTACATCGCACGACACGTAAAATTGGCCTGACTTCAGCGGGTGAAAGTGCTTATCAACGCAGCCTTAAGTTAATGGAATTAGCCGAAGAAATGCCGGTACAACAATCCCTGGAAGCACAAACCTTGAGAGGATTGTTGCGAATGAGCTGCTCTCAATCGCTGGGCGTTAGTGCGTTGGCGGTGGCTATTCCTGAATTTATGCGGATATATCCACACATTGCCGTCAATTTGCAAATGGATAATAAGGCTGTCAATTTAATAGAAGAACGCATTGATTTGGCGATCCGCATTACCAATAATCTGGAGCCAAATCTGATCGCCCGCCCATTATCGACTTGCCATTCCATTGTTTGTGCCACGCCGTCTTATTTAGCAGGAAAATCTACGCCTAAAAACCCGGTAGACCTGACATCGCATAACTGTTTGACCTATAACTTTTTCGGCAAGAGTTTATGGCTCTTTGAAAAACAGCATGAACACTTTTCAGTCCCTGTCAGTGGTACGTTAAGTGCCAATGAATCCACCGTATTAATGGAAGCTGCCTTGCAAGGGGCTGGAATTACCATGCAGCCTTACTATTCGGTTTCTTCTTATTTAATGTCAGGGCAGTTAGTTGAGTTGTTACCTGATTATCAACCTCAGGCCATGGGGATTTATGGTATCTATACCAGCCGCCAGAATATGCCCGCCACTTTACGGGCACTGTTGGATTTTCTGGTGGATTGGTTTGCGACATCACCTTATTGGCAGCAGTTAATGTTGAAACGCTAATGCCAGTTTTTCAGGAAATAGGGCAACCTGCTGTTTTAAATGCATAATAAAAGCTTCGACAGGCTCTGAAGAGGGTCGATGTACGGGTTTGATCAAACTTACGGTGAATGGAATGTCGATACTGAATGGCCGAAGGCAAATTTTTGCATTGTTATCTAAATAATCCAGGGCAGTTAGCGGGTTTACGATAGACATGCCAATGCCTTCGTTAATCATGGCACAGATTGAGGCTGCACTGTGGGTTTCCATCACCATCTTGCGACTGACTTGATGCTCAGTAAAGAGGGTATCGATAAGTTGTCTATAGCTGTCGGTGATCGAGAGGCTGATAAATTTTTGATTATGAAAATCTGCGGGGGTCAGTTGTGATTTTTGACTGAGTGGGTGATGGATAGGTAAAACACAAACCTCATTCAAGGTTATCAACGTCTCTCGCTCAGTCCCTGCCGGAGTCTGTAAATGTTCGGTCAAGCCAATATCATGGCGCTGGGCTGAAAGCCATTCTTCTAATAGAGGGGATTCTTGCGGAATGATGGTCAGTTTGGTGTCGGGGTGGTGTTCAATAAAACGACAACAGGCTTTTGGCAGCAGAGATTGGGAGAACATAGGCAGGCAGGTAATGGACAATTGCGCCTGCTCAAATTGCCGGATACTTTCAGCCGCATTGATGATCCTTTCCAGCCCATAATAAGAGCGTTGCACTTCTTCGAATAGCCTTAATCCCTGCGCGGTGGGAAACAGGCGCCCTTTGATTCGGTCAAACAATTTAAATTTGAGTAATTGTTCAAGGCGGGCAAGTTCGCGGCTGACGGTTGGCTGGGAGGTTTTCAGTAATAACGCGGCATCAGTCAGGTTTTTGGTGGTCATTACAGCATGAAAAATTTCAATATGTCGCCATGAGCAGAAGTGCATATATTGTCCCTTTTGGATAATAAGTAAGCATAACCATATCATAAATGAATAGACTATGGATAAATGGATATTTTTCTTCCTGCTTCATTGTTGTCAATAATGAAGGATCTGCGGATTTTGTGAGGCGCTTCAATGACTATATCGACCTTTACCCATGCCTTGGGGACTGAAAATCTACTTCGTTTACCTGTTCAGTATGGAACACCATTGTGGCTTTATGATGGCGATAGCATCATCAAGCAAATCCAAAAATTAAAACAGTTTGATGTCATTCGGTTTGCACAGAAAGCGTGTTCCAACACCCATATTTTACGCTTGATGAGAGAGCAGGGGGTGAAAGTGGATGCGGTGTCATTGGGTGAAATCGAGCGGGCGCTGTATGCCGGTTTTACACCTGGAGGTGAGAAATCGGAAATTGTGTTCACTGCGGATGTCATTGATGAAGCCACCTTGTCGCGTGTCATTGAGCTGGATATTCCGGTCAATGCCGGTTCTATTGATATGCTGGCGCAAATTGGTGAACGTCGATCTGGGCATCCGGTTTGGTTACGCATCAATCCCGGATTTGGACATGGACATAGCCAAAAGACGAATACTGGCGGCGAAAATAGCAAGCATGGCATCTGGTTTCAGGATTTGCCTCTGGCGATTGAAAAAATTCGCCAATACAGTATGAAGTTGGTCGGGCTACATATGCACATTGGTTCAGGGGTGGATTACCGGCATCTCGCCAATGTGTGTAATGCGATGGTAGAGCAGGCCATACTGTGCGGGGAGGATATCCAAGCCATTTCCGCCGGTGGCGGGTTATCAATTCCTTATAATGTCGATGAAGCGCCCGTCGATACTGAACATTATTACAGTTTATGGCATGAGGCTCGCCAGCGTATTGAGCGACATTTGGGGCATCACGTTGAGTTGGAAATCGAACCTGGCCGTTTTCTGGTGGCTGAATCAGGTATTTTGCTGGCGGAAGTTCGGGCAGTTAAGTCTATGGGTCATCGCCATTATGTGCTGGTGGATGCGGGGTTCAATGACTTAATGCGCCCGGCGATGTATGGCAGTTATCACCATATTTCTGTGTTGCCGGTAAAGGTTTCGCCGGCAGCGCCATTGCGAGAAACCATCATCGCGGGGCCGTTATGTGAATCTGGTGATGTGTTCACGCAACGGGAAGGCGGCGAGGTGGTATCACGTATGCTGCCTCGCGTTTGTGTCGGGGATTATCTGATTTTTCACGATACCGGCGCTTACGGTGCGTCGATGTCTTCAAATTACAATAGCCGCCCGTTGATCCCTGAAATTTTGGTGAGCGGGGGAGAAGCGCGTTTGATCCGCCGTCGTCAGACAATCGAAGAGTTGCTATCGCTGGAAGACATTTAAATAAAAATGGGAAATGATGTCTTAATATCGCACTCTTAAGGGACGCAAGCGAAGCAGAAAAAATGGCGCTAATACAATTATTCAAGGAGTAACATCATGAGATATCAAGATGAACGTCATAAAAAAATTTTTGAGTTATCTAAAAAACTCGTTGAACTAAAGGCCTTGTCTAATCAAATGCGTGCTTGGAAAAAAGCGGATGATAGTCATATTTATGAGCTACGGTTCCATCCAACTGAACAGCATCAATACGTATTAATCAATATGGTCACCCAAGAAGAAACAATACCAATAGGAAGCTATGTCTTTGTCAATCGGATAGATGAACCTGGAATTATTCGTATGGCAAAATCCCATATTTATGGGCATTCATCGTTAACTTATTATCGTTATCAAAGACAAGGTAAAAATTTTGATGGCAATATAGCGGTTTACTATGCAGGTAAAGCTGAATTTATGAATGGCCGGTTGAAATGGTGGACTAACGAGAGCGGTCACTATAAGCCTTCCAGTGATTTGTCTAGAAATTTTATACCCTATGTTAGTCGGCTTTTACCAATGAATTTATTTAGAGCAATATAGAACGAGAACAGGATGTCCGTGGCGGGATTTATCCGATGAATATGGAAAATGGAATATTCCCTTTAAGCGCTTTAATGCGTGGTCAGAGAAAGATGTTTTCAAATTACTCGCTGAAAAATCGGCCTCAGACAATCATCTGAGGCCGGTTATGACTTATCCCAATTGGCTTAAGTGAGTGGCTTTACCTTTCGTCAGCATCAGGCGGCCTTAATTTGACGCTGACTGTCAGGCTTTTTTGCTGAATGAGGCACCGCAAAGGCATCCGGCTCAAATTCATCGACATTGATTGAACGCAGTCGACTGTTTTCAGCCCGTTTCAGGATATCGGCTTCTTCCTGGCTGATTTTATTCGCTGCCAGCGCTTGTTCCGCTAATTTATCCAAACGGGTGAAGCTCAGGTTTTTGCCGGCTTCACGGCTCAGGCGGGCATGGATTGGCTCTGCGGCGATGATATCGTGCAATGCTTCTTCCAGTAACCCGTGAGGGTTATGCTCGCTGGGTGTCAGATATTGCCCGCGCCCAATCCGGTTACGGGTGGCGGAAGGCGTTTGTAATATCTGGGCCAGCTTGTGATCCAATTTATCGGATGGTGCGGTATGTACACGTCCCAATGGGAAGATAATCACTCGCATTAAACCGGCAACCAAACGGTTGGGGAAATTGCGCAGTAAATCATTCATGGCCTGTTCAGCTTGATGCAGGCTATCTTCCACCGCCCATTGTACCAATGGCAAGTCTTCCTTTTGGCGCCCTTCGTCTTCATAGCGTTTCAATGTGGCAGAGGCCAGGAAAATTTGGCTCAGAATGTCCCCCAGACGCGCTGAAATGCGTTCACGGCGTTTCAGGCTGCCTCCCAATACGCCCATTGAGACATCAGAGAATAAGGCAAGGTTGGCGCTTAAGCGATTAATTTTTTGGTAGTAACGGCGAGTAGCATCGTTGACAGGCGAACGGCTGGTTCTGCCCCTGGTAATCCCCAGCCATAAGCTGCGCAGTGTGTTGCTGGCAACATGGCCTAAATGACCAAATAGGGCTTTGTCAAAGTCTTTCACATTGTTGTTTTCTGCTGCCGCAATTTCAGACAGGACATAAGGATGGCAGCGGATTGCACCCTGACCAAAGATGATCATGCTACGGGTCAGGATATTCGCCCCTTCAACCGTGATGGCAATGGGGGAGCCTTGATAGCCGCGGGCAAGGAAGTTGGATGGGCCAAGGCAAATGCCCTTACCGCCGGCGATATCCATCGCATCAATGATGGAGCGTTGGCCTCTGTGCGTACAATGATATTTGACAATGGCCGACAAAACCGAAGGTTTTTCGCCTAACATGATCCCGCCGGTGATCATGGTTGCCGCCGCATCCATCAGGTAAGCATTACCTGCGATACGTGCCAGTGGCTCTTCAATACCTTCCATTTTACCGATAGGCAGCTTGAACTGGCGGCGAATATAGGAATAAGCACCGATTGCCATCGCCGCGCTTTTTAACCCACCGGTTGCGTTGGAGGGCAGGGTAATACCACGCCCAACAGACAGACATTCAACCAGCATACGCCAGCCTTGGCCTGCCATTTTCGGTCCACCAATGATGTAATCGATAGGAACGAAAATGTCTTTACCACGGGTTGGGCCATTCTGGAATGGGATATTCAGCGGAAAATGGCGGTGACCAATTTCAACGCCTGGCGTATTGGTTGGGATCAAAGCACAGGTAATGCCGAGTGATTCACTATCGCCCAACAGATGGTCAGGATCGTACAGTTTAAATGCCAAGCCCAGCACGGTCGCGATCGGGGCAAGCGTAATGTAACGCTTATTCCAGTTCAGGCGCATACCCAGCACTTGCTCACCTTGCCATTCTCCCATACAGACAATACCAGTATCCGGGATAGCGCCGGCATCTGAACCGGCTTCCGGGCTGGTCAAAGCAAAGCAAGGAATTTCTTCACCACGGGCAAGGCCGGGCAAGTAACGTTTTTTCTGTTCCTCTGTGCCATAGTGTTGCAGCAATTCACCGGGACCCAAGGAGTTAGGTACACCAACAGTAATTGCCAGAATACCCGATACCCCAGCCAATTTTTGCAAGACCTGAGATTGAGCGTAAGCGGAGAATTCCAGACCACCATATTCTTTCTTGATGATCATGGCAAAGAAGCGGTTTTCTTTTAGATAAGTCCAAAGCTCTGGGGGCAAGTCAGCCAATTCGTGGGTGATTTGGAAATCATTTGCCATGCGACAGGCTTCTTCTACTGGACCCTCAATGAAAGCTTGTTCTTCAGCCGTTAACTGCGGCTTTGGATAGTTATGCAGTTTTTTCCAGTCAGGATTACCACGGAACAAATCACCTTCCCACCATGTGGTGCCTGCATCAATCGCTTCTTTCTCTGTTTTTGACATACCGGGCATCACCTTACGGAAGGCTTTTAGTCCGGGCGCAGAAAACAAAGAGATACGCACAGGGGTAAAGACCAGCGGGAAGAGGATGATCACGAGTGGTAACAGTAACCAGTAACTCCAGAGGCCCGTTATGCCCGTCACGAATGTATAGGCAACAAGCAATAAGCTGCTGAGAGTCAGGCTGACCTTGTGGTAACAAAGCCCGCCAATCAAAACTAAAAATAAAATAATGCTGAAAGCGGTCATAGTAAAACTCCTGTAAATCTCAGGTTGAGTTGTCAGAGGTCTGACCTGTTGTGATGTCCTTCTTTTTTAGATGAGGAAAAGGTATTTATCAATATGTTTACATCTTAATTACAAGCTAGCTCACAAAGTCATTTGTGTTTTGCAGGTGATAATTTCCTCAAGGTGGGATGACATCTTCTTTCAAAGGGGGGAATCCGTTACACTGATTGACTAATATTATTATTGATCCCGCAGACTTTTCAGGAGAATGAGTTCCATGTATCAAGAACTGATCCGCAGTGAATTATCCGAAGCCGCAGATACGTTGGCTAATTTCCTCAATGATGATACCAATATTGATGCTATTCAAAAGGCCGCGGTTTTGTTGGCTGATTCATTCAAGGCAGGAGGAAAAGTGCTTTCCTGTGGTAATGGGGGGTCGCATTGTGACGCTATGCATTTTGCGGAAGAGTTGACCGGCCGTTACCGTGAAAATCGTCCGGGCTATCCGGCCATTGCGATTTCCGATCCTAGCCATTTATCCTGCGTGAGCAATGACTTTGGTTATAATTATGTATTTTCCCGCTATGTTGAAGCCGTCGGCCAGAAAGGTGATGTGTTGCTGGGGATTTCAACTTCAGGCAATTCCGGCAATATCATTAAAGCCGTTGAGGCCGCCCGCGCCAAAGGCATGAAAGTCATTACGCTGACCGGCAAGGATGGCGGAAAAATGGCAGGAACGGCCGATGTTGAAATACGAGTACCACATTTTGGTTATGCAGATCGTATTCAGGAGATCCACATCAAAGTCATTCATATCTTGATTCAATTGATTGAAAAAGAGATGGTTAAAGCCTGATTGCTGTTTGTTAGGGGTAGGCAATGTGTGAATTACTTGGCATGAGTGCCAACGTGCCAACAGATATCGTTTTCAGTTTAAGTGGCCTCATTCAGCGTGGTGGGTATACCGGCCCGCATAAAGATGGTTGGGGGGTTACCTTCTATGAGGGATTGGGTTACAGGACGTTTAAAGATCACCAATCCAGTTGTCACTCACCTGTGGCTCGATTTGTACAAGGTTATCCCATCAAATCAGAGGTGATTGTCGCCCATATTCGTCAGGCAAACAGGGGGAATGTTTCCCTGGTCAATACCCATCCATTTACCCGTGAACTGTGGGGAAGATATTGGACTTATGCCCACAATGGTCAACTTAAGGGATTCAATAAGCTGAAAACGGGTCACTATCGACCGGTTGGTGAGACAGACAGTGAATGGGCATTTTGCTGGATATTACATCAATTATCGTTGAAATATCCCAAGCGACCGACCCATTGGCCTGCAGTCTTTAAATTTATTGCCTCTCTGGCGGATCAACTGAGAAAGAAAGGGGTTTTCAATATGCTGTTGTCAGACGGGCAATTTGTTATGGCTTATTGTTCGACTCAATTGCATTGGATCACGCGTCGTGCTCCTTTCGGCAGGGCTAAATTACTTGATCAGGATGTGGAAATTGATTTCCAGCAGCACACCCAGCCGGGGGATGTCGTATCCGTGATTGCTACCCAGCCTTTAACCGTCAATGAAGTTTGGCACCGTATTGAATCAGGTGATTATGCGTTATTTTATCTTGGAGAGAGAGTAGTGTGATTGGCTGTTCCAAAAAGGTGACGGGTGTTGTGACCCTACATTAATAACATATTGCCCGCCTATTACGCTAACCGTGGCAGGAAGGCTATTTTGGGCAAAATATTCATAGGCGGGCTGTAGCTGTTTCCAAAACAGGTAATTGTCGTTATTTTTGTGTCGCTTCATATTTTGTGGGGTCATCCTGAAAGGATAAATATTGATCTTGATTTCATGTTGTCCATGATGAAGAGCACTTTCTACATATTGGTATATCTCATCCATATAGCGATTGGTCATGGCATAACAGCCAATGGATTTACATTCACCGTGGATCATCAAATTGCTGCCGGAATATCCTTTTGATTTATCAAATTCGTTGGGATAACCCAGATTAATCGCACGGTAATAGCGGCTATTCGGCTTTAACTGTTTAAGGCTGACGTGGTAAAACCCTTCAGGGCTTTTAAAATCACCTTGCCGCGTCTTTGGACCAAGCCCCCCAGAGTAATTACAAATAGCGTAGCGTTGGGTTAACTGATAATGACCCGTGTGGTCTTTTGTATAAAGTTCGAGAAGTTTTTCTTCTTTGAATATTTGAATGAAAAGCTTGGCGCCAATCCGTTTTAAGCGTGGTTTCTTAATCGGCTGCTTGATCCATATAGGTTGTGACAAAGAAGGGAGGGGCAGAGAAGAAGATGTGACTGAGGATGGCATGATGGCAGAGTGTGCCATCGCACAAAGGGGAACAGGCAATAATAGTGGGTGCATTGAAAGACAAAAAACCATTTTTTTCATAGTATAACCGGACAGTCTGGTGAAATATCGGAGTGAGAATCGCCATTTGTTGGTGAAATTTTGTGCAAATTGCGTGTAAAAGATAGCAGTTATACCCTGCTTTTGTGAAGTGACTTTTTGCTCAAAAATTCGCCTATTGTAGAGAAAGATGATGAAAGCGCTCGCCTTTCCCGAATAGTTAACGATTTAGCAAAGAAATTATTCTTATTTGCTTGAACTAAGTCACTTGATTAATCAGACAGTCAGTGGGGGAAATGTTAGAATTGCCCCGGCGAAAATTACGAGAAATTTTGTAACGATTATCGGAGTGAATAACTTGAGACATCTATTGCTCAAGGTGTTTTTTTATTACTAGAGTCGCTGCATTACCTCACGGAGAATAACGTAAGGTAGTCTGTAGTATAGGGTTTAACTGATAAACTTGTGCAAATCTTATGATTAAAATTAAAAAAGGACTCGACCTCCCGATAGCAGGAGCACCTGCCCAAGTTGTAGAAGATGGTCCGACAATTCGCCATGTTGCTTTACTCGGTGAAGAATATGTTGGAATGCGTCCTTCTATGCTGGTTAAGGAAGGTGAGCATGTCAAAAAAGGGCAAATTCTTTTTGAAGATAAGAAGAACCCAGGGATTGTTTTCACTAGCCCCGCAAGCGGGAAAGTTGTCACCATTGGGCGTGGTGAACGTCGTGTTTTGCAATCTGTCGTCATTGAAGTGAGCGGTGATGAGAAAGTCATGTTTGATCGCTATGAGCGTGCTGAACTTGCCTCACTGAGCCGTGAACAAGTAGAGAAAAATCTGCTTGCGTCAGGATTATGGACAGCGTTGCGTACACGCCCTTTCAGCCGTTCCCCTGTTCCCGGTTCCACACCAAAGGCCATCTTTGTCACGGCCATGGATACCCAGCCACTGGCTGCTGATCCATTAGTTGTTATTGCAACTCAAGAAGAGGCTTTTGTTGATGGCCTGAATGTTCTGTCAACATTGACGGACGGGAAAATCCACGTCTGCCACGGCGCTGGAAATATTCCAACAGTGGGAAATAACGCTCAAATCACCTATAACCAGTTTGCTGGTCCACACCCAGCCGGCTTGGTGGGGACTCATATTCATTTCATTGAACCGGCGAGTGCCCAAAAAATGGTTTGGCATCTGGGTTATCAGGATGTGATTGCTATTGGTAAGCTGTTTACCACGGGGGAATTGTACACTGATCGTGTGGTATCCCTGGCAGGACCGCAGGTTAAATCGCCACGCTTAATACGCACCCGGTTGGGCGCTGATTTGCTGGAATTGACGCAAGATCAGTTAAAAGAGGGCGAAAACCGTATTATTTCTGGCTCCGTACTGTGTGGTATGAAATCAGATGATACCCGCCATTATCTTGGCCGCTTCCATACGTTAGTTTCTGTACTTGCTGAAGGCAGGGAAAAAGAGCTGTTCGGTTGGATCGCACCCGGCGTTAATAAGTTCTCCATTACCCGCACCACAATCGGCCACTTCCTGAAAAAGAAACGTTTTGCTTTCTCAACCACAACAAATGGTGGGGCACGTTCCATGGTGCCAATTGGCAATTATGAGCGTGTAATGCCGTTGGATATCATGGCAACGCACCTCCTGCGTGACCTACTTGCAGGGGATACCGATAGTGCTCAGGCACTGGGTTGTCTGGAATTGGATGAAGAAGATTTGGCATTGTGTACCTATGTTTGTCCAGGCAAATATGAGTACGGTCCAGTACTGCGTGAAGCGCTGACTAAGATTGAGCTGGAAGGGTAATTCATGGGCCTGAAAAATTTATTTGAAAAGGTAGAGCACCACTTTGAGGCCGGTGGCAAACTGGAAAAGTATTATCCTCTCTATGAGGCAGTGAGCACCGTTTTCTATACACCGGGCACGGTGACGAAAGGGCATTCCCATGTCCGTGATGCCATCGATCTCAAACGCATGATGATCTTGGTGTGGCTATCGGTTTTCCCGGCAATGTTTTGGGGAATGTATAACGTCGGGAATCAGGCGATACCTGCCCTGACACATTTATATAATGGCGATGCCTTACAGCAGATTTTGGCTTCTGATTGGCATTACATGTTTGCTCAGTCTCTTGGTGCATCATTAACACCCGATGCAGGGTGGGGCAGTAAGATGCTACTAGGCGCAACCTACTTCCTGCCAATTTATGCGGTTGTTTTCGTCGTTGGTGGCTTTTGGGAAGTGTTATTTGCCATTATCCGCAAACATGAAATCAACGAAGGCTTCTTTGTTAGCTCCATTCTATTTGCCCTGATTGTTCCGCCAACACTGCCACTGTGGCAGGCTGCCTTGGGGATCACTTTCGGCGTAGTCATTGCGAAAGAGATCTTTGGCGGTACAGGTCGTAACTTCCTGAACCCAGCCTTGGCGGGGCGTGCTTTCCTGTTCTTTGCTTATCCGGCCCAAATTTCAGGTGATTTGGTTTGGACTGCGGCTGACGGTTTCTCTGGTGCAACGCCTTTGTCCCAGTGGGCAACTGCGGGTAGCCACGGCCTGATGAATATCATTACTGGGCAGCCAATCACTTGGATGGACGCGTTTATCGGTAACATTCCAGGTTCAATCGGCGAAGTCTCCACGTTGATGATTTTCCTCGGCGGACTCATCATTCTGTTTGCGCGTATTGCTTCATGGCGCATCGTTGCAGGTGTGATGATCGGTATGATTGCTACGTCTTACCTGTTTAATGCCATTGGTTCTAGCACTAACCCAATGTTCGCTATGCCGTGGTACTGGCATATGGTTCTGGGGGGCTTCGCGTTCGGTATGATCTTTATGGCGACTGACCCGGTATCCGCCGCATTTACGGATAAAGGGAAATGGGCCTACGGTATCTTGATCGGTGTGATGTGCATTTTGATCAGGGTGGTAAACCCAGCGTACCCAGAAGGAATGATGTTGGCGATTTTGTTCGCTAACCTGTTCGCGCCACTGTTCGATTATCTGGTCGTACAGGCCAATATTAAGCGGAGAAAAGCCCGTGGCTAATGATAAACCAAGAAATAATGATGGCATTGGCAGAACGTTCCTCGTTGTTTTTGTGCTGTGCCTGGTATGTTCGATTGTGGTTGCGGGTGCGGCCGTAGGTTTGAAAGCGCAGCAGCAGGAACAGAAACTGCTGGACAAGCAGCGTAATATTCTGGATGTGGCGGGTTTGCTAAAACCCGGCATGACAGCGACGGAAATCAAAGCAATCTATGACAGTCGCATTCAACCTGAATTGCTTGATTTGAAAACCGCAACGTTGGAAAAAAGCCATGGCCATTTTGATCTGAATAACGCCCTGCGCAGTGACGAAACCAGCATTGCGCTGTCACCAGAGCAGGATCTGGCGAAGATTCGCCGCCGTGCCAATATGACAGAAATTTATCTGGTCAAGGATGAAAGCGGCAAAACGACTGAACTGGTTCTGCCAATATACGGCTCTGGCCTGTGGTCAGTGATGTATGCTTTCATTTCCATTGACATCGATGGTGTCACCTCTCACGGCATCACTTACTACTCTCATGGAGAAACGCCAGGTTTGGGAGGGGAGGTTGATAACCCACAATGGCGCAAGCAGTGGGTGGGGAAAAAACTCTATAACCCGCAAGGTGTCCCGGCACTTAAGATCGTCCGTGGCGGTGCCGGTGATAACCCTTACGGCGTAGATGCCTTGTCTGGCGCGACCCTGACTTCTAATGGTGTTCAGCATATGTTTGATTTTTGGCTGGGTGATAACGGCTTTGGCCCGTTCCTGAAAAAAGTACGTGAGGGAGCCTTGAAAGATGGCTGATAGTAAAGAGATAAAACGCGTCCTTCTTGGGCCGCTGTTTGATAATAACCCGATTGCATTGCAAGTCTTGGGGGTTTGTTCAGCACTGGCTGTGACCACCAAACTGGAAACGGCGTTAGTCATGACCATTGCGGTTACGTTGGTCACCGCATTTTCTAACTTTTTCATTTCACTGATCCGTAATTACATTCCTGGCAGTGTGCGGATCATTGTACAGATGGCGATCATTGCCTCTCTGGTTATCGTCGTAGACCAGATTTTGCGGGCTTATGCTTACGAAATTTCCAAGCAGTTATCGGTGTTTGTTGGCCTTATCATCACGAACTGTATTGTTATGGGGCGTGCTGAAGCCTACGCCATGAAAGCACCACCCGTTGAAAGTTTCATGGATGGTATCGGTAATGGCTTGGGCTATGGCGTCATTCTGCTGCTGGTTGGTTTCTTGCGTGAACTGTTTGGTTCAGGAAAATTATTCGGTATTACGGTGCTGGAATCAGTCAAGAATGGGGGTTGGTATCAACCTAATGGCTTATTCCTGTTGGCACCCAGTGCATTCTTCATCATTGGTATGCTGATTTGGAGTTTGCGGTCGCTAAAACCTGAGCAGGTTGAGAAGGAGTAACAAACAAAATGGAGCATTATATTAGTTTGTTTGTCCGCGCAGTATTTATCGAGAACATGGCATTATCTTTCTTTCTCGGTATGTGTACGTTTTTGGCGGTATCAAAGAACGTTAAGACGGCTTTTGGCCTGGGTGTGGCTGTAACCGTTGTATTGGGCATTTCCGTCCCTGCTAATAACCTCGTTTACAATCTGGTACTCCGTGATGGTGCCTTGATGGATGGGGTGGATTTGAGCTTCCTTAACTTCATTACCTTTATCGGGGTTATTGCTGCGCTGGTACAGATCCTGGAAATGATCTTAGACCGTTATGTTCCGGCACTTTACAACGCGTTGGGTATCTTCCTGCCGTTGATTACGGTGAACTGTGCCATTTTCGGTGGCGTTTCATTTATGGCACAGCGTGACTATAACTTCGGTGAGTCCATCGTATATGGTTTCGGTTCAGGCATGGGCTGGATGCTGGCCATTGTTCTGATGGCTGCTATCCGTGAAAAAATGAAATATGCGGATGTTCCGGCAGGTTTGAAAGGATTGGGGATCACCTTTGTCACCACCGGTTTGATGGCATTGGGCTTTATGTCCTTCTCCGGTGTGCAGCTCTAAAGGCGAGAAGAATTCATGGATATAATCATTCTAGGTGTAGTGATGTTTACCCTGATTGTGTTGGTACTAACGGCAATGATTTTGTTCGCAAAATCTAAGTTAGTGAACACCGGGGATATTAAAGTTGAAATTAATGGCGATGAGGATAAGAGTTTCTCTGCTCCCGCGGGTGATAAGCTATTAAATATGCTCTCCAGTCAGGGGATTTTTGTTTCCTCTGCCTGTGGTGGGGGTGGCTCTTGTGGCCAGTGCCGCGTGAAAATTCGGGAAGGCGGTGGTGATATCCTGCCAACGGAACTTTCCCACATCAACAAGCGTGAAGCCAGAGACGGCTGTCGATTGGCGTGTCAGGTCAATGTTAAACAAGACCTGAAAATCGAGCTGCCAGAGGAAATTTTCGGTGTCAAAAAATGGGAATGTGAAGTTATCTCCAACGATAACAAGGCCACGTTCATTAAAGAATTAAAGCTGAAAATTCCTGATGGGGACGTGGTGCCATTCCGTGCCGGTGGTTACATTCAGATTGAATGTCCTCCCCATGTTGCCCATTATGCGGATTTTGAAGTCCCACAGGAATACCGCGAAGATTGGGATAAATTCAATCTGTTCCGTTATGTCTCTGAAGTTAAAGAGCCAACGATCCGTGCGTATTCAATGGCGAACTATCCAGAAGAGCATGGCATTATCATGCTGAATGTGCGTATTGCAACGCCACCACCCAGAAACCCAGATGTGACTCCGGGCATTATGTCCTCTTACATTTGGTCACTGAAAGCCGGTGATAAGGTCACGATCTCTGGCCCGTTTGGTGAGTTCTTCGCTAAAGATACTGATGCAGAGATGATCTTCATTGGTGGTGGTGCAGGTATGGCACCAATGCGTTCTCATATCTTCGACCAGCTTAAGCGTTTAAACTCCAAGCGTAAGATCTCCTTTTGGTATGGTGCGCGTTCTAAGCGTGAAATGTTCTATACCGAAGATTTCGATCAGCTTGCCGCAGAAAATGAGAACTTTACATGGAATGTGGCATTGTCTGATGCTCTGCCGGAAGATAACTGGGATGGCTATACCGGCTTTATTCACAATGTCTTGTATGAGAACTATCTGAAAGATCATCCTGCACCCGAAGATTGTGAATTCTATATGTGTGGGCCTCCGGTCATGAACGCTGCGGTGATTAAAATGTTGAAAGACCTTGGTGTAGAAGATGAAAACATCATGCTGGATGATTTTGGCGGCTGATGATATACCCAATAAGCCAGGTTGTAGCTGACAAAGCTGTAACCCGGAAGAAACACTTTGTTTTAGTGACAATGAGTTAACGACAAGCGCCCACAATTTGTGGGCGCTGCGATTTAGAAAGAGCCAAAATAAATCAGAAAGAGTAAGTTATGTTGAATAAAAAAATGATCAACTGGGGAATATTGCTGTTTGCAACCATCATGCTGGCGGCATGTGGTGGCGCTAAACAGCAAAATCTGGATGGGCAGACAATGGGGACCTATTACTCCGTTAAATATGTTGCTGACTCATCTGCTCCAGCCCCAGAAAGCCTGCAAAAAGAGATTGATCGTCTGCTGGAAGAAGTGAATGATCAGATGTCCACTTATCGGCCAAATTCTGAATTGAGTCGTTTTAACCAAAACCGGGAAGTGAATAAACGGTTTCCGGTATCTGCCGCGACGGCGAAAGTTGTCAAAGAAGCTATTCGAATCAATAAACTGACAGAAGGTGCACTGGACGTTACTGTTGGCCCATTGGTCAATTTGTGGGGATTTGGGCCAGAAGGGCGTATTACCAAGGCGCCGACGGATGAAGAATTAGCGATCCGCCGTGGCTGGACAGGGATTGGTTACTTGTCTGTTGAAGGTAATAATCTGATCAAATCTATCCCTGAACTGTATGTTGACCTCTCTTCTATCGCCAAAGGTTATGGTGTTGATGTGGTTGCTGAATACCTGGGTTCTCACAATATCAAAAATTATATGGTTGATATTGGCGGTGAAGTTCGCACATCGGGCAACAATGGCAAAGGAAATCCGTGGCGGATAGCGATTGAAAAACCATCGGATAGTGGCATGACACAGAGCGCTCAGGAGATCATTGAGCCGGGCAATATGTCTGTGGCAACCTCAGGTGATTACCGCAACTATTTTGAACAAAATGGCGTACGTTACTCCCACACCATTAATCCCAAGACGGGGCGGCCGATAACGCATAACTTGGCCTCAATTACCGTGATTGCGCCGAATTGTATGAGTGCGGATGGCTTTTCCACCGGCCTGGATGTATTGGGGCCAGAGAAAGGCATGGAATTAGCTGAGAAACTGAATATTCCGGTCTTTATGATTGTCAAAACCAAAGAAGGTTTTGAAGAGCGATATAGTGCGGCCTTTAAGCCATACTTACAGAAAAAATAGGAAAGAGGGGGAAGGTAATGGAAGTCTTTATTGCCACTTTTATCTTTTTTTTGCTGGCTTTTGCTGGCATGGCGTTGGGGTATATTTTTAAGCGCAAAAGCATTCAAGGAAGTTGTGGTGGGTTGGGAAGCATCGGCGTAGAAAAAGTTTGCGATTGCCCTGAACCTTGCGATGCCCGTAAAAAACGTATGGCGAGGGAAGCCGCCCGTCAGGCACAGTTGGAGAAAAATCGTATTCTTTGATACTGTTTTGCCATCAGGTAAATTTGCAATTAAAACAGATGCCCTGCTGCCAGATAAACAGCGGGGTTGTTTGTTTAGTACAGTCGACTTCTGAAATTATTTTATCAGAAGTCATATGCACACTCAGCCTTAAGCCCTATCAGTTGGTGCCGTCGTATTTTGAAAATGACATTTTTCGCTGAAATGGACACAAGGCCAGAGATAGGGCCTTGTGTCGTCTTGCAGGTGGCAACTTGAAGTTTATTGGATCTACTATTCAACTATTTTAACTATTTTAATGCCACCAGCCGTTATCCCTAAAAGACACTGAATAGCTACCGAAGCAATAGATACAGGCGGAGCGACTCTCAGCAAAACAGTTCCATCAAGTATTTGCCATGCTGCAAATAGGAATGATATTGTTATATCCAACCCACTTAGTTGTTTCATGTAAAAGAAAGTCAAAAAGAATATACAAGAACCAAATATAATACTTAGTACTATAAAATGTATATCATAAGCGTTTTTTTCAAAAAAAGAAGCGACAGTATAAATAATTAACAACACAAGCATAAAAAAGGACATTGCAATAAGTAGAGCTGAATAAGCATCTAGAGAGCCCAAAAGTAACTGACAAATTATATTCGTGGCATTTATTACTATAGCAAAACAGTTTATAAATTTCTTTATTGTGGAGAGTCGGGTATTGTTAGGATAGGTAGTTTCCGCTATTATCAATGACCCTGCACGTAAGCCTTCAACAAACCCTGAAAATAGAGTGCAAAATGCGCTAATCCATTTTAGTACGTTTTTGCTGCCTGAGCTTTTGGTCGTACTTCTTTTTTTACGCTTTGTTTTCCCTGTATTTTGCGTTATAATCATAGAATCATTATATGTTGAATTTACTATTTCTAATAAGTCAGTTATATTAATTTCAGTTTTAAAATTCAAAACACTTTCTTTATCCGGAAGCAGGCTTTTATTTAATATTAATTTTGACAATATGGTTATCGGGATAGCGAGAAGTAGTGACAGAAAATCATTCATGCTTGGATCTTTTTCGGCTTTCGTAATAAATTTGAATATCTCTGATATAAAAGGAATATATAATGGCTCATTCATAATAGTATAGAGTTTAGAAATTGCAGTTTCAACGAATGATATTACTGAATCAACTAGACTAGTTAAACCATTTATTGCTAGCGTCGTTAGATTTTTTAAAATTCCAAGTATATCTGCTATCATCTTTGAAAATAATGACTCAGTGTTTTGAGTGTCAGAAAATAGAACGTTAAGTGAGTTCATATCATCAGAGTTTTTAAAATCATCAGTATATTTATCTATCGCCTCTCTAACCTGGTCTGCGGGGCTATTATCATTGTCAATAGAAATAAACCGGGACTGAACTGCATTTAATGATTCCGATAATTTATTATAATTAATTGGGTTATAGAGATAATCGAATAAGGGATTATTGGCCAAAGCCTTATCCATACCTTTAGGTGAGAAATTATTTTTAAGTGATTGAACTTGATTATAACCATAATTAACACTTTTACCCTGATATGTATTAATAAGATCATCGAAAACCTTGTTAACCTTGTTTTTGGTACTACTCAATGTGTTATCAACTGTACGCTTTATTTTTTCAGTTGATTTTGTAAGAAATTCTTTTTGTAGAGATAGAATATGAGAAATTGCCTCCTTAGTCCTAAGTATATCATCCCAATCAAAAACAAACCCAATCCATTCAATGAGTTTATCAGTTGTTAGTTTGATATCATTAAATATTACAGATGCTATATTGATAGCATCAAGAGCCACTTTTATTACTGCTGTGAAAAATTTCTCAATGCCATCTTCAACAAAATGGATTGTAACGCTAAATCCATCAGCAGTGGAATCTGCTATAATTTTTAAAACATCTATGACTTTATCCATTCCATTTTTAATAAAATCTCCTATACTACCAAACCATTCTATTGGGTCAAAATCTAATAAATTATCTATTTCCTTTTGATGCATGTCTTTATTCAATTCTCTATAAATAGGCGTATTGTTATTTAAATCAAGCATCCATGATTGATATTGCTTAGGTGCCTGTAATGTCTCTAGTTGAAGTAACGTTTCAGGTAGATATTTTCCAACATGAGGTTCTTTTTTCAATGTACGCCGTAGCTTAGGTGCGGTATCTGCCATTTCCATACATTTTTTAACGCTGCTCACTATACTTTCTGCGCTATCTGTAGAAAGATCAGGTACGAGAAGATTTCCTTTACTATCCTTGGCGTCTTTTAAATCTTGAGCCGTCAATTTAGATAGTCGATCTTTTACATCAGCATATTGGCGAATTGCGACAGGGGAAGGATCACGTTGAGGCAGTGTAAATGATAGTGCTGCTACGCCTAAATTTTCAGCGGGTTGTGTAATCGTAAAAACGCCTCGTATATTCGTTTTGATTGATATTTTCTGATCTTTTTCAACGAAATATGTACTGCCATTAATAATTAGCCCTGTTTGGGCTGAGGATGATATCTCTACAGGTTCATTAATTAATAGGATACCAAATTTATCTTTCACACTAATTTCTGAGCTATAAACAGAGAACTCTTTTGTAACTGTTTTACTTCCTGGTGTTATATTACTATCGATCCATTGGTCATTTTCAAGTGACCACATTGAACGAATAAAGGTATTATTTTTATCAACAAAAAAGACATTAATCCCACCTGATATAACCGAAAGTGTGTTGTATACTGTATTATCATATGACATTACCTGTGTATTAATTCGAGTTGGATCACTCCAACCAGTAGGAGAGTTATCATCTTCCATCATATGATATAAGATAGATTCATGTAGGCGTCTTTTATCTTCGTTATAATCTAGAAATAAATGCGTTCTATTTTTACTATCAAGTGATATTTTAAAATCAAAAATATCTCTACCTTTTGGTGTTATATTTAGATCTATTTCAGAGATAACTTTATCAACTAATACTCTATCGCCATCAATACGCAATGAAACAATATACTGATGAAGTTCTTCTGTATAAATTTTACAGTAAATTTTACTTTTTACCTCCCCGTTGTCATAATATTCAATAGATTTTAATTTTTCTATTTTTTCTATTTTACTGTCTAAGATAGAATCTTCACTATAATAATATGCGTGTGAATCATTTCTATTTTCCACTGAAAAACTATGACATATAAACACATATTTTGGATCATAAGCGTATGTTATATTAAAGTCAGTAAGTGTATCATAAGTATTCCCTATCAATATAGAATTAGTTTCTGCTCCTATTGCAGATAATGCTATCATTTCATAATTTATATTGGGTCCGTCGGTTTTTTCATTGGTAAAATTTAATATTTTTTTACAGTTATCACCTGCTTTGTTTATTTTTGATTTGTTTATAATGTTCTTTCTATTATTTGAGTTTACTGTGTTATCAAACTCTTTTTTTGGATTTGAATAATAGATTGGGCTGATTTCTATTACTTCTCTATCATCCATTATAATGGTTTTTATACGTATTTCATTAATAGTAAATCCAATACCATTTTCTTCATCATAAATATCTTTTGCTAAAGCAAATTTTTCATCACCCAAAATCCAGCGTTCCCTTCCTGTGTTTTTATTCTCATAAATATAACTTATGCAATCTCCATTTATATAAAATACGACTATCCTACCATTGTCAAATGTAGTTAAATATATATTTTTTATATTATAATTATTATTAATTGTAATAGGAAGTTTTTCACTACCATATCCACTATAATTAGCATCAGGATACATATTAATGATATTTTCATTGTCACCAACTGATTGAAAAAAAATCTCAATTTGTCCATCCTTATTCTCTATGGCTTCAAAATCATCTACTGCATAATGTCCTCCAGTATTATCTAATCTATAATTTTTCATAAATCTAGTTACAGAATCATAATCATATGTTGATGTTGTTTGCGTAGTCATAATAATATCCACCTATAGTTGTAAATTTTATTAAATGAATACATCTTATCCTTTAAGTCTTACTTCGCGAGGGGATAGTGTTTGATTATCTCCCACTATGTGGGGAGATAGGAATCCTAGGCATTACGATAGACATCTACTCTCAATCATCTCTCTCAATGCGGGGAAATAATCACGGTTCTGTCACATTAACAGAAAGAGCACGAGTACCGAGCATAATTGCGTTTAGTACGGTTGACTTCTGAAAATAACAATATGTTTGTTCAAAGCGTATTAAAAAAGTGACATTCCCTGTGGGCTTGATGCAAATAATTTTTCACTGAGCTTATTGAAATACCCAAATTTTCCGCCACTTCTTTATAACGTAACCCCTGGAGTTGGGTGAGTAAAAATGTCTGTCGGACTTTTACCGGCAGTTCATCCAATGTCTCATCGATCTTTTCCAACTGTTCTAACAACAGATGTTGATCCTCAGAAGAGTTTGCTAAAATTTCAGTATTTTCAATAAGATATTCCAGATGATTGTCTTCCAGTTTTTTCCTGCGCCAGTGATTGGAGAGCGTTCTGCGCGCTATCGTCATTAAAAAGGCTTTTGGCTGGCGGATATGTTCAAGATCCGAAGATTGCATCAATTTGATGAATACTTCATGGACGATATCTTCAGCTTGATTGGAACAAGCACTGTTTTGTCTAATCCAGTTACACAGCCAGTGATAATAATTGGCATAGAGTTTTTGGGTGATTTGATTGTGCTCAAATGTGCTTTTTTGCACCGCCATAATGATAATGCCTTATGGGATAGGATATAACTGATAATAGTTATTATTTGTATTTGTTGAGAGGAAGTCAATGCCGTGTTTGGAAAACTAACCCCCTTAGGTGAAGGGGGTTAGGCGTGGGTGACTCAATGTCAGTTAGAATTGCTGTGAAATACTGAACTTGTAATTGCGGCCAATACCCGAAGTTGCTTCTCCTAAGTACGGATAGTAATCACGGTTGAACAGGTTATCGACAGTGATCCTTGCTTCAAATCCTTTGATATAAGACGGACGCCAGCTTGCAAACAGGCCATGTAAGGCATAACCCTTACTTTTAGGGAATGCCCAAGAACCTGCGTCTGAATCACCGTCTGAAGGTGAACGATCTTGTTTGCGGATGAAATCACCTTTCCACCCCATTACCATCTGCCATTGCGGAATTTTAAACCCTAACATGGCATGTGCAGAAGTGGGTGGAATTTCCGTCAGCCAGGTTTTATGTCCTATCCACGGATTACGTGGAGAAGCATCACGTTGACCACGCATCGTAGAGAACGAGAGTTTTCCAAACACTGTCCGGCTGTCATAGAAAGTTTCTATTTCTAAGCCCTCAATCGTATATCCCGGCAAATTGCGGTAATTTCCCAATGATTTTCTACATGAATTGCTTGATCTACTATCAAGTTGGGCTTCACAGTAAATACCACGTCTTCTAAAGATTTCATCTTTGCCACGGTTACGGAATAAGGTGGTACGGATTTGCAGGCTATCATCTTCAAGTATCAAGTTATCGAAATCGAGAATGGCACCGAGGCGTATTCCTGCCATTCTTTCAACGGCAAGATCGCGGCTGGAGCCTCTGAGACCACCTATACCTTGTACTTCATATTGTTCATCGACGACGGGGGCACGCCATGTACGGCTGATATCTGCAAACAATGAAAGGTTTTTATTGGCTTGCCACAGAATGCCTAAATGGGGTGACCAGCCGGTATAGGTGACACGGCTATAGTCATGATTGACTTCTGGTGATTTATCGTTATAGATGGGGGCGAGATTTTCTTTGCCCTTATTTTTGACATGATCATAGCGAACACCCGGTGTGACGGTGACGTTGCCTATTTTCAGGGAATCTTGAATATAGAAGCTGTAAGCGAGTTGATCGCCAGCAGGCATATAAGCTGGTTGATAATAACCGTAGTTATATTTTTTTTCCTTTGTGTGGGATTTATTAAACATCAGTATATTGCGGTTATTTTTATGCCAACGGGTTCCCATCAGTAATTCATGTTCAATGAGACCGGTTGAAAATACGCTTTTATTATTGATATCAAGTAGGTTATCGGTGTAATCAACCCAGCTTCTATTTCCCAGGGAAGAGTTGTAATTAGCCTTAATATCGTCTGGACGGTGATCATTTTGCTTAGTTTTTGAATAAGCATAGGTCATTGTCAAGTTCAACCAAGGGTTGTACTCTGGTGCGATATTCCATTTGGCCGTGTAGTTCTGATCGATTTGATCACGAAAAACGAGTTTTTTCTTCCATGCACCATCCCAGCCATATTTTTCTATATCGTAGTCGGAAGGCACACTCATTTTTTTGCCTTTAGCCGACCAAGGCTGCCAGCCATCCGATTCAGATCGCATAGCGGACAAGCTAATCGTATGGGCGTCACTGGGATAAAAGTTGGTTTTCAATAAATAGGATGTCTGATTGTTTTGAGAATACATAAACTGTGTGCCATCAGGGCGTTTAATATTGTGCCCATCCCGTTTGCTCACATAGAGCAAACCATCAGCAAAGCCGTTGGGATCTCTGCCATAGATTGCGCCACTACTGATCCACTGCCTGTCATTGGTGTGATAGCTTTGTTTGATAAAGCCACCCCAATCCTCATCAGGGCGCAGCAAGTCGTTCGCATCTTTTGTCACAAATTTGACCGAGCCCCCAAACCCGCCATTACCATCAATGAGATTATGTGGTCCTTTATCCACCTCTACACGTTTAATCAGTTCAGGTTCAATAAAAATAGAACCCTGCATATATTTCTCGAATCCTTTTGGCGCATCATCCAGTGTGACTTTGATATCTTCCTGGTCGCCCATTCCCCAAATATTCAGCGTTTGTCCTCCAGGGCGCGGGGAGCCGGACATTGAAACACCCGGAAGCTGGTCGAGTAATTGGGCTACATTATCGGCCTGAGTCCGGTCGATATCCGCCTTTTTGAGCACGGAACTTCCCGCACTGTTGCTATCGTGCAGACTTTCAACAACGGAAAGGGCGGGTAATTTCATCACCGCATTTTTCTTTTCAGGCCGCTGCTCGTTGGGATCTTCGGCCGCGTAAACCGTACTGGAGAATGCCGCTCCCAAGACTAATGTCCCTGAAAGGGTGCCGGTTAAAATTTTTTGAACCAGAGTGGCGATTGGGCGTTTTTCTAATTTTTGACTATTATTTGCCATAAATTTCCTGAAATATGATCAAGTGAAATACTTTCAATGTAATAAGTCACCTGAGAAATCAAAAAAGGTAAATGGGAATTGTTTTTATTTGCATATGGGATTTTTGGAAGCATAACATACGATGATGAGACTGAAATATTGGCATTGAAATTTACGTTCAATTTCCTTAAGTACAAGGGGTTCGTCAATGAAGAAAAAAATTCTTGGTTCTCTGATCTTGGCAGGTATCGTGGCACTGCTGGCGGGTTGTGATGATGCGTCTAAAAAAGCAGAAGCGCCGGAACAGCAAACTGAAGAAAGTGCAGTGCAAACGAAAACTGATGCTGAACACGCAACAGAGCAGGCAAAAGAAAAATCATCGGAGGTAAAGGAACAGGTTTCCGATGAAAGCCATAGTTTGCTTGATAAATCCAATGAAGTGACTGAGCAAATAAAGTCCAAGGCAACGGATATCCAAAATCAGGCGACGAAAACCGCAAATGATGTCATCGAGTCTGTGAAAGCGAAAACGGAGGATATCCAGCATCAGGCTAATGACAAGATCGATCAGCTTTCAGATACGGTGAAGTCGAAAACGGAAGAAATAAAATCTGAGGCGAATAAAAAGGCGGATGATTTAATCAATCGTCTTAAAGGTCATGATCCTAAAGACGACAGTGATAAAAAAGAGGAAAATTAATTTATCTCCTTAATTCAATCTATTATCTCCCCGCTGCGCGGGGAGATATAAACATTCTTATTGGCGGACAGGGGTGTTATTGGCAACATAATATTTTGCCTGACTGCGTGGCAGGGGGGAAATACCCCTGATTTTATCTGCAATTTTTTCAGCCATCATGATCGTCGTGGCATTTAAATTACCGGTAATGATGGTTGGCATAATCGAGGCGTCAATAACCCGCAGATTTTCAATACCGTGCACTCTTCCTTGGCCATCTACGACGGCCATTTCATCTGTCCCCATTTTGCAACTGCATGATGGGTGAAAGGCGGTTTCGGCATGTGAACGAATAAAGGCATCGAGCTGTTCATCTGACTGGTTTTCAACACCTGGGCTGATTTCACGGCCACAATAGGGTGCCAGTGCAGGCTGCGCCATAATTTCCCGCGTAATGCGAATAGCCGCGCGGAACTCCTGCCAATCCTGTTCTGCTGACATGTAGTTGAATAAAATACTGGGATGCTGACGAGGATCGCGTGACGTAATTTTCACCCGCCCCCGGCTTGGGGAACGCATAGAACCCACATGAGCCTGAAAGCCATGTTGCTTGACGGCATGGCTGCCGTTGTAATTAATGGCAACCGGCAGGAAATGAAATTGAATATTTGGCCAGGCAAACTTTTCATTGGTACGAATAAAACCGCCTGCTTCAAATTGATTGCTGGCACCAATGCCTGTGCCTTTGAATAGCCATTGCGCACCAATTTGGGGTTGGTTATACCACTTCAAGGCTGGATAGAGGGAAATGGGTTGGAGGCATTCATATTGCAGGTACATTTCAAGGTGATCCTGTAGGTTTTGCCCCACACCAGGCAATACCTGCACCGCAGGAATACCCAACGCGTTTAACACTTCCTCTGGCCCAATGCCTGAACGTTGCAAAATCTGTGGGGATGCGATGGCACCGGCACAGAGCAAAACTTCCTTACGCGCTTTTGCCTGAGTTAAGGTGGAGCTATTGCCTTGGTAAAAATTGACGCCAACGGCTCTCTTTCCTGTCAATTCGAGGATATCAGTCAACGCATGGGTAATGATAGTAAGATTGGGGCGTGAACGGGCTTGATCCAGATAGCCACGGGCTGTACTGGCGCGGCGTCCTTTCGGGGTAACCGTGCGATCCATTGGCCCAAAGCCCTCTTGCTGATAGCCATTTAAATCGTCAGTGCGTGGGTAACCCGCCTGAACACCGGCCTCTACCATCGCATGAAAGAGTTCATTGTTACCCGCTTTGGGGGTGGTAACACTGACTGGCCCATCTGCACCATGATAATCATTTTCGCCAATATCCCTTGATTCCGCCTTGCGAAAATAGGGAAGGCAATCAAGATAAGTCCACGCTTCCAGCCCTGGTTGTGTTGCCCAATGATCAAAATCCAGTGCATTGCCGCGGATATAGCACATGCCATTGATGAGTGAAGATCCCCCTAACCCTTTACCGCGCCCGCATTCCATACGCCGATGATTCATATAGGGTTCGGGATCGGTTTCATACGCCCAGTTATAACGGGTTCCTTGCAAGGGGTATGCCAGCGCCGCTGGCATTTGAGTACGGAAGTCGAATCGGTAATCTGGCCCCCCTGCTTCCAGTAGCAGGACAGTCACGTCGGGATCTTCCGTTAAACGCGTTGCAAGGACATTACCCGCTGAACCAGCACCGATAATAATGTAATCAAAAACCATTGTTATCTCCTCTGTTACAGGTCTGGATTAAAATAAGGATTCAAAATCGCCGAGTTCCACCTGTATCGATTTGGTTTGCGTGTAATTTTGTAGTGTGACCAGCCCATTTTCCCGACCCACACCAGAATGTTTATAGCCACCAACTGGCATGGTTGCCGGAGATTCTCCCCAAGTATTGATCCAACAGATACCGGCTTCTAGCTGGTGGATCACGCGATGTGCACGGGAAAGATTTTGGGTGACTAATCCGGCACCCAGGCCATAATGGGTGTTATTGGCTCTGGCAATGACTTCATCTTCCGTTTCATAAGTCAGGATGGACATCACTGGCCCAAAGATTTCTTCCTGCGTGATTAACATCTCATCGGTACAGCCACTGAATACTGTCGGAGCAACAAAGGCTCCTTTTGCCAATTCACCTTCCATTAGCCGCTCGCCACCACAAAGCAGGCGGGCAGAACTGTTTTTGCCGCTTTCGATATAGCGTAAAACAGACTCCATATGTGGGAAGCTCACCAGTGGGCCAAAGTTAGTGTTGGGATCGAGAGGTGAACCAATGCGAATGCGTTTAACACGCTCAAGAATTTTTGTTTCGAAACGTGAAAGCAGCGAATTAGGGACAAAGACACGGGTGCCATTTGTACAAACCTGGCCTGAACTAAAAAAGTTCGCCATCATGGCAATATCAGCGGCGCGATCCAGATCGGCATCATCGAAGATGATCAGCGGGGATTTGCCTCCCAATTCCATCGTGACGTCTTTCAGGGTTGAAGCGGAAGCATTTGCCATGACTTTCTTGCCTGTCACGATACCGCCGGTAAACGATATTTTGGCGATCTTAGGGTGAACGGCCAAATAATGCCCAACTTCATGGCCTGCGCCAGTCAGGACATTGAACACACCATCAGGCAAGCCGGCTTCGGTATAGATTTCAGCCAATTTCAAGGCGGTAAGGGAGGTGACCTCACTGGGTTTGAAAATCATGGCATTACCGGCAGCCAGGGCCGGTGCTGATTTCCAGAGGGCGATTTGAATAGGATAGTTCCATGCGCCGATACCCGCCACAATACCTAAGGGTTCACGACGGGTATAGACGAAAGAAGATTCCCGTAATGGGATCTGCTGGCCTTCAAGGACTGGAACTAAGCCAGCATAATATTCCAGTACATCGGCGCCCGTGACGATATCAACCTGTTGGGTTTCAGAAAGCGGTTTGCCGCTATCCAATGTTTCCCATTCAGCCAGTTCATCATTGCGTTCACGCAAGATATTTACAGCCTTGTGTAAGATCCGCGAACGTTCCACCGCCGTCATGGCTGCCCAGATTTTCTGTCCCTTATGGGCGCTTTCGACAGCCAGATTAACATCTTGTTCGGTTGCGGATTGAAATTGAGCAATAACCTCGCCATTGGCCGGGTTAATAGAATCGAAAATGGTGTTATCGGGATTGGCGCTATCGACATAAGCACCGTGGATATAAAGTTTTTGTAATCCAAAATGGGTCATAGAACCTCCTTAAGAGTCTATCCATTAGGTTATATGCCAGAAGTTCAGGCTACATCGGATGATCCGAGTTTCTTTTCGATATAATCGATAGTAATTTTGAATGTTCCTTCTATATCAAAAGGCTTCTTGCTTAATGCACTGCGCAGCCAAATACCGTCGATCAATGCAGAAAGCCCTTGGGCAGCCAGACTCGCTTCTGCGGGTGGCATGGCACGTTTAAATTCAACACAAAGATTGGAGTGCAAACGGCGTTCATTGACTTGCTGTAACCGATACAATGTGGGTTGATGCATACTACTCGCCCAGAAAGCTAACCAGGTTTTCATTGCTGCACTGTTAGTCTGGCTGGGATCAAAATTCCCTTCGACAATGGCTTTCAACCGTTGTGTGGGCGTGGCGTTGTCAAGCAAACGTAATCGACGTGCGACGGCCATTTTTAGTTGATGTAACAGATAGCGCATGGTAGCTTCCAATAGCCCGTTTTTATCTTTGAAATAGTGGCTGATAATTCCGTTGGAAACTCCCGCTTTTCTGGCTATTTGCGCAATAGTGGCTTCCTGCATTCCAACTTCATTCACAACGATTAATGTTGCATCAATGAGTTGCTGTTTTCTTATCGACTGCATTCCAATTTTTGGCATGATTTTAGGCTCAGAAGATCAATCATTCGGGCAGTATTAAACTTTTTTTTGATTGAATGTTCAATCAAAATTAAATATGTTTTATCACAATGTTTTTACAATAAAGGGGGTGGGTTATTTAATATATTTTATATTTTATAATTAATTCAATTGGTTATGCGATTTATGCATTTTATGTGTTTCACTTCTATTAATTTCAGGAACTGCCTATGAATACCCAAGACAGTCCAAAAAATCCTCAGAAGGATACCCTGAATTCTGTCGTTTTTTTCACCTCTGCCGGACTGATTATTGTATTTTCTCTATTCACTATTTTTTTCACGGAAGCTACGAGTATTTGGATAAAAAATACCCTGAATTGGGTGTCTAAAACGTTCGGTTGGTACTATTTACTGGCTGCAACGCTTTACATTGTGTTCGTGGTTTTTGTTGCCTCTTCCCGTTTTGGATCAATCAAATTGGGTCCAGAACAATCTAAGCCGGAATTCAGTCTGCTGAGTTGGGCGGCAATGCTGTTTGCTGCCGGGATCGGCATTGACTTGATGTTTTTCTCGGTGGCTGAGCCGGTCACGCAATATATGCAGCCACCAACAGGCCAGGGGGAAACCATTGAAGCAGCTCGTCAGGCGATGGTGTGGACACTCTTCCACTATGGCCTGACGGGCTGGTCTATGTATGCCCTGATGGGAATTGCACTGGGCTATTTTAGTTATCGTTATAACCTCCCTCTGACTATCCGCTCGGCGCTTTATCCTATTTTTGGTCACCGCATTAAAGGCGCAATCGGCCATACGGTGGATATTGCGGCCGTGATAGGGACAATTTTTGGCATTGCAACGACGCTGGGAATTGGGGTTGTGCAGTTGAATTATGGGCTGAAAGTCCTTTTCGGGTTACCGCAAGGATTGGGAGTGCAGGGAGGCTTGATATTATTGTCTGTGCTGATAGCCATTATCTCTGTGACGACCGGTGTTAACAAAGGCATTCGATTTTTGTCCGAATTGAATGTCCTGCTGGCTCTTGGCATGGTTTTGTTTATTTTATTTATGGGTGATACCGAATTTCTGCTTAACGGATTAGTGCAGAATGTCGGGGATTATATCAGCCGTTTCATGGGCATGACGCTAAACAGTTTTGCATTTGAACGCCCAACGGAATGGATGAATAACTGGACGCTGTTTTTCTGGGCATGGTGGGTAGCTTGGTCGCCGTTTGTGGGATTGTTCCTGGCCCGCATTTCCCGTGGCAGAACCATTCGCCAATTCGTTATGGGAACATTGATCATTCCATTTGTTTTTACCCTGCTGTGGTTATCGATTTTTGGTAACAGTGTGTTGTATGAAATTCTGCATGGCAATCGCCAATTGGCGGAAACCGTACTGCAACATCCAGAACAAGGCTTTTATCGTTTGCTGGCACTTTATCCGGCCTTCACGTTCAGCGCTTCTGTCGCCACCATCACCGGATTGCTGTTTTATGTCACATCGGCGGATTCAGGCTCGTTAGTGTTAGGCAATTTCACCTCTAATCTTAGTGACATCAATAATGATGCACCGAATTGGTTGCGTGTCTTTTGGTCGCTGGCAATCGGTGTATTAACGTTAGGTATACTCATGACGGATGGCATTTCCGCCTTGCAAAATACCACGGTTATTATGGGGTTACCTTTTAGTTTTGTGATCTTCTTTGTGATGGCTGGGCTGTATAAATCCTTGCGAGTGGAAGATTTCCGCAAAGCCAGTTCGTTACACAACTCTTCACCCACGCTTATCCATGACAATGGTTCATTGAACTGGAAACAGCGTCTGAGCCGTATGATGCATTTCCCTGGCACGAAAAGCACCCAGCGAATGCTGGATAGTGTGTGCCGGCCGGCTATGCTGGAAGTCGCTAAAGAGTTGGTGATGAGCGGTGCGAAAGTTCAGTTTAATGAGCTGCCCGCCAAAGAGGACAAGCGTTTGAACCCGCTGGAATTGATTGTTGATTTAGGTGATGAACAGGATTTTATCTACCAAATTTGGCCCCAACGTTATTCTGTACCCGGATTTACCTATCGAGCCAGATCGGGCAAGTCTCACTATTACCGGTTGGAAACTTTTCTCATGGAAGGCACACAGGGCAATGATCTGATGGATTATACGAAAGAGCAAATCATCAGTGATATTCTTGATCACTATGAAAAGCACCTGAACTTTATTCACTTAAACCGGGAAGCGCCGGGGCAGACATTGATTTTTCCGAATGGTTAATCAACCTTATTAAGCGGTTAGTCAGGCCTGACTTCAGTATTCACTGGACTCAGGCTTTTTATTACGAGGTAAATAACAAAACAATTGCCTTGAAAATTCGCTTTACGTTGCGAATTTTGGTTATAAATTTATATAAAAGAGTGGGTTGCATAATGTTCAATCTTCTTCACGAATGGGGGTTTGTGCATATAAAAGATCGGCGGCGCGATGGCAAAGTTCGGTAAAGATGGCGATTTCACCTTGGGACATATTAGATGCCACAATATCAGCCATGTTATGTTTGCTGGACTCGGCTCGCTGCAAAAATATGAGCCCTTTTGGGCTGAGTTTGGTGATCAGTTCGCGTTTATCATTTTCCCCCGCTTCTTGTTTAATAAGTGCTTTATCTTTCAGCAATCTCAGGATCTTAGACATTTTAGAGCGAGTAAAACCGAGTTTTTCACCCATCACAGTAGGATTCATCGGCTGATATTGTCGGAGTAAATGTAAAGTATCATATTGTGCCCATGAAATACCTTCAGGGTTTGTGATGGTTCTTCTTGCAACAAGCACACATTGAAGCCGACTTAATGCGTTTTCAAAAGGTGTTACGGCAGTATCATAAATATCTTGATTATCTGTTTTCATGTGGGTTCTTTTATCACCTAAATCTTGAATAAGAAACCGCGTTAACCGCCTGTTCCATAAATAAATCTTTACAAATGTAAATGATCCTTGATGGAACAGGCCTGTAAATATCCACTTATTTACAATTAAGAACGGCCAAAATTAAGAGAAAATGGCTGCTCGGTTAAGAACATCCTCATAGTCGTGTAATTCTTTAATTTTACCGTTGTTTAATTTAAATACGTTAACATATAAACAATAAAAATCTTTTTTATCTGGCAATGTCTTACCATTCAACCGATATTCAACGATAAAATTATCAGGATTATCTGTAGCGTACAGTTCTACATCCTGAACAGCCGTAAAAATCAGGGGTGCTTGACCAAAACTTGCGGAATAATGCTCAAGTATCTGTGACTGCGTCTCAATTGTATCGCGACTGGTACGAAAGGGTAACTTTAGAATACCATCGTCACAAAATAGAGCGGCAAGTTTTGTGGGTGATTTTTCCAAAACAGCTTCTATATATTTATCGAACACAACTTTAAACATGGGTTCTCCTTAGTGTTTTACATGTTGCTTACTTTCAGGTTTATATAGCCGTCACCTTTCAAGATGCGTCTTATATCTCTCCGCTGCGCGGGGAGATATAAACACTCACATAGGGTTGCTAGCGGCAACTTGAAGTTGGATGGGTATATGACTGTATGATTTCTGTATCCATAAAATAAGAAATTAATTTTGAGAACGTTTTTACATTAATATCTGGAAAATCGAGACCTAAGGCTTTAATAGCCTCGCGTGTGCTTTGGTTGTTATAGGTGTTATGACCAATATTCAAAGCATTTTCTTTAAAAAGGTGGATTAATGAACCCAAAGCCACATCATCGCCATTGACAACCATTTGTTCGAGTTTTTCTAACCATGCTGATTCAGAAGCGGTGGTAACGTCATATCCTGCTTGTTTGATCGCCAGATATATTGGAGCAAAATCAGTGCCTTCCGGATGAAATAAATGGAAGTTTTGCTGCCCATCTGGCTTATTCGCGGTTGATAATGCCACAATGGCCTGACTGACGAAATCGACCGGCAATAGGTCAGTACTTAGCAATTCAGGGGATGGTGCAATGCCCATTTGGATAAAACTTTTGATTTGTAGCCATAAAAAATCATCTTTTTGACATGCCCCGGTAACACTGTCACCTGATATCCGTCCTATCCGATAAATATTGATATCAACACCCTGATATCTGGCCTGCTGTACATACTGTTCTGCCACCCATTTACTTTGGGTATAGCCGATAGAGAGTGAATTGGGGTAGTCAGGAGGGCTATCTTCCGTTATTGGCTGTTTAGGATAGTCTGGTGCAAATACGGCAACAGTCGAAATATACTCCAGTTTCTTACGCACATGGTGACAACAAAAATTAATGACTTCGACGATACCCTCGACATTCGCGCCTTTAACCGAGCTGTATGGGAGAACAAAATTAATATAAGCGGCGGCGTGATATATTTTAGATACTTTTTCTGATAATGACTGGTATTCTGCCTCAGTTAAACCAAATTTCGCCTTGGCAATATCCCCCACCACAACTTCAACGCGTGAAAAATCAATGTCATGTTCGATACCATAGCAATGGGCATTTTTTATTATGCGGCTCAATCCTGCCTCATTATCTGCGGCCCTGACTAAACAAATGACTTTACCTGTGAGTGGTTGCAGTAAGGCACGAAGCAGATAGATACCTAAAAAACCGGTAGCACCGGTGAGTAATACCTTACCGTCTCTTGACGGATTTAATTGTCGCGTATAAGTCCAGTCATGTTGGACGAAAGCATCGTTAATAAATGTACTCGTTATGTCATCATCTGATTTTTTGTCGTTATTAAGATAAGTATCAACCGAAGCTGCCATGTCACGTAAGGTAGGCGTACTAAAGAGTAATTTTAGCGGAAAATCGACATTAAATTGTTGGCGCAGTAAATACACTAACTGTGTTGCTAACAGTGAATGCCCGCCGATATTGAAGAAATTGTCTTCTGGTTTAATCGCCTTGTTCGGAAAAACTTTTTGCCAGAGTAATTTCACGGTTTGTTCGGTTGAAGTCAGAATTTCTTCAATACTATTGTTTTCAACATCATCGGATATTTTAGTTATTTCAATGTTATGCAGTGCTTTTCGGTCAATCTTACCACTTGGGGTATTGGGAAGTTCGGACAAAAATACGAACTCATTTGGGATCATATAATCCGGTAGGTTGCTACGTAATCGAGTTAACAGTTCAACGCGTTCTAATGGCACCGTGGCGATGATGAAAGCCACCAGAATTTTGTTACCCGCTGATATTTCTTTCCCAATAACCGCACAGACTTTCACTTCATCCCATGAATTGATAACGGCTTCTATTTCTGATGGTTCAATGCGAAATCCTCGGATTTTTAACTGATTATCCAAGCGACCAAGGTATGTCAATGAGCCATTGGTGTTGAGTTTGATGAGATCGCCAGATTTATACGCATGTTGGCTCAATGCACCTGGCCAGTTTTCACTTAAAAACCGTGCTTGAGTTTCATGATCTTTGTTGTGGTAACCGGGGGAAATAAAATCACTGACAATCCAAAGTTCGCCGGCAACACCCGCTGGAACCATACGCCGGTGTTCATCTAATACAAGCATTGTAAATCCGGGGAGTGGATACCCTATCGATGCACTGTCTCCCCACGAAGATACCTCTGTCGGCATGACATAAGCAGAACAAACATGGCTTTCTGAAGGGCCATAAAGATTAATCAGTCTTCGGTTGGCATTAAACATATGTTTAATGTCAGCAGTGAGAACCAACTGTTCGCCTGTTGAGTAGACTTCATCAAGCATTGACAGCGGGGCTTTATTTGTGACGGTCAATTGCGCTAAATGTTGAAGTGCCACATAAGGAAAATAGGCTCGACGAACCTTGTTTAACTCAATGACATCTTGCAAATGATGCAGGTCTTTACGTTCCTCTTCATCGGCAATATATAACTTTCCGCCCGTACATAAAGTGCCGAAGATTTCCTGTACAGAAACATCGAAAGACAAAGACATATAATGGAGTGTGCAATCACCTTCACCACAAATAGTGATCTCTTTTTGCCATGTAAGAAGATTGGACAGTGTTTTATTCAGTAAACGAACCCCTTTGGGTTGTCCTGTTGAACCGGAAGTGTAAATGACATATAACTCATCTTCTGGCTTTCGTTGCACTGATTGCCAGCTAACATCTTGTTTAAATACGGTTTCATCCAACACGATTGTATGGATGGTCGCAGGTAGTGTTGTGGCAAACTCGCGGGTGGTTACGATACAATCTACTGCTGCGTCCCGGAGCATATATTCAATACGCTCCTGCGGATAATTCGGGTCAATGGGAACATAGGATGAGCCTGTTTTCAACACGGCCAGTAAAGCGGCAATAGTCTCTTCGTTCCGGCTTAGCAATAAACCGACTCGTGAACCCGCCCTGATAGCATAACTTCTGTGCATGAATTCAGCTATCTGATTGGCTCGGTGATTTAACCATCCATAAGTCAAGTGACCATGACGTGTTATTAATGCAATATTGTCCGGGTGAATTTTTGCATATTGCTCTATTTCACCAATAACGCATTGAGTGTTCATATCAGCGAATGGGGTACTTGAGCGATTGACTAGGGATAGCTGTTCATCTTGCGTGAGTATTTCAATTTCACTTAACGTCTTTTCACTCCATCCCCCCATACATAAAGCTGTTTGCCTATATAGCTCCAGCCAATATTGAATGGTGCTGTCTTTAAATAGTTCAGCATTAAATTCCATGATCAAATGATGAGATGTACCCGTTTCGACAAATAGGGTTAAATCATACTTAGCGGATTGAATATACTGTTCAGTGACGTTTATTGAGTAAGGGAAATCCTTCAATGCATCATTGATGGTATTAAGATTTACAAGTAATGTTTGAAAAACAGGGTTATCTAAGCCAAAGTTCTGGCCTGTATCTGCAACCATGTCCGTAAACGGTAATTGCTTATTAAAATGTGCCTGAATAAAGCGGTTACGAACGGATACTGCAAACTGCTTCACGGTACTCTTTAAATCTAAATGAGATCGAAATGGTAACGTATTTACCAAATATCCCACAGTTTCTTCAAATTCACGGTTATCCCGTAGAGCAAAAGGGATACCAATGGTGATATCTTTTTGACCAGATAAACGATACAGCAAAAACTGCCAGCACATGGTCATATACATGAAAGGGGTCATGGCAAGATTTTTTGCCTGGCTGGATATTTTCAATGCGTCATCATGGCTGAGTGTCAAATGACAATAACCTGCTTTGGTTCCTTTGCACGCCTTTCTGGGGTAATCAGTTGGGAGATCGATTGTAGAAGGGTACGGAGTAAGCACCTCCTTCCAATAGTCTTTCATGGTGGAAATTTCAGGTTTGGTTAATTGCGCTTTCTGCCATTGGGTGAACGCCAGATAATCTGCACTCGTTTTCAGATAATGAAATTCTCGGTTTTCAACCAAATGGGCATAGCATTCGAGAATATTCTTTATAACAATAGTCACTGACGGTGCATCAACGATAATATGATGAAAACAACACGCCAACCAACACTGTGCTAATTCTCCGGTTATCAGACAAATATCAAATAATGGCCCTTTTGCCAAATCATAGTGTTTTGACGCCATTTGTTGAATCACTTCTTCTGGGTGAGCCCCCTCAGTGATAGTTTTGTGTGTAATATGAATGTGGGCAGGTGGTTCGATGACTTGATAAAGCTGATCTTGATTAAATGTAAAGTGAGTACGTAAAACCGGCGTGAATTCAACAAATTGAGTGACTGCTTTTTCCAGCAAACGGTGATCTAACTGAGTGCCTATTTCTATCAGTAAGGGAATGTTGTAGCTTTCGGGTTGGCTCAATACCTGATCAAGTAACCATAAGCCTTTTTGGCCTTGTGTGCTGGGTAAGGATGTTCTGTTATCCAAAGTATCCTTTGCTACTTGGTTCAATGATTCATTGCCCATTTTTTTTCTCCAAGCCGTTTTTCTCTAACTGAGCTGCTAATTTTTCGACACTATCCACTGAAAACACATCGGCAGATGAAACATGAATATCGAGTGTTTTACTGATAAGAGAGGCTAATTTGATGAGGTGAAGGGAATTTATCCCCTGTTCCCAAAACGAAGTCGCTGGGTCAAGGTGCTTGTGACCCGTGATCCCTTCCCATATTGAGAGAATTTTTGATGTTATGTTGTCATCTCGTTGTTTGTGCATCCCATCAGTAATCAGTTGAGCCATTTGGTTTCGGTCGCGTTTCCCATTTTTATTCATCGGCAAAGAATTAACCTGTGTGAACCGTTCTGGAACCATGTATGACGGCAACCTTGAACTCATAAATTCGCGAAGATGCGTGTTGGATAGCGAACCTGATTGACTCAGATAACAGGCATGTAACAGGGACTCATTATCCGTTTGTTCTATTATTACAATGGCATCGTCTATCTGAGGGTGTGAGCGTAGTGTATGCTCCACTCCCGTGATTTCGACCCTGAAGCCACGAATTTTACACATGTGGTTATTGCGTCCCAGTAGGGTAATATTGCCGGATTTATCTTTTTTAGCTTGGTCATTAGTGCGGTAATAACGCGCATGATGACCATTAAGATCCAGCCAGACAAAACGCTCAGCGGTTAATTCAGGGTCTGAATATCCTTCCGCAAGCCCAGCGCCACTGATACAAAGTTCCCCCGGTACATCCGGCGCACAAAGTTCTGAATTATCATCCAGTACGACCATATTGACGAGAGGTAACGGGTAGCCGACAGGAACTGGCGAATCAGCATCAAGTATTTCATCGGGTAGCACCTGATAAGCAGAAGCGAGAGCTGAGTTCTCCGTACATCCCATGCCATTGAATATACGTCCCTTACCTGCTTTGGCCGCCATTGAAAACAGTCTGGGGTTAACAAAATCACCTGAAACGATGACACTATCAGGTTTATGTAACGTCTCAGGAGAAACTTCGACAAATAATCGGAACAGCCCGCCGGACAAGGCAAGAATAGAAATATGCTGATGGCTAATGATGTTATCGATTTCGGCCAAATCAGGAACATCTTTGGGATAAACAACAAGTGTGGCGCCGGTCAGAAGGCTTAGCCAAATTTCATTGGCGCTTGCAGCAAATGAGGGTTCTGCAAGTTGTAAATAACGGTCACGGTCTGTATTACCTAACTGACTGATGGGGATTGCAAGGCGGGTTAACCCACAATGACGGATAATCACACTCTTGGGTTTACCGGTTGAGCCTGACGTCAACAATATCATCACCGGGTCTGTCGCCACTAACGTTTCGGTTATGGTTTCAAATTTTGTTGGTATGTGATCCAAATCGCGAGCTTGAGAAATCAGGTTTTCTACTGCGATAACGGGATAATGTATTTGTGAACCCTTTGTTTTTAATTTTGTTATATTATTATCAACATTTGAAATCAATAAACTGATATCAGCAGCCTTGGTGCAATCTGCTATATACTGTTCTGGATTGTTATTGTTAAACGTATTGTTTAACGGAACAATAATAGCACCCAGTCGAATTACCGCTATCATCACCAAATATAATTCAAGGCTGCGAGTTATTTTAATTGCGACTTTATCTCCTTTTTTTACTTTCATTTTTTGTAAAACAAATGCTATCTGAGCTGATTTCTCCCAAAGCTCACGATATGATAATGTTTCTGAATTAAATATTAACGCAGTTTTATTTGAGTGTTTACTGACTATTTCACTCAAAGCATTTGGTATGGTATGCAACTGCTCAAGTTGTTTTTCAATCATGCAGAAGACCTCATTATATTTATTATAAGGCAGGGTAATAAATATTAAATAACATGTTTAATAGGTATTGGAAAAATGATCTTGATCAAGGTGCGCTCATTTTTATTTATTTCTATTGCCTAGGATACTGATAAAACAAAGTCTACAACGCAATCCTAAAATCAGTCAAATAATTTCTAAAAGGAAAGTATTTGTTTATTTTTTCATCTGAGTTTAAATTTAAATCCTTTATAAACAATGCATTGAATTTATTTTGTAAAATAACCCTATTAAGGTGATTGACAAAGTGCAGGTAAGTTATGGATGATTAATGCCATGCGAATGATGATTATCTATTTATATAGAGTCATGTTTAATTTGATGTCAGAATTTATCATTTTAACTTAAATACAACAGAATTTCGTATTTATTCTACCTTTTTAAAAAAGCTTATACGACTGCCTTGCTTATTAATAGGTAATGTGTTTTCGATTGTGAATTATGAATTCACTCTTAATTAAACGTGGAGTATTAGTCAGATGGCCACATTAGAAACTCTTGATTCTTCTTGGCAGCAACCTATTTGGAACGACTCGGCAACATTATCCACCATAAAAAAAGAGTTATTGAAATTACCACCATTAATTAACTATGAAGAATTGACACATCTTTATAATAAATTGGAAAAAGTTTGGTTACATGAAGCGGTCATAATTCAAGTTGGTGATTGCGCCGAACGGATTATCGAATGTGATCAACAATCGGTTATTCCAAAAATTGATTTTTTACATAACCTATCAGACATTTTTTCTACTTTGCTGAATAAGCCTGTGATCACAGTTGGCCGCATAGCCGGCCAATATGCAAAACCGCGCTCTAATGCAACTGAAAAATACGGGAATACGATGTTACCTGTGTGGCGAGGCGATTGCGTAAATAGCCCGGAACCGGTTCAGGATGCCAGAATCAATGATCCCAGACGGATGTTATTCAGTTATCACGCCGCTTCACAGACCCTGACTACGATTGACGATTATATTCGAAGCAGACCCGATATGAATTTACAGGTCTGGACAAGCCATGAAGCCTTATTGTTGGACTACGAATATTCTCAGTTGAGAACCACGTCTGATGGGCGGAGATACCTTGGGAGTACCCATTGGCCTTGGATTGGCATTCGTACCCTGGATTTAAATAGCCCTCACGTTGAGATGTTATCGAATGTAGATAACCCCGTAGCCTGTAAAATCAGCGATAAAGTCTCCCCTGATTTAATCACTGCATTATGCAAAAAACTCAACCCCAAAAAAATCCCCGGACGACTGACATTTATCTCCCGTTTTGGTCATAAACATATCCATAAACTCAGTCCTCTTATTGATGCTGTATTGGAGACAGGTATCCCCGTGCTTTGGATGTGTGATCCCATGCATGGCAATACAACAAAAACAGCGAATGGAAATAAACAACGAATTTTTGCAGAGATGGTGGATGAAGTGACTCATTTTCAAATCCAGTTAGCCGAACGTCACGCTTGCTGTGCCGGTATTCATTTAGAAACAACGGCTGAAGATATCGCTGAGTGTTTTGGTTGCGGTTTTCAACCTGAAGAACCCGAATTATCAAACATCCTATGCGACCCACGATTGAACAAAATACAGACAATTGAACTTATTAAACAATGGGCAATGAATCAGGAGGCATGATGAAATTTGACAAAAAATATGTTGCAGTGGTTACCGGCGCATGTGGTGGTATCGGTGAAGCCATCGCCAGACGACTGGCAGTGGAGGGAATAACTTTAGCCCTTATTGATAGGCAAGCCGATGCGTTGCAATCTCTGGTGGACAAACTGAGCGATGAGTATTCTCAACCTATTATCGGTTTTCCCGTGGACGTTGCCGAACCTCAACAAGTTGGCAGCGCATTTCTTGCAATCAAAAATCAACTCGGCCCCGTTGGCTATTTGGTGAATGGCGCGGGGGTATTACACCATGCTTCGGTGGAAAACACCGATATCGATGCATGGCGCAATATCTTTGCTGTTAATGCAACGGGGGTATTCAATGTCAGTAAAGCCGCAGCCAGTGATATGAGGGAACAGAAAAAAGGCAGCATCGTGACTGTTGCTTCAAATGCCGCACGAGTACCCAGAGCAATGATGGCCGCATATTGTGCCTCAAAAGCGGCAGCCCAAGCCTTTACATATGCACTGGGATTAGAAGTCGCGCCATTCGGAATTCGGTGCAATGTCGTTGCACCTGGCTCAACAGACACATCTATGCTGCGCGGTATGTGGGAAAATGAAGACGATAAAAACCACACATTGTACGGTAATCCAGAGCAATTTCGCATTGGTATCCCACTTCGCAAGATTGCCACATCAGACGAAATTGCCGCAGCGGTTTGTTTCTACCTCAGTGAAGAATCCAGCCAAACGACGTTGTCGACTTTGCTGGTGGATGGTGGTGCTGCATTAGGTAGCTGTTAGTGCATAGCAAGCAAGAGACACAATATGGAAAAGATATTACCGTACCCATTGCCTAAATATGCTGATTTACCTAAATCTACAGCAAATTGGCTCCCTGATCGGCATCGCGCAGCCTTGTTGATCCATGACATGCAAAAATACTTTGTAGATTTTTTTGAAGCTGAAACAAGCCCGATAAAAGGTGTCACTGGCAACATTTGCCTGCTATTGAGTGTTGCCAGAAATTTGAATATTCCCGTTTTTTATACCGCTCAGCCCGGCAGTATGACCCCAGAACAACGCGGATTATTAAAAAGCATATGGGGCGACGGTATGAAAGCAATAGATGAACATCGGGAAATTATTCCACTCCTGACACCCAGTAAAAATGAAATCGTACTGACTAGATAGTGTCGTCATGAAAAATTTGTGCGATGATAATGCCTTATCATTCCATCATAAGAGTCGATTAACCATGAGTACACCCGCACACCGCCGCCA
>NZ_NJCX01000008.1:54966-100839 GCF_002632875.1 Xenorhabdus kozodoii
TAGCCACACGCTATGCCAAAAATAGCGCGTCTTTTCTTGCCGCAGTGCAAATCCGTTGCCTTGTTCTTTGGTTGAAAATTTCATGACGACAGCGCCTAAGTGGCGTTACAGTGCATTCTTTAAATCTAATCTGCTACACCGTTTAAGGGATTTGAACCGTGATCAACTGATCATTTGTGGGGTATATGCTCATATAGGCTGTCTGACGACCGCGATTGATGCTTATTCACATGATATCGAAACCTTCTTTGTATCCGATGCGGTGGCGGATTTTTCAGAGGAAAAACACCATCTGGCGTTGAGGATGGCAGCAGAAATCTGTGCTGTAGTGGCGTCGACGGAGCAAGTCATTACAAATCTGAGAACATAATACGTCAGGGAGATCAAAAAACCTGATAAGACAGATTTTAAGGGGGAATGATGTTGTTGAACGAATTACCACAGGGAGAGTTGCAATCAGAGGATGCGAATAATCTCTTTAGCCATTTAGTGAAGGCGAATAAACCTTTTGCATGTATTTATCGCCCATTATCCGATGCTAAAGACTCTTTTTTATTACTTGAGGGGGAAATAAAATACAGCCGTTCACTTTCAGCGCTAGCACCCGTTTCACTGGAACCCACTCTTTCACTGAAATCAGGCCGTGTCGGTACAGTGGATATAACATCGCCTGAAGAACTGAGCGCTTCTCAATTAATTATCATTCCATTCAATCAGATTGCTGAAAAGGGATTCGCATGCCATAACGACAACGAACCTGTTATTGTGATGAATATCGAAAAACAAGTTCGTTATCAAATAAATAACTGGGGATTTATTAAGAGTGGTAAGCCAATAAAAGCAGCTAATATACATTTCGATATCACAGACAAGGCTTACAGCCTGATAGTGGAACAGGTGATCAACGATGAAATTAGTGCCGGCGAAGGCAGTAATTTTGTTATATCCAGAAGTCTGGAAGGCGATATTGAAGACTTTTCACTGGAAGATGTGCTCTCTCTATTTAATCAATTACTGATAAACGAATGTGGCTCTTATTGGACATGGGTTGTTTATACCGGCGACCGCTATTTTGTCGGTAGCAGCCCGGAGCAACATATCCTGGTGGACGGTAAAGATGTTTCCATGAACCCAATAAGTGGCACGTTAAAATATCCAGAAAAAGAGATAGAACAGGCTTTGTACCACTTTGTTAACGACCAAAAGGAACAGAATGAACTCTTTATGGTCGTTGATGAAGAACTGAAAATGATGAGTCGTATATGTGACAGTGATATTACGGTGATTGGACCTCAATTAAAGATGATGTCTCAGGTTGCACATACGGAATATTTTATCCGAGGTTCAACATCACAGACTATTCAAACTATCCTGAAAGAGTCCTTGTTTGCACCAACCGTTACCGGAAGCCCGGTACAAAATGCGTCTCAGGTCATTAAGCGTAGGGAAAACCGTGGTCGTGGTTATTACAGTGGTGTTATCGGAATGATTGGTGTTAAGAATAACCAACGCTATCTGGATTCCACTATATTAATCCGAGCGGCTGATATTACAAAAAGCGGGCATTTCCGATTGACTTCAGGGGCAACAATTGTTCATGATTCAACGCCGGAAAATGAAGCTGAAGAGACCAAGGCAAAATTGAGTGGTTTAATGAGTTCTTTTTTTGATGAGAAAAAGGACATTAATTTAACCAATAATGCCCAATTACCTGAACATATGTTGAGTAATATCACTGCGATATTACAGCAGCGTAATCATAAAGTTTCGTCTTTCTGGTTAGGAAATTCTCAAAAAAGAGTCTCGGCGCCCCATTTTCTTCCCTCCATTACGCTTATTGATATGGAAGACTCATTTACGGAGATGATTGCCTGCCAGTTACGTTATATTGGCTATCATGTGACGATCGTTTCATGGTCTGAGTCTGGTGCGTGTTTGCCGCAATTAATGGATTCAGGTAAAACAGATATTCTGTTTATTGGTCCGGGACCCGGCGATCCAAATGCTGTAAGTCATGACAAGATGGCAATGGGACGATCGCTGATTACAAATCGTTTAAAACAGAATCTACCACTAATTGGAACCTGTTTGGGGCATCAACTCATTTGTGCTGAATTTGGTTTGCCCATCAAACGGCTTCCGAAAACACGGCAAGGAACGCAATATAAAATAGCCATTGAACAGATAACCAGTCATGTCGGGTTTTATAATAGTTTTGCCGCGATGCACAAATTACCACATTGGTTTACACCAAAATACAATCGATTGGTTTACCTTGAACGATTAGGTAATCACGAAATTATTGCATTGAAATCTAATAATGTGGCATCAATACAGTTTCATAACGAATCTTTTTTAACGACGGATGCATTTCCCATTTATCATTGGATGATTGATAACGCTATGGGATATGCAGATAAAGTATTGTAAAAATTAATATGTTATGGAATAACATATCGTAGAATCTTGTTGGGACAACCGATGTAACCTGTTGAAGAATACACTTGATTGTCCCGCTTAACTAATTTGGCTCTTTATTTTTGCTGGTTTTATTTAGTGACATGCTGACGCAAATAATCAGCGGTTAATGAGTTACCCTCTTCAAACATGGCTTGTGGTGTGCCGTTGAACATCACCCGGCCACCCTCCGTCCCTGCGCCTTCACCTAAATCAATAATCCAGTCCGCTTCTGCAATCACTTCTATATTGTGTTCAATGATCACGACAGAGTTTCCCTGTTCGACAAGGCGGCGAAACAACCTAATAAGTACCGCCACATCAGAAGGATGAAGCCCGGTTGTCGGTTCGTCAAAGACATATACGTCACCTTTATTGTTAAGATAAGATGCCAGTTTCAGTCTTTGGCACTCCCCGCCGGACAAGTGATCAAGCGATTCACCGAGGCGCATATAACCTAACCCGACATGCCGAATATTCTCTAATGTGGGCTGGATCTGGGGGTCTCCCGCAAAAAAGTTTGCCGCTTGGGTAATACTCATATTCATGAGATCAACAATCGTTTTTCCTTTATATTTATAATTTAAGGCTTTTTGATTGAATTTTTGCCCCTGACACGCTTCACAAGGCAAAGATATCGAATCCATAAAAGCCAAATCGGTTTCAATCACGCCTAACCCTTTACACTCAGGACATCCTCCCTTCGCATTTGGCGAAAACCACGATTTATCCACATCATTAGCCAGCGCAAAGCGCTCCCGGATGTGATCAAAAACACCGCTCCACGATGCAATATGCGAGCGTTTCGAGGTATGGATGGGTTTTTGGTCGATAACAACAGCATTGGTACATTGAGGGACAACCTCTCCCATAATTAAGGAACTTTTTCCGGAGCCGGCTACGCCACTGACAGTAAGCATGATTCCCAGTGGGATATCGATAGAGATATCTTTCAGATTATGCAGTGTTGCGTTCCTGACAGGGATATATCCAAGCGGTTTTTTGGGATTTCGATTAAGGCGGGTTGTTTGGGACAGGTATTTTCCTGTTAAGGTTTCCGAAGCGCGTAACCCATTCAGATCGCCCTGATAAGTAATCGTCCCACCGTTATCGCCTGCGCAGGGACCTAAATCAATGACATGATCTGCGATTTTAATGACATCCAGGTCATGTTCGACCATCAAGATAGTGTTGCCCTTGTCACGTAATTGCTGGATCAGTGTATTAAGTTTGGCAATATCGGCCGGATGTAACCCGGTGCTGGGTTCATCAATGATATACGTCATCCCGGTGAGACTGCTGCCTAAGTGCCGCACCATTTTTAATCGTTGTGACTCTCCACCGGATAATGTCGTCGTTGAGCGGTTAAGATTTAGATACCCTAAACCGACAGAGCACATTGATGTTAAACGTTCTTTTAAGGCATCAATGAGCGTGCTCACTGACGGATCAGACAGTGTAGTTATAAACTGGCTCAGTTCTATAATCGGCATATCGACACAATCGCCGATACTTTTGCCCTGAATTAAGCATGACAGGATCTGTTTGTTAAGCCTTTGTCCATGGCAGACGGAACACTGTTTCATTGAAACAATATCCTGAAATTCTTCACTTTTGTACTCTTTATGGTCTTTCACAAGATAACTGCGCGTGAATCTGGGAATGATCCCTTCAAATCGAGCTGATTTAGGCCAGTCGGGTGATGGCGCCGCCGGCGCGATATTATCCGCGTAAAGTAAAAGCTGGCGTTCTTCTGCCGAGTAATCAGCGATTTTCTTATTATTATCAAATAAACCAGAATGTACATACCGGCGCCACCGCCAGGTTCCTGGCGCAAATGAGGGATAGGCAATTGCCCCTTCATTCAGAGACTTGTCTTCATGCAGAAGTTTTTTGACATCTATCGTACTGGCAATGCCCAGCCCTTGACAATTGGGACACATACCTGATGGGTGGTTGAAGGAGAAGACGTTGGAATACCCAACAAAGGGTTTACCGATCCGGGAAAACAGCAGGCGCAACAAAGTGTAAATATCTGATGCCGTCCCCACCGTTGAGCGTACATTTTCCCCAATCCGTTTTTGGTTAATAATAATGGCGGTGGTAAGGTTATTTATCTCATCGACATCAGGCCGGCCATAGTACGGCAGCCGATGCCGGATATAAGGCGGGAAAGTATCATTGAGTTGTCTTTGGGATTCCGCGGCAATTGTACCGAATACAAGAGAGCTTTTACCTGAACCAGAAACACCGGTGAACACAGTGATGACATTCTTAGGAATATGTAAATCAATTCCTTTAAGATTATTTTGCTTCGCACCCCGAATTTCAATCGTGTTTTGTTCATGACTTCTCATTTCATTTATCTCCTTACACGGACTAACATCAGGGATAATAGGGTAACAATCCCACATCCGATTAATACAACAGATATAGGAAACAAAGACACAGATTTGCCAAGACCGGTTAAAAATGCGGTCAAAGAAGCCACACCAAACTGAAGAGCACCGAGGACAGCAGAGCCAGCCCCTCTGACATCAGGAACGGCTGTTAGTGCTAAACTCGCAGCATTGCCAAAAATTAACGCCATCGTAAACATAAGCAGCATGAAAATTACTGTTGTTAACTCAAGCTGATAGATGGTGAGGTAGTTTACAACCAGTAGCAGACAAGATAAGACAAAGGTGGTTACAACACCAATGATGACCAGCGCTTTGGCTCCGATCTTCTCAACCCACCGGGCACTCAGTATGCTGCTGAACATCATAATTCCGGCATTAATCGCAAACACAATGGAAAAAAATCCGGGGGTGAATTTAAACATGGACTGGTAGATAAAAGGGGATGCTGAAATATAGGCAAACAGTGCCCCAAAAGTGGAGGAGAATACGAATGTATATCCCACATAGGCTCTGTTTTTAAACAGTTTTAAAAATGGCTTAACCAAACTGCCCTTACTCCTACCCGATGCGGATTGGCTCGGCAAACTTTCCGGCACATAAATGAACGTTAAGATGGTAATGATCAGTGAAGTCACTGCCATAAAGACAAATACAATCGGCCACGGGAAATAAGCGGCAACGCCGCCCATCAATGGCGCAATGATCGGTGCCGCACCTTGTATTGCCAGCATCAGGTTGAAATAGTAGGCGGTTTTATTACCAAAACTGAGGTCGGAAACAATGGCTCGTGTTAGGACGATGCCTGAGGCTCCACCAGCACCTTGAAAAAAGCGGCTAATGATTAACATCTCAATATTTGAAGAGAATGAACAGGCAACTGATGCCACAGTCAGCAAGATCATGCCGCCTAACAGAAGTTTTCTCCTGCCAATGACATCCGACCAAGGACCAATGATTAATTGCCCAATCGCGAGACCCGCCATAAATGAGGTTAAACTCAATTGAATACCCGCCTGAGTTGTGGCGAGTGCGTGTGACATGGCGGGGAACAAAGGGAGGTACATGTCGGTTGAAAGAGCGCCAATAGCACTCAACATGCCCAGGATCAGAACCAGCTTGAATCCGAGTTCACTTTTTTGGTCAGGTGAAACGCCCTGATCTAAGTAACGATTAGTTAGTATATTTTCTGATTTTTTCACTGTTATTCATCCCATAATATAAACATATGATGAAGACTATAACACCACAGAAAAATGATTTCTATTTTGAAATTAATTTCTTTATGTCGCTAAAAAATACCATTCAAAACTGAATTCTAGTTCATTTTTCATGAATAAATATATAGTATAACCAATTATTAATTAATGGTTTTTATTTTTAATGTCATTTTTCTCATATCATAAGAGCTATAACGCTGCAATAAAATGATTTCAATATGGAAATTATTTTTCTCACCGATGACGAATTCCATGTAAAATAATGGGCTTGTCTATAACCCTATCGCAGCGCGTTGAAGGTGAATTCGAAGAAGTTTTACTGAAAAATTCACTAGAGTTTCCAGATCTCTTTCTGTATATTTATACAGTAATTTAGCCTGGGAGAGATCGGATGCGCAAAATTATTCATATTGATATGGACTGCTTTTTTGCCGCCATTGAAATGCGGGATAATCCATCACTGCGCAATATTCCCATTGCTGTTGGGGGAAGTGCTGATCGAAGGGGGGTTATTTGTACCGCAAATTATCCCGCCCGCCGTTTCGGGGTGCATAGTGCGATGTCCACTGCCATGGCATTAAAACTTTGCCCTCAATTGAAAGTTATCCCTGGCAGAATGGCGCATTATAAAGCAGTGTCCCAACATCTCCGCCAAATTTTTTCCCGTTACACTGAATTGATTGAACCGCTTTCTTTCGATGAAGCCTATCTGGATGTGACGGATTGCCATTATTGTCACGGCTCTGCCACATTGATTGCTCAAGAAATTCGTCAGGTCATTTTTGATGAGTTGCAGTTAACGGCCTCTGCGGGGGTGGCACCAGTCAGGTTTTTAGCCAAGATAGCCTCTGATATCAATAAACCCAATGGACAATATGTCATCTCCCCTGAACAGGTTGAAACTTTTGTGAATTCTCTGGTATTACGCAAAATTCCTGGGGTCGGAAAAGTCACGGCTAAGCGTCTGTCGGACATGGGGTTAGAAACCTGCTTTGATGTGCAACATTACGATAAGCTGGCCTTAATAAAACGGTTAGGTAAGTTCGGTTTGACGCTTTGGGAACGTAGCCACGGCATTGACGAACGGCAAATCACGCCAGAGCGCTTGCGTAAATCTGTTGGGGTGGAAAAAACGTTGGCACAGGATATCCATGAATGGCATGAGTGTGTTGAACTGATTGAAAAACTTTATCCTGAGCTGAGAAAACGGCTAGAAAAAGTCAAACCTGATCTCCGTATTGCCCGTCAAGGTATCAAATTAAAATTCGATGATTTCCAATTGACGACACAGGAACATCTCCACCCTATATTGGATAAACGCGATCTGATTCAGGTCGCAAAACAGGCCTGGGAAACACGCAGGGGAGGGCGAGGAGTCAGGCTAGTTGGGCTACATGTGACATTACAAAACCCACAACTGGAACGCCAGCTTTTATTGGAGTGGTAAACTGCAAAGCGCGAAATCTCCCCCACGAACAGATGGCAGGGGAGATTCGGTTATTTTTTCACTGGAATAGCTTTTAGAATTGCAGTGAGGAGTTGCCAATATTGACCGACACTCTTAATGTGAACTTTCTCATCAGGGGAGTGAGCGCCTCGAATGGTTGGGCCGATAGAAACCATGTCCATATCAGGATACGGTTTTTTAAATAGGCCACACTCTAAACCGGCATGGATCACCATGATATTTGGCGTCTTGTCGAAGAGTTGATGATAAGTTTCACGGACTAAATGCATGATGGGAGAATTGGCATCCGGTTGCCAGCCCGGATAGCTACCACTTGCCACCGTTTCTGCCCCAGCAAGTTTTGCCAGGGAATGCAGCATCCCAGCAACATAATCTTTGCCACTTTCGATCAGTGAACGGATCAAGCAAACAATTTCCGCTTTTTCTTCATTCATTGTCACAACGCCTACGTTCAGCGAGGTTTCTACAACCCCTTTGGCAACATCGCTCATACGAATAACGCCATTAGGCATGCTATTGAGCATGGCGATGAAGCGCGTCTGGCAATCCGTTGTTAACGCTTGTGATGAGGTATCGGTTTCATCCAACAAAAGAGTGAGGTTATTTTCAACGACGGCGTATTCGTTTTTTAATGTTTCCAGATAGCCCTCGGTCAATTGATACAGTTTTTCAACTTTATCGGCAGGCACCGCAATCACGGTAGAGCCTTCACGGGGAATGGCATTGCGCAGAGTTCCACCTTGCAAATGAATTAATTTCAGTTCCAATTCATTTGCATATGCAGCCAGGAAACGCGCCAGTAATTTGTTGGCGTTCCCCAATCCCAGATGAATATCGCCCCCTGAGTGACCCCCTTTTAATCCCTTAAGAGTCAGTTGCAGCGTTTTATAGTTAGCGGGCAGAGCTTCACGGGACAGTTGCAAGAGGGTGGAAAAATCAATGCCACCCGCACATCCCATATAAATTTCGCCTTCTTCTTCTGAATCGGTATTGATCAGAATATCGGCTTGTAGCCAGTTGGGTTTCAGGCCGAATGCGCCATCCATTCCGGCTTCTTCAGTCATGGTCAGTAAAACTTCCAGTGGGCCGTGCTTAACGGTTTCGTCCGCTAATACCGCCAGAGCGGAAGCCATGCCAATCCCGTTATCAGCGCCCAACGTTGTACCCTCAGCCGTAATCCAATCGCCGTCGATATAGGGGCGGATAGGATCTTTGGTGAAGTCGTGTTGGGTATCGTTATTTTTTTGTGGAACCATATCAAGGTGTGCTTGAAGGACAACGGCTTGGCGATTTTCCATGCCTTTTGAGGCTGGCTTTCTGATCAAAATGTTGCCCACTTCATCCCGTTCTGCATGGAACTCTTTGCTTTTTGCCCACTCAATGATATGGGATACGAGCGCTTCTTCATGATAGGAAGGATGGGGGATGGAACAGATTTGGGCAAAAATATCCCACAAGGGTTGCGGGGAGAGTGTTGATAATTCGGACACGGCGGATCTCCTGTAACGGTATCTTGATGAGAAGAAAGGGTAGTTAGGGCGTTTTTGTTATCTGATATCCCTGCTATGCTGGAGAATATCATTTTATTGCCAGCCGTGGGCAGTGAGAATGGGGGCTTACCTTGTTTTTACTGGTTTTTGTCGGTTCAAGTCACTATAATCTCGCGCAACCTTTTTTCCGCAAAAAACGCTTTTCTGAAATATTCTTTAGTTTCCAGGATCTAATTTTATGAGTGAAAAATATGTTGTAACGTGGGATATGTTGCAAATACATGCCCGTCAATTGGCGCAACGTTTACTCCCTGTAGAACAGTGGAAAGGCATTATTGCCGTTAGCCGTGGTGGTCTTGTTCCGGGAGCGTTACTGGCTCGTGAATTGGGCATTCGCCATGTCGATACTGTCTGCATTTCCAGCTATGATCATGATAATCAGCGCGAGTTGAACATATTGAAAAAAGCGGAAGGTGACGGTGAAGGGTTCATTGTTGTTGATGATCTGGTTGATACCGGAGGCACGGCTCAGGCAATCCGTGAAATGTATCCGAAAGCCCACTTTGTGACGATTTTTGCCAAACCCGCCGGCCGCCCCCTTGTAGATGATTATGTTATTGATATTCCCCAAAATACATGGATTGAGCAGCCTTGGGATATGGGTGTCATGTTTGTTCCACCTGTTTGCGATAAACGGTAAAATTTTTCTTTTGTTATGACGAAAAAAAACCTTTCAGAATCGTTGTTTAAGCCTCGGGTTAAACATCGTGAAACCTCGACACTGGTGAAATATATTCGCCCACAATCTATCACTGCCAGTGATAGTATGCTTGGTGGGGAGCGCCGCGAGCGTTGGTATCGCATGATCCATTGGCTCGCTTGGATCTGGAGGGGAGTCAATCCGCTTGAAATTCAGGATGTCCTCAGTCGGATTGCCGTCACAGATGCCGAACGCAGTAGCGAACATTTGTTGGATACTGTGGTCGGCTATCGCAAAGGAAACTGGGCATTTGAGTGGTCCCAACAGGCAATGCACTGGCAGCAGCAAGCATTGCATACTGAGGATACAGAAAAAGCCGGTGCATATTGGTTAAAGGCGGCAACACTATACAGCATCGCGGCTTATCCTCATTTACGCGGTGATGAACTGGCAGATCAGGCCATTGCGCTGGCGAATAAAGCCTATGAAAATGCAGCGCGTTTTTCTGATGAGTATGAATTAAGAAAACTGGAGTTTCAGTTGGACGGGGGCAAAAGCGTAACCGGGTTATTGCACCTACCTACCCATGTACAGGGACCTTGTCCGACGATATTAGTTTGCGCCAGCCTTGATAATGTCCAAAGTGATTGCTGGCGGTTATTCCGTGAATACTTCTTACCTCTTGGTTTTGCCATGTTGACGGTGGATATGCCTTCTGTTGGTTATTCCGCCAAATTTACTTTAACGCAGGATACATGCGCACTTCATCAACAAGTTTTACAACAGCTAAATCGCGTGCCGTGGATTGATCATACCCGTGTTGGAGTATTTGGTTTTCGTTTTGGTGCAAATATCGCGGTTCGGCTTGCTTATCTGGAACCCAAACTGATTAAGGGAGTATCGGTACTCGGCCCAATAGTTCATGAATTACTGCATGATGAAAAATTACAGCAGAAAATTCCGTCAATGTATATTGACGTATTGGCCAGTCGCTTGGGTATCTATCACGTTGATGAAAAGAGATTGCGTTCAGAGCTGAATTGTTACTCATTAAAAAAACAAGGGCTATTGGGGCGTCGTTGCGCTGTGCCTATGTTTTCGGTGTATTGGGAAGATGATATTTTCAGCCCAAGGAAAGACTCGAAACTGATTGCCATGTCGTCCATGGACGGTTCATTGCGGGCTATTCCTGCTACCGCGGTTTATAGTGGTTTCAATAAGGCATTACACGAAATAAGTGTATGGTTGAAAGATAAAGTTTTATAAAACAAAATTTATTACTTGATATTTTTTAATCGTTTGATACAAAGGTGTCCTGTATATAAGGAGACCTTTGTATGACTTTACCTGCAAGTTATTCTAAAAATAGGTTGTTGAAGAGTTTTTCTGCATTAGGGCCGTATGTACGTGAATTAAAGTGCCAAAATGGTTATTTTTTCTTTGACTGTTTAGCCGTTTGTGTCAGTGCAAAAGTGGCACCAGAAAAACGTGAATTTTGGGGATGGTGGTTAGAGTTGGAAGAGCAGGAGCAAGGCTTTGTTTATCATTATCAGATAGGCTTATTTGACAAACATGGCGAGTGGCGTGCCATGGGGATCAAAAAAAAGGCCGATCTTGAGCACCTTGAATCAACCTTACAGGCATTCCACAAACGTTTGGTTGGCGCTTTTGAGGCACTGAAACTGACCTTGATCCCATCAGAGAATACTGTCCCCCTTCAAACGCAAGTGATGGCATGATCCTGTTTTTAACCTGCTTTTGTTAAATTTTGCGTTATGTCAGTTGGCATAACGCCTCTCTCCTGTTAAAACTGAACACCATTTTTTTTCAAATTAATTGTAATGGCAGAAATATGATGAATGGCAGCCAAACATTGGTTGTGAAACTGGGGACGAGTGTATTGACTGGTGGCTCTCGTCGTTTGAATCGTGCCCACATCGTGGAACTGGTTCGTCAATGTGCTCAACAGCATGAAAAAGGCCACCGCATTATTATTGTCACTTCTGGTGCAATTGCCGCTGGTCGTGAGCATTTAGGCTATCCTGATCTTCCGGCGACGATTGCATCAAAACAATTGCTGGCCGCCGTTGGGCAAAGCCGTCTGATCCAATTGTGGGAGCAGCTTTTCTCTATTTATGGCATTCATGTTGGGCAAATGCTCCTGACTCGTGCAGATTTGGAAGATCGTGAACGCTTCCTGAATGCCAGAGATACGCTTCAGGCTTTGCTTGATAATCACATTGTTCCCATCATTAATGAAAATGATGCCGTTGCAACCGCCGAGATTAAAGTGGGCGACAATGATAATCTCTCTGCGCTGGCGGCTATTTTGGGCAGCGCAGATAAATTGTTGCTTCTGACCGACATCGAAGGGCTTTATACCGCCGATCCGCGCAGTAACCCAGACGCAAAATTGATCCCTGAAGTGCATGATATCAGTGATGAGCTGAAAATGATGGCCGGGGACAGTATTTCGGGATTGGGGACAGGCGGAATGGCAACCAAACTTCAGGCGGCAGGTGTGGCTGGGCGTGCTGGCATTGATGTCATTGTTGCCGCGGGTAATAGGCCGGATGTTATTGCCGATGTCATGGCAGGAAAATCGGTTGGGACACGTTTTCATGGTCTGGCCAGTCCAATGGAAAACCGCAAGCGTTGGATCTTTGGGGCACCTCCGGCGGGGGAAATCATTGTCGATCAGGGGGCAGAAGCGGCCATTGTAGGGAAAGGCAGTTCGTTGTTACCAAAGGGGATCAAAAACGTTAAAGGTGATTTTTCCCGTGGTGAAGTCATTTGTATTCGTAGCTTATCGGGCAAAGATTTGGCTCATGGCGTGTGCCGTTATAACAGTGATGCTTTACGTCTGATCGCAGGCCATCATTCACAGCAAATTAGCCAGATATTGGGCTATGAATATGGCGCTGTTGCGGTCCACCGTGACGATTTGATCGTAATTTAATGAATTGATCGTGAGTTAAGGATTTACCATGCTAGAGCAGATGGGAAAAGCCGCCAAAGCGGCATCGTGGCAGTTGGCGCAGTTAAGCACTAACCAGAAAAACCAGGCATTGAATCACATTGCTGATTTGCTAGAGGCAGAAATGGCCGTGATCCTGGATGCCAACCAGCAAGACATGCAGCAAGCCCGCGAACAGGGGATGAATGAAGCGCTACTCGATCGGTTATTGCTGACACCAGCACGGTTGAACGCGATTGCCAATGATGTCCGCCAGGTCTGCCGCTTGGCTGATCCTGTGGGGCAAGTCATCGATGGGCAATTATTGGATAACGGATTACGATTAAGCCGTCGCCGGGTTCCTTTAGGCGTGATTGGCGTGATTTATGAAGCTCGCCCCAATGTGACGATTGATGTGGCCTCGTTATGCCTGAAAACCGGCAATGCGGTGATACTGCGTGGTGGCAAAGAGACTCACCATACAAACCAAGCGATGGTTAACGTTATCCAGCAGGCATTGGAACAAACTGGTTTGCCGGCTGCGGCGGTTCAGGCTATCAATAAACCTGATCGTGAGCTGGTGGCTGAGTTGCTGAAAATGGATCGTTATGTCGATATGTTGATCCCTAGGGGCGGGGCGGGGTTACATAAATTGTGCCGGGAACAATCGACGATTCCCGTGATTACTGGCGGTATCGGTGTTTGCCATACCTTTGTGGATGAAACCGTTAATGTTGAAAAAGCGCTGGAAATCATTATTAATGCGAAAGTCCAGCGTCCAAGCGCCTGTAATTCACTGGAAACATTATTAGTACATGAAAAAATAGCCGCCGATTTTCTGCCCGTTTTGAGTCGCAAAATGAAAGAGCAAGGGGTGACATTGCACGCCAGCCGGGCAGCCATGGCATGGCTGAAAGATGGCCCTGCAACGGTACTCGAAGTGACAGAAGAAGATTACTGCGATGAATGGTTATCTTTGGATATGAATGTGGAGATTGTCAGTGATATCGATCGGGCGATTGAGCACATTCGTACTTATGGCACAGCCCATTCCGATGCGATCCTGACAGCGTCTTTGCAGCAAGCTGATGACTTTGTGCGCCTTGTGGATTCGGCCGCGGTATATGTGAATGCCAGCACGCGTTTTACGGATGGCGGACAATTTGGCTTGGGAGCTGAAGTGGCTGTCAGTACCCAGAAATTGCACTCCAGAGGCCCAATGGGGCTTGATGCACTGACAACGTATAAGTGGATTGGTTATGGTGATTATTTGCCGCGCAGTTGACTATATACGACTTAATTAGCGTTTTGTTGAACTATGTCAGGTCACACTTAAGATTAAGTGTGACTTTTTGATCCATCAAAAATACCTTTTTACACGAGTGTAAATATTTAGTTACTATACTTTATATTTCAGACTTAAACTTATATCCTTCAGGAAAACAACGAAATGAAACAAACGCTATTCATCGTAGGTGCACGAGGAGCAGGGAAGACGACAATAGGTAAGTTGCTGTCTGACGCGCTATCGTATAAATTTATTGACACCGATGAAAGTATCCAGGCTATTAGCAAAATGACGATAGCTGATCTTGTTGAACAATATGGCTGGGAACATTTCAGACAATTAGAAAGCCAAACGTTGAAAGCGGTTAGCCAGAGTGAACGTGTCATTTCAACCGGTGGGGGAATGGTGTTGTCACTGGAGAATCGCCAGTATATGCAACAAAATGGCATTGTGATTTATTTACAGGCATCCGCCGAAGTTTTGGGCAAGCGATTATCCCTCAATCCAGAGAATTCACAGCGCCCTAGCCTGACAGGGAAATCCATCATAGAAGAAATGGAAGAAGTATTGGTTGAAAGGGAGCCGTTATACCGCGAGTGCGCCAGTTTTATTGTTGATGCCAACCTCGCAACAGAAGATATCGTATTTCGCGTTAAATCTTACGTTTTAAACCAGAAAAACAGACCAATTTGATATATCAAGGAGGTTTAGGTTTATTTTCTCACTGGCAGGGAAATTTTATATAACAAATTGCCGGTACAACTTATAGTATCATTCTGTTTACTCACTTTAATTTTATTAATTATATTTGAGATATGGATATGCTCTTAAATTTTATTCGATTACTTGTTCGTGTGCTCTTTAGGGTGACAATCGAAGGTGATACCAAACAATTACAACATCCTAAATGCATTATTACGCCCAATCATATTTCGTTTCTGGATGGTCTTTTAATAGGATTGTTCCTGCCGATAAAGCCTGTATTTGCTGTCTATTCCAATATTTCGGCTCGCCGTTTTCTCAGATTTATTAAGCCTTATGCAGATCTTGTGCCTCTCGATCCTACCAACCCAATGGCCGTTAGGACATTGGTTAAAGAAGTGGATAAAGGGCGCCCGATTGTGATTTTCCCCGAAGGAAGGATCACGGTGACTGGCTCCCTGATGAAAATTTATGATGGTGCCGCGTTTATTGCCGCAAAATCGGGGGCAAAAGTCGTGCCAATCCGAATTGATGGGGCAGAACAAACGATTTTTGGCCGGTTAAAAGGGATCATGAAATTGCATTGGTTCCCCAAAATCACGCTCAAGATTTTACCTGCCGTCGATCTGCCCATGCCAGATGCCCCTGATTCAACAACTCGCCGCCGTTTAGCAGGAGAACACCTCCACGCCATCATGATGGAAGTGAGAATGCAAACACGTCCAAAGGAGACATTGTTCAGCGCTTACCTTACTGCGCAAAAACGCTTTGGCCGTTTCAAGCCTTGCATTGAAGATGTGAACTTTAAAGAAGATAGCTATCACTCATTACTGAAAAAAATATTAGGTATGAGTCGGATCTTAGGGCGTTTTACACAAGAAGGTGAACGAATTGGTTTGCTATTGCCAAATGCGACGGTGATGGCGGCGGCCATCTATGGCGCTTCGTTAAAAGGGCGCGTGCCGGCGCTTTTGAACTATACAGCAGGAAGCAGCGGCATTAAGAATGCTATGCAAGCAGCAACCATCAAAACGATCGTAACATCCCGCCAATTCCTGGAAAAAGGGCAATTGACTCATTTGCCAGAACAGGTAACTGAAGCCAATTGGGTCTATCTCGAAGATTTAAAAGAGGCGATTACGCGGGAAGATAAGTTTTGGATATTGTGGCATGTGATTTTCCCTGCCAAAGCCATTTTGGCTTCGCAACAACCGGATGATGATGCATTAATTCTGTTTACATCAGGCTCAGAAGGTGCACCAAAAGGTGTTGTTCACAGCCATACCAGCCTATTGGCAAACGTTGAGCAAATAAAAACGGTGGCTGATTTTACCCCGTTGGATCGCTTTATGTCTTGCTTACCGCTGTTTCATGCCTTTGGCCTGACAGTGGGGTTATTGACGCCGTTAATGACAGGCAGTCGCGTATTCCTTTATCCAAATCCACTACATTATCGTGTCGTGCCTGAACTGGTTTATGACAATAATTGTACCGTTTTGTTCGGAACTTCAACTTTCTTGGGCAATTATGCACGTTTTGCCCATCCTTATGATTTTTCCCGCCTGCGCTATGTGGTATCTGGGGCAGAAAAACTATCGGAAAACACCCAACGTGTCTGGCAGGATAAATTTGGTATCCGTATTCTGGAAGGTTATGGGGTCACGGAGTGTGCGCCGGTAGTGGCAATCAATGTACCGATGTCAGCAAAAACAGGAACCGTTGGCCGGATCTTACCGGGCATAGAAGCCCGTTTGTTGCCGGTGCCAGGCATTGAAGAAGGGGGACGCTTACAGCTACGTGGGCCAAATATCATGAAAGGCTATCTGCGGGTTGAAGCGCCAGATTGTTTGGAACCCCCATCTGCCGAAAACTCAGAAGGGAATAATCAAGCCGGCTGGTACGATACCGGAGATATTGTCTCTATTTGTGAAGAAGGATTCTGTACGATCAAAGGACGGGTAAAACGGTTTGCCAAACTTGCGGGGGAGATGGTTTCCCTTGAAGCGGTAGAACAAATAGCCTCCTCTATTTCTACGGATGCACTGCATGCGGCTACCGCCAGAAGTGACCAAAGCAAAGGCGAAGCGCTGGTATTGTTCACAACAGATGTGAATCTAAATCGAAATGCCATGTTGGGCGTGGCTCGTGAATGGGGCATGCCTGAGTTGTCGGTTCCACGAGACATTCGTTATATGAAGCAACTGCCTTTGCTTGGTAGCGGCAAACCGGATTTTGTCACACTCAGAAGAATGGCTGAACAGGAGTAAAGAAATGGATGTCACTGTCGAGACACAACCGTTACTAAACCGCGGAATGAAAGCCGTATTGTTGTCACAATTTCTCTCCGCATTTGCTGACAATGCGCTATTTTTTGCCATCCTGGCCCAATTGAAGGCAGAGTCTTATCCCGAATGGAGTTGGCCGATCCTGCAAGTTGTTTTTGTCCTGACTTATATCATACTTGCCCCGTTTGTGGGGCAAGTTGCTGATCGGTTTGCAAAAGGGCGTGTCATGCTCTTTTCTAATGGTATTAAATTGCTTGGGGCTATCAGCATTTGTATCGATATGAACCCTTTTCTCGGATATACCTTAGTCGGTATTGGGGCTGCCGCTTATTCTCCCGCTAAGTATGGGATTTTGGGTGAGTTGACCGATGGTGGGCGTTTGGTAAAAGCCAATGGCATGATGGAAGCCTCTACTATTGCCGCTATCCTGATTGGCTCCGTTGCTGGCGGTTTCCTTTCTGATGTGAATCTGGTACTGGCATTAGGGCTTTGTGCCTTACTGTATGGTGTCGCCGTCATCGCTAATTTCTATATACCTCGTCTGGCTGCGGCACGTGAAGGCAAGGGCTGGAAGCCCAAAAGCATGTTGGTGGATTTTATAGCGGTTTGTGCTTCACTTTGGCGTGATCAGGAAACGCGTTTTTCACTGGTGGGCACCAGCCTATTTTGGGGTGCGGGTATCACGCTGCGCTTCCTGTTAGTTGCATGGGTTCCTGTGGTGCTGGGAATTGATGGCAATACGACCCCGACATTGATGAATGCAATCGTTGCGATCGGTATCATTGTTGGAGCAGGTTTGGCTGCGCGATTTATCACATTGAAAACGGTTCGTCTCTGTATGCCTGCGGGGATCTTAATTGGATTCATGGTTATTCTGTTTGCCACTCAGCAATCCATACTATTTTCCTACCTAATTCTGATCATCCTTGGGGTATTTGGCGGGCTTTTTGTCGTTCCATTAAATGCACTATTGCAAGAACATGGCAAGCATGCGATGGGAGCAGGTAAAGCGGTTGCTGTACAAAACTTGGGTGAAAACAGTGCTATGCTGGTCATGCTCGGTCTGTATTCGCTCTCTGTCATGTCGGGGGTTTCGGTCGTTGCTGTTGGCATGGGGTTTGGTATCTCGCTCTCTTTGGCAATTGGGGGGCTGTGGATTTGGGATCTGCTTCGGAAAAATTAATTTCTTATAGAATTGAAGGCCTGTTATGGATGAAAAAATCCTGAATCAGCTTAGTATTGAACTTGGAAAAAGATTAAAACAGAAAAAATTATCCGTGACCTGTGCAGAGTCTTGCACAGGAGGCTGGATAGCTAAAGTGATCACCGATATTGCGGGAAGTTCGGCCTATTTTAATCGGGGTTTCGTTACTTACAGTAATGAGGCTAAACAGGACATGCTGGGCGTTTCGCCTGAATCATTGGCGCAATTTGGTGCGGTAAGTGAGCAGGCCATCAAAGAGATGGCCGCAGGAGCGCTAATCGCTGCTAAGGCAGATGTTTCTGTTGCTGTCAGTGGCATTGCCGGGCCGGAGGGGGGAAGTGAGGAAAAACCGACGGGCACAGTTTGGGTTGGGTTTGCTTTTTACGTTGATAACAACATCCAGACAGTGACATATCGCCAATATTTTTCAGGCGATCGCAATGCTGTGCGCTTACAAGCCGTCATTTTTTCTTTAAAAACGTTGTTGGATGAAATCATAAAAAATTAGCTTGATGCTGTATGATTATACAGTATAATCATATGGCACTTTGGTATCAAAAACAGTTTATCAGCAGTGGGGCAGCCCCTTCATTGCTTGCGAAGGAGTAAACAATGGCTAACGATGAAAACAAACAAAAAGCACTAGCAGCAGCACTGGGCCAGATTGAGAAACAATTTGGTAAAGGTTCTATCATGCGTTTGGGTGAGAACCGTTCAATGGATGTTGAAACCATCTCGACCGGTTCCCTGTCACTGGATATTGCATTGGGAGCGGGTGGTTTGCCAATGGGCCGTATTGTTGAAATATATGGACCAGAATCTTCCGGTAAGACCACACTGACGTTGCAAGTCATTGCCGCCGCCCAGCGTGAAGGCAGAACGTGTGCTTTTATTGATGCCGAACATGCTCTTGATCCGGTTTATGCGAAAAAACTGGGTGTAGATATTGATAATCTGTTGTGTTCTCAGCCTGATACGGGTGAACAGGCATTGGAAATTTGTGACGCCTTGTCACGTTCTGGTGCTGTTGACGTGATTATTGTTGACTCTGTTGCCGCATTGACACCAAAAGCAGAAATTGAAGGTGAAATTGGCGACTCCCATATGGGGCTGGCTGCTCGTATGATGAGCCAGGCGATGCGTAAGTTGGCAGGAAATTTGAAAAACTCAAATACCCTGTTGATCTTCATCAACCAGATCCGCATGAAAATTGGCGTGATGTTTGGTAACCCTGAAACGACCACCGGTGGTAATGCACTGAAATTCTATGCATCTGTCCGTTTGGATATTCGCCGTACGGGTTCGGTGAAAAATGGCGAAGAAGTGGTTGGTAGCGAAACACGCGTGAAAGTGGTCAAAAACAAAGTGGCTGCGCCATTTAAACAGGCCGAGTTCCAAATCCTCTATGGTGAAGGTATTAACACTTTTGGTGAGTTGGTCGATCTGGGCGTTAAACACAAAATGGTGGAAAAAGCAGGCGCATGGTATAGCTACAATGGTGAAAAAATTGGGCAAGGTAAAGCCAATGCCACTATGTATCTGAAAGAACACCCAGAACTTGCATCCGAATTGGATAAGAAACTACGTGACTTACTGTTGAATAATACAGGGGAGTTTAGTAGCGCTGCAACGGATTACGTGACAGATCTTGAAGATAACGGCGAAGAAGTGAAGCACGAAGAGTTTTAATGACTTTTCATTCAGCTTCTATATTCAGTCGTAATACAGATCCAGTTTGATTTTAAAAACCACACCCACATCAGGTGTGGTTTTTGTTTTAATGGAATAAATAAACATCCTTGAAATAGGCATATTGAAACAGGTGTAACGAACAGACTTTCAGAAAATCTTTGGACGAATTACAATGCTGAAAAGCGAATGGATTTACATGGGATTTTACTTCTTATGGAAGACGCTCTATCTTAACCCTACTTTATTTATTCGTGAGTTGAAATGGTGGTGTGGTATACCACCTCAGCCATTCATAAATCTGTTTTTTCAGCTTGATTTCGGGACAATTATGAGCAAAAGCACCGCTGAGATCCGTCAAGCGTTTCTTGACTTTTTTCATACTAAAGGGCACCAGATAGTACCAAGTAGTTCGTTGGTGCCAACCAATGATCCAACATTGTTGTTCACCAATGCAGGGATGAACCAGTTCAAAGATGTCTTTCTAGGATTGGATAATAGAACTTATTCTAGAGCAACAACGGCTCAGCGCTGTGTTCGTGCTGGTGGTAAGCATAACGATTTAGAAAATGTGGGTTATACAGCCCGTCACCACACTTTCTTCGAAATGTTGGGTAACTTCAGTTTTGGTGACTATTTTAAACAAGACGCAATTAAATACGCATGGGAGTTGCTGACCAGCGAAGCGTGGTTTAGTCTGCCAAAAGAAAAACTGTGGGTTACTGTCTATGAGACAGACGATGAGGCTTATGATATTTGGCATAAAGAAGTCGGCGTTCCAGCAGAAAGGATCATTCGTATCGGTGATAACAAAGGGGCTCCCTATGCGTCAGATAATTTCTGGCAGATGGGAGATACTGGACCATGTGGCCCGTGTACGGAAATTTTCTACGACCACGGTGAACATATTTGGGGTGGCCCTCCAGGCAGCCCGGAAGAAGATGGTGACAGATATATTGAAATTTGGAACATCGTTTTCATGCAATTCAACCGTCATGCCGATGGTACGATGGAACCGTTGCCAAAACCTTCAGTTGATACCGGCATGGGACTGGAACGTATCACAGCCGTTTTGCAACACGTTAACTCCAACTACGAGATTGACCTATTCCAAAGCCTAATTGCTTCGGTTGCAGAAGTGACAGGCACAACCGATTTTACCAACAAATCTCTGCGTGTTGTTGCAGATCATATCCGTGCATGTGCGTTCTTGATTTGTGATGGTGTTATTCCATCCAATGAAAACCGTGGATATGTGCTTCGTCGTATTATTCGCCGTGCTGTTCGTCATGGCAACATGTTAGGGGCAAAAGAGGCCTTCTTCTACAAACTAGTTGCACCACTGATCAAATTTATGGGTGCGGCTGGTGAAGAACTAAAACAGCAGCAGGCTTTGGTTGAGCAGGTATTAAAAACCGAAGAAGAACAGTTCGCCCGTACTTTGGAACGTGGTTTGCAGCTCCTGGATGAAGAGCTGGCGACGTTATCGGGTGATACGCTTGATGGTGAGATCGCTTTCCGTTTGTATGATACCTATGGTTTCCCTATTGATTTAACTGCGGATGTTTGTCGCGAACGTAATATCAAAGTTGATGAAACGGGTTTTGATACTGCGATGGAAAACCAACGCCGTCGTGCACGTGAATCCAGCGGCTTTGGTACAGACTACAATGAATTGATCAAAGTTGATGGACGCAGTGATTTTTGTGGATATGAACATCATTCACAGCAAGCGACTATTATCGCTATCTTCCGCAATGGTCAGGCTGTTGAACAAATTCAAGCTGGTGAAGAAGCGATTGTTATACTTGATAAAACTGCTTTCTATGCTGAATCAGGTGGACAAGTTGGTGATACAGGTAACTTGTTGAACGATAATGGTATATTTGAAGTTATTGATACACAAAAATATGCTCAGGCAGTTGGTCACATTGGTAAATTGGCAAGTGGTCGTTTGAGCGTCAATCATACCGTTAATGCTGAAATTGATGTGGTACGCAGAGACGCCATCCGTTTAAACCATTCGGCAACCCATTTGTTACACGCGGCATTACGTCAAATTTTGGGAGAACACGTTGCCCAGAAGGGTTCTTTGGTCAATGATAAATATCTGCGCTTTGACTTCTCTCATTTTGAGGCCATGAAGCCAGAACAGATCCGTCAAGTCGAGAATTTGGTGAATGAAGAGATTCGCAAAAATTCACCGATTGTTACAGAATTAATGGAGCTGGAAGAAGCAAAAGCCAAAGGTGCTATGGCATTGTTTGGTGAGAAGTATGATGAAAAGGTACGTGTACTTAGCATGGGAAGCTTCTCTACCGAGCTATGCGGTGGTACTCATGCGAGTCGCACAGGTGATATCGGGTTGTTCCGTATATCCAGTGAATCAGGTACAGCAGCCGGAATTCGCCGTATTGAAGCCATTACGGGTCAAACTGCGTTAAATTCTATCTACCAGCAGGCTGATTTACTGCAAAACATTGCTCATCTGGTGAAAGGTGACATCAGTAACCTGGATGAAAAAGTGAAAGCGACATTGGACAGAACGAAACAACTGGAAAAAGAGTTGCAACAGTTGAAATCTCAGCAAGCAGCTCAAGAAAGTTCCTCTTTGGCGAATCAAGCCAAGGAAATTCAGGGCGTTCGTCTACTGGTGACACAATTAGGTGATATAGAACCGAAAATGCTCAGAACGATGGTTGATGATCTCAAAAATCAGTTAGGATCAGCAATTATTGTGCTTTCTACCGTGACTGGTGATAAAGTCAGCCTAATTGTTGGTATAACGAAGGATTTGACTGCTAGAATAAAAGCAGGCGATTTAATCTCTTTTGTTGCCCAACAGGTTGGAGGTAAAGGAGGAGGACGTCCTGATCTGGCTCAGGCTGGCGGAACTGATGTCGCAGCTCTTCCTTCCGCATTGGCTAGTGTAGAAGAGTGGGTAACATTGCGGTTATAGTTGGTATTGCCGTGACAACCGCGGCACCATGAAAGCGTTTTTTATGGTGCCGGATATTTTTTGTTGTGAAATTGTTGAAATGTTGGGCACATACTTATATTTTAGCTATCCTATAGATATAGGAAATGTGTTCAAAACTGCTTATACTTTAAGTAGATATCATTGCTTTACGTTTTCACGGTGTTTGATGGATAATAGCGGGGAAACCTAGAGACCCGACTCTTTTAAATTTTCAAGGAGCAAAGAATGCTTATTCTGACTCGTCGAGTTGGTGAAACACTCATGATAGGCGATGAGGTAACAGTCACAGTACTGGGAGTTAAAGGCAACCAAGTTCGCATTGGTGTAAATGCGCCCAAAGAAGTTTCTGTTCACCGTGAAGAAATTTATCAACGGATTCAGGCGGAGAAGTCTCAGCCTACAACTTTTTAATTCAAGAATGGCGTCCACGCTTTTTTAAGACTTGGGCGCTACTCTGCTTCCTTTCACTTCTTCCTTCCTCCCCATTTTTTGTAAAACTATCACTCTTATCGCTTTTTGATACCTTAATGCTATTTTCTCATGCCTTTTTATTTTCTATCTGTCGAAAAAGCATCGTTCATGAGTCTATAGAAGTGAATAATCATTTTCGTAAATTTTGACGGTTCTTAGACAATTTCATTGTTGATAAAACAGTCCTTTAGATGCTAAACCAAGCATTCTGCGTGTTAAGTATCCAAATAGAAAAAAGTTGCGAAAAATTGTTTGACTTATCAGGCAGGGAAAGTAATATGTGCGCCATCGCAGCGACGAAGAGCTTGAAGAAAAGCTTCTGAGTAAATGTCAGAAGTAAAGATTCTAAAAGTTAAGAAGTGAAAACTTCTAAGTCGCAGGTTTTAAAAATGGTGAGGTGGCCGAGAGGCTGAAGGCGCTCCCCTGCTAAGGGAGTATGTGGTTAAGAGCTGCATCGAGGGTTCGAATCCCTCCCTCACCGCCATTAAATAATGCATCCATAGCTCAGCTGGATAGAGTACTCGGCTACGAACCGAGCGGTCGGAGGTTCGAATCCTCCTGGATGCACCATTTTAAACGCCGCGATTTTTTAGGTATCTCAATTCTGAACAGTTAGGCAATCATTAGCGCCTGAACAGAAATAGAAAACCGACAATGCATCCATAGCTCAGCTGGATAGAGTACTCGGCTACGAACCGAGCGGTCGGAGGTTCGAATCCTCCTGGATGCACCATTTTAGATTTCCCGATTTTTTGGGGATCTCAATTCTATAAAGTCAGGCAATCAGTAGCGCCTGGGCAGAAATAGAAAATCGACAATGCATCCATAGCTCAGCTGGATAGAGTACTCGGCTACGAACCGAGCGGTCGGAGGTTCGAATCCTCCTGGATGCACCATTTTGGATTTCCCGATTTTTTAGGGATCAAAATTTCATACGGTCAGGCAATCTGTAGTGCCTGGGCGAAAAAGAAAATCGACAATGCATCCATAGCTCAGCTGGATAGAGTACTCGGCTACGAACCGAGCGGTCGGAGGTTCGAATCCTCCTGGATGCACCAGTTTAAAACCCCTGCCTTATTAAGGCAGGGGTTTTCTTTTTTTATTTCTATTTAAACGTAACATTTGATTTATTATTTTTGTTTATAATTTAATCGGTAGTGCGTTGCCATCTCTATGTAATCAGCGACAACTTGGCTTGTTTCATATAAAGTAAACTCTTAGTAATCATCTTTTAAACTCCACGGGAGGACAAATTGATCCCGGATGTATCAAAAGCATTGTCATGGTTAGAGGCAAACCCTACTGTACTAAATGGTATTTGTCGTGGCATTGAACGTGAAACATTGCGTGTTACTCCAGACGGTCATTTAGCTAAGACGGAGCATCCAAAATCACTTGGTGCTTCTTTAACGCATAAATGGATTACAACTGATTTTGCTGAATCTCTATTGGAGTTTATTACCCCTGTTGACAACGATATAGATAGAACTATTGCTTTCCTGAAAGATTTGCATATCTATACTGCACGGAATCTGGACAATGAAAAAATGTGGCCTCTGAGTATGCCATGTTTTATCGACGAAGAAGAAAATATCACTTTAGCTCAGTATGGCACATCGAACTTGGGTCGTTTTAAGACCTTATACCGCGAAGGATTAAAAAGCCGTTATGGCGCATTAATGCAAACAATTTCTGGTGTGCATTATAACTTTTCTTTGCCAATGAGTTTCTGGCAAGCATGGCTAGGTATTAATGATGCCGAAACAGGAAAAGAGCAAATTTCAGATGGCTACCTTCGTTTGATCCGCAATTATTACCGCTTTGGCTGGGTGATCCCCTATTTATTTGGTGCATCACCGGCAATTTGTTCTTCATTCTTACGTGGGCGAAATACCGCATTATCTTTTGAGAAAACAGAAAGAGGGACTTGTTACCTGCCTTATGCCACTTCATTGAGGATGAGTGATCTGGGGTATACCAATAAATCACAAAGTGATCTGAATATTACTTTTAATAACCTTCATACTTATATAGAGGGGCTTAAGAAAGCAATCCATAAGCCATCTGAAGAATTTGCGGAAATCGGTATTAAAAGAGAAGATAAATACCTACAGCTCAATACTAATGTTCTTCAAATTGAAAATGAGTTGTACGCGCCAATACGTCCAAAACGAGTCACGGAAGAGGGGGAATCACCTTCAGATGCCTTATTGAGAGGGGGTATCGAGTATATTGAAGTGCGCTCTTTGGATATCAATCCTTTTTCTTCTATTGGGGTTGATGAGACACAAATTCGTTTTCTTGACTTATTCTTGATATGGTGTGCTCTGGCGGATGCTCCTGAAATGGGAAGTGAAGAGCTTGCGTGTTGTCGTGGAAATTGGAATAAAGTTATCTTAGAAGGGCGCAAGCCTGGGTTGTCTATTGGTTTTGGTTGTGGGATTGAACAACAACCGCTTAACGTCGTGGGACAGAAATTATTCAGGGACTTAGAGCGAGTTGCTGAAGTCTTGGATGCTTGTTCAGGATCTCAATATCAATCAGTCTGTAAAGAACTGGTTAGCATGTTTGAAGATCCATCACTCACGTTTTCAGCGCGTGTTCTGGACAAGATGAAATCCCAGGGGATAGTTGGTTTTGGGGTAGAGTTAGCATACCAGTACCATAGCGACTTGATTGAAGAGCATTATTCAATTTTGACTGATGAAAATTTTTCTATTGAGCGTGAAGATTCTGTATCGCGTCAGCATAGCCTTGAGCAGCAAGATAACATGAGTTTTGAAGAATATTTAAAACTTCATGCAGGGAGTTGAAAAAGAAAAGGCCACAATGGTGGCCAAATAAGATATCTTAGAGAATAGGGATGATAACAATTTTGCGCGTCTTCATATCTTATGACCAGCCGCAAATGAAAAGGTTTCATCTATCTGAAAAAATCTTTGTAAAAAATCTAATACCTTGGGAGGTAGTATTATGCCTTTGTTGGATAGTTTTACAGTTGACCATACTCGTATGGCAGCACCTGCTGTTAGAGTTGCCAAGACAATGAAAACGCCTCACGGCGATACTATCACAGTATTTGATTTACGTTTCTGTGCTCCTAATAAAGCAGTGATGCCAGAAAGAGGTATTCACACACTTGAGCATTTGTTTGCGGGTTTTATGCGTAATCATTTGAATGGTGATGGTGTTGAAATCATTGACATCTCCCCCATGGGTTGCCGAACGGGTTTTTATATGAGCTTGATTGGTGTTCCGGAAGAATTGAGAGTGGCTGAGGCCTGGAAAGCGGCAATGGAAGATGTGCTGAAAGTTCAGGATCAGAGCCAGATCCCAGAATTGAACATTTATCAGTGCGGTACTTATGAAATGCACTCATTGAAAGAAGCTCAAGATATTGCTCAGCGTATCCTTGATTCTGGTGTTCGTGTCAATTATAACGATGAATTGGCATTGCCTGAGGAAAAACTGGTAGAACTTCAAGTTTAGATCCGCTTTATGTGATTGAAGGGCTAGCTTATTCTGCTAGCCCTGTATTGGTGTTCTTTTTTGATAGGCGTATTAGCATATTTATTTCCTGATCAGTGAATTAGCCATAAATTACTCCCCTCTCTTTTTCAACACATTACGATGAACCTGTTTAGGACAATATTAACCAACTCCTTGATTTTTTATTCAATTTTATAGAGAAAAACGATATATACCAGTCGCCTTTCAAGATGCGTCTTATATCTCCCCGCGCAGCGGGGAGATATAAGCACTTCCATTGGTTTGCAAACTGCAATTTGAAGTTGGATTGGTATAGATGGTTTCAATTTATTGGTGGAAATTGAAAGTAATATTCATGTTTACCCCAGTAACAGTATCAATAGAATAATTACTCATTCTTTTTTACATGCTTTTATGAGAAAGTCATGTAAATCAGCATTGGATTGGCTTCATGTGGAATTAAATAAATTAAATTCACCCATTAAGGGAGTGAAATTTGTTACAAATTATTTAGATAAGGGTAGGCAATATAACCAAATTAACATATTGGGGAATGTAGGGGCTTATGACATCAATAAATCTTATTCTGATATAGGTTATTCTTACTATCCAATCACATTCTCAGAATTTAATTATTTAAAATCTAATCAAGAATTATTTGAGAGTCCAAATATAGAAAAATTGGAGGTTAAGATGATGATCAATGAGGATGATAATAATAGAAGAAAGCGATTTCATTGTGATATCTTGTAACATGAATTTTAAAAATAGAATTTAACCCAAATTCTGTTTAAGTAGAATTTGGGTTAAATCTGTATGTTCTCCACTATAAATATATGGTTATTCTATTACTTAACCTTTCGTTATACATTAGGAAAATAGGGTTAGGTATTAGTGCATTATGATAGTTGGGTTATTTACTCGATTTTATGCTTTGCCCTGTACTTTTGTTCATTGGTGCTACACGAACCTGCTTGATAACATTATCGTGTACTGCAAGAACCTCGAAATTGTAATCATTGATCTGCACTTGAGCGTTAAATTCAGGAATTTCACCTAATTCTTCCAGGATCATTCCATTCATTGTCCTTGGGCCATCTTCAGGAAGCGCCCAACCGAAGGCCTTATTTAATTCACGGATATTGGCCGTACCATCAACCAGCACAGTGCCGTCACTTTGCGGAAGGACTTCTTCTGCCAAAGTCGGGGACATAGAAGTGGTAAAATCGCCAACAATTTCTTCCAAAATATCCTCAACAGTCACTAGCCCTTGAATATCGCCATATTCATCAACGATCAGGCCAGCCTTCTGTTTATTACGTTGGAAATTAATAAGTTGGATATTTAATGGTGTGCTAACGGGGATGAAGTAGATTTTATCTGCGGCTTTGATCAAATTTCTTTTTGTAAATTCCTTTTTCTCCATCATCAGCCGATAGGCTTCACGCACCCGGAGCATACCGATAGCATCATCGAGGGAATCTCGGTATAACACAATACGTCCATGTGGAGAGTGTGTTAGTTGCCTGATAACGGATTTCCAGTCATCGTTAATATCAATACCGACAATTTCATTACGAGGGATCATAATGTCACCAACGGTGACTTTCTCAAGATCTAATATTGAGATCAACATGTCCTGATTGCGGCGTGATAGGTTGGTGTTTGATTCATTTACAATTGTGCGTAGCTCATCTTTGCTGACTGCATCATTGCGGATATTAGCGGTTTTGATACCCAAACAACGCATAAACAGTAAACTGATCCGATTAAATGCCCAAACAAGAGGCAGCATAATTTTTTCTAAGGGGCGTAACAGAAAGCTACTTGGGAAGGCTACCTTTTCAGGGTAAAGGGCTGCGATGGTCTTTGGCATTACTTCTGAAAAAATGAGAATAATAAACGTGAGTACCCCTGTTGCAATGGCAACACCGACATCACCATAGAGTCGCATACCAACAATAGTAGCCAGGGAGGAAGCTAGGATATTGACAAGATTATTACCGATAAGGATAAGGCTAATAAGTCTATCCGGATGACGCAGCAGAGATTCAACCCTGCGTGCGGGATGGCTTCCTTGCTTAGCTAAATGACGTAAGCGATATCGGTTGATTGTCATCATGCTAGTTTCTGAGGCAGAAAAATAGGCTGAAACAATAACCATGGCAACAAGAATGATAATCAGTGTACTTGTTGAGATGTTCTCCAAAACAGAATTCCTTCCTAATATTTATACAAATTGGCTTTAATAATAATTTAACTTATTAATAAACCATCATTTCCTGTAATAGCCTGCTGCCGAAAAAAGCAAGTGTCAGAATAAATGCCCCAATCAAATTGAACCAAATAACGCGCTTGCCGCGCCACCCTTCATGATAATGTCCCCAAAGCAAAATAACGTAAACAAACCATGCAATGATAGATAAAACAGATTTATGGATATTTTCTTTACTGAAAATATCATCCATGTACATGATGCCAGTGCATAGCGTCAATGTTAGTAAAATGACACCAACTTGGGTAATGTGAAACATTTTTCGCTCAATTGCCATCAATGGCGGGATGCCAGAAGCAAAGGTGAGTTTTTTCTTTTTAAGCTGGTGATCCAACCAACCAAGTTGCAATGCATAAAGCGCGGCGATGAGTAAAGTGGCATAGCCAAGTAATGCCAGCCCGATATGAACAAATAATTCGACGCTATTTTCAAGATGTGTAATGAATTCTCCAGGCATCATGCTAGTCAATATCAAATTGATCATGGCAAAGCTGTAAACAATTGGCAGTAAAAACCATGCACGACCTCGGAACGCGACGACTGTCATGATGATACACATAAGCAAGCTGACAATTGAACCTAAATTCAATAGGGTGAGATTTTGCCCGCTGCTGACATGAAAAACTTGGTATTTCAATGCAATTGCGTGAGCGGCTAACGCGACAATTGCGAAAGAAAGTGCCAGTTTTTGATAACTGTTTTGTTGGCGCAATAAACCTGGCACGATGAGCGTCAGGCTAATGAGATAGGCAAATAAAGCAATAATTGAAAATATCAGCATAACGTTTATCGTTTTCGCAATAGTGTTTAATAGTATATCCTCTACCTTTCAAGCTGCCGTTTTGTTGGCTGTACTTAATCCTTTCTGGTCACATATTCTTTTAATTATATGTTTTGGGGATTACATAGTTAATTATGTGATTATGAATGATTTCCCTTACCGTTTTAGTGCAACTTGAAATCCATTGGGTATGGATTGAACCTGAAATTTAAGTATACCGCTAGCAGGAGCAGCCTCCAACCGTTGTTAATCATACTTGGGAATCTCTTTGCAGAGATCACATGATCATCGTGCTATAATTCGCAAAATTTGCCTTACAGGTAGACCCACTTGTAGATATCTGAGCTGAGACAATGTTTGATAATTTAACTGACAGACTATCGCGCACATTGCGCAATATCAGTGGTCGTGGACGGCTGACTGAAGATAATATTAAAGATACGCTGCGTGAAGTTCGTATGGCTTTGCTCGAAGCGGATGTTGCATTGCCTGTCGTGCGTGATTTTATTGCACGAGTCAAAGAAAGCGCGGTGGGGCATGAGGTTAACAAAAGCCTGACACCCGGTCAGGAATTCGTCAAAATCGTTCAGAATGAATTGGTTAAGGCGATGGGAGAGGTTAACAGTGAACTTAACCTTTCTACACAGCCTCCCGCTGTGGTTCTTATGGCTGGTTTACAAGGTGCCGGTAAAACGACCAGCGTTGCTAAATTAGGTAAGTTGCTAAAAGAGAAAAACAAGAAAAAAGTCTTGGTTGTTTCTGCTGACGTATACCGCCCAGCGGCGATCAAACAGCTTGAAACCTTGTCTGAAACGGTTGGAATTGACTTTTTCCCATCCAATCCACAGGAAAAACCGGTTGATATTGTCAATAAAGCACTCCAACATGCTAAGCTGAAATTCTATGATGTGCTGTTAGTCGATACAGCCGGCCGTCTGCATGTTGATGAAGCCATGATGGATGAAATCAAAGCGGTTCATGCAGCGATCAATCCAATCGAAACCCTGTTTGTTGTCGATGCAATGACAGGTCAAGATGCGGCAAATACAGCAAAAGCATTCAATGAGGCATTGCCATTAACCGGTGTTGTTTTGACCAAAGTCGATGGTGATGCGCGTGGCGGGGCAGCTCTTTCTATCCGCCATATCACGGGTAAGCCCATTAAATTCCTTGGTGTTGGCGAAAAAACCGAGGCACTAGAACCTTTCCATCCTGATCGCATTGCATCCCGCATTTTGGGTATGGGAGACATGCTTTCACTGATCGAAGAAATTGAAAGCAAAGTTGACCGTACCCAAGCGGAAAAATTAGCGTCTAAACTGAAAAAAGGCGATGGATTTGATTTAAGTGATTTTCTTGAACAGCTTAAGCAGATGCGTAACATGGGCGGAATGACTAGCATGCTGAGCAAAATGCCAGGAATGTCGCAGATCCCTGATACAGTCAAATCCCAAATGGATGACAAAGTTCTGGTTAAAATGGAAGCCATTATTAATTCCATGACGCGTAAAGAGCGTGAAAAACCAGAAATTATTAAAGGTTCTCGTAAGCGTCGTATTGCGATGGGTTCGGGTACACAGGTACAGGATGTCAACCGCTTGCTGAAACAGTTTGATGAAATGCAGCGTATGATGAAAAAAATGAAGAAAGGTGGCTTGGCAAAAATGATGCGAGGCATGAAAGGTATGCTGCCACCGGGAATTATGGGGCGATAATCAACAAAGTTGCGAAAGAAAATGTTCTTTGGATTGCTTTTTGCGCCAAAGTGAGTAAAATTTTCGGGCTTTTTAATGGACAGCCGGACTCCGTTCCTCGATGGAGTCTGGTTGTTTTGCTAACTAATGAGGATGTTATGGTAACAATTCGTTTAGCTCGTGGCGGCGCAAAAAAGCGTCCGTTTTATCAAGTAGTCGTGACCGATAGCCGCAATGCGCGTGATGGTCGTTTTATTGAGCGTGTTGGTTTCTTCAACCCAATCGCTTCAGGACAAGCAGAAGCTCTGCGTTTAGATCTGGACCGTATCGAACACTGGGTTGGTCTGGGTGCATCTGTGTCTGATCGTGTTGCTGCACTGATCAAAGACGCTAAGAAAGCAGCTTAATCTGTCGCGGTGGTAACAATGAGCAAACAATCTGGCCTTAAGCACCCTGTTGAGCCAATTGTATTGGGGAAATTGGGGTCTGCGTATGGCATTCGTGGTTGGCTCAGAGTTTTTTCTTCCACCGAACATGCCGAAGACATTTTTGAATATCAACCGTGGTTTATTCAACGCTCAGGCCAATGGCAGCACATTGAGCTGGAGGCGTGGAAATACCACAATCAGGATATTATCGTCAAAATCAAAGGGTTTGACGATCGGGATGCGGTGAATTTACTCACTAACTGTGAAGTTATGGTGGATTCTAGCCAATTACCAGAACTGGAAGAGGGTGATTATTACTGGAAAGACCTTGTTGGTTGCCAAGTGGTAAACACCGTCGGTTATCACCTTGGAACCATTCATGACATGATGGAAACAGGGTCTAACGATGTGATGGTCATAAAAGCAAACCTGAAAGATGCATTCGGTATCAAGGAGCGGCTGGTTCCGTTTCTTGATGGGCAGGTTATCAAGAAAGTCGATCTTTCTACCAGAATCATTGAGGTAGACTGGGATCCTAGTTTTTAATCTCCGGTAAAAACGGTTCAAATGAGTGGGACGCAGTATGTGGATTGGGGTTATTAGCCTGTTTCCTGAAATGTTCCGCGCAATAACCGATTACGGGGTAACTGGTCGGGCAGTAAAAAATGGCCTGCTGAGCATCGAATGCTGGAATCCACGGGATTTTACCTACGACCGGCATCGTACTGTTGATGATCGCCCTTATGGCGGTGGTCCAGGCATGCTGATGATGGTTCAACCATTACGCGAAGCCATTCATGCAGCTAAAGCTTCGGCGGGTGATGGTGCAAAGGTGATTTATCTTTCACCTCAGGGGCGCAAACTCGAACAACAGGGAGTTTGTGAACTAGCCGCAAATGAGAAGTTAATTCTGGTTTGCGGGCGTTATGAAGGTATTGATGAGCGTATTATCCAAACCGAAATTGACGAAGAATGGTCTGTCGGTGATTACGTTCTTAGCGGGGGAGAGCTTCCTGCAATGACGATGATTGACTCAATATCGCGGTTTATTCCGGGAGTATTGGGGCGTCAAGCATCGGCAGAAGAAGACTCGTTCGCTGATGGATTGTTGGATTGCCCTCATTATACTCGCCCTGAGATGTTAGATGGTATGGAGGTTCCGCCAGTTTTGCTGTCGGGAAACCATGCTGAAATTAATCGCTGGCGAATGAAACAGTCGCTTGGCCGAACTTGGTTGAGAAGGCCCGAACTTCTAGAAAGCCTAGCTCTGACTGACGAGCAAAGGATGTTGCTATCTGAATTCCAACGGGAATATCAAGAACAGGCAACGAATTAATCCAGACATATCCTGTGAAGGGATGTCTTTGATATATCAGTTTACCTAGGGTAAGAGAGTTATTATGAGCAACATTATTAAACAAATTGAACAAGAGCAGATGAAGCAAGACGTACCTTCATTCCGTCCGGGTGATACTGTGGAAGTTAAGGTATGGGTCGTTGAAGGTTCTAAAAAGCGTCTGCAGACATTCGAGGGCGTGGTTATTGCGATTCGTAACCGCGGTCTGCACTCTGCATTCACTGTTCGTAAGATTTCTAACGGCGAAGGTGTTGAGCGTGTATTCCAGACTCACTCCCCAGTCGTAGACAGCATCAACGTTAAACGTCGTGGTGCTGTTCGCAGAGCTAAACTGTACTACCTGCGCGAGCGTTCTGGTAAGGCTGCTCGTATTAAAGAGCGTCTGAACGCAAAATAATACGCTTTTGCTACATCCGAAAGTTATAGTTAAAGGCCAGCGTATATGCTGGCCTTTTTACATTCTAAATCAAGGTAGTTATCTGTTTCAGTTGAGGGTTACAGTAAATTACATAAAAGTACTGACTAAAATATACCCTACCGCACAGGCACTACTGACACCAATCAGCCCAGGTAAAATAAAGCTGTGGTTGATAATGAATTTCCCGATTTTTGTTGTACCTGAACGGTCAAAACCAATACAAGCCAGATCGCTTGGATAAGTAGGCAAAACAAAATAGCCATAAGCAGCAGGGAAGAAAGCAATCAGAAGTTTAGGATCAACCCCAAGTTGCAACCCCATCGGTGCAATAGCTGTTAAGGCTGCGGCTTGGCTGTTAACCAGTTTTGATACCAAAAACAACACAAGGGCATAAGTCCATGGTTGTGCCTGGACAACATCTTCTAAGACCAGCTTTAATTCACCTAAATGTGAGTGAAAGAAAGTATCACTCATCCATGCCACACCAAAGACAGAAAAAATCGCAACCATACCCGCTTTAAACACGGCACCATTGGCGATTTCACTGGTTTTGACTTTACAGGTCATCAGTATGATAGAGCCTGCAATTAGCATCATCATCTGGATCACCAGGTTCATGGAAAGGGGTTTTAATACGCCTTTTACTTCAAAAGAAGGGCGTAAATTAGTAAATGCACCGAACAAGACGACGACGGCAATGGCGGCAAAGAAAATCCAAGTCGCCCAATAAGCCTGTTTAGGAAAAACTTGATCTAACAGGGTGTCTGAACCACCATAAATAAACTCACGTTGTTTGGGATCTTTGATTTTCGTTTGGAATTCTTCATCCAGATCAAGATCTTTTCCCCGACGTAAACTCCATAATGCCGCAAGCATTACCCCAGTGAGTGACGCAGGTATTGAAACAACCAAAATTTCCAGCATCCCGTATGCCTGGCCAATACCATGACTGGCAGCAATAATTGACACCAAAGAAACAACGGCAACAGAGACAGGAGAAGCTGTAATTGCCATTTGGGAAGCGACAGAGGCAACAGCCATTGGCCGTTCAGGACGAATACCCTTTTTCAAGGCAATATCGCCAATGATTGGAAACATGGTATAAACCACATGACCAGTTCCACAGAGAAAAGTGAGCATCCAGGTTGTCAACGGTGCCAAGATGGTGATGTGTTGCGGATGGCGGCGTAGCAAGCGCTCTGCAAATTGCATCATGACATTAAGGCCACCTGCTGTTTGTAGAACAGATGCACAACCGATCACGGCAAGAATGGTGAGCATCACATCGACAGGGGGTTTACCTGGTTCCAAGCCAAAGATAAATGTCAGTATAAAAAGCCCAATACCACTGATCAGTCCCAACCCCATCCCCGCATAACGCGTACCTATCAATAAGCATATGATTATTATGGCAAATTGTAGCGTTATCATATCAGTCCTTAATAATTGATTAAAAATAAATACAAGTTGGTCATACAGGCTTTTGTATCTGCATAATTTATACCCTCATCTTCCAGGCTGTTGGTTGTAGCTTGAAATCTATTGGGTATAGCTATCATGTGTAAAAATTGTTTTATAGTTTCATAACAACACTAAAAATACATATTAATATTATTAGAATATTTATATAAAAATGAGATTGAGATCTTGTTTTTATTATTTGATTTATAAAGATATTTACTTTTGTAGTAAATGAGTTGCAAGTGGTTAATAAAACATTTCCATTTGAGTTTGATTGTTAGTTTTAATTTACATCGTATTAACGTTAAAGAATGTTTATATATTGTTTAATGAAATTAAGTCTTAATGATTTATTATCCTGTTTATAGTATCAAGAACTATAATGTGTAATTTATTATTTACACATATCTTGATATGTTTACATTTTTGGATTGTATTCTTTACGGTGTGTGGTATGTTATCCCCTAGACACTTAAAGAAGCATTAAACAGACGAAACAAAGCAAGGCAGGTAGAAATGATCATACAAAAAGACGCTCTGAATAACGTTCATATTCTTGATGAACAGGTTCTCATCACTCCAAAAGAGTTGAAGCAGAAATACCCATTGAATAGCAATGATCTACATGCCATCACAAACGCACGTAATACGGTTGCTGACATTATTCAGCATCGTGATCCTCGTTTATTAGTGGTATGTGGTCCATGTTCAATTCATGATGTGGATGCTGCCCTGGACTATGCCCGCCGTTTGAAAGTGCTCTCTGCTGAACTGAGTGATTGTCTGTATATTGTTATGCGTGTCTATTTTGAAAAGCCCCGTACAACCGTTGGTTGGAAAGGCTTGATTAGCGATCCTGATATGGATGGTTCATTTGATATGGATGCAGGGTTGCATATTGCTCGCCGTTTGTTGTTGAACCTGGTAGAAATGGGATTGCCATTGGCTAATGAGGCACTTGATCCCAATAATCCACAATACTTAGGGGATCTGTTTAGCTGGTCAGCCATTGGCGCCAGAACAACGGAATCTCAAACTCATCGCGAAATGGCTTCGGGATTGTCTGTACCCGTCGGATTTAAAAATGGCACTGATGGTAATTTGAATACCGCAATTAATGCCATGAAAGCAGCAGCAATGCCTCATCGCTTTATGGGAATAAATCAGTCAGGTCAAGTGTGTTTGCTACAAACTCAGGGGAATCCGAATGGGCATGTCATCTTACGTGGTGGTGCAGTGCCTAATTATAGTGCAGAACATGTCGCTGATTGTGAGCGCCAAATGATAAAAGCAGGGTTGATACCATCGTTGATGATTGATTGCAGTCACGGTAATTCCAGTAAAGATTTTCGTCGCCAGAGCGTCGTTGTGGACTCGGTTGCTGAACAGGTTATGTCTGGAAATCAATCCATCATTGGTATTATGTTGGAAAGCCATATTAACGAGGGCAATCAACCCTCCGAACAGCCCCGTTCTGAGATGAAATATGGTGTTTCTGTAACGGATGCTTGTATTAGCTGGCAGACTACGGAGCAAATCTTGAAAAAATTGCATCAAAAAATCGCTCCACATTTGGCTAATCGAAATATGACAATGAAAAAAACAGGATAACCACTATCATGGCAGCAGAATTGTCACAATTGAGGATTCAAATTGATGAGGTAGATAAGGCCTTATTATCTTTACTGGCGAAAAGAATGCATTTAGTCGCACAAGTTGGAGAAGTTAAGAGTCAACTTGGCTTACCGATTTATGCGCCTGATAGGGAGGCTGAAATGCTGGCTTCCCGCCGTCAAGAGGCGGAAGATATGGGAATTCCGCCCGATTTGATTGAAGATATCTTACGCCGAATTATGCGGGAGTCTTATGTCAGTGAAAACAACAAAGGCTTTAAAAAACTCGGTACTCATTTGGGACCTGTGGTCATTATAGGTGGTTCAGGCAAAATGGGGCGGTTATTCAGTCGGTTGTTGACATTGTCTGGCTATGAAGTCAGGGTGCTCGAAGCGGATGATTGGGATAATGCTGAACATATATTAGCCGGAGCAGGAATGGTGATCGTCAGTGTTCCCATTCACTTGACAGAGAAGATTATTCGCCAATTACCTCCTTTGCCGGAACAGTGCATTTTAGTTGATTTGGCTTCGATCAAGCAAAGGCCATTAAATGCGATGCTTGAAGTACATCAAGGGCCTGTTTTAGGGTTGCACCCTATGTTTGGGCCAGATGTAGGTAGCTTTGCTAAGCAAGTGGTTGTGTATTGTGATGGGCGCTATCCAGAGACATATCAATGGTTTTTAGAACAGATATCGGTATGGGGAGCGAGATTGCATCAAATCACCGCGGAGAAGCACGATAAAAATATGGGCTTCATTCAGGCATTGCGTCATTTCACGACTTTCTCTTACGGGCAGCATCTGGCGAAAGAAAATATCGATTTACAGCAATTGCTTGCACTATCTTCACCGATATATCGATTGGAGTTGGTGATGGTAGGGCGATTATTCGCGCAAGATCCTCAACTGTACGCTGATATTATTATGTCTAGCCCTGAAAATATTGCACTTATTCGTCGGTATTACCAGCGCTTCGGGCAGGCGCTGGAAATCTTAGAACACCAGGATAAGCCTGCTTTTATTGAGAGTTTTAACCAAGTGAGTGATTGGTTTGGTGATGAAGCCGCTCGATTTATGAAGGAAAGCCGAGTGCTTTTACAGCAGGCCAGTGACAGCCGAATGTAGGTTTTAAACAGATATAGTGAATTAATTAAGTTTAATGCATTGAAATAATGGCAAGATCCTAAAAACCGGATAAAAATATCCGGTTTTTTTGCTTTAGACCGGATCGATAGGAATGATATTTTCTGATGGGTAAGATCCTAACACTTTCAGAAAGCGCGTAATTTCTGTCAATTCTTTCAATGCCTGTTGCATTTTTATAGAACGCAGATTGGCTTGCACATCAATATAAAACATCTCTTCCCACGGCTTACCGTTTATTGGGCGAGACTCTAATTTACGCATAGGGATATCATGTTTCTTTAAAATAATGAGTGCATCGACCAGCGCCCCTGCTTGCTGTCCGGTTGACATAATAAACGTGGTTTTAGCCGGAACTTGATCGGATACATCAATAGGCATACGGGAAACTACAATAAAACGAGTGCTATTCTCTTGCTGATTTGCCAGATTATTCTCTAAAACATGTAATCCATAGAGCGCTCCACCGGCCTCACTACCTAATGCCGCCACTTCTGGCGAGTTAAGCTCAGCCACTTTTTGCATAGCCGCGGCTGTGCTTTCACAGTAGATGATATTCCAGTCAGGATATTTATTGAGGTATTGGCTGCATTGTTGAAAAGGTTGGGAGTGGCTATAAACCGTTTTTATCCTTGAGACATCCGTTTGTTCGGCAATCAATAGACAGTGATTGATTGGCAACGTTATCTCTCCAACGAGGGATAAGGGGGTATGTTGCAATAAATCATAAACCTCATTAATTGCCCCTGAACTGGTATTTTCCAGTGGCAGGATGCCGTAATCAGCCTGGCCAATCTCAACCAGTGAAAAAATATCTGAGAATTTATGACAACTGCATTCAACTAACTGATTAAAGTGGCGGGCAGCAAATTGTCGAGCTGCAATATGAGAATATGAACCTCTTGGCCCCAGAAAAGTAATGCGGGCAGAATCGTAAGGTGTCTGATTCAGGTGTTGCTGTAATAATGCCTGTTGAGTGAGGACAGAATCCTCAATGATCATCTGAAATAATCGGGTGATGTAAAACCCATCTAAACCACGTGATTTGCCTTTATCAATCAAAACGTTCAATAGCTCTCGTTCACGGTTTTTATCTCGGATAGGGCGATGATCAAGCAGTTTTGTCTTGGCGATATCACTGGCTAATTGTCGGCGTTTAGCCAGTAGATCCAACAAGTTAGCATCAATATGACTAATTTCTTCTCTTAAGCTAATTAAATTTTTTTCCATAGTATGTTCCTGACATTCTTATCATGAGTATAGCCTGTGTATCGTGGACATCTTTATGATCAATAAAACAAAAAAACCTCCCTACTGGTGGGAGGCTTTTATTCGTCTTCTGATATTTTCTTTAAAACGAAACCACCTCCTCATGAGAAGGTGAAAAAAAAGAAAAATAAGGAAGACAGTTTGATAATCATTTGGCCTGTTTGCGCGTCACTTTATGGCTTCAATAGTATATTTTAATTAACCTATTTAGCATGGAGTGTCAACAGACAGTAAAAACGCGCTCATTGAGCGCGTCAGGAAAGGAATAAGCGATGATTATACTTCTAAGTTGAAATTGGACTCTTTAACACTATTGTCTGCACGACGCGCTTCCGCTTTATGCTGCACTTTATTGAGTTGGCGCTCTAATTTTGTCAGTAGTTCATTGATTGCTGCGTACATATCTTCATGTTTGGCACTAGCCACTAACGTGCCGTTTGGCGTACCAATGGTGGCATCAACCAAAAATCCTTGTGGTTCTTTTGATAGTACGATATGTGGATTGATCAGATTGGCTTGCCATTTGCTCAACTTATTTAGACGGTCTTCCACATGGCTACGAATTGCGGGGGTAATTTCCATTTGTTTGCTGGTAATGTTCACTAACATATATAGTTACCTCTTTGATGTTGCTCCGTCTTTGATGAATTCAGCATAGCGCGATTTTGCATAAAAAGAATGATCTAAATCACTTTTATTGAGTGATTTTGGTGGCAAGTGACAGAATTGTGATAGCCAAGGAAGATATGGAGAATATTTGTTGCGAAGGGAGTAATTATGCGTCATTATTGGTCAGTTATGGGATTATAAATTGAGTAATAGTTACAACTCATAAATTATTTTCAGGGCGAAAATAATGAGGATATAGCCAAATATAACCAAAATGTACTAATGCTTCCCATTTTCTGGCTAAACAGAACAAAAAGACAAGCCTCACAAAAATCACGTTCCCGACAGAGGCAATTTCATTGCATAGATAAAAGTGGATAAAAAAACAGCAGCCATTTAGCTACTGTTTTTAGTCACCTGTTCTAATTTGATGAGATTGGAGATTTTATACAGGATTGGCAGCGATTAGTTGCGCCACTTTATTGGCTTCTGCCGTCAGTCCCAATTTCTTATAAGCTAATTCCATATAAGAGAGGGCTTCCTTGGTTGCGCTAGTATCAGGATAGTCTCGTAACATCTGTTCTACCCGATTGACGACAGCGACGTAAGCACCGCGTTTAGTGTAATATTGCACAACAGCCAGTTCATATTTGGCTAAACGCTCTTTGAGAAATATTAATCGCTTAGTCGCATCGGTTAAATACTGACTATTTGGATGATAACGCACCAGTTGGTTGAAATCACGGAATGCGGCACGGGCATGTTCAGGATCACGATTCGATCGATCAATGCCGAAAAAGCCTTGTAATGGGCTGTCATCCAGAGCTTGTGAAACCAAACCACGCATATAGAGTACATAGTCAATATTAGGGTGGGTTGGGTTCAGGCGCATGAAACGGTCAATAGATGCGAGAGCCAGTGGGTATTCCGCTGATTTGTAATAGGCGTAGATCAGATCAAGTTGGACTTGCTGAGAGTACGGGCCAAAAGGATATCGGTTATCAAGGGATTCCAATTGCTTGATAGCCGCTTTATAGTTACCTTCTTGCAGCTTTTCCTGGCCAATTGAATAAATTTGAGATGGCGGGATATCGGGAACAGCATCCTTGTTGCTGGAGCATCCAGATAGAACCAGGCTCAATGTGGTCGCTGCCACCAGATATTTCATGCGAATCATCACGTGTTGATTATCCTCTGAGTGTTTTCTGGGAGACTGTCCGTGAAGCTCCCGGCAAAATATAAGGTTACAATAGCACACTATTTTAAATGAAACGGCCTCGCCGTCAAAACTCAACGTAAAATATAGAAGTTATATATGGCTCAACAAATCCGACTTAATGCAATAGTCGCTGAATCTCAGCTTGGTCAACGTTTAGATCAAGCTTTGGCTGAATTATTCCCTGATTACTCCAGGTCACGTATAAAAGAGTGGATCTTGGATAATAAAGTTCAAGTGAATGGCAAATTAATTAACAAACCAAAAGAAAAGGTCTTGGGCAGTGAAGAAATTTCCATCGATGCTATCATTGAAGAAGATGCACGTTGGGAACCGCAGGATATTGCACTGAATATTGTCTATGAAGATGACGATATTTTGGTCATCAATAAACCACGTGATTTGGTTGTCCATCCGGGGGCAGGTAATCCTGATGGTACGGTATTGAACGCTTTATTATATCATTATCCTGAAATTGCAGATGTTCCCCGCGCAGGCATTGTTCATCGTCTTGACAAAGATACGACAGGGTTAATGGTTGTGGCAAAAAATGTTCCGGCACAAACTCGCTTGGTAGAGTCGTTGCAATTACGCGAAATAACCCGTGAATATGAAGCGATTGCCTTAGGGCGTATGACGGCTGGCGGAATGGTAGAAGAACCGATTTCCCGCCATCCAACAAAACGGACACACATGGCCGTACATCCTATGGGAAAACCTGCTGTTACCCATTATCGCATTATGGAACATTTCCGGGCGCATACCCGCCTGCGTCTGCGTTTGGAGACAGGCAGAACACACCAAATTCGCGTGCACATGGCACATATAAAGCATCCGTTGGTGGGTGATCCTCTTTACGGCGGGCGGCCTCGTCCCCTAAAAGGGGCTTCTGATGAGTTTCGCGAAGTGATGCGCAACTTTGATCGTCAGGCATTGCACGCAACCATGTTACGTCTCTATCATCCAATCACTGGAATTGAGATGGAATGGCATGCTCCACTACCGGATGACATGGTTAAATTGGTTGAAGTGATGAAAGCGGATGCCGAAACTTTCAAAGATGAAATGGATTGGTAGGTAAATGACACCACTGATTTTTCCTGATTGGCCACAGCCTGATAATGTTGGCGCTTGCACGACTACCCGTTTTGGCGGTGTGGGGCAGCCCCCGTATGATAGTTTAAATTTAGGTACTCATGTTGGGGATGTTCCAGAACATGTAGCGCGGAATAGGGCGCTGTTGGTGGATTATGCCCAATTGCCGCAGCAACCTACATGGCTGGAGCAGGTACACGGAACACGTGTTATCACACTTGATGGCCAGTCATTGGTAAATAATCAGGCCGATGCCGTTTACGCGAATATACCTGGGCAGGTTTGTGCTGTGATGACAGCAGATTGTTTGCCCGTTCTTTTTTGTAGTATGTCTGGTGATGAAGTCGCCGCGGCTCACGCAGGATGGCGCGGATTATGTGCAGGAGTGTTGGAAAATACCGTGTCTCGATTTAGAGCAAAACCTAACATGATCCGTGCGTGGTTGGGGCCGGCTATTGGCCCTGAAAAATTTGAGGTGGGAAGCGAGGTTAGGGACGCTTTCATCACAACTCATGCTGATCTGGCGCAAGCTTTCACACCTTATGGCGATAAGTTTCTGGCAAATATTTACTTACTGGCTAAATTAAAGTTGCAGTCAATAGGAATAACCGAGATTTTTGGTGGAACCGCATGTACTGTCACGGAGGAAAAAAACTTTTTCTCCTATCGTCGTGATGGTAATACAGGGCGAATGGCAACGTTAATCTGGTTGCGATAGCCTACTTCACAGGACGATCTTTGGCGTATAGCGGTAAGTTTCCAATTAACTTTTCAGAATACCTTGAATATTTAAGGAATGACCTTATCTAGTCTCCAGTAGCAAATTCTGACCAGCATTGGAGGTGTTATGCGTCTGGATCGTCTAACCAATAAATTCCAGCTTGCTCTCGCTGACGCCCAATCTCTCGCATTAGGGCGTGATAATCAATTCATCGAACCTATCCACTTGATGAGTGCGTTAATCAATCAAGAGGGCGGTTCAGTTCGTCCTTTATTGGCTTCGGCAGGAGTGGATACGGGAAATTTCAATCATCAACTGAATCAGGCTCTGAACCGATTGCCAAAAGTAGAAGGCAATGGTGGGGATGTACAGGTATCCAACGAACTGGGACGTTATTTAAACCTGTGTGACAAACTGGCACAAAAAGCAGATGATAATTTTATTTCTTCTGAACTTTTTCTCCTGGCAGCAATAGAAGAACGTGGAACATTAAGTGACATGTTGAAAGCTGCGGGGGCAACCAAAGATAAAATCACGAAGGCAATAGAACAAATGCGCGGTGGTGAAAAAGTGAATGAGCAAGGCGCAGAAGATCAACGTCAAGCACTAAAGAAATATACCATTGATCTGACTGAGCGTGCTGAACAAGGCAAATTAGATCCTGTTATTGGGCGTGACGAAGAAATTCGTCGAACTATTCAGGTATTGCAACGTAGAACCAAAAATAACCCTGTTCTCATTGGCGAGCCAGGGGTTGGGAAAACCGCTATTGTCGAGGGTTTGGCACAGCGTATTGTTAATGGTGAAATTCCAGAGGGGCTAAAAAATAAACGTGTACTGTCCCTTGATATGGGGGCGTTATTAGCGGGTGCTAAATACCGTGGTGAATTTGAAGAGCGTTTGAAAGGTGTTTTAAACGATCTTGCTAAACAGGAAGGTTCAGTCATTCTGTTTATTGATGAATTGCATACCATGGTAGGCGCAGGTAAAGCTGAAGGCGCAATGGATGCCGGTAACATGCTAAAACCTGCTCTGGCTCGTGGAGAATTGCATTGTGTTGGAGCAACAACACTTGATGAATATCGCCAGTATATAGAAAAAGATGCAGCCCTAGAGCGTCGTTTCCAGAAAGTTTATGTGGCAGAACCGACGGTTGAAGACACGATTGCAATTTTGCGTGGATTAAAAGAGCGATATGAATTGCATCACCACGTTCAGATTACTGATCCGGCAATCGTGGCGGCTGCAACGTTATCTCATCGCTATATTTCTGATCGTATGCTACCTGACAAAGCCATTGACCTGATTGATGAAGCAGGGGCAAGTTTGCGTATGCAGATGGATTCTAAACCAGAAGCATTGGATCGCCTTGAACGCCGCGTTATTCAATTAAAGCTTGAACAACAGGCACTGAAAAAAGAGTCTGATGATGCCAGTAAAAAACGTTTAGAGATGCTAAACGAAGAATTGACAGAAAAAGAACGTGAATATTCTGAATTGGAAGAAGAGTGGAAGGCGGAAAAAGCGGAACTTAGTGGCACTCAGAATATCAAGGCTGAATTAGAAAGTGCCCGTATTGAATTAGAAAAAGCTCGTCGTGGCGGTGACTTAGCCAAAATGTCTGAGATTCAATATGGAAAAATTCCTGAATTGGAAAAACGTCTGGCAACAGCAGCAACCGCAGAAAATCGTCATATGAAGCTGCTGCGTAATAAAGTCACAGATGCTGAAATCGCTGAAATACTCGCCCGCTGGACGGGAATTCCTGTATCCCGAATGCTGGAAAGTGAAAAAGATAAGCTACTGCGCATGGAGCAAGAACTGCATAAGCGCGTGATTGGACAGAATGAAGCGGTTGATGCCGTATCGAATGCAATTCGCCGTAGCAGAGCGGGATTATCTGATCCTAATCGTCCAATCGGTTCTTTCATGTTCCTGGGGCCAACAGGGGTGGGTAAAACAGAATTGTGTAAGGCGCTGGCTAATTTCTTGTTCGACAGTGACGATGCGATGGTGCGCATTGATATGTCGGAGTTTATGGAAAAACATGCAGTTTCAAGGCTGGTGGGAGCACCTCCCGGATATGTTGGATACGAAGAGGGTGGATATTTGACCGAAGCGGTGCGCCGTCGCCCTTATTCTGTCATTTTACTGGATGAAGTAGAAAAAGCTCACCCAGATGTTTTCAATATCTTGTTGCAGGTATTGGATGATGGCCGTTTGACTGATGGTCAGGGCAGAACGGTTGATTTTCGCAATACGGTAGTCATTATGACCTCTAACTTAGGCTCCGATATGATCCAAGAACGCTTTGGTGTATTGGATTATACGGGGATGAAAAATATGGTGATGGAGGTAGTTGGTCATCATTTCAGGCCTGAATTTATCAACCGTGTTGATGAAGTTGTTGTGTTCCACCCCTTAGGTAAAGAGCACCTGAAAGCGATCACGAATATCCAATTGCAGCGTTTGTATCAGCGTTTGGAAGATCATGGTTATCAGGTGGAGATAACACCTTCAGCTCTGGAAAAACTAAGCGAAGCTGGTTTCGATCCGGTATATGGTGCTCGCCCATTGAAACGGGCTATCCAGCAAGAGATTGAAAATCCGCTGGCCCAGCAAATTCTTTCAGGCAAATTGATCCCAGGTAAATTAGTGACTTTGGCGTTAGAAGACAATCGTATTGTGGCAATACAATGATATTGATAGCGTAGACAGTTTTGAAGAGGTGCTTTTTGCACCTCTTTTTTCTTTTTGTAGATTGTAAAAACACCAAATTAAGGGGTTTTGGGCGAGAAGTGAGCGGTTGGTAATTATTTTCAAAAAAACTATTGTCAGCGCCGAAAAACTCCCTATAATGCGCCACCACTGACCGACGACGAGCTGAAACAGACCGCGGCGGACAGCCGGAAGAAAGCGAAAATAAACGCTTGACTCCTGAGGCGAAACGCGTAAGATACGCAGCCTCGCAACCCGGAAGAGCCTTCCCGGT
>NZ_NJCX01000008.1:100939-103971 GCF_002632875.1 Xenorhabdus kozodoii
GAGGCGAACCGGGGGAACTGAAACATCTCAGTACCCCGAGGAAAAGAAATCAACCGAGATTCCCCCAGTAGCGGCGAGCGAACGGGGAGGAGCCCAGAGCCAACATCAGCATCTGCGTCAGGAGAACGGCCTGGAAAGGCCGGCAGTAAAGGGTGATAGCCCCGTATCCGAAGACGCAGGTATTGTGAGCTCGAAGAGTAGGGCGGGACACGTGGTATCCTGTCTGAACATGGGGGGACCATCCTCCAAGGCTAAATACTCCTGACTGACCGATAGTGAACCAGTACCGTGAGGGAAAGGCGAAAAGAACCCCGGCGAGGGGAGTGAAACAGAACCTGAAACCGTGTACGTACAAGCAGTGGGAGCCCCACCACTAAGCCAGTGGTGAAGTCCACAGCGTCATCTTTTGCCTGATGACGGTCGGCGACGCGCCAGCGACGCCCAACCGCCAACATCAAGCAGAGGGGGCTTAGTGGTGGGGTGACTGCGTACCTTTTGTATAATGGGTCAGCGACTTATATTCTGTAGCAAGGTTAACCGTATAGGGGAGCCGCAGGGAAACCGAGTCTTAACTGGGCGTTAAGTTGCAGGGTATAGACCCGAAACCCGGTGATCTAGCCATGGGCAGGTTGAAGGTTGGGTAACACTAACTGGAGGACCGAACCGACTAATGTTGAAAAATTAGCGGATGACTTGTGGCTGGGGGTGAAAGGCCAATCAAACCGGGAGATAGCTGGTTCTCCCCGAAAGCTATTTAGGTAGCGCCTCGTGAAGTCATCTTCGGGGGTAGAGCACTGTTTCGGCTAGGGGGTCATCCCGACTTACCAACCCGATGCAAACTGCGAATACCGAAGAATGTTATCACGGGAGACACACGGCGGGTGCTAACGTCCGTCGTGAAGAGGGAAACAACCCAGACCGCCAGCTAAGGTCCCCAAGTCATGGTTAAGTGGGAAACGAAGTGGGAAGGCTCAGACAGCCAGGATGTTGGCTTAGAAGCAGCCATCATTTAAAGAAAGCGTAATAGCTCACTGGTCGAGTCGGCCTGCGCGGAAGATGTAACGGGGCTAAACCATGCACCGAAGCTGCGGCAGCAACATTTCGATGTTGTTGGGTAGGGGAGCGTTCTGTAAGCCGTTGAAGGTGGGCTGTGAGGCCTGCTGGAGGTATCAGAAGTGCGAATGCTGACATAAGTAACGATAAAGCGGGTGAAAAACCCGCTCGCCGGAAGACCAAGGGTTCCTGTCCAACGTTAATCGGGGCAGGGTGAGTCGACCCCTAAGGCGAGGCTGAAAAGCGTAGTCGATGGGCAACAGGTTAATATTCCTGTACTGGGTGTGACTGCGAAGGGGGGACGGAGAAGGCTAGGCCGGCCGGGCGACGGTATGTCCCGGTTTAAGCGTGTAGGTGGAATGACCAGGCAAATCCGGTCATTTGTTAACACTGAGGCGCGATGACGAGGCACTACGGTGCTGAAGTGGTTGATGCCCTGCTTCCAGGAAAAGCCTCTAAGCATCAGGTCACACACAATCGTACCCCAAACCGACACAGGTGGTCAGGTAGAGAATACCCAGGCGCTTGAGAGAACTCGGGTGAAGGAACTAGGCAAAATGGTGCCGTAACTTCGGGAGAAGGCACGCTGGCGTTAGGTGAAGTGGTTTACCCATGGAGCTGAGGCCAGTCGCAGATACCAGCTGGCTGCAACTGTTTAATAAAAACACAGCACTGTGCAAACACGAAAGTGGACGTATACGGTGTGACGCCTGCCCGGTGCTGGAAGGTTAATTGATGGGGTTATCCTCCGGGAGAAGCTCTTGATCGAAGCCCCAGTAAACGGCGGCCGTAACTATAACGGTCCTAAGGTAGCGAAATTCCTTGTCGGGTAAGTTCCGACCTGCACGAATGGCGTAATGATGGCCAGGCTGTCTCCACCCGAGACTCAGTGAAATTGAACTCGCTGTGAAGATGCAGTGTACCCGCGGCAAGACGGAAAGACCCCGTGAACCTTTACTATAGCTTGACACTGAACATGGAGCCTTGATGTGTAGGATAGGTGGGAGGCTGTGAAGTGTGGACGCCAGTCTGCATGGAGCCATCCTTGAAATACCACCCTTGAATGTTTGATGTTCTAACGTGGGCCCGTAATCCGGGCTGCGGACAGTGTCTGGTGGGTAGTTTGACTGGGGCGGTCTCCTCCCAAAGCGTAACGGAGGAGCACGAAGGTTAGCTAATCACGGTCGGACATCGTGAGGTTAGTGCAAAGGCATAAGCTAGCTTGACTGCGAGCGTGACGGCGCGAGCAGGTACGAAAGTAGGTCTTAGTGATCCGGTGGTTCTGAATGGAAGGGCCATCGCTCAACGGATAAAAGGTACTCCGGGGATAACAGGCTGATACCGCCCAAGAGTTCATATCGACGGCGGTGTTTGGCACCTCGATGTCGGCTCATCACATCCTGGGGCTGAAGTAGGTCCCAAGGGTATGGCTGTTCGCCATTTAAAGTGGTACGCGAGCTGGGTTTAGAACGTCGTGAGACAGTTCGGTCCCTATCTGCCGTGGGCGTTGGAAGATTGAAAGGGGCTGCTCCTAGTACGAGAGGACCGGAGTGGACGCACCACTGGTGTTCGGGTTGTCATGCCAATGGCATTGCCCGGTAGCTAAGTGCGGCAGAGATAACCGCTGAAAGCATCTAAGCGGGAAACTTGCCTTGAGATGAGTCTTCCCTTACCCCCTGAGGGTACTGAAGGAGCGTTCGAGACGAGGACGTAGATAGGCTGGGTGTGTAAGCGTTGCGAGACGTTGAGCTAACCAGTACTAATGGACCGTGAGGCTTAACCTGACAACACCGAAGGTGTTTTGGGGATGAGAGAGAAAGTTTCAGAAAACAGCAGCTTGTTCGAGATTGAACCCAGATTTGTCTGGCGGCAATAGCGCGGTGGGACCACCTGAATCCATGCCGAACTCAGCAGTGAAACGCCGTCGCGCCGATGGTAGTGTGGGGCCTCCCCATGCGAGAGTAGGGCACTGCCAGACA
>NZ_NJCX01000008.1:104071-166601 GCF_002632875.1 Xenorhabdus kozodoii
GTGGGACCACCTGAATCCATGCCGAACTCAGCAGTGAAACGCCGTCGCGCCGATGGTAGTGTGGGGCCTCCCCATGCGAGAGTAGGGCACTGCCAGACATCACTTCAGACAGAGAAGCCATTCTTCACCGGATGGCTTTTTTGCGTTTAGGAATTTAATTACTTCATAGTTTGATATAGGCTATAACCTGCTATCGCCCCGGCTATATCATAAGCAATATCATGCCAACTCCAGCCGGTTCCTGATGGTCGACTATCATAAAGTTCTTTGGCTGCACCAATGCCAACTGATAGCAATACACCAAATTGCGCACTTTCACGGTGACGCCAATGTTGACGATCACCATAAGCATTGCCTGCTGCAGTGACAATGGCAGAAAACAAGAAATGCTGCGCTTTATCTTTTCCTGTCCAGTTGTCATTTGCTTGACGGATATTGGAGCAAGCCGTATTCAATAGGATAGGAGAAATCATTAATATATTTCTTATCAGAGTGATGATGCTTTTTTTCATGTAAGTTACGCCATGATTTATTCTTTTTAAAATCATAGCTGTTTGATAAATAAGATACAAAAAAATCCCCTCAGACAATAGTCAAAGGGGATTAAAAAAACGATAATATTTTATAAGTGGGTTATCTATTCTACAGTATCCTGCTGATCAATCGATCTACCCGAATACGGCGCAAGCGTCGTATCAGTTTGCGCACCTTAACAGGGTAGAGTTGGATACTTTCCAGCTCTTGATAATCGTGGATGATTTTTGTATGAGTACGGATGCAATCCAATTCCATTGCACGTTGTTCTTTCATCTCTTGTTGGGGGTCGTGAATAAGAATGGCATTTTCCAGATCCAATCCCCACGCACGAGGATTAAGATTATTACCAGTAATTAATTGCCATTTATTATCAATCCAAACCCCTTTTAAGTGATAAGTATTATCTTGATCTTTCCATAACCGAATAGTTAATTGCTGGCTATCAATAAACTTTTGCAGCCGACTAGTGAATCGACGTAAGTTAATTTCATACAGATAAGGCAATGCACCGATGATCCTAAATGGTTCTTCGGGTGGAATATAAAAATCGTTGGCTGTTTTATCTCCAATGATGATCTCAACTTGCTTTCCCTGACGGAGTAATCGGGATATTGCACGCACCAATACTGCCGGTAAATTGAAATAAGGTGTACAAATAACCAATTTGGTATCGGTGCAAGAAATGAGATGGCAAATTGTTTTATTCAGCTGATTCTTTTTACCCAATCCAACAAGGGGAGTTACCGCCAATTCTTCATTTGATGCTTGGTTTTCAAAGTGATATTCGGCATTTCTCAGTGAAGCACGAAATTGACGGATCAAATTTTTAATTTCAAGGCTGCGAGGACGGTTATAGCAGGCCAAGTTTTTTACGGCGTCAGCGCTAATAATATTGTCATCGATAAACTGCTTCATGGTTGCGGCAAGTTTTGCATTATGCAGCAAGTGATAACGGTCATAACGATATTTTTCATGGCGGTGCAGATAGACATCATTAATGCTGGCTCCGCTGTAAATAACCGTATCATCAAAAATAAAGCCTTTTAGATGTAAAACTCCCAATGCTTCACGTGTATTCACTGGAACACCCAGGATGGAAACGTTGACACCAGGGTAGCTTTCAGCCATGGAACAATACCAGTCTGCATTTGTTGCCGCTGCTTCTACACCAATACGGCCACGTTGGGCACGATGCCAATCAACCAGGACTTTTATGTCCAGCTCAGGGCGTTTTTGTTTGGCTACATATAACGCAGTCAGAATATCCCGCCCTGCATCGTCGTTTTCTAAATATAATGCGGCAATATAAATATGCCTTTGGGCGTTTGCTATACGTTCCAATAAAGTGCTGCGAAACACTTTAGATTCATAAAGTGTTTCAATGTCAGCAACTGATTGCGGTAGCTTAGGCAGTTGTGCAAGGTGTTGTTGGTGTTTTGCTTGTTTAAATTTGGACAACATCACAGTGCGTTTTTCTCTTAGTCTAGATGGAATCAATACCATCATAAGGTGTATGAATCAAAATGATCCGGTGATAATACCATTAGTTTGGCTCATTGTGAGTATGAATTAACTCCTATGAGCTGATTGCTTTAAGTCTGTGCGATCTATCACGAAGTGAGGTTTTTTTCTATTCATCATGCGATACATGTTGAATTTATTTTTGGCTATAGGCTTAACCTAAGATTAACAATCCCATCTTCTAACTGTATGTCGATGGTAAACCCAAGTTTTTTCGCAAGTTGGATCATGTTACGGTTTTCAGGCATAGTGATGGCTGTTAGTGTCTGGATACCATGTTCTCTTGTGTAGTTAATCAGTTTCGTCATAAGCTGATAGCCTAGCGTCATCCCCTTGAGATCTGATCGCACTAATATCGCAAATTCTGCCTCGATATTATCGGGATCAGCCATGGCCCGAGCGACCCCAATAATTTCAGGTGCTGTAGTTGGATGGCGGATGGCCACGAATGCCATTTCTCGGTCGTAGTCAATTTGGGTCATGTTTGCAAGATCATCATGAGTAAATTCGTTAATTTCACTGAAATAGCGATAATACAGATCTTCCTTTGTGACTTGGCCGATAAATGCTTTCAGCAAGGGTTCGTCTTCTGGCAGGATTGGTCGTAGCAAACATTTAAAATCATCTTTGATATAGATAGTTTCTTCCAGCTCATTAGGATAAGGCCGGATAGCCAGTCTTTTGTGGGGATCGCCGGTTACTGGTGTTAACTCCATTGTCACATCCAATAAAGCGAACTCATTACCTGATGCAAGCAGTGGATGGATATTCATTCGAATGATTTGGGGACAATCGATCAGAAGGTTAGATACTCTGACCAATAACTGGCTGAGGGCAAGAATGTCCAGCGGCAAAAGCGAACCGCCAGATTTGATTTTGCCACTTTTAATTGCCTGGATAACCAGATAACGGGCTAATGCCATATTAAGGGGAAGGAGGGCAACAGCAGCCTGTGTTTCATGCACCCAATCAACACCTCCCTCGCCTAGCATGATTAAGGGGCCAAATATTTCATCTTGCTCAATCGCAATTCTCAGCTCTTGTGTGCCAGCCCGATTAGCCATGCTCTGGACTAACAAGCCATGAATTCTGGCTTGTGGAAAGTTTTGTTTTACACGTTCAATAATCGCTTGTGTCGCGGCCTTGACTTCATCGGCATTGCGCAAATAAAGCATCACTCCCTGAACTTCTGACTTATGTGGAATATCAGGTGAGCGGAGTTTTAATGCGACGGGGTAGCCAATCTTTTCTGCGATATTCACTGCATCATCACTGGTATGAGCGATCCAGGTTGGTAAGGTATTCAGACCGTAAGCATCAAGAATAGGTTGTACTTCATGAGTATCTAATCGGACATTCCCGTTATCAAGCGCCTTCTGGATACACTCATGGGCTCTGGCGGTATTTGAGGTAATGCCGATTGGCAAAGAAGGGGTTTCTTTTAGTTGTTTTTGGTTTCGCTGGTATTCCACCATGTGCATGAAAGCGGTAATGGCACCTTCTGGTGTCCGATAAGTTGGAATACCTGCTTCACTGAACAGACGTCGGGCTTCCAGTGAAGAATATTCTCCGCACCAATTAGTGAAAATGGTGAGCCATTTACCGCGCGGATGTTCTTTAATGGTTCGTATAACCTGAACCGCTGTAGTTTGGCTGTGGGATATGGCACAAGGAGAGTGGATTAAGAGTAAGGCATCATAATCATGGCTATCCAAAAGCAGCTTGAGTGCAGCAATGTACCGCTCTGTTGAGGCGTCATCACCGACATCTAATGGATTACGTAAAAGGAGCGTGTCTGGAAGTATGCCAGACAACCCAGTCATCGTTTCCTCACTTAATATGGCGAGCTTGCCCGTTCTTCTGAATAGCTCATCCAGCGCCATTGCCGCTGGTGCTGCACCATTACTGACGATTAATAGACGTTCCCCACGTAATGGTCGCATAAAACTTAACGTTTCCACTGCGGAGAACATTTCATGTGTGTCCTGTACCCGCAATAATCCGGCACGTTGAATGGCTGCATCATAAGCCGCATCGAAATTTTGTTGTTCTCCCAGTAACTGCTGAGCTTTTCGGGTGCGACTGCTTTTCACGACCAGAATAGGCTTATTACGTGAGGCGCTTCGGGAAGCCGAAAGAAAACGTCGGGCATCACTGATATGTTCAAGATGCAACAAAATGGCACTGGTTTTACTGTCTCTTGCCAGAAAATCAAGCAGATCATCGATATCAATATCAACACTGTCACCCAAGGCAATAAAATACGAGAAACCAATATTACGGTGATTGGCCCAGTCCAGAATGGTGTTTGATATTGCGGCGGATTGTGAGATAAAAGCCAGTTTACCTTTAAGGATAGGGATCGGGGAAAAACTGGCATTCAACCCGATCCAAGGTGCTAAGATGCCAAGGCTATTGGGTCCGAGAATTCGGATATGATGTTTTTGGCTGCACTGTTTCAATTCAGTAAATTGTGATGGCGGAGAGGATAAAATAATAACGGTTTTGCATCCGTGTTGAGCCAGTTGCTCTAATAAGGACAAATTGCGACTGTGATGGGTGCAAATCACAGCCAGATCAGGAGTCAATGGTAATTTATCAATAGAAGGATAGGCTAACACCCCCAGAACGGCATATTTGTTTGGTGTGACGGGAAGAATAGGTCCAGTAAACCCGCCCATTAACAAATTTCGCATCAACATTGAACTGGCTTTTTCTGGTTTTTCAGAAGCACCAATAACGGCGATAGATTTAGGGCGTAACAATGCTTCAAGTCCGCGCTGGCTCATTTCTGGGTTCCTTATCCGTTATCACATCAATAAACAATCACTGTTGATTAAACAATTACCATGAATAACTTTAGCCACCATCAGTGACTTTAGCGCGGATTGTCAAGCATTACTGTGAGTTATTCCTACAGATGATTAGATTTTCCGGCCAGATATTGTTCACGAAAGTGGTTAAAATGGTTCAATAATGATTGTGACGCTTCAATATCCCCAGCCAATTCTAATGCTACCGCTGCGACTTCGGCAGTACAATGTTGCTCTGTTCTGGAAGGCACCCGAAGTAAATAGTCTATTTTGGCAATATTATTCATGGACAATAGAGGAATATCATCCAAATAAGGGCTTTTACGAAACATTTTTCTTGCCTCAGGCCAAGTACCATCCAATATAATGAACAGCGGTGGTTTCAGGGTATCAGGGATCTCCCGATACACTGTGCGAGGAGGTATCGCATAACTGTCTGGGAAGATCAGATAGGGTTGCCGGGTTGGATCGCGCAATACTTCAAGCAGTTGTTGATCAGGCTCGGTTCTGGACCAGAGAAAAGCCTGTGTATCGGGCAGGATATCTGCAATCAGCTTTCCGGTATTACTGGGTTTCATTGGTTCAGTATCAAACATGATGAGACAAAAGCGGCTTGCCGCATTGGCAGGTGAAATCATTTCACACAGACATTTTTTTTGGGGTAATAAACAATGCAGGCAACGCTGCACGCGACATCCCCTTGCCTGAAAAGGTCGGGTAGAACGGGCAAGGCGTCGCTGGCGAAGCTGATAAACGGCGTTGTTATTTCTCATTTAAGAACTCAAACAGGTTCGTGGATAAGACCAGTAGAAAATTAGCGGATATTTTAATGGATTGTCGTTACCAGAGGTAGCTTCGGGAGCGTACATCGGGTAATCTTCGCGCCATAACGCAGTTGGAGAAATAAATGAACGATTCCTATAGTGGTAAGAACGGCAAAGTCAAAGTCATGTATGTCCGAAATAGTGAGGACAATAACGATAGTCGCAAGGGCGGAGATCGTCGTAAGAATAGTGACAGCCGTAAAAATGATAACCGTCCGTTTGGTAGAGGACGTGAGCAGGGTGATCGCCGTCGTAGCAATGAACGCTCAGACGATCGCTCTCCATGGAAAACGATCTCTCGGCCAGAGGGAGAATCTTCTCTCCAGCCAGAACACAATGGCATCAGTGGAAAAAGTAACATTGATCCGGAACAGCTTCGTCGTCAGCGGTTAGAAGAAACCCGCATTTATGGAGAAAATGCGTGTCAGGCAATGTTCCAGAACCGCCCTGATGCGATCGTTCGGGCTTGGTTTGTTCAAACCGTCACTCCACGTTTTCGCGAGACTCTGAAATGGATGGCGGCCAATCGCAAGGCTTACCATGTGGTTGATAATGAAGAACTATCCAAGGCATCGGGCACAGAGCACCACGGTGGTGTCTGTTTCCTGATTAAGAAACGTAATGGCCTGGATGCAGAAACCTATTTGCAGAAGGCCCCTGCCAAAGATTGCGTTTTGGCATTGGAAAACGTAGGTAATCCACATAATCTTGGTGCAATTATCCGTAGTTGTGCGCATTTTGGCGTACAAGGTGTGATTTTGCAGGATACCGCGATGCTGGAATCAGGCGCGGCTGTTCGCACCGCAGAAGGCGGCGCTGAACACATTAAAGGCATTGATGCCGATGGGTTCACGGCTACACTGGATAAATTCCGCAACCAAGGCTACACAATTGTGACTACATCAAGCCATAAAGGTAGCACCGCGTTGGCACAAGCAACCTTACCAGAAAAAATGGTCTTGGTATTGGGTCAGGAAAGTGACGGATTAAGTGACAGCACTTGGGAAGATGGAGACATTCGTCTTTCTATTGGTGGAACGGGTTGGGTAGAAAGCCTGAATGTTTCTGTTGCAACAGGTATTATGCTGGCGGAGTGGTGGCGTCAGAATAAGATTTAATTTATCCCTGAAAGATACCAATCTAACTTCAAGTTGCCGTTTGCAAACCAACGAGAGTGTTTATATCTCCCCGCTACGCGGGGAGATATAAGACGCATCTTGAAAGGCGATTGGTATAGATCTCAAGTTGCTATTTTGTAAAAGAATAGTGATTTGAAGATAGAAAGAGATAGTTTAATTTTTATTATCGATAAAGCCCTGGCTAAATAGTCAGGGCTTTATTTTTTCCCTCATTTATTGAACTTGTTTTTATTATTTCAATAAAAAAACATCGTACAAATATAAATAAAAACATTTGTTATTATTTTCATTGAAAGTATTTAATTGGATTTTTTAACTAAAATAGCTCATTAAATAATCTACATAAAATTTATGCCATTTATAGTTTAACCCTATTATTAGTCGGTTCTATTAAACAAGTCAGTCAATTTCGCTAAATAGGCTACTTTTTTATGGTTGTTAATCATAATAATTTTCATTATCATTCTATGAAATAAAAAGAGAATAACCCTAATTTTCGTGAGCCAGAATTAAGACCCCACTCATTGGATAGCAATATTCAGAAGTTTATATAGAGATGTATCACCCTGTCAGCAGTGTTTATGTATGGAAACAGGTGGGTACAGGATATGAATAAAGGGCTTTATAAATGCGTTCGTTAAATACTCATTGGAATCATCAAACCTCCCATTTAACCAGGGAAAATGGGTTGCCTACTGTATTCATAGTTATCAACCACAACATCGGGATCAGATAGAAAAATTCCGCAAATTTGATCTATTTAAGCACGATTTTGTGCGTACCTGTCTGAACCGTCTGCAAATGGCGAATAACCAACAGATGATCGACCTTGATGATCGTGAGAAGAATCTGAAATTTGCCGGAACGTTAATGAATCCTCTTTACGCCTTGCGGGAAGGATATTCTGTCGTATTTGCGACAGATAAGTGATGGAAATATCAAGACAAACATAATACAAATCATTTTGGTAACGAGATAAATAGAGTGAAGAATTCAACTTTGCAACACAATCATTTACCTTATTGCCTGCTTGCGGGCTCTTGCTTGCTGCTAATATCGGATATTGTTGCGCGATTGCTGATATCCCCCGAAGAAATCATGGTTGGTATTATTACGGCGAGTATTGGTGCACCGCTGCTTTATCTGGTGGCGAAAAGCCGCTCCCAAAAGATGATGGCGGAGTAAATGATGACATTGATTCATTCACCCATGAGACAGCCCAACATTAAAACAGTTAAGATAGGCAATGTCGTTTTTATGACGCCAGAGTGGCAGATTATCCGGGTAGTTTGTTCCATTTTATTGCTGATTGTCGTGCTTTTTTACCTGTCCTTAGCAATGGGCAGGGAAGGGATGGATAATCCTTTTTTACTGACAGAAACACCTTATCAAGCCTTTATCTTAACGGAGATCCGTTTACCGAGAGCATTGGTGGCAATCGGGGCGGGAATAACATTGGCACTTTCTGGTTCCCTGTTCCAGCTTATGACTCGTAATGCACTTGGCAGCCCGGATATCATCGGTGTTAACGGTGGTGCGGCGGTTGGGATCGTCGTGGCAATGGTTGTGTGGCCGGAAATATTACCCGTTCCATTAGGCGCGCTATTGGGTGCCATCATTGCCGTATTGTTGGTCTATCTCGGTAATGGTGCAGGCGTTGGGAATATGCCGGCGAATAAGATCATTATTTCGGGAATTGCGATTGCGGCATTGTGCATGGCATTTGTTGAATTTGCCTCTGCGAATATTCGCCTTGAGCAAGCCCAACAACTGAAATCATTACTGAGAGGCAGTCTTGCCAGTCAAAACTGGCAAAATGTCGCATTGATCAGTGGAATGGTGTTGTTCATCCCGGTTTTATTTTGGCTAGGCAGGCAATTGAATTACACCCATTTTGGCAATGATATTGCCAATACCCTTGGGGTGCCTGTACACCTTATTCAGATAGCCAGCATCTTACTGGCAGTGACGTTTGCCACCCTGTCGGTATTGGTTGTTGGGCCTGTTGCATTTATCGCCTTGTCTGCCCCACAAATTGCCCGACGCTTGGTGCGAAATAAAGGTTCTGCCCTGTTTTGCACTGCGCTGGTGGGGGCTTTACTGATGCTGGCTTCTGATTTCATTACCTTGCTATTACCCACCTTTGCTCGTTTACCTGTAGGGGTTATTACAGCGGTAATGGGTGGCGTTTATTTGATGTATTTGCTGTATGCCGAATTAAGGAGGACACGATAATGCCATCGGATGCTTATTCCCTTGAAGTGGCTTCACGATTGAAAGCCCATGATCTTTCACTGGCATATGGTAAAAGAACTATTATTGATGGTGTTAACCTCGCGATCCACGATGGTGAGTTTAGTGTCATTATCGGCCCGAATGGTTGTGGAAAATCGACGTTGTTGAGGGCTATCAGTCGCAGTATGCCTCCCCAACGTGGTGAAGTTTTGCTGGATGGAAGCAACATCCATCGTTATAAACCTAAATTAGTGGCGCGTGAATTATCCTTGCTGACACAAGGTGCAGCCATCACTGAGGCACTGACGGTTTATGATCTCGTTTCTCGTGGGCGCTACCCTTACCAGTCTTTCCTGCGCCAATGGTCGGCGGAAGATGAGAGGGTCGTCAATGAAGCGCTGAAGGCCGTGGATTTATGGGATATGTCGCAAAAATTGATGAGCGAATTGTCGGGAGGACAGCGCCAGCGTGCTTGGTTTGCCATGACATTGGCTCAGCAGACGCCGATTATTTTGTTGGATGAACCGACCACTTATTTGGATATTGCTCACCAGATTGAATTGCTTGATCTTTGCCAGAGCTTGCACCGACAAGGCAAAACATTGGTGTTGGTTTTGCATGATATTAATCTGGCACTGCGTTATGCCTCTCGTCTGATTATGATGAAAGAGGGGCAGATTTATGCTGAGGGTATCCCTGAGGAAATTGTGACAGTACAGAATATTGCTGATGTATTTGGCTTGGCTTGCCGAATTATTCGCGATCCTGAATCTAACACACCGTTGATTATTCCTAAATATAAAACTATTGGGTGATAGGAGAATGTTGAATGGCAAATGAGAATAATCAAGGCCCTATTAAATCGATATCTGAAATAACGATTGAAGATATCACAAACCTATTTGATGGGGCATTTAGCCATTTTAATTCATCAATAAAAATAAATTCAGATAAAATCCCATCGGAAAGTATGGGGTTTTATCAATGGTCGAGTGATGAAACATTTCCATTATTGATAAAAAGCTACCAAGATTCATATTATAGTGACAATGAATTAAAACCCAATCAAAAAGGACTTTATTCTTTATGGGCACAGTGGTACTTTGGTTTAATTGTTCCGCCAATGATGTTAATGCTATTGGAATATCCTCAGGCGGTTAATACAGATTATAATCTTTTTCAGGTTGAGTTCCATGAAACGGGCAGGCCAAATGTTGTTTATTACCGGTTAACGTGGTTAGACGAATCAATATCTTTATTGGAGCGTTATCACTCTATGTTGGATAGACATATTATACCTGTGTGTGAGAAGATTGAATCCTATCGAGGAATAAATGGACGTTTATTGTGGAATAACATTGGCTATGTTATGCATTGGTACTTAAATAATTTCAAGGAAAGAATGGATGCAGATCAGTATGATACATTAATACAGGATCTTTTCTTTACACAAACTCTGCCTGATGGCAGGGATAACCCGCTTTATCGCACAGTGATTATGAGAAATAATGTCATACAGCGTCGCTGTTGCTGTCAGAGAAATAAACTACCAGGAGTAGGGAATTGTCACGATTGTCCTCTTGAATCGACTACATAGATAATTTCATTTATTTTAAAAATAAAAAATCGTCATGGATTGAGGATAAAGCAGCCAATTTGAGCGTTATGACCTGTTTACGCCAGAAATTAAACGTTGTTGTTTGAATCGATTACAAATTGCCAACAATCGCCAGATGCTTGATTTGTCTGATCCCGCGCAGAGTTTTAAGTTTGCGGATAATCTGGTGAATCCCATTGCCCAGTTTGCTAACAAACCTGAAACGATGAGGTAATTGGACAATTATTTCCCGAACCCTCTATTTGTAGGTTACTTCCTGACTCCTCGCGGCGCGAGGAGTCAGAAAACCTGATAGTTTGAGTATATCGCTATCATGAAAACCTATTCAGGGCAGGGATATTTTTCATAGCGGGAGCAACTACTCCCGCTAAGATCCTATTAATTTAATGCGCTCCCCCGTGGTCTTTGCCTCCGGCAGAAAAAGGTGGTTTTGCCAGCCAGATCAATAACGTCAAGAAAAGGAATACGCCGGCGGAAAACCAGAAGATCTCATTGGCAGAAATAATTAGCCCTTGATGAGTGATCTGTTTTGCCAGATAAGCGGATATTTGTTCATCATTCATACCCAATTGAGCCAATTGCTGATGTATTTGCTGATAATTAGGGTTATATGGATTGATGTACTCTGTCAGGTTCGAGTGATGCATCGATTCTCGTTGTGTCCACATTGTGGTGGTGAGAGATGTCCCTATTGAACCCGATAATATACGGGTAAAGTTTGACAGGCTGGAAGCGGAGGCCATTCGTTCTGGTGCTAACCCTGATAGGGTAATGGTGGTCAATGGCATAAAGAAACATGCCATCGCAAGCCCTTGAACAAACTGAGGCCAGGCAGTGGCAGCGAAATCCATGCCTGGTTCAAAAGTGTATGCCCGCCAATAGAAGCAAATAGCATAAGTGATGAAACTAAATGTCACTATATAACGCAAGTCTATCTTATGGCCAAACTTGCCAATGACGGGGGACAGCAATAGCGGCAGCAATCCTACCGGTGCGGCCGCAAAGCCAGCCCAGGTTGCGGTATAGCCGTAGACTTCTTGCAATAGCTGTGGCAGCAAAACAATCGAACCGAAGTACATCATGAAGCCGAGGCTAATGCTCAGAGTGCCAATGGAAAAATTGCGTAGCTTAAACAAAGACAGATCGATTATCGGATGATCATCAGTCAGTTCCCAGATGATCAGGAAAATAAGTGCGATGATCGCCGTAATAGTCAGGGTAATAATCTCGGTGGAGTTAAACCAATCAAGTTCCTTGCCTTGATCCAGCATAATTTGCAGGCTGCCAATACCAATCACCAGCAAAAACAGCCCAATAATGTCGATAGGGCGAATTTCTGTTTTTGTTTCCCTGCCCCGCAATAACTGCATGATGGCAAAGATAATTGCGATACCAAAGGGGATATTGATGTAAAAAATCCATCCCCAATGGTAGTTATCACTGATGTAACCGCCGAGGATAGGCCCACAAATGGGGGCAACAACAATCATTATCGACCATAGCGCCAATGCCATATTTCGTTTCGCCGATGGATAGTTATTTAGCAATAAACTTTGGCAAAGGGGGAGTACAGGGCCTGCGGCTAACCCTTGCATGACACGGAAGAAAATTAGCATGCTGAGGCTGTTGGAAAGACCGCACAGCCAGGATGAAAGGGTAAAAATTGCGGTAGACCAGAGGAACAATTTCACCTCGCCAAAGCGCTTCGCTAGCCAACCGGTAATGGGAATGGAAATGGCGTTTGCGACACCGAAGGAGGTAATCACCCATGTTCCTTGCGAGATTGATGCCCCTAGATTACCAGCAATCGTCGGTATGGCGACGTTGGCAATGGTAGAGTCGAGAACAAGCATGAAAGTTGCCATTGAAAGTGCAATGGTCAAAAAGGCGAGTTTCGCACCTGTAAGCGGTTCTCTTGTTACCATGAACCCCCCTTAAATTTGGTTCCCTGAGTTACTATTAATAATGTCAGTAACTATTTTGTTTGCAGGAGCCATATCTATCGTTAAGGCATTGGTCTGATAGGCCGGAAGCGTACGTTCAGTGGTTGCTAATACCGTTCCATCGGTGTTCGCGGTGTCCACGGTAACTTTTGTTGATAACCCAATTCGCAAGGGATGTTGCTTTACTTGTTCAGGATCAAGTTCAATACGGACTGGCAGGCGTTGTACAACCTTAATCCAGTTGCCGCTGGCATTTTGCGCTGGTAACAGAGAAAAGGCACTGCCGGTTCCCATATTAATCCCCGCGACCTTACCGGTATAGACAACATCATCACCATAGAAATCGCTGATGACGGTAGCGGGCTGCCCAATCCGCATGTTTGCCAGTTGGGTTTCTTTGAAATTGGACTCAATCCACATATTGTTGGCCGGTACAATCGCCATTAAGGGGGTTCCTGAATTGATACGAGAGCCTACCTGCACGCTGCGGCGAGCAACATAACCATCAACCGGGCTGACAACATGGGTTCTCTGTAAGGCGAGCCAGGCATCACGAACGCCAGAGGCCGCTTTTTCGACGGCTGGCTGTTTTTCCAGTGGAGTATCCAGAATAATGGCTTGATTGCTTTTATATTGGGCTATCGCGACATCCAGATCAGCTTGAGCAGTAGAGACAGCTTCTCGCATATGTTGCAACTCTTCTTTACCAATCAGCTCCTGAGTCCCCAATATTTCCCTTCGGTTAAGATCATGTTGGGCTTTTCTGAGGGCAATTTTTTTCAGCTCAATGATAGCTTGGTATCTTTTACTGTCGATCATGTGCTGATGGGTGATCCGGACAGTATTGGCTAATTCATTTTTAGCGCTTTCCAACGCTAATTCGGCGTCACGGGGATCGAGTTGGACAAGAGGCTGACCACTTTTCACAAAATCAGTATTGTCAAAATTGACAGTCACGACGCTGCCTGCAATTTGCGACATTATTTGGATCTGATTACCCGTAACATAGGCATTATCAGTTTCCTCATGGTGACGTAAAGTGAGAAACCAATAAACGGTATAACCGGCCCCAAGCAAAAGGAAGAACAACGTCAATAACGTAATGGTACGGCGACGTTTCTGTTTTTTGAGATCATTTTTTATTTTTACCTTTGAAGAAGATTGCCTTTCGCTTGAGGATAGCGTGCTTTCGTTAGACGGAAGTGGTGCTTTCTCACTAATACTCATGGAGAGTCTCCGTATTTGTTCTTAACTTATAATTAATTGTATGGCCCCGATTGGAAAAAAACACGATTCCAGTAGTGTGCATTTACACTACTGGAAGGGGCAAACGATATGGATTTAATTATTACCTGAAGATAATAGCCAGCCATACGAAGTATCCGATGATACAGGCTAGCAGAAAAGTTTTTTTAGATTATGTTGCTATAACGTGTTTTCTGTTTTGTTGATCTAAGACTGCTCAGAAAACGGACAGACAATCACTTACTTAAACAATCCCCAATATTATCTAATTGCCCCAAGATTTTTCTCATCAGTTTTTCTAACTGTTTTTTCTCCTCGGAATCAAGAATAGACCAAAGTTTAATTAGGCACTCATGCTGTGGTGGCAGTAAACTATTCAAAAAAATTGAACCTTTTTCTGTAAGATGAAGATGAAGACAACGGCGGTCGTTGTGGCTCTCCTTCCTCTCTATCCAACCTTGCTTTTCTAATTCATCTGCAATTCGGGTTGCATTTGTACGGGAAGAGCCTAATGCAGCGCTAAGTTCTGATGGCTGAATGCTACGACTTTCTTTGGTATCCAGAATCATCAGAGCCATAAACAAGGTTTCATTGATTCCTTGTGCTTTCAGCATGTTGTTGCGATTTTCCAGAAGTTTATTCTGGACATGCATGGATAAGCGAGTGAGTAATATCTCTTGGTAGGGCAAACTTTTTTGCTGTGATACACGGCAATTAAGTAACTCTTCTGTGGGAGTGAATGAACTTTCCATTGTTTAGATACCTTATTAGTTTCAACCGGTAAAGTAACTTTTGTTAAAAACCATACAAATACTATATTAAAAGTTAAATTTAGCAATTGTAGTTATTTATTATCATCATATTTCTTTTAATATTGATACCTAATTCATAAATACTTTGAATGCTATCCCAAAGATTAAGGCACCAGATAGTGTGGAAATGATGATGCTTCGTGTTTTATAGAAGAAAAAGCAGATAGTTAGGCAACCCATTAACGTCGGAAAAAGTTTGCTGTGCTCTTTCATGGCGTCTGGAATGCTTGAGACGATGAGGAGTGAGCAAATTGATGCGATACCAATGCTGTCGAGTATGACTCCCATTTTCCCTTTTTTTCCTGCCGGTGAGTGATTGGCTCCTAAACGCAGAGGAAGATAGCGGAATAGAAAATTGGCAGCGCCTACAATAAGTCCAATAAAAAGTATTTTATTATCAATCATATAATTTTATAGTCATGTAATGCATTAATCATGCAAGGTATTGGCATTCGATTGTGTGTTTTTAGTTTGCAACAGTGCGGCTAAGCATCCACCCATGATCCCCGCAAGAATGGCGATAGGGATTGAAAAAAATGTAATGCCTACTAAAGCGCCCAATAAGGAAGCGGTAATACAGTAAGTATGCTGCTTTTGGAAAGAGGCTAATAAAAAACTTAAAAACAGAGCCGGAAGCATAAATGTCATGGCCGCTTCAACGGCGGGATAAGAATTCAGATAACCATTACCCAGGATGGCTCCTGCTACAGTACCCAATACCCAAGAGAGCCAGGAGCATATTGCAATGGCCATCATCCAGTTTTCACTCCAACTTCGCTGGTCTTTAATGAGTTTGGTTGTTGCTGCGGCAAAAACTTCATCAGTCAGGCCAAAGGCCCAAATCACGGTTTTCTTTTCCGAGAGTTTTTGTTTAATGCGATAGCGTAAGGCAGGGCCATACAAAATATGGCGGATATCCATTGCCATTACTGTCAGTGCAGAAACCCACAGCGACATTCCGGCGCTCAATAAGGCAGTAATCACAAACTGGCTGGCTCCGGCATAAATGACACATGAAAAAAATATGGCCTCTATGGGAGTAAATCCCAGTTTAGTGGCGCTTAAACCAAATGCAAAAGAGATGGGAATATAGCCAATAGCGATTGGAAGACTATCAAAAATACCTTCTTTAAATGAAGAAACCTTGTTTGGTAGAGGCTTCCCAGGTTCTGATGTATCAGAGGCTGATGTATCAGGTGCAGATTTCTCAAGCATTGACATGGAGTATTTTGTTTTTTTGTTAACAGATAAAACAACCTTAACAAAATATGATGAAAGTGAAAATATAAAATATATAAATTATTTAAATAATGTCATTCAGAACAATGGGATTGGTGGTCGTAGAGGAATAGATACGGAGTAGCCGTGAATTTTTGTTAATGTTTTCACGGCTACATAGGTTACTACACAGCGTAAAAGAAAAGTTAATTTATGCTTTATCAGCGGCTTCTCTGGCTGCTTTTAGCCAACGATCTACCGTTGCCTGATGTGATTTGATCCAATATTCAGCCTGGCGTTCAATATCAGCTTCTGACGTTTTAGCACTATGCATAAGCCGATTTTGAGCACTAATATCCGCAATAGGCAAGGTCATTACAGCAAACAGTTTCGCCGCAGCGGGGTTCTTTTCTGCCCACGCTTTGTTTGCCACGATGTGCATGGTACTGGGAGGAAAACCATAGTTACGGCCGTTAGGCAACTGAGTATCGATAGTTTCTCCCTCACCGGTAGCAGAGAAGGGGACTTGCAGCCAGATGACATCTTTTCCGGGTTTCAGGACATCACTCACCCAGTAAGGTGTCCAGGTATAATAAAGGATAGGCTTACCAGCCCGATAACGGGCAATAGTATCAGCCATCATGGCGGCATAATTGCCTTGGTTTTGTTCCACCGTATTTTTTAATCTATAAGCCGCTAAGTGATGGTTGATTGCGCTTTCACATCCCCATCCAGGGTTACAACCTGTCAAATCTGCTTTTCCATCGCCATTACTATCAAACAACTTGGCAAGTTTAGGATCTTTTAATTGAGCAATATTGGTGATGTGATATTTTTCTGCGGTTTTTTTATCAATCAGATATCCCTGAGCCGCATTGACGACATAATTTCCCTTGCGATAGAAGACATTATCTCCTCCAGCAGCTTTGTATGGGGCATCATGGAGTGGAACCCAATTGACGGTCATAAATGTGGCATCACCAGAAGCAATGGAAGTGTAAGCGACGTTATAATCAACTTCCTTGATCGGTTTGACATCATAGCCAAGTTTTTCCAACGCTTTGCAGACAATCAACGTCTGAAATGTTTCTTCGCTGATTGTACTTTGTAGTGGTTGCACACTAATGCCTTTGCCGGGAAATTCAGTCGCAGCAAATGCTGTGGATGTTAAGGAGAGGCTCGTGAATATTATCAGGAGCGTTCCAGAAATTATCCCCTTATTGATGATCTCTTTGCATAAGGTGATTATGCGCATGGTGATTTCCTCCTTTTGTTGCCAGATCGGATGTTGTTTTGGACGTATTATTTTGACTGGCGCGATTTTGATAGATGGTTTTTTTTCTTAATTGCGTGAATTGAGAGAAAAAGTAGGCGAAGCAATCCTATTGGCCCAGAGTGATACCAGTGTCCCCCTCTGGCTCGATGATTCTTGCCCAGGGATTGCGTCAGGCGATCAAGGATAATGGCAAGAAGGACAATGCCCGTACCGCCAACGGCGGCCAATCCTATGTCAAGGCGGCCAATACCACGCAATACCATTAATCCCAAGCCGCCAACCGCAATCATGGAAGCTATGACGACCATGGAAAGCGCTAACATCAATGTTTGGTTCACACCAGCCATAATCGTCGGCATCGCTAGCGGCAGTTGAACTTTGAACAACATCTGCCTTGGGCTTGCTCCAAATGATCTGGCGGCTTCAATTAAATCTGATGGAACTTGCTTTATTCCCAGAATGGTCAGGCGAATAATGGGAGGTAACGCAAAAATGATAGTAACGATGACGCCAGGGACATTACCTATGCCAAACAGCATGACGATGGGAACCAGATAAACAAAAGCCGGCGTGGTTTGCATAGCATCCAGCAAGGGGCGAACAATCTTGGCCAGCCGCTCATTACGCGCCAACCCAATACCGAGAGGAAGCCCAATGATAAGGCAGAATAGCAGGGCTGTCAGCACCAGAGCCATGGTTACCATGGCTTCTGACCAGGCTCCAATGGCACCGATCATGATCAGTGAAATGAAAGAGAGCACACCGATTCCTGCTCCGGCAAGTTGCCAGGCCAGCAAGGCAAAAAATAAAATGGTAATGGGTGGGGGCAATGTCATCAGGAATTGTTCAAAACCGCTGAGGACAAAATCGACCGGCACACGGATCACCTGAAAAACAGGGCGAAAATGTATGACAACCCAATCGACAATATGAGTTACCCATGAGTCAAACGGAATGAGTTTGTGCTGAAAAGGTGACATGAGATTAAAGTGTTCAGCAGGGATGTCGGTTGGCGATGTATTCAGCCAATCAGGGTTTTCTGGTGGAGAAGTGGCTCCACTGTCCATCCAGGGATCACTATTGATGTTGGGATCAGTGACTGTTTGTGGAGAGTTATTGTCCATTGGGTGCCTCCTTATCTAAGGCCTGTAGCAATATTCCTTTGGAAATGACACCTAAATAACGACTATTGTCACCTACGACAGGCACCGCGCAGGGAGATTGCGCGACAGTCGATATCAATTCATTCAACGGAATATCTGCCGAAACGGCGATGGGTGTTTCCAATATGGCATGTTCAATGGATTTCTTTTCTGCCAACGCCTGTTGCAGGGAGTTGACAGAGACCACTCCAATAAATTTTTGGCCTTTTTCGATCAAATAGCCATAGTTCCTGTCCTCATTATCCAGCACTTTTAATGCCGAGCGCGGGCCAAAGCCGGCAGCGGCATGGAGCAATGTTGCTGGTCGACGGCGGGCAATATCTTTGGCTGAGAAAACATGGCCGACATCCACACCACGGAAGAAAGTTTTGACATAATCATTAGCGGGGCTATTCATGATTTCATCAGGTGTTCCGACCTGGACGACAATACCATCCTGCATGATGGCAATGCGATCACCGATGCGCATAGCTTCATCCAAATCGTGGGAAATAAACACAACGGTACGTTGATGCTCCCCTTGCAAACGTAGTAACTCATCTTGCATTTCGGCACGGATTAGGGGATCAAGGGCCGAGAAGGCTTCATCCATTAACAGAATATCGGGATTGTTAGCCAACGCTCTGGCTAAGCCAACCCGTTGTTGCATACCCCCGGACAGTTCATCAGGATAGGATAGGGCGTAGCTTTCGAGATTGACTTGTTTCAGCGTTTCAAAGGCTTTTTGATGGCGCTCGTCTTTAGGAATGCCCGCAAGATCCATACCAAACGCGGTATTATCCAGAATATTCAAATGCGGCATAAGCGCAAATGACTGGAAAACCATGCTGATTTTGCTACGTCTAACATTCCGTAACTGGGTTTCGGTGATGGTGGAAATATCTTCACCGTCGATAAGTACATGGCCTTTGGTAGGCTCTATCAGACGATTGAGAAGACGTACTAGAGTGGATTTACCTGAACCAGATAATCCCATAATCACAAATACTTCGCCTTCTTCAATGGCCAGATTGACATCCTGGACACCGACGGTAAGACCTGTTTTTTCAAATATTTGCTCTTTGCTGAGACCCGACGCTAATAACTTAAATGCAGTCTCAGGATTATTGCCAAATATTTTATAGAGGTTCTTAACTTCAAGTTTAATGCTCATGGAATAAATATTTCCTATTATTGATGATATGTTGAGGTTGATTACTCCAGCGCTATTTTACCAACATATACCCTAACATATTAAAATACGCTGACAACCCCTTATTTAACATCATTAATACAATGGTTATGTTTCCTATGGCATAATATGGGGGTGAGAAAATGGATTTTTGGATAATTATTTAGAGAAATTCAGCTCAATAAATGAATTGAATTTCAGAAAACAATGAAAGATTATTATCCTGTATAAAATTAATTTATTTATATGTTTAGGGTATTATTTTGATTTTTTACATTTTCTTGGTTTTTTATTCTTTATTTTTTGGTTATCAGTGTGGGGGTTATCATTGCATAAAAATCCATAAAAAAGTGATGGGATAAAATTATCATCGCGATATATTTAATATTTATGGGGTTGTTGAATATGATTCTATGTTTAAGGCTTTAAAATGGAGTTTTTTGGGATATAAGTGAGGATATAACAAAAGAGTATGTTGTTTATATTTGTTGTTTTTTGTTATTTATTAACCATATTGAATGGAATTGAAATTAAGTAGCTAAATGTTTATTTTGTTTTTTCTATTCTTGGAGTGTTTATGGCTAATTTTTCAGTGAGTTTTTTATATTAAACAGAATGTTAACAGATATGAAATGTAATACTTAAGGCTGGGTGAAATAATTAATTTAAATTCATTGGTTATCGTTCATTATTTCACTGTGCTAAGGATAGAAAAGGGGTCTTGTTCAGAAAAAAGTCAGATGCTTGAGTGATTGGGAGATGATCTTTATCACAGTTTATCAGTTAACGCTTTTAATGCTTGGGGATAACTGGCTTTTTCACACCATTGAGTGCATTGGTTGCAGTGTAGTGTATCTCTTTTAGGGGAATTTCCCCCAATTGTCGTTTTCTAACCTAGAATAGACCAATGATATGCCTCTGTGTGTCATAAAGGATAACACTTTTAGCAAAATTTAGGGGTGGTATATTATTTAATAATAATAAAAACGAACACATGTGTATTATATTGAGATAATTTAATTGTGAAATTAGAGCTATATATAGTTATCTGTTTTGATTTTTTGTCTACATGTGGTGTTTTGATCTTTTTTAAATAGGTGACATTAAAAATAAAGTGTCATAACTTATTGGCAGAGCCATAATTTTAATTGTCAGAGGGCGCGATGGTTTCTTTATCAAATTGTCAGATGTGTAATCGAATTCATCATTGCAAAGTGATGAATGGGCGCTTTAGGCTAGTACAGAAATTTTTAATAATAAATTAAATGGAGGTTAGTTTATGTATCATCATTACCTGAATACTCCAGAAGGATTTCCCAAGCCTTATGTACATATCACTGCGGACGATGAAGGAGTAAGTAGTATCTATTTCGTCAATGAAAAGAAAGAATTAGAATCAAAAAATGGGATGACCAAACAGTGCGCGAAAGAGTTACAGGAATATTTTAAAGGGAAACGGCTAACGTTTACCGTTCCTTTAAGCATGCAGGGCACTGAATTCCAAAAGCGCGTTTGGCAGCAGCTTTGCAAAATTCCTTATGGAGAAATGTGGAGTTATAAAAAACTGGCACTCACGTTAGGTTCGGTCAATTATTGTCGTGCGGTCGGCATGGCAAATTCACGCAATCCTGTTTCATTAATTGTGCCTTGTCATCGGGTGATTGGACATGATGGTAAATTGGTTGGCTATACCGGTGGGCTGGATATCAAAAGGTGGCTACTGGAACATGAAAAGAGCAGAAAGGTGAAAAGTAAACAGAATTAAAATAAAACGCTAATTTATTTGTGAAACCACTATTGGTGTATAAAATCAATTAAATGTAAGTGTTGATATTTCCCCGCGAAGCGGGGAGATATCTGATGCATATTTCACAATCATAACCTCAAAATCATTATGAAATTTAATTTGGAAAAAGAATATTATATAATAAAGCATAAGATAATGGGTCATTAAGAGAAATAACACCTGTTACTTCTTGTATTATTTGTTCTTTATGAGGAAATCTAAGTAATAAATCAGCCGCAGCCCAATCTTTAAACATTCCTCTATAGTTGTTCATCCCCCACAGTTGTAGTATTTGTGACATTCTTATCTCATCAAAAGGTGTTTGATGTGTAAAATTATAATCAATGAGTGAACGTATTGTATTAGTATTGGTAACGTGTGTTACAGCAGTATCATCAGTAATAAATTGCGCATATAATCTTAAATAAATACTGTCTGTAATATTCACATGAGTACTTTGTTCAGTAAAAAGTTTTACTGAAACAGAATTATCTATTCTCCATATATTACTTCCACTGGAAGTTTCCCAAAAACCTAATTTTAAAACCTTTCCATAAGTTGATTGATACTCGTAAGGATTAGCTATACTCCTACTCAGATTATCCAAATTAATTTCGATATTATTTATCTGGCTATTGCCTATAGTTTCCACAATATCTCGGCCAGCCTGGTTCTTAATCTGCCTGAAACTGCGTACATACTCTGTTTCTCTTACAGTCAGAGAGCCAGCCGTAGTGTAGCTATGGCTACTTCCCGCCACCTCTGCCCCCCTGCCACTCAGGCCATGAGAAAAACTCTCGGTTAACCTTTCACCGGTTTGCCGCATTCCCCGCGCCAGCCCGCCCAGCAGCCCGCTGCCTAAACTTAATGCTCCCAGGGAGAGGGATACCCAGCCCAGCACCGCTGATGCCTGCGGGTTGCTCTCTTCCATCGCCGCACTGGTAATTCCGGTCGCATCGCCCAAAAAGCCGATCCCCGCTAAAATCGCGCCGCTAATTGTCAGAGACGCACCTCCCGTCGGGATCGCCATTGCCAGCCCAATGACCAGACCTATTGTCCCAAAGACAATGCCCAGAATACTGCCCAGGCTTATATGCCCGCTGGGATCGCTCCGGTTTATCGGATCACCCAAACAGTATGCATAGGGGTTCAGCCCCCCGGCACCAAACGGGCTTAAGCTATCCGGGGCAGTAAACCGCATGAGTACCGGATTGTAGGTCCGGTAGCCATTGCCCAGATGATAACCGCCGCCCACCGGATCGAAGGCTTCCCCGGTATACGCGGGCTGAGCGGGATCCTGTTCGTTTGTTGCCTGCTGCCCATACGGCGTGTAGCGATAGCGGGTCAGGGTATCGGGATGCTGTAGGCTCACCAGCACACTGCCTTGCTGGTCAGTACCCAGTAAATGCGTGCCACTGTCGGTGACGGTTGCCGCCGGCACGCCGTTCGCCTGTACCCGGTGGGTTTCTGTCCCGCTTTCCCGCAATACTTCCATCACCCGTATGTTGCCCCAATAATACAGTTCCTGCGTCTGTGTATCGTTCAGTCGTTGCAGTGCCAGCCGACCCGCCGCATCGTACCCGTAACCACAGGTGTTTTCGTTCAGCGTGGCGGAGGTGAGCTGGCCCAGCGCATCGTAGGTAAGCTCTCGCCCGGCCTCATCCCGGATCAGCCGCCCGTTTTTATCGTAAGCCAGCGTAATTTCCGCCGGATAGCCCGGATGGGTATGAGTAATACGCTGTAACTGGCAGGCATCGGACGGGCTGTAACTGAACGTCGCCGTATCACTGCTGCCATCCGCCAGCGTGGTGATACAAGTCAGGATATTACCCAGCCGATCATAAGTGAACTGCTGGCGGGTCAGCGTCATACCATAAGCATCCCGTGGGCACTCGCTCCCCGTGCACTGATAATCCGTCAGCCAGCGGCGGGCAGGGTCGTAAGTGTAGCTTTCCTGCCGTAACAATCCGGCCTGTTGTGAGTGGGTCGCCCGGCTCGCTATCTGACCGATAACGGTATAGGTCTGCGTCAGCGTCAGTATGTCGGTGTCGCTTTCAATCCGGCGTTCCGTTTCCCGGCCAAAATCATCCCACTTCAGCGTAGTCATCAGTTGCTGCGTTGTTTTTTTATCCTGTACCGTCCAGCGGTTAAGCCGGCTGGCGGCATCATAGGAAAAGGTCACACTGAGAGCCTCGTCAGCCATTTCAACCGGCCGCCCCAGCGTATCAAAACGCAGCCGCTGGGTTCGGTTTTCCGCCGTTGAAAATCCCCGGTATTCTGTCAGCCTGCCCGCTGGCGAGTAACGGTATTCTGCGTTCCGGGCCGCGCCTGCACCGGTATCGTCAAAACGCACACTTTCCTGCTGTAACTGCCCGTCCGGGGTATAATTGAGTTGCTGAACAGCCTGCTGTGCCGTCACCGCCCGGACCATCGCGCCGGTTTTAGCCTCATAGGTAAAGTTTTGCTGGATACCCGTGGTGATCATCTGGAGCAACGCGTTGCCCAGCCGGGGTTCATGTTGTTGCTGCGATGTCTGCCCCTGCGCATCGGTGACCGCTATCGGTGCCGGATTATTGGCCTGATAGGTCGCCCGGTGGGTACGGTCGCTAACCGTGGTGGATATCACCCGGTGCAGGCTGTCAAACTCACGGATACCCAGCACTTTTCCGTCGGCTTCTATCTGTGTCAGTAACGCCCCGACGCTGAACGGCGCATAACTTTTGCGCACCACGGTGCCATCGCTGTACTGGATCACCGATACCCGGTTAAAGGCATCATAACCGTACTCGGTCTTCTGCCCCAGCGCATCCACCGTGGCGCGTAATCGCCCCAGTCCGTCATAATCGTTTTGTTGCTGGCTGGCCGGTTGTCCCTGACTGTCATATTGCGTTACGGTCAACGGCTGGTGCCGCAGGTCGTAGACGGTTTCTGTATAACTGAACGACAGGCCATCCGCTTCCATCTGATGCCGGGTTGTCAGCGTGACCGGATCATACTCCTGCCGCAACCGTTTTCCGGTGTCATCCGTGACCAGGCAGGGTTGACCCCAGTTGTTGTAAGTGGTTTGCTGGCGAACGGAAACCTGCCTGACCTGTGCCTCTTTTTCCGGATCTGTTTCCGTTGGTAACCAGTCATGGTAGGTTTTCGTGATAGCCCGGCCCCAGCTGTCCCGCTCGATGCCCGACACTTGACGCCAGCCCGCCGCTTCCTGCCCTTTCGCCAGTATTTCCTTTTGATAAGGCTGTCCTTTTCCGTTAAACCGGGTGCGTGTCTGATTGCCCCAAACATCCTGTTGGGTGGTGGTGGGCACGTTATTTTCTTCAATGGTATAAGTAAACTGAATATCGCGGGCGTAATCCGTGCCGGCATTATCCTCCTGTTTCAGCAGGCGTCCCAGTGCATCATAGGTATAGTGTGCCGTACAATTCAGTGGGTCTTGTCCCCGCAAGAGTTTGCCGCTGACACACGATGTCACCTGGAGGCCACTGACGGTCAGCCCGTCATGTCCGCACCACTGCACGGTATTTTGCAGCTCTCCGTCTGTCAGGCTGTAGCTGAAGCGCGTCTGGCTGGTCCAGTGCGGCAAGGTGTCCGTTGACCTGTTATCCGGCGCGCTGTAGACCGTTTCTTCAATCAATGCCACCCGCCCGTGGTGGGGCTGATCCGGCTGATCCACATAATGGGTTTGGCTGGCTTGCAGTAACTGGCTGCCGCTGTACATTTCTTGCCGGGTACACACCACGGCATAGGTGTTCGGGCTGCCGGAACGGGTGGATAAGGTTTCATAACGATAGCGCACGTGATGCACCGGCGCATCGTTATAGCCCGCTGTCGGTGCTGGCGTCACAGTTTTAGATTTAACGTAACGCACAAACCCGTGGGGGTCCGCCGGACACTGATCGGTTTCCCCTTCTGCGGGGTAATATACCCATTCAGTACGGGTGCCATCCGGGGCGACCTGAACGGTCGGGTTGCCCGCCGCATCAAATTCAGTCTGCGTCACTTCTTCCCGCTGGCCACTGTCACTGATAAAACGCACTGTCGCGGATTGCGGTAACTGGAACTGCGGCGGCTGGTTATCAAAACTTTGTCCAATGTGGGCATAATATTTTGTCTTGTGCTGACGCTGACAACTGTTTTGCTGTGCGTTTTCTGAAATCAGCAGGTGGTAATTATTGTAACGCCGGGTAATATGCCGCTGTTCTGTGCCATTATTCCAATGCTCGGTTGAGCCGTAGTGATAATTTGTCAGGACCCCGTAGAGATAGTCATCATTCTCATTCCAGCTCCCATGACTGCCGTACCCCAGAAAATTATATTCGGTATATTCATAGTCCCTGATGATGTCAGAACCTGGCTTGATTTGTTGAGTGTGCCGGGTGACATAAGGCAACGGTGGCAGGTGGGCGTCACTGGGGAAGTCATGCCCCTCCAAATCGTAATTCACAAATTCAGTCATGCCGGTCGGTGATGAAATCCGGGTTAAGAATCCGCTGCCTGAGTCATACCCCAGTTTCCAGCTTAACGTTTGGTCACCCGACTCATTATGGATCTGAGTCACCCGGTCATTCTCAAAGTTTAATCGGATAACATAAGATTCCGGTGTGTCGGGCCAGACCATAATCCGGGTATAGATAGCCGTATGATACTGGATTTTTAACAGCACCTGACTTTCGTCTGAGACTGAAACAAGGCGGGGGATTGGCTTCCCCCCATAATCCCAATCCAGTGTCAGAGTACATCCCAGTGGGTTGATAATGTGAGTGGGGACTTTGAGATCATAAAGATTCCGGGGACCGGTCAGTATTTCCACCTGACCGGATTTATGGATGACCCGGTAAACATTTTGTTCGACATCTTTTTCAAACCGAATCACATCCTGCTTGTATTGTTTCAAAAAGACCCGCTCATCGGTTTCAAAGACTTTATACTGTTCGCCGGTTGAAAGCATTAACAACCGGTGTTCCGCATTATAGTGCGTGAGCCCCAGCGAAAAACCGATGCCAAAACCAATATTGCCCGAATTGAGCGGGCTATAAGACAGTGCGAAAGTCTGCTCTGGCCCAAGCTGGTTATTGCCGATAAGGTGTGCCAGCGGCATCGCGTAATTAAATAACCCGGTACGCGGATCGACTTGGCCCGTTGCTGTGCTCTGAAAATTAGCGGCCTGGGAGAAAAAATTATCACTCATCTTAATCACCTGTCTTTGAGAGCAGAATATTGTGGTCGTTAAAACGCGATATACCAATCGCCTTTCAAGATGCGTCTTATATCTCCCCGCGAAGCGGGGAGATATAAACACTCTCGTTGGTTTGCAAACGGCAACTTGAAGTTAGATTGGTATATACCCGTCGTCTTTCAAGTTGCCGCTTTGTTGGCTGCGCTCATTCACCCCAGTCACAGAGTTATCTATGCTCCTGGGGGTTCATTCCCTTGCCGCCGCGCTGCATCTTGAAATCCATAGGGTATAGACTGTTTTACCCTTCCTGTAGGTGAAATTCGTTATCATTGCCCGTGACATCCATGATAATTTTTAGCTAGACTGATTCATTGCCATAAACATCACGAAATTTAAATTGTGGCACTTGGTTCGCTTCATCAACCCAAAAATTGTCTATTGGTTTTTTGAAATAAAGTCGACTCAAACTAACCACATCAGTACGTGGTGTTGTGTCTATTTTGACTTGTGGAGTCGCTTCCCTAGTTATAGTGCTACCAGAATCAGGAAAATAATATTTTTTAGACTGATAATCAGCGCCCACTATTCTCCTAGCCTGATATTTCCCCCACAGAAACCAAAGATAAAGATGACTATCTGTTGTGTGATGAGTAAACCTTCGGTAATCATATCTAAAAGTGTCGTTATCGTTTTATAGTATTTTTAATATCAACATCATGAATAGAAAATTGATAATTATCAGTGGCATAGATGTAGTGATTATCTTGAGGGTTTTTTTATTTTTCTAAAATGCAAACGGAACTATACTAGGAATAGTTCCATGAAAATATAATATTATTTAATGAGATAAAATGTACGCCCAATACGACGAACGGGATTCAATTAAAAAACGACAACGACATTCTATAATTAATATTGACATATATAAATATTAGACTACGCATTAAAACATTTCCAATAAAATAATAAAAATAAATATTTCATTAATTAAGTTTATATAAATAAAAGATGGAAATCCTCGTGGAAATAATAACAAATTATTTTTATTGAACTCTTTTTTATAAGACTATTTTATGATGTGAGTTTATTTAAATAATTTTATTGTCTATTTGAAGGTAAGCGCCAGCGAATAACCACCTTGCTTTTTGCTCTTTTCCAGATCCGGCACTGGCCTGTGCCCCGCGGGCGGGCTGAACAGCCATGCTTCCTGCCGGGCATTGGAGACAGTTTGATGGTTGTCCTGGAAGTTTTTTTCACATTCTCAGCAGGCGTATTTTGGGCGAATGTTGGGTTCGGTCAATTATTGTTGTGTGGTCAGTATGGCAAATTCACGCAATCCTATTTCATTAATCGTGCCTTGTCATCGGGTGATTGGACATGATGGTAAATTGGTCGGCTATACCGGTGGGCTGGCGATCAAAAGGTGGTTACTGGCTCATGAAAAGAGCAGAAAAGTAAACAGAAGTAAAATAAAACGCTAATTTATTTGTGAAACCACCATTGACGTATAAAATCAATCAATGTAATTAAACAAAAAGTCTGTTTTTTTACATTCGGTTATATGTTTCGTGATCTATGTTGCAGACAGTGGACTATATTATTTGCTGTACTGTACGTCGTGACGCTGAGTTCGTGTCTTGTTTATTAAAGGTAAGTTTTAATGTCAAAAATTAAAGGTAACGTTAAGTGGTTTAATGAATCCAAAGGGTTCGGTTTTATCACTCCGGAAGATGGTAGTAAGGATGTTTTTGTACACTTTTCAGCCATTCAGTCTAACGGATTTAAGACTCTGGCCGAAGGCCAAAAAGTAGAGTTTGAAATTACTGAGGGTGCGAAAGGTCCATCTGCTGCAAACGTTGTCGCAATCTAATTTCGAATCCCATATTTTGAAAACCCGTTTTGATAACGGGTTTTTTTATCTTATGGGTTTTTAGAGGGTTATCAGATCATTACAGTTTGTTCATGAGTGCAAAAGCCAATGTTGTCATCAACAATGAACCAATCACATTCATCAAGAGACTGGCTAGCGCCCAACCTATTTTTCCTGCCTGTAAGAGATAAACCACTTCGACAGAAAAAGTGGAAAAGGTGGTTAACCCTCCGCAAAAACCTGTCGTTAGCATTAGCTTCCAAACCGGATCGAGGTGTGTGGCTTTGTTAAAGTAGGCCAAACCTAACCCAATGATAAATGCGCCAATACAATTAGCCGCCAGTGTACCAACGGCAATGGGGGAGGAAGGACTGTTCAGGCGGAGGCTGATGAGCCAGCGCAGTACGCTCCCCAGACCACCACCAATAAATACAGCAAACACAATATTCATTATGATGGTGGAAACCACTTATTTGATTTCGATGCCCTTGGCCTGCAAGTCAGCATGGTAAGAAGAGCGAACAAACGGGCCACAGGCAGCATGAGTAAAGCCCATCTCTAACGCGGCTTCTTTCATTTCATCAAATTCAGCGGGGCTGACATAACGCTGCACCGGTAAGTGATGGCGGCTTGGTTGTAAATATTGCCCCAAAGTCAGCATGGTGACACCGTGTCTGCGTAAATCGCGCATCACCTCTAAAATTTCTTCGTTGGTTTCGCCTAATCCCACCATTAAGCCTGATTTAGTTGGGATATCTGGATGCGCTGCCTTGAATTTTTCCAATAGTTTCAACGACCAGTCATAGTTAGCGCCCGGACGAACTTGACGATAAACCCGTGGCACGTTTTCCAAATTATGGTTGAACACATCAGGCGGGGTTGCAGTCAGAATTTCCAGGGCACGATCCATACGGCCGCGGAAATCCGGCACCAAAGTTTCGATCTTAATTGATGGGTTTTTTTCACGAATAGCTGCGATACAGTCAGCAAAATGCTGGGCACCACCATCACGCAAATCATCACGGTCAACAGAGGTGATAACGACATAACGCAGCTTCATATCCTGGATAGTCTGCGCGAGCTTGATAGGTTCATTGGCATCAGGTGCATTTGGGCGACCATGAGCGACGTCACAGAATGGACAGCGACGAGTACAGATGGCGCCGAGGATCATAAAAGTGGCGGTTCCGTGGTTAAAGCACTCCGCAAGGTTAGGGCAGGAGGCTTCTTCACAGACGGAATGCAACCCATTTTTGCGCATTGCCGCTTTGATACCCTGAATGCGGCTGGAATCCGCAGGAAGTTTGATTTTCATCCACTCAGGTTTACGCAAGAGTGCTTCACGTTCTGTGGCGATTGTTTTCACCGGGATCAAAGCCATCTTGTCTGCGTCGCGGTATTTGACACCACGTTCCATCTGAATTGGTTTACTCATAATCGTGCTGGTTCCAGTTATATTCTTCAGATTTTGACTTACTGCCTGGTGGTGATGAGAAAAATATCGAGGCAATAAGTCCATTCAAATTTTTTTGAAAAATGTTAAAAAATTATATCATCTTTCATTGATGAGTTGAAATCCCAAGATCTGACAGAATTTTTCCACCAGAACGGGTTGTACATCTTTAATCGTTACTCCGGTGACGAGGTCACTGAGTTGGATCATCTGCATGCCTGCATAACCACAAGGGTTGATGCGTAAAAATGGCTGTAAGTCCATTGCAATATTCAGTGCCAGACCATGGAAAGAGCATCCTTTGCGGATACGCAAACCAAGGGAGCATATTTTGTTACCTGCAACATAAACGCCTGGTGCATCCGGACGGGCATAGGCTTCCACACCAAAATGTGCCAGCGTTTCAATCACGGTATTTTCGATTGAAGTGACCAATTGACGCACCCCGATTTTTGCCCGTTTCAAGTCAATCAAAACATACATGACCTGCTGTCCGGGACCATGATAAGTGACTTGTCCTCCCCTGTCTGACTGGACAACAGGGATATCACCAGGTGCAAGTATATGCTCAGTTTTGCCGGCCTGACCTTGCGTAAAGACTTTTTCGTGTTGGACAAGCCAGATTTCATCCGGTGTTTCTGCCGTACGTTGTTCGGTGAATTGGTGCATGGCATCAGAAACCGGTTCGTAGGGCTGAATACCTAACTGGCGTAAAATAACGGTGTTATGTTGCAATGGAAATTTCATCATTCGTTAACAAAAGTGCCCGTCAGTATAACGCTGTAAGAGGATTCCCACCAGTTTGAGAATGACTTAATGTAATAATATTGTTCATTAGAAGAATATATTTTTATTTTATATTATCATGGTTATATATTTTGGTAATTTTCTCTTTAATCTCCTTTTTGAGCTAACAGATGGTCAAAAAAAACCAACTTCTCATTGTTGGGCATCTTTGTAGTTTTCTGGTGCTCCTTTATAGCCTCTCAATGTTGCTGCCTTTTTCTGTGGCTTTGTTTTATCAAGAAAAAAGTGTTTTTGCTTTTTTTGAAACATTTGTCATTGGCTTGGTTACCGGCGGAGTAGGCTGGTACTTTACCCGTAAAACTAAGGCGCAGCCCAGTACGCAAGATGGATTTCTTATCATTGTACTCTTCTGGTTGCTCTTTTCGTTGCTCAGTGCCTTGCCTTTTTTGCTCGACAATAGCTTAAATATCAATCTGGTGGATGCGATGTTCGAAGGAATATCTGGCATCACGACCACCGGTGCCACGGTATTGAATGATGTTTCAGCCCTGCCCAAATCCATGCTCTATTACCGTGCCCAGCTCAATTTTATCGGCGGCTTAGGTGTCATCGTCCTGGCTGTTGCTATTTTGCCTTTACTGGGAATTGGTGGCGCCAAACTGTATCAATCAGAAATGCCCGGCCCTTTTAAAGAAGAACGCTTGACGCCACGGCTTGCAGACAGTGCTAAGAGCCTATGGGTTGTGTATTTGTTGCTGGGAGGGATTTGTTCAGTCAGCTTCTGGGCGGCAGGTATGTCGTGGTTTGATGCTATCTGCCATGGGATCTCAACGGTTTCCTTGGGGGGATTTTCTACCCGTAATGAAAGCCTGGGTTATTACGACAGCGCCGCCATTGAAATGGTGGGGGGGGTTTTTTCGGTCCTGTCAGCGGTCAACTTTACGCTCTATTTTATCGCCTTGACGCGCAGGAGCTTAAAACCACTACTAAAAAATGCTGAACTGCAATTTTTCTTGCTGGTATTGGCGGCGATCGTTGCCATTATCTGGCTGGAATTATACCGTTCCGGCATGTATGGCGTGAAAGAAGCCTTTGTTCATGGCTTTTTCATGACCAGTTCCATGATGACGGATAATGGCTTGGCGACTTCTGATTATGCCCAGTGGCCTCCCCATACGATATTATTGTTGCTTGCTGTCAGTTTTTTTGGTGGCTGCGTGGGATCAACGTGTGGAGGCATAAAAGCCCTCCGTTTTATGATCCTGGCAAAACAGAGCTTCAGTGAAATTAACCAGCTCATTCATCCAAATGCCATCTCAACGATTAAAATTGGTCAATCTGCGGTTCAGGAAAGAGTGCTGCGTTCTGTCTGGGGGTTCTTCTTCCTCTATGTCTTTTTTAGTTGTTTCTTTGTCTGGGCTTTGAACTTGCTCGGTTATGATTTGGTCACTTCATTTGCGACTACTGCCGCATGCATCAATAATATGGGGATAGGATATGGCACGACGGCGCAAGGCTTCGGAGATCTTGATCCCATAGCAAAATGGATGATGTGTGCGGCCATGTTGTTGGGACGGTTGGAAATTTACCCAATACTGATTTTATGTTCAAAAGCGTTTTGGCGTTTTTGAGCAGCCTTTAGCCATAAATAAGTTGATATGTGCCAATATATTTAAAAGGTTATCATGTACTGCTGCCTGTACCGGATGGCAGTACATGGTGTTTTGCAAAATCGCGTAAGCCTTTTTAACAGTACGATTGCACCATCACAGCACTACGCGAACCAACTCCAGCTTACCTAACTCTTCATACAAGGTTTCAACTTGCTCAATATGGGTCGCATTGATGGTAATGGAGACAGAATGGTAATTGCCTTTGCTGCTTGGTTTCACGATTGGGGAGTAATCGCCCGGTGCATGGCGCTGAACGACTTCAATTACTTGATCCAGCAGCTCAGGTTGAGCTAATCCCATCACTTTGTAGGTGAATGAGCAAGGGAACTCAAGCAGTTCATTTAATTTCGTTTTCATGGGCGCTCCTAAAAGAGATTTGCCACGGCATAGTGATTGATCTACCGTGGCGTGATAATTTTATAACGATATGTCATTAATATAAGGCTCAATAATCGCCTTTCAAGGGATTAACCGAACCAATGATGGAACATCAGTCGGATATAGTCGATTAGGCGGCTAAAGAAACCACCCTCTTTGACTTCCTGCATCACGACTAATGGGCGTTGTTCAATGGTTTTACCATCAAGCTGGAAGTTGATGGTTCCAACAACTTGATTTTTGGCGAGTGGTGCATGCAGTTCGGTATTGTCCAATACATAGCTGGCTTTCAGGTCTTTCAAACGACCACGAGGGATAGTCAGGTAAACATCTTGTTCAACGCCCAGTTGGACCTTATCCGTATCACCAAACCAGATTGGCTCTGACGCAAATTCCTTACCGACTTGCAGTGGTGAAACGGTTTCGAAGAAACGGAAGCCCCACGTCAGCAGTTTTTTGCTGTCGGTTTCACGTCCTCTGGAGGTTGGGCTGCCCATCACAGCCGAAATCAGGCGCATATTGCCTTCGGTAGCCGAAGCAACCAGGTTATATCCTGCGCCGCTGGTGTGGCCTGTTTTAATACCGTCAACACTCAGGCTCTTATCCCACAGCAAACCATTGCGATTAGGCTGGTGGATGTTGTTGTAAGTAAAATCTTTTTCTTTGTAGATAGCGTATTCATCCGGCACATCGCGGATTAAGGCTCGACCAATCAATGCCATATCATGGGCGGAGCTGTATTGCCCGTTGGCATCCAGACCGTGAACGGTTTGAAAATGTGTATTTTTCAGCCCCAAACTTTGCACATATTGATTCATCAAACTGACGAATGCATCTTGGCTGCCTGCCACATAGTCTGCCATCGCGACACACGCATCGTTGCCCGATTGCAGGTTGATACCACGGGAGAGCATAGCGACAGAAACCTGATCACCCGGTTTTAAAAACATCAGGGACGAACCTTTAAATATCGGATTACCCGTTGCCCAGGCATCTTTACCGACAGTCACGATATCATCCGGTTTGATTTTGCCTGATTTGATGGCCTGGCCAATGACATAGCTGGTCATCATTTTGGTCAGACTTGCGGGATCGCGGCGGACATCTGCACTCTTTTCGGCCAATACCTTTCCTGAGTTGTAATCAATCAGAATATAGGCCTCTGAATCCAGTTCTGGCACGCCTGGGATCATGGTTTTGAAATTATCATCCGCGTTGGCAGATACGGAAACACTGGCAGCGAGGGCAATGCCTAACGTGGCATTTTTAATAAGACGGGAAGTAACGATGTATTTCATGATTGATTAGATAACATCCGTGAGAGAAGGATTGATAATAAGTGACATAATAACAAATGAAAAAAAAGCTGACATTAAACAAAATTGATGCCGCCGATTTTATCTGCCTGCTGACAGGAAAATATCAGCAGGCGGTGATGCTATTTATCGCCATTCGGATTCAGGGTTCAGGGTTCAGGGCGCAACAATAAACGAGGATTGATGCATCTGATCCGTCAATTTTTTTTGTAGCTCCAGCGCTTGCTGGCGGCTATTGAATGGCCCCAGTTGGACGCGAAAGACGTTACCAAATTGGATAATACGCCCTTGGACATCAAAGCGCTGGCTCAACGATTGTTGCCAGTCTTTGGCTTTTTGTTCAGTACTGACTGCGCCGACTTGCACCATAAAACCGCTTGCTGATTCTGGCGCTGAAGGGGTTGCCACCGACGGAGGAGTAACCGATTGGCCGGCTGTATTTTCAGCCGGCGCTTGCTCTGTTGCTAACGGCTGCACAGTCTTTTTGTCAGCAGGATCATCTGTCACCGCAGGCGGCGTTGATGACGGGGAACCCAGATTAGGCCTTTCAGGTAAAGCAAAGCTCTGCTTAACGAACGTCGATCCTGCAGTGCCTAAACCGGAAAGTGAGCCATCAGGTGAAACGAGGATACCATCCAATTTCACTTTGCTCTGTGGCATTAAATTGAGCCGTTCTGCTGCGGCACGAGATAATTCAATGATTTTTCCCGGCTTATTGTAAGGACCGCGATCATTGATCCTGACAATCATCATGCGCCCATTGCTTAAGTTGGTCACACGAACATAACTGGGAATCGGTAACGTCGGATGTGCTGCCTCTAACGCATAGGGGCTGGCCCGTTCACCAATTGCCGTCAGTTTTCCATTGGACCCTTCACCGAACCAACTGGCATAACCGGTTTGGGTAAAATGAGCCGGATCTTGCACGATGTGATAGGTTTGCCCATCCCGTTGATAATCTCGATTAGCGCTTGGATGGTAAGGCTCATAGAGAGGCTCAGCACCCAAAACATCACGAGTCGGAACTGCGGGAAGGGAAGATGTCTGATCGCTACCGGTTAGGTTACAGCCTGATAGTAGTACTGTAACGATGCTAAGTATAAGCCACTGTTGACGCATGAAACTTCTTCCTCATAGACTTTTGGACAATAACTTACGATGTGTATGTATCGACATGATAATGCCGAACCCCGCCATCAGGACAATCAATGCCGATCCCCCATAACTAATCAACGGCAGGGGGACACCGACTACCGGCAGGATACCGCTTACCATGCCGATATTGACAAAGATATAGACAAAGAAAATCAGTATTAATCCTCCGACCATGACCCGGCCAAAGGTGTTTTGCGCTTGGGTGGCTATAAACAAACCACGTATAATGACGAGCAAATAAAGTCCGAGCAAAACCAAAACGCCAATTAACCCTAACTCTTCAGATAAAACGGCGAAAATAAAGTCGGTATGTCGCTCCGGCAGGAATTCCAGTTGCGATTGAGTGCCTTGTAGCCAGCCTTTTCCAAATATTCCCCCTGAGCCAATCGCAATTTTGGATTGGATGATATGGTAGCCTTTGCCCAATGGATCACTTTCCGGGTCTAATAGCATCATAACGCGGGCGCGTTGGTAATCATGCATCAGGAAGAACCACAATATTGGGATGAAACAGGCAAGCAGTAAAACGGCAACGCCAATTAACTTCCAATTCATTCCCGCCAAAAAGAGGATGAATATCCCAGAGGCCGCAATCAGTATAGAGGTGCCTAAATCGGGTTGCGCTGCGACCAGCAGAGTAGGAACAAAGGTCAAGACCAGTGCAATGCCCGTATTTTTCAGCGAAGGTGGACACAGATCTCGATTCATAAAGCGAGCCACCATCAAAGGCACAGCGATTTTGGCAATTTCTGATGGCTGAAAGCGCACAATGCCCAGATCCAGCCAGCGCTGCGCCCCCTTACTAATCTGCCCAAAAACATCAACGAAGATGAGCAAAATGACACAGGCAATATAAAGATAAGGCGCCCAATTTTCGTATATGCGTGGAGGAATTTGAGCTAAGGCAATCATCACGATAAGCCCCATGATGACCTGGCCTATTTTTCGCTCCATCATGTCGATATCTTGCCCACTGGCGCTCCACATAATAAACAGGCTGTAGATCAGCAATGCCAAAACGCACAGCAGTAGCGGAATATCGATATGTAGTCGGGTCCAAAAAGGAACCTTGTTTGATGAGTCTGTCATAGTGTTACTCAATTAGTTTCTGCTCTGAGTAGCGGGTGTCTTGGTCGTACTGACCCCTGTTTTAGCAGCGGTGCCGGCAGGAGCGGTATTTTGGTTATTCCTGAGTAAAATATGATCCAGAATTTGGCGAACGATAGTGCCAACCGGCGGCCCAGAGCCACCATTTTCAAGAATGATGGAAACGGCAACCTTCGGGTTGTCATAAGGGGCAAAGGCAATCATCAGCTTATGGTCGCGCAAATGTTCAGCAAGTTTACTGGCATTGTAGGTTTCATAACTGAAAACCTGGGCAGTACCTGATTTGACGGCTGCTTTATAGGGTGTACCCGCAAAGAACCTCCGTGCTGTGCCATTTGGGGCATTGGCAACCCCAAGCATGCCATCTTTAGCAATTTCCCAATACCCAGAATGAATGTCCCCAATAGGTTCACTGACCGGCGGTTGGTAAGGCTGCATTTCGCCATTGACGCGAGTATTCATCAAGAAATGAGGCGTTTTTACTTCACCATCGTTAATTAAGATCATTAAGGCTTTTACCATCTGCATCGGCGTTGCCGTCCAATATCCTTGGCCGATACCAACGGAAATGGTATCGCCTTGATACCACGGCTTTTTATAGCGTTTGAGTTTCCATTCACGGGTCGGCATATTACCGGGGTTTTCTTCCTTCAAATCAATGCCTGTAAATTGACCATAACCAAATTTTGTCATCCATTCAGACAACTTATCGATACCCATATCATAGGCGACTTGATAGAAAAAGGTATCCGCTGATTCGACAATCGATTTATGTACATTGAGTTTGCCATGTCCCCAACGCCGCCAATCACGGTAACGTTTTTCTGATCCGGGCAGCACCCACCAACCAGGATCATTGATGGTGGTGTTCTTTGTAATGACATCACTCGTGAGGGCTGCAACGGCAATAAACGGCTTCACTGTCGATGCGGGTGGATAAGCACCTTGTGTGGCACGGTTAATTAAGGGGCGATCGGGATCATTGAGCAGAGACTTATAGTCCTGGCTCGAAATACCATCGACAAACAGATTCGGATCATAGCTTGGGTTGGACACCATAGCCAAAACTTCCCCTGTCCGGGGATCGGTAACCACAACACCCGCACGGCTAGTCGTCAGTATCTCTTCAATATAGGTTTGTAGTTCTAAGTCGATTGACAGGTAAATGTCTTTGCCGGCCTGTGGCGGCTGTTCGTGTAGTTGGCGGATAACTTTACCACGGTTGTTGACTTCGACTTCTTCATAACCGGGTTTGCCATGCAAGATGGATTCATAATAGCGTTCAATACCCAATTTACCGATATCATGGGTGGCTGAATAGTCTGCAAAAATGCCTTCTTTTTCTAATCGTTCTACATCTTTATCGTTGATTTTGGCAACGTAGCCGATCACATGGGTGAGAGCGGAGCCATACGGGTAATAGCGGCGTTGGTAACCCTTGATTTCCAGCCCGGTAAAGCGATATTGATTGACGGAGAACCGCGCAACCTGGACGGGGTTCAATGAGGTTTTTAGCGCAATAGGCGCAAAACGGCGTGCGCGTTGACGCTCTTTTTTGAAGTTTTCAATATCTTCATCAGTCAGCCCAACGACGGAGCGTAACTCATTTAATGTCTTATCAAGGTCTGCAACTTTTTGTGGCACGATCTCTAACTGATAAATGGTTCGATTAGTTGCCAGTGGTGTACCATTGCGATCATAAATAATGCCCCTGCTTGGGGCTATGGGAACGAGCTTAATGCGATTCCCGTTTGAACGGGTCTGGTAATCTTCGTGGCGTGTGATCTGGAGATGATAGAGATTGGCAATGAGGATGCCTGTCAAAATAATAATGCCTATAAACGCCACGAATGCGCGGCGTATAAATAAGGCCAATTCAGCCGAATGATCGCGAAAAGGGGTTCGTTGATTCTTCATCCCATTGCCAGAATTCACAGTGTCAGATTACCCAATTTATTCCCGATGATAAGGGTGGTTAGTCGTGATGCTCCATGCTCGATAAAGGCTCTCAGCAACCAGAACCCGTACAAGAGGATGTGGCATAGTTAAAGGAGAAAGTGACCAGCTTTGTTCCGCGGCTGCTTTGCAGGCAGGGGCTAAACCTTCAGGGCCACCAATTAACAAACTGACATTTCTGCCATCCAGCTTCCAACGTTCAAGCTGTTGTGCCAATTGCGGCGTATCCCAACGAGAGCCAGGAATATCCAGGGTCACAATACGGTTGCCTTTACCCACCGCGGCCAGCATTTGTTCGCCTTCTTTTTCCAGAATGCGCTTGATATCCGCATTTTTGCCCCGTTTCCCCGCTGGAATTTCAATAAGCTCAAAAGGCATATCCTTGGGAAAACGATTCAAATAATCTATGAAGCCGGTCTGTACCCAGTCCGGCATTTTTGTTCCTACAGCGACCAATTGTAACTTCAAACTCAGCTCCAGAGTTTTTCCAGTTCATACATACGGCGGCTGTCTTCTTGCATAACATGAACCATGATTTCGCCGAGATCGATGACTACCCAGTCTGAAATGCCTTGTCCTTCAACACCGAGAGGCATGATACCGGCTTGGCGGCAGTCATCCACGAGATTATCGGCTACAGACATCAGGTGGCGGCTTGATGTGCCGGTACAGATAACCATGCAGTCAGTAATGCTGGATTTTCCACGGACATCTATAGAAACAATATCTTGAGCTTTGGAATCTTCAAGTTTATCAATAACAAATTGTTGTAGTTCTGTGCCTTGCAAAAGGATCACCTTTATTTCATAAAATGGGTTGAGTAATGCAGAATAATAACATGCCAATCTCCATAAAAGTAAGCGAGTTAGCTGCAAATCACTGCATGGTTCCGCTATTTCTTATATAGCCCCTGTGAATCGATATAATTTTGTATTGATGGAGGCAGCAAATCATCGCAATTACCCCCTTGCTGGTGACGTTGGCGAATATCCGTTGCTGAAATGTTTAATAACGGAGTGGCTGCCAGATAAATACAACCGTGTGGTTTTTGGCTCAATAGGAATGGAGAGTCAATTTGATGCTTTTCAAGCCATGACTGCATGCCTGGCGCCGAAAGTTGGCTTTGATAACCCGGACGGGAGCAGACCAACAGATGGCAAATATCGAGCAACGCTTCCCACTTATACCAGGTATGGATAGTTTGCAATGAATCCTGCCCAATGATAAACGCCAATGGGTGTTGCTCACCCATTTCCTGACGAAAAGATTTCAGGGTTTCGACAGTGTAAGAGGGTGATTGCCGTTCCAGTTCGCGGGTATCTACGGTAAACAGAGGGTTATCCCGCACCACCAGACGAACCATTTCCAGCCGTTGCTGAGCCGTTGCCTCAGGTTGAGGGCGATGCGGAGGAACGTGATTCGGTAATAAGATCACCTGCTTGAGTCCCACTAATTGAGCCAAGGCTTCCACAGGCCGCAAATGACCATAATGAATGGGATCGAATGTGCCACCGAATAGCGCCTGAATAACCGGAGAATTCCCATTGGTTGCAGAATTAAGGGTATCGACTTTAGCCGTATTCATTGAATCAATACTGATTGGGTTAATAGAGTCAAGCATTCAGGAAACTCTCTGGTAATGGTTTTCCGCATAACAACATGGAGAGCGTTTCCAGGTCAGACCAAATGGATTGGCTATAATCCTGTTTGACACGCAGTTCTATCTGGGTCAACAAATGTATGGCAGATTGCAGTTCTCTCTGCGATAGACGCTGTAAAGCGGTTGACAGCAATGCCCTGCGATTTTGCCAAACTTTATGTTGATCAAACAACGCTTTCAAAGGAACAGTCGTATATTGACGCTTAAGTACCAAAAGCAGCATGAGTTCTCTCTGTATAGTACGAAGCAAAATAACCGTCTCAATATCTTCGTGCCGAAGCTGTTTCAATATATGCCATGCCCGCTTTATTTTGCCTGCCAGTAAAGCATCAACCCAATGGTAGGGGGAAAAGTGAGCCGCATCGTTGACGGCTTCTTCTACACGAGGAAGTGTCAGTCGATTATCAGGATAGAGCAGGGAAAGACGTTCCAGCGCCTGGGACAATGCCAATAAGTTTCCTTCATAGCAATAGCACAGTAGTTGGTTGGCTTCATTTTCCAGTATTAGCCCCAGGTTTTTGGCTCTTTGTGCCACCCATTGCGGCAGGCGATTTTGCTCAGGGGTCAAGCAACTGACGTATATCCCATTTTGTCCAATGACTTTGAACCACGGGCTATTTTCTTGTGCTTTGGTGAGCTTGTGTCCACGCAATATCAGCAAGATATCTGAATGCAACAACCCCGATAGTTTGGTCAGTCGCTCTGCCATAGCGGCATTGGGGCCATTTTCTGGAAGTAGCAGGGTGAGAGACTGGCGGCTGGCAAACAGGCTAAGTGACTGACACAGGCTGAATATTTCATCCCAATCGGTATGGTTATCCAATGAGAAAGTGAAATGTTCCATAAAGCCATGTTGTTCAGCCACTTTACGGATGCTGTCCTGACTTTCCTGCAATAATAATGGCTCGTTGCCCCACAACAGATAGTTGCCTCGCAGCCCTTCATTGAGCTGCGAGAGAAGTTGTTCAGGATACAGTCGGATCATTGCTTCTGTGTAGCCGCAGCTTTCTGTTTTGCTTGCGCTTTCAGGAGTTCTGCACTATGAACAGTCAGCAATTGGCGCATAAGCTGACGGGCCGCTTGTTCACGCATTTCTTGTTGAACCAGCTCATTTTCCGCATCCTTCGCCAATGCTTCCAATGGGTTATCAAAGAACGAACGATCAACCCTTGCCTGCAATGGATAGGTGCTGCCATCCGGCATCAGAATTTGAGCATCAACATTCAGAACCAACTGACGTTCAGCCGATTTACCATCCTGAAAGATAGAAACTGTCTCTTTGTTTTCACTGGAGCCAACAAGTTTCAGGATCGGTATTGAAGCATTACCATTTTCAACAATTTTGACATCGTTTAACCGAAGTTGCTGACGTACTGCCCGTGCCAGCGGCCCATAAGGGTCTCCAGAACTTAATTGCAATGTTTGCAGCTCCTTGGGTACTTGGGTTGTGCCCCGAAGATGGAAACCACAGCCAGCGGTGACCAGCACCGCTAACCCAAGTAACAACGTGAAAATAGCGTGTCGTAGATTATTTTCTACCACAAATAGGCTCTCCTTTATCAGCCTACAACCAGGTTCAGTAACTTACCTGGCACGTAGATGACTTTGCGGATACTAACGTCTTCAAGATATTTCTTCACACTGTATTCTTGTGTTGCCATCTCTTGGACATACTCTTTTGTCGCATCTGCCGGTACAGTAATGCGGCCACGAACTTTACCGTTAATTTGGATAATGACCAGCTTAGTATCGTCTACCATTGCCTGCTCATCAGCTTGTGGCCATGCCGCAGTGTCAATGTCGTCCTCATTGCCAAGTGCTTTCCACATGACGAAACAAGCGTGTGGCGTGATAGGTGAAAGCATACGTACAACCGCTGTTACTGCTTCTTGCATCAATGCGCGATCTTGCTCAGTTTCCTGTGGTGCGCGAGTCAGCTTATTCATAAACTCCATGATAGCGGCTATCGCGGTGTTGAACGCCTGGCGGCGACCAATATCATCAGTGACCTTCGCGATGGTTTTATGCAAGTCACGGCGCAGATCTTTTTGTTCTTCGGTCAGCTTGCTGATATCCAGCGGCTGGGTTGCCCCTTTATTACTGTGCTCATGAACCAGACGCCAAATGCGTTTCAGGAAGCGATTAGCGCCTTCCACACCAGATTCTTGCCATTCCAAAGTCAGTTCTGGTGGTGCGGCGAACATCATAAACAGACGAACGGTATCAGCGCCGTATTTATCGACCATAATTTGCGGATCGATACCATTGTTCTTGGATTTCGACATTTTGCTCATGCCAGTATAAACCAGTTCATGACCGTCATTATCTATCGCTTTTACGGTACGGCCTTTCTCATCGTGTTCAACAATGACATCGGCTGGCGATACCCAAATTTTTTCGCCGTTGTTGCCGACATAGTAGAAAGCGTCGGCCAGAACCATGCCCTGGCACAGCAGACGCTTGGCGGGTTCATCAGAGTTGACCATGCCGGAATCGCGCATCAATTTGTGGAAGAAGCGGAAATACATCAGATGCATGATAGCGTGTTCAATACCACCGATGTATTGATCCACGGGTAACCAATAGTTAGCCGCAGCCGGATCGAGCATACCTTTATCATAATCTGGGCAGGTATAACGGGCGTAATACCATGAAGATTCCATAAAGGTATCAAAGGTATCCGTTTCGAGCAGAGCAGGCTGACCGTTGATGGTTGTTTTTGCCCATGTTGGATCAGCTTTGATTGGACTGGTGATACCATCCATCACGACATCTTCTGGCAAGATGACCGGCAATTGATCTTCTGGAACAGAGGCAACCGTGCCATCTTCCAGGGTTGCCATTGGAATTGGAGCACCCCAATAACGTTGACGGGAAACTCCCCAGTCACGCAGGCGGTAATTGACTTTACGTTGTCCGCCGCCCATGGCAACCAGCTTGTCAGCGATAGCATTGAAGCCTTCTTCATGACTCAATCCGCTGAATTCACCGGAATTGACCAATGCATTTTTGTCAGTCATCACCGCTTCTTGCACGTTTGGTACATTGCCATCATTGTCAAGAATAACGGCTTTCATTGGCAGGTTGTATTTGGTGGCAAATTCCCAATCCCGTTGGTCGTGCGCCGGAACAGCCATAACCGCACCCGTGCCGTATTCCATCAAGACAAAGTTGGCAACCCAGATAGCGATTTTTTCATTAGTCAATGGATGAATGACAAACATGCCTGTTGACATGCCTTTTTTCTCCATCGTTGCCATATCAGCTTCAGCCACTTTGGTATTCCGACATTCATCGATGAATGTTGCCAGTTCAGGATTATTTTCTGCCGCTTGTTTTGCCAGAGGGTGAGCCGCTGCGACAGCAACATAAGTTGCACCCATGAATGTATCCGGGCGAGTGGTGTAAACGGTGAGTTTTTCCTGGCTGTCAGCAACATTAAATGTGATTTCCACACCCTCAGAACGACCAATCCAGTTGCGTTGCATGGTCTTGACCTGTTCAGGCCAATCTTCCAGTTTATCCAGATCGTTTAGCAGCTCTTCTGCGTAAGCGGTGATCTTAATGAACCATTGCGGGATCTCTTTACGCTCAACCTGGCTATCACAACGCCAGCAACAGCCATCAATAACCTGCTCATTAGCGAGGACTGTCTGGTCATGTGGACACCAGTTAACGGCAGACGTTTTTTTGTATACCAGACCCTTTTCGTACAATTGGGTGAAGAACCACTGTTCCCAACGGTAGTACTCTGGCGTACAGGTCGTCACTTCACGATCCCAGTCATAGCCAAAACCCAGTTTTTTTAACTGGTTTTTCATGTATTCAATGTTGGAATAAGTCCATGGGGCAGGAGCGGTATTATTTTTGACCGCAGCCCCTTCTGCTGGCAGGCCAAAGGCATCCCAACCGATAGGTTGCAGTACATTTTTACCTAACATGCGCTGATAACGGGAAATGACATCACCAATAGTGTAATTACGGACATGGCCCATATGTAGTCGGCCAGAAGGGTAAGGTAGCATGGACAGGCAATAATATTTTTCTTTGCTGTTGTCTTCTGTCACTTTGAACGTTTGCTTCTCTTGCCAATGAAGCTGGACTTGTTGTTCTATGTCTTCTGGACGATATTGTTCTTGCATGGCACCGATAATCCTATGGTGAGTAATAAAGCGACGCGTTTAGCGTGTTTGGTTTATTTATGAAATCTAAGATCCCATAGCATAGCTGATAAGGGATGGAGGCAACAACTCTTGTTAAAGGTGGATTGAGGAAAATGACTTATTTTTAGGGGAAATTTAAGGTCGGCGGCAGCTTTGCCCTCCGCCGACAAGGACAAATCAGTGCAGAATTTTCGCCAGAAAATCGCGGGCACGCTCTGATTTTGGGTTGGCAAAGAAATCTTCTTTCTTACTGTCTTCGACAATCTTGCCTTCATCCATGAAAATAACACGGTGCGCTACCTTTTTGGCAAATCCCATCTCATGGGTGACAACCATCATAGTCATACCTTCGTTTGCCAGTTTCACCATGACATCCAGCACTTCATTAATCATTTCAGGATCAAGTGCGGAAGTGGGTTCATCAAACAGCATCGCAATAGGATCCATACAGAGCGCCCTGGCAATGGCAACCCGTTGTTGCTGACCACCAGAGAGTTGTGATGGGAATTTATCTGCATGGCTGGTTAACCCAACTCGCTCCAGCAGCTTTAATCCTTTTTCAGTCGCTTCTTTCTTATCCCGTTTTAACACTTTAATCTGGGCCAGTGTCAGGTTTTCAATAATCGACAGGTGCGGAAAAAGTTCAAAATGCTGAAACACCATGCCGACTTTGGAACGCAGTTGTGCCAGATTGGTGTTCTTGTCATTGACTTTTGTGTCGTTTACTCGAATTTCACCTTGCTGGACAGGTTCAAGGCCATTGACCGTTTTTATCAGTGTGGATTTGCCGGAACCGGAAGGCCCACAGACCACGACCACTTCGCCTTTTTTGACTTCAGTCGAGCAGTCAGTAAGAACCTGAAATTGGCCATACCACTTGGATATATTTTTCAGGGAAATCATCAAACAGTCCTTTTCTTCAAATAGTTAACCAGCATAGAAGCGGAAAAACTAATCACAAAATAAACAAAGCCGGCAAACAGAACCATTTCAATTTGGGTTCCATCACGCTCACCAATATTCGTTGCTGTACGGAAAAAATCCGCCAGACTCAATACATATACCAGAGAAGTATCCTGGAATAATACAATGCCTTGTGTCAGCAGCAATGGGATCATCGCCCGAAAGGCTTGTGGCAGTATGACTAGCCGCATGCTTTGCATATGGGTCATTCCCAACGCCAGCGCCGCAGAAGATTGCCCGCGAGAAATGCTCTGGATGCCTGCCCGAATGATTTCGGAGTAGTAAGCTGCTTCAAAGAGCGAAAACGCTACCATTGCAGAAATTAAACGGATATCAGTTTTTGGCGATATGCCTAGAATATTTTGTAATAAGTTAGGCACAATCAGATAAAACCACAGTAATACCATCACCAGTGGTACTGAGCGGAAAAGGTTAACATAGAGGGCGGCAAACCAACTCAATGCCTTGATGGATGAGAGGCGCATAATTGCCAGAATGGTTCCCCAGACAATACCGATGATAATGGCGGTCACAGTAATTTTTGCCGTTATCAATAACCCATTCAGAAGAAAGGGCAAACTCGGTATAATTGAACTCCAGTCAAATTGATACATTGCTTTATTGCCCTCCTATGTTGCCCGATAAACGTACTTTTTTCTCCAATATGCTCATGGCAAGCATAATCACGAGGTTGATACCGACATAGGCCAATGTGATCGCGGTAAATGATTCATAGGCGTGTGCGGAATAATCCAGCAATTTACTGGCCTGAGCTGCCATATCGACTAAGCCGATTGTGGAGGCAATGGCTGAGTTCTTCACCAAATTGAGCATTTCCGAGGTCATTGGGGGAATGATCACTCGGTAGGCATTTGGCAACAGAACATAGCGATAGGTTTGTGGCAACGTTAAGCCCATTGCCAGCCCTGCGGCTTTTTGCCCTCTTGGGAGTGACTGGATTGCCGCACGAACTTGTTCGCAGACACGGGCAGCCGTGAATAACCCTAAGCAAACCACTGAGGAGATAAAAAATTGGATATTGGGGTCAAGATCCATTTTGAACCAATCGCTTAGGTTTTTGGGCAGAAATTCGGGGACCACCAGATACCAGGTAAAAAATTGGACAATGAGAGGGACGTTGCGAAATAACTCAACATAACAGGCTCCAAGCCCAGAAAGGAATTTATTCGGCACTGTACGGAGAATACCGAACAACGAACCGACAACGAATGCAATGATCCAAGCGCAGGCGGAAAGTGCCACCGTCACCTGAAAACCAGAAATAAGCCACCCCAGATAGGTGGTATTACCAAAAGGGGCAGCTTGTAAAAAGATGCCCCAATCCCAATTAACGGACATAATCGAACTCCCTGATATGGGGTTAGCTGTCATTCATCGAAATCTAAATTCGGGAAAAAATGAGGTAGGGAACGACTACCTCATACCCGATCCGCCAATAAAATTGGGGTTATTGTTTAACTAATTCAATGCTTTATCGTTTGGAGCCTTAAACAAGTCTTTCATTTCATCTGAGATAGAGAAGTTTAAATTCAGATTCTTAGGTGGAATGGGTTCTTTGAACCAGCGATCAAACATTTTTTCTGCTTCACCGGAGGTTTGTGTTTTGGCTATAACGTCATCAATCAATTGCTTAAATTGAGGATCATTTTTGCGTAGCATACAGCCGTACGCTTCTTCCGATTGTGGTTTGCCAACAATAATCCACTGATCGGGTTTCTTCGCTTTGGCGCGTTCACCAGCGAGCAGGGCATCGTCCATCATAAAGGCGACAGCACGGCCTGATTCCAGAGTACGAAACGAATCACCATGATCTTTGGCACTGATGATCCGCATCTTCATTTGCTTTTCATCATTGAGCTTATTCAACAAAATTTCAGAAGTGGTGCCAGAAGTGACAACAACATTTTTTCCTGCCAGATCATCAAATCCCTTGACGCCTGAATCTTTTTTGGTCAGCAGACGTGTACCGACGACAAAGATCGTATTGGAGAATGCCGCTTGTTTTTGCCGTTCATAATTATTGGTTGTGGATCCGCATTCAAAATCGAAAGTCCCGTTTTGTAGTAGGGGAATGCGGTTCTGGGAAGTAATCGGGAGCAGCTTGACTTGCAAATTAGGGATATCCAGTTTTTTCTTGACCGCATCAACGATCAGGTTGGAATAATCCTGGGAATAACCCACGACGTTTTGCTGATTATCGTAGTAAGAGAACGGAACAGAAGATTCTCGGTGCCCAACAACGATAACGCCATTATCTTTGATTTTTTTCAGTGTTCCAGTCAATTCCTCGGCATGGGCAGCACCAACTGTACTAAGTAACATCATGGCTAACATTAGCTTACGCATATACAACTCCTATATCCGGTTGTTTTTTTCGTGAAATGAGGCTCTCTCACAGATAATTGTGTTTCTGCATGTTTCTACATAAATGAATAAGACTGTCGAAACGATTTTCTGATTTTTTGTTTATATACCGTAAAAAAATAATTCATAATGTTACTTTTTTGAAACCATAATGTTTCTGTTTCGCGACTCACATCGCACTATAAATGAACAATTTCATTTATGCGTGATTAAAAGGCAAATAATGTTGAATGCTGTTCACACTTTGCACTATTTGAAGCAATATTCTGTTTTGGTTGGTTCTTTGTGGTGAAATATGTGATTGGTTGTTGCTATTTTAGTGATGAAATCGATGATTAAATGAAATCCGGGCATAAATAATATGCCCGGACTCTTTTTAATTTTCAATTATGAGAAAGATAGGAAATTAAGTTTTTCGGCGTTTTTTCATAAAAGAAAAGACTAAAAACAGGGCGCTTACTCCCCATATTGGCCAATTCCCGAAGCGAAAATAAGGTGTTACCCCGTTGGCGGGTGTAACGTTAGCTTCCAGTACCTGTCGGGTAAATTGTGGAAGTTCAGCCTGAATGGAGCCATCTGGATTGACGACTGCTGTAACACCATTATTCGTTCCTCTTAGCAGAGGACGGCCCAGTTCAAGGGCACGCATCCGAGCCATTTGAAAATGCTGCCACGGGCCAATGGAGCGTCCAAACCAGGCATCATTAGAAACGGTCAGGAGGAACTCTGTATCAGGCTTGAAATTATCACGCACCTGTTCACCCAAGATAATTTCATAGCAGATCGCAGCAGTAATCTTGTGCCCAGCAACAGAAAGTTGGGGCTGGATGTAATGACCTCGGCTAAAGGAAGACATAGGCAAATTGAATAAAGGTGCCAGGGGACGCAGTATTGATTCCAATGGCACAAATTCACCAAACGGCACCAGGTGATGTTTGTCGTAACGGGCTAGCGCTGGGTATTGGTAAGGCGTTTTATCCCCCAATACGATAATACTGTTATAAAATTTATAACCTTCCAATGTCGAACGGGCATCTACGACGCCGGTGAGCAAGCTGGTATTGTGCTTTCTCAGTACGGCATCCAATTTGGTCAGGAAATCACGTTGGTTATATTCATAATCAGGAATGGCAGATTCAGGCCAGATGATGATGGGCGTTTTACCAATGAAAGGGCGGCTGTTATCTAAATAGACATCCAGTGTCTTCCCAAGCACGCTGGGGTCCCATTTTATGTCTTGGGGAATATTACCTTGAACCAAAGCAATATCAGTGGCTTTTTCTGGCTGTAGGGTATACCACGGGTAATGTCTCATCGGCCACGGTAGTAGCAGCAGGATAATAGCGAAGATCGCGGCGGAAATTTTTTTCTGAGTGGCCGCAAAAACCAGTAACCCGCTGATCATCATCAGTAGGAAAGTAATACCTTCCACACCCAAGACAGGCGCAATGGCCTTCATCGGGCCATCAATCTGGCTATAACCAAATTGTAGCCACGGAAACCCAGTTAATACCCAGCCACGCAAGAATTCAGTCAATTGCCACAACGCCGGGCTGGCTATAACCAACCTGATGCCATTGGCAGCCGGGAAAAAGCGGTTCAATAAACCGGCAAATAGAGCAGGATAAAGGGCAAGGTAGGCAGATAGCAGGATCACTAAAAAGACATTGACGGCGGTTGGCATGCCACCAAAGTCAGCGATACTGACATAAACCCAGTTTGCGCCGCTGCCAAATAAGCCCAGCCCCCAACATAAACCAATAAAACAGGCTTGACGGGTTGTTCTGTTCAAGGAAAGGATTTGCAGGCCGAAAAGGGAAACAAGTGCAGCAGGCCAGAAATCAAAAGGTGAAAAAGCCAGCGTTCCACTGGCTCCTAAGAAAAGTGCCAGAACGGCACGTAGCCGCTGGCAACTCATTAATGAGGCTTTGTTCATCCAGATCCTATTATGGTTTATCAAGGCTAGGAACGTCAGCATCATCCGGTATTTTTACATGAACCTGAATGATCTTACGGCTATCAGACATTGCCACTTTAAACAGGTAGCCATCAATGGTGATGGATTCCCCACGTGAAGGCAGATGCCCAAATGCTTGCATGACCAGTCCACCAATGGTATCAACTTCTTCATCGCTGAAATGGGTGCCAAAAACGTCATTGAAATCCTCAATTTGAGTCAATGCCCGCACTGAATAGGTATGGCGACTTAAAGCACGAATATCGTTATCGTCATCATCATCGTATTCATCCTCTATTTCACCGACAATCAGTTCAAGAATATCCTCAATGGTGACCAGCCCCGAAACGCCGCCAAATTCATCGATCACAATCGCCATATGGTAGCGTTGGGAACGAAATTCTTTCAGCAGGCGGTCAACACGTTTACTTTCCGGCACTACGACAGCTTGGCGCAGGACTTTATCAATGCTGAAAGGTTCTGCATTTGTACGCATGAAAGGCAGCAGATCTTTCGCCATTAATATGCCTTCGATATGATCTTTGTCTTCGCTGATCACAGGAAAGCGTGAATGGGCCGAGTCGATAATAACATCCAGACATTCGTCCAGAGATTGGTTGCGTTTTAAGGTAACGATCTGTGAGCGTGGGATCATAATGTCACGCACGCGTTGATCAGCAATATCCATGACACCCTCGAGCATCTCGCGGGTGTCGGGGTCGATGAGGTCGTTCTGCTCAGAATCACGGATCAGTTCAACCAAATCATCACGGTTTTTTGGTTCACCGTGAAAAAGCTGATTAAGAAGTGCAAAAAAGCCTTTCTTAGGGTCAGGGGTATCGTTACTTGAAGGATGGTCGTCGCTCATGGCGTTTTAATAAAAATCCCCATATAAAATCATAGACTGTTATGTTTAACATAAAAATGTTGGCAAGGGTTATTCTTTTTCCGCGAGGTAGGGATCAGGATAACCCATTTTTTTTAGGATCTCTGTTTCCAGAGCTTCCATTTCTTCCGCTTCATCATCTTCAATATGATCATATCCCAGAAGATGAAGGCTGCCGTGAATCACCATATGTGCCCAGTGCTCCTCGACCGTTTTTTGTTGCTCCTCTGCCTCTTTTTCAACAACTTGACGACAGATAATTAAATCACCGAGTAAAGGTAATTCAATTTCAGGCGGAGCTTCAAATGGGAAAGATAACACATTAGTGGGTTTATCTTTCCCACGATAAGTGAGGTTTAGATCGTGGCTTTCTGCCTCATCAACCAGACGAATAGTGACTTCACTTTCTGCCTGAAATTGTGGCAGAACGCCTTCCAGCCAGTGCTGGAAAAGGACTTCCGTGGGAAGCCCTTCGGGGTTTTCACATGCAATTTGTAAATCTAAGATGACCGAACTCATTGTGCTTCCTGTTTGCGTTTATCATTGAGCGCTTTTTTGCGCTCCTGCTCTGCCGCTTCCCATGCTTCATAGGCGATAACAACTTTTGCCACCACTGGATGGCGAACAACATCTTCGCTATGCAAAAAGTTAAAACTGAGTTGATCAACATCAGATAAAACCTCTATTACATGGCTCAGTCCTGATTTTTGACCTCTTGGTAGGTCAATCTGAGTGACATCACCTGTAATGACTGCCTTGGAATTAAAACCAATGCGGGTCAGGAACATTTTCATCTGTTCGATGGTGGTGTTTTGGCTCTCGTCGAGAATAATAAAGGCATCATTGAGGGTTCGTCCACGCATATAAGCCAGAGGCGCCACTTCAATAACGTTTCTTTCGATCAGCTTCTCAACTTTTTCAAATCCCATCATCTCAAACAGGGCATCATAAAGCGGACGCAGATAAGGGTCGACTTTCTGGCTTAGATCACCCGGCAGAAAGCCCAACTTTTCGCCAGCTTCAACCGCAGGACGAGTCAACAGGATACGGCGGATTTCCTGACGCTCCAGTGCATCAACGGCAGCGGCGACAGCCAAATACGTTTTTCCTGTACCCGCAGGCCCAACCCCGAACGTAATATCGTGATCAAGGATGTTAGCAATGTATTGTGCCTGATTAGGGGTGCGGGGCTTTACAACACCCCGTTTAGTTTTGATATTGACGGACTTACCATATTCGGGAACGCTGTCTGCGGCTTGTTCCAGTACCCGACTTTCCGTAATCGCAAGATGAACCTGTTCAGGCTCAAGATCGGGTATCAGGCCGCGTACAGGAGCGGTTTCGACATAAAGGTGACGCAGTATTTCTGCAGCTGCATTCACACACAGCGGCTTACCTACCAGTTTGAAACGGTTGTCACGGCGGTTAATCTCAATGCCCAAACGACGCTCAAGTTGTTTCAGATTATCATCAAGTGGTCCACACAGACTCATCAAACGTTGATTGTCTACGGGTTCCAAAAAGATTTCTTGGGTTGCTACTTGTGGGTTGATTTGTGTCACTGATTATCTCTATGTTAGGGCCTGTTAAGGCTGATAAAAGCTAACGCCGAGTTCATCTTCCTTGCGAGTACGGGCAATGACTGATTCAGGTGACTCATGGATACGCAGATCCATCTCATCTTCAGTACGGATGACTTTACCACGCAGGGAATTGGCATAGACGTCAACCACTTCGACATCGACAAATTTACCAATCATATCAGGCGTTCCTTCAAAGTTAACCACGCGGTTATTCTCGGTACGGCCAGAGAGTTCCATGATATTTTTGCGTGATGGGCCTTCAACCAGAATACGCTGTGTACTGCCAAGCATTGCGCGACTGTAGCTCATGGCTTGTTGGTTAATGCGCTGCTGGAGCAGGTACAAGCGCTGTTTCTTCTCTTCCTCACTGACGTCATCTGGCAAATCGGCTGCCGGTGTGCCTGGGCGCGCTGAATAGATAAAGCTAAAACTCATGTCGAAGTTAACATCGGCAATCAGTTTCATCGTTTTTTCAAAATCATCCTGTGTTTCACCTGGGAAACCGATGATGAAGTCAGAGCTGATCAGAATGTCAGGGCGCGCCTTACGCAAACGGCGAATAATACCTTTGTATTCTAGCGCAGTATGGGCGCGTTTCATTAAAGTAAGAATACGGTCAGAACCACTCTGGACGGGCAGGTGTAGGAAGCTCACCAATTCAGGGGTGTCTTCGTAGACTGCAATGATGTCGTCGGTAAACTCAATAGGATGGCTGGTGGTGAAGCGAATGCGGTCGATACCGTCAATAGCGGCAACCAGACGTAACAGTTCCGCAAATGTGCAGATATCGCCATCAAACGTAGCGCCTCGATAGGCATTAACGTTTTGGCCGAGCAGATTGACTTCACGTACACCTTGCGCGGCAAGCTGTGCAATTTCGAATAAAATATCATCACTAGGACGGCTGACTTCTTCCCCACGGGTGTAAGGCACGACACAGAATGTGCAGTATTTATTGCAGCCTTCCATGATAGAAACGAAAGCTGTTGGGCCGTCTGCACGGGGTTCTGGCAGACGATCAAATTTTTCAATTTCAGGAAAACTGATGTCAACGACCGGGCTGCGAGTCCCTTTTACATGGTTAATCATCTCAGGCAGGCGGTGCAGGGTTTGTGGCCCAAAAATAATATCGACACTCGGTGCGCGCTGGCGAATGTAATCCCCTTCCTGGGAAGCAACACAACCACCCACTCCGATAATGATTTCCGGGTTTTTATCTTTCAGCCCCTTCCAGCGGCCGAGTTGGTGAAAGACTTTTTCCTGAGCCTTTTCACGGATTGAGCAAGTATTCAGGAGTAAGATATCTGCGTCTTCGGCGACATCGGTTAACTGATAACCGTGAGTGGTTTCCAGCAAGTCGGCCATCTTGGATGAATCGTATTCGTTCATCTGACAACCCCAAGTTTTGATATACAGTTTTTTTATCGTCGACATTTTGTTGTATCCGGTGTTTCCAGTGGAATGATGCATTAACACTGAAAAGTGCAATATATCGCACAATATTGCACGTCGTGTATTTAGCATAATATTGTTGGCTATTGTAGTCATTTGAGGCACCAGTGACCAGACTGTTGCAACGGATATTCACGGCCAGAAAAGGAAAATTCCGGTACACTATTTTAATCAATAAGTTAATGACGTGATGAATATGAATAATCCACAACAAAAATTCGATGTTGTTGTCGTTGGCGCCGGTATGATTGGTGCTGCGACAGCATTGGGATTAGCGCAGGAAGGTTGGCGTGTTGCATTGTTGGAGCACCAACCTCCTGCGTCTTACGATGCGGATAGTGAACCCGATGTTCGTATATCTGCAATTAGCTGTGCTTCGGTGGATTTACTGAAACAATTAGGAGCATGGGAAAACGTATTGCAAATGCGCAGTGCCCCCTATCGGAAGCTGGAAACATGGGAGCAAAATGATTCGAACGTTATTTTCGATGCTGAAAGTTTGGGGCTGCCAGAGTTAGGGTACATGGTTGAAAATCATGTCTTACAACTGGCCTTGTGGCAGGAGTTTGAGCGTTACCCGAATCTGACCTTGTTTTGTCCCACCGCGCTGAAATCTATGCAGCGTCAGAATAAAACGTGGTTGGTGGCATTGGTGGATGGCACGGAAATTGATGCACGGCTGATTATTGGCGCAGATGGTGCCCGTTCTCAGGTTCGTCAACTGGCGGGTATTGGCAGTAAAGGGTGGCAATATCGCCAGTCGTGTATGCTGATCACTGTCAAGAGTGAGCAGCCTCAACAAGATATAACATGGCAACAATTTTTTCCTTCGGGTCCCAGGGCGTTCCTGCCACTGTTTGATCAATGGGCTTCATTAGTTTGGTACGATTCTCCCGCCCGTATTCGCCAGTTACAGTCGATGACGATGACACAGCTTGAACGAGAAATTTTTCAGGCCTTTCCTCCTCGCGTGGGTAAAGTCACGCCGATCGCCGCGGGTTCATTTCCACTGACCCGCCATCATGCCAGTCGTTACGTACAAGAAGGGTTGGTTTTACTGGGGGATGCGGCCCATACCATCAACCCATTGGCAGGGCAGGGAGTAAATTTAGGCTATCGGGATGTTGATGTTTTACTCAAGGTATTGACGGATGCTAAGGAATTGTTGGAAGAATGGGATTCTTTGGTGGTCTTAATGCGTTATCAGCGTCGCAGGATGCCGGATAATTTGGTGATGCAAGCGGGCATGGATTTTTTCCATACCACATTCAGCAATGATTTGCCGGGATTGAAAACGGTCCGAAATTTAGCATTGGTGGCAGCGCAACGTTCAGGCGTAGTGAAAAATCTTGCACTGAAATATGCATTGGGGCTGTGATGGGTTAATTCCTGTTAGGTTGAAAATAACTAGCCCCTTATGGGGCTAGTTTGGTTGGTTTTATAAGAATATCTGCAGGAATTCCGAACATACAGTGCAGATTCCGGATCATAGGTAATGTCAGGTTGCGTTTACGATTTAGAATTTCATAAACACGGTTGGATTTACCTATAGCTGACTCTAAATCTTTAATGGTTAATCCTGATTGTTCCATTCTGTATTTAATTGCTTCAATGGGATCTGGTGGATCTATTGGGTAATGTTCCGCTTCATAAGCTTCAATTAGCAGCACCATAACTTCCATGTAATCAAATTCAGGCGTCCCAATTTCAGGTTGATTTTCAAACAGTGGAGCAATAGCTTTTAATGCTTTTTGATAGTCGCTTTCTGTTCTAATAGGTTTAATGTTCATTGTTCACTCCGGCTCTATGATGTTGGCATTTATGGCATCATACTGTTTGTGTGTGCCGATGAATTTTATGTACACCCAGCCTGCGGGGTAAAAGATGGAAACTATCAGGCGGTAATCGTTCCCCTTGATGTTGAATACTTACTACGCGATTGTTTTTCAAAATACTCGCATTGCGGTATTGCGTTTTAATTTCAGCAGGTGTTTTCCAAGAGGCTTTTTTTGCCTCGTCAAACCAGGCCTTTAAAGGTTGTTCTGCGTCGGGATATTTTTCCCAAAACGTTTTTAATGATGCAACGGATATTATTTTCATAAAGTCATGCCAGTCCCAATACGGGACTTATGCAAGTGGCGAGTAAGCGTATTATTTTTACCCAATTAATGCTATTGGGTTGAAGATTTATTTGGTTTTCTTTGAAATGGCTTTTATGAGGAAATTTTGAAGGCTATAAAACAAAAAAACCACCTTGATTGGTGGTTTCTGCATTAAAGAATATCCTTATCGTATATTCTTTTTTTGCATTTTTTCAATATGTTATTTTACGTAACACATTGAAAATATTGGCTGGGGTACCAGGATTCGAACCTGGGAATGCCGGAATCAGAATCCGGTGCCTTACCGCTTGGCGATACCCCAACAGAATTTAGAAATGGTGGCTACGACGGGAATCGAACCTGTGACCCCAGCATTATGAGTGCTGTGCTCTAACCAGCTGAGCTACGTAGCCATTTACGATAATCGTAAGAGTTATGATAACGCCCAGAGAGATGGCTGGGGTACCTGGATTCGAACCAGGGCATGCCAGGATCAAAACCTGGTGCCTTACCGCTTGGCGATACCCCACCTGAATGTTATCAACGCAACCTTTGTTATTCTCGAAATGTTTAGGCAACACTATATCGTTTTAACTTATTGTTTCAGTTAAATGGCTGGGGTACCTGGATTCGAACCAGGGCATGCCAGGATCAAAACCTGGTGCCTTACCGCTTGGCGATACCCCACCTGAAACAACATACTAAAACTTAAAACCGTCACTAAAACATATTCTAAGTACAACCCAATGAAGAAAATGGTGCGGGAGGCGAGACTTGAACTCGCACACCTTGCGGCGCCAGAACCTAAATCTGGTGCGTCTACCAATTTCGCCACTCCCGCAAAGATGGTGGCTACGACGGGAATCGAACCTGTGACCCCAGCATTATGAGTGCTGTGCTCTAACCAGCTGAGCTACGTAGCCATCTTTTTTCGCTTTGCCTTCATCGGCGGTGCGGGGCGCATTATGCGTATATCAGACAAATGCGTCAACTGATTTTTTAAAGAAATATGCGCAAAATCGTTTGTTTGTTTGTCTTATAAACATTTTGTCGACAAAGTCGACTAAAACGGTGAAATTTATCCCCCAAGAAGATGTTGTAACAGTACCCCATTAAGCATTGCACGTTTTGTTAATGCGAATGCACCAATTGCTGAACAATGATTTAGCTCAGAAACCACCACCGGGAGGTCTTCGCTGAATGCTTTTAATACCTGGGTATTAATGCTGCTCTTGATAGTCGGTAGCAATATCTGCTGTGCTTGCGTTATTTCTCCAGCAATGACCACTTTCTGGGGATTAAACAAGTTAATGGCGATAGAGATAGCCTTGCCCAAATAGAGTCCGACATGCCTGATGACCTCTGTTGCCAGAGGATCACCCGCATTGGCTGCAAGGCAAATTGCATGGATATCACAATTATTCAAGGAAAGTTGGCTAGGGAACCCTTGGCGTAGTTGATGTTGCACTTTGGCTTCTATTGCTGAATTGGACGCGATAGTCTCCAGACACCCAAAATTACCGCAATGGCAGCGTTCACCCAGAGGATCGATTTGGATATGGCCTATTTCACCCAGATTACCGCGCTTGTTGAGCAGGATGTTGTTGTTAACGATGACCCCCGCGCCTGTGCCGCGATGGATGCGTACTAAAATGGAATCCTCACAATCGCGCGTTGCCCCGAAATAGTTTTCGGCCAAGGCAAGGCTGCGAATATCATGCCCGATAAAGCAGAAGGTCTTAAAATGCGCTTTGAGATGATTAATCAGCGGCCAATTATCTACCTTAATGTGTGGCATATAGCGGATGATACCCTGTTCAGGATCAACCAAGCCAGGGAGGATCACGGAAATGGCGATCAATTCACGGATCCGGCGCTGGTTTTTGTCGATGAAACTTTCAATGGCGCAAATAATCCGTTTCTCGACTTCTTGCTGACTATTTTCCTGCACAGGATAATGGGCTTCCACTAACATCTTGCCGCTCAGATCGAATAGCGCCACGGTTGCATCATGGCGCCCAAGCCGGACGCCAATAGTATGGAAATGGCGTGTTTCGGTAATAATGGAGATAGCGCGCCTTCCGCCGGTGGAAGCCTGATGCTCAACTTCTTTGATCAGTCCACGCTCCAACAACTGGCGAGTAATTTTTGTTACGCTAGCAGGAGCAAGTTGGCTCTCTTCTGCAATTTGGATGCGTGATATTGGCCCATGCTGATCAATCAGCCGATAGACCACCGCACTGTTTAACTGTTTGACGAGATCAATATTACCAATTTGCTTCTGTGCGTTTTCATTACTCATTCGTCTTTAATACTCACGGTAGATTGAATTCATTGCCGTTAACAATGGTTTTGCAGATTTTGAAATCATGAGTAAATGCGGTCAGATTCGCGACCTTGCCGGGTTCAATCGTGCCGAGATGTTTATCAACACCGATTGCGCGGGCTGGGTAAAGCGTCACCATTCGCAATGTTTCATCTAAAGCAATACCAACGTGTTCCACACTATTTTTGACACAATCAATCATTGTGATTGATGATCCGCTCAGTGTCCCATTTTCATCAACACATAAGCCATTTCGATAATATATTGTTTTATTAGCAAAGGTAAATTGTTCCATCGCATCGGTAGCAAGCCCGGCGGGAACAATGGCATCCGTCACCAGGATAAGTTTCTCATTTTTTAATCTCTTGGAATTGCGGACATTTGGCCATGAGACATGCATTCCGTCGCAGATAATGCCAGCATAAATGTCTGGGGAATCATAAATAGCACTGACCAGCCCAGGTTGACGGCCAGAAATCGGCGGCATGGCATTATATAAATGGGTAGAGAAAGTCATGCCATTTTGGAAGCCGTGACGCGCTTCTTCATAAGTCGCATTAGAATGACCCGCCGAAACCGTGATACCCGCTTCGGCTAATTGCCGAATATATTGGCTTTCCACCATTTCAGGGGCGAGCGTGATCTTGGTAATCACATCAGCATTCAGACACAGGTAATTCACCATTTCAGGGGTAGGTTTGCGGATATAAGCGGTATTATGCGTTCCTTTTTTTATTGGATTGATATAAGGCCCTTCCAAATGCAACCCTAATGCCTGATAAGGATTTTTTTTCAGGTAGGCGCGCATCACATCAATGGCTTTTATCATTAACTCATCAGGGCTGGTGATGAGGGTAGGCAGGAAACTGGTACAACCATAGCGCTGATTGGTTTTCTGCATAATATGCAGCGTCTCTTCTGAAATATCTTCCAGCCGTTCGTTAAACTGGACTCCACCACAACCGTTTACTTGTAGATCAATAAATCCTGGGGCGAGATTTGCACCCTGCAAATCGTGTTTTTCAATCTCTGCTGGCAACTCGTTTACCGGACAGACTTGTTTAATTAAATCATCTGCAATAATGACTGCATGGTTATCGAGCCTGTCATATCCGGTATAAATAATGCCATTGGTTAATGCGTACATTGATATCTTAACTCCTAAATCAGTTTAGCTGGCGAATTCATTAACGATATCGGCCTCTAACTGGTGGAAATACTTCACAGTCTTTACTTTCAGTTCCATCGTGGCGGGTTCATCACAGACAATCAGTGATTTTGGATGCATCTGCAAGCAACTGATTGTCCACATATGGTTAATACTCCCTTCTACTGCGGCTTGCAGGGCTTGTGCTTTATTCATTCCGGTTGCCAAGATCATAATTTCTTTAGCATCCATTAAAGTACCGACACCAACAGTTAATGCATATTTGGGTACTTGTTCCACATCATGATTGAAAAAACGGGAATTAGCTGTTCGCGTTTCAATGGTCAAGGTCTTAATTCGGGTGCGGGAAGAAAGGGAAGATGCCGGTTCATTAAAAGCAATATGCCCATCATTGCCAACACCACCCAAAAATAAATGTATCTTGCCATAAGCTGTGATCTTATTTTCGTAACGTTGGCACTCAATATCAATATCTTCCGCGTTTCCGTTTAACATATTGATGTTCTCTTTTGGAATATCAATGTGATTAAAGAAATTTTGGTACATAAATGAATGGTAGCTTTGAGGATGATCTTCCGGCAAGCCAACGTATTCATCCATATTAAATGTCACAACATGCTTGAAGCTCACTTTTCCGGCTTGATACAGGGAAATAAGTTCTTTGTAGGTTGCCAGCGGGGTGCTGCCTGTGGGAAGACCAAGCACGAAGGGATGCTCAGCAGTTGGATTGAACTCATTAATCTTACTTACAATATAGTGCGCAGACCAGCGACCAACGTCACTTGCCGTCGTTAAGGGGATCAGCCTCATGATTACCTCTTAAAAAAACAGTCAATTATCTAATAATGAGAAGTTATATACGCCACTCGTAATATCTGAGATATCAATGTGGTACGTGATAACTGTGTGACGAAACCACACATCATACTTGTTCTCAGTAGGGCTCGTCGTATTCAATGTGAGATAGATATTTTCAATAATAAAATAAGTTTTGCGATCTAGCTATATTTTTGATTAAAAGTTTATCAACTAGGGTGACTTTAATCACATATTAGGTGGATTTAATTTGCGATGCAAAATAATTTTTTTAGACTACTCATGTTATTAACAATAAGCACATAAATGATGACATTACGTTATTAAATAAAAGACTCCATTAACGGAGCTTCAAGGGGGCATAAGTGAATATTCTGAGCTACTTACAACGGATTGGACGGGCATTGATGGTGCCTGTGGCGACATTGCCCGCAGCGGCAATATTGGTTGGTGTAGGTTATTGGATTGATCCAACGGGATGGGGAGCCGATAATGCGTTGGCGGCACTACTTATCACGTCAGGCAATGCCATTCTGAACAACATGGGTATGTTGTTTGCGATTGGGATCGCCTATGGAATGTCGAAAGATAAAGATGGGGCTGCTGCACTGGCAGGGCTTATCGGATTTATTGTTGTCATACAACTCTGTTCTCCGGCAGCGGTGGCAATGATTAAGGGTATGCCGATTGGGGAAGTCCCAAAAGCATTTGGCAAGATTGATAACCAATTTGTTGGGATCTTGGTGGGAGTCTTTTCCGCTGAACTGTATAACCGCTACAGTAGGGTAGAGCTACCACAAGCACTGTCTTTTTTTAGTGGTCGTCGTTTAGTCCCTATCTTGAACTCTTTCCTGATGATTGTTGTGTCTTTTATCTTGATGTTTGTTTGGCCAATGGTTTACAACTGGCTGGTCGCATTCGGTGAAAGTATCACCAATCTTGGTTCCGTTGGAGCGGGTTTGTATGCCTTCTTCAACCGTCTGCTGATACCCATTGGTTTACATCATGCACTGAACTCAGTATTTTGGTTTGATGTTGCTGGTATCAATGATATTCCTAACTTTCTTGGTGGGCAGAAATCCATTGAAGCCGGAACGGCTGTTATGGGTATCACTGGCCGTTATCAGGCGGGTTTCTTCCCGATTATGATGTTCGGCTTGCCGGGAGCCGCATTGGCGATTTACCACTGCGCCCGTCCGGAAAATAGGGCCAAGGTTGCCGGTATTATGATGGCGGGGGCATTTGCCGCTTTCTTCACGGGTGTGACTGAACCACTTGAATTTTCTTTCATGTTTGTTGCTCCGGTACTTTACGTTTTGCATGCCATAATGGCAGGCATTTCAGTTTATATCGCAGCCACGATGCATTGGATTGCCGGGTTCGGCTTTAGTGCGGGGTTTGTCGATATGTTACTTTCCTCCCGTAACCCGCTGGCGGTTCATTGGTACATGTTGATCCCGCAGGGCTTGGTATTCTTCTGCCTGTATTATGTTGTTTTTCGTTTCACCATCAAAAAATTCAATTTGATGACCCCAGGACGGGAGTTGTCGGCCACAGATGAAACCGATGGCTATGATGTCGATAGGGTGAAGAAAAACCGTCATTCTGTACATAATATTGAGGAAGAAGCGCGTCAATATATTGCCGCTGTGGGAGGATCAGATAATTTGACCAATATTGATGCTTGTATCAGCCGATTGCGTTTGTCAGTCAAAGACTCAGGCTTAATCGATAATCAATCGGTGAAACGCCTCGGTGCTTCAGGGGTTATTCGCCTGAATAAACAGAGTGCCCAAGTTATTGTTGGGCCTCGTGCAGAATTGATAGCCGATGCTATGCGTGACTTGTTAAAGAAAGGTTTCGTTGCTGCATCAACAGAAATAGTGCAATCAGAGCCTCAATCTTTAGGAAAAAAGCATCACCAGCCGGAAGGTAAACCTATTCTGACCTTAATGGCGCCGATGAGTGGTGAATTAGTTGATTTAGAAAATGTACCTGATGAAGCATTCTCTCGTAAGATAGTGGGTGAAGGTATTGCCATTAAGCCCACATCGGATACCGTTTTTGCGCCTGTTGATGGTAGGGTTGTTAAAATTTTTGATACGAATCATGCATTTTGTATGACCGCAGATAATGGTGTTGAAGTCATTGTCCATATAGGTATTGATACTGTCTTATTAAATGGAAAGGGATTTAACCGTTTGATTGAAGAAGGCGTAAAAGTAAAAGCAGGAGATGCAATATTGAAGTTGGATCTTGACTACCTGAACGCGAATGCTCGCTCTTTAATCAGCCCGGTTGTTATTAGTAATATTGATGAATATGAAGGAGTTAACATTATATCTAAGGGCAAAGTGATAGCTAAAAAAGAGATTTTATTTCAAGTCATATAATAAATTTTAGGTGATAAAAATTAACTTTTTGGTTTACATAGGTGATCGCTTAGGCGATCACTAAATAAAATCGTGGGTTAATTTTTCTAGCAGGGCAAGAGCGTGAATGTTCACTTCTTGCCCTGATTTTTCTAGCGTAAATTATTATTTGTTTTATACCCTATGGATTTCAAGATGCAGCGCGGCGGCAAGGGAATGAACCCCCAGGAGCATAGATAACTCTGTGACTGGGGTGAATGAGCGCAGCCAACAAAGCGGCAACTTGAAAGACGACGGGTATATACCAATCTAACTTCAAGTTGCCGTTTGCAAACCAACGAGAGTGTTTATATCTCCCCGCTACGCGGGCATAGGTATCTACACATTTATTGAAATTTATGTTATTACCTTTCAGCATGCTCTTAATTTTACTCTCGCCGGGCTTGATGCCCGGCTTAACCGTCGATACCCGATGCTGGTCAAACAACATATGACACCTTCAGATCCTCTCGCCTGTGCAATTAAAGACGTGGCCAGCGCACAGAAAACCACGTTCGCCACC
>NZ_NJCX01000080.1 GCF_002632875.1 Xenorhabdus kozodoii
TGTATTAGTCACGACGTGATCTGACACTGAACCTTGAAAGGTTGAGAGTTACCGACTTTGCTATATGGGTGTCGAATCCTTATACAAAATACGAGGTAACTCTCATGATTCATACTAGCAATCCTATTATCAAACACAAAGTCGGTTTGTTGAATCTCGCCAAGGAACTCGGTAATGTCTCGAAAGCCTGTCAAATTATGGGCGTCTCACGGGATACGTTTTATCGTTATCAGGAACTGGTCACAGAAGGGGGTGTTGATGCCCTGATTAATCAAGACCGCCGAGCCCCCAACTTCAAAAACCGCGTTGATGAAGCCATCGAACGGGCTGTGGTTGAGTATGCCGTTGAGTTCCCAGCTCATGGGCAGCACCGGGCCAGTAATGAATTACGGCAAAAAGGGATATTTGTCTCCGGCAGTGGGGTTCGCTCTATCTGGCAACGCCACGATTTGGAAAACTTCCGAAAACGACTGAGGGCGTTAGAACAGAAAGTCACCACTGAAGGGATTATCCTGAGCGAGGCTCAAATTGCTGCGCTGGAGAAAAAGGCCGTTGATGATGAAGCTTGTGGTGAAATCGACACGGCCCATCCGGGCTATCTGGGTTCACAGGATACGTTTTATGTTGGCAACCTGAAAGGGGTAGGTCGTATCTACCAGCAGACCTTTATTGATACCTATTCCAAGGTCGCGCATTGTAAGTTGTATACGAGTAAAACCCCCATCACCGCTGCTGATTTGCTCAATGATTATGTCCTGCCGTTTTATGAGTCTCAGGCGTTGCCGATGCTGAGGATACTGACCGATCGGGGAACCGAGTACTGTGGTCGTGTAGAACATCATGATTATGAGCTTTACCTGGCTATCAACGATATCGACCATACGAAAACAAAGGCGAGAGCACCCCAGACGAACGGCATTTGTGAACGTTTCCACAGAACCATTTTGCAGGAGTTTTACCAGATCACCTTCCGCAAGAAGCTCTACAGCGATATGGCGGAGTTGCAGGCAGATCTGGACAACTGGCTGTGGTATTACAATAATGAACGGACTCATCAGGGTAAAATGTGCTGTGGACGTACGCCCATTGATACGTTATTGGATGGAAAACGACTCTGGGCAGAAAAGAATTTAACCCAGATTTAACCTGACAGACACCTGTATAAATAACCGGTAGTTGTCAGATCTAATCTGGACTAATACA
>NZ_NJCX01000081.1 GCF_002632875.1 Xenorhabdus kozodoii
ACTTTAGCAACAACACCAGCGCCTACAGTACGGCCGCCTTCACGGATTGCGAAACGCAGACCTTCGTCCATCGCGATTGGGGCAATCAGGTTAACGATCATGTTGATGTTGTCACCTGGCATTACCATCTCAACGCCTTCTGGCAGTTCGATAGTCCCGGTCACGTCAGTTGTACGGAAGTAGAACTGTGGACGGTAACCTTTGAAGAATGGAGTATGACGGCCACCTTCATCTTTGCTCAGGATATACACTTCAGATTCGAACTGTGTGTGTGGGTGGATAGAGCCTGGCTTCGCCAGAACCTGACCACGCTCAACGTCATCACGCTTCGTACCACGCAGCAGAACACCTACGTTCTCACCCGCACGGCCTTCGTCCAGCAGTTTGCGGAACATTTCAACGCCCGTACAAGTCGTTTTCGTGGTTTCTTTGATACCGACGATTTCTACTTCGTCGCCCACTTTCACGATACCACGCTCTACACGACCGGTAACCACTGTACCACGGCCGGAAATGGAGAATACGTCTTCGATTGGCAGCAGGAACGGCTTATCAATGTCACGCTCTGGTTCTGGGATGTAAGAATCCAGCGCTTCAGCCAGTTCGATGATCTTCGCTTCCCACTCAGCTTCGCCTTCCAGCGCTTTCAGCGCAGAACCACGGATGATTGGGGTGTCGTCGCCTGGGAAATCGTACTGAGACAGCAGCTCACGAACTTCCATTTCAACCAGTTCCAACAGCTCTTCATCATCAACCATGTCACACTTGTTCAGGAACACGATGATGTAAGGAACGCCTACCTGACGACCCAGCAGGATGTGCTCACGAGTCTGTGGCATTGGGCCATCAGTCGCAGCCACTACTAGGATCGCGCCGTCCATCTGAGCAGCACCGGTGATCATGTTTTTCACGTAGTCGGCGTGACCTGGGCAGTCAACGTGCGCGTAGTGACGAGTTGGGGTATCGTATTCTACGTGAGAAGTAGAGATGGTGATACCACGCGCTTTTTCTTCTGGTGCGTTATCGATCTGATCGAATGCACGAGCGCTACCGCCATAGGTTTTCGCCAGAACAGTGGTGATTGCTGCAGTCAGGGTAGTTTTACCGTGGTCAACGTGGCCGATAGTACCAACGTTAACGTGCGGTTTTGAACGTTCAAACTTTTCTTTAGACA
>NZ_NJCX01000082.1 GCF_002632875.1 Xenorhabdus kozodoii
CAAGGCGGGAGCGTGAAATTTTTGTTAAAAAAATTCGGATTTGACGGATAAGAAAAAATAGCATTTTATACCCCTTTTTATCGGGAAGTGTTCTCATGAACATTGATATCTTTTCTCAATATTTCAGCACGTTAACAGATCCTCGCCAATTTTCTAAGATCAGTTATCCTTTGTTCGATATCCTTTTTCTGACCACCACTGCCATCATCGCCGGAGCGGAAGGGTGGGAAGATATTGAAGATTTCGGTGAAACCTATCTGGATTGGTATCAAAAAAAAGAACTTTTTCCGAATGGAATACCGGGGCATGATTCGATTGCCCGCCTGATTTCTCGCCTCAACCCCGTTGAGTTTCATAACTGCTTTATCCATTGGGTTCAATCCGTTAGCGAACGCTCAGAAGGGGAAATTATCGCCATTGACGGAAAAACGTTGCGGGGAACTTATGATGGCAAAAATCGGCAATCGATGCTCCATATGGTGAGTGCGTTTGCCACCCAAAATGGCGTGGTGATGGGGCAACTGAGCACAGACAAAAAATCCAATGAAATCACTGCCATCCCGAAATTACTCCGTTTGTTGGATATCAAAGGCTGCCTGATAACGATTGATGCCATGGGGTGTCAAACGAAGATTGCTGAGCAAATTGTTCAGCAGGAAGGTGACTACCTTCTGGCGGTGAAAGGCAATCAGGAGACGTTGTATCGCGCGGTCAAGAAAGCGTTGGCCGCGCCAGTATCCGCCGTGAGCCATGCCAAAAATATCACGATAGAACAAGGACATGGTCGTATAGAAGCACGTGAATATCACGTGTTGCCTGCCCAAGAGCTGGCTCAACAATTTCCGGAGTGGAAAAACATCCACACCGTGGGTGTAGCAATAGGGTATCGAATGGATAATAAAGGAAAAGAGTCACTCGATTATCGTTATTACATCAGTTCAGCGGAACTGAGCCCGGACAAATTTGCCGCCGCGGTCAGGGGACACTGGGGGATAGAAACCCGATTACACTGGGTTCTTGATGTCACAATGGGGGAGGATGCGTGCCTTATCCAGCGGGGAGAATCGGCTGAAATATTGGGATGTATGCGTCACATGAGTGTCAATATGTTGCGGGCAGAAACAACCAAAAAAGCCAGCATTCGCCGAAAAAGGCGGTTTGC
>NZ_NJCX01000083.1 GCF_002632875.1 Xenorhabdus kozodoii
GTTGGCGGCAGTATTGGAGTTCATCACCCAGACGGAGTTTTTACGGTATTTGTTCTTAAGCAGGAACTTAAGATCAATCAGGCTATCGGCCTCAAGCGTGGTCGCTTCCAGTTTTTGCAACGTGCCAAAATCACGCAACTTGTCGCCTTGGGTGTCACGGGGATAAGACAGAAAGCCTTTCGCTTTTTTACTGCCGTCACCGCTCACGAGATCCGTTTCTTCGGTATCCACGAACGTGTCGGCAATCTCAGCGGTCAGCCAGCCTAAGATATCCACATCGCTAAAGTCGATAATTTCTTGGGTGGTCTTGGGATAGGCGTAAATAGGGAACAGTTTGATGCTGACTTCTTCCATTTTCGGTGTACCAGTCTCACCGCGTGCCTTGCCTTCTTCCCCGTGTGCCACTGCCGCCCCCCCGACCGAAACAAGCTGTTTATATTCGTTGCTGCGGGTGGTTTTGATAGTACAGATTTGGCGCATGACCGATTCATCAGCCAATTGCTGCATGATCTGCTTGTTCAGTTCCGGGATAACGGTATAGCCACCCTCGGAGGGGACGCCCGTAGACAAGGCGCGGGTTTCTCCGGTCACAATATAGTGGCGCAGTTCGTCATTGCTGAGGTTTTCACTGGCTGGCTGGGGTTTACCTGCCTGACTGCGTTCTTCGTCAGATAATGCCTCATAACGGGCAATTTCGGCATTCAGGGCATCGGACTGAGTGCGCAGTTCGTCGAACTGTTTGGCTTCATCAGGATTCAGTGAACGCTTTTCGTCTTCCGCTTTGGTCAGAAGAGAACGCATTTGTTCGGTAAAGGTTGCTTTTTGCTGGCGTAATTCGAGTAGTTTCTTCATGGTGCCTCTGCATGTAGGTTAAGGGGTTCGCTGTCATGCAGGTTTCGGGGAGGCGGTAGCGGGTCAGTACTACCGCCTTTGAGGACATGCTACAGAGCAAGAAATCAAGATGTGCCTACATGTATCAGCAATTACTATTTAACACCATGAAAAATAATAAAAAAGACCTCGAAACAGGAGGTCTAAACAGGCGGAAACATGAGGACAGAATACTTACAAATCTTTACTCTTCAAAATTCCACGGGGCATGCTCAAGCGTTGAGGCGATATACTC
>NZ_NJCX01000084.1 GCF_002632875.1 Xenorhabdus kozodoii
TATACCAATCGCCATTGAAGATGCTTGATTTTTTATCCAAACCCGATCATGCTTACGACCATGAAAATTCATCTGACACCAGAACAAAAACGCGCCCTCGAATTGATGCATGATACAACGCGTGACAGTCGAGTCTGTGATCGCATCAAGGCCGTGCTTTTGGCTCACGAAGGCTGGACAGCTCAGATGATTGCACAGGCTTTGCGTATTCATGAAAGTACGGTCAGCCGTCACCTAAAAGATTTCATCGCTCAGGAAAAGCTCACCCCGGAAAATGGCGGCTCTGAAAGCCATCTCTCTGCCGAACAAACCGTCGACCTGATTGATTACTTGACGGCAAATTTAATGCATACCACGGCCCAAATTGTGGCCTATGTTCGGGCACGTTGGCAGGTGTCTTTCAGCGTGGGCGGAATGACGAAATGGCTTCACCGCCAGGGTTTCAGTTACAAAAAACCCAGGGGAGTTCCGCATAAATTCGATGCGGATAAACAGCAACAATTTATTGATGACTACCAGGCTCTGAAAGACAAAGTGGGTCAGAATGAACCGATCCTGTTTATTGATGCGGTGCATCCCTCACAGTCGACAAAGCTCAGCTATGGCTGGATGAAGGCAGGAAAAAATCAGGGAAAAGTGGTCGAAACCACCGGCAGCCGTACCCGTCTCAATCTTCTGGGTGCCCTCAATTTACAACGCCTTGAAGACACCGTGATCCGGGAATATCCGGGCATCAATGCCGAAAACATCGCGTATTTCTTTGGGGCAATCAGGGAAACTTACCCACTCTCGCAAAAAATCCATATTATTCTGGATGGTGCAGGTTATCACCGCGCAGAGTGGGTGAAAGATATTGCGTATGTCCTGAATATTGAATTGCATTACCTACCGCCTTACAGCCCAAACCTCAATCCGATAGAGCGATTGTGGAAGTATATGAATGAGCAAGTGCGTAACAATGTCTATTTCCCGGATGCCAAAACATTCCGTGAAACCCTTCATCATTTTTTTCATGTTACATTACCCGAAAAAGCACAGGAATTGACCACCCGGTTGACAGATAATTTCCAGACTTTAATTCCTGCATCTTCAAGTTAATTGCGTATA
>NZ_NJCX01000085.1 GCF_002632875.1 Xenorhabdus kozodoii
TCACTCAAAGGCAAGAAACAAGGATTAATTTCAGCGGGATGTTCAACGCCTGAATCCATTGGCAATCGTTATCAGACAGGCCGGGAAGAGGAGATACAGGTACTGAGTGTCAGCCATTCAGTGAGCCGCGACCAGAATGCACATCATCACCCTGTCAGCTTTACCAAACCCATTGATAAATCCTCCCCTCTGTTAGCAATGGCAATTGACGGAAACGAATTGCTGGAAGCCCGTTTTATGCACTACCGGACAAGCCCGATGGGGCAACTGGAATTCTTTTATGAAATTAAACTAACAGGCGCAACGATTGTCGATCTTGCCTATAATTATCCCCATTCCATCAATGATAACGGCGCAATTCCCCATGAAGTGGTGATGCTCGATTACAAATCGATATCATGTAACCATATTGCCGCGGGGACTTCGGGTTACAGTATTACCCAATTAGCCGGGCGTGAAGAAGGCAGGCCGTTATTGTCTGGGTTCACGAATGTGAAGCCGCTTAAACAGCCATTGGTTGAAGAAACATCCTCAAAACCCTCTAAACATCACGTCCGCTATCGTTTTACGGATGATAACGGCAATCTTTTAGCCGAACATAAGTATCGTGTTTGCCTGCCGGATGGTCAGGTAAAGGAAGGCAAGACTGATAAACAAGGTTATACCCAATGGCATCTCACTGATGACAAAAAGAATCTTGAATTTCATATTTTAAAGGATTAATACCATGCCAACTTATACCGTTTATACCCAAATTAAATCGAATGTTCCGGCCGAAAAACTGCTTTACGATTTAATTATTTCTCGTCAGGATGAAGGAGGAAATCATCATATATTACTGGATGTTGAAAAAGCGCAATTGCAGAGTAATTATGAAACTCAAAAACATATTACTCAGGAAACAGATGATGATCTTTCTGTAATTTATATTATGCAAATTATGCTTTACCGTAAACACGGTTCAAATACGATTCAGGCATTGCAAGCCCCTTTTAAAAAAATGTATACGCTGGGTGAATTTGTAGCAGGTAAAGCCTGTTCGGATAACAAACGAGAAAATGCCTGCTATTTTGAAAGTACGGCTGAAACAAAACC
>NZ_NJCX01000086.1 GCF_002632875.1 Xenorhabdus kozodoii
TGGCGAAAAATGCGGTTCCTGCTAGCCGGAAAATCAATGGAAAACCGTTAACGGGTGATATCACGCTGAATGCAGGGGATGTAAAAGCTTATCCGATCCCGGCTTATTCTGATGGTATGCCTAGTGATAATTACATCGGTCCATTTTTAGGGGGATCACGCGCGGGATGGGCTAAAGGGATTAGTATTGGCGCCAGTGGCGGCGATGTCGGGCAAATTTGGATTGATTCAGGCGCGACATTACATACGCGATTTTTAAATCGTGGAAGTGGTGCACAACAACAGCGAATATGGAGCACAGGTAACACCATCATAGTTGACGGCGGTTACCTAAAAAAAGCCAGCCCCATCATCAAAATCTGGAGCACTGGCGAATTTGAGACTAACGACGAATCAGCAGGCGCAACGGTTGAGCGTTTGTCCGAGGGCGTCTACCTCATTAAAAACGTGCTGGGATTCAATGCCGATGCGGCATGGGGTGGAGTTGATGGGGGTATCGAAATTCCGCTGTGCAAAAATAAATTACCGTTGATTTGGGTCGATTATCGCGTGTTACCCGATGGCTCTATCAAATTAATGACGTATCACCGAGAGCACCATAATGCGCCGGAGTTCGCCAGAAATGTACGAAATGGTTATGCCGACGGTGACCCGATTGATATCCCCAGTGGCCGATTTGTCTCTGTTCGGGTGCAAATGCCAGCCACTGAGGAGGATGCTACTCCGCAGGATTTTCCTGTTCCTGTTGAGAATGTTGCTTCTGATCCCAGATAGAATCAGCCGGCATCTGGACACGGACGTCTAACCGACAATCTTCGGGGATGTCACACGGCTCAGCATCGGCGTAGTAAACCTTTTCACCGTCCACGATTTCTTTTATCCGCCAGTTCTGGAACCGTTCGGGTAAATGGGTATGCTGACGGTGGAAGGTTTTGATGGTGATAGAGCCATCTTTTTGCACTTTATCATCGATGTAGATTAACTCCAGTCCATTATTATTTTTTGGTGATGAAATACCACCGTGCAC
>NZ_NJCX01000087.1 GCF_002632875.1 Xenorhabdus kozodoii
ATTGACGAAGTGCCTGTTCCAAGAGCAAAGTTTTGGTGCACGCCAAAAACCGCTCTGGGGAGGAACAGGCAATGAACAAATTAGTGGAAATTTTCTGTGATGTCGATGACTTTTGCCGTTTTTTCATTCCCCAGTGGACACAGTTTTGTCTCGATAACGGATACCGCCGGCGCCGCAGACAAGGTCATATGTATCCCAGTGAAATCATGACCATCCTGATCCTCTTTCATATGTCGCATTACCGTGATTTTAAACATTTTTATCTGGCGCATATTTGGAAATATCATCATAACGACTTTCCAACCTTGCTCAGTTATCCCCGTTTTGTCAGTGTCGCCCCTTCCGTTTTAGTGCCTCTGTGCAGTTATCTGACTCAGTTAAAAGGAAAACCCACCGGGATCGCGTTTATCGATTCCACGAGTTTGCGCGTGTGTCATCACATCCGTATTCCCCGGCATAAGGTGTTTAAGGAGGTCGCCAAACGGGGAAAAACCTCAATGGGATGGTTTTACGGTTTCAAACTCCACTTGATGGTTAACCATCAGGGTGAAATTTTGGCGCTTAAAGTCACTGCCGGTAATGTGGATGATCGGGAACCGGTTCAAGAATTAGCAAAAGCATTAACGGGTTCTTTGTATGGCGACAAAGGTTATCTCAGTCAAAAACGGGCAGATGATTTGGCGCAAACCGGTATCACTTTCATCACGAAAAAGCGCCATAACATGAAAGCATGCGTGTTGGATGAGTGGGATAAAATAATGTTAAAAAAGCGATTTATCATCGAAACGATTAATGGCCAATTAAAAATCATTTCTCAAATAGCGCATTCACGCCACCGAAGTATAAAAGGCTTTCTGTTGTGCGTCTTAGGGGGATTGATTGCTTACTGCCTTAAATTAAAGAAGCCATCACTGAAAGTTTTCTACTCAGAAGAC
>NZ_NJCX01000088.1 GCF_002632875.1 Xenorhabdus kozodoii
TAAGTTGATCAGATAAACTATCTGCATTGGTGTTATAATCAGTAATCCGATGACTGACCAACTGTTCTTATGAAATCGAATATCACGCTGTCTGAACCTGAACGTCTTACATTACAACAACTGGCTTTGAATCATCCACACCGGGATATCCGTACGCGAGGAACGGGGTTACTCATGCTTGCCAGAGGTCTTAAACCCCGTCAGATCACCGCTGAGATAGGATGCAGTCTCAGAGTTATCTATGACTGGGTTCACGTCTGGCACGATTCAGGGATAGCCGGATTGTTAGGTGGCCATGCCGGAGGCCGTTATCCCGCGATGACATCGGAGATGATTGCCACGGCGGTTAACGCCGCCAGTGCGGAATCTCTGACGCTGGCCCGGATCGCACAGAAAGTCGAGGACAAGCATGGCCCGCTGCCCTGTACGCTTGAGACGTTGGCAAATACCCTGAAAAGACAGGGACTGACCTATAAACGCGCCCGCCTGTCTTTAAAAAAAACGCAATGAAGCGGAGTTTGCTGAAAAAGCCGCTTTGCTGAATAAAATGAAAGCGGGCGCGCGGTCGGGGCATTACCGGCTGGTCTATCTTGATGAGGCGGGTTTTTACGCATCCCCACCGGTGCAATACGGATGGAGCCCACAGGGTAAGCCTCATGAAATAGAGCCGCAAAATCATGTCAGACGGCAGTGTTGGGGGCGCTAAATTACACCGATAACACGCTGTTTTACCAAATAATATCGGATAATGTCACGCGGACTGATATCATTGATTTTTTAGAGCAGATCGCCCAACAAGGCGATGATCGCCTGACAGTTGTCGTGTTAGATAATGCGCGTATTCACCATGGGATCGAGAAAAAAATAGAACGTCGCGGGTTACAGGAGCACAACCTGTTTTTACTTTACCTTCCCACCTACAGCC
>NZ_NJCX01000089.1 GCF_002632875.1 Xenorhabdus kozodoii
TTAACAAAAGAGACGGTTTATGTCGAGCCGTTTGCGGGCGGCATGAACATGGTGAGTCATATAAATGATTCTCACACGGGTACAGTTATTGCCTCTGATAGACACGAATATTTGATGGAAATGTGGATAGCGTTGTTATCTGGATGGCAACCACCGGAGCAAATATCACGAGAGCAGTATTACGCGGTGAAAAGCAACCCGGATGAAACACCACATCTCACAGGATGGGTGGGGTTCAACTGTAGTTACGCGGGTAAATGGTTTGATGGGTACGTGGGATCCGGGCGCGTCAAATCCGGGCGCGTTCGTGATTACCAATTGGAGGCTATCAACAACATTCAGCGACAGTTGATTAAGCTGAATGGCGTAATATTGCAGTGCTGCGATTACCGGGAATTAGATATACCCGATGGAGCCGTTGTTTATTGCGATCCGCCCTATGCGAATACGCGGCAATACCGCGATACATTTAACACGGCTGAGTTTTGGAATTGGGTGCGTGAGTTATCGCGCCGTTGCACTGTGTTTGTCAGCGAATACACTGCGCCTGATGATTTTGATTGTATTTGGTCGCGCGAAGTCATTAGTGGTATTTCTGGAACAAAAACGACATCAATTGAATCGCTATTTATGATGGAAACGTGACCGATACGTCATATTGGTCATATCAGCAACATAGTTTCTAATTCGCCGCCGCAATCACTCCCAGAACATCCGTATCTTTATTGCGATCGGCATCCTATTAACTCACGTGAGGTGAATGATGATTATCGAAGTCTCTATGCCAAAAAAATCTAACCGGATTGATAAGTCCCTTCACAACCTTGCGAAAGAAGGTAATGGTGATTTTAGAGCCGCCATTATTGATACGCTGATAGCCAAAGTCGTTGTTGCTGGCATCAGTGATGTGCATAGTTTGA
>NZ_NJCX01000009.1 GCF_002632875.1 Xenorhabdus kozodoii
GGATCGGATAAGCTTTTACATCCCCTGCATTCAGCGTGATATCACCCGTTAACGGTTTTCCATTGATTTTCCGGCTAGCAGGAACCGCATTTTTCGCCAACTCCGCAGTTCCCTGTAAACCGAGGTTTTATGAAATTACGTAATGGGTTGATTCGTGCGTTAAAAACGGGTTTCAGACTACTGGATACGTTGAAATTCAACAAAATTTTAGTTCAATAAACGTGCAAAAAGTGAGTTTGGAGGGGCGTTGGGTGGTTTTGAGTGAAATCTATCCAAATGTTGGTTGATTCGGTGTGGAATGTGAGGCAGAGGGTGGTGGGGTTGTGATAAGCAAAAGCCCTCGTGCGGAGGGCTGAGAGGTTTACATGTTATACAAATTAGCATTAATTAATGATGGATGAAGCATTTCCTTTTTCTATAACGCCGGCTCTCATTTTATAATTACCAAGGATCTTGACTGTTTTGGACTCTTTCATTGCATCAAATAGCAAATCTGTTTCGTCTTTTTCAATAAATCCTGTATTAACTGAAATCGAGAATGAATGATCAGATTCTGGGGTTTTACAGGTAACCGTTAGGCTATCGGTATTTTTTTTAATACTTTCGATTTCAACCTCAAGAGTTAACTCTGAGTTTTCCAATTTCTCTGATGGATTCTTAATAATAGACTGTATATCTTTGTTAGATAAAGAAATGTTTGTTAATCCACTCACGCTTATATTATCCGCATCACTTGCTGATTTAAGAATTTCTGTATAAGCTTTGGTGCCATGGCTCTCTATATCAATCATTTTTTCTTTCAAATCATTATCTTGTGTTTTATTCATTGCATTCAGCATCCCATTCTTCAGGATTATTAATCTTTCGTTTTCTGTTTTTTGGGACTCCGCTGTTCTTTGGGCTGATATCTGCTCCATATTCTCTTTATGGATATTGTCAGCTACTTTTGATGCAACCCATCCTCCGCCTATAACGCTGCTAATGAACAGGACACATATTGTTTTTTGTCGAGGTGTCATGCCGTTCATAATTTTCTCACAAGCTTCACCAATAGATTTAAATAAGTTAGTTAAATTGGTAATAATTTCTGTAGAACCAGCATTTATCACAAACGTTAGTTCGAGCGCTTTTTTGTCTTGCGCGGATAATTTTTGTAAATTATCCGTATTATAACGTATGATAGAGAAAACTTTATTTAACTCAGTTTGAAAATCACTAATTCCCTGAGCTAAAGATGAAGTTATTCCTCCACAGTATTTTGTTTCATTGCCTTGAATCTTAAATTTAACACTTTGAAATACGGTAAAATTTAATTTTGTGACATCGACCTCGAATGAAGGTTCATTCAACGTTCGTTCAACAAGATGCTCGAATTGCCCAAACGAACTAATGTCCAAGATACCATTGTCAGTCACGATATATCCTTAACAAAGTAGTTAATAAAAATCTATCCCTATTGCATAATAAAAATTATCATACCTCTTTTTTCTTCTTCCCATCCGAGCCACTGTGTGGCACACCATACTAATTAACTTCTCTTAATATATGATCAGAATATTCCTAATCTGTGAAGTGGAAAGGGAGCTAATTTATTGAAATGTGATAAAAAATATATTTCAAATTGATACTGTGTTGGTGGGTGATAATATCAATGAGTTATTTAAGTGCTTATTTCGGCGCAATGAGACAGATAACCCAAAATAATTGGGTCAGTTACACTATGACCAGACGCCAAATATGTCGTCTGATTAGATATCAATGAGTTATCACCTAAGTGGGAATTCCCGCTTTGCTAAAAGGTGTTGGGATTTCCTCAACACCCAAGATGTGATATCACGCTTTGAGGTGATCAGAATCTTGACCATCTACGAGAACTATAACGATTTCCTTTATAGTTGATTACCCTGAGAGTTATAGGGTAGGTTTCTGGCCTTTGTGTCTGCATCTTTGAACAATATGCATGTGTTCGACTCCTGAGTTAGCGGAAAAAGGAAGAGTCAAACAAAACTGATATATTTTGCTCAAGTGTTCATTTTTATTTACTAAATTTTTCTGTGTATAGTGGTGTGTGTAGTTTTATTTTTATATTTAATATTATTGTTTTAAATCAATATGTTGATTGACTTGTTCGAATCTCTCCTCCTCCGCCATCTACACTTCTGGCAGCATCTCTTAAAGTCTACTTTCCCCAGTAAAATCAACGAAAAATCCCAAATAAAGCGCTATTAACGTCTACGGGCACCTATTGCAATGTATCTAACAGCCCAAGTTGAAACAGTAAAACCCCAAGATAAAGATTCTAAGCTATCGGATGGCGGCGGTTTATATCTGCTGGTAAAGACAACCGGCTCTAAATACTGGCGGCTGAAATACCGCATTGCAGCAAAAGAAAAGTTACTCGCCATTGGTACTTTTCCGCTTATTACTCTGGCAGAGGCCAGAAGAAAGCGTGATGAAGCCAAGAAACTGATAGCCGAAGGTATTGATCCCAACCAAGATAAAAAACAAAAGAAACTGGCGGCTCAGGGAGAAATCAGTAATACCTTTGAAAGTATTGCGCGTGAATGGTAGGAGGGAAGAAAAGACAGGTGGTCTGTTGGTTATCGTGAAGATATGATGGATGCATTCGAAAAAGACGTTTTCCCTTATATTGGTCATCGCCCGATTGCTGAAATAAAACCCCTCGAATTATTAGACCTCCTTTCTATTATGGAAAAGAGAGGCGTCACCGATAAATTAAAGAAAGTCCGTCAACGCTGTGGTGAAGTTTGGACGTATGCAATCATTACTGGCAGGGCAGAATATAACCCAGCTCCAGATTTAGCGAGTGCTTTTATCCCCCATCAACGCGAACACTACGCTCACCTTTCAGTAGATGAATTACCTGAATTTCTCCGTTCCATTGATAAATATATGGGAAGCCAGATAGCCAGAACGGCTTTACGAATGCTGATATTAACGGGCATTCGTCCGGAGAAATCCGCAAAGCTGAATGGTCAGAAATTAATTTAGATAAGGCTGTTTGGACAATTCCAGCCGAAAAAATGAAAATGCGCCGTACTCATGTAGTGCCATTATCAGAGCAAGTTATCGATTTATTGAAGCAGATTCAGCCTATCAGCGGCAGTTATCAGTATGTTTTTCCAAGCCGTAGATTTTTCACAACTCACCCTCACATAACATACCCAGCCCAATTCAGCCCTATATAGCGGATATGACACTGAAAATAACCATATTTAGACGTCAATAAATAACCAATGGGGGGGAATTGAGAAGTTGTTGGGGGATTGGGGGAAATGTGGGTGGGTGGTAGAAGATTCGGTGTGGAATTTGAGGTAGGGGGAGATTAAAGAATAAAATAAACCCGCAGAAATTGCGGGTTGGTATAAGTTGCATATATCGTGGCTTTAAGCGGCTTTTACTATGTATAAAAATGCGATATAGCGAGGGTGTGTTTCAGCTCCACCAGTACTGCTGGTCGTGTCGTTATAATACAAAAATGTATTATTGTCATGATCTGTACTACCTGAGCCTAGGGAATTATTATACCCATCAGGTTGCCACTCCCAGTTTGTAGCACCACCAATAGAGCCACTGTTTTCGCTATAATATCGGTCACGATAATCATGTGTGTGTGATTGGATTTGACTAGGCTTTGCAGATAACACATTAATAGTTGGATCAAGTCCACGTCCCGCATCTGCACCACGAATAAACTCAGCTCTTAAATCAGGTAATCTGCCTGATGGATAGGCAAGGGCAAGTTTCGGATATCTCATTGTATCAAATGAGTCACCGTTACATATCAGCCAGCCTTCTGGTGGCGTTTCTGTTGGCCAAGGAACAGGGACGCCAACAGGTAGAGCTAAGTTTGCGTTGTTATTGGTATTCTGGTTAGCTGTATTGGCGAGATCATATGCTGCCTTAACTGCCTTTGGCGTTGCCGCCATAGTTTCGCTATCACTGCCAACATCATTACTCAGGACTACAAATCCCTTATCTTGCAGCGTTGCATCTGGATGATTACGGCTTTGGGCGTGTTCTTCTATCGCTTCCTTGATTGAATCTTTGACATATTCCGGAGTCGGAACGACAACAAGACCATCATTTCCTAAGACCTGTGTTTCAGGTTTTTTATCTTGCATAGCTATTCCCTCATTTAATCAACAATACACATTGTTAAGTAACATGAAGGCGGGAGACTTCTCCGCCTGTGAACATCAATAAAATTGGTTCATCAATACTGGAGAATACATCTTGACTAACTGCAATGGGTGGGTGGGATGAATGTTTTGATGGCAGGATGGCATAAAATGACAGGCGGGGAATTAATGAAATTTATCAGATGACTGATAAAATGTATTAGTCCAGATTAGATCTGACAACATTCGTTAATATATTCGGGCTGTCTGGCAGTGGAAGTACATTAAATCACTTCAGTAGCTTGTCGATTTTTGAGTGACGTTCGTCGTAGGGACTTACTTTTATACTTAAAGCGGATAGGTGAATAGCCTATATGGTATAGCGGTTATCATTTCAGTACTCCATTAATGATGAAGTAACAATCGAATAATTTCATTAAAAGGCTGAGTGACATGAAAATTATATCTGGCGTAATTATAACATTATTATCTTTTTTATTAACACCTTCACTCTTTGCTGTAGAAAAGAATACTAATATAAAAAATCAGCCTGTTTTTTCTGCTGAATACAATGTGGAACTAAAGAGTTCCTCTATTTCTGAAAATAGCCTCACGATGACCAAAATAAGGACTGAATGCATGTATGACAGCGGCGCAGATCAGATAAGGATTGAGCCTGGTAACCAGCAAAGTGTTTACTTACAAGACAACGATAATTTATTTAGTGGCTGTGCATTTGGGGCTAAGTGGGTGGAATGGGCGGTTTCTAATGACTCTATGAGTTGCACTTTGTATTTTGAACATGGATACGATTCGGGTTGGTACACTGTGATTAAAGGGTGCCCGGATATTGTTAGAAGTGCCGTTTGCAATGAAGATGCCAACTGCAATCAAATTAGAGTCTACGGAAGTGAACCGAATATAAATATAAATGTGGAATTCCTTGTTCGGTGAATCTGGTGACTTCCGTAGCTATGCAAAAAGGCGGAATTTCCCGCCTTAATTCGGCCTGCTTCCGTTTCGACCGGAAACGCGAAAATAACCATAGTGTAGTGGTCAAGAAATGCCGGACACATTTCTGGCCTTTTCCCACCGCCTTTCGTATTCAGCAGGAAAAATCCCCCCATTAAAGCTATGAGGACGGATGTCATTGTAATACCCGCCCAAATAATCGGTGATATCCCTCATGGCATCATGAATGTCCCGATAGCCTTCTGGCGGGATCCATTCACTCTTCAAACTCCGGAATACCCGTTCCATCGGTGAATTATCATAGCAGTTGCCTCTGCGGCTCATGCTTTGGATAAGCTTATTTTGCCAGAGCAGGCGGCGAAACCGTTTGCTGCTGTATTGACTTCCCTGGTCAGAATGAAAAACCAGCCGGCCTTCAAGATGACGGGTTTCCAGGGCATGATTCAATGCCCGGCAGACCAGTTCCGCATCCGGCGAAGAAGCGATGGCCATCCCAACAACCCGGCGGGAAAATAAATCTATTACCACGGCCAGATAGCACCCTCCCTCTGTTGTCCGAATATACGTGATGTCTCCGCACCCGTGGGTATTTGGGCATACCGGGGCAAACTGTTGCCGCAAGAGATTCGGCGAAGCGGGATGCTCTTCACCGGCCGGGCGATAACGGTGGGCCCCCGGTTGACAGTTTTGGAGACTAGGCGCTGTATTGAAGACGGCGGCTCAGACTATTGGCAGCAAGGGATTGACTCGCACAAGCCTGAGCATTGGGAAAATAAACCTATAGAGGGGCAAATTATCCAGGCCCTCAATTGGCTGATTATCCAGTTCCCCAATTTCAGCATCGACGGGTTAGCCACGCGAAGAGGCAAAGAATACGAACACCGACCGCAACAACTGATCGATAGTGAAATGTTTTACCGTGAAGTAGAAAGCTGCTTACGCTGGTTAGTACGTCATAACCTGATACACGCTAAAACCAAGCAGATAAGCAAAACGGGGTATTCCACATCGTATAAGTTCAAACATATTGTTGAGCGCGAGAATGCCAATAAATTTAGTCATACCGACGAGCCTTTTTATATCCGCAATGTGGCTTTCATTGTTGCAATGGTGATCGCTGGTTACAAAGTCTGTGCAGAAGATACTGGCTCAATGAATGCTCTGTTCAATATCTCAAAAGCGGAAATCAAGAAATCAGGAATTTTGAATTAGCGGCGTTGTCGAAAATCGACAATGAAAGAAAGTGACTATCCAATTGAAATTTAAAAGTAATTTTGTAATTTTTGAGATATCAAAAAATTGAGCGATAATTAACTGACAACGATTTAACATTATATATTATTGATTTTAAATCATAATTTATCTCATTGTCGGTTTGTCGGTGTTGTCGGTAACTTTTCACTATATATACAAAAAAAATAGCACAGGATAAAGAGCCGCTGATAAATTTGCGGCTCCAATATCTGAAATGTATTACATATAGTCTGACCACTACAACGAACAGGGATGAAGTGTATGTTCTTACAATGGGTTAAACGAGTATTCATCTGGATAATAAAAGATATTTTCGATGAGATTAGGGGGCTTGCATCAGCAATGTTTGGAATATTAGCTGTATTAGTCGCAATCTGATCTGACAGTTACCGGTTATTTATACAGGTGTCTGTCAGGTTAAATCTGGTTCAGATTTTTTTCTGCCCAGAGCCGTTTTCCATCAAGTAATGTTTCCATTGGGGTTCGACCACAACACATTTTACCTTGATGTGTTCTTTCATTATTGTAATGCCATAACCAGTTGTCCAGATCCGCTTGTAAGCTTTCCAGATCACTATACAGTTTTTTAGGAAACGTGATTTGATAAAACTCTTGTAAAATCGTTTTGTGGAACCGTTCACAGATCCCATTGGTTTGCGGTGACATCGCTTTGGTTTTTGTATGGTCGATATCATTAATCGCTAAATAAAGTTGATAATCATGATGCTCAACACGCCCACAGAACTCAGTTCCTCGGTCTGTGAGTATTCTTAGCATTGGAAGCTGTTGTGACTGATAGAACGGTAATACACGGTCATTTAGCAAGTCAGCGGCGGTAATCGGTGTTTTACTGGTATACAGCTTGCAATGGGCCATTTTCGAGTAAGTATCTACGAACGTCTGCTGGTAAATCCGTCTGACACCCATCACTTTACATGCTTTAGAAACGTTGCCAAGTTCTTCGGCTAAATTAAGTAAACCGACTTTGTGCTTAATAATAGGATTGTTAGTATATAGCATGAGAGTTACCTCGTGTTTTGTTTAAGATTTGGACATCTATATCAAAACCGGTAACTCTCAACTTTTCAAGTTGAACTGTCAGACCAAGTCGCGACTAATACAAATAAATGCATAACTAACCCGCCTCGGCGATTTTTATGGTATGGAGTCCCTTTTTGCCTGATTTATAAAAATAATGCTACGTAGGTGGATATTTATTCTTAACTAATATATGATTTTTCCCATCAGAAACTCAGTATTTAATCCGGCTTAGTACAGGAGTTGTCATGAACCTAATACAAACAGACAGAGTAACCCTTCTAATTTAGTCAATGGTTAAATTTTATATTAGAAGGGGGCAATATGAGTTATTCAAAGATTGATATAGAGCACTGGGATAGAAAAACGCATTTCTTGTATTACCGTAATGCCGCGCAATGCGGGTTTAGTCTAACAACAAAAATTGATATTACCCATCTGTTATCGTTATTGGTAGAGAAACGATATAAATTCTATCCAACTATGATTTATTTAATATCAAAAGTTGTAAATTCTTACCCTGAGTTCAGGATGGCTATAAAAAACGAAGAATTAATTGTGTGGGATAGTGTCAATCCTGCGTATACAATCTTTCATAAGGAAGCAGAAACATTCTCATCGATTTGGACTGAGTTTAATTCTAATCTGACAGAGTTTATGGAAAGCTATATTGCTGATTATGAAATCTACAAAGATGATATTTGCTTTTTTTCTAAACCAGAACTACCTGAAAATCATTTTCATATATCATCATTGCCGTGGGTGAATTTTGATGGATTTAATTTAAATGTTGCGAATTTTACGGATTATTTCCCACCCATATTTACAATGGGAAAATTCTCCAAAAATGGAAGTCGAGTTCAGTTACCTTTGGCAATTCAGGTACATCATGCTGTTTGTGACGGTTTCCATGTTGGGCGTGTTATTAATAAATTACAAGAGTTATGTGATAATTTTAGTTAAAGTTAGCTAAATTATTTATGATTTCGATATGAGATTAGACCGTAAATATCCTAATAACCATCAGTTAACACTGATGGTTATTTGTTTTTAGATGGATCTCTATGTTAATATTTCTTTCATTTATTTCTGTTGTAGGTGACCTGATTAGGGTCACCTACATAGATTGGTCGAGTTTTATAATATTTAAAAAAATATTATTTTCCGGTTAAATCGATAGCAGGATCATCGGGTATATGGTTTTTATTAATACGCTGATGTAAACCAAAATCATCTGAGTCGTTTTCCATAGAGAATAGATCATATCCTTTCTGAATATAATTATTTTCAATACCCATCCAATTGGCAATGCCGTCTACTAGCATTAAACCGGATTTGAAAACCTTATATTGTGTTCTATGAGTATCATCGCTGGATACCTTCAATAAAGGAATGTCGTAATGCCTTTTGCTTTCTCGGCTATTATTAAAGACGATTTTTTCGTCAATCTCTCTATGAGCTAGTCCATGATCTGCGAAATAAATCATGGAATAACTTCGACCTGAAATTTTGTAATTTTCGGATAAAACTTTGTTAATTTTACTTAATATTTCATCTGTTTTCTGTATTGAAGCGATATAGCATGATAAGTAATCATATTTTTTATCTTTGACTTGAATTATGCGGTGGTAATCCCCACTTTTTAAGAAAAACGTGTAATCACTTTTATCAGCAATTGCTGATACTGGTGTATCATAATAACCTAAATAACCCTGGTTAGATAACCAATAAGTACTGATGCCTGCTGACTTAACTAAATCAATTAACCCAAGGCTGTAATCTGGTTCCCAATTCTTTTTATTTGATTTAGTCAACATCAGTCGTAAAGAAGATACGGTATTTGTTCCTCCACTGGTAAAGCCATCGATTATTACACCATGGGTTTTATCCATAAATGGTGTATTTTTTAGATGGCAATAAAAGTTGTGATATATACCCGTCGCCTTTCAAGATGCGTTTTATATCTCCCCGCGCAGCGGGGAGATATAAACACTCCCGTTGGTTTGCAAACTGCAACTTGAAGTTGGATTGGTATAGGTCATAATAGTAAGATTTTTATGTTCTTTTTATAACCAGTATAGTGAACAGATCAGACTAATTATAAGGTGTTTTCCTGTTATAAAGGGTATTAACCGTCACTATTATGTGGTGTATTTGTCAAAAAATAGACGGTCAATGACTGTTTTTAGGGCAATTTCCTTATTTTCGCATCCACAACCACGCCAACAATATGTACATGCTTGTTAAGCGGGATCATATTGTATTGAGGGTTCAATGGCTTTAAAAACGCATCATATCCTTCTGTAATCAGTTGCTTGAAAGTCAGTTCTTTCTCTCCATCGAGTTTTGCTACGACTAATTTGTTAGGCGTTGGCTTAATTTCTGGATCAACTAGAATGATCATACCTTGCGGTATGCTTAGTGGTCCATTCGGCGATACCATTGAATCACCTTTTACTTCCAGCCAAAAAGCACGTTGTGAACATTCAGCACTGGTTTCGTATGACTTTTCAGTGGGGCTTATTTGGTATTGTGATGCAGGATCTTCGCACCAATCGCCGGCATTTACCCAGTCCAATAGTGGGTATTGCTTGTGAGAGAGTAAATAGCGGGCAAATCCCTCATTATCATCGTCGAGAACGGAGATGAGTTCTCTCGCTTGTTTATCCAGCGACGGGCTGAAATCTGCAATTTTAACTTTCAATTTTTTGGCAAAAAAGATCGCCATCTCCAGGTTAAGGGGGTTTTTCCCGTTGAGATAGTGTGAAATTGCACCTTGTGTCTTGCCTATTTCTTCTGCAAGCGTTTCTTGAGTGATACCAAGCTGATCTTTTTTGGACTCAAATATCTCTTTTAAACGCGCGGCTTCTGCAAGTTGTTCTGTTGTGAGTTTCTTTTTCATGCCCTCATTTTAATACCATCGCTATTAAAATGTTAAATACTAAAAGTATTGATAAATTTAGTACTTTGGGTATTATTCAGGGAGAGAAGGAGGAAAGGTATGGAAAAAATCCCACTATCAGAATATGTAAGATTAAATGGCCAAACCAAAGCAGCACGTTTGGTGGGCGTCCATCAAACGGCGATCAGCAAGGCATTGCGTTCGGGGCGTAAAATATTTTTGATTCGCCAGGAGGATGGAACCTACAAGGCAGAAGAATGCCGACCGTTCCCCAGCCAAAAGCAGGAGTATTGTGAATAGCGAAGATATCAGGAGTATGATTAATTCGTCTCTATTATAGATTAAACTTAATTATCTCACTGATTTTATTAAAGTGTTTTTTGTGTATATTGCTGGGGAAGAAAACGTGAACTCTAACATTGGTCATTACTTCAGAGCGATAGGGAGCATTTTGGATATTATGCCCGCAAATGATTACCGCGATGCCTTAGATGCTGGTTCGTTAGATGAACATTTACTTGAAAATAAAGAGATATCTCATTGTCTTGATGCGTTTCCATCCCCTGAAATATTAAAAAGTTATGAGTCAATTTTACCAGGTTACGCTGAAAGGGTGTTTGCTCTCAGAGAGAAAGAGCAGGTTTTTCAACATGAAAGGCAGAATAAAGCGTTGGAAGGATTGATCAGCAGAGAGAGAAGAGGCCAATGGATGGGCTTTTTCATTACGATATTTATCTTAATTATCGCGACTGTTTTTGCATTTAGAGGAGAAATGTTATTTGCGGGGACTTTAATCACCATTGATTTGGTCGGGTTAGTTTCTGTCTTTGTTATTGGTCGAAAATTAAACATTAAATAATTTCAGAATAATATTAAATTTTATCTTGGAAACACGTAACTACCCTATCAGGGCTAATACTATTAAATAATTAATAATTGTAGCCTAATCAATTTATTCTGTTATAGAAAAAGAAATAAATAGTTATTATTCTGTGCCTAACGAATATTTTTCAGGGCTATTTATATCCAATTAATTTCAAGTTACACTGCAAACAATCAAGCAATGACTTGAAGTATTCATGGGATACCCCTATCTGCTAAAGGAATCTAATTTTGTCTGATTCAGTCCTATTTTCTGCAATAAAAAGGCCAGAGGCTGGCGTGCAACTGGTATTTTTTCATCATGCCGGAGGATCTAGTTTTTCCTACATTGAGTTGGCTCACAAGTTATCGGCATTTATTGAAGTTTATTGCTTGGAGCTTGCGGGCAGGGGAATGCGTGTTACAGAGCCTTTTCAGGTGGATGGTGAAATTGTTTTGTCCGATATCCTTGCTGCAATAAAGCAATTAAGGTTAGGGGAGGATAAACCTTTATTACTGTTTGGACACAGTTTGGGGGCAGAGCTGGCTTATCAGGTTGCTTGTAGGCTTGAGAATGAATTACCAGAAAAGCAGTTAGCCCTCGTTATCTCTGCCCGTGGTTTTAATGATCCTGAAGGCTGCATAAATAAGCCATTTGAGGAATACTCTGACTCTTATGTCCTGAATATCCTTGAACAATGTGAAGGGACACCGGCAAATGTTCTTGCTAATCCTGCATTGCGTAATTATGTGATCAAGACGATGAAAAACGATTTAATTCTATTGGATTCCTTGTCTCGATTACCTAAGGCGAAGTTAAATATCCCTACCTGTGTGATAGGAGGAGACAGGGATAATCGAGTTTCTGTTTCTCGGTTGGCAGAATGGTCGCAAGTGCTACCTGTACCCATAGAACAACAGATTTTCACAGGAGGGCATTTTTATTTGTTCAAAAATAATGAGATAGTTTCCTGGATCGAAAAACAGGCCAGAAAACTCGCAGGATAAATCTAATCGACTCGCCAAGCCGTAATTTAATCGATAACGCAATAATGGAAAAGCAATGCCCAAATATCAAGAAAAGAAAATCACAGTTAATGATGCCCAATTGGTGTATCTTCATAATCATGAGAATAACAAAACCCCCTTATTGTTTCTGCATGGGGCGTTGGCTGACAGTTATATGTGGAGTCAACATCTAATTGAGCTGGAAGATACGGTGTCGCCAATGGCTTTGAGTTTACGCCATTTTGGCGGTTCTTCAAAAGTCGGTAATTTTGGTATTGAAACCCACGCTAATGATGTTATTGCAGTTATCCGAAAAATGAATTGTTCTTCGTTACATCTGGTTGCATGGTCTTATGGTGCTGATGTCGCATTATTGGCAGTATTAAAAGCGCCTGAATTATTTCGTAGCCTTTTTCTTTATGAGCCTGGATATCCATCTCATTTAACTGAGGATGATTTAGCACTATTTATGGCGGATGCCCAGGCTATGTTTGGTCCTTTATTTGCAGCAACAGGGATAAGAAAATTGCCTGAGATGGTAGAAATTCTGATTGAGGGTTCAGGAAATCGGAAAGGTTATTTTGCATCACAACCTGAAGCTGTGCGTATGGTACAATTAGCTCAGGCAGATACGGTAATTAAGCAATTGGATCAGAAAGAGAGACCAGATATAAACGTCAATGCTCTAGCGACAATAAAATTGCCTGTGCATATTGCTTACGGTGAATACTCTCGCCCGTTATTTCAACTTGTTAGTGCGTCAGCGGCAAGAAATATTCCTAATTGCCAATCGGAAATTGTCACAAGGGTAACGCATATGTTTCCTATAGAGCAACCCGCTGCTTTCAGTGCAAGGATAAAGAATTTTATTCGGGGTGTATGATTTAAGTGATAGCCACTTTATGATGTGGTACACGATTATTGGCTTACCTCTGTTACAATCTATTAATAATGAGATATTTTATATCAATGGATGGATAAGTGATCAAATAGGAGAAAGTGAGTGATGTCAGGAAAAATAAGCGTTCAAGGTCCGTTTTTTGGCAAAAAAATAGTGATTGTTCATGGATATACTGCTTCACCTTCATCACATTGGTTTCCTTGGTTAAAAGAGAAACTGACTGAACAAGGCGCAGAAGTTATCATACCAGCAATGCCTGAAACATTACCCCCTAAACCTGAAACTTGGGCTAATATATTGATGGATATTGTACCTGAGGCGGACAACGATTCAATTTTCATTGGCCATAGTCTCGGTTGTATCACGCTATTACGGCATTTAGAAGCGATACGCTCCCGGCAACTTCATATTGGTGGATATATTTTAGTCTCTGGATTTGACTCTCCTCAAATTAATTTACCCGAATTGGCGCCCTTTACTGCCAATCCGTTAGACTACGTTTTCTTACGTGAAATAACTCAACACCGTATTTCGCTTATTTCTTCTGATGATAGAATTGTTTCTCCGCAATCTTCCCAGGCTTTGGCTCATTCTTTACAAACAGAGGTCATTAATATTGCTAATGGTGGGCATTTCCTTGATAGGGATGGATTCACTTGTTTGTTGCCTGTTTATACCATCCTGGAAAATATGCTGCTGGAATAAGTATATACCAATCTAACTTCAAGATGCGTGTGATTTATTTTCTATTTGAGAGAGTGGACACTCTCTCAAAAACAAAATACCCATTTAAAACATTATACTATTTTAGCATTATGAATTAGATGCGAAATGGCGATTGATTTAGTGCCTGAGTTTGGGTAAGAAATTATCCGTTAGGAAAAAACAGAAAACTCTTCAATGGGTCACAGGCCAAGTTATAGTGCGGAACTTAATTTTCGTTGTCAGTGTTAGTCAGATAACCTTAAATCACATTAATGGTTTTGGTGTCATTATGTAATGTGTAATGACATTTTTTATAAAAATCAATGGATGTTATTTTTCTTTCTATTGTTTTTTGATAATTAAAGTAAATAAGCTAATGTGATATTATTTCTTTTGCTATTGATGGAAAAATGTCTGATTTAGACTAAAATTTATAGATATCTAATAAAGTAAAAACTAATTTTTTATAAATGCTTATTGTTGATTTGGTTCATTTACAGGGGATTATAATTTTACTCTTATCTTACATTATGATGTGAAAACATAAATTAAATTTCTTAAATATGACGTTCTTATTTCATGTTTTCATTAAATTATACAAACGAGGCCAATAACAAGTAGTGGGCGAAGTTAATTATAACTCAATGAATTATATATACCAATCCAACGTCAAGTTGCAGCCTGCAAGACAATGTGAGTGTTGATGTTTCCCCGCTGCGCGGGGAAATATCAGGCGCATCTTGAAAGGCGATGGGCATAGTTGAGTTGGCTTTAAGTCTGTTTTGTTTAAGTGTTTGAATATGAGGGACTATTATTATGAAAAATATTAAATTAATTCCACATGGCGTATTCAATTTATTTGTTTTAATGCTATTATCCACAATATCAACCTCAGTGTTTTCTTCAGCAGAACATCCAATAACCATTAATAATCAAACAAATTACACAATAACAGTATACTCGCCTCCATCCTATGGGCGTTGTACATATAAACCACGAGAAGGCGAACCCGATTTCATAACAGTAGCTCCAGGACAAAAAGGTGTTTTTATTTGGGAGGATAAAGATGGTTTTGGGCCTTGCTTCTTTGAGGAAAAATTTACCTCTTTTAAGTTCATTACACAGGATAATAAATTGTTGTGGACTGGCCGTATTGGCATGATAGAACAAAAAGATGGGTATATTGATCCACCTTATTTTTATGGATTATTTTACTCCAAACAGTATTGTCCGGCACGTTTAGAGGAGCTGACCCCAACATCAGATGGCGCACCACCTCCCTTTTTTATCCAAGCCTCCTTCAATTCGACTCCGATACCGATAGGGCCTCTTTATGATATGTATAATTATAGAGCAGAAACTATGCACGAATCGAACAGTGGCTGGGCTATTACTCTCACTCAGCCACCTGAAGGAACATATCTTCATGATGCAGGTGATCCTGAATATTGGACTTGCTACGACTAATTGATAATAAGCGCTTTTATACCTAATAGATTGAAAAATACAGTGTAATAGCAAGGACGGATCCCCAAGGGCATAGATAACTTTGTTCTTGGGGTAAGGGATCTTTATAAATATCAGAGTCTCACTATTATAAAACGGTATTTAGGGGGATATTAACTATATACCAATCTAACTTCAAGATGCGTGTGATTTCTCCCCGCGAAGCGGGGAGAAATCAAGTTTCATATAGTGTTGTAAATTGCAACTTGAAGTTTAATGCGTATAAAGACCAGTGAGTTATTTTAAATATGCTTCATCGGCTATGAGGTTTGACTATCATTTAAAATCTGGACAGTATAAGTCGTATTTTTATCGATAAGTGAAGATATTATTGCTTTATTGCTTGCAGTGTTTAAACTGTTCACCCCTGAATGCACACCTTAAAGTACACGAATTGAAATACATAAAATTATGTTATCTACCCATGAATATGCGAATGATCTAATCTTGTTTGCCCTGATTGTTGATTGTGGGTCTTTCAGCAAAGCGGCAGAGAGTGCAGGTATCACAAGTTCAGTCATCAGTAAGCGTATTGGGCGATTGGAAAAATCTCTAGGGGCACGTCTATTATATCGAACTACGCGCAGTCTTACCCTGACTGAGAATGGGCGGAAACTTTATCAGCACGCTAAAGAAATTAGCATACGGACTCAGGACGCCTTGCATGTTGTCAGTGAAAAAAGTGATGAACTCACAGGTGTGATCCGGATGTCTGTGCCGACGGTATCAGGTGAGTTACTTTTGAGCGAAAAAGTGGCGGAATTCTGTAGTCTCCATCCTAAATTAAAAGTAGAAATACGGTTAGAAAATCATTTTGTTGATTTGGTCAATGAAGGTATTGATTTAGCCATTCGGACAGGCACGATGCCAGATTCCAGCTTGATTGCCAGACCCATATTGAATTCACGCTGGGTCATTGTCTGTTCTTCCGGTTATCTGGATAAATATCCGCAACCACAATCAGCGGAAGATCTTCTCCAGCATAATTGTCTGACCTACACCCATCAGGAAAGCGGTACTGCCAACTGGCTAATGAAACGGCCAGGTAGCGGTGATATTTATGAGTTACAGGTAAACGGCAATTTTTCCTCAAATAATGCATTGGCTATCCATAAAGCAGTATTAGGCGGATTTGGTATTGCGATGGTGCCGCGTGTCATGGTGTATGAAGATTTGCAGGCAGGAAAACTACTGGAAATACTTAAGGGATGCAGTGGAAAAGTATTAGGTGTTTATGCGGTTTATCCTTACACCCGAAATTTACCCCTAAAAATCCGAATGCTGATTGAGCATATCGTGGTTTCTTACAAAAATATCAATCATTATTTCTAATATTTTTCTCTGCCGGAGTACAAATAACCGGCAGGGATTATGTCATTTTTAGATATAGTCTATTGAAAATTCATGCTTAATTAATGTGAGCTACATATTATTTCAATCAAATCATATTTTATATCCAATTGATTTATATTGATTTAATTATTTTTGGTTAGATTGGCGAGTGATTGTCGGTTTATATTATTTCCGATGGTTAAAAAATCCCAGCATAGGTGCTTAAGAAAAGTTGTGATTATAATGGCGCGGTTATGAAGAATTAACTTTTCAGCTACATTTCTGATCTTATAAAAATAATCATCTGAGGAACTTATGCCCTTATTTTTCAGCATCGCGCCGATTGTCCTGCTGATTTGGATGATGACCAAACGTAATGGCATCCCATCCTTTATTGCTTTACCGTTGACAGCCATCATTGTTTATTTCATACAATTACTTTGGTTTGACAGTCAGCCTGTATTATTACATGCCAATATTATTACGGCCCTGATTTCCGTCTTTACTCCCATCACGATTATTTTAGGCGCAATATTACTGAATAAATTGATGCAGATCAGTGGCGCTGAAGATGTCATACGCAATTGGTTAGAAAATATCAGCCCCAACCCCGTCGCCCAATTAATGATTATTGGTTGGGCGTTTGCATTTATGATTGAAGGTGCCAGTGGTTTTGGTACGCCAGCAGCGATAGCTGCCCCTATATTGGTTGGATTGGGATTCAATCCCCTGCGGGTTGCTTTGTTGGCTCTGGTGATGAATTCTGTTCCTGTTTCTTTCGGGGCGGTAGGAACACCAACCTGGTTCGGTTTTGCTAATCTTGGATTACAGGAAGATAATTTGTTGGAAATTGGGCGCTTGAGTGCGTTGATCCACTTTGTTGCTGGTTTTGTTATTCCTTTACTGGCCTTGCGTTTTATTGTGTCGTGGCAGGAAATCCGCCAAAACAGCCTGTTTATCATCTTGAGTATATTAAGTTGTACGGTGCCTTACCTGTTGCTGGCCCAAATTAATTATGAATTTCCGGCGTTGGTGGGGGGCGCTATTGGATTAGCGATATCGGTAGTGCTTGCCCGTATGGGGATTGGCATAAAACGTTACGAAAGAAGACATGATTTGCCACAGATTGTGCCTTTTAACAAAGTCATCAAGGCCATGATACCGACCTTGTTATTGATCGGAATTTTGATTATTACCCGTATCCATCAATTAGGTATCAAGGCATGGCTGAATAATGCTGAGATCAATTGGCAACTGCATTTAGGCTGGCTGGGTGATCTGAGCGTCAGTAAGTCGTTAGTGATCAATTTGCAGCAAGTATTGGGAACCTCAGCTTCTGCCAGTTACAAGACATTGTACGTACCGGCAATTATTCCATTCCTGTTAGTCGTATTGATGTGCATTCCATTGTTTCAGTTAAACCGCTATCAAGTGCAACGGATGTTCTGTGAAACAGGCTCCCGCATTTTCAAGCCATTCATTGCACTATTTGGTGCCTTAGTGATGGTAAATATGATGATGTTAGGGGACGAAAATGCGCCTGTGATTATTATTGGTAAGGCGTTGGCTGCCATGACAGGGGAAAGCTGGCTGTTGTTCTCTTCATTTTTAGGGGCATTAGGGTCATTTTTTTCAGGCTCTAATACGGTTTCCAATCTGACATTCGGCGGGATACAGCATTCAATCGCGTTGAACAATGGCATGAATGTTAATTTGATGTTGGCTCTGCAATCTGTTGGCGGGGCGATGGGTAACATGGTTTGTTTGAATAACATTATTGCTGTTTGCTCTATTTTGGGGATCACCAACGCAGAAGGCCAGATTATGAAGAAGACAATTTTACCCATGCTGGTCTATGGGGGAATTGCGGCTGTCATGGCCTTGATTCTGGCATCTTAAAAAATGTGCGAATAACTTTTCAATATTAAGGTACATATTATGATTATTTCCGCTTCAACGGATTATCGGGTTGCAGCACAAGCTAAGTTACCGCCTTTTCTGTTTCACTATATTGATGGCGGAGCCTACGCAGAACATACCCTTAAACGTAATACCGCAGATTTATCCAATATTGAGTTACGCCAGCGTGTACTGAAGGATATGTCCGAATTAAGTCTGGAAACCAGCTTGTTCGGGGAAAAAATGTCAATGCCGGTGGCACTTGCCCCTGTTGGGCTAACAGGCATGTATGCACGCCGTGGTGAAGTGCAAGCTGCTCGTGCTGCGGCCAAAAAAGGGATCCCATTCACTTTGTCGACGGTATCAGTCTGCCCGATTGAAGAAGTCGCTCCTGCCATAGATCGCCCAATCTGGTTTCAGCTCTATGTGCTAAAAGATCGTGGCTTTATGCGTAATGTATTGGAAAGGGCACAGGCGGCGGGGGTCAAAAATCTGGTATTTACCGTTGATATGCCGGTTCCTGGGGCGCGTTATCGTGATGCACACTCCGGTATGAGTGGCCCGAATGCAGCCATGCGTCGTATCTTGCAGGCGGTGACTCACCCTCAATGGGCGTGGGATGTCGGCTTGTGGGGCAAACCCCATGATTTGGGCAATATTTCCGTGTATCGTGGCAAACCCACTAAATTGGAAGACTATATTGGTTGGTTAGGCAGTAATTTTGATCCCGCCATTTCATGGAAAGATTTGGAATGGATCCGTGATTTCTGGAAAGAGCCAATGATTATTAAAGGCATCCTTGATCCCGCAGATGCTAAAGATGCTGTCCGTTTTGGGGCTGATGGCATTGTCGTTTCAAATCACGGCGGGCGTCAGCTTGATGGTGTTTTGTCAACGGCACGCGCTTTACCTGCGATAGCGGATGCCGTCAAAAATGATATTACCATTCTTACCGATTCTGGTATTCGGACGGGATTGGATGTGGTGAGAATGATTGCGCTGGGCGCCGATAGTGTTTTGCTGGGGCGTGCTTTTGTTTATGCGTTGGCAGCGGCAGGGGAAGCGGGAGTTTTCAATTTGCTGGATCTGATTGAGAAAGAGATGCGGGTAGCAATGACGTTAACCGGAGCGAGATCAATCTCGGAAATTACCCCAGATTTGCTGGTACGTCACCAAGGTTAATGGTAGGTGGTTGCCATTGTGGGTCAGCAGAAGATATTCTGCTGACCCTGTTTAAAATACCAATAGAACGGTATTCCTGCCTGACTGTGCTGATTTTTTTATCAAAAAATGAGGCGTTATATATTTTCGAGCAGGATCTCACCATGCGAAAAGAGTCTTGCTTTACCTGTCAGGTATACACGATCCCCTTCAACTCGACATAACAACTCACCACCACGTTCAGATAATTGACGAGCATAAAGCTCAGTTTTATTGAGACGCTTTCCCCAGTAAGGGGCAAGAACACAATGGCTGGAGCCTGTGACAGGATCTTCATTGACGCCTTTGGCTGGCGCAAAATAGCGTGAAACAAAATCAACGGGTAGGTCACCGAGCGCGGTAATGGTAAGCCCTGGCAGGGGCAAGGCTGCAATTTTATCAAAATCAGGCTGGGTATTGATGATTTGTTCTGCGGAATCTAATACACAAATATAACGATCCTGTGAAGCTAACACGGCGGAAACATTTTGTCCCAAGGCATCTTGTATAACAGGGATGAGGGTATTTTCTTCATGGCAATCAGCGAGAGGAAAATCCAAGATAAAAACGCCGTCTTGATGAGAAACCCTCAGCTCACCGGAGCGACTTTTGAATGTGAGCAACGTCTCTTGAATGTTGCGATAGGTTATCAGGACAAATGCGCTTGCCAAGGTTGCATGTCCACATAAATCAACTTCGACTTTGGGGGTAAACCAGCGCAGATGGTTTTCCACCAAAAAAGCAGTTTCTGGGAGGCCAATTTCAGCCGCGATAGAAACCAGGGTTTCATCTGTTGGCCATTTATCCAGCAAGACAACCGCCGCAGGGTTGCCAGAAAACGATTTTTCCGTAAAGGCATCAACATGGTAAATAGGATAGGAATGCATCAGGATCTCACGTCATTTTTATCATAAAAAACCAAATACAGAATGTTGAAACGGTATTGATTTGTAAAGAGTTATTTTATTTGGCTGCAAAATGTTCAGAGATTAGAGTATTGACCTCAGGTGATAATGGTTATTAAATAATAATTCGTTGTTATAGTCCCAATAAGGAAAGATATGAAAATCAAAGGAACCTATTGCCTGTTTTTGATTTTGTCAGTGTGGTTTTCTAACGCCCTGGCTTTTGATTTCAGTTACAAAAACGAGATACCTGCGGATAACAAACCCTCAAAAGAGTACCTGCAAAAGAGAAACAACCTGGAGCATAGATGGAACATGGAAGAAATGGCTAAAGATAATGCGCTAGCCGAAAAGCGGGAGAAGGAGCTGAAAGAATATGATGGTAGATTTGAGAGCCTGGGGGCTCACCATGATTGGTATAATAAGCAGCCATTTAATACTTATTCCTATATACAACAAATACAATCTATGCAACAGCAACATTTTGACCAGGATTTACAACGTTTCAGGAATCAAACTAAACATATCCGAGGGATAAACTAGATGTCATTAAGGAAGGATATGAAAATCAAAGGAGCCTATTGCCTGTTTTTCATTTTGTCAGTGTGGTTTTCCCAAGCTCAGGCTTTGGATTTAAGCTACAAAAGCGATATACCCGTGGATAACAAACCCTCAGAAGAGTACCAGAAAAAGAGGGGCAGCCTAGAGCACGAAAATTGGAACGCGGAGAAATTGGCTAAAGATAATACCTTAGCCGAGAAACGGGAGAAGGAACAGAGAGAACAACAAGATCAAACTATGCAACATCTTAGAGAACAAACTAAACGTCGTTGCTATAGGGAAACAAGGCAAAAATTAGAGAAAGAGCAAGGGAATGGTTATTCCTATGCTGATATTGCCGATGCTTGTGCTTTTTATTGATTGAACTAGCCAGTTGTTAGCGGAAGTTTAAACTTGTCTCTGACACTGTGCAAGGATGCGGGAAAATAGCGAAAGGATTCGCAATCGGCTTAAGGGCATGTGATGTATTTCTGTTTAAAACTGACTCATAAGTAAGTGAATGGCTAATGCGATAAATACCAAACCGGTGATTCGGTTTAGCGCAGTTTGTATTGATGGTTTATTGGATATCCGTGTATTTAAAAAACCGGATAAATAGGATATTAGTGTAAAAACCATAAAAGCAATTACAACAAACATGAAACCCAGACATAACAATTGAAGAGATACTGGAATGTAAATTGTATCGTTAGTCGTAAACTGAGGCAGAAAAGCTAAAAAGAAAATAATCACTTTGGGATTTGATAAGTTCATAATCAACCCCTTTTTAATCAGTTTTTTTGAGTCATTAAATTTGTCGGCATTGCCTTTAAGATGAATAGGTTTTGCCTTGAAAGCACCCCAGGCTAAATAGATCAAATAAAGTACGCCAAATAATCTAATAATTTCAAAGGCTATTGTGTTCGCTCTTATTATTGCTGCAATGCCTAATGAGACTAAAGATGTATGTATTACCAATCCAATACATAGACCAACAGTGATTAATACTCCCGATTTGCGCCCATTTATTGCAGACTGGCTTAAGACGAAAATATTATCAGGCCCTGGCAAGAAGCATAAGAAAGTTGAAATACTGATAAATGTAATGAGTGTTTCTATAGAAAGCATATTGATTACCGATGTTATATTAACTGATGTTGTCGTCATAAAAAGATGAACATCATATTAATATGGGCATTTTTTGAATAAAAGATGAAAAATCTACTTGTGGGTATGAATTAATTTCATACCCAGTTTTATCGTCCTGTCAAGGTGAGCTTTGATAAGAGGAAAACAGATATCCCTAAACCATCTATGCGCTGGATCTTGGTAATATTTCTCATGCCATAGCAAATAATATTGTTGTGCTTTAATATCAATAGGCAAATATTTTATTTTTAAATCATGGTGTTGGGCGAAATCAGCGGCAATATGCAGAGGTATGGTTAGCATGGTGTCTGTTTTTAACAATAACTCAATGGCGGCTTGAAAGAAGGGGACTGTAGCGTAAACATGACGATTTAGGTTCATTATTGCCAGTGTGTGATCGATGATACTGTCTTTATCTCCACCACCGCTAACCAGAATATGTCGACTTTCGATATAGTCGTTAATAGTTATACCAATCTAACTTCAAGTTGCCGTTTGTAAACCAACGAGAGTGTTTATATCTCCCCGCTACGCGGGGAGATATAAGACGCATCTTGAAAGGCGATTGGTATAGAGGTTTTCTAATTGTTGCATCAATGCTGGCAATTTCTTTTTCAGTTTCTCGCCTTTTCGGGTGAGAATAAATTGATTTGCTTCCCTCACGATAATTTTGTCATGAAAATCTTCACGTAGCTGATGTAATATTTTACTCATTGCGGATTGAGTGACACCCAATTGCTTTGAAGACTCAGTGAGATTCAGTGTTTGCAATATTGATAATAATGCGGGTAATAACTTGTAATTATTCAAGATGTGATTTCCATGATATGAAATATTTAAATAGCTTGGATTTTCATAATAGCGATACACACAAAGTATGGGGTTTCCTTACTCCTCGCAGGGCGAGGAGTAAGGAAATGACCTACATTGGGGATCTTATTTAACGATTAGTCAGTTATTGGCTGCTATTTAGGTAATAACAACCAGTTTATGTGTATCAGTGGATATTATCGTTGTTACCATACAAAGATGGCATCCCTTTAGGGCGAGTTTTGAACCGGCGATGCAACCACATATATTGATCAGGTGCCTGCATAATTTCCTTTTCGATCACCTTATTCATGAATATGGCTGCTTCTACTTCATCTTGCAGAGGAAAATTGTCCACAGCGGGCTGAATAATTAACTCATACCCCTCGCCATTCGGCAACCTTCGGGGAGTAAAAGGGACCAATGCAGGTTTAGCCAAACGGACAAGAATTGAGGTTCCGGTGGTGGTTGCGGCATGTTCAACAGCAAATAATGGGGCAAATACGCTGTTACGTGGGCCGTAATCGTGATCAGGGGCATACCAAACAATTTCGCCATTTTTTAGGCATCGGATCATACCCTTAACATCTTTCCTGTCCAGCATATACTTGTTGGAACGGAGTCGTCCCCAGGTTTGTAGCCAATCCATGACAGGATTGTCATTTGGGCGATAAACACCAATACCTGGATTCAGCATACCCAACATACGCGCGCCTAATTCCAGTGTTAAGAAATGGATACCAATGACGATAATTCCTTGGCCTGCGGACTGCACCTTTTGGATATGTTCCTTTCCCGTGACTTTGAACCAACGCTCGATCCGCCAGTCAGGCCAAAACCAGGCCATCCCAGTCTCAAACACACCCATTCCAACCGACTCGAAATTTTTGACTAACCATTCGTGCCGTTTCTCGGCCGGCATATCAGGGAAACAAAGTGCCAGATTGCGCTCTGCAACTTTGGCCCGTTTTTTTAAGAAGCGCAGCGATAATCGCCCCAGTCGGGTTCCCATCCAATAAATTGCTGGATAGGGTAGCAAAACCAATAAATAAAGTATGCCAATGCCTAGCCAAGTCAGCCAGTGGCGGGGGTGTAAAAGTGAACGACAAAAAGGAGGTGCTTGTATCATGTGTTTTCAGTATGTTATTTGTTATTTTGAATCGGTTTCAATCTATCTGAATCATAGATACCTAAGATAGGTTCTAAAAATCGTATTGGTGTATTGTGACACTTTTTAGTGGAATATCGAAATTTTGAGGCACTAAATATTAATTTGGTGATAATTTGTTCACCGGATCCACTGTTTGGCAAGCTCTTGCTATCTTTGACCATATCGTAGTCGCCATCCCAGGGTACTGACGGATGGAAAGACATAAATTTCTATCCGCTAACCGCCATTTTCGTTATGATACCCAGCCATCAATGGGGTGACCATTGAAGTTTTTATTTTTTGTAATCGAAATTCAGGAAAGTACACCATGCCTGTCTTTTAAGGCTCCATCCCTAGAGCCTTACCTTGTTTGCTTGAAGTAAAAATCATTTTAAATCAATCAAATAAAAAGTAACAATAAGCAACTATAACAGACTGAAAGCCATGCCAGTGTGGACACTTTGAGGTCATTATAATTTGCTTAAAATGTTTATACACCTATCCCGCCTTTCAGTGGATTAAGGGTAATGGCAAATTGCATATAATCAGGCGACAGATGCGCATAAACCATAGTTTGCTGAATACTGGCATGACCAAGAATCTGCTGTAATGCAATAATGTTCCCGCCATTCATCATAAAGTGACTGGCGAACGTATGTCGCAAAACGTGAGTTGCTTGGCCGCGAGGCAAATCAGGTTTTATAGCCTTTATTTTTGCTCTAAAAGTGTTGTATACAACATTAAACAGCAGGCCGGACGTTTTGGTTTTTAGGAGTTTTTCCAATTTATCAGAAATAGAAATGGTGCGTGATTTTCCGTTTTTGGTTTCAAGGAATGTAACGCGGCCATTTATGACCTGTTCACTCTTTAACGTTGCAGCTTCCGACCATCTAGCGCCTGTGCTTAAACATAGCAATGCTACCAACTTATAATCTCCTGATAACGCGCTGAGTAAATGCTTGATTTCTTCATGAGCTAAAAAGGTCATTTCAGCCCGTTTTTCTTTCAGCGTCGGCAATCCTTTGATCGGATTATCACCATTAAAGAATTCCAGTTTATGTAATGCGGATAACATGCCAGATAACCGATACAAATCACGATTAATCGTTGCTGCACTGACGTTGTTTTTTAGCCTCTCACTCCGATACTCCAGTAAACGAAGTTTATTAAGGCGATTTATTGCGGGATTACCTAAATCGGCGATCGTGTTTTTAAGTTGCCGGCGTTCTCTCTTTGCGTTTTTGAGTGTAACGCCGTGGTAGAGCCACCATAATTCAAGTAATTCGCTCAGCGTTCGCCTGTCTTTTGCTTTTCCAAAACTTTCAGCGTTGGCTTGTGTATAACGCTCAAAAGCGATCGCTTCTGTTTTTTTGTCAAATTTCCTCCTGATCCGTTTTCCGTTGCGGCCAGTTGGTCTAATGTCCACTAAATAACGACCATCATCGAGCTTCTTAATTGGCATAGTGAAGCCCTCCGATGTAACAAAGTGATTGTGTTTCTATCCAGTCAAGAAAATCCTCATGCAGTGTTAGCCAGTTTTCCGGTCTGAGCGGTACAACATTTTGTGTTCGGCACCATCAGGGGAGAGAGTTGGGCTAATTTGACCAGACTCAGGAGCAGTCTTATCGGTCATTAGCCACAAGGTGTATTTTTCAAATTTAGGGTGGTTGGTGATTTGAAGAACTGTACTTAATCCGGGAGAAGAATGATCTCCCTCGTAATTCTTCAAAGTGCTTAAGGGGATGTTTGTTAGTTCGCAAAATTTAATTTGTGTTAATCCTTCGGCTTTACGTATAGCTCGAATTTTTTGTGACATATTCATTGTTGACAGGTTCCAAAACTGAGACTAAAATCCCTAAAGGTTTTAGAAGTGAGACCTTTTAGGGAGTGAAAAAGCCTAGCGTCGCCAGTAGAAGCAACTCTAAGCATCTGACTAATCAGATTAGCAAATGAACCTGAAAAATACGAGGTTTCTAATTGAAGCTATTAAGGTTATGGAAAGGAAGGTGAACAGTGATAGAAAAAAATGACGATGGGTATATGCAGGTTTATTACCCAGTAGATGCAGTCCCTTATCAGAAATTTGCTGACTTAATAGGTAAAACACATGCTGCTGTTGGGGGGATGATTGAAAAGGGTAAGTTGCCAATTATTCCGTGGCGGGATCCTGACGTGAAATCACGGGATGGTGTGGCTGTGAAAAAACGTGGTGAAAACTGGGTTTATATACCTGAATTCAATAGAGCGATGCGCGACGCTTATTTGAATCGTCCAAAAGAAGTCCGTGATGCGTGGTTGTTGTGGATTGGTTTGTAAGTTAACTAATGAGAGTAAACAATGAAAAACTTAACTCCCCTGGAACGTGTAGGACTGCAATTATCCATAATAAATCGTTTGCAGGATGTTTTTATTGATATCAAATCCGAACTTGACATCACGCCAGAATTTATTCAGGAAGCGTTGGCGCGGTTTATGTCAATAGCTACGGGTGACAGTTATCACATTACTAAATCTGTGCGGGTTGGATTTGGGGAGTTGCAGTCTATTAGTACCAATATCACTGTGCCGGAACCTGTGAGGGAGCCGCTGGCGCCATGCTGTAAGTATTATGTTCCTAAGCTCGGCGATAAAGAATTTACTGACGAGCTTGAATGGTATGAAGATGAATATGATTACAGGTACTTAGATGGCGGCTTTATTCATCTCGACCGCGAATCCGCCGAAATTCATGCGCGGGCAATAATGTCCCTGACCGGTAAAAATAATATCAATAAATAATTACCATAAAGGTAACAACAAACAAAATGCCAATATTGCTACCAACACCAGTGGAATTAAACAAAGGGCGGATTAAATTTGGTGCGTTATTAATTCGCCCGTTACGTCCCAGCGCCGTTTGTTTGTTCACACGTTATCAAATCGAGGACGGTGAATATTCATACGGTAAATTTGATTCCAAATCTGAGGCGCTGAAATTTTGTCAGCAGTTATACGAGAGGCGATTAAATGAACCAATTAACGCGGGTGCAACATCAATATAAGGTTACGGGTGGTGATTTTAATATTAATACCAAAGTAACTGGTACAAATAAAAAAGAAAACCCATTGATGATGACATTAGTTTCAATTGGGTTAGCGACAACCCTGTTAACCCCGTTATTATCCATATTGTGAGGTGATGCAATGGCGAATACTGAACCGTGCCGCGCTGTAGCATTAACGCTGGATGAGAAAATTGATGGTTTGAATAAATCCGCCGCCCTGCGCGCAAAATTTTTCGTTGATAAAAACTCAAATAGCCAACTGGCCGATTTTATTGAAACGATGCGTGACCGTACAAATAACCGCGTCAGAAATAATGAGCGAATGTTGCATTTAATTTTTCATTTGGCGGGTATTGATAAATCACGTTTCGATATCCGGTTTAATGAATTTACACCTGACGAAATCCGCTCGTTAATTCTTGCAATCAATCAACTTAAGGCGCTGGCATCAATATTACCGGATAAATTAATATTGCCGGAATTAATATCACATTAATTTATCGATTTAATTTAATTGTTTTTATGTGCCAACGCGCAGGGATTTTTATTACCTAAAAACAGGAAACAGAACAATGGATATAGAACAACTGATAAAAATAAACAGAGAAGATGAGCGCAAGGCCATGGCCGAACGCTCTGCTTCTCGTCTGGAAAATATCGCCTCACATATTTTGGCGAATAAATTGGATCATGCCGCGTCAGCCGAATTATTGATGAGTGAGGCTGAGAATATCGAGCATCAGGCGCAGGAGCTGGAATATGTCTAGGCAAATCGATGGCGCCTGTGAGTGTGCCGCCGAAATACTGGAACGCCGGATAGCCGCCCATGTTAACCGTCCGGTCGGGGTTGCCGCGTTTGTGTGTGAAGACTGCGATCAGCCAATCCCTGAGCAGCGCCGCCGGGTGATTGCCGGTGTGACCCGCTGTGTGCCCTGCCAGGATGTCTTTGAACTGAAACAACAACATTATCGGAGTGTGTGATGGATAATCTTCGCTTTGTTAACATTGATAAAAACGCATTTGATATCATCATCAATAATAAAAACCATTGTATCGGTGTTGTCGAAGGTCGTGGCGACGATGTTGATTTTATAACGTTAGAAAGATTCAATAACTTTTTTATTATTAAAAGTCTCGACATCGACATTGAACATATTTTTGATAATCAATATTTACCGATCGACCTCAACAGTGGTGATTACGTCGTACTCACTCAGGAAGGCGGGTATGACTGGCTGGATGATATCGACCGCCGAACCACTTTACTCATTGATGACGCCCATCATTTTCAGGGTGGACCAGATAGTCCCCGTGTTTCATTTTATGAATATTCCGTGTTAACCCCTGATTATTTTTTTTATGAGGGGGCTGACAATGGCAAATAAAACCATCCTCAAATGGGCGGGTTCTAAATCCCGTATTATGGATAAATTGCTGCCCCACCTGTCTGCGGGTCGTCGGCTGGTTGAGCCGTTCGTCGGTTCCTGCGCGGTCATGATGAATACAGATTATCCGGCCTATTTTATTGCCGATATCAATAACGATTTGATTCATTTATATCGCGCGATTTTGTGGGACGTTGAGCGTTTTATTGATGAATCGAGCAAATTTTTCAGCGAGGGCAATCGTCAGGATACATATTATCGGCACCGTTCTGATTTTAATACCTGTGCGAAAGCTAAGCTGTTTCTTTACCTGAACCGCCACGGTTATAACGGCCTATGTCGCTATAATGCGGCCGGACAATTTAACGTTCCTTTTGGGCGCTACAAAAAACCGTATTTTCCTGAACATGAAATCCGGGCATTTTATGAAAAGGCGCAGTATTGTGAGGTTAATATGTCCTGTTTAGCGTGGCAGGACACGTTAACGCTCGTTGATTATGGTGATGTGGTTTATTGTGATCCGCCCTATTTAACGAATATGGGGGCGTTTACCCAGTATTATCAGTCTGCTTTTACTCCCGCCGATCATGAGCTGTTGGCCGTGAATTTACATACGCTGAATAACGATCTCGGCGTGCCTGTTACTGTTTCTAACTCGATTGCCGCCAAAGAGCTGTATGCCGACCTCGGTTTCACCATCCACGAAATCGATGCCCCGCGCACCATTGCCGCTAATGGCAACCGTCAACCGGCGAGAGAAATCATTGCGGTGTTGGAGGGGCGCCATGATGGATAGTCGCTGTTACGCTGAAAACACCATTAATGTGATCACGGTTTCCGGTGGAAAAGATAGCCTGGCTCAGTGGTTACTGGCGATTGAGAACGGTGTACCGCATGTTGCTGTGTTTGCCGATACCGGCCATGAGCACCCCCAAACAATGAAATATCTGGATTATCTGGAAAATAGACTGGGTAAAATTCAGCGGGTTTCGGCTGATTTCGCCAGTCAGATAAAAAATAAACGTGAGTTCATCAAATCACGCTGGCCTGTCAGTTTGGTCGAAGAGTGCGGTATGTCACCTGCTCAGGCGGAAAAACGCATTATTGCTGCGCTCAAGACGCTGTTTCCTACCGGTAGCCCATTTTTGGATCTGTGTATGCTAAAAGGCCGTTTTCCATCTACGAAAGCGCGTTTTTGTACGTTCGAACTTAAGCATAAGCCCATTGCTGAGCAGGTTGTTGCCCCGCTGTTATCCCAGTTCGATGAGGTGATTTTATGGCAGGGTGTCAGGGCGCAGGAATCACCATCCCGCGCTGCGTTGCCAGAATGGGAATCGGATATTGATAATACGGCGGGGCTGTCTGCCTATCGTCCGATCCTGTCATGGACACATGAGCAGGTTTTTGCCCTGGCGAAAAAACACGGTATTAAACCGAATCCGCTTTATCAGCAGGGGTGTTCGCGCGTGGGCTGTATGCCGTGTATTCACGCCCGCAAATCTGAGCTGGCCGAAATATTTACCCGTTTCCCAGGTGAAATCGCCCGTGTTGCCCGCTGGGAGCGCATGGTTGCCGCCTGTTCGCGTCACGGAAACTCGACGTTTTTCCCGTCCCATCAAGACCCTGTGAAACAGCAGCGCCGGATTGAGTGCGTGACGCTGTCGTCACACGGTATCGAGACCTATCGTGATTGGGCGATGACCACCAGGGGGGGCGTCAGTTTGATTTATTGGCCGATGAAAATTCACAACAGGCGTGTAGCTCAGTGTATGCCGGGGTTTGCGAGTGAGTGACGCTATCATCCTTGATCCCAAAAACGGGGTTTACATCACGGATACCCGTTTTGCGGTTGTGGTTCATGAGAAACACCCCGGCAAGCTGGCGCTGTTGCAGGTCAACGCCTATGACGGCATTTACTCGCTGGTCGGCTGGCATGACAGTGACGTGTCGCTGGTTGCTGAACTGGTGAACCTGCATGTGTCGCATATTAAGTGCGGTTTGCGCTCTGTGAAGGACTATCTGGATACCGTGGCGGTGATCACGCAGCGCTGCCAGACCGCGTTGAATCTTTTGAATCCTGATACGTATGGCGGCATTGTTGCATGAGCAGTCGCCTGGTGAATTTTAATATCCTGCCCGAAGCTGAACCCGCCAATGGGCAGTATGCCTATTGGTGGAATGCCCCGCGGCATCAGGCTGTTGCCGGTTTTGAAAGACCGCTTTCCCGTGAAAGAATGATTCAGGGGCAAGCGATTTTGGCAGATATCGAATCCCTGCCACGCATTCTGCGCTATCCCTATCAAAAACGTTACGAAAAGACGCTGAAAGAACAAGGTATTCTGAAAGCCCAAGATTTTCTGTATTTCGATTTCCATCAAAAATTCTGGCCGCGCATTATGGCCGTGACCCGTCGTTTTGAGATGGATACCCACGCCACGCTGACGGCCACGGCTCGTATTTCCACCGAAATCAGCCAGTTTAACCGCCTGCCGGATCTGCATGACAAGCCGCTAAAAAAACTGGCGGCTCAAATCGCCGCCGGATTCTTTACGTTGTTTGAGCTGTATTGTGATCAGTGCATCGCTCAGGCGGATGGCGATAAAGAAGCTATCTATCAGATACGCAACCTGTCCCTGATTTACGGCGAACTGGCGAAGATTGCTTGCGGACTGCATGTCACGCCTGCGCATTACGCCCGTTACCTGAAAGGTGCGTTGCAACAAAAAGATGTGATTGCCGCGGTATCCCGTCTGGTGAATGACGATTTTTGGTATCGCCAGCTTAAGGCACACCGTACCCGCTGGCGTGAAGCACTGCTGATTGCCGCGATGGCGGTCAATAAAAACCGTTCCCCATATGCCAGTCGGCAGGCCATACAGGAGGTGAAATCACAGCGTCTTTCCAATATGCAATATCTGCAAACCATGGATATTGAGGACGTGGCAACGGGCGAGCGCTTTGATCTGGTTGACAAGGTGATGTCGAGCATTTCTAACCCGGAAATTCGCCGGATGGAATTAATGTCCCAGATTGCCGGCATTGAACGGGTGGCGACAGCCCGTGGCGATATCGGGATGTTTGTCACTATCACCACGCCGTCAAAATATCACCCCACCCGCTTGATGGGGAAAGACAAGATTGCCGTGCTCAATAGTAGCTGGGCGAATGAAGCCTATACGCCAAAAGACGGCCAGCGTTATCTGGTGCGGGTCTGGGCGAAAATCCGCACGGCGTTTAAAGATGCCGGATTGAATGTCTATGGCGTCCGCGTGGTCGAGCCTCATCATGATGGTACTCCGCACTGGCATTTATTGCTGTTTACCGATAAGGCCAGCCGTGCAGCGGCTGTTGAGATTATGCGAAAAAAAGCCTTGCAGGAAGACGGCGATGAACGGGGTGCCAAAAAGTACCGCTTTGAGTGCCGGCACATGAATAAAGGCGGTGCCGTGGGCTATATCGCGAAATACATCGCCAAGAATATTGACGGTTACGCGTTGGACGGCCTGATTGATCAGGAAACGGGCAAGCCGTTAAAAGATGCCGCCGCGGCAGTGACCGCGTGGGCGTCCACATGGCGTATCCCGCAATTTCATTTCTATAACCTGCCCTCAAAAGGGGCGTATCGCGAGTGCCGTCGCCTGCGCAGTATCAGCATTGCTGACCAAATGGGTGAGATCGCCGAAAAGGTCAGGGCGGCGGCGGATCAGGGTGACTTTGAAAACTACATTCTGTCACAGGGTGGCCCCTGTACGCCGCGTGATCAGCAGACTATTCGTGTTGCGCGTGAGGTCAGCGACAAACTCAATCCGTATGACGAGGCCGTTTCCAGCGTGGTCGGTATTTACGCGCAACTCAATCCGGCCGCGGGCGTGGTGAAAACACGCGAGCGGGAGTATCGCATCGTCAAAAAACACAGCGGCCAAAGTCCGGACGCGGGTTTTGATCTTTTAAAAAGCGCCATCGGCGCGCCTCGGAGTCCTGTCAATAACTGTGGATCAGGGGATTGGCAGGCATTGGGGAACCGTCCTGATTTCCCCGCTAATTTAAGCGGCAAAGCGTTATCGGATGTTCTCCAATGGGGACGGGCAACAGAAATAAACGCGGCTGAGAATAGCGTACAGCGCGAAGAAATCGGCCTTTCGGGGCAACGGGTTATCTCACGCATCACATTAACGCCAAAAGAAGCGGCGTTATTGCCGGAAGTGATGAACTTTACTGCGTCAATGGGTTGCCCCATCAGCAATAAAACGCTCGGCATGATGTTTGTTAACGGCATGAGTATCAGTTTTGACGGCCAGAGGCTGCGGTTCAGTGAAGGCGAAGTCAGATTGATGGATACGGACGCGGAGCAGGAACGGAAGCAACGCGAGTTTGAGTCTCGCAAACAGGCGCGCCGCGAGGCATTGCGGCAGCGGATTAAGAATCTTGGAGTTCGGGAAATGAGGAAAAACCTATCGTGACTATGTGTTTCGGCTCGGTGTGTTCTGGGATTGAGGCAGTCAGCGTGGCATGGGAGCCGCTGGGTATGGTTCCGGCGTGGTTCAGTGAAATTGAAAAATTCCCCAGTGCAGTACTGCGCTACCACTGGCCGCATGTCCGTAATCTGGGGGATATGACCCAGCTACCTGCCATGATTGCCAAAAATCAGGCCGATGCGCCGGATATTCTGGTCGGCGGCACACCCTGTCAGGCGTTCAGCATTGCAGGCCTGCGTAACGGGCTGGGTGATGAACGGGGAAAACTAACATTAACATTCGTGGAGTTGGCAAATGTCATTGATTCAGTCAGAGCAGCAAACGGCGAACAGCCATCTATCATCGTCTGGGAAAATGTGCCAGGTGTATTATCCAGCCCCGACAATGCCTTTGGCTGCTTTCTTGCAGGCCTTGCCGGAGAAGATGAGCCATTGCAGCCGTCAGGGAAACGCTGGACAAACGCGGGTTATGTGTCTGGCCCCCAACGGACTGTTGCCTGGCGAGTGCTCGACGCTCAATATTTCGGAGTCGCCCAACGACGCCGTCGTGTGTTTGTTGTCGCAAGTGCTCGAAATGGATTCTGTCCCGCCAAAGTACTTTTTGAGTCAGGCAGCATGTGCCGGCATTCTGAACCGGGCAGAACGACGGGGAAAGAAGTTACCGCCCGCACTGGAAGTGGCGCTGTTATCGGTAGTCACCGGGGCACAAGGTTAAACCCATACCCGATATTAAACCGGTGTCATCATGGCCGCGAACGGGTCGCAACATATCGGCAAATTTCATTTGGTGCGTATCAAACAGATGATATTTCGTCGACGTTAAAATCCAGAGATGCAAAAAGCGCGACGGATTTGGTGGCAATAGCACTGGCAGGCAACATGATAAACCGGGCGCCCCAGAATGGCGGTAATGGTATCGGCTATCACCCTGAAATTTCCTACACACTGACCACAACCGATGTTCATGGCGTGAATTATGGCTATGCCGTGCGCCGTTTAACCCCTGTGGAGTGCGAGCGGTTGCAGGGATTCCCGGATAATCACACCCGAATCCCTTGGAATGGCAAAACAGCAGGACGTTGTCCTGACGGCCATCGTTATCGGGCAATCGGCAACTCAATGGCTGTGCCTGTGATGGCATGGATTGGGAAGCGAATTTTGATGCAGATGCAGATGAGGCAACAATGAAAAAACTGACAACAGCCAGTGAGTTATTGAGATGTGATTTGGATATGCACTGTGCTCGCTATAAAAAATGGCGACAGAATACCCGCAATCAACCCGGCCAGCGTGCGCCTAAAATGAACCTGTCACGTCGGGATCGGGTATTGCGACAGATAGTTAAACGTGATTTAGCGGCAGGAATGCCTATTTTTAGAGGATAAATAAATGCATAGCGTCACCCTAAATTTAACGCCCGAAATCGTTAACAATATCAATCATAAATTTGCGTCGGGTTTATTCGTCTGGCAAGAACGCTGGAAAGCCAATCAGCATCACCGCAGTCGCTTTTTGCATAAAGCCAGACAGGTGGGTGCTGATTATTATTTCGTACTGGAAGCGTTAAGTGATGCCTGTCGGACAGGGCGGAATAAGTTTTTTCTGTCCAATAAGGAATTATTACCCCTTTTTGTTCAATATGTTGCGCAGTATTTCCCTGAGCAGCGCGCCTATTTAAATGATCAGGCGACAGATATTCAGTTACTGAGACTCAGTAATGGTGCTGAACTCCGCTTTGTGCATGAAAACAGCCATGTTGCTGCGTTGTGCGGGGATGTATATGTGTCTGAATGGGCGTGGTCGGATAATCCTGTCCGGCTGGTGCAATTGGCGTTCATTTTATCAATAAATAAGCAATGTAAGAGAACGTTTTATTCTTCACGGGGTACAGGTGATAACGGCGAGGAAACGTATAAGCGGTTTTTTACTCATCGTCGCGTTAAGGGTGCTCCGGCTTTTTTCGATACGATAACGTTGTTTGAGGTGCCTGAACGTCGGTGGAATGTGGAACAGCTTCGCAGGAGTTGGTCAGAAAAAGAGTTTGAAGAGCTGTTTTTGTGTCGGATGCCGCATCCGCGTTAGTGAATGTTGGGATACCTTAGGCTGGCATGCGTTAAAATTGTAATTGCGTGACATGTCACATTACTATCATGAGACCCGCTTTGCGGGTTTTTTAATGACTTCATTGCTTGACTTCATTTTTATCAATGCTAATATGACTTCAATATTTGAAGTCACGGTGTATTGGCATATGAACAAACAAGTTTCAGCGCTCCGAACGCGGCAGCAACGCACATTGGAACAGATTTTCAGAACGCCTGTATCTTCAGGAATTAAGTGGTCAGATATTGAAGCCTTAATCAAGGCACTAGGTGGTGAAATAAAGGAAGGCCGGGGTTCGCGCTGTAAGTTTTTGTTAAACGGGAGTATTGCCAATTTTCATCGTCCCCATCCGTCGCCAGAGACAGACAAAGGCGCCGTTGCTGGCTTGCGGGAATGGTTGGAAAGTATCGGAGTGACACCATTATGAGTAAACAACACACCAATGTGATGGAAATAGCCGGACTGTCGGCGGTTATCAGCTATGTGCCTGAAATTGGCATGTTTCGGGGAAAGTTTTTAGGCTTGTCAGGCTATTGTGATTTTGTGGCGGACAGTATCGCGGGATTGCACGCTGAAGGCAAGCTGTCATTGAATGAATATCTGGAAGACTGTCGCGCGGCTGATATTGAACCCTATCAGCACCGTGAGAAAACCAAAACGTTTACCCTGCGTTATCCTGAGTCATTTGGCGAACGTTTAAATCAGGCGGCCAGTGAGCACCATATTTCGGTTAACGCGTTCATTCTAGACACGTTGGATGAACGTTTAAGAAATAGCTAAAATTGCGTGACCTGCCACAAAACCCGCTTTACTGCGGGTTGTTTTTGCTCTTCAATCATAGTTGCATAAAATCACCTACCCCGCGCATCAATCTGCAAGATCAAAAAAGGATCTCATCCCCCGCAAAGCACCAGTATTCGCGCTTCTCCGACGATCCCTTGCAGGTGCATAAAAAGCACTGCATTTAGTGGGCAGGCGTGGCGGGGTCATGACTGCGCGCGGCATCATATAATGGCGTGCCAAATTCAAATTTTCAAACGTAATTATTTCATATGAAACCATATTTCATGCAGGCAAAAAAAAGACCGCCTCGCAGACGGTCGTATCATCTACGTGATGTGGGTCAGTCGTTGTTGTCCGTCTCCAGCGAATAGCGGTTAAACCGGATCACCTCTTCCCCAAGCCAGTCATTCAACTGTTGCATCTTGCTTTGCAGCGGCAGCAATTCGTTGCGCACAAACACCTTAGCCGCTTTCTCCACGTCACCGAACCCGCCGGTATTCTGCGGGATAATCCCCATTAACTGAGGGGGCACACGGTGCGCCGCCAACATGTCATCACGGCTCACATTCTTGATATTCAAAAATTCATCTTTCGCCGCGGCTTCGGACAGTGGGATAGTCTGAATGCCGTCTTTCTTGCCACCCGGTGCATACAAAAAGAGGTTGCGGAAATTACCGGGGCCTTTACTGCTTTTCAGGGCTTCACGAATTTTATCCACATCATCCGTTTTCTGTGCAGCATCACTGATATAGAGAATGTACCCCGCGTGCGAACCATTGAGATAATACTTACGGCGGAACAGTGTCGAGGCTTCATTCAGCAGAACGGACGGAATAGCCGCCAGATATTCCGGCAGGCCGTACAGTTCCTGATTAATATCCGGCTCTATTAAATGAAATACCTGCCCGGTTTTGAACTCAAACGGCTTAGTCTCATAGCCATATTGCACAAACCAATAGGTATCGAGATCAACACCCCGGCGCGTGAACTTAGCCGGCGAGTGCTTCAGTGTCAGTGGTTGACCTAACCGGTTATCGCGCAATTCAAGATAGCCGTTACCGAACAGTAAAAAGTCTAACGCCCAGCTATCAAATGCTTGGCGGCTTAAATACTGGTGCGGAATGAACGTGCTGGTCAGGATGTTACGTTTCACAAAAATGGCACTGCTATGATGGGGTGCGGCGCGGAATGTGCGCGCCAGCCCGTTAAAACTGATGGGCGGCTCATAGTAATTATCGACCCGCACACATTCCAGGTAATCAAAGATTTCACGTTTATCCAGTACGGGGATGGGGTCACCAAACGTAAACGCCTCCATTGAGGCGGTATCAGGCGTCCGTGTCAGTTTCTGGCTCTGGCGTTTCTTATTTTTACGGCTCATTAAAAGACCTCAATAATATTGTGGTGATTGCTGTTTTCACCCGTAATAGGTTCGTTGTACAGGGCGTGCATGGTCGCCCATGCCAGGTCGGCATGGCTGGCTTCTTCGCTACGGTCGGCTTCATAGGTTGGCCGGTTGCCACTGGCGGTGGTTGCCCGTCGAATAGCCATAAAAGACTGGGTAATGTCATTACTGCCGGCGTCATATTCCAGTCGGTCATGACTGATCACGTCGTAAGCTTTGAGTACCAGGGCATTTTTTAACGCGGGGTTATAAACAAACTCTTTTGCCGCGGGGAAAAAATCCCGCACATTTTGTAAAACACCGTGACCCAGACCGGTGGAATCAATACCGATATATTGCACGTTATAACGTTCGGTCAGTGCCTGAATCGCGTCAGACTGTGCGCGAAAATCCATACCGCGCCATTGATGGTGCTCCAGTATCCGAAATTTGCCACCCGGGAACAGGGGCGGCGCGATAACAACACAACCTGCGCTATCCCCGTTTTGCGTCCCTTTGGCCGGATCGTACCCAATCCAAACCGGATGATAGGCATATGGACGTATCATCAAGGGTTGCACGTCGTCCCACACTTCCCAGCTATCCACTAAGCATTTTTGCATGAGCTGTAAGTTGAAGATTGACGCGATATCATCGACAAACTCACACATGAGCAAGTTTTCGAATTCAGCCGGGCTGTATTCTAAATGCAACTGGTCGATATCGAATAAGTCACAGCCGCCGCGTCTGGCATCTTCAATCGTGACAATTTGCCGCCACTGACCATCACCGCACATCATGCCGTTAACTAAGGCTTGGTGGGTGGTATCGACTTCAACATGATCCGCCTTGCGGCGTCCGCGATTAAATAGCTTGCCTGACCAGAACGGATAGGCACTGTGTGTGAGTGCCGATGGCGTTGAGAAATACGTTTGGCGCCAATTTTTTTGCATCGCCATGCCCGATGCCACTTTGCGCAGCTCCTGAAAGCGGGGTATCCAGAAATACTCATCCAGATAGAGGTTACCGTGATAACTTTGGGCTGTGCGGGCATTGGTGCCCAGAAAATAAAGCGTTGCCCCATTGGGTAAAACAATGGGATCGCCTTTGAGATCAACATCTACCTCGCGCGCCATATCAATGATGTAGCCTTTGAAAACATGCGCTTGTGCCTTGCTGGCGGATAAAAATACCTGATTGCGTCCGCTCGTTAACGCATCCATAAAGGCTTCGCGGGCAAAAAAGTACGTTGCGCCGATTTGGCGCGATTTTAAGATGTTGCGAATACGGTGTTTGTGCCCTGCGCCGTACCAAACCTTTTGGTACTCAAACATGTTTTCATGGAAGATTTTTTCTAACTTTTCAATTTGTTCTTCGCTAAACAGGTTCTTTGTAGGCGCCCGGCGTTCACCTTTATTTCGATTGGCGAGTTTCGGGTTTAAATCTACCTCATTACCGCCATCTTGATAGCGGTGAATTTTGGCATGCCGTTCCAGTTGACGATAAAGCAAATCAATTTCTTTAAAATCTTTCCCCTCTTTGTTTTCTTTGCTAATCAGCGCGCAAAGGCGCACTTCAACACTCATTTCAACACGGTCAAAGGGCGTGATGTCATCCCATTTGTCACGGCGTTTCCAGCTGTGAATAGTGACGGCTTTTTCTTTGAGGATTTCAGCAATGCGCGCGATCCTGTACCCGTTAAAGTACAGGTGCATGGCTTTTTTACGTGGATCAAGATCGGGTAATGTATTCATGCCGCCAGATTACTGACTGGCGACCCCTCTCGCGCTGCGTACCCATTGTGTCATTTCCCATACAATGGCTAGGCATTGTTTGTTATCCCCCATCCCTGAAAACATAGGCTCACTTGTTTTTTACGCATGAATAAACATTCAATTGCCGGAGCCTGAGCAATGACGAAAAAAAGTAAGCCGGTGCGCCTTTGTGTTGAGGGAGCCACAACCGATGGGCGCACAGTACAGCGCCAATGGTTAACTGAAATCGCCAAAAATTACGACAAAAGCGTTTATGGTGCACGCATCAACATGGAGCACTGGAACTATTCATTCATGCCGCGCTTTGGTGATGTGGAATCGGTGTATACCGAGGAAATCAGCGAGGGAGCGTTAGCGGGTAAATTGGCGTTATACGGTGTGCTATCACCAACCCCTGAACTGATCGAAATGAATAAAAAACGCCAGAAAGTCTATACCTCTGTGGAAATCAACCCGAACTTTTCCGATATGGGCGGCGCTTATCTGGTTGGGCTGGCTGTCACCGATAACCCGGCCAGTCTGGGGACGAGCATGTTGCAATTCAGCAAGGGTGCCAATGATGCTGAATTGTCTGAGCGCAAGCAAGACAAAGGCAACGTATTTACTGCTGCTGAGGAAACCTTGATTGAGTTTAGCGACGACAGCGATAAAACCGATAAGCCCAGCTTGCTGGATAGCATCAAAGCGCTATTTACCAAAGAACGCAAGACCCATGACGTCAACCTGTCTGATGTTCGCCAGTCAATCGAACTGTGTGCTACTGAGCAAGTAAAAACAGCCAGTGAAGTTGAAAAGCTGTCACAACACGTTGCTGAGTTTGCGGCCATTAAGCAACAACACGAAGCCCTGCGTACTGAGTTGGGCGCGTTAAAACAGGATTTAAGCCAGCAAGACAACCAGCCACAGCGCCCACACTCTTTTGGCGGTAAAGGCGAAAATACCGAAAACCTCACAGACTGCTAAACGGAAACGACAATGAGAAAAGACACGCGCTTTAAATTTAACGGTTATCTGACCCGTTTGGGTGAGCTGTACGGTGTTGAACCTGCCACGTTCACCACCTCGAAAGTGGAAATCGAGCCGTCCGCTGCCCAAAAATTGGAAAGCAAAATTCAACTGAGTGCCGCATTTTTAACGATGATCAATATTGTTCCCGTTAAAGCGCAAGTGGGGGAAAAAATTGGTTTAGGGATCGGCTCAACCATTGCCGGTACGACGGACACCAAAAATAAAGACCGCGAACCGACCGACCCCACCGATTTATCTAAGCAACAGTATCACTGTAAGCAAACGAACTTTGATACGGCCATTCGTTACGAAAAATTGGATATGTGGGCCATTTTTGACGATTTCCAGCGCCGTATTCGTGATGAAATTATCAAACGTCAGGCACTTGACCGTATCATGATTGGCTGGAACGGCACACACCGCGCCGCGACATCTGACCGTGCCGCCCATAAATTATTGCAAGACGTGAACGTCGGTTGGTTGCATAAAATTCGACTGGAAGCGCCCCGCCATGTGATCGGTTCATCCACCGATAAAGACACCAATATCATAACCCCCGAACCCCTTAAAGTGGGTAAAGGCGGTGATTATGCAAACCTGGATGCACTGGTGATGCAGGCGGTTGATGATGCCATTTCCGAAGTGTACGCCGATGATACCGAACTGGTTGTCATTTGTGGGCGTAAGCTATTATCCGATAAATATTTCCCTATCGTCAACCGTGATCAGGCTAACACCGAAGCGTTGGCGGCGGATGTGATTATCAGCCAAAAACGTATTGGTGGTTTGCCGGCGGTGCGGGTGCCGTATTTCCCTAAAGACGCCATGCTGATCACACGCTTAGATAACCTGTCTATTTACTGGCAAGAAGATTCCCGGCGCCGTCAAGTGCTGGATAATCCGAAGCGTGACCGTGTGGAAAACTACGAATCTGTTAACGAAGACTACATTGTCGAAGATTACGATTGTGTCGCGCTAATTGAAAACATTGCGCTCATCAAAGCCAAACCTGACGCACCCGCCGATACGGAAGAGAAAAGCGGAGAATAAGCCGTGAACCCGTGGGAAAAGAAACGAATGCAAGTGGAGGCCAGGCAAGCCACTGAATATGGCGGCAGGCTGGCTGATCCCTCCGTCGCAACGCAAGTGCGGTTGATGTTACGTCAGCACATGCGAGACTTAGGCAAAATTCAGTCATTTGAACGCAAGGCCACTTACAAACGCAAAGTGATGCCGCTGTATGAAACGTGGATTACTGAAACTCTTCACAATCAATCAGGGGGACAAGATGACGTTTTGATGTACCTCATGTTGTGGAGCTTTGACGCCAGTGTTTATGAGCAAGGGCTGGATATTGCCGAATATGCGTTAACGCACCAGTTAACCATGCCAGAGGGGCAATCACGCACAACGGGCTGCGCTATCGCTGAAGAAATGGCAGACCGAGCCAAAGACGCTTACACCGTGAAAAACCCGATCCCCCTGGCGATATTGCAGCGCACCCTGTCACTGACTGAGCATGAAGATATGCCCGATAAAGTCCGTGGGGAGCTCCATAAATGGCTGGGTTACAGCTTGCGTGATAATGGTTTTCCGCAACCGGCATTGTGTGAATTGATGCGCGCCCTTGAGCTGAACGATCGATCAGGGGTGAAAGCGGATATCAAGCAATTAGAAAAAATCTTGTCCGCGAAAGACAGCGCGGACCATTAACGAACGTGCCAACGCGCCAGGGCGGCGCGAGATAAGAAACCGGTTTTCGACCTCTCGCCCACCGCCCTACCTATTCAGGGGGGTTTTATGGATTTTATTTCACCCGAGCCGATTAAAGAAAAAGGCCAGACAATCACCAGCGGGGATTTCTGGCCATCCATTCATACTGCCCATTTTCGCGCCACCATGCGCAGTGATGGCACGGTGACCCCCGACCGCCTGATTGAAGCGTTGAAAAATGCGGTGATTGAAACTAACCGGGAATTGGCGGGCTGGCAATCACAAAAAATCGGCCTCGGCTATCACACCCTGGGCGGTGTTCCGGCCAACCTGATTGACGGTGAATCTGAGCTGTTATACCTCTACCGCCGCGCGGTGTATTGCACGGCAAAAGCCGGGCTTAACGAGCGTTACCGCGACATTGACACCACGCCGGATGGGTCGAAAAAAGCCGATGCACTGGATCCCACTATTGACGATTTACACCGTGACGCGGTGTGGGCTATCCAGCGCATTAAAGACACCACGCACAACATTGTTGAGCTGATATGAACATTCGTACGGTTCAGGGGGACACAGTGGACGCCCTGTGCTGGCGCCACTATGGACGGACATCCGGCATGGTTGAGCACGTGTTGGCGGCCAATCCCGGTCTCGCTGATTGGGGGGCTATTTTACCCCACGGCATGGCGATTGAGCTGCCCGATATCGCCGCCGCCCCGGTAACACCGATGATCCAATTATGGGACTAAGACATGGACAAACAACCTGATGTATGGGCCGACCTCTTGAACGGCCTAAAAAATTCGTGGCCGCAGATATCCGGCTCGGCTTTGGCTATCGCCATTTGCTATGGTCGACTGATTTACGACGGCGTGGAACGGAAGAACCGATGGGTTGAACCGCTATTGTGTGGGGCACTGTCATGGGGCATATCCAGCGGCTTAGAGCTGTTCGGCATTCCGGCCAGTGTGTCACCCGCGCTCGGCGGTGCCGTGGGCTTTATTGGGGTGGAGAAACTGCGTGAGTTTGCCATTCGAGCTATTAACAAACGCTTGGGGGATAAATAATGTCCAGAGGCATTCACAATAACAATCCCGGCAATATCCGCCACGGGGATCAATGGCAGGGTCTGAGTAGCAGGCAGACCGATAAGTCATTCTGCCAGTTTATTGCGCCGGAATATGGCATCCGGGCGATGCTGAAAATCCTGCGTAATTACGAGCGCAAATACGGTCTGAACACGACTCGACAAATTATTTCCCGCTGGGCGCCACCAAATGAAAATGATACCGAGAGCTACATTGCTTATGTGTGTCAATCCGTTGGCATAGCCAGCAGTGCAGTGATGGATGTCGACAATGCTGCCACGATGCGCCGACTGGTGAAAGCGATTATCCAGATGGAAAACGGCCAGCAGCCGTATTCCGACGATGTATTCACGCGGGCATTTGACTTGCTATGAGCTGGAAATGGGGATCATTCAGTGCAATGGCCGGCATTCTGTTGATAGTGTCAGCCATCTATGCCGTTTGGTCAGTCTATGCGGAAAATGGGCGGCTCGCTGATGAAAATGCGTTACTGACACAGCAGAATCAGCGCCAGCAACTCATCACCAACAACGCCTATCACGCCATCAGGTTATTCAATGACATCTCACGAATTAATAGCGAAAACCGGAACCGGTCAGCCGTGGATTCTGAGCAAACGCAGGCCGCCATCAAAACGGTTGTGGTCAGTCATGAGTGCGCCCATCGCACTGTGCCTGATGGGGCTGTTATCCGGTTGCAGCAGCACGCGAACCGAATACGTTCCGGTGCCACCGATATCGATCCCGGCGCATCTGCTCGCTGACTGTTTACCTCCAGCCATTCCGAACCCAATGACATGGAGTGACAGCCTCATTCTGAATGAGCAACTATTGACCGTGATTGAACAGTGCAATCTGGATAAACAGGCCATTCGCCAAATCGAACAAACCCGACAGGTAACCCATGAATAAACCACGCTTATTGCGGGAACGGCTCACCGCCAAAATTCCCTACCTGCGCGACAACCCCGAATACCTGCACCTGTTCGTGGAAGATGGCGCGGTGCTGGCAACACTGGCCCCGTCGTTGTCTTACGAGTATGAATACACGCTGAACCTGATTGTCGAAAGTTTCCCCGGCGACCAGAATGTGTTAATGGTCGTCGTCGTACACTGGTTACGCGAACACCAGCCGGATATTTTCGCCAACCCCGACAACCGCCGCAGCGGCTTTACCTTTGACGTCAATATCCTCAATGACACCACGGCGGATATCAGTCTTGATCTCAAACTGACAGAACGGGTACAGGTCACCACACAGGACGGTGCCAGTACCGTGACCGCTATCCCGGAACCGACTAACCCGTTTGACCGGTGGTGACATGGACGATAACGCATTACAACCCCTAGAAACCGCACTGACGGCCCTGTTAACCACACTGTCCCCGGCCAGTCGTAAACAACTGGCGCGGGATATCGCACGGGATTTGCGCCAAAGCCAAATGCAACGCATCCGCGCCCAGCGTAACCCGGACGGTAGCCGCTATACCCAACGCCAGGCGCAGGTATTGACGGTACAGCGCAGCATGCAGTTCGTCTGGCGCGGCGAAACCCGAAAATTAAAAAGCTGGCAGTTCCGTAAGGGCAAAAATGGTATGGTCATCACGGGGTATGATGCTGAACGCAAGGGGCAGCGTACCTTCTATAAAAACGATATCCAACGCGTACTGGAAGTCAAAAGCGATCGCATCAATACCCGTAAAAACAGCAAGAAAACCCGCATGTTTAAAAAACTGGCGACTGCCCGTTACCTGCGCCTGTCAGCCACGGATAAAGAGGCGGTGATTTTTTTCGCGCCGAAAGCGGCCACTGTCGGCCGTGTGCACCAGTTTGGCTTGAAAGAGCGGATGCGCGGCAAAAATATCGACGTCAAATACCCGGCACGCCGCCTGTTGGGACTGACCCCACAAGATATTGCACATATCGAAGCGCAGATCCTGGCTCATCTCACCCGCTAATGTGTGCCAGCCCTGACACAACCCCGGCAACGTGCAGACCTGTACGCGTAGTGACATGTTGTACGCATGAACACACAATTAACCGAGCTGTTGCGCCGGCTGCGCAACCTGATCCGCATTGGCGTCGTTACCCAGGTAGACACGACCCGTGGCCGCTGTCGCGTGGAAACCGGCCATCTTGAAACCGACTGGCTGAACTGGCTGACGGCCAGGGCGGGGAACTCGCGCACCTGGTGGGCGCCCAGTGTCGGTGAACAGGTGTTAATCCTGTCCATTGGTGGCGAACTGACTACCGCCTTTGTCTTGCCGGCCATTTTTTCCGATACATTTCCGGCGCCATCAACGTCCCCCGAAGCGACACATATTCAGTTTCCCGATGGTGCCGTGATGGAGTATGAACCGCAATCGGGTGCCTTGACCGTGACAGGTATTCAAACCGCGACCGTGACCGCGTCAGTCTCGGTGCAGGTCACCGCGCCGGAAATCACCTGTACAGCCAGCAACCAAATTACCCTGGATACCCCGACCGTGATGTGCACAAACCATTTGACCACGGGCAGTCTGGCGATCCGGCAGGGCGGAACGATGCGCGGCAATATTACCCACACAGACGGCCAATTCAGCTCTAACGGCGTTGTGGTCGATTCACACCGGCATAATGGTGTGCGCAGTGGTGACGGTACGTCAGGAGGTCCCACCTCATGATGTATCTGGGCATGAATCGCCAAACCGGTGAGCAACTGACCGATATTGACCATATTCGCCAGTCCGTCAGCGATATTTTAATGACGCCAATAGGCAGCCGGATTGCCCGCCGTCAGTACGGCTCCCTGTTGTCGGCATTGATCGATGCGCCGCAAAACCCGGCACTGCGCCTGCAACTGATGGCGGCCTGTTATACCGCTATCCAGCAATGGGAGCCACGCATCACCTTAACGGCGATAACACTCAGCCAGACGGCGGCGGGGCAAATGACGGTCGATATCAGCGGCCATTATTCCCCCAGTCGGGATCCGATTGCATTTTCTGTGCCTGTGAGGTGAAACCATGCCAACCATCGATTTAAGTCAGCTCCCCCCGCCCGATGTGGTTGAACCACTGGATTTTGAAACGCTGTTTGCTGAACGCAAAGCGGCGTTGATTGCCCTGACCCCGCCGGCGCAACGCGATGCCATCACCCGCACGCTGGCGCTGGAGTCAGAACCCATCACCAAATTGCTCCAGGAAAATGCCTACCGGGAATTGCTGTTACGCCAGCGTATCAATGAAGCGGCGCGGGCGGCGATGGTGGCCTATGCCACAGGCACCGATTTGGATCAGTTGGGGGCAAATAATAACGTGGCCCGCATGGTGCTGCGTCCGGCGGATAATGCGACCGTTCCCCCGACGCCGGCATTGATGGAGCCGGATAACGACTACCGTGTGCGCATTCCACAGGCATTTGAAGGCTTAAGCGTGGCTGGCCCGGTCGGTGCCTATGAATACCATGCCCGCAGTGCCGATGGCCGGGTGGCGGATGCCTCCGTGATTAGCCCTGCGCCGGCTCACGTGACCGTCAGTATTTTATCGCGTGAGGGGAACGGCACCGCCAGTGATGAACTGATCGCCCTGGTTAACCGCGCCCTGAATGATGAGGACGTGCGCCCTGTCGCCGACCGCCTGACGGTGCAGACCGCCCGGATTATTGATTATGAGATTGACGCCGTGCTGTACTGCTACCCAACACCGGAGTATGAACCGATATTGCAGGATGCACGAGCACGCCTGACGCGTTATACCGCCGAACAGCACCGGATTGGCCGCGATATTGTGCGCAGTGCCATTTTTGCCGCGCTGCATGTGCCCGGCGTTCAGCGGGTTGAGCTAAAAACCCCCGCCCGCGATATCATCCTGGATAAAACACAGGCCAGTTTCTGTACCCGTGCGCAGGTCACGATTGGGGGTTCCGATGAATAACAGACTGTTGCCGGTCGGTTCCGCCCCGCTGGAAATCGCCGCCGCTACCGCCCTGTCGAGTCTGGCCGATGCGCCCGTGCCCATTCGTGATTTGTGGCACCCGGATCGCTGCCCCGTCCGGCTGTTGCCCTATCTGGCCTGGGCGTGGTCGGTTGACCGCTGGGATATGGACTGGCCGGCGAGTGTCAAACGCGAATCCATTAAGGCGGCGATGTTTGTCCATAAACACAAGGGCACCATCGGCGCGATCCGGCGTGTCGTCGAGCCATTCGGCTACCTCATTCGGGTTATCGAATGGTGGCAAAACAACGACGCGCCCGGCACTTTCCGGCTGGATATCGGCGTCATGGACACCGGGATCACCGCCGAAACCTATCAGGAACTGGAACGGCTGATATTTGATGCCAAACCCGCATCGCGGCACCTGGTCGGCATGTCCATCCAGTTGGAAACCGGCGGTAAAAATTATTGTGCCGTCGCCAGTTACAGTGGCGACGTGCTCACCGTTTACCCCTACACCCCGGAACACATTACCGTCACCGGTGCCGATGTGATGGGTGTGGGCGTGCATATTATTGATGATGTGAGGATTGGATCATGAATACCCGATTTTTTGCGCTGTTAACCCGTCTGGGGGCGGACAAACTGGCCAACGCCGCCGCACTGGGCACCCGGATTGAAATTACCCATATGGCCGTAGGCGATGGGGGCGGGAAGCTACCCACGCCGGACACGGCACAAACTAAACTGGTCAACGAACGCCGCCGTGCTGCGATTAATGTCCTGAGCATTGACCCCAAAAATACCAACCAGATCATTGCGGAACAGGTGATACCGGAAAGCGCGGGCGGTTGGTGGATACGGGAAATCGGCTTGTTTGATAAAGACGGCATCCTGATTGCCGTGGGTAACTGCGCGGAAACCTACAAACCCCAATTGCAGGAAGGCTCTGGTCGTACCCAGACCATTCGCATGGTGCTGATTGTCAGTAGCACTGACGCCGTGACATTGCGGGTTGATCCCGCTGTCGTGCTGGCAACGCGAGAATATGCGGATTCCGTGGTTGCAACCGCCCTCCGTGAACATGAAAACAGCCGCCGCCACCCTGACGCGACACTGAAAGAAAAAGGGTTTGTGATCCTGAGTAACGCAGTGGACAGCCACAGCGAAACGCAGGCGGCAACCCCGAAAGCGGTGAAAGCGGCCTATGATTTGGCGAAGGCGGCGGATAATAATGCCAATGGCCGTGTACCGGCAGGGCGCAAGGTAAATGGCAAGGCGCTGTCGGCGGATATTTCACTGAGTGCGGGTGATGTCGGGGCGTACGCTAAGGGTGAGACAGATGCCAGGGTGAATGCCGCTACGGCGCTGGCGAATACCGCAAACCAGAATGCGGCCAATGCCAATAACAACGCCAATACCCGGCTGGAAAAATCCAAGAACGGCGCTGACATTCCAAACAAAAACGAGTTTGTGAAAAACCTCGGTTTGGCGGATTCCGTTTACAGGACTATCGGGAACGGTCGCAACCAAATCCCAGATATGTCGTTTTTTGGTAGCTCGTCGAATTCATTCAGGCTACCAACTGGGCACATGATGGTATTTGGTAAATTTTCAGCATCCGTTCCGATGTCCGCTAATGGAGGGGTTGCCTCCTCGGAGTGGGTAGAATTTCCCGTGCCATTTTCACGTTCGTGCGATTGTGTGACGGGGGTATTTGCATTCGGTGTCGGTAATGGCCCCATTTTTTACACCTGCGAAATGGCGGGTTCACGTGGGTTCACGTTGCGGGCGGGCACTATGTCCAATTCCACTGGCGTCGTTAAATTGGTGTTTATGTATCTAGCTGTGGGGAAATACTAATGAGCATCGTGTGGAGTGCGAAAAACAACGCATTTTTTTACGAATTAGATTTAGGACACTACGAACGGGCTGGTTGGGATATATCAGATGTTATCCCGATATCTGAACAGGTTTTTCAAACGTTTACTAATCCACCGGCGCGAAAAAAACGTGTAGTCGGCGTGGATGGTTTACCTGAATGGGCTGATATACCGCCGCCGACACCAACCCCAGAACAGCTACAGCAACAGGCTGAGTCTCAGAAACAATCACGCATGTCGCAGGCCGCAAACTCCATAGCGCCACTACAGTATGCCGTCGATTTGAAAATGGCGACGAACGCAGAGCTGGCATTGCTGACAGCATGGAAAAAATACTGTGTGCTACTGAACCGCATAGACTGTTCGGCAGCACCAGAAATTGACTGGCCGAAAGCGCCAGAGTAACAATCAGGGGCGCGCGCCCCTTTTATCACTCCGGTTGTTCCGGCCATTGGATATCGGGCGCGGTCGCGCAATCCACCCGATTGAGCAGCACCCGGTATTTACGCCATTCGGTTAATGCGGATTTCTCGGCATCGGTGGCGATATTGAGGTCAACGGCGTCCTGTAATGGGGCGATAGCAATATCCGCCTGCTGCTGCAATGATAATTTTTGCTGTTCTGCCTGCTGGATATGGTGAGATTTCAGCGCCGCGTTATCCGTGACCCACCGTGTTTCATCCCAGTTATCGAATGGCGTTTGCGGTGCCAATAATGTGTGTACAGGTTTGAGTTCGCCGATATAATCAACCACTATTTTCTCACGGGTTTCCGTGTGATACACCGTTTTTCCACGGTAATCAGGGACATGCATCCATGATTTCCCATCAGGTGCACGACATATCGCAACATCATCAGATTTTGGTAACTCAGGTGCGTCCAAATACGCATCGGCCACAACAGAAAATCCGCGCGGAACACGGTCATATGATTTACCCAAAAACTCCTGAGATTGCGCATGACAGAGGTAAACCTCAGCCCAACCAGCCTCGATAGCCAGTCCATTTTCATCAAATTCAGCCAGTTGAATGTGGGTTGTATATTTAGCCATTAGAATACCCTCGTAATATAAATAACGGATTTGTTAACCGGTCTGTTTTCGTTAGCAGTAGGGACAACGCGCGAGGCATCAAATTTGAATGCGATTGAACCACCGCCCGTACCCGCAGAACGGCCGCCGTCGCTAAATGTAGAGGTAAATGCACCGCTACCATAGCCACCCCGTTCTATTGTGGGTGAACCAAAATTGCCCGTAATATTTCGGATAGCATCGCTCTGAATTGTGCCCAATTGACGTCCCGGATCATAATTGCGACTACCCCTGTCACTCGAATCCAATGCCCGTTTAAATAATCCCCTGTCGTCGGGCAATTGCCCGCTGGGGAAAATTTTCAATAATTCCTGATATTGGTATCTATCAAACGCGCGACCATCATTTAGCATAAATCCGTCTGGAATCCGCGCGTTGGATTGCCACTCAATCGTGGCACCAATAGGTACCCCCACTATTCGTTGTTGTTCAACGACACCATTGGAGTTAAAAAAACGGGTGTGTAAAACCGCCCGTTCATCTACCCAGATTTGCCCGGTATCTCCACCTCCGACATAAACGCTAATCCCTTTTGCCCAACCTACGTCCTGTCCACATGAGAACGGGCCATGGTATTTCTCGCGGGGGATTTTATCTTGATAAGCCCCCCGCGAGTAGGCTCCCACATCCCCTGCATTCAGGGTAATATCCCCTGTCAGGGGTTTATTGTTAATTCTCCGGCTATTGGGTACCGCATTATTCGCCCTATCCGCGGTTCCCGCTAAACCGAGGTTTAATACAAATCAATATATTGACCTATCCATCTGATATAATTGCCAATTATGGAATAAATGGAGTTTAACATGGCAAAAATCGGCTATATCCGCGTGTCAACAAATGACCAAAACAGTGATTTACAGAGAAATGCATTGATTGGGGTGAATTGTGAACAGATTTTTGAGGATAAAATCAGCGGGAAAACAGCCAATCGACCGGGATTAACACAGGCGTTGGCGCACCTGAAATCAGGCGACACACTGGTAGTCTGGAAATTAGACCGATTGGGGCGCAGTGTGAAAAATTTAATCGCATTAAACGAGCGGCTTAACAATGATGGGGTTCATTTCCAGAGCCTGACCGACAGCATTGATACCAGTACCCCGATGGGACGGTTTTTCTTCTATGTCATGAGTGCGCTGGCCGAAATGGAACGCGAGCTGATTATTGAACGCACCAATGCGGGGCTGGCAGCGGCGCGTGCGCAGGGGCGCATTGGTGGCCGTCCGGTCTCGCTGCCCGCGGATAAATACCCACTGGCCTGCCAATTGCTCTCAGAGGGCAGAACGCGCCGCGATATCGCTGACATTTTTAATGTCTCACTTTCAACGATTTATAAATACCTGCCTGTAGGGCAACGTGCGGCTAATGATGACCTATTTTAAAATTAGGTGTTTTATCCGTCACTGTGCATGATAGAGGGGGTGATCCCCTCACCATGATTCATCTGATTTGTACCAGCCCCCACACAATCCCAACCACCTGCATTTTATTGTGACGTCGACCACCATAACGAAATCACCATCACTGGAGCTTTTTGCTATGGCACAAGACTACCATCACGGCGTGCGTGTGCAGGAAATTAACGCGGGTACACGTACCATTACCACCGTCAGTACCGCCATTGTGGGCGTGGTCTGTACGGCGGATGATGCCGATCCCAACACCTTTCCCCTCAATACCCCGGTATTGTTAACCGATGTCCTCACGGCCAGTGGCCAGGCCGGGGAAACCGGCACCCTGTCCCATACCCTGCGGGCGATTGCCGATCAGGCCAAACCCGTTACTGTCGTGGTGCGTGTCGCGCAGGGAAAATCGGAGGCAGAGACGACCACCAATATCATCGGCGGCGTCACCGACGAGGGCAAAAAAAACGGCATGCTGGCGTTACTGGCGGCACCCAGCCAGCTCGGTGTTAAGCCGCGTATTCTGGCCGTCCCCGGTCATGATACGCTGCCCGTTGCCACGAAACTGGCCGGCATTGCCCAGCAGCTGAGGGCGATGGCGTATATCAATGCCTATGATTGCAAAACGATTTCGCAGGCGATTGACTACCGTAAAAATTTTGACCAGCGCGAAGTGATGCTGATATGGCCGGATTTCTTAAGTTGGGACAGTGACACCAGCCGCTCCGCCACGGCTTACGCCACCGCCCGTGCCGTCGGCTTGCGCGCCAAAATCGACGAACAGACCGGCTGGCACAAAACCCTGTCCAATGTCGGGGTCAATGGCGTCACCGGCATTTCGGCGGATGTCTTCTGGGATTTGCAGGATGTTGCCACCGATGCCAACCTGCTCAACCAGAATGATGTCACCACCCTCATTCGCAAAGACGGTTTTCGTTTCTGGGGTTCCCGCACCTGCTCGGATGATCCGTTATTCCAGTTCGAAAGCTACACCCGTACCGCCCAGGTGCTGGCTGACACCATGGCAGAAGCCCATATGTGGGCCATCGACAAGCCACTGACCCCGTCACTGGTGCGTGACATTATCGAAGGCATCAACGCCAAGCTGCGTGAAATGAAATCAAACGGTTACTTGATTGACGGGCAGTGCTGGTATGACGCCACCGTCAACGACAAAGACACCCTGAAAGCCGGCAAGCTCTATATCGATTATGACTACACGCCGGTGCCGCCACTGGAAAATCTGTTACTGCGCCAGCGCATTGCCGACCAGTACCTGATGGACTTCGCCAGCCGCATTAACAGCTAAGGGGCACAACATGGCATTACCTCGCAAACTGAAATACCTGAATTTATTCAATGATGGCAACAATTACATCGGCGTCGTGGAAGAAGTGACCCTGCCCAAACTGAGCCGCAAACTCGAAGCGTACCGGGGCGGCGGCATGAACGGCGCCGCCAATGTGGATTTGGGGCTGGATGACGGCGCCTTAGATGCGGAATTTACCCTCGGTGGTATTGAAGCCCAACTGTACAAACAGTGGGGGATTGAGAAAGTGGATGGCGTGGCTCTGCGTTTTAATGGTTCATTCCAGCGTGACGATACCGGCGAAGTGATTGCGGTTGAAGTGGCGATGCGTGGCCGCTTCTCAGAATTCGACCCCGGCAACTACAAACAGGGCGACAACACCCAGACCAAAGTCAGCGCCAAAAATACCTATTTCAAACTGACGTGGGACGGTGAAGTGCTGGTCGAAATCGACACCGTCAATATGGTGGAAATCGTCGGCGGCGTTGACCGTCTTGAAGCCCATCGTCGAGCCATCGGCTTGTAACCTCACTGATTTTTAACCCAAGGAACACATTATCATGACTGAACAAACTCCTGCTATCCAGCCCGAACACGCCACGGTGACACTGGAAGATCCGATTGCCCGTGGTGCCACGTCCATCACTGATATCATCGTCCGCAAGCCGAACAGCGGTGCCCTGCGCGGCGTTCGTTTACAGGCGTTAATGGAAATGGACGTTGACTCGATGATGCTGGTGTTGCCCCGTATCACCGCGCCCGCCCTGACCAAAAACGATTTATTGCTGATGTCCCCCGGTGACCTGATTAACCTGAGTGTCGAGGTGGTCAATTTTTTGTTACCGAAGTCGGTGAAGTCCGATTTCCAGACAGCATAACTGTTGATGAACTGGTGGCGGATATCGCCACCGTCTTTCACTGGTCGCCCGCCGTGACCGCCGACATGAGCCTGACCGAATTACTGGCCTGGCGTTACCGGGCCATAAAACGGAGTGGCGCCGATGAGTGACCGAAATTTACGCCTGCAAGTCATTCTGGGGGCGGTTGATAAATTAACCCGCCCCTTTAAGGGGGCGCAGGAATCCAATAAACGGCTGGCGGAAACACTTCGCCAGTCACGCCAGCAACTGCGCGACTTAAACCAGCAGGCTGGCCGTATTGACGGCTTCCGCAAAACCAAGCAGGCGTTGGGCAGTGCCGAACAATCCTACCGCAGCGCCACCGAAAAAGTGGCGGCACTGGCGCGCGAACTGAAAGCCAGCGAGCACCCCACCAAAACCCAGATTACCCAGTTTGAGCGGGCAAAAAATGCCGCCGCCCAGTTCAAGGACAAAACCCAAACCTTAAGCCAGGCTTTGCAACGCCAGCGGGATGCACTGCACGCCAGCGGCATTTCAACAAATCAACTGGGGCAGGCTCAGCGGCGCATCAATGCCGATATCAGCCGCACGACCGGCACACTGGCGCAACAACAACAGCAACTGGAACGGCTGCGCCAGCAGGAGCAGCGCATGGCAGCGGCCAAATCCCGCTACCAGAAAATGAAGGACGTGCGTAATCAGGTGGCGACGACGGGGGCAGCCGCTACCGCTGCCGGAGTGGGGACACTCTACAGTGCCAAACGGGTGATGATGCCGGGCTATGATTTTGAAGTGGGCATGTCAAAAGTGCAGGCCCTGACCCGTCTGGATAAGAAGTCCCCTGAACTGAAACAGTTACGCGAACAGGCTCGGCAATTAGGTGCCACCACGGCGTTCACCGCTAATCAGGTGGCACAGGGGCAAAGTTTCTATGCAATGGCCGGTTTTAAACCGGATCAAATACGCGCCGCTATGCCGGGCACGCTGGCAATGTCACTGGCCGGTGATACGGATTTGGCGACCACGGCCGATATCGGCTCCAATATTCTGACTGGCTTTAAACTGAAATCCGAAGAAATGGGTCGCGTCAGTGATGTGTTGGTCGGGGCTTTTACCCGTTCGAATACCAACCTGACAATGCTGGGCGAAACCATGAAATATGTGGCACCTGTTGCGGCTGGCTTGGGGGTTGATATTGAAACTGCCGCTGCTGCCACTGGTAAGTTGGGTGATGCCGGTATTCAGGGCAGTATGGCGGGGACATCCCTGAGATCTATTCTGGGTCGATTGGCTGAACCCCCTGCCACAGCCGCCAAGGCATTAAAAAAACTGAGTATTCAAACCAAGGATGTCAAAGGTAATTTACGGGCATTACCGGATATATTAACCGAACTGAACGCCAAGACTGCCAAAATGGGGAATGCCCAACGTGCAGGTATCTTCAAGGCAATTGCGGGTGAAGAAGCCTTTTCAGCCTTGTCGGTATTAGCCGATCAGGCCGGCTCTGGCGAGTTACAAAAACTCATTAAGGAATTGAAGAACGCCCAGGGTGAAGCGAAGAAAGTCGCTGATACCATGACCGATAACCTAGATGGTGACCTGAAAGCGTTGTCGTCTGCATGGGAAGATCTCGGCATCCAAATCTTTGGCGAAGTAGACAGCCCATTGCGTGGCATTGCGCAACGCATTACCAAGATTATCAGTAAAACCGGCGACTGGATGAAAGCCAATCCTGAACTGACCAAAACCTTAGCGATGGTGGGTATCGGGTTAGGCGTCATATTGACGGTATTTGGGATGATCACGCTGGCTCTGGCGGCGTTGTTGGGGCCATTGGCTATGGTTAAGTTTGGTCTGAGTGTGCTCGGTATCAAGGGCGCGGGTTCTGTTCTGAAATTGGGGCAGGCATTTTCTGCTGTCGGCAAAGTGTTGTCGTGGTTGCGGGTGCTGGTGCTGACAAACCCCCTGTTATTGATCATTGGCCTGATTGCTCTGGGCGCCTATCTGATTTGGAAAAACTGGGACAAGCTGGGGCCGTGGTTTAAAAAATTGTGGGATACCATTTCCAACTACGTGACGACGGCATGGGCCAGCATTAAACAAAAAATTCTGAACAAGTGGGCAGAAATCAAGGCGGACATTTTAGCGAAATGGGATGCCATCAAAACGTATATTTCGAATAAATGGAATGAGATTGTCGAGAACGCCAAAAAACTGCCGGGGCGGTTTAAAAAATTCGGAAAGGACATTATCGAAAAACTCATTACCGGTATTAAAGATAAATGGGCGGCGTTAAAGAAAAATATGTCTGAATTGGGCACGCAAATAAAAGACGCGGTTACGCCTGATTTCATGAAAGAACAACAACAAAAGCCCCAGGTGAAAGCGGCGCTGGCATCGTATGCCGAATTTTCCGGTGCTCATGATACTGGTGGGTATATTCCGGCCGGGAAATTTGGTCTGGTGGGGGAATATGGCCCTGAACTGATTAACGGCCCTGCCCGTGTGACCAGTCGCCGCCAGACTGCCGCTCTCGCTGGCATGGCAGCGGCGGCACTGTCCATGGGCAGCGTATCGGCTGCCCGTGCTCAACAGGCTCCGCTGCATCCCCACAGCCTGCCCGCCGCGCACTACCAAACTGCCGGGATAACGGTTATCAACCAAAACCAGCGTAATGACCGCCCTGCTTATGAAATCCATATTCACGCCACGCCGGCACATTCGGCGCCGGACATTGCGCGTCTGGTGGCACAGGAAATAGATCGTCGTGAACAACAGCAACGTGCCCGCGCCCGCAGTGCATTTTCCGATAGGGAGGATTATTAATCATGATGGCCGCATTGGGTTTATTTGTCTTTATGTTGAAAACAACACCTTACCAGAGCCTGCAACACCAACAATCATGGCGATTTGGGTTCAATAACCGGATTGGCGCCCGTCCGGCGTTCCAGTTTATAGGGCCGAACAATGACACCATCACGCTATCGGGCACCCTGTACCCTGAAATTACAGGTGGGCGCCTGTCCCTTTTGGCATTGCAACTGATGGCGGACAGTGGCAAAGCGTGGTCATTTCTGGATGGTCACGGCACGATTTACGGCATGTTTATCATCGAGAGTATTGACCAGACAAAAACCGAGTTCTTTGTTGACGGTGCCGCCCGAAAAATTGATTTTACCGTCACCCTGCGCCGGGTAGATGAAAATTTAGGGCAAATGTTCGGGGATCTGCGTATCCAACTGGATGCTGTTAAAACGGCAGTCACCGATAAAATCACGGGATTGCTTTCATGATGTCACCCAAATTGGACTGGATCACCGGCAACACTCACACCCCCGTCTATGTGCTGAGTGCCGGGGAGGAAAATATCAATGCCCGCATTCAGGACAGACTGATTTCCCTGAGCCTGACCGATAATCGGGGCTTTGAAGCGGATCAGCTGGATATTGAACTGGACGACAGCGACGGCCGGTTATCGTTGCCCCGTCGCGGGATGGACTTGTCCTTGCACTTGGGCTGGGGCGACGCCCTTATTCATAAAGGACAGTTTATTGTGGATGAGATTGAATACAGCGGGGCACCGGATAAAATCAATATCCGTGCCCGCAGTGCTGATTTTCGGGCGAGCCTCAATATCAGCCGTGAGTTGTCGTATCATCAGAAAACCCTGAGTGATATTGTGCGCACTATCGCCACACGTAATAACCTGAAACCAGAAATCGACACCGCACTGGCCGATATCCGGCTCAATCATATTGACCAGACCAATGAATCTGACGGCAGCTTCTTAACCCGGCTGGCAAAACAGGAGGGCGCCATTGCCACTGTCAAGAACGGCTGTTTGCTGTTTATCCGCGCAGGGCAGAACAAAACCGCCCGCGGCCGTCCGTTGCCATTGATAAACATTACCCGCCAATCCGGTGACGGTTATCGTTTTTCACTGGCCGATCGCAGCGCCTATACCGGTGTATCGGCCAGTTGGCTGAACACCCGTGAACCAAAGAAAAAAGAACAGGTCACGGTGAAACGCAAGCGGCGAAAAACCCGCAAGGCCAATCCGCAAAAAGAAGAAAAACACGGGGGCTATCTGGTTGGCAGTGAGGGCAATGTATTGGTAATGAAGCATACCTATTCCAATAGATCCAATGCGGAACGGGCAGCCAAAGCCGAATGGGAAAAAATCCAACGCGGTGTTGCGTCGTTTTCCATTCAACTGGCAACCGGCCGACCGGAGTTGTTCCCTGAAATGCCGGTCAGGGTGTCCGGCTTTAAACCCGAAATTGATAATGCTGACTGGACGCTGGTCACGGTCACCCATACGCTGAATGACAGCGGGTTGACGTCGGCGTTAGAACTGGAAGTGACGATTTCGGATGCTGACATGGGTGAATGATTTGCTATAATCGCGCCATCGCCTAACACAACGGGCGCTTTCCTGATGATTGAGGTGCTCACATTATGATGAGATGCCCCCTGTGCGGCCATGTTGCCCATACCCGCAGTAGTTTTGAACACACCCCCCAAACCAAAGAGCGCTATAACCAATGCCAGAACATCAATTGTGGTGCCACGTTCGTCAGTCATGAAACTTTTGTGCGTTGGGTGACTCAGCCGACTCTGGTTGAGTTTGCACAGCCACATCCTGTACGCGGTCAGCAAACGGTGATGTGTTTCGATAGCCCACAATAAAATGAAAAAAAGCGTGTGGCATATCTATGATTCAGAAGGTCAAAAAGGAAACATAGAAAACCCCTCAAATGTGAGGGGCTTTTACATTATAGAGGTGAGATCAACTATTCGTATGGCCGTGAGTATGAGATGAAATAATAAGTCCAACTTTATCATTTGTTGCCTTACCAGCCTCATCACATGATGTACGCGGATTCTCAAAAACGAAGCCAGAATGATTATGTCTGTTAAGGACGCGGACTTCTTTTGTATTTTTTAGGTATGATTTTTTTTCATCAAGTCAAAGTGGGCTACAGACACCCATGTTAATGACTGCATGATAAATCTTGTCGGTCACCCTGTCTTCATTCATCGTGAGCGTAACGATACCTTCACTGTCACTAATCGAAAGTGGTTGCCACATCCGCATTGATTTTTGCAAAACTGAGTGATTTGTTGATTGAGCAAAAACACCGAATGAGGTTAGCAAAAGTAATGTAACTATATATTTCTTCATTCAAATAATCCTTGATTTTCATAAGTATGAGGGCAGATAAATATTGCATACAACAAACAATAATCAAGTTTTATATCATATAGGTGTGAAATCAGTCTGATAATTTGATAGAGAAAGTCTCTCGAAAATCAAGAAGAGTTTCGTAGATTGATAGATCCTGATCACAGGAAAAAGTAATATTATAGAAAATAAAAAACCCCTAGTATGATACGAGGGGTTTTTAGTTAAAAATTATCGATAATGGTCTAGTGTGGACACTCTGTGGACACAGATAGACATAAATGTATAAATATCAATAGACTACAAGGATATTTTGAACACCATGCCAGTGTTACATAACCGTATTTCTAATAAAGAGCTGAAAGAGCGCATGTTGGCCGAAACTGAGCCGCGCACGACGATCTCTTTTTATAAATATTTTACCATTTCCGAACCAGATGTTTTTCGCGATAACCTGTATCAAAAGTTTACTGAGTTATCTGTCTTTGGTCGGGTGTATATCGCCAAAGAAGGTATCAATGCACAAATTAGTGTGCCTTCCAAAAATGTCGATGCGTTAAGGACATTATTGGATAAAACCGATCCGGCATTATACAATTTGCGCCTGAATATTGCGCTGGAAGATGACGGTAAATCATTCTGGGTATTGCGCATGAAGGTGCGTGAGCGCATTGTTGCAGATGGCATTGAAGATGACACTTTTAATTCATCTAAAACAGGCGAATACTTGAAGGCGGAGCAGGTTAACCAAATGTTGGATAATCCTGATGCTGTCTTTATCGATATGCGTAACCATTACGAATATGAAGTTGGGCATTTCGAAAACGCGATTGAAATTCCATCAGATACATTTCGTGAGCAGCTACCAATGGCTGTCGAGATGCTAAAGGACAATAAAGATAAAAATATCGTTATGTACTGTACTGGCGGAATTCGTTGTGAAAAAGCGAGTGCTTATATGCTGCATAACGGCTTTAGCAACGTTTATCACGTAGAAGGTGGCATTATTGAGTATGCCCGTAAAGCGAAAGAACAAGGCTTGCCCGTTCGATTTATTGGCAAGAATTTTGTCTTTGATGAACGCATGGGTGAACGTATTACTGAAGACGTTATCGCGCACTGCCATCAATGTGGAACGGCGTGTGATAGCCATACCAACTGCAAAAATGATGGTTGCCATTTGCTGTTTATCCAGTGCCCATCTTGTGCAGCGCGTTTTGAAGGTTGTTGCAGCGATGCTTGTCGCGAAGAGATGAAATTGCCGGAAGAAGAACAGCGTACCCGTCGGGCAGGAAGAGAGAATGGGGCTAAGATTTTTAATAAGTCCCGCTATCGATTAAATGATGGCTTGAAGATTACATCACTGCAATCTATTAAGTAGTCATTCTCAGTGATTTTGCTGTTTCCCCAGTCACATAACAAATTATGTGGCTGGGAATTTATTCTATTACCATAACTGGCAACTTTGGATCATTGGTGATAAATAGCATCAGGTTATTTATACTAAAACAGGCTATTCAAAAGAGTTAACAAAAATATTTAAAGCTATTATAAATAAAAAGTAACTCTATTTTATTAGAAACATCTATTTTTTCTATACCAATCTAACTTCAATATGCGTGTGATTTCTCCCCGCGAAGCGGGGAGAAATCAGGTTTCATATAGTGTTGTAAATTGCAACTTGAAGTTTAATGCGTATATACCAGTCGCCTTTCAAGATGCGTCTTATATCTCCCCGCGTAGCGGGGAGATATAAGCACTCTCATTGGCTTGCAAACGGCAACTTGAAGTTGGATTGGTATAGTAACCATAACGGGTCAAATTAACCAAAATGACATCTGGAGAGAAGGTGGTAAGAATATCTATGGCATCCAGTATTAATGTGGTTCTTAAAGAAAGGATATCGGTATTTTCTTTTAGAGATTCAATAAGTCCCAGACGGGTATAATGGCATTCATCAATGATTAATAGTTTTATTACTTGAACATCCTTGTTCTACTATGGATATATTTGAATAATCCGCTTAATCGCTAAGCATCAGGTGGATGAACACGGAAGTATAATTCAATATTATGAAGAATAATAAACCATATGGATAGTTTCGTTGGTTGATATGTGTTCAGTTTTTGATTTGGGACACTCGATGTATTGAGTGTCCAAATGTGTTGGAAGTGTCTGAGTTTATTTATTGTTAATGCCTAATATGGTCGTGCTGGCTGTATTCTGAGGCTTCTATTTTTGCAATTCCCGCTTGTAAAATGAGGATAAGCTGTTTAGCTACACCCGTTGTTAACCATAACGTTTTGTCAACACTGACATTCCCTGTGGTTTGATCTTGGGTGGATGAGTAGTGAAGGCGTATCATCATGGCGTCATAGGCATCGACAGTACTAATATCCCAGCCTACAACAGGATGAGTTTGAATTATTTCATTTTCTTTTCCCATATAACCTCCTAATCAGACTACAGCATCATTATTGATTTAATTGACTAAGAGCAGCAGATCTCATCTAAGACCAGCCCTTAGCAGTATAAACCTTTTTGGCAATCTAAGAAGTGAAAAAACAGGATTTTTTGCTTTAGGGTTGGGAGGGGCCATGGCAGACGATTTCTGCTTTTTATAAAACCGAAACTGTGCGGAAATAAAGCGTAATTTCCGCACGAAGGAGAGTTACTCACATACCCTGACGTCCCATCTTGCATCTTCTCCGGCAAGAAATGGAATTAACTTTTCGTCACCACACTCGATATATTCAACAACTGAGGTTGGTTTGCGTGTGAGTTCGATAAAGCCATCATTAATTGGTAAACCGTAAAATGCGGGACCATTCAAGGAACAGAAGGACTCAAAATGCGCCATTGCGCCCATTTCTTCAAAAACAGTGGCATAGGCTGCCAGGGCGGTTGGGGCATTAAAAACGCCCGCACAGCCACAAGAGGATTCTTTGCGGTGCAGTAGATGGGGGGCGGAATCGGTGCCTAAGAAAAAGCGGTTACAGCCACTGGCAACAGCGGCTCGAAGGGCTTCTTGATGAACATTGCGTTTTAGCACGGGTAAACAGTAAAGATGAGGGCGAATACCACCAACCAGCATATGGTTACGATTGAACATTAAGTGCTGTGGTGTCAGTGTGGCACCTAATTTATCGTTACCTTCAAGAACGTATTCTGCGGCTTCTTTGGTTGTAATGTGCTCAAAAACAACTTTTAATTCAGGAAATTGCTGACGCAATGGTTCCATTATCTGCTCGATAAAGCGCGCCTCACGGTCAAAAATATCAATATGAGAGGCGGTGACTTCCCCATGGATTAGCAATGGCATGCCTATTTTTTCCAAGGTTTCCAATAATGGGTAGATCTTTTTGATATCAGAAACGCCATGGCTGGAGTTAGTTGTTGCATTGGCAGGATAAAGTTTGCAAGCGGTAAAGATCCCTGCTTGGTAACCCATCTCAATTTGGTCGCTGGCTGTCGAATCCGTCAGATAGCAAGTCATAAGAGGTTGGAAATGGTGATCTGGCGGAATAGCTGCGATTATCCGCTCCTTGTAGGCCTTAGCGCTGGCAACATCTGTCACTGGAGGGACAAGGTTGGGCATGACGATAGCCCGACCAAAGAAACGGCTGGTATGGGGGACAATGGTTTTTAGCATATCACCATCACGAAAATGGACATGCCAGTCGTCGGGGCGGCGGATTTTAATGGTATATGATTCAGTGGTCATGGAACCGGCTCCAGAATATAAGTGAAAAATGATGGATGCTGATTCAGCAATCCCTAAGCCGGAGGAGGATGATAAAGTGAAAACAGCTAAATAGCTATTATTGAATGATAATATTCTCTGAATTTTGGAGAATTAGAATCTTATACTTATTTGGTTTAGGGTATTCAGAGGAAATTATCGTATCAAAAAAGGAAAAAATAGAAGTAATAACACGAGGGTGAATTAAATTTGGCTCCTCCAGCTGGACTCGAACCAGCGACATACGGATTAACAGTCCGCCGTTCTACCGACTGAACTATGGAGGAACTCCTTCAAGACGGGGTGAATATTAACGGCACTTTTTACGTTTGTCAAAGCAGAAAATAGCAATAACCGTTTGATTGCTGAGAATCTGTGCATTGCGGGTGTTTTTTGACTTATACCAGTCGCCTTTCAAGATGCGTCTTATATCTCCCCGCGTAGCGGGGAGATATAAGCACTCTCATTGGCTTGCAAACTGCAACTTGAAGTTGGATTGGTATAAAACTGATTGAACTACAGTGAATTGGGGAACAAAAATAGGAAAGGTAAGTAACCGAAAGTAAGCATCAAGAGAAACAATAGGGTGTTAAAAACAGGAAAGAGGAATATGAAAAATAGAAGGGCAGATAGCAAAAAACCTGATTAGCAAAACTAACCAGGTCTTCCAGAATATTTGGCTCCTCCAACTGGACTCGAACCAGTGACATACGGATTAACAGTCCGCCGTTCTACCGACTGAACTATGGAGGAACTCCTTCAAAGCGGGGTGAATATTAACGGCACTTTTTACGTTTGTCAAAGCAGAAAATAACAATAACCGTTTGATTGCTTGCAATATGTACTTATTGGGCTGTTTTTGATCTTATCTGTGTTTTTAGCATGGGTAATCACGTCGGAAATGTAACTTGAATTTATTGAGTAAGAAACTTCAAGTTGAGCATTGCTATGTGAGATGTGAACGCCGTAAGAATGAAGTGGAGAGTAGAGTAAAGGTGATTACAGTAAAAGACCAGAATGGGTGATTGGTATTAAAAAGCAAAAATCCCGACCAGCAATGCTAATCGGGACTTTCAAAAATCTGGCTCCTCCAACTGGACTCGAACCAGTGACATACGGATTAACAGTCCGCCGTTCTACCGACTGAACTATGGAGGAATTGGGTTGTTCCTGAGAACGGGGCGAATAATACAGTGAATGACCTGATACTGTAAAGTAAAAAAAGCAAAAATAAGCTCAGTCGATTAATTTACAGTCAAAATAGTGTTTTTTTGTTGTTTGTTGTCTAAAAATGGCTAATAAATTGAATGTTTATTGATTTTATAATCCTTAGTATCAATTGTTTATATTGGTAAAACTAGAGCTATCTTGCGATTATTGTGTTTATTTTTACTTTTTTATGAAGATGAAGTGAACAGGTACAAAATCTTACAAAGCAGTCAGGTGTATAATTGATTTTCAATAGAAGGAGTTAACAGGTGTGTGGGGTTCAAAAAGGGAAAATAAAAAAGCGGCTTCCCATGGGAAGCCGCTTAAATCGGTTTAGGAAAATTATCTTTCTTAACCTTAGCATCACGCTGATTTAGCTAGCGAGATATCTGAATTTGGCTCCTCCAGCTGGACTCGAACCAGCGACATACGGATTAACAGTCCGCCGTTCTACCGACTGAACTATGGAGGAATTGGGTTGTTCCTGAGAACGGGGCGAATATTAGCGATGAACTGGAATAGTGTCAACGCAAAAAATTCTTTTTTCTTACTGTTTGCTCATCATGTGAGCTTTTTGATTTATCATCGTACTATTCTATTGAATTTATTAAATTCTTGCGCTGTTATTAACCATGTTAATAGATTGAGCGTAAGGTGATTGTTCCGAACAGGCGATCATAAACACATCATAAAAACAAACTTTTTGTTTTTTTTGCAGGATGCGCTTGATGCCATCTCTGATTTCATCCGGTACTTGAGGATGAGCGAGTATTTCATTGATCGCTTTTTCAGAAACTTGCTCGTTGACAAACCATTCACCGTTATAACATACCCGTAAATCGAGTACGTCAATATCTTCGAAATGGTAAACTGGCTTGATATCAAATAACAGAACGGCTGCCATAGCAATAAAGGCCAGAGTAAATGCAAAAAGAGACCACGTGCCAAAATAGGGCGCGTACCACATGAGCATAGCAAGAAAAGCATAAGCAATGACCATCGCCAGGCACAGGTAGGGATGATGGCGAATGAAAATGCTGTTGAAATGTACTTTACCATCACGATGCTCTTTAAGATTGATCCGTTCAAGATCTTGAATCAATATCTGTTTTATGATTTTCATAATACTAACCCACTTATTTGGAGAAAAAATGCTGTAAAAATCGTGATCGAATTGAAAGTTATGGCATTTTCAAGGTTAGCATGCCCTGAACCTATATCTGTATAGCAATCGTTTTAATTTATTTGGCAAATTGTTATTGTTGGTGTGCAATATCTGTATTCTTGCTAAGAGAAAAGTTGAATAAATCAAATAAAATTATAAAAACTCCTTTTTATTATGTTATTCTGTTCTAATATTGAGCGCCTGAATTTTTTTTTAAGAGATAATACATAAAAAGGTTGCTATTCGTGTGCGGTCATGCGTTAATGCGTTTGGCCTGATTAACAGACCTACTTTATGTACGACATCTTGAGTTAATGCGTTATGTGTAAGTGCTATCCTTGGTAGCCTTTGTTGACCGTTTCCTTCTTAGTGCCTCCATAAGTAATAGCTGATACTGGCCAACACATGCCCGAGGTGGCGAGTTTTTTTTGATATATAGGAAAGTCAAATGTCTGACAAAATGAAAGGTCAAGTGAAGTGGTTCAACGAATCTAAAGGCTTTGGTTTCATCACTCCAGCTGATGGTAGCAAAGACGTATTCGTACATTTCTCTGCCATTCAAGGTAACGGCTTCAAAACTCTGGCTGAAGGCCAGAACGTAGAATTCACCATTGAAAATGGTGCCAAAGGCCCAGCAGCAGCAAACGTGACTGCTATCTAATTTAGCCTTTATGCCTTATTTTAAGCTCGCCAGCGTAAATGCCGTGGCGGGCTTTTTGCTTTTCTGTATCTTATTTTTTGTATTCATCGCGCATCTTATTTATGTATCCAAATTTAAAATTCCCTTTCTTTATTATTAAGTTATAAAAAATAACTTAATGAAAATAATGGGGTGTACTATTACCCACTAAAAATAGAAAGCCACAAAATAATCTTCCTGATTAAAATCTTTACTTGTTAATTCTAACTGTTTATACTCCCCGCAAATTCTATTGGAGAACAATTCATTGGACAGTCAAAGTTTTAGGTTAAACAAAAAAATAATCCGGTAAGCTGTTCATATCCCTCGATTTGCTGCTTACCTGAAATGGTGGGCGGTACTACTTTAACTTCATGAGCTGTACCCACCCGAAGAGAAATTATCCGTTATTAAGGATCTGTTGAATGAGATTCTTAGTAAGGTGTCAACTGAAGGTATACGGGGTATACATGATGTGGTCATATACTCATTCCTTATTCCCTCCGGGAACATACGAATAATCGATTAAATATTCGTCATCAGAATATTCCGTGTACGATGAAGAGATGCCCTCTTCAGGCTATTCTTTGTGTGTTGGTTTTATAGTGAATTAAAAAACTCAACCAATAGCGTTCGGTAAATAAAGTTAACTGAGCGAGCCTTGTGTACATGGTTTTCTATACCTAATAGATTTTAAGCCTGCACTAATCAATCAAGTTAAAATCAATAATTTGAGAGACTTAGAGTATCTTTATCCATTTGATGTTATGGAGAATGCCATGTTGTTAACATCTATTGCAACGCATTTACTATCCGCACTGTGTTTTGGGGCTTTGATTGGCGCTGAACGCCAATGGCGTCAACGTATGGCGGGGCTAAGAACCAACGCTTTGGTATCAACAGGTGCCGCACTTTTCATGATTACTGCAATGAATGCTTCTGGGGGAAGTCCTGATCGCATTGCTGCACAAATTATCTCAGGGGTTGGTTTTCTTGGTGCTGGTGTGATCATGCGTCAGGGAATGAGCATCCGTGGTTTAAATACAGCAGCAACATTATGGTGTTCAGCAGGAATAGGGGAGTTATGTGGCATGGGGCAATATTGGGCAGCAGGTATTGCTACAGCAATTATCCTTTGTGCGAACATTTTATTGCGGGAAATTGCGCAACGAATTAATACCCAACCTCACCATCAAGCCTTAGATTTAGAGCAACGTTATAAAATCCACGTTATCTGCGACATAAATGATGAAATCCTGGTAAGGACTTTGATCTTGCAAGCCCTTAATGGATTAGGTGTCCGATTGCAGTCATTGAGTAGTGCTGATGCCATTCAATCTGGCAGGCTTGAGGTTTGTGCTGAAATATTGGCAACACCTGCAGATCAAAAAGAAATTGAGTCGATTGTCTGTCGAGTAAGTTTAGAAAGAAGTGTGAGTTCAGTTAATTGGAAAATCGCCGCCGAACTCCCTGCTTAGAATATTTTTTTATTATTGATTCTATAATTTTATATTGATAAGGAGCCAATATGGACGATGCCCCCCCACCTCTCACATTGAATAAGGTGTTGCCTATGGAGTAATTTCGTTTCTCAGATAGGCAACGCACAAAAACTTTATATAGAAATTATCCCTTACAGCAAAGGGTGATGGCTATTGCAAATTGAATATAGAGAAAGCGTTATGACTGAGAAATACACAAATAAATCAGCCCATTTTTTCAAGGAATTTATCGTTGCGAAACGAGCCAATCAGAGCCTTGATCATATCCTTACTGATCTTAACGGTAGTACATTTGGTTTAACTGATGATAATGGCGTAGAACGTATAAGACAGTACGGTATTAATGAAGTTGCACATGAAAAAACACCTCATGCCCTGATGCAGCTTATTACCGCTTTCCATAATCCGTTTATCTATGTATTACTACTACTTGCTACAATCAGCTTTTGTACTGATTACTTGCTGCCATCATTCAACAGGGAAGAAACTAATCTTACTGGCGTCATTATTATTTTGATAATGATTACATTAAGCGGATTGCTTCGATTTTGGCAGGAATATCGAACAGGCAAGGCATCGGAAGCCTTGAAATCAATGGTCAATACAACAGCAACCGTTTTGAGACGTCCTTCCGATAATACCAAACCACAAAAAAAAGAAATTCCAATCAAGTACCTGGTTCCGGGAGATATTGTCTATTTATCTGCCGGAGACATGATCCCCGCAGATCTGTACTTAATCCAATCCAGAGATTTATTTATCAGCCAGGCAATTTTGACGGGAGAAGCGATCCCTGTCGAAAAATATGATGCGATGGCCCATGTAAGTGCCAAGACCACGAGTCCTGATAATGTCTCTGAAACAGAGCTACTTGAACTTTCTAATGTCTGTTTAATGGGAACCAATGTGGCCAGTGGCACGGCGACTGCGGTGGTTGTGGCGACAGGAAAACAAACTTACTTTGGTTCACTGGCCAGATCGATCGTAGGAACACGGGCACAAACTGCATTTGATCGTGGTGTGAATAGCGTTAGTTGGTTATTGATCCGTTTTATGTTGGTTATGGTTCCGATTGTATTTTTAATTAATGGGTTAACAAAAGGAGATTGGCTTGATGCGGCGTTATTTGCACTGGCGGTTGCCGTGGGTTTAACGCCTGAAATGCTGCCCATGATTGTCAGTTCTAACCTGGCAAAAGGGGCAATTGCTATGTCAAAGAAAAAAGTCATTGTCAAGCGGCTCAATGCAATACAGAACTTTGGCGCTATGGACGTATTATGTACAGATAAGACAGGGACATTGACCCAGGATAAAATTATTCTCCAGCACTATTTAGATACAGAAGGCAAGGAAGATGTTTCTGTCCTCCAGTGGGCTTGGCTAAACAGTTTTCATCAAAGTGGCACTAAAAATTTAATGGATCAGGCCATTGTTAGGTATGGACGCGACAATTCAGACCTTGATTTCCTCCGCAGCTACAGAAAAATTGATGAGTTACCTTTTGATTTTGTTAGACGCAGATTATCAATTTCTATACAAGATTTGTCTAAAAATTATCAATTGGTCTGCAAGGGAGCCGCAGAGGAAATGCTATCAGTTTGCTCCCATATAAGGATAAAGGAGAAAATTATTCCTCTCACTGAAGAAAACCGTAACAATGTAATGGAATTAGTTAGCAGTTATAACGAACAAGGTTTTAGGGTGTTAATCTTAGCGACACGGGAGTTAAGTCATGATGAAGTGAAACATCCTCTTTCTGTTGCAGATGAAAAGGACATGGTACTTCAAGGTTTATTAACGTTTTTAGATCCACCAAAAGAAAGTGCTGCAATGGCAATTGCGGCACTCAGGGAGAATGGTGTTTCGATTAAGGTACTTACCGGAGATAATCCTGTTGTTACGGCTAAAATTTGTCGAGATGTGGATTTAGATTCTGGAAATATTCTTATTGGCCCTGATATTGAACTAATGAGTGATGAAGACCTTTCAAAAGAAGTGGAATTAAGGTCAGTCTTTTGTAAGTTAACCCCGCTGCAAAAATCACGCATTTTAAAATCATTGCAAAATAATGGACATACTGTTGGCTTTCTTGGTGATGGAATAAATGACGCGCCGGCATTACGGGATGCCGATGTTGGAATTTCAGTTGATACAGGGACTGATATCGCAAAAGAGTCAGCAGATATCATTCTACTTGAAAAGAATTTGATGGTATTAGAGGAGGGGGTTATTAAGGGAAGGGAAACGTTTGGGAATATCATCAAGTATTTAAATATGACTGCCAGTTCAAATTTTGGAAATGTATTTTCTGTATTGGTTGCCAGTGCATTTATTCCATTTTTACCGATGTTAGCCATTCATTTGCTTGTACAAAACCTAATGTACGATATTTCCCAACTGTCTTTGCCGTGGGACAAAATGGATAAGGAGTTTCTGAAAAAGCCCCGTAAATGGGATGCAAAGAATATAGGGCGTTTTATGCTCTGGATTGGCCCTACTTCATCTATCTTCGACATCACGACTTATGCTGTTATGTGGTACGTATTTGCAGCTAACAGTCTAGAACATCAGGCATTATTCCAATCCGGGTGGTTTGTCGAGGGGTTATTGTCGCAGACTTTGGTTGTGCATATGTTACGCACACAAAAAATTCCTTTTGTACAAAGTACCGCGGCACTCCCTGTTTTATTAACGACACTAATAATAATGGCACTTGGTATTTACATTCCATTCTCTCCATTTGGTAACCTAATTGGGTTACAACCACTACCTTGGGAATATTTCCCATGGCTAATTGGGACATTAATAAGCTACTGTATCATCGCTCAAATGATGAAGCGGTTTTACATTCATCGATTTGGTGGATGGTTGTAAATAATTCTCATTAATTAATATCTTATTCTGTATGGGTTAAGGGAATAATCCATATGGGATGGATGACATTCTGACTCTCATCATGACGAACTTTTTACAAATATTTAGAATAGGTATTGATGTTATTCTTTAAACATGAATCGTCTATCACAATATAAATAAAATTAAGGAGGCAATAGAGTTACATTTGCCCTTTATTCTTTTTATTTGAATCGTCAATTTAATCTCCTTATTGCTATTTTTCCCCAAAGCCAAATAGGATAATTTGCTTTTTTAATATCTGTTTCCATATCTGATTTTATTTTTTATTTAGGCTCGTTATTCCTCTTTTAATTGGGTTTTATGTAATAATATATTGTTGCCAAATTTGCATTTGGGAATTATTTTATCTTTATATTTTTTGTTATTTAAGCAAATTCATTTTTGGTCAATAAGCCGCCTTGTTTGAAAATCTAGTTGCTGATTTGTCTGTTCTGAAAAACCCCACAAAACATTTGCCATACTTATCATTTTGGTCGTGAGTGCAAAATTTAATTATTAATTTTTCTTATTTATTGTGCGTATAAGCTAGCCAATGCGAGGAAATAATCAGCAACAGACATTGAGTTAAATTTATGTCACAAGCTGGCTGTTTATGTGTTTGTTTGGTTTAGTAAAATTTATTGATTGTAATGGAGTAAGACATCCTTGGTAGATCGTGGAGCAGATTGAATTTTGCTTAATTAGCAAAGCCTTGCTAGTTGGGTTTGTGGGAGGAAAAAGATACAGATGTTTTTTATTTCAATATCATACTGTATTTTATCTTATTTTTGTGATCTGTGTAATGTTTGTACTCAAAGTGGGACTACGGGTTCTTTTTTTTCTGTTTGAAAATAGGGCGATCGTAAACTAAAAATGATCAGACTGATAGCTTTTTAATAACTAGTATTCACATATAATTAATAAATTTGGCATGACTATGATCTAAATCAAGTTATAGTGGAAGATGAGTGCCTACCTGCATTATCAAGGTGCAAATTTTATTGTGATATTGATAATTTAACTAAAGGAAGGATTTTTTATCGTTATTTTGGATTTGTAAGTTTAATAGATCGTGTAAAACCAAAAACGGTCACTAATATTTTTATTTAAATAATTTAACTTATTAATTGTAGACTATTTTCCGTTTTTTATCGCTTGAATAGTTAATGAGCTAGAATCATAATAAAAAGCACTAGTTTTGTGATCTAGATCACATAGTATTTAAAATGACATATATTCTCCGTTGTATAAGTTGATGATTCAGGAGTAAAGTTAATTAGCATTAAGAATATTCTTAATCAATTTTGGCAAGTGCATTACCCAGATGACGCAATAATACTTTTACAACCCATTACCGAAATATTTTAGAAATTGGGCGATCCCAAGAGTAATACAAAGGACAGTTACTGCTCTGGCTAAAGATGTATATTTCAGTTATGTCGGAGATTATTGAATCTCATGCTACTGGTAATTTTGTCGTGAGTGATTCTTTGATCACTTAATTTGATTTTTTCATGTAATCGGACGGGATATATAGAAATGAGTACGGCTGAATTGCTCAAACATATTTATGACATAAATTTATCGTATTTGCTTTTGGCACAACGGCTAATTAACCATGAGAAAGCATCTGCGATATTCCGTTTAGGTATTAGTGAATCGATGGCTGATACGTTGGCCGAGCTGACATTGCCTCAGTTAGTAAAATTAGCTGAAACAAACCAACTGATTTGCCATTTTCGGTTTGAAGATCACGAAACCGTACAGCAGTTAACTAAAGAATCACGGGTGGACGATCTGCAACAAATTCATACAGGTATCTTGCTGTCTACTCATCTTTTTCAGCAGTTATCCGCCCAGGATGACACATCAATCAAGAAAAGAGCGTAAAGATGGTTGAAAAAAGTATTGTTCAGGAAGCGAAAGATATTCAACTGGCAATGGAACTCATCACTTTAGGCGCACGATTGCAAATGCTTGAAAGTGAAACTCAGCTAAGTAGAGGCCGATTGATCCGGTTGTATAAGGAGTTGCGGGGAAGCCCTCCGCCTAAAGGGATGCTCCCCTTTTCGACGGATTGGTTTATGACTTGGGAACAAAATATTCATTCGTCAATGTTCTACAATGCTTACCGTTTTCTGTTGAAAAGTGGACATTGTGCAGGGGTCGAGGCTGTTGTCAAAGCATATCGTCTATATCTTGAACAATGCCCTCCGGCGAGAGAAGAAGGGCCTGTTTTGGCATTAACCAGAGCGTGGACATTGGTTCGCTTTGTTGACAGCGGGATGTTACAACCAACACAATGCCGCTGCTGTGGCGGAACTTTTATCACACATGCCCACCAACCGGTAAATAGCTTTGTTTGTAGTCTCTGTCAGCCCCCTTCGCGGGCAGTAAAAAAACGTAAACTTTCCCCTCAACCTGCCGATACTAATTCACAACTGCTGGATGGATTTGCTCAGCAAGCTGTGTGAATTTAAATGGGAAAGTAAAATTCAGGTTACAGGTTTGATCATAAACTCTGTAACCTGTTGTCACACTCTTCTCTGTTTATGAATTCTCCCTGTTCAAATCCCATCTGCTCACCAACTTAGCTAAAGGATATCGCGTGTTAGTACTTTTAGGATATATCGTGGTTTTTGGTGCGGTAATTGGTGGCTACTTACTTGTCGGTGGTCACATGGGCGCACTTTACCAGCCAGCGGAATTTTTAATTATTGCAGGTGCGGGAATTGGCGCTTTTATCGTAGGCAATAATGGCAAGGCGATAAAGGCAACACTGCGTGTTTTACCTAAAATATTGCGCAGATCGAAATACAACAAGGCGATGTACATGGATCTCATGGCATTACAGTTTCGCCTGTTGTCCAAATCCCGCCAGAATGGACTATTGGCTCTGGAGCGGGATATTGAAAACCCACACCAGAGCGATATCTTCACACAGTATCCCCGTTTGTTGAAAGATCAGCATTTGATGGATTTTATCACTGATTACTTGCGCCTGATCATCGGCGGTAACATGAACCCGCATGAAATCGAAGCCTTGATGGACGAAGAGATCGAGACTTACGAACAGGAAAGTGAAGCCCCCGCCACGAGTTTGGCAATGGTAGGAGATTCATTGCCCGCATTCGGAATTGTTGCGGCTGTCATGGGCGTTGTCCATGCTTTGGGAGCAGCAGATCGTCCGGCAGGGGAATTGGGGGGATTGATTGCACATGCCATGGTGGGAACATTTCTTGGGATCTTACTCTCTTATGGTTTTGTTTCCCCTTTGGCGACACTCCTTCGTCAACGCAGCAGCGAGCAGGTCAAAATGATGCAATGTATCAAGGTGACGCTGCTTTCCAGTTTGCATGGTTATGCACCACAAATTGCAGTTGAATTCGGTCGTAAAACATTATTCCTCACAGATCGCCCTTCGTTCACAGAACTGGAAGAACATGTTCGTCGGGTTAAATCTCCTGTACAACAAGAAGTTGAAGAATAATTATGAGAGCGAATAATGTTTCCGTCATCAGAATAAAGAAGCGTAAAAAACATGACTCGCACCATGCCGGCGGATCATGGAAGATTGCCTATGCTGATTTTATGACCGCAATGATGGCGTTCTTTCTGGTGATGTGGTTGATATCGATAGCCAGCCCACAGGAGTTGACCAGCATTGCCGAGTATTTCCGTACCCCTTTGAAGGTAGCTATTAACCATGGCCCGAAAAGCAGTGATAGCACTAACCCGATCCCAGGGGGAGGGGATGATGTTTTTCAGCAGGATGGGGAAGTTTCCCGTCAATCCAATGTCGTTGAAACTCAAGAAGAAAATCGCCGATTAAATCGGTTGCACCGACAACTTGACCAATTGATTATTACCGATCCTCGCCTTAAAGAGCTGCGTCCCCATCTATTGATTGACATGATGGAAGAAGGTTTGCGCATCCAGATTATCGATCGAGAAAATCGTCCAATGTTTAAGATTGGTAGTGCAAAAGTTGAAAGTTATATGAGCGATATCTTGCGGGCTATTGCACCAATTTTAAACGACATTCCAAACAAAGTTAGCCTTTCTGGTCACACTGATAATTTACAGTATGTCAATGGCCAGCGAGGTTACAGCAACTGGGAGCTTTCTTCAGATCGCGCCAATGCATCAAGGCGTGAATTGCTGATAGGTGGACTCGATGAAGCCAAAGTTCTGCGGGTTGTGGGGATGGCATCCACGGTTAGTATGCAAAAAGGTATCGATCCTAATGCGCCGGTTAACCGTCGTATCAGCATCATTGTACTGAATAAAGATGCAGAAAAACGGATTGAGCAGGAAAACAGTGGCGGTAACGCCATGACTGCTAACAATAGTATGGATATGCAAGAAGTCATCAGAATGGATTCAAATGAGGGAACGACGGCTCAACAACCCACCGAGCAATCCCATGTGATCATAAAACATGAAATCATAAAATCGGAACAGCCAATGGCTGAACCGCCAAGTGATAACAAGATGACAGAGTAAGAACGATGGATATTACCGCGTTTTATCAAACTTTCTTTGATGAAGCAGATGAACTATTGGCTGATATGGAGCAGCATTTATTGCTGCTTGATGCTGATGAGCCTGATCGTGAACAGCTAAACGCAATATTTCGCAGCGCCCACTCCATTAAGGGGGGCGCTGCGACTTTTGGCTTTACCAAGCTGCAACAGACCACGCATGTTCTGGAAAATCTGCTCGATAGCGCCAGACGTGATGAAATACGTTTGACCATTGACATTATCAACCTGTTTTTAGAAGCGAAAGATATTATGCAGCAACAATTGGATGCCTATAAAAGTTCCCAGGAGCCGGATGAAGACACATTCAATTATATCTGCGAGACACTGCGTCAGCTTGCATTAGAACTACAGCAAGAGCAGCAAGAAGAAAAATTGTCTGCAATTCAGGCTGAGCCTGTCACGGAAGATGTTGTAAATGAAATTGAGGAAAAACAGGCAGTAACATCAATTCAGTCCGAAGAAACACAGCCGGAAGAGAAACCTTCTTCAGCCGACAAATCCAACCATGGACAGATACGTGTTCATTTGTCTGGATTGAAAGAACGCGAAGTCAGTTTAATGAAGGATGAATTGGGACATCTTGGTGAGATTTATGATGTAGAACAGACAACCAACAGTCTTGAAGCCTCATTGATAACATCTGCGACAGAAGATGATATTACGGCTGTGTTGTGCTTTGTCATTGAGCCGGAGCAAATCACTTTCTTACCAACAAAGGGATCTCAGCCGGAAAGTGCGAATGCTAAAACGGAACAAGATCCTGCTGTAAAACCGGATACAGTAAAAATTTCGGCAAAAAATAGCACAGAAGACCGTAATACAGCAGAAGATACCACTACAGCAACAGATAAAATAGCTGCAACTCATTCACAGCCAACGAATACCCCGCCAAAAACAGATGTACATGAAGTTGGGCGGCCAGCGCCACGCCCGGCCGCGGGATCGCCACGCCAACGTGCAGAATCATCCAGTATTCGTGTTGCCGTTGAAAAAGTTGACCAGCTTATCAATTTAGTGGGTGAATTGGTTATTACTCAGTCTATGCTGGCTCAACACTGTAACGGCCTGGAACCGACCAAACACAGTGAACTGTTGAGTTGTATGGCTCAATTGCAGCGTAATTCCCGTGACTTACAAGAATCTGTCATGTCAATTCGCATGATGCCAATGGAATACGTTTTTAGCCGTTATCCGCGTTTGGTGCGAGATTTGGCTGGAAAACTCAATAAGAAAGTAGAACTGACATTGATTGGTAGTTCGACAGAGCTGGATAAGAGTTTAATTGAACGGATTATCGATCCTCTAACCCATCTGGTGCGAAATAGTCTTGACCACGGTATTGAAAATCCTGAAAAACGTCTTGCGGCGGGTAAATCAGAAACGGGTAATTTAACTCTGGCGGCTGAGCATCAAGGTGGCAATATCTGCATTGAAGTCATTGACGATGGCGCTGGCCTAAACCGAGAGAAAATCTTGGCAAAAGCACAATCCCAGGGCTTAAACGTCAGTGAAAATATGAGCAACGAAGAAGTCGCTATGCTGATTTTTGCTCCTGGCTTCTCTACCGCAGAAGTGGTCACTGATGTTTCTGGCCGTGGTGTTGGTATGGATGTGGTCAAGCGCAACATTCAGGATATGGGCGGGCAAATTCAGATTAACTTCCAGGAAGGGAAGGGAACCGTCATCCGTATTTTGCTGCCACTAACTTTGGCAATACTCGATGGCATGTCAGTCAGGGTTAATGGTGAAGTTTTCATCCTGCCATTGAGTGCCGTCGTCAGTTCATTGCAACCACAACAGGAAGATATCTATCCGTTAGCGGGTGATGAAAAATTATTGCAGGTACGTGGGGAATATTTGCCGCTGCTTGAACTGTATCGCATATTCGATATTCCTAATGGGATCACTGATCCGACCAAAGGTATCGCTGTGATCGTGCAAAGTGCCGGACGCCGCTATGCCTTGCTGGTGGATAAGCTGGTGGGGCAGCATCAAGTCGTTGTTAAAAATATTGAGAGTAATTACCGCAAAGTACCCGGTATTTCGGCGGCCACCATTATGGGGGATGGTAGTGTTGCACTCATTATTGATATCCCTGCTTTGCAGAAACTTAACCATGAACAATTGGCTGAGCGCAAAGCGGAATTGACGAATAACAAATAGGAGATACCCAATAGATTTCAAGCTGGGGTATGCCCACAAAAAGGCGGCTTGAAAGGCGAAGGGTAAAAATATTTCACACTAAAAGGTAACATCATGTCAGCCATAGAAGAATTGAATAAATTATCGGGGGAAACAGCCGGAAAGGAATATCTGGTTTTCACCTTGGGTGATGAAGAGTATGGAATTGAGATATTAAAAGTACAGGAAATTCGCGGTTATGACCAAGTTACCCGCATTGCGAACACGCCGGCTTTTATAAAGGGGATCACCAATCTGCGTGGCGTGATTGTTCCTATTATCGATCTGAGGATCAAGTTCTCGCAGGAAGATGTCACCTATAACGACAATACCGTTGTCATTGTGCTGAACCTGCTTAACCGGGTTGTTGGAATTGTGGTTGACGGTGTGTCTGACGTGCTGTCGCTGAAAGAAAATCAGATTTGCCCTGCGCCAGAATTTGCCGTCACTTTATCAACAGAATACCTCACGGGGCTTGGCTCTATTGATGAACGAATGCTGATCCTGGTTGATATCGAAAAACTTCTCAACAGCGAAGAAATGGCATTGGTTGATTCAGTTGCCAAAGGTTGATGTAAAGATTGATGTTTTGGGGCTGCTCAATAAAAAAACTGCAGCCCTTTTGTTCTAGATCAAAAAAATACGGCAAAAAATCAATTTATAGAATTATACGTAAAGTTCCCTTTAAGTGTGCCGATAACACTGGCATAGAAATTTATGAAAAAAGGGAAGTCATGTTTAACCGAATGAAAATCGTGACGGGATTAATCTCAGTCATCATATTGTTTGGTGCTTTGCAAATTATCTCCGGGGGATTGTTCTTCAAAGGGTTGAAGAATGATGTGGAAGCATTTGATTTAATAGATAAAATGCGAGAACAGCAAATCTATCTGGATGAAAGCTGGGTTAACCTGTTGCAAGCCCGTAATAACCTGAACCGTGTTGGCATCATGTACATGATGAAAGCTCGCGGTGTTGAAGGTAGCTATAAAGTTGATGACGCCCTGTCAGAAGCCAAAGCTAATATTGCCCGTGCTGAACGGCACTTCGAAAAATATGAACAGACAGAAAGGCTGTCTTTTTATGATCCAGAAAGTCTTCAACGTTTGAAACAAACCCACCAGGACTATCTGAATGCGCTGAAAGCGCTAGATAACATGCTGGCGAACAACAAATTTGAGGAATTTTTCCTGCAAAAAACCACGGATTACCAGAACGCATTTGATGCGGAATTTAACGTTTATTTAACCCAGAACGCAAAATTTTATGAACAGGTGTCACAGGAAGCTGACAAAGCATACAGCAATGTCATTGTTTCTCTGATACTGGTGATGGTTCTGCTGTGTGTGGTGATGACAATAAGCTGGATTGGCTTACGTAAGGCGTTGATCGATCCGCTGCACAAATTGCTGGACAATATCAAATCCTTCTCAAGAGGGGACTTGACCCAGACGATCACCGTCATGGGCAATAATGAGATGGGGATGCTGGCCGTTGGTTTGAAACACATGCAGGAAGAACTGATCAATACGGTCAGAAGTGTTCATCAAAGCACCGAAACCATCTATACCGGCACCAGCGAAATTGCGGCGGGTAACAATGATCTTTCCTCCCGTACTGAGCAGCAAGTGGCTTCGTTGGAAGAAACGGCTGCCAGCATGGAACAGTTGACGGCAACAGTTAAACAAAATGCCGACAATGCCCGTCAAGCCAGCAACCTGGCTGACAATGCCTCTGAAATCGCCCGTCAGGGAGGCAAAGTGGTGGCCAATGTCGTAGAAACGATGCATGAAATTGCAGACAGTTCCCGCAAAATCTCTGATATCACTGGCGTCATTGATGCAATTGCCTTCCAAACCAACATTCTCGCCCTTAACGCCGCCGTGGAAGCTGCCCGTGCCGGTGAGCATGGCCGCGGTTTTGCTGTAGTGGCCGGTGAAGTGCGCAACCTGGCCCAGCGCAGCGCAGAAGCGGCGAAAGAAATCAAGGCACTGATCGAAGACTCGGTAAACCGTACCGATACCGGCTCCATACAGGTAGAAAGTGCTGGCGAAACCATGAACAAAATTGTCGATTCTGTGACCCGCGTGACTGACATTATGGGGGAAATTGCATCGGCTTCTGATGAACAGAGCAGAGGGATCACGCAAGTGGGTGTCGCTATTTCCGAAATGGACAGAGTGACACAGCAAAATGCGTCATTGGTTGAACAGTCTGCTGCCGCTGCCGCCGCATTGGAAGAGCAGGCCAAGATATTAACCAAAGCAGTTGCGATGTTCCAGTTACCGGAGCAGGCAGAAAGGATGCAGCCTGAAAAAAGAAGACATGAAGTTTTATCGACCCCTCCAGCTAATAAAAAAAATTCTCCCGTGCTGAAGAAAGACAGCAATGTGGAAGACCCCTCTAATTGGGAAACATTCTAAAAAATAATAGCGATAACCACGGCTGCACTCTGCAGCCGTTAAACGAGGTGATTACATGTTAGGCAAGCTTCGCATATCAACCAGTTTGTATCTGTTACTGATGATGTTTTGTGTTATGCAAATTATTTCAAGTGGGTTGTCTCTGGGAATAATTCATACAGACCAAACATATATCGAAAGAATTGATCTGGGAACTCAACGAAGAGATATTCTTGGTTTGAGTTGGGCGGCATTGTTACAAACGCGTAATACTCTGAACAAAATCGCAATTGCTCAGAAGGTGGGGCAGCCACAAACGCAGATAGAGGCAATGGAGGCGTTACTAAAAAGCTCGATAAATGAAGCAGACCGAAGTTTTGCCAAATTCAGCTCACTCCCCCGAATGGAACAAACTGACCATGGCGCAACTTTATTGGCGGAGGTTGAACATGCTTATCAGGAATATATCAACGCATTAAAAGAGCTAAAAACTTTTCTTTATGAAGGGAAGTTTCAGGCTTTCCTTGATCAACCAACCGAAGATCACCAGCGTAAGATGGAAGTTGCCTACAACAACTATATGCAGTACCTCGGCGCTAACATCAGCTCAGCCGTTTCTGAGGGGAAATTCTACTACAAAGTCTCCATTGCCATGTTCTTTGGTGCCATCTTGATGGTATTTGTTGTTTCAATAGCGGCCAATTTCTGGCTGAAACGCAATCTGCTCAGGCCATTTTCGAATATGCAAACCTGCTTCCAGGATGTAGCGGAAGGGCGCTTAGATAAAGAAATTGCGGTGTTCACCCATGATGAAATCGGTGATATTTTCCGCAAGCTACGCGACATGCAGGCATCATTAATTAAATCCATTGCTGCTGTGCGTGAAAATACCAACCAGATGTATTCTGGCATCCAAGAAATCACTCAAGGTAATACGGACTTATCTTCGCGTACAGAACAACAGGCAGCATCTCTGGAAGAAACGGCCGCCAGTATGGAAGAGCTGACGGTAACGGTTAAGCAGAATGCGGAAAATGCCCGCCAAGCCAGCGAACTGGCAGTATCGGCTTCCCAAACCGCCTCAAAAGGTGGCGAACTGACCACAAGTGTTGTGGTCACGATGGATGAAATCGCCAAAAGTTCGAAGAAAATTAGCGCCATCATTAGCGTTATTGATGGCATTGCCTTCCAGACCAATATCCTGGCACTGAATGCTGCCGTTGAAGCGGCACGTGCTGGTGAACAGGGACGTGGATTCTCTGTCGTCGCCGGTGAAGTACGTGACTTGGCACAACGTAGCGCTGAAGCCGCGAAAGAAATCAAAACCTTAATTGATGAATCTGTCCATCGTGTTAACCAAGGCTCAGCGCTGGTGAATAATGCCGGCGAGACGATGGATGAATTGGTTAAATCGGTAAATCAAGTTACTGATTTAATGGCAGAAATAGCCTCTGCTTCTGATGAGCAGAGCCGAGGTATTCATCAAGTTGCCCAAGCTGTTAGTCAGATGGATCAAGTCACCCAGCAAAATGCTGCCTTGGTGGAACAATCTGCCGCAGCCGCTGCTGCCCTTGAAGACAAGGCAGACATGTTGGTGAAAACCGTTGCTCAATTTGAACTGCCTGAAAACCTGGAAGATGAGTACGATAATCAGGTGACCGCTACATTAAACATGGCTGATGAGCATGCTGTGAGCCAACTACGCTGAGGTCAGATGAGAGCCAATTCAATAGTTTCAGACGTTGATGCTACCGCATTGCCGAACTTTATGTTTCAGCGGCATGCTTTGTCGGATGCGCAATTTGAGCGCATCTGCCAGTTTATCTATCAACAGGCTGGCATAGTACTGGCAAAAAATAAGCGTGAGATGGTATACAACCGTTTGGTCAGGCGGCTTCGTGTATTAGGACTGGATGATTTTGGTCAATATCTGTCAATTCTGGAACAAGACAGCCACAGTAAAGAGTGGGAAGCGTTCATCAATGCATTGACCACCAATCTCACGGCATTTTTCAGGGAGTCCCACCATTTTCCTATTCTGGCGGCACATGCCAGCAAAAAAAATGGTGGAACATACCGCGTTTGGAGCGCTGCCGCTTCAACGGGTGAGGAGCCATATTCTATTGCAATGACTTTGTGTGATGCATTGGGGCATCGGTCAAATCGAATAAAAATCATTGGTAGTGATATTGATACCAGTGTACTGGAAAAAGCCAGGCGGGGGGTTTACCGACTGGAGGAATTACAGTATCTGAGTGAAAGCCAAAAGAAAAAATATTTTTTCAAAGGGGTAGGCCGCTTTGAAGGATATGCCAGGGTTCGTCCTTTACTTACTGAACTGGTGAGTTTTCAACATTTGAATCTACTGGATTCTGATTGGGCACTCGAAGGCAAGTTTGATGCAATATTCTGCCGTAATGTCATGATTTATTTTGACAAAAAAACACAAGAAAGGATATTGCGTCGTTTTGTTAGTTTCTTAAAACCGGATGGTTTGCTCTTTGCAGGGCATTCCGAAAACGTCACTCAAATCAGCCGAGAGTTCTACTTGCAAGGACAAACCGTTTACGGTGTCAGTCGGGCAAGGAGGGGTCATGAATAAAATAACTGTTCTTTGTGTGGATGATTCGGCGTTGATGCGTCAAATCATGCGGGAAATTATCAATAGTCACCCGGATATGGAAGTTGTGGACTGTGCGCCAGATCCATTCGTTGCCCGCGATTTAATTAAAAGGCACAACCCGCAGGTATTAACATTGGATGTCGAGATGCCGCGTATGGATGGCATTGATTTTTTGGAAAAATTAATGCGGTTACGTCCGATGCCTGTTGTCATGGTTTCCTCTCTGACGGCAAAAGGCTCGGAAATTACATTGAAGGCGTTGGAGCTGGGGGCGGTGGATTTTGTAACCAAGCCACAATTAGGTATTCGTGAAGGTATGCTGGCTTATAGCGAACTGATTGCTGAAAAAATCCGGGCTGCCGCCCAAGCTAAAATCAGTGTTGCGGAGCCGGCATCTGCCAATATGGCGCCATTGCATTTCAAGCCACTCTTATCCAGTGAAAAACTCATCGCAGTAGGGGCATCGACAGGAGGGACAGAAGCCATCAAAAACCTGCTGCAACCCCTGCCGATCACCAGTCCGGCTTTATTAATCACTCAACATATGCCCCCTGGTTTCACACGTTCTTTTGCGGAACGGCTCAATAAACTGAGCCAGATCACGGTAAAAGAAGCAGAGGATGGAGAACGCGTCCTGCCAGGGCATGCCTATATTGCACCTGGTGATCGCCATATGGAACTTTGCCGTAGCGGGGCCAATTATCAAATCATGATAACCCACACCCAGCCAGTGAATCGTCATCGTCCTTCTGTTGATGTTCTGTTTCGTTCCGTTGCTAAACACGCCGGGCGTAATGCTGTAGGCGTTATTTTAACCGGTATGGGCAATGATGGCGCTGCGGGGATGCTGGAAATGAAGCAGGCAGGCGCTTACACATTGGCGCAAAGTGAAAAAAGTTGTGTGGTATTTGGAATGCCACGTGCCGCTATCCAGTTGGGGGCGGTGGATGAAGTCATGGATCTGCAAAAAATCAGTAAAACGATGCTGGCTAAAATCAGCGTGGGGCAATCGGTTCGTATTTAGTCGTTGTATTTGGTAGTTATATTTGATGTTAACTTTTGCAGCGCTGTGCTGCTGGATAAGTGAAATTCCAAGGAGTTTTTATGGCAAGTAAGGATCTAAGATTTTTGGTCGTCGATGATTTTTCAACTATGCGCCGAATTGTGCGCAATCTACTCAAAGAGCTGGGATTCAACAATGTAGATGAAGCACAAGATGGCGCGGAAGCGTTGGCTAAACTTCGCTCTGCTGAATTTGATTTTGTTATTTCTGACTGGAACATGCCAAATATTGATGGCCTTGAATTGTTGAAAGCCATTCGCAGTGAAGAACAACTGGCTGCCTTACCTGTCCTGATGGTCACGGCAGAGGCGAAAAAAGAGAACATCATTGCAGCAGCACAAGCCGGGGCCAGTGGTTATGTCGTGAAACCGTTTACTGCGGCCACGTTGGAAGAGAAACTCAATAAAATATTTGAAAAATTGGGGCTCTAAGGAGACAAAATGAGTGAAAATCCAGTCATGCCGAGAGATGAGGCGATCTCAACCAGTGAGATAATTAGCCGTATTGGGCAGTTAACCAGAATGCTACGCGATAGTTTACGTGAACTGGGATTGGATCAAACTATCGCTCAGGCGGCTGAAGCTATCCCCGATGCGAGAGAACGATTGAATTACGTTGTCCAAATGACGGCACAAGCGGCGGAAAGAGTCCTGAACTGCGTAGAAGTCGCACAGCCCCGCCAGAACGAATTGGAAGTGTCTGCCAAAGCCTTGACCCAACGTTGGGATGAGTGGTTTGCAGATCCTAAAAATTTGGATCTGACCGATGCCCGTTCACTGGTCACAGATACGAGAAATTATCTGAATCTCGTGCCTGAGCATGTCTCATTTACCAATACCCAATTGTTGGAGATTATGATGGCGCAAGACTTTCAGGATCTGACTGGGCAGGTGATCAAACGGATGATGGAAGTCATTCAGGAGCTGGAAAAACAGTTGGTCATGGTATTGATGGAAAATATGCCTTCCGACCAGATGGCTAAAGCGAAAAAAGAGAACGACAGCCTGCTTAACGGTCCTCAGGTTAACCAAAATGGTGCGGGTGTGATTACCAACCAGGCACAGGTTGATGATTTGTTGGATAGTTTAGGTTTTTGATAACGAGTGTCATTGTTTTAACGAACAGAGTCTTGATACTTTAAGTGCGCTTGGGTGAGCAGGATGGCTGACCCAGGCGCCTGTTTTGACGGCCTGATATCGAAAAGAAGATTAGATCACAGCGTTATCTATGTGACTTAGTGTATAAAAACACATTAATTCAGATAATGCAGGGGCAATATTGTGAAATCGATTGATAAGGCCATTAAGTTAAAAGGTTCATTGATTTCTTACCGTAAGGAATTTTCAGAAGATCCGCAAAGTAATAAAAACCCCATTGTTTTTCTGCATGGCACAAATAGCAGTGGTAACAGTAGTTTTGGCGAGATAAAAAAAGCATTTAGCCGTGACCGGATCGTTATCATGCCTGATTATGCCGGATGTGGGAATTCTGAACTGCCACCAGAAACATTAACCATTGAGCATCTGGCGGAGCAAGTTGCTGCCGTAATCGAAGATAGCAGTCACATTTCTGTTGATTTGGTGGGGGTTTCTTTGGGAGCGGAGGTCGCAGCGGTGGTCGCCGCTAAGTACCCGAATCTTATCGATAAATTAATACTGACTGCACCGTGGGCGACAAATGATGATCCGCGCCATCAATTGATATTCAATACCTGGTTGCATTTGGAATTGAATGATCATGCATCGGCAATGGCTTTCGCTTTGTCACATGCCTTAAGCCCTGAATTTATCTCATCACTGGGATATGAAACCCTACAGCGGATCTGCGCTCAACCGGCAGAAAAAGGGATAGCCAAACGTATTGCTTTGGGGTTATCCATAGATATAAAAAAACATCTTATTCAAATAGATAAAGACACGTTGGTGATTGGGTTAAACAATGACACGTTAATCCCGCCTTATCGGGTACGTGATGTTTATAAAAATATTAACAATAGTACGTACAAAGAAATCAATAGCGGCCATGCAGTGTAAATGGAAAAGCCGACAGAGTGGGTTAATTTGATAAAATCTTTTATAAACTAATTAACCACTTTCCCTACTGGTAAATACTTGTAAATCGTTGATAACGATACATTGTAAATAATCGACAACTGCTTCCGGCTATGCCCTTTACTCAGTAATCTGGCGGCTTGTTGTCGATCTGCTTCAGTAAATATCACCGGTCGCCCGCCAATTCGCCCCTGCTCCCGTGCCGCGGCTAAGCCTGCATTCGTTCTTTCTACAATCAGTTCACGTTCCATTTCTGCCAGTGCACTCATCACATGAAAGAAAAACCGCCCCATTGCCGTGCTGGTATCAATACTGTCAGTGAGGCTTTGAAAATGCACTTCGCGTTCATGCAATTCTGAAATCAGCGTGACCAGGTTTTTCACGCTGCGCCCCAGCCGATCCAGTTTCCAGACCACCAGCGTATCACCCGGCTTAAGATGTTTTAAGGCGCGTTTTAGCCCTGGTCGATTAGCCGTCTTCCCGCTGATTTTATCTTCAAAAATCAGCTCACAGTGAATACCGACTAACGCATTTCTTTGTAAATCACTATTTTGGTCATTTGTTGACACTCTGATGTAACCGATTCTTGCCACAGATAATCCTTTTGTTTCACTTGAAACTATTTCTAAGCAAATAATACCTATTTATTTACTATAAAAAATCTTTAATTTATTTAATGTCGAGATAAAAATCTGGCTTCGGAGAGGGGATATCAGGATAAGTGATGTCGTAAGAATGATTATTAATAAGATTGATAAAGGTTAACCATAACGAGTGACTCAACTCACAGTATCGATTTTTTCTTGCCAAAGAGACTCAATTAATCCTCGCTTATTTTCCCAAAATGCTCTTTATTTAATTGAAATAATTTTGTTGCCAACTTGTTATGTTAAATGCCGGGGGTGTATATGGAATTGATTACACAATGGTTAAGTGCACTAAACGGGGTAGTATGGGGAGTTCCCATGCTAATTGGGTTGTTGGGTATTGGTATCTTCATGCAAATCCGATTGTCCTTCTTACCGATCCGTAAATTAGGCATGGGGTTCAAATTACTCTTTCAAAAAAATGAACAACGAGGTGACGGCCAAATCTCACCTTTTAACGCACTCATGACAGCACTGTCAGCGACAATCGGGACTGGAAATATCGCAGGAGTGGCAACCGCCATTGTTTTGGGCGGGCCTGGCGCTATGTTCTGGATGTGGATGACCGCATTGGTGGGTATGGCGACGAAATATTCAGAAGCGGTGCTGGCGGTACGCTTTCGTGAAACCGATAAAAACGGGAATTACGTTGGTGGCCCGATGTATTACATCAAAAATGGCCTGGGAAAAAAATGGGTTTGGCTGGGAACACTTTTCGCCTTCTTTGGCAGTATTGCCGGTTTTGGTATCGGCAATACCGTGCAAGCCAACTCTGTCGCTGATGTGTTGCAAAGTAATTTCGGGATTGAAAAAACCATCACAGCCGGGATATTGGTCGTTTTGGTTGGTGCCGTGTTGATTGGCGGCATCAAGCGCATTGCTGATGTTGCCGGTAAGCTAGTGCCTGTGATGACTGTCGGTTACTTTGGGGCAGGTATTATTGTCCTGGGACTCAATTTTACAGCTATTCCCGATGCATTTGTTTTAATCATCAAATCGGCTTTCACTCCCGTTGCGGCACAGGGGGGATTTGCCGGCGCAGCCGTTTGGGCGGCGATCCGTTTTGGTATTGCCCGTGGTGTATTTTCTAACGAAGCGGGCATGGGAAGTGCACCTATTGCCCACGCCGTGGCAAAAACCCAAAACCCCATCCGGCAGGGATTAATTGCGATGCTGGGGACCTTTATTGACACGATTATTGTCTGTTCCATTACCGGCTTAACCATTATTATCACGGGTGGTTGGCTGACCGGCCAAACCGGCGCCACCCTGACCGCGGCTTCCTTCTCATCAGTGATCCCAGGTGGCAACTATGTCGTTGCTGTTGCTTTGGCCATTTTTGCCTTTACAACCATTTTGGGATGGAGCTTTTACGGTGAGAAATGTATCCAATATTTGTTGGGACCAAAAGCCATAATCCCTTTCCGTATTGTTTGGATCATCGCCTTGCCGATTGGTGCCACCCAGTCGTTGTCGTTTGTCTGGTTGCTGGCGGATACCCTCAATGCCATGATGGCGATCCCCAACCTGATAGCGATTGCCTTTCTTAGTCCGGTTGTCTACCGTCTAACGAAAGAACATATCCATGATGTGAATGCCGATAATATTGATATTAAGGCGCCCGTTAAAACGGATTGAAAAACGTGTAGAGATGGCTGTCACCAGCCATCTCTCTTCAAGATAGTTGTCATAATGCCTCAAATACCCTCGTAAATTTTGCAGTGTTCCCGCCATTGAATTTCTGGGCTTTTGTCATGCTTAGCACAATTTTATTTGTCCTTTCCTAAAGGCAAATTTCCTGCAGGTAATCACGCAAGCTCACCAAGGAAAGCTGTGGCTGAAGATAGCGATCTCGAAAAAACCGAAGAACCCACGCCCCATAAACGGGAAAAAGCTCGCAAAGAGGGGCAAATTGCGCGTTCCAAGGAGCTCACCTCAATCCTGATGTTAGCGGGAGGAGTCAGTCTGCTCTGGATGAGCGGACAATCGATCACCCATGAACTTTCCCTGATGGTGTTTGAAGGGTTCAACTTCGACCATAACATGGTCAGTAATGACAAACAGATGGTGCAACAAGTCGGCCGGTTACTCAAACAGGCGGTTTGGGCATTGTTGCCGGTTTTTGCCGGATTAGTCTTGGTTGCCCTTGGTGCGCCAGCGCTAATGGGCGGGCTTATCTTCAGCTCAAAATCCATCAAATTTGACCTGACTAAGCTGGATCCCATTTCTGGCTTGAAAAAAATCTTCTCCATGAATGCGTTGGCGGAACTGTTCAAAGCCATCTTGAAAGCTTCACTCGTGGGAGGTGGTGCGGCTTTATTTATCTGGCTTAATTGGCCCGCCATGCTCAACCTGACGGGTCAACATCCGTTGATAGCACTGAGCGATGCCATGATGATGCTGATTTTTGCCAGCTATATTGTCTTATTTATGCTGATCCCCATGGTGGCGTTTGACGTGCTTTATCAAATCCGCAGCCACCTGAAAAAATTGAGAATGACCCGTCAAGAGATCAAGGATGAATTTAAGGAGCAAGAAGGGGATCCGCATGTAAAGGCAAGAATTCGTCAACAACAGCGAGCGGCAGCGCGTAAGCGCATGATGGCGGATGTGCCGAAGGCGGACGTTATTGTCACAAACCCGACCCATTATGCCGTTGCCTTGCAATATGACAGCAAAAAAATGAGTGCGCCCAAAGTATTGGCAAAAGGAGCCGGACTCATTGCCTTGCGCATTAAAGAAATGGGTGCAGAAAATCGCATTCCATTACTGGAAGCCCCGCCCTTGGCACGGGCGCTGTTTCGTCATGCTGAGATCGGCGGCTTTATTCCTGCGGCGCTCTATGCTGCGGTCGCAGAAGTGCTTGCCTGGGTTTACCAATTGAAACGTTGGAAACAGGAAGGTGGCCTGAAACCGAAAAAACCTGAAAATCTGCCAGTGCCGCCAGCACTGGATTTTGCTGGAGAAAATAATCGTCATGGCTAATCTGGCCTCATTACTTCGTTTATCGGGGAATATAAAAGGCTCCCAGTGGCAAATGCTTGCGGGGCCTGTATTGATCCTCATGATCTTGTCGATGATGGTATTGCCGTTACCACCATTTCTGTTGGATCTGCTATTTACCTTCAACATCGCACTGTCCATTATGGTCTTGCTGGTGGCCATGTTCACCCGCCGGACGCTGGATTTTGCCGCATTCCCGACCATTTTGTTGTTCTCGACCTTATTGCGCCTGTCACTCAACGTTGCTTCCACGCGAATTATCCTGATGGAAGGGCACACAGGATCTGCCGCGGCAGGGCAGGTTGTGGAAGCCTTCGGTCACTTTCTGGTTGGCGGTAATTTTGCCATTGGCATCGTGGTCTTCGTGATTTTGATCCTGATTAACTTTATGGTGATTACCAAAGGTGCAGGGCGTATTGCCGAAGTCGGTGCGCGCTTTGTACTGGATGGAATGCCTGGCAAACAGATGGCGATTGATGCTGATTTAAATGCCGGGTTAATCGGCGAAGATGAAGCTAAAAATCGTCGTGCCGAGGTGACACAGGAAGCGGATTTTTACGGTTCCATGGACGGTGCGAGCAAATTCGTGCGCGGTGATGCGATTGCCGGATTGATGATATTGGTGATTAATATCATTGGTGGGCTGATCGTGGGTGTTGCCCAACACGGGTTGTCTTTGGGGGATGCCGCAGAAGCGTATACCCTGCTGACCATTGGTGATGGATTGGTTGCCCAGTTACCGGCATTAATCATCTCCACCGCAGCGGGGGTTATTGTCACTCGCGTCGCGACGGATGAAGATGTTGGTCAACAAATGGTGACCCAGCTTTTCAACAACCCCAAGGTATTGATGTTAAGTGCGGGTGTCCTCGGCCTGTTGGGTTTAGTGCCGGGAATGCCTAATTTCGTCTTCTTGTTATTTACGGCGGCCTTAGCGGGCGTGGGTTATTTCTTATTGCGCAAAGACAAAAATCCGCGGGTGACACAACATGAAGAGATGAAAGCGGTGGAAGAGCAGCAACAAACCGCAGAAGCCTCATGGGAAGATGTGCAACTGGAAGATCCACTGGGAATGGAAGTGGGTTATCGTTTGATACCCATGGTGGATTTTCGCCAAGACGGTGAATTACTTGGCCGTATTAGCAGTATTCGCAAAAAATTCGCCCAAGAAGTGGGGTATCTGCCACCTGTCGTGCATATTTGTGACAACCTTGAATTGGCACCGGCCAGCTACCGTATCATGATGAAAGGCGTAGAAATTGGGCGGGGTGAAGCCCATCCGGGACGTTGGTTGGCGATTAATCCGGGGGGAGCGGTGGGGGAATTGCAAGGTGACTTGACGACCGATCCGGCCTTTGGTCTGGCTGCGGTCTGGATTGATGACAGCTTAAGGGAGCAGGCGCAAGTCCAAGGTTATACCGTTGTGGCGGCCAGCACTGTTGTTGCCACTCACTTAAACCATTTGTTATCCCAGCATTCCAGTGAACTGTTTGGAAGACAGGAAGCGCAGCAATTATTTGAACGCGTCAGTCAGGAAATGCCAAAATTAACGGAAGATTTTATTCCTGATGTTGTGAGCCTGACAACCTTGCATAAGGTCTTGCAAAACCTGCTGGCGGAACAAGTGCCGATCCGCGATATGCGAACCATTATCGAAACCTTGGCAGAACATGCTCCGGTACAGAAAGATCCGTATGAATTGACTGCCGTGATCCGGATTGCACTTGGCCGGGCGATTGCCCAGAAATGGTTCCCAGGTGCGGATGAAATTAACGTCATAGGCTTGGATGCCGGGTTGGAAAGATTGCTGCTCCAGGCATTGCAAAATGGCGGCGGGTTGGAGCCTGGCCTGGCAGAGAGTCTGGAGCGTCAGGCGGCAGAGGCATTGGAGCGTCAGGAAATGTTGGGTGCGCCTCCAGTACTCTTGGTCAACCATGCACTTCGTCCTCTGTTGTCTCGTTTCTTGCGTCGGGTATTGCCTCGATTGGTTGTACTGTCCAACCTTGAAATCACCGATAACCGTCAAATCAGGATGACGGCAACGATTGGTGGTACAAGATAGTTATCGACAAGTACCGTGTGTTGACAAGAAAAAAGGTGATCGTTTCGATGATCACCTTTTTATCGATTGAGTACATATACCAACCCAACTTCAAGATGCGTGTTATATTTCCCCGCGCAGCGGGGAAATATAAGGCCTTGCTCCGTTTTGCGGATTACAACTTGAAGTTTATCGAGTATAAAATTTATTTTTTAAAACTTCCCCTCATTATCAGGGGATTAAAAATCAATTAATCTTTTTTCATCTCACGGCTCATAGACATAATTTGGGGTGATAATATTTATTTTGGCTATTGATTGCCTGAATGCATGTCGCAATTTACTTATTCTAGTTAGGCTCTCACGTTTCGACAAAATAATTAACTATTGTGAAGTAGAGATAAGACGCATCTTGGAAGGCGGTGGGGATATGGCGCTCTAAGTACGTATTTTGATAGATTTTAACTATTGATAAATTCTAATAAATAGTTAATAACAATTTTAATGACAAAATGAGTTAGTGTATCTTTGCTCCTCCGAAAATAGGGGTTTTATTATTCTTGTTCATACAATATGTTGATATAAGCTAAATTTATAATAACAATGTAGGAAATGGAGAGTGTGAGTGTATTTTTAGGTATGGACATTCTCTCTCTGCAGTATAAAAGATAACCTATTTGTCACAAGCGGGATGGTGTTTTACCAAAAAATTGAGTGATTTTTATAAATATATAATCGCATGATTAGCAGAAAAATATTAAAAATTAGCGACTGATGTTTGGATGATAGTGATCTAAAATAGGGGTAGATATATCTCCTTTCCCTTTTTTTATCATCAGGGATATATTTGTTAATAATACCCGATATTAGTGGTGTATTTATTAAATGCTAAAATATAGCGCTTTAAAATTGTTGTTTATTTTTTTATATATCTTCTGATCTTTTAATCGAAGATATTTTCATTTTGATAAATTTTATACACATAATATATAAATGGAAAAAGAAATGAAGTTATTAGTGAAATCAGTGGGTGTCGTGGCAATTTGGAGTTCTATGATCGTTTCTGCATTTGCTATTAGTAATTATGGCAATATTAATTTTACCGGTAAAGTGACTAAAGGAACCTGTTCTTCGGCTGTAGCGGGTGATAGTGGCAATGTCTCTATGGCTGACGTTGGGGTGGGGGATTTTTCCAAAGCAGGTGACACTAAAGGTGATACACGTTTTATAATAAAACTAACCCATTGTAAGTCATCGAATGATTCCTCAGTAAAAGTTGGATTTACGGGTTACTCAGATAATGACAATCGCAAGATATTAAAGAATAGCGCTCCGGGATCTTCTGCCCAAGGGATAGGCATTGGCATTTATAAGTCTTCAGGGGAGCAAATCGGCATAGGGGATTCAGTTGTGGCAGTTGATACCTTAAGGGCTAGAGATACGACTAAAGAATTGCACTTTATTGCTAAGTATGTCGCGACAAAAGATAAAATTACATCTGGTCTGGTTCAGGCCGGAGCAGGATTTACTGTAGAATACGATTAATTCCGATTCCTTACATTTTCATTTTTTCTTTTTAGGGTATCTGTGATATTCCTGCCATATTGGGTGGGAATATCCCTTGTTTTGAATTTATGTAGGGATATATCGTTATGTCAAAATGTCTTTTAATTGGGCTATTATTTCTTCTTGCCATTCCCGCCCATGCAGGAATAGCCCTCAGTAGTACCCGTGTGATCTATGAAGCCTCACAACGTGAAGTCGCGATTTCAGTCATCAATGATGGCAAAAATGATGTCTATCTGATCCAGTCTTGGGTCGATATGTTTACCCCAACGGTCGGATCTACTGACCACAAAGCCCCCTTTTTAGTCACGCCACCTTTATTTCGTCTGGATGGTGAACAGGAAAATCGTCTGCGCATTGTTTTAATGGATAACACACTGCCGCAGGATCGTGAATCACTCTTTTGGTTTAATGTTAAGGCCATTCCTGCCTTGAAAAAAGAGGAATCAAATCGTTTGTTGATCTCGCTGAAAAACCGGATAAAACTTTTTTATCGTCCAGCGGGATTGACCGAACAACTCGCGGCGATGGCTTACCAACAACTCATTTTTTCCCGTCAGGCAGGGCAGTTGACGGTGCAAAATCCCACGCCTTTTTATATCACTTTTTATGACATTAAACTTGGGGAAAATGCGTTACCAGAGGCTGGCATGGTGGCGCCGTTTGGCCGTCGGCAATGGCCGTTACCCATAGGCTCTGGTGATAGCATTAGCTGGAGAGCCATCAATGATTATGGTGGCGTTACTGAACCTCAGCACCAAACATTATCACCCCTGTAATCACTTACCAGTTAAAAGATGCCTGGTGTCATGAGCTTGATTATTCTTGCTGTCTGTAGACGGTTATTGTTGGTTGTCATGTTGCTGCTGGTGCCGACCGTTGGGTATGCCAGTGAATATTTTGATTTAAATGCCTTGGAAGTCGATGATCCATCCGCTCCTCTGCCGGACTTAAGTTATTTTGCCGAAAAAGGTGGCAGTGCGCCGGGAACGTACAGGGTTGCTATCCGTGTCAATGATCAGGACAAAGGCACACAGGATATCCAATTTGTGATCGGGGCAGGCAAAAAACTACAGCCTGTTTTGTCGGTTCAACAATTAGTTGACTGGGGGGTTAATGTATCTGCTTTTCAGGGTTTGAAGCCAGAAGCGCCATTATCTGATCTCGCTGATGTTATTCCTTATGCCAGTTCATCACTACAACTGAGCCAACAAACTCTGCTGATCACTGTTCCCCAGGCGGCGATGACAATAGTCGCCCATGATGCGATTGATCCGTCACTTTGGCAGTCAGGTGAACCCGCGTTATGGGCCAGTTATGATTTCAGTGGTGTTAACACTTGGGGGGAAAATTCAGGTACGAATAATGTCTATATGAATCTGCGTAGTGGATTAAATTGGGGAAGCTGGCGCTTACGAAATTATTCCACCTATTATCGAAATTTTGGCAGACATCATCGTGATAACAGTGATGACAAATCCCGTTGGGAAAACCTGAGTACCTCGTTGCAGCGTGATATCCATGCCCTAAAAAGCCAGTTCGTGGTGGGTGAAACAAATACATCAGGCGATCTGTTTAGTGGGTTTGCTTTTCGAGGGGTCACCTTGATGTCGGATGATAACATGCTACCGGATAGTCAACGGGGGTTTGCCCCAGTGGTACGGGGGATCGCAGAAAGCAATGCGCAGATCACTATTCGTCAAAACGGCTACATCATTTACCAGGCCAATGTTCCACCTGGCGCTTTTGTCATTGATGATCTTTATCCAACCTCTTCTGGGGGGAATTTGGATGTTATGATCCGGGAAGCTGATGGCCGTGAACGCCATTTTGTTCAGCCATTTTCATCAATTCCGGTTATGTTGAGGGAAGGACGCTTCAAATACAGTTTTACTGCGGGAAAATACCGTAATTCGCATGCCAATGACTATCAGCCATTCTTTATGCAGAGTGAGGTTTATTACGGTCTGCCATATGCAACAACAATGTATGGCGGTATGTTGCTGTCCTCAAGATATCAGGCGTATACCGTGGGTATAGGATACAGCCTTGGTGACTGGGGATCGTTGGCATTAGATATCACCCAGTCACAAGTTAATGCTATCAATCAGCGCCAACAACGGGGCTGGGTCTATCGGGCACAGTACGCCAAAGACTTCGAACAGACGGGTACGAGCGTGTCCCTGACCAGTCATTATTACCCTTCAGCGCATTTTTATGAATTTCAGGATGTCAATAACAGGGCGATGTATGATGATGAACCATCAAATCAAAATAAACATAAATTTCAATTCACATTGAGCCAGAGCTTGTCAGATTACGGCAGCCTCTATTTTTCCGGTTATTTGCAGAATAATCGGGAAGATAGAAGTACAACACGCAGTTTGAATATTGGGTACGGTGTCAGTTATTCCAATATTCATTACACCCTGAATTACGCCCAGAACAGGGATCAAGGCCGCTCAAGGAGGGATAATCAACTGGCGTTTAATGTACAGATCCCGCTCGCCCGTTGGCTGTCAGGGAGCTGGGTAACTTACGGTATCAATCAAAACCGTCGGGGAGACATCAACCAGTCGGTTGGATTAAATGGTACGGCGTTAGGTAGGCTGAACTACTCCCTGCAACAAAGTCATAGTAATCACGGTCAGGACAGTAGCGGTAATATAAACCTTAGCTATAAAGGTTGCTATGGTGTGTTGTCTGGCGGGTATCACTATAGTGATAACTCCCGGCAAATGAGCTATGGCCTTAGGGGAGGTGTAGTTGCCCATCGTCATGGGCTGACTTTATCGCAACCGCTGGGTGAGACGCTGGTTTTGGTCAAAACATCGGGGGCTGCTGGCGTTAAGGTTACAGGCTATAACGGTGTGGAAACGGATGGACAAGGTTACGCTGTACTACCTTATGTCAGCCCTTATCACCGTAACCGTATCGCTTTGTCACCGGACTCTTTTGGGGAAGGGGTGGAGATTGGATCGAATATCCAGACGGTGATCCCAACACAGGGCGCCATGGTTTTAGCGGATTTCCAAACCCGGATCGGTCACAGGGTGTTGTTCAACCTAGCTTATCAGGGCAAACCGATTCCTTTTGGCGCAATAGCGACTTTGAATGAGGAAAATAACGCCCATCCTTTGGCCGTAAACCAAGGCATTGTTGGTAACGGGGGAGAAGTCTATTTCGGCGGGGTTCCAGAACAAGGCCAATTGTCAGTCCAATGGGGAGGTGGTCAGTTTGAACAATGCAAGGCACATTTTCTGTTGCCGAAAAGTAAAGCTATGGTGGTTTCAATAAAGGCGGATTGTCATCCATCAAGGTAAATCAGCATATACCAACCCAACTTCAAGTTGCAGTTTGCAAACCAATGAGCGTGTTTATATCTCCCCGCTGTACGGGGAGATATAAGACGCATCTTGAAAGACGACGGGTATAGAAGCTCGACATAACGATAAATGATAAAGGGATTACTTGTGAATGTATCAATTTCTTCATGGTTGCTATTTGTACCAATATTTTTGTCTTCCTGCACAGGGTACGCTTATACCGATGTGACTTGCACTGCCCCTGCTCAGACATTGAATCCCTATAAGATATCCATTCCCGCCGATACACCGGTAGGCCAAGAACTGGAAAAATCGGATAACAGATTGAGGATGGATGCCAGCCCGATGATTACTTGTCAAGGAAAGTCTCTGGACAACATTGAAGCTGTTCTTGGTATCAAGGCATATGGCGCATCGTCAAAAATCATTAATGGCAGAAAAATTTTTCTGTTGGGAAATAGTGGCATTGGGTATGCGATTCGAGGTCTGACGGGTGATCCTTATGATAGAAAATATGTCCGGGGAAATAATAACAGTACGGTACTTAAAACGGTTGCCTTACGAGATCAGGGAGGAAGGATCAGTGTTGGCATTGCATTGGTATTTTACCGTATCGGTCAAGTGAGACCTGGCCAATATCCTTCCCAGCCGGTGGCAAATGCGACGGTAACGTTACGAAATAGGGGGGAAAGTGGTTCCGGTAAGTTTATCGAAGCAGGGCAATTCAGCACGGGCAATATCATCGTTGAGTCGCGATCCTGTGCTTTTGATAACAACCCCATTCCGGTTGCATTGGAACCCATAACGAGTACGCAGTTACCCCAATTGGGTTCTACGGCCGCAGAAAGGGCATTTGCTATTCCGTTAAATTGTGACGCACGTATCAAAGTTAATATGCTTTTGCAGGCGGGTTCGCAGGGAGCTTATGATCCGCAAAACGGGGTTATCAAACTTAATCCTAATGCCTATTCAGCCAGTGGTCTTGGTATTCAAATTTTGGATGGTAAGAAGTCAATACCTATTCCCCTGGGTAAAAAAATTGGATATATCGAAACGCGAACAGAAGGGCCTGCCACTATTCCATTGAAAGCGCGTTATTATCGCTATGGTCGCGTTAAAGAAGGGACAGTGAATGCGACAGCAACATTCACGATGAGTTATGAGTAATATAAGCTTGCACCATTTATCATCTTTCAAATTATTTGATGTTTTTTTATTTATTAATTAAATGGGGGTTACTTTCAATAAATATTCGTTATTTTTATTGTTATTCTAAAACCACTCCCTGGGGAGGTCGTGTTTTTGAGCTTATTCTTGCTGGTGGATTATTCCAATTTGGTATATCACTACTTAAATATAATAATGAGAATCATTTTCTTTTCTATAAGAAAGTAAAATATAAATATACAGAAACAGACCCCTTATCATTGCCAATAAACCAAGAGGTCTGTAGAGCTTACTGCTGGGCAGTAATCGGATAAATCAAACGCTGATCTTGTGGCCTGATAGCGTTGAATGACGACGAGCCTGGCCGTCTGCCCCATAAAGAGAAGGGCTATGGTGAGTTTTCAGAAAAGCGATTGCTTGACTGTTCAATTCAATATGTTGTTTCAGTAAAAATCCGTTATGCGAATTTAAATCACGAATACGTTCAACAGATTGACTAATTTGGCTCCATAATACTGCCAGTCTTTTATGGTCAGTATAAGGCGCATTTATTTTCAGCGTTTCATTTAATTGCTGGCGTTTTCGTTCAGCGTGATCGAGTGCTGAAAGCAAAAATGTTTTTTGTTCCGTCACGCGATGTAAATGATTCACTTCAATAAAGCCTTCGTTCAATATGCGTTGTTCTTCTGCCATAGTTTGCGAAAGCGAATTTAAATGCGCGCTTTGCTGTTCAAGCAAGAGTTGAAGTTCTTCCATTTATGGCTCTTTATGATTTTACTGTTTATTTATCATATTCCATGTTTTCAAGGGCCTCCCTGAATAGGGCATCAGCAATTTTGCCGCTATCCATCGTTAGGGTTCCCTTTGCAATGGCTTCTTTTAATTGTTGTACTTTCTGGATATTGATATCCTGACTGCTTGGCTGAACGAGCTTTTTCTGCGCTTCGCTCAACTTAACTTGTGTATCAGCGCTTTTTTCTGCGACAGCCACAATTCTGCGAGTGCTCTGAGCACCTTCATTGGCATTACGTTGTTGCAAAGCTGCAATAGCCAGTAGAGGTTGAGTGCGTTCAATACTCATAATCGTAATCCTTTAATCAGGCATTATTTATTTGTCTTAGGTAGCAGGCGATATACCGCTGGCATGCCTGTAAATCATGGTCTGTTGGTTATATCGGCTTGAGGAAATAAAACTTTAGCCATTTATAACATCATTTTTACACTACCATTTTCTTGAGCTTCACCAGTAATAACCTGTCCGGAGTTCAGGCGGACACGAATATTATCAAAACTTGCGGCGTTGTTAATCGCTTTTCCTTCATAACGTACCTGAAAATGGTGTCCATCTACGGTGACGACCACATTTTGTCCGGCTTTAATTGCCCACGGACGCCGGATCATATTGCGTGTGATGAATTGTCCGGCAGATATGTTGCGAAGCGCAATACCATTTTGTATGGCCTTTCTGTTACGGATGATGTCATTTGGCAGTTTATCTAATGAGCCTGTTTTGACTTGAAAATCTTTTTCTGTCAGGACTGCATTGCGATTAATGGCCTGCTTAGAAACCAAATAAGGGCCGATAACATTGACGTAAACCTGAATAAAACGGCGTTGCTGGTCACAAGTCACAGGAACGGAAAGGTTACCCCAATTTTTGTTATTAAGTAACGGCTGTATTTCAGGCAATCCACAAGTCGGCCATTGTTGCTCAGGGGTTTTAATGACTACTGAGACTTTACGGTTCGCTGTGTCATGGAGCTGCCTGAAATAGTCGTCTATTAATTGTGGTAAAGGATTTCCCCAAGCTAAAGGGCTGCCAAAACCCCAAAATAGATTAAGGGAAAAGGTAAAGAACCCGATAAACTTTAATGCAGGCATGTCACCACCTTAAAACCCGTTAGTGAGCCATGATTTCAAAAAATATTCAGCACCTGTTGGATATGAGTAGTGTAACTCGATTGATCATTCGTTAATGGGATAAATAGCAATTCAATTTGTTTCTATTCTTCGAATTACCTTTTTCTTCTCCGTTTATTCTGTTAGCTACCTGGAGCTTATGATCTGGAGATTTCATGTACAGCACGGTGGGTGTACCGCCCCATGAATGAAGACAGGGCGATAGGCTCTTGATGCGTTATTGGGGCTTGCCCCGACAGAACTAAACTGAGGGAGGAATATGCTCGATAAATTAGACGCCGCCTTTCAATTTCGACAAGAAGCGCTGGCGCTCCGCCACCAGCGGCAGGAAATTTTGTCTGCCAATATTGCTAATGCGGATACCCCCGGCTATCAGGCGCGTGATATCGATTTTGCTGCTCAACTAAAAAAAGTCATGGCACAGGGTCGTGTGACGGAAAATGGAATTGGGCTAACGCTGACTTCCGATCGACATATTCCTGTTCAGCCGCAAAAACGTCTGGAGATGGATTTGCTGTATCGTGTGCCATACCAGACGTCCATGGATGGAAATTCCGTTGACATGGATATAGAACGCAGCAATTTCGCAGATAACAGCCTGAAATATCAGGCCGAACTTACTATGACGAATGCGCAAATCAAAAGCATGATGTCAGTTCTACAGTCACAAGGATAATGGGAATGTCTTTACTGAGTATTTTTGATATTGCCAGCTCCGCGCTTTCTGCCCAATCCCAGCGATTGAATGTCAGCGCCAGCAATATGGCGAATGCCGACAGTGTCGTGGGGCCGGATGGTGAGCCATATCGAGCCAAGCAAGTGGTCTTCCGGGTTGCCGCCCCCGCGGGGCAAGAAATTGGCGGCGTTCGCGTTAGCGAAGTGGTGGATGATCCTTCACCTTTCCGCCTTGAATACCAGCCAGGCCACCCGCTGTCCGATGAAAAAGGTTATGTCCGTATGCCAAATGTGGATGTCGTCGGGGAAATGGTGAATACCATCTCGGCTTCCCGCAGTTATCAGGCCAACGTTGAAGTGCTTAATACCACTAAGTCCATCATGTTGAAAACACTGACGCTGGGCCAATAACAGGAATTACGTTATGGGAATTACCGCTTCAATTAATGAATCATTAGATAGTTCAACAGTCGGTGAACTGTCTAAGTTGAACAGCCAAAAACCGCAAAGCAGTCGTGATATTAAAGATAACTTCTTGAATGTATTGGTTGCCCAGCTTAAAAACCAAGATCCGACCAACCCAATGCAAAACAGTGAATTGACTTCACAGATTGCGCAAATCAGTGCTGTTGAGGGGATTGAGAAACTCAATAAGACACTGGGTTCCATTGTCGGACAAATGGACAGTAATCATGCCAGTAATCAGGCCATGCAGACAGTGGCATTGATTGGTCGAGGTGTCATGATCCCAGGCAATGATTTATTGGTTGGTGTGAATGAAAAAGAAGGCATCAGCGTAGCACCCATTGGCTTCGAACTGAACCGACCCGCAGATATCGTTAAAGTCACCATCAAAGGTAAAAATGGCACCGTAGTTAAGGAGATAGAATTCAATAAAACAGATCCTAACTTATCCAACGAATATTTGAATGCGGGTGTACACAGTTTTAAATGGGACGGTAAAGACGCGGGCGGCAATGTCGTGGAAGCGGGGGCTTATGAGTTCACCGTTTCCGCCAGCCAGCAAGATCAAGTGTTGATGGTCGACTCCCTGAAATATGCCGAGGTTTATGGCGTTATGCGGCAGGAAAATAGCACTAAATTGGATTTAGGGCTGAAAGGGGGCACGGTAAACATGGACGAAGTTCGTCAGATTCTTTAATTAAACGGAGGACATATGGCTTTTTCACAAGCGGTCAGTGGCTTGAATGCGGCAGCGAGCAACTTAGATGTTATTGGTAATAACATCGCAAACTCGGCAACCTATGGATTTAAATCCAGCTCAGTGGCTTTTGCCGATGTATTCAGTGGTTCAGATGTCGGGTTGGGCGTTAAGGTTTCTGGCATGGCGCAGAACTTTAAGGATGGTTCAATCACTAAAACCAATGAACAGTTGCATATGGCGATCACGCAAGGCGGTTTTTTCCGTATGCAGGATACCAACGGCAATATTTTTTATTCCCGCAATGGTCAATTTAAAATGGATGCCGATCGCAATGTGATCGATATGCAAGGGATGAAGTTAACGGGTTATCCGGCCATTCAGGGCAATAATGGGCCTGAAATCCAACAAGGTGCAGCACCTGGACCCATCTCAATCCCCACTGACATGTTACCCGCCAAGGCGACAACAAAAGTCACCATGACGGCTAACCTGAATTCGATGAGTAAAAAAATCGACGGGACAGTCAAAGGCAAAGAATTCGCCTCAGATAATAAAGATACGTTTAACTACAGCTCCGGTATCACGGTATACGACAGTCTCGGCAATGAGCACAATATCAACATGTTCTTTGTCAAGACAGATGATAATAAGTGGGATATCCATGCCCTGGATACGGCGGTTAAAGGCGCAACACCGCAAAAATTGAATACAGATAGCGTTGAATTTAATGGCAGCGGCCAATTAGTCAAAGCGGACAACACATTTACATTCAATATGCCTGCCTTGAATGGCTCTAACCCCACGGAAATTGAGTTTGACTTTAACGGTAGTAAACAGCTAAGCGTAAAGGAAAACTCCGTTTCTAAACAGAAGCAAGACGGTTATGCGGCCGGTCACTTTACCAACTACCAGATTGAAGGTGATGGCAAGATTTACGGCCTCTATTCTAACGAACAGAAACAAGTGTTGGGACAAGTCGTACTGGCGAATTTCTCCAACCCAGCCGGCCTGGCTTCACAGGGTGATAACGTTTGGATCGAAACCGGTGCATCCGGTAGCCCGGTTGTGGGCACTGCGGGTTCAGGTAACTTCGGTAAATTGATCAGTAGCTCATTGGAATCATCAAATGTTGATATGAGCCAGGAGCTGGTCAGTATGATCGTCGCCCAGCGTAACTACCAATCCAACGCCCAGACCATCAAGACGCAGGATCAAATCCTGCAAACGCTGGTCAGCATGCGTTAATAAGCTCAGGCGGATAGCTTTATGGATCACGTCATTTATACCGCTATGGGAGCTGCGCGCCAAACGCTGGAGCATCAAGCTGTCACAGCTAACAATCTTGCCAATGCGTCAACGCCGGGCTTTAAAGCCCAGCTTGCCGCATTGCGTGCCGTGCCAGTTGAAGGTGACACCTTGCCGACACGCGCACTGGTCGTTGCTTCTACCCCCGGCATGGATAGCCGTCAAGGGCCAATGAATTATACCTCCCGGCCGTTAGATGTGGCTGTCGGACAGGGGGGCTTTTTGGCTGTCCAGCTCGAAGATGGGACCGAAGCCTATACCCGTAACGGCAGCATTCAGATCTCATCCGAAGGGCAACTGATGGTACAGGGGCGCATGTTATCGGGGGAGAACGGGCCAATTGATGTTCCGCCGCAGGCCGAACTGACTATTGCGGCTGATGGTGCCATTTCTGCCTTGATTGCCAGCGATCCACCAACGTTGTTGGGGCAGATTGGCAAGCTGAAAATCGTCAAACCGGAAACCAACCAACTGGTGCGCGGCGATGATGGTTTGTTCCATTTAACGCCACAGGCACGGGCACAGCAGGGCGATGAATTAGCCGCCAGCACAGAAGTAAAAATCATGCCGGGTGTACTGGAAGGCAGCAATGTTAATCCAGTGGAAAGCATGGTGAATATGATCGCCAATGCGCGTCGCTTTGAGATGCAGATGAAAGTCATACACAGTTCCGATGAAAATGCTCAGCGGGCCAACCAAATTCTCGCTATGAGCTAATCGGGAGGATAAATTTATGATCCGATCTTTATGGATTGCAAAGACTGGGCTGGATGCTCAGCAAACCAATATGGATGTTATTGCTAACAACTTGGCAAACGTCAGCACCAATGGCTTTAAACGTCAGCGTGCGGTGTTTGAAGATTTGCTCTATCAAACTGAACGCCAGCCTGGGGCGATGTCATCTGAACAGACTAACCTGCCATCCGGTTTGCAGATTGGTACGGGGGCACGTCCAGTCGCAACCGAGCGGTTGCACAATCAAGGTAATCTGGCACAGACCAGCAACAGCAAAGATGTGGCCATCAAGGGTCAGGGTCTTTTCCAGATCCAGATGCCGGATGGTACTGCGGGCTATACCCGTGATGGTTCATTCCAGGTGGATCAAAATGGCCAGTTAGTGACAGCCGGGGGATTTCAGGTTATGCCGGCCATCATCATTCCAGACAACGCCACCAAACTCAATATTGCCCGTGACGGTATCGTCAGTGTCAATGTGCAGGGGCAAAGTGCGCCCCAGCAGGTTGGACAACTGACACTGACCACGTTCATCAACGAGAGCGGTTTGGAAAGTATCGGTGAAAACCTGTATCTGGAAACGAACAGTTCTGGTGTCCCCGTGGAAAACGCACCAGGCATTAATGGCGCTGGATTGCTCTACCAAGGCTATGTTGAAACCTCTAACGTCAATGTGGCGGAAGAGTTGGTCAATATGATTCAGGTTCAGCGAGCCTATGAAATCAACAGCAAAGCGGTATCGACCTCTGATCAGATGCTGCAAAAACTGACTCAGTTATAACCTAACCGTTAAAGGTGGGGGAACACATTCCTCCACTATTTCGACGATAAATTTAAGAGCATAGAAGATGGATACAATGCCCGTTGCCGAAAGCCATGCTAGCAACCATGTAGCTTATGGCTCCACTGGTTTACGGAAAAACCAGAGAAATAAGTGGCGTATCAGTATATCTGTGGCGGTACTCGCATTGTCGGCACTGACATTAGGGGGCTGTGCTTATCTGCCGCACAAACCGCTGGTGAAAGGGCAAACAACAGCAAACCCTGCCGAAGCGCCCGCGCCAATGCCAAATGGTTCCATTTTTCAAACTGTCCAACCGGTCTATTACGGCTATCAACCGCTGTTTGAAGACCGCCGTCCACGTAATATCGGTGATACGCTGACGATTATCTTGCAAGAGAATGTCAGTGCGAGCAAAAACTCTTCCGCCAATGCCAGCCGTAATGGGAAAACCAGTTTCGCGGCTGCTTTGACCCCCCGTTTTTTACAGGGCTTGATGGGCGGTGGAAAAACCGATTTAGGGATGGAAGGAAATAACGAATTTGGCGGTAAAGGTGGTGCGAATGCCAACAATACCTTCCGGGGAACAATTACGGTGACGGTGGATAGACTGCTGGCCAATGGCAACCTGCATGTGGTGGGGGAAAAACAGATCGCGATTAATCAGGGAACGGAGTTCATTCGTTTTTCTGGTGTTGTTAACCCGCGCACGATCACGGGCAACAACACGGTGAGTTCTAATCAGGTTGCTGATGCCCGTATTGAGTATGTTGGTGATGGTTATATCAACGAAGCACAACACATGGGTTGGTTGCAACGTTTCTTTATCAATATCTCACCGTTTTAAAACAGGATGGTCAGGATGAGAAAATTAGTCGCCAGCCTTTTTACATTTTTGTTGGTGCTGTCCAGTACGTTCACCTCTCCCGGTGTTTTTGCAGAACGCATTCGTGATTTGACGACGATTGAGGGCGTCAGGGATAACGCGCTGATTGGTTATGGTCTGGTGGTTGGTCTGGATGGAACGGGTGACCAGACTATGCAGACGCCCTTTACCACCCAAAGCCTGAACAACATGTTGTCGCAGTTAGGGATCACCGTACCCGCCGGGACGAATATGCAACTTAAAAACGTTGCTGCCGTGATGGTGACGGCAAAATTGCCCCCTTTTGCGCGTGCCGGGCAGAACATTGATATTGTCGTTTCCTCGCTGGGCAATGCCAAAAGTTTGCGTGGAGGCACCTTGTTGATGACGCCGTTAAAAGGGGTCGATAACCAGGTTTACGCCTTGGCTCAGGGCAATATTCTCGTGGGGGGAGCCGGTGCGAGTGCCGGTGGGAACAGCATCAAAGTTAATCAGCTTGCCGGTGGGCGGATCTCCAACGGTGCGGTGATTGAGCGTGAATTGCCAACCCAGTTCGGCCAGAAAAGCACGCTGAACCTGCAACTGAATGATGATGATTTCGGGCTGGCTCAGAAAATCAGCGATGTGATCAACCGATTGAAGGGAACAGGGACAGCAACCCCGTTGGACTCCCGCACGGTTCAGTTACGTTTGCCGATTGATAACAGCGAACAGGTGAAGTTTCTGGCTCAAGTGCAAAACTTGTCTATCCGTGTGGATGCCGGTGACGCCAAAGTGATTTTCAACTCCCGAACAGGCTCCGTGGTGATGAACCGCAATGTGACCCTCGACAGTTGTGCGATTGCGCATGGTAGCTTATCGGTGACGGTTGAACGTCAGGTCGTGGTCAATCAGCCCAATACGCCATTGGCGGGAGGTAATACCGTCGTGACCCGTAATACTGGCATTGGGATTCAGGAGCAGGGTGGTGCATTGCAGCAGCTCAGTGCCAGTGCGAATCTGACGCAAGTTGTGCGTGCATTGAATACGTTGGGGGCAACGCCGACAGATTTAATGTCGATCTTGCAGGCAATGGAGAGCGCAGGTTGTCTGCGTGCGAAATTGGAGATTATCTGATGAATGATGTTCTGACGATGTCCAATGCGGCTTACGATGTTAACTCATTGCATTCATTGAAAGCTAAACTGTCACAGGAACCACAACAAGGGCTACGGGAAGTAGCCCAACAACTGGAAGGCGTCTTCGTGCAGATGATGCTGAAAAGTATGCGTTCTTCATTGCCGCAGGATGGCATGTTAAGCAGTGAGCAGACCCGGTTTTATACGTCGATATACGACCAACAAATTGCCCAGGATCTTTCCCAAAAGGGATTGGGATTTGCTGACATGATCGTTAAGCAATTCTCTAATGCCAATAATATGCCCAGTGAATTAGCGGGCACGATGCCGATGCCACTGGATAATGAAACCCTGCAAACCTTACCAAAGCAGGCATTGGAGCAAGTTATCCGTCGCGCGATACCTGATTTTAGGACACTGTCTAAAAGCTCTTCTTCGGCGCTCGCCAAGGGTTCGACTCAGTATGACGCCTCTCAATATAACCCAACCCAGCCAAAGCCATTGCCGATGCACAGCACCCGCTTTGTTTCCATGCTTTCCGTACCGGCACAGTTGGCAAGCCAGCAAAGTGGTATTCCCCATTTATTGATTATTGCACAGGCTGCACTGGAGTCTGGTTGGGGGCAGCGGGAGATCCTGACGAAAGAAGGCAAACCAAGTTATAACGTGTTTGGCATTAAGGCAGGGAAACACTGGCAAGGGCCAGTTACCCAGATTATGACGACAGAATATATTGATGGTGAGCCGAAAAAAATGCAGGACAGTTTTCGCGTCTATGGCTCTTATGTGGAAGCGATAACGGATTACGTTAACTTGCTGACGGAAAACCCCCGTTACGCCAAGGTTGTACAGTCAACCACAGCGGAGCAGGGTGCCTATTCCTTACAAGAGGCAGGATACGCCACCGATCCCGGCTATGCCCAAAAATTAGTGTCATTGATCCAGCAGTTAAAAATCACCGGCAATCAAATGGCAAAAGCCTATGCCTATGATTTCGATAACCTGTTTTGAAGCGATTAATTTCAGGGATGCTTATTGAAATAACGCCAAAAAAAGTGGCACTGAGTTTAGTGCTATTTTCGCTCAAGGATCAGGAGATTTTGCCGATAACTGTAGCAGTGCATTACCTCCCACGATGGAGGCATAACGAAAACGTAAAAGGATCTACACATGTCCAATAATCTGATAAATACTGCCATGAGTGGTATTAATTCTGCGCAGGTGGCGATGAGCGTAGTGGGTAATAATATTGCTAATGCCAGGGTTGAGGGATATCACCGCCAGACAACAGTCATGTCGCAAAATAGTGGCAGCATGTCACCCGTTGGCTTTATTGGCAATGGTGCGCATGTTAACTCCGTTAATCGTCAATATGATGAATTTGTTAATCAGCAATATAGCACCGCACAGACCAAACTTGATGCACTGGTCACATACAAAAATCAGGCCTTCCAAGTTGACGACCTACTGGCGGATAAGGTAACCAGCCTTTCCAGCTCGATGGACGATTTCTTTAACAGCATGAGTGTACTTGCCGGTAATGCAGAAGACAGTGCGGCAAGAACCACCGTGCGGGACAAAGCGGAGGGGCTGGTTAACCGATTTAAAGAAGCCGATCTCTCTCTCCGTGATATGGACAGCGGTCTCAATAGCCAAATTGAGCAAAATGTCAAAGATATCAATAAATATGCGGAAGAAATTGCCTTCCTGAACGGTGAAGTTTCTCGCATGCGTGGTGCCGGGGATGGCGAACCGCTGGCCTTACTGGATAAACGTGATAATGCGCTGTATGAGTTGAATCGACGGATTGACGTGGAAATGACCCAGCAAGATGGGGGGGTTTACAACGTTTCATTTGGTGGTGGCATGTCACTGGTGTCGGGCAGTAAATCTTATCGGTTGGAAGCGATCCCCTCCAGTGCAGATAGTCGTCGTATTACGCTGGGCTATAATAACGGCACGGTAGGAACGAAAGAGATTGATGAACGCTTTATCTCGCAAGGCATGCTGGGTGGTGCCTTGCGGGTGCGTAGTGAAATGATAGATACAACCCGCAATCAATTAAACCAGTTGGGCTTAGTGATGGCGGATCAATTCAATCAGGTTCAACGCAAGGGTTTCGATCTAAACGGTAATTCCGGTATTGATTTCTTCAACTTTTCGCAGCCAGAGACTATTGCTAACAGCAATAATAAAGGTACGGCCGAAATTAAAGTGGCATACGCCGATACCACTAAAGTCAAAGACAGCGACTACACCCTCCAGTACGAAGGCGGGGATTGGAAAGTACAGCGTGTTGCTGACCGGGAAATGATCGCTGTCACCAAAAAGGGTGATACGCTGGAATTTGACGGCCTGACAGTCGAAATCACTGCGGCTCATCCACAAGATAATGATCGGTATACACTGAAAACAGTCAGTAGTGCCATCGCGACACTTGAAGTCAATATTAAGGATCCCTCCCAACTGGCAATGGCGGGTGCCAAAGATTCTGGCCCAAGTGATAACAACAATGCAAAGAAATTCGTTAACCTGCAAAAAGAAAAGCTGATTAACGGCAAGCATAGTTTGACTGATGCTTATGCATCGCTGGTCAGTACGGTAGGCAGTAAAACCAATAGCGCCCAACGTAGTGCGGAAGCGCAAAATATCAACGTACAGGCGCTTAAAAAAGTTCGCGAGTCTATTTCTGGGGTCAGTCTGGATGAGGAATACGGTGAACTGCAACGCTTGCAGCAATACTATTTGTCAAATGCCCGTGTTATCCAGACTGCATCGACACTGTTTAATGCCATTTTGGACATTCGTTAATCATCAGTGGCTAAAGAGAAAAAGGAAATCATATTGTGCGCATAAGTACGAATCTTTTATATAGCCAAAAAATGGATGGCATTTTAGGCTCCCAGGCGAAATGGATGCAATACGGTGAACAGTTATCCAGCGGGAAACGTGTTCTCAATCCTTCTGATGATCCCTTGGCGGCTTCACAGAGTATTATGGTTGCCCAGTCTGAATCACAGAATCAGCAATTTTTAATGGCACGTGTCTTTGCCAAAAACACGATGTCAACCCAATCGAGCACGATCGACAGTGCCGTATTGGTGGCCCAAAATGTTCTGGAAACATTAGTTGCAGCGGCGGATGAACAAAGTGATCACGATCGTGAATCTTATGCCCAGCAGTTAGACGGGCTTAAACAGCAACTGCTGAACCTAGGTAATAAAACCGATGGCAATGGCCGCTATATTTTTGCGGGTTATAAGACTGATGTTCCACCTTTCGAGGCGGATAGCAGTGGAAAAGTTCACTACAAAGGTGGGTATGAGGCGATAACCCAAAATGTGGATGACAATCGTTCCATGATTATCGCCCATACCGGGGACAAGGTTTTTTTATCGGCAACGTCCAACCCGAAAAAAGAGCCTGATGGCAGTGTAGAATCAGATATTTTTGCCACTATTGATTTCGCTATCGAAGCGCTTAGAAAGCCATTTACGGACGCCAGCGAAGCAGAAAAAGCGGAAGCACGGGGTTTGATTGATAAGGCTAACCGCGGTATACATAATAGCCTGAACAACTTATATTCGGCAAACGCGACCTTGGGGCTACAACTTCAGGAAATGGATAAACTGGATGCGTTAGCCAGTGAACGCAGTATTGCCAATCAAGTCCGCATGAGTGAATTAGTCGATGCCGATTGGGTTTCCGCCATTTCCAGTTATCAACAAGAGAAGACTGCGTTACAGGCTTCCTATAAAGTTTTTTCTGACTTAAAGGGCATGTCTTTATTTGAGATGTCTCGTTAATTAAGCTTGGTATCGTTCCTAATTTTCACATTACAGCTTATTGGCCGTACACTCTGACTCCCGTTATATCGCCCTTACTTTTTCTCTCAAACAGAAGAAAGTAAGGGCTTATTGATTTCCTTTTATGCCTTAATTTTCAGGTTACCCCTCCGATATGTGCATCCCATAATCACGGATAATGGCGGCGACTTTCAGCCGGGAGTTGGTATTGACAGAATCAGGGGAACGCGTACTTAAGAAAAGATTTCTTGTGAGAAAATCTGATCCATTGAACCCCTAAATCGCAAAATATATTGTTACGTATTAATGATGTTCTTAGAAAAATGAGTTTAATTCAATGGCATATTGTTTTGATATGTGCCTTTTCTCTTTTAATGTTTTGGTTTAGGATTTGTATCCAGATTTTATAAACTTTCATTGAAAAGGGAGGTTATGCTTATTAGCATAACCTCCCTTGTTCTTTCACATTATTATACACTTTCTGGCTGAAGGTTCTCCATCTATTATAACTTTCCTGTCTGGGTATATTTCAATATTAGAAATAGTCAATTTATTTCCATGCCCTACAGCAGTGTAAGTATATTTACCTAATGGGGATTCATTAAACTCAGGGTCAGTATTATCATTGTCATTGATATAAATGGTTTTTCCTCTCAAACTCCATTCAGCCATCTTAATTTTCCATCTATCATTATAATTGATCGCAGGGCAAACAATACCTGCCCACGGATCACATATCCATGCATTTTGCGGAAATATGTTGGGAGGGGATTCCATATTAAGTCTTGGGATATCTTGATTGTTACTGGGAGGGCAAACCATAACAAAAGCATGACCATGAGGGGGTAACAAACCAACAATCTGTAAAGATAATGGCTGATAACCTGTATAGGATAATGTTGGGTTATAAAATAAATGAAAGAGTCTATCTTTATGTTTTTTCTTTAAATAATATAAGGCATAAAGAGATAATAACACACAATTGCCGACTAAAAGTTTATTTTTATTCCTGTTCAGGAAGTCATATATTTCTTTGTAAGGTAAATGTTCTTCTAATAATCTATTGCGTAAAGTGATAAAAATTTCGCCCCTTTTTTCAATTCCTAGGTCAGAATAAAAAATCCTCTTTTCGGCTGGCAAAATATTAGGATCATAATAATTAACATTACATGATTTTCCCTTAAATACTGCTCTGGCCGCTTGCATGGCATCATGCAAAATTTCTTCAATTGTCATATTGATATCCTTAAATCAGTTGATTGATTTTACCTGGTAAGCTAAATGAGTGGTAATATATAAACAGTACTAAAAATTGTTGATAACTGGTTATAATAGTTAACCACATAAATTAATACGCTCTTTTTTAATGTTAAACAAGTTATATTTTACATGGCAATTAACTGATTAATTTTTATTGATGATAATAAAGATCTGCAACTTAAAATTTATGGTGGACAAATTCTGGCCTGATTGCTATCTATTCTTTAATGGTCAACAAGATATAAAAAAAGACATAGTAAGATGATTGATAAATAATATTATATACAATCTAACTTCAAGATGCGTGTGATTTCTCCCCGCGAAGCGGGGAGAAATCAGGTTTCATATAGTGTTGTAAATTGCAACTTGAAGTTGCATGCGTATATACCCATCGCCTTTCAAGATGCGTTTTATATCTCCCCGCAGCGGGGAGATATAAGCACTTCCATTGGTTTGCAAACTGAAACTTGAAGTTGGATTGGTATAGAGCGTGTGATGATTGAATATCTTGTTTTTTGAAATTTTAAAAAATGAAACCAATGCATTAATTGTATTTGATATTACACGATGAGCTTTAAAAATATCTCCATAAGGGTAATAACATGATTCGATTTGAGGATAAGGTTGTCATTATTACTGGCGCAGGTAGCGGTATTGGCGAGGCTACAGCAAAGCGTTTCTCACAAGAGGGTGCCATTGTGGTATTGGCTGGACGGGACACGGAGAAACTTAACCGTGTATTCAGTGAACTGCCATCGAGTAAAGCGTTGGTGATCCAGACTGACGTTGCTAACCGGGGATCGGCGCAGAATATGGTTGATGAAACGCTCAGGCATTTTGGCCGGATAGATATTCTGGTGAATAACGCGGGCTTGTACGTAGTGGGTGATTTATTAAGCGTTTCACAAGAAGAGGGTGATACAGTACTGGCGACGAATCTCAATGGTGTACTTAATTGCAGTTATGCTGCCTTGCCTCATTTGCTGAAAAGCAAAGGGTGTATTGTCAATAATGCTTCGGTATCTGGCTTGGGAGGGGATTGGGGCGGCGCTCACTATTGCGCTGCGAAAGGCGCTGTCGTGAATCTAACCCGTGCAATGGCGCTGGATTACGGCTCACAGGGGATCCGTGTCAATGCGGTTTGTCCCAGTTTAGTATTGACCCCGATGGTTGAACGTTTTGATGATGAAACCCTGGCGTATTTCGATAGCCGTATTCCGTTAAAAAGGGCGGGTCAACCTTTTGAGGTGGCGGCAGCCATTGCTTTTTTAGCCAGCGAAGATGCCAGTTTCATTAATGGGGTGAATTTGCCGATAGATGGCGGCGTAACGGCATCCAATGGCCAACCTAATTTTAACTAACGGGGTTTTCTGAAAAATACGTTCCAGAAAATAGGGCTTATCAGCGAAGGTATTGCCGGTTAGCTCAGCAATTGAAAAGTGGCTCCACGGGGGCGTGGAACCACTTGATTTTTGTGGTCAGTTTGAAAGACTTAGGCTGATAGCCCCGGCCAGTTCACACAATGTAGGATGGGTAAACAAAGTTGCTAAGGGAATTTCTATGTTTTGTTCACGCAGACGCGCCAACAACTGTATGGCTATCAATGAATGTCCTCCCAATACAAAGAAATTGTCATGGCGACCGATCTGTGGTCGTTTCAGCAATTTTTGCCAAATCTCGGCTAATGCAGTTTCCACTTCACCAAGAGGCGCTTCATAATCGGAAGTTGTTCCGACCATAGATTGGCCTGATGTCAGTGCAGTTTGCGGTAAGTCAGCCCAAATAGCGTTGAAATCAGTCAGTAACTGCTGGCGTGCTGTGGCGGGCAGGGTGGCAATGTCCATGATGGGTTTTTGGGGCTCGGTTTCCAATGTTTTTACCAGATCCGCTAAAGCATGAGTCATATAAGTCATCAGGCGTGCCGGATCGATGCCTGATGTAGTCTGAACTGTCAACAGGAAACCTTTACCCAAATCATCGACGGCCAGGTAGATGGGATAGTGAGTCCTTTCTCGCCCTGTCACCAGCCGTATGCCTTCCCATAGGGTATGGGTAACATTCGATGGGCTATGGCGATAATTCAGGAGTGTATTAAAAAGCGGCAAAGGATGTGCTACGCCGCTGCAACGTTGAGCCAGTGCCAGTGGTGCTTGTTCGTGTTCAAGTAACTGCGTCAAATTGCGGTAAGCCGCTTGCACGGTTTCCTGTGTGCTGTTTCCCGCCAGCGTGATCCGCACGGGCAGGGTGTTGATAAACAGCCCCAAAATGCGCTCTATATCGACACTGCCTTGCATGCGTCCCAGCAAGACTGTCCCGAAGACGATATCATCTCGCCCACTGATTTTTGCCAGAACTTGTGCCAGCGCAACATGGAACATGACGCCTGAGCTGACGCCTTGCCGGCGTGCCTGTTTGCGGATAGCCCTGGCCAGTGCCGCATTCAGTGGCCTGGTCACCTCCGTTGCTGGCCTGTCCCCACTATGAACATCCACGATGTCGAAAGGCGTTGTCGGTGTATCGACATCAGCAAGTCTTTGCCGGAAATAGGCTTCGTGATCGGGCATCGGCTTCCGCAGGGTTTGGGCGATAAAATGGCGGTACGGCAATACGGGCGGGAGTTGCTGAGTATGATGATGCAGAAGTTCATTAATTTCAGCCATGATAATATCCAGCGACATATGATCATTGAGGATATGGTGGCAACAGAGCGCCAACAACCACTCACCCTGATTGGGATCATAGGTGATATCAGCAGAACATAGTGGCGCCTGACTGATATCAAGGCGCTTCTGGTAGGGATCGGTGTGTGCCAACAACTGGGACGGCACCGCCTTATCGTTATCCGGCACAAAAGTCTTGATGCGCAGGGGAGCCTGACGCCAAACAACCTGTACAGGCTGCGTTAAACCCTGCCAGCAGATGGCCGTACGTAGAATATCGTGGCGATTAATAACCTGTTGCAAAGCAGCCAGAAAAGCATCAAGACGCTCGCGGGTGTTGAAGGCAAGCAAGAGGTGCAGCAAATAAACATCGCCTTGTGTTTGCAGTAGATGATGGAACAGCATGCCTTCCTGTAAGGAGGCAAGTGGGTAGATATCCTGAATATTGGTGACCCCATGGGGAACGGTGGCGGCGAGAGTATCAATCTCGTGTTGCGTCAGAGACACCAACGGTAGCATATCAGGGGTGATGGCAGTGCAACCCTCAGGGATGAGATTGGGCGGCACAGTGAACGTAGCTTCATCACCTTGAATTGATTGCATTATTTTTGCCATGTCAGCCAGTGTTGGTGTGGAAAATACAGCGCGAATATCAAGCTGCCAACCTCGGTTGCGCAGTCGTTCAATCAGGTTGATAACCATCAAAGAATGACCGCCCAGTTCAAAGAAATGGTCATAACGCCCAACCTCTTCCAGCCCTAATAATGCTTGCCAAATTTCAGCCAGTGCCATTTCCCTTTCACCCAGCGGCTCGACATAAGTATGGGTTGCCATGGCAGCCTGATCCGGCATCGGTAGCGCCTGGCGGTTAATCTTGCCATTAGGCGCCAATGGAAATACAGCCAGCGTTACAAATGCACTGGGCAGCATATAGTTGGCGAGGTGTTGTGCGAGTTGCTGGCGGAGTTCTGCCGGCACCAGCTTGGTATTCGGTTCGGCGATCAAGTAAGCCACCAGACGCTTATCGCCCGACTTATCCTCGCGGGCAAGCACGATCGCCTCACGTACACCGTCGCATTGCATCAATCGGGTTTCGATTTCCCCCAATTCGATACGAAAACCGCGCAGCTTGACCTGAAAATCATTGCGGCCAAGGTACTCGATATTGCCGTCAGATCGCCAGCGAGCCAAATCGCCGGTCCTATACATGCGGGCATTCGGCTGTTCGCTAAAGGGATCGATAACAAATTTCTCTGCGGTCAGTTTTGGTTGGTTTGAATAACCACGGGCGACCCCCATTCCGCCGATATAAATTTCGCCACTGACGCCGATAGGCACCGGCTGACCGTGTGCGTCCAGAATATAGATACGGGTATTGGACAGCGGCCGGCCAATCGGAATGTTGTTGGTGATAGGCGGCGTCAGTGTGTTATCTATCACCATTTCTTTATCTATTGGCATAGCCGTGGCCGTGATGGTGATTTCTGTGGGGCCATAAGCGTTGAACCAGCGGCAAGATTGGGTTTCCGGGCACGACAGCCAATCCACTAAATGGCGGTGTTCCACTTTATCCCCACCAACAATCACGGTGCGTAGATAGGGGCTGAAACCGATACGTCCCGCTTTCATTTCTTGCGCCCAATGGTGCCAGAAGGCGGTCGGTATATTGATGATTGTCACTTTTTGTTTACGTAAAAAATCAACAAAAGTGCTATCCGGTATTTTGATCTGGGGTGGGCGCAGAACCAGCGTGGCACCTGATGCCAAGGTCGGAAAAATATCTGACACTGAAATGTCAAAGGCGAAGGTCACAAATTGCAGAACGCGATCCCCCGGACAAGGTTCGCTGATCTGGCAATGGGCGTGGATCAGGCTGACAACATTGTGATGCTCCAGCATGACGCCTTTGGGGGTGCCGGTTGAACCAGAGGTATAGATAATATAAGCCAAATGATGCGGCTGCACCCCGACTTGCCGGCTGTCAGGGTTATCAACAGGCTGTTTTTGCCTATTATCGTGGTGGGCTTTATCGTCCAGCAGCCAGATGGGAATAGTGTGTATGGGTAAGCGAGTTTGTAAATGTTTCTGGGTCAGCAATATGACAGGCTTGCCGTCTGATAACTGATAAGCCAGCCGTTCGGCAGGATATTCTGGATCGAGCGGGATGTAACCGGCACCTGCTTTCAAGATCCCGAACAGGCCGATGATCATGTCCAATCCCCGTTCAACATGAATGGCTACGCGATCATCAGGACGCACACCAAAAGCAATTAAACAATGTGCCAATTGGTTGGCGCGACAGTTCAGTTCGTCATAGCTCAAGGCGTGTTCACCAAAGATCACCGCCGTGGCATCGGGTGTACGTTGCACCTGGGCTTCAAACAGTGGGTGAATTAACTCGTCATGCGGAAGATCAACCTGAGGGGCATTGAAATCCACCAATAATTGTTGGCGCTCAGTAACGGACAACATCGGCAGGCCGGCAATCGTTTGGGTTTCATCGGCTGTCATGGCCGTCAATACATGGGTGAGATAGCCCACCATGCGTTCAATTGTCGTTCGGTCGAACAGGCTTGATGCATATTCCAGATAACCACTTAAACCCGCTTGGCTTTCGGTCAGTGCCAGTGTCAGGTCAAAATAGGCACTACGGTGTGGCGGCGCCATTGGCGAAACCGTTAAACCGGTTAATTCAAGGGATTGCGTGGACGTGTTGTCCAGGGCGAGCATCACCTGAAAAATCGGGTTGTAGCTCAAGCTGCGTTCAGGTTGTAGGGTTTCGACCAATTGTTCAAAAGGCAGATCCTGATGGGCATAAGCTGCCAGCGCCTGTTCACGAACCTGGGCGAGCAGATTTGCCACAGAGCGACACGGTTCCAACTCAATGCGTAAAGGCAGGGTATTGACAAAAAAGCCGATGATGCCTTCAAGGTGGCTCGATGGACGGTTAGCGACCGGGGTGCCAATGACGATATCATCCTGTCCGCTCAAACGGGCAAGCACGATGCCCCAGCCGGCAAGCAACGTCATGAATAATGTGACATTCTGCCGCTGTCCGAGCGCTTTGAGGGCAGACAATAAATCCGCATTCAGGTGAACGGGCACATGGGTACCGGTGTAACTTTGTTCTGGCGGGCGCGGGTGATCAAGCGGGAGAGCCAGCAATGTCGGGGCGTTTTGCAGTTGTTTCTGCCAAAAATCCCGTTGGGCGGTGAAAACCTCACCGTGTAGCCATTTTTGTTGCCAGACGGCATAGTCTGCATACTGGATGGGAAGCTGGGGTAAAGGATCACCACATTGCCCTTGTGCGGTACGGTAGAGGGCACTGAGTTCGCGCAGCAATATGCCTTTCGACCAGCCATCAGTGATGATGTGATGCTGGATAAGGATCAGCACATGTTCTTCATCAGAAAGTTGCCATAATTGGCCTCGGATCATTGGCGCATTCGCGAAATCGAATGGGGTTTGTGTTTCAAGTTCTACTAATTCGTTAATGCGGGCCATGCGAGAGGTTTCGTCTAATCTGCGCAGATCCTGACAGGCCAGAGAAAACCCCGTATCTGCGCCATCGATATGTTGGTAAGGCTGTTCATCAATCAGGACAAAACGGGTACGCAAACTTTCATGTCGGCTGACGAGTTGGTCAAGTGCCGTCGTCAACGCAGCATGATCGAGATACCCGCTAAGATGCAGAACCGTCGGGATATGGTAGGCCAGATTAGCTTTGCGATTGAGCCGGGCAAGGAACCACAAACGTTGTTGGGAGAAAGAGAGCGGCAGGGGTTGATTGCGATCAGCCGCAGGAATAACGACTTGGGTTGCCTCCGGCGTGTCGCTGAGCAAGGCCGCCAAATCGGTCAGGACAGGATGGGAAAACAGTTGCTGCAAGTGCAATTCTCGCGCCAGTTGCTGGCGTATTCGCGCGGCAAGCTGGATTGCGAGCAGGGAGTGACCACCGAGTTCAAAGAAATGATCATGGCGACTGACGTGTTCCAATTTCAGCAAATGTTGCCAAATTCGGGCTAACTTTGTCTCTATGTCTCCAATGGGTGCCACATAATGGCGGGTCGCGAGGGCAGTTTGATCGGGCATTGGCAGCGCATGACGATTGAGCTTGCCATTGGGGGTCAATGGCAAGGCATCCAGCGTGACAAAAGCACTGGGTAGCATATACTCGGCAAGGTGTTGCGCCAGTTGCTGGCGTAGTTGTGCCGGCACCAGATTCGCATTGGGTTCGGCGATCAGATAAGCAATCAGGCGCTTTTCACCTGACGTATCTTCCTGGGCAATCACCACCGCTTCCTGTACGCCGTGACATTGCGCTAATGTCGCCTCAATCTCGCCAAGTTCGATTCGAAAACCCCGTATCTTGACCTGAAAATCATTACGGCCAAGGTATTCAATATTACCGTCAGGTAACCAACGCGCCAGATCGCCACTTTTATACAAGCGGGCATCCGGATCGGAAGAAAAAGGATCAGGCAGGAAGCGTTCTGCGGTGAGCGTGGGAAGGTTCAGGTAACCGCGGGCAACGCCGATCCCGCCAATGTAAAGCTCCCCTGTCACCCCGATTGGCACGGGGTTTTTGTGGCTATCAAGAAGATAAATTTGGGTATGGGTTAGGGGTTTCCCAATCGGTACTCGGCCGGTATAACGATCTGGCTGGCATTGCCAGGCGGTGACATGGATCGCCGCTTCCGTCGGGCCATATAAGTTATGTAACTGACAGTGGGTAAAATGGGACAGACATTGCTGCTGCAAGGCATAAGGAAACGCCTCGCCACTGCATAAAATGTGCCGTAAGGAAGGGCAACATCCGGCAGGGATAGCATAGAGAAATTGCTGTAGCATGGCCGGCACGAAGTAGATGACAGTAATCCTGCGTTTTTCTATCTCAGACCGTAAATAGTGCGGATCTTTATGGCCATCGGGGCGCGCTAAAATTAATTGAGCGCCAGACATCAGGGGCGGAAAGAGTTCCCAAACGGAAACATCAAAACTAAACGGTGTTTTCTGCAAGACCCGATCCTGCGGGGTGAATTGATAAGTCTTCTGTGACCAGAGCAGGCCATTGATGACAGCACGATGCTCATTCATTACCCCTTTGGGCAAGCCCGTCGAACCAGAGGTATAAATCACATAAGCCAGATGGCGCGGGGTCAGGCCAAGGGTTTGGGGATCGGGGTTGCTGTCAGGCATATCCGCGGTAAAGAGGGCAAGATTGTTGAGATCCACAATCGGTACGCTGGTCAGCCGATTGATTGACGTTGTTTGGGGAAACACCGTTTGGGTGAGCAGGGCAACGGGGGCGGCATCCTCAAGGAGATAGGCCAGTCGCTCGGCGGGGTAGTTTGGATCGAGTGGGACATAGGCGGCACCCGCTTTCAGGATAGCGAGTAATCCGACCATCATGGCAAGACTGCGTTCAGAACAAATCGCCACCCGATCATCGGGACGGACACCTAAGGTCAGCAGATAATGCGCTAAACAATTGGCTTGCCGGTTCAGTTCAGCATAACGTAACGATTGCGTTTCAAAGATGACCGCCACCGCATCGGGATTTTGTTGTACCTGCCGTTCAAACAGTTGGTGAATATACGCGTCTTGTGGGCGATCAAATACCGGGTGTTGAGATGGGGATGCGTTGAAATCCACCAGCAACTGTTGACGCTCCATCAGGGGTAAAATCGAGAGATCCAAAATTGGCTGGTGGGGTGAGGTTTCCAGTGCTGCGACCAGCCCCATCAGGGCAGTGGTCATATAGCCGATCAGACGAATCGGATCGATGTCCGATACGGTTTGGGCAACCAGGCTGAATCCATCGCCCCAATCATCAACAAACAAGCCGATGGGATAATTGATTCTCTCCTCTTCCATCAGCAGACGGACACCTTCCCATTTAGCAAAGGTGGTATCCGCCTGGCTATGGCGATAGTTGAGTAGCGTGTTAAAGAGCGGCAAAGGGGGGATCACGCCACTGCAACGTTGAGCCAGCGCCAGTGTCGCTTGCTCGTGTTCCAGCAACCTCATCAAATTGAGGTAGGTTTCTTGGACGATGGCCTGTGCGCTCTTATCGTTAAGCCTGATCCGAATGGGTAAGGTATTGATAAGTAACCCCATCACGTGATCGATGCCGCTACTGCCCTGCATCCGTCCCAGCAATACCGTGCCGAAGACGACATCGTCGCGCCCACTGGTTTTTGCCAGCACCAGTGCCAAAGCAACATGAAACAATATACTGGGGCTGACCCCCTGCCGTCGGGCTTGTGTGCGGATAGCGTTGGACAGTGCCACATCCAGTGACTGTTTGGCCTCGGATATCTGTTTATCCTCACGGTGAATAGCCAGGATATCGAAAGGCGCCGTTGGCGAGTCTATGTCAGAGAGCACCTTACGGAAATAGGTTTCATGATCTAACGTCGACCAATGCAAGGATTGGGCGATAAAGTGACGATACGGTAATACGGGGGACAATTTTTCCCCCTGACCGTTGCCAGCTAACCCATGTTCGGTAGGGTTGGGTAATAATGCATCGATTTCATCTATGATCCGCTCCAGCGTGACATGGTCACAAACTAAATGATGGATGCGCAAAACCAGTAGCCACGCCTCCTGATGCGGGTCATAGGCGATGTCGGCAGAACATAGTGGCGCCTGACTCACATCAAGACGGCACTGATGGGGATCGGTATGCGCCAGCAATTGGCAAGGGATATCCTGTTCGTCATTGGGTAAGAAGGTCTTGACGCTCAACGATGCTTGCCGCCAGACGACCTGCACCGGCTGTGCCAATCCCTGCCAGTAAATGGAGGTACGCAGGATATCGTGCCGGTTAATGACCTGTTGCAAGGTTGCCAGAAAGGTATCGAGCCGTTCGTGGGTGTCAAAGGCAAGCAAATCGCGTAACAGATAAGTATCTCCTTGTTTCTGCAACAGATAATGGAACAACATGCCTTCTTGTAGCGGTGAGAGCGGGTAAATATCCTGGATATTGGCCGCGCCACCGGGGATCGTCGCGGTGATAGCATTAATTTCAGACTGGGATAGGGCAACTAACGTCAACATGTCGGGGGTAATGGCACCGCAACCTTCGGGGATGAGATTGGGGAGGACAGTGAACCCCGTTGTGCTTTCTTGCCCGGTATTTTCTTGAACGCCCCCTTGTTGAACCAACTGTATCGCTTTCGCCATCGCTTCCAATACGGGGTGGGTGAATACCATGCGGATGTCAAGCGTCCAGCCCCATTCCCGCAGTTGTTCGATCAGGTTAACGGCGATCAGCGAGTGCCCGCCCAGCTCAAAAAAATGGTCACAGCGGCTGACATGTTGTACGCCGAGCAACCTTTGCCAAATTTGACTCAAGATAGTTTCCGCTTCCCCGATAGGAGGCTGGTAACGGCGGGTGACGATTGCCGTGTGATCGGGTTTGGGCAGCGCCTGGCGGTCAAGTTTGCCATTCGGGGTGAGTGGAAAGGCATTGAGCGTCACAAAGGCACTGGGGATCATGTATTCTGCAAGGTGCTGTGCAAGTTGTTGCCGTAATGCCATGGGTTCCAGTTCAGCATTTGCCTTCGGTAACAAATAGGCGACGAGCTGTTTTGGCGCAGGACTGTTTTTATCGATCTTGTTTTTATCGGCATCGCTTTGATGGGAGACGTTTTCACAAAGCAGTACCACCGCTTCACGCACGCCGTGGCATTGCTGCAACCTTGCCTCAATCTCCCCTGGCTCAATGCGGAACCCCCGCAGTTTGATCTGGAAATCATTCCGGCCAAGATATTCAATGTTGCCATCGGGTCGCCAGCGCCCCAGATCGCCGGTTTTGTACATACGGGCGTGAGCATCGTGCCCAGCAGAGAATGGATTGATGAGGAAACGTTCGGCAGTGAGTTCGGGGCGGTTCAGGTAACCGCGGGCAACGCTGACACCCGCGATATAAATTTCTCCCACGACGCCCTGCGGGACGGGTTGACCATGCTTGTCAAGGAGATAGATCTGGGTATTGGCGATGGGATGACCAATCGGCGGGGCATGCTCTCCCTGATGTTCACATTGGCAGAGGGTGGCACAAATGGTGGCTTCTGTCGGGCCATAGGCATTGATCATCTGTCGTCCTTGTGCCCAGCGTTTGGTCAACGTAGGCGGACACGCTTCCCCTCCCACCAATAAAGTTTGCAGGGTTGCTGGCAGCGTGTCCATGGTTGCCAGCGCCGTGGGAGACAAAAGGGCATGGGTAATAGCGTGCGTCTCTAAATAGTGAGACAAGGTTGCGCCCGGTAGCAGGTTTTCCCGCTTGGCCAGGTAAAGGCAAGCTCCCGCCAATAGCGCCATGCAGCATTCCCAAATACAGGCATCAAAGCTGTTTGAGGCAAACTGCAAGATCCGGCTGTCGGGTGTGATGGTTAACTTATCTTGTTGGGTGGTAATCAAGTTACACAAACTGCGATGTTCTATCATGACCCCTTTGGGTTGCCCTGTGGAGCCAGAAGTATAGATGACGTAAGCCAGATGGCGGGAGGTCAGCCCCAATGCCTGAGCCGCTGGGTTCTCTTCCGCCCTTTCATCCAAAACCGAATATTCAGGGGTATCAAGCAGTAGGGTTGGCAGGTCACAGTCCCATGTTTCTGCCATTGTTGTTTGCGTGATCAGCGCCACGGGGACTGAATCATTGAGCATATAGGTCAGCCGCGTGGTTGGATAAGCCGGATCGAGGGGAACAAAAGCGCCGCCGGCCTTGAGGATACCTAATAAACCGACCATCATTTCCAGACTGCGCTCAATACATATTGCCACCCGATCATCAGGACGCACGCCGAGAGCAATCAGATGGTGCGCCAGATGATTGGCACGTTTGTTGAGTTCATCGTAGCTCAGCGATTGCCCGTCAAAGACCACCGCAATGGCATCGGGTGTGCGTTGCGCTTGTGCTTCGAACAGTTGATGAGTCAACGCATGTTGCGGGAATTCAGCTTGGGTGGCGTTGAAATCCCTCAATACCTGTTGGCGTTCAATGTCGGGCAGGATTGGCAGATTGACTATTTTTGTCTGCGCAAGTGATGGTATCTCCAGCGAAGTGAGAGCGGCGTCAAGCAAGACAGCAAGACGGGAGCGGAGCGCCATCACCTCCGTGGTATTCAGATGCTCAGGAGAGAAATAGAATTCAATGGAAAGCGGGAAAGAGGTATCGGTATCTTCAGGACAGGCGGTGTTTGTGTATTGCTTCATCCTGATACAAAGAGGATAGGGAACACCGGAATGTAAGTCGAACTCTCTGGCGCGGATATTCTCCCCTTCCAGGTGCAAATGTGCTTTAAACGGTTCGAGGGATAAAGTCACGTCAAATAATCGCGCATTTCCGACTTGTTGCCGTGCATGGACTTGTCGATTGAGTTCCGCGATGGGAAAGCGTTGATGCTCATGGCAAAGACTCATTTCGGTTGCGGCTTTGCGCATGACATCACGAAACGTATCCTCCGGCGCAAGAGTGATGCCAATGGGGATCACGGAGGCGAACATGCCCATCGTGTCTTTTTGTCGCGTATTTTTACGGTTGTGCAAGGGAATACCGATGACAATGTCATCGACATCGGCCGTCCGTGCGAAATAGCAGGCCAGAATGGCATACATGAAGTGCAGGAAGGGTAACCCCTGTCCGCCGGCCGCTTTTTCGATGCGTTTAAAAAGCCTCTGGTCGATTGGCCAAATGACCGGCGGGGAAGCCGCGGGGGTGGCTTGCTGCTGGTTTGCCGTGTGATTGAGATTGACTGGCGGAAGCAATGGCGGTGGCAGGTTTTCATAGCGTTTCAGCCAAAATTGCCTATCGTGTGAGTAGTGCTCAGAAGCCAGATAATTGAGATTATCCGTAATAAAATCCAGATAAGAATGCGCGGAATGGCTCAGTGTTTCGCCTTTCATCAGGCGGTTATAGCTATCGATAACTTTGTTGAGGAGCATGAACATAGCGGTGCCATCAATGATCAAATGATGACAGCAAAATTGCCAGTACCGGCAGGTCTTACTGACCCGCAATATTTTGGAACGCCACAGTGCTTCATTCAGGTGAAATGGGCGCATGGACTCGGTATCCATGTATTGTTTTACGCGGGTTTCAGCCTCTGGATGCGATGAGAAATCCTCGATATCCACGGCGACTGGGAGAGAATGGGCAACCTTTTGGCTGGGTAAGGCGTGGGTGTTGAGCAATTGCAAACGCAGCGTGTCATGGCAATAAACCACAGATTCAAAGGCGCGGGCAAATAATGTTTCATCCAGCTCCCCTTCAATGCAGACAAACACGCTGATGTTGTAGCTGGAAGCATTGGGATGAATAGCCTGATCAAACCAGATGGCTTGCTGGGGAGAACTAAGAGGATAGGTTTGCGGGGGGAGAGAAGGGGTATTACGCACGGCTGGGGAAGTTTGTGAAGAGTGATGATGTAACATTTTATTTCTCCTTTGTGCTCGTTAGGTTTTGGCTGATTGCCCCTATCTGGAAATGAATTAAATACTGCCTCCCATTAATTTTTTGTAAAAATGAACTGGTTATGTGTTTTTAGGTGGTTTTTTATGCTAAATATGCACTTTATAGTAACTCTATGAAATTAAGCTAACTGAAATAACCACCCTGTGTCGATACTTTTTGTGTGAGCGTACGATGAATCACACCTTGCTTTCTGCCATCGTCTAGGGCGGGCGTTTTTCTCAATCGGGGGGTGGGCTGGCAAAGTTCAGCCAGATAAGTCATGACAGAGTCAAAGGGATCTAAAATTCATGCATCTTTACACAAAAACCCCAAAAATGGGGTTTTTGTGTATAAAAATAATTGCTATGATAGATATCTATACACATATAACCCTTTAAAGGGGTATTAGAGTAGAGATAATGAAATGGATAGGATCACAGCAATTAATAAGTTAGATGAATTCAGCAAAATGGGGAAAGCCATTTTTCTTTTACAAGATTTGGAAGTCATCTTTGTTGATGAGCCCTCCAAGACATTACAAAAATCTATTGCTCGTCTCGCCAAAGCCGGACTGTTACTCCGCATCACCAAAGGCGTTTATGTCTATACGCGAGCCAGCATGGGAAGCTACCCTCTGGAGACTATCGCCAAAAACATCCGACGAGGCGAATATAATTATATCAGCCTAGAGTCAGCTTTATCTCAATATGGACTCATCTCGCAAATCCCAATCGACCGCCTGACAATTATGTCTACTGGCAGATCAGGGGAGTTTAAAACCCCGTGGGGGGTAATTGAAATCACCCACACCAGCAGAGAGCCTAGCGAAATTTTGAAGGCAACGTTAGAAAGCCGTGGTCCCCTGCGTATCGCAAAAAAAGAAACGGCTCTGCGTGACCAAAAAAGAGTGGGGAGGAATATGCATTTAGTTCAACGGGAGGAGCTCGATTATGTCTATACGACAGAAGTGTAGGGCAAGAAGCATTTTCTACCTATTTGACAACTAGCCTAAAGGCATTGTTAACCACGGTGCAGGGTAGTTTGTATTCTTCAGGAGACAATACAGTTTCATTCAAGTTATAACGATGGGTGATAATAACACCTCTCAGAAGGTGACCAAAATTATTGAACCACAATGTTTGAGTCATCCGTTTTCAATTGTTTTCAATGAGTTATTGATGCCAGAGAGGGATAAATTTTTGATAAAAGTCATCGACGCAACAATAAAGTTCTTCTAAAGATCTGGGACAAGGTGGAAGTTATCCCGCCAGATGGCGGGCTTACCAGAAAAAATGGCTACAGTACCAGTTCATGAACAATGATCGCCAGGCGATCAAACATTTCTCCAAATAGCCGCTCAGTAAACGGCACCAGCATGGGGAACAACAGGGAAAGGGTGAAAATGCCGACGGTCAGGGTCAGGGGAAAACCGACGACAAAGACAGAAAGTTGGGGAGTCATACGATTTAGCATGCCCAGAGAAAGATTCAACACCAGAAGTAAAGTAATCATTGGCATAGCCAGCATCATGCCATTGACAAAGATCAGGCTGGCGCTTTGGGATAGCAATAAGAAACCCTTTGGATTCAATTGGGTTGTATGGATTGGAATGGAATAAAACGTATCTGCCAGAATCGACAATAACCATAAATGCCCGTCAAGCGCCAGGAACAGCAACATCATCATCATATTCAGAATGCGGGCTAAAATAGGCATATTCGGGCCGCCGGTAGGATCAAAAAAGGTGGCGAATGAAAGCCCCATTTGTAAGCCGAGCACTTCACCGGCATGACGCACTACGGCAAAGGCGATCTGCATGGTCAATCCCAACGCCATACCAATCAAGATTTGTTGTAGCAAAACCCAAATTCCGGCAACCGAAAAAATCGGAATTTGCGGGGAAGGCAGCGTTGGAACGAGTAAGGCGGTGATCGCTAATGCCGCGCCAATTTTAACTTTTATTGGTATCTGTTTTTCACTGAAAATAGGGGCGGTGCTGAACAAGGCTAACAGGCGCGCCAAGGGCCAGAAAAAATCACTGGCAAGGCGGGAAAGGGTTTCGCTATCAAACGGGATCATAATTAACCGATAATAGCCGGAATGCTGCTAAACAGGGTGCGCATGTAATCCAGCAGTAAATTGAGCATCCATGGCCCGGCGGTGACGATAGTCACGAAAACGGCCAAAATTTTCGGAATAAACGATAGGGTCATCTCGTTTACCTGAGTCGCCGCCTGCAATAAGCTGATAATCAAACCACAAATTAAGGCAGACAAAAGGAGTGGCGCAGCCAGTGCCAACGCCACTTTCATTGCCTCAACACCGAGGGCCATTACTGATTCTGGAGTCATAATTTTCTCAAACCGCTTTTTGATCTTTATTCCAATGAGATTTCACGCTAGACATCAAGCTGTTGATTAGACATAAAAACTCTGTGCCAGTGAACCCAGTAATAATTGCCAACCATCGACTAAGACAAACAGCATCAGTTTGAAGGGCAGTGAGATGGTGGCGGGTGGAACCATCATCATCCCTAACGCCATCAAGACACTGGCAACAACCAGATCGATGATCAGGAACGGAATGAAGAGGGTAAAGCCAATCTGGAACGCGGTTTTCAATTCACTGGTAATAAACGCGGGAACGAGTACGCGCATTGGAACGGAATCCGCCGTTTCAAATGTCCCTTGATCGGCAAGACGAGCAAACAGGGCCAGATCATTTTCCCGTGTTTGGCGTAACATGAATTGGCGCAAGGGCTTGGCACCATGATCCAGTGCCGCTTCCAGCGTGATTTTATCCTCACTGTAGGGCAGGTAGGCGTTTTGGTAGACTTTATCGAATACCGGCGCCATGATGAAAAAAGTCATAAACAGCGCCAAACCCAGCATCACTTGGTTAGGCGGTGCAGAAGGGGTTCCCAGCGCATTGCGCAACAAACCAAGTACAATGATGATGCGGGTAAAACTGGTCATCATGAGCAGGGCGGCGGGGATAAACCCCAGTGCCGTGATGAAAATCAGGGTTTGCACGGGCAATGACCAACTTTGTCCGCCATTGGCTAAAGGCTGGCTGATGATGCCAGGAAACTCAGCCGCCGCGTTCATGGGGAACAGCGGCAGCAGGAGCGCCATAAACAGCGTGGTCAAACGCATTTGGTAAAGTCGCGAGACACATTTTTTGCCGGCCACAAAAAAAACGTTATTTTTCATCATCGTCCTGATTATTCTTATTTTTTCGCTGGAGAGTATTTTTCAGCATCTGACCAAATGGCTGTGACTTGAACGCAGTCTCCTTGTCCACGGTGTCAGGTGGTGCAGGCATCTGATGCAGCAGATTAATCTGTTGGGATGTGACACCCAAAACCAGCCAGTTATCGTCAACTTCTACCACAACAACCCGTTCTTTCGGCCCCAGGGAGCAGCTTGCCTTAACGTTTAGCAAACGAGGATTTTTGCTTTTGGCAGGGGCAAAACCCAAACGGCGAACTAGCCATGTGATGAAAAAAATCAGCAATAAAACCCCGCCCAGGGCACTGCTGATTTGCATCAACGTTTGGCTGGCTGGCAGGGGGGCATGGTGGGTTGCCGTGTTAACAGGTGCAGCATCAGATGCCGCACCTTGTTGAAAAGCAGTATGCATGGAAGGCGGGTTTGCCATCATGGTTAACGACTCAAGCGACGCATACGCTCAGAAGGCGTGATGATATCGGTGATACGGATACCGTATTTATCGGATACGACAACCACTTCTCCTTGAGCGATCAAATAACCATTAATCAGGATATCCAATGGTTCACCCGCCAGGCCATCAAGGGGAACCACTGAGCCTTGTGATAGTCTCAACAATTGTTTAATGGTCATTTTGGTACGCCCCAGCTCGACAGAGAGCTTAACGGGAATATCCATGATCAAATCAATATCAGAAAGTTGCGCTAACGCATCCTGCGCTTCCAGATTCTCAAATATTGACGCGCCGCCGTCAGAGGTTTGCTGTGCGGCCTGTTGTTCCAGCGCTTCTGCCCACATATCTTCAGTCGAGCTGGTATCTGTAGGTTGTTTAGCATCACTCATTGGGCTTTTCCTCATCCAGAGCCGTTAAGACAGGGTTAATCAGGTGTTCAACACGCAGGGCATATTGCCCGTTCAGGGTTCCATATTGACTGGTGAGCACAGGCACACCGTCAACGTGAACGATTAGGCGTTCAGGTTTTTCAATCGGCAAGATATCGCCTCTTTTCAATTGAAGTATCTTTGATAGCTGTAGCGGAATATCAACAAAGTTCGCCACCAGTTCTAATTCTGAATGTTGAACTTGCTTCACCAGACTTTCACGCCACTGGCTCTCTTCCTGACGCACATTTTCCACCGGTGGATTGGTCAGGCGCTCGCGCAGAGGCTCGATCATGGCGAATGGGATACAAATATTGAATTCCCCGGTCAATGCGCCGATCTCTACCTGGAATGGTGTTGTCACCACGATGTCATTCGGTGACGTGGTGATATTGGTGAATTTCACCTGCGTTTCGGAACGCACGTATTCCACTTCAAGTTTGAAAATGGAATCCCAGGCGTCACGATAGGCATCCAGTGCCAGTTTCAGCATCCGGTTGATGATCCGCTGCTCAGTATAGGTGAATTCACGGCCTTCCACTTTGGTTGGAAAACGGCCATCCCCCCCAAACAGGTTATCAACGGCGATATAAACTAAGCTAGGCTCGAAAGCGAACAGTGCCGTTCCCCTCAACGGTTTCAGATGAACCAGGTTGAGGTTGGTGGGGACGGCCAAATTGCGGGCAAATTCGTGGTAAGGCTGGATCTTGATAGCGCCGACCGTAATATCCGGGCTGCGGCGCAGCATGTTAAACAGCCCCATCCTGAATTGGCGGGCAAAACGTTCATTGATGATTTCCAGTGACTGCAAACGTTCGCGCACAACACGGCGCTGTGTATTCGGATCGTAAGGGCGAACTTCGTTTTCTTGGGACGCAGTTTGTTCTACGTCATCAGAAGAGACACTGTCACCATTGAGCAGAGCATCGATCTCTGCTTGTGAAAGAATATTGTCACTCATTGTGATTATCGCAGAATAAACGTGGTAAACAACACATCGGTGATTTCCTGATCGGGTTCACCGGGTATTAGTGTCGGGTGCAGTGTCTGTTTGATATCTGTCACCAAACGCAACTTGCCGTCATCTTTTGCCAGATCGGTGGCTTTCTGGCGAGACAATAACAGCAACATACGGCTACGAACTTCTGGCAGATATTCATGGAAGCGCTGCCGGGTTTTCTCGTCAACCAAACGCAAAGTGATGCCAACGTACAAGACACGATCGAAATGCTCTTCGTTGTCGATCAAATTGACGGTAAAAGGCTCCAGGGTCATGAATACGGGGGCATCAATGGCCTTGGTTTTCTCTGTAGTGCTGTTGTTGGCTGACTGGTTCATTACCCACCAGCTATACCCTCCGATGGCAACACCAAGAACAGCAATTAGTACTAACAGTATCATCCAAATTGGATTTGTGCGTTTATGCTCGTAGCTATAATCAGACATGGACAGATAAATTCCTGTTTTCTGTTGCGAATAAGTTACCGCGCATTCCGTGGCGGAAGCCTTATCCATCAAAATCGATATCAATTATCCCGCGTCTTTGTTCCGGCAATGGCCGGAACAAACGGGGAAAAAACCATTAACTCACGCGTTTGCTATCGATCCGTTTTCGTTTTATTCGGATGATCCCATGACATTGGACGAATGTTTGGGTGGATAATCAGGCAAAAGTATCAATGCCTCCTCGGATAGTGGTGAGCGGTTGCGGTGTCACTTTGATGGCGGCGGTATGTGAGATTGCCGGCGCTAAACCCGGGTCTTGATTTTCCGCATGGGAATTGGGGTCGCGGTTTGGGTTATTGGCAAAATGCGCTTGTTGCCCGTTTCCTTGCTGGGTATCGCTGTTGACGCTGCTTTGTGCCAATTGGATACCATTTTCAGCCAGCGCATGGCGTAACCCTGGTAATGCTGCTTCCAAAGCCGCACGGATATTTTGATGGGCGGACATAAAGTGCAACTGCGCCTGATTATCTTCAACACTCATGCGAATATGCAGTGCCCCCAGCTCTTGGGGATGCAAGCGAAGTTCTGCCTGTTGCAAACCATTACGGTTAAAGAACAGCACCTGTTGATTGAGTTGTTGCTGCCACTCTTCGCTGCCAAGATGCGCATTCAATAAAGGTGTTGTTAAAGGCATTGTTGTGCTGTTCAGTTGGAATTGCCCCGCTGGGGGTTGTCCGGCGGCAAGCGGGGTAGAGGGTGCCAATACCGCAGGTGAGTCTATGGACGTTGTCTCTGCCGTAGAGGTGGTCAATGCAGCGGTTGCCTGAATTGCTATCTGGGGCAGGTTTAGCTCGTTGCTATTATTTGAAGCTGCATTTTTGGGCCGTGCATTATCAATACCTGCCTTGTTATTGGTGGCCAGTTTGATTTGTCCGGCGAGCGGTGCCAATGCAGATGGAAGGTCGGCAGAACCCTCGGTTTTATTATTCGGGAAAATCTCCTGCTGGGAAGCAAGCTGGAGGCTTTCATCTGGCTCATGGGTTTTAAATTCGCTGGCAAAGTGCGTGTCAGTGAAGCTGCCCTTTTTGGCACTGCCAGCCAAAAGTGAGTTAACCGTGCTGTTTGCGCTATCCAGCCCTTCATTTTCCAGCAAGGTTTCTTCTGGGGATGGGTTTTTCAGCCCTTCATTTTCTAATAAGCTATTTTCTAACCGGCCATTGCCCATCAATCCATTGGCGTTTTCAGGCAGAATAGAAGACTTGGCCTGAGGGTTAAGCAACCCGGCAAGCTGGACAGGTATCGCTGCACTTAATGCTTCGGCTGACAAGAGGTCTTCATCTTTTAATACCGCAAATTCAGCACAGTTTTCTTGTGGTGCGGTTGCTGTTTCCAACTGAGATTTGTCCGTAACCACACGCTTGTCTGACTCTGCGGTTAATGGCGGCCAGTTTGTTTTATCGGGGGTCGGTTTTTCCTCTTTCAGTCTATTATTCGCCGCATGGAGGGCAGGCTTGCGCATAGCGGCTGTTTCGGCATTGAGAAGTTGCCCAAATTGAGAAGAATGGTTATCTGTCACGGTATTCTTCAAAGTCGGTTGACTTTTATCCGTACCTTTGTCCGTGAATTTAATATCAGTAGGCAAAAGAGTGAGATTCATTGTTTCATTCTCCGTTGTGCACCGCGTTGTGCGTACTCATCCATTTGTTTTTGCTCCATGCGATTTTGGTGTAACTTCAAATTGTGCTCTGCCCGCTGTTGCAGTGTGTCGAAGGCGTTCAGGCGTTGCTGCTTTTCCTGCCATTGTGACATGGCTTGCTCAAGGCGTTTTTTCCATTGGTTAAGCTGTAATTTGTGCTGTTCAATGGCCATTTCCAGCGTTTTCATAAACTGCTGGTAATTTTGCCAAGTCGAGCAGGACATCCCACTGCTGAGCGTGTTATTCAAACGGCCACGATACTCATCCTGATAATCCATTAACGCCGTGAGTTGTTGCTCCATTTGTTGGTGACTTTGCCGAATCTGTGCAAGTTGGGAAGCGGCTTTTTCTACCGCATCCTGGGCCAGTTCACGCAAGGTCATGAGAGGGGAGTGTTGTTGCATGTATTTCCTCGTGTTAATCACCAAACAGACGTCAGCGTGACTGAATTAAGTTATATCGGCACTGTATCGATAAACGTTATACCCCTTGGCAAAATATTTCCCGGCTAAGCCCCCCATAAGCAAGATTTTATATCGGCAATAATTGTTGAAGCTGGGCACTGGCCACATCATACTCGCTGCGCTCGTCAATGCCTTGTTGCAGGAATTGAGCCATATGCGGATAAAGCTCAATTGCCCGGTCAAGGAGGGGATCACTGCCCGCTGCATAGGCACCCACGTTGATCAAATCCCGGTTGCGCTGGTAACTGGAAAGCAACTGTTTGAAATGTTGTACTCGCCGATAATGGGTATTGTCGATGAGCGCGGTCATGGCACGGCTAATGGACGCCTCGATATCAATGGCAGGATAATGACCTGATTCCGCCAGTGAACGCGATAGCACGATATGACCATCAAGGATGGCGCGGGCAGCGTCGGCAATCGGATCTTGCTGGTCATCGCCCTCTGTCAGTACGGTGTAAAAGGCAGTAATGGAGCCGCCATCACTGACACCATTACCGGCTCTTTCCACCAGTGCCGGTAACTTGGCAAATACCGAAGGGGGATAACCTTTAGTCGCTGGGGGTTCACCGATAGCCAGGGCAATTTCACGTTGCGCCATGCTGTAACGGGTCAGGGAATCCATGATCAACAAAACATGTTTCCCTTTGTCGCGAAAATCTTCGGCGATGCGCGTGGCATAAGAGGCGCCTTGCATCCTCAGTAACGGTGAAACATCGGCGGGGGCGGCGACAACGACAGAGCGTGACAAACCTTCCACCCCTAAAATATTTTCGATAAAGTCCTTAACTTCACGGCCACGTTCGCCAATCAATCCCACAACAATCACGTCTGCCTGCGTATAACGTGCCATCATGCCAAGCAGGACACTTTTACCAACACCGGAGCCAGCAAATAATCCCATGCGTTGCCCACGACCGACAGTCAGCAAGGCGTTAATCGCCCGGACACCGACATCCAATACATTGCTGATAGGGGTTCGTTGCAAGGGATTCAACGGGGGGGTTGTCAACGGGGCGCGATAGCCTGTATCGGGGGCAGGCAAACCATCAAGGGGACGACCGGCTCCATCCAGAACCCTGCCAAGTAATTCTGGCCCCAGAGGTAAACGGCGTCCGGCCCCGGTGTCTTCGCCATAAGAACGGGCGTAGACACGGGCGCCCGGCACGATGCCTTCCAATTCTTCCAGTGGCATCAACAACAGTTTTTCGCCATTGAAGCCGACAACTTCACTTTCCACCTCTTCAATGGTGTTGCCATTTTGACGCTCGATCAGGCAGGTTGCACCGAGAGGCATATGTAAGCCGGTGGCTTCCAGCACCAAGCCGGTGGCACGGGTTAGCCGTCCATAGCGACGTACTTTTGGTGTTTTTTCCAACCGCTTTTCCAATGAATCCAAGGTTGCCAGCCAGCGACCCAGTCTTGCCGTCATCACAATTCTCCCGGTGCTGCCAGACGGCACATTTCATGCCAGCGAGTGGCTAAACTGGCGTCCATATCCCCTTCATCGGCGCTGACTTTACAGCCGCCCGGATGCAATTTGTTATCAGCCACTAAGCGCCAGCCGTGCAGCGCCAGGACTTCCCCCAGTTGCTGCTCAACCAGGGGGATATTTTGTGGATGGAGACGTAATTGAGGTTTTCCGCTGAACATGGGTTCTTGCTGGATAAATTCACGGATCTGATTCAAGAGGGCAGTGCCATCGCACACAGCAGGCTGCCCCAGAATGTGATGGGCAGCGGTCAGTGCCAGTTGCATCAGACGGGAAGCAATCACCGTATCCAAACCATCCAGTGAATGGTTAAAGTCCGTTAGCAAGGCTTTCCACTGATCGATAATCACTTGTTGTTGCTGTCTGGCTTCCTGCAACCCTTGTTCCAGCCCGGCTTGTCGGCCTTCATTGAGCCCTTGTTCATAGCCTTGTATCTGGCCTTCAGAAAAACCTTGCGCATGACCTGCCTGACGCGCTTGTTCTTTTAGCTCGTCCAGCACTCTTGCTTGTTCCAGCAGCCGATCCTGTTCGCTTGGCTCCGGTTTCTCATCCATTGGCTCCAGTTTTGCCCGCAGGGTTTCCCACTGAGTCAATTCACCTGGCTGCCAAGGCCGCCAGTTTCCATTATTCGACTTATCAGACATAGGTATCGTCACCCCCATTTAGGAGCATTTCGCCACTTTCTGCCAGACGACGCACAACAAGCAAAATGGTTTTCTGCTCGGCTTCCACTTGGGACATCCGTACCGGGCCACGAGTCGCCAAATCATCGCGCATGATTTCAGCAGCACGTTGCGACATATTATTGAGGAAGTGATCGCGCAGTGCCTGATCGCAACCTTTCAATGCCACCAGCAAGGAATCGGTTGAGATATCCTGCAACAGACGTTGGATACTGCGATCGTCCACGTTGATGAGATTTTCGAACAGGAACATTTCATCAATGATTTTCTGTGCCAGTTCGTTATCGTAGGAGCGAACCGCCTCGATGACACTTTCTTCCTGCTGGCTTTTCATCAAGTTAATGATTTCTGCCGCAGTACGAATACCCCCCATTTTGCTGCGTTTCAGGTTCTGACCATCCAGCAGGTTATTCAGTACTTCCGTCAATTCCGCCAACGCAGATGGCTGTACACCACCAAAGGTGGCGATACGCAGCATGACATCGTTACGCAGGCGATCATCCAGCAAGGCAAGGATATCGGCTGCCTGACCCCGGCTCAGGTGAACTAAAATGGTGGCAATGATCTGTGGATGTTCATCGCGGATCATATCGGCCGCCATCTGCGGCTCCATAAAGTTGAGCGTTTCGATGCCGGTCGTGGTATCACGGGACTCAAGGATATCCTCAAGCAAGCTGGAAGCGCGCTCTTCACCCAATGCCTTGATCAGGACATTGCGCAAATAGTCGTTAGCGTTGATGCTAAGGGCAGCGTACTGCTCCGCATCTTCTTCAAACGCGGCCAGCACTTCAACCAGTTGCTGATTGGAGACTTGTTTCGTCCCTGCCATCGCCACACTCAGTTGTTGTACTTCACGGGAGTTCAGGTGCTTAAACACCTCGGCCGCCTGATCTTCTCCCAAGGTCATTAACATGACGGCACTTCTTTCTGTTCCGGTCAGGCTCATTGTTCGTTACTCATCCATTGACGGATCACCAGCGCGACGACGCGCGGATCTTTTTCTGCCAGTTCACGGAGACGCTGGCTTTGAAGCTCAACATTGACACGTTGGCGCGCTAACTTGCGGCGCATTTTTTCGTCCAATTCAGCATGGGTTTCGACGCGCTGCTTCGGCGGGTTCTTTTGCGCTTCCAAGGCCGCTTTTTCCGCTGCACGTTTTTTGGCGATTTGTGGGACGATCATCTTACGCCACAGTAACCATGCAACGAAGACAAACAGTAACCAACGGCCGGCTTCCAACAATTTCTCCAGTAGGGCAGGGTGCTGCCAGAATGGCAACGGCGCTATCACTTCGGTGGTGTCATTGAACTGTGTATTAACCACATTCAGGCTATCACCCCGGTCAGGAGAGAAACCCATCGCTTCACGGGTTAGTGCTTCAATCTGTGATAATTGTTCTGGTGTCAGCGCTTGTGTTTCAGGGCCCTTTTCCCCCTGAACGGTGGCATAGTTAACCACAACTGCAACCGAAAGACGTTTCACTGCGCCAGCCTGCAATTGGGTATGACGAATAGTGCGATCCACTTCGTAGTTTGTGGTTTCGTCATAACGGTTATTGCGGTTATTGCTTAACATGCGCTCGTAGCTACTGTTTTTGTTAGTATTGTTGCGCGGTTGGTCAGATTTTTCGTCACCGTTGCCTTTGGCATTGGCGTTCGGTTTTTCAATGGGCGCACTGGGGGCAGCACTTGGCTGGTTTGATAATGCCCCCGGCACACCACCGACCAATGGCCCGCCGCTTTGCTCGCTGGTACTGCTCTGTTTAGAACGAACCGCAGCCTGATTCGGGGGTTGGTTAGGTTTATATTCTTCCGCGGTTTCTTCGCGCTGGGAGAAATCAATTTGTGCAGTGACCTGTGCATGCACGTTACCCCGGCCAACCACCGGTGCCAGAATGGTTTCAATCCGATGCTGGAAACGGTTTTCCACTTCCTGGGTATATTTCAACTGGGTGGTATTTAAATCACGGCCGGTGGCATCACTTTGTGTTAGCAGGCGCCCGGATTGATCGACAATCGTGACATTGGCTGCGGGTAAGCCAGCAACACTGCTTGAAATCATATGCACGATGGCATTGATTTGTCCTTCATCCAGCACCCGGCCTTGCAGTAATCCCACTGTCACTGAGGCTGATGGTGATTTTTGTTCACGAACGAACAGGGAAGGCTTCGGCAGGGCCAGATGGACACGGGCACTCTGGACCGGGCCAAGTGATTCCACGGTACGAGACAACTCACCTTCCAGCGCGCGCTGGTAATTTATCTGTTCACTGAATTGGCTGATACCGAACTTTTCTTTATCCAAGAGTTCGAAACCCGCAGCTCCCCCATTGGGTAATCCTTGTTGTGCCAGTTTCAGGCGAGTCTCATGCACCTTGTCGGCAGGGATCATGAGGGCCGAGCCATTGTCGGCAAAACGGTAAGGGATATTCATTTGGGTTAATTGCGTAACGATCGCGCCGCCATCTTTATCACTCAGGTTGCTGTAAAGCACCCGATAGTCGGGACTGCGTAACCAGAGAAACAGGGCGATAACGATAGCGATGGCAGCAGAGCCAGCAACTAATAACGGAACTTTTGGATCAGCTTTTATCCTGCTGATGATAGCGTTGAAACCTTTATTTTGGTTTTCAACGTCGGTTGTTGCTGCACTCATAGACGATCCTTGCCTTGCTGGTCAACATGAAAACTAAAAGCGTGGCGTAACAAAACAGACTCCCCATACGCAAGCGAAAAGGTTCTTTCTACTATTAATCCCATCATTATTCGCTGTTCACACCTCTTTTAATGGCACAATAAGCTTCGAATTTTTACTTTAATTACCCGCTTTAGTTTAGAAAGGCTATGTTACGGTGGCAGTCGTGGAAACTGCCAATCAGCCTATGGCTAATATGGCACTTAATCACATAATCAATAGGGTGATTTAACGCGAGGTTTTTATGTCAATTCCGGCAATTGAAGGTGTACTGCAACAGATGCAGGTCCAGTCATTACAAGCAGCAAACATTGCCAAACCTATTCCAGTACAAGGCGGTTTTGCCAGCCAATTGACTGCGGCAGTGGAAAAAATAAACCAAACCCGCCTGAATGCGACCAAGCAGGCACAAAATTTCACTTTGGGGGCGCCCGGTGTGGAGTTAAATGATGTTATGGTAACGATGCAAAAATCGAGCATTTCCCTGCAAATGGGCATTCAGGTGAGGAATAAGCTGGTTAGCGCCTATCACGAGATTATGAATATGCAGGTGTGATGTTTCAGGTGAATATTGAGTTATACAGATGACGGGATGTTACAGATGATGAGTATCACTGATCAGCTGTAACAAGCCGTGTGTATTTTTTTAGTCTTTGTCTTTAAAAATTCAGCTATGACCATAATCTCTCTTTGGAAAGAGAAGAGCATAAATGGGTTAGACTGGATTTTGGGTTTCTTCTTTTGGTTTAATTTCTGTTGGTTGTGTAATTATTTTCATATTTTTTCAACAAAGAAAGACATAAAATCGCTGTCAGGATTTATATACTGGCTGGTTAATGCTCTAATCTATTTCCCTCTATTATTCCATTTCTGCATTTTTAGCCGCCATTCAAGATTATTCATTTTCTCGCTGGATGGTTATTTATTATCAGTCAGGGGAGTGGGTGTCACTCTCTTTTCAGGCGTGATATCGATATAAGAAGCGGGTTTCGGTTAATGAACACTCTTCGGTCTAACTAATTGAGTTGGCGATAAAAACGATTGCCTAAGAAAATCCTATTTGATGAATGAATAATATTACAATGATAACAAAGTTATTTATATAGTTTGTTAGTATTATTTATCCTCTCATTGAAAATAATACCTAATGATAATATATCCGGTTAATTTCTCCAGTGAGTCGCCACTATCATTTGTTGGTTAATTTTTTGTTAAAAATTATAGATAAGATATCTTGATTGTTTGCAAATTATAAATACAATAAAGTGCCGAATTAGATTAACCAAAAAAATGATAGTGACGAATTGACACCTAACCTAAAATGAAAAAATAAATGACACCATTAAGCAGTATTATTGTTAAATGGGATCACGGGTGTCTGTGTTATCTCTATTTTGACTCCGTCGTCGTCAACTCCATTTCATAGCTATTGATCGGGAACTGCCCGTAGGTATCATGTAAGAGTTGTTTACGGCTTTCCTGTTTAATCAAGTCACTGAGTTCATTTAACCTTCTTTGCAACAATCTCTTAGTTTCTTTTTCATTATCCAAGGCAGCTTGTAAAATTTTGGTCAATTGTTGCTGTAATGAAATGGGAGCGTCTGCGTTTTTTGATAGTAAAGTCACTATTTCCACTGCCGTCAGATAAGTGATCTCCATATCAACCAGTTCATCCCACTTTTCATTTCTAGCTAACTCAATCATTTGCTCACTTATACTCAGGATCCGCTGGTAAGCTGACAAAAGATCCATATCATTTTTCATTAAACAATATCCTGACTGGCGTTGTAATGAGGACCTATTTGCCGCCAAGCGTCTGAAATCTCGGTAAGTAAATTAATTACTTCGGTAATGGCCTTCTCATCATTGCGTAAATTGGCATGGAGTAAACGACGACCCATATAATCATATAAAGCAAACAGATTTTGGGCAATCTCGCCGCCTTTCTCGAAATCTAATCCCGCTTTCAGACCATTATCGATGATATTGATCGCCTTTGAAATAGCTAAGCCTTTTTCTGGAATATTCCCTTGTTGCATCAGAATAATCGCACGACGCAGGGCGCTGAGCGCCCCGTTGAACAATATCTGAATCAACTGATAGGGAGAGGCATTCATAATTTCGCTCTCAAGATCGACCTGAGCGTATAACTGGCTTGCCGTATGTTGATACATTAGTGTCCTTTTTTATCCTAAAAGTTGGGCCAGAGATAAATTCATTGAACCGATAAGTTTATCCAGTGCGGTAAATTGTTTTTTATAGCGCTCGATTGTGGCATCAATGTTTCTGTTAGTCTGTTCTGCTTGCTTTTCCAGTGTTTTCAGCGTCTTTTTGATACCTTCTGTGGCTGTGTCGATAGTGCCTTCATGGCTATCTAGGGTTTTTTTCAATAAATTATAGGTCTGGGTGGCAAAACCGGTTTTTTCGCCATCACCTTTAAAGAACGCTTTAACATTAGCCGGTTTCTCTTTTAGGTTCTTTTCCAGTTTTTCATTACTGATTTCCAGCGTACCATCCAATTTTTGTTTGATGCCCAGTTTATTGAGGGTCGCAATATCCGCCACATCCTGTGCCGCAAACAGTTGTAGCCTTAGCTGGTTTTGAATGCTTTTTAATGTACTGTCACCCAGCAAGGGACCATTGTCTTTTGAGGCTTCTTCGCCTTTCCCAACGGGCTTGAATTTGGTCAATGAACTGAAGGTGTTTTGCAGTTCATTGTAGCTATCCACCCATTTTTTAATCGCCTCTTTCATGGGTTCTATATCGCGGGAAACCACCAATGTTTCTAATTTTAGTGTTTTTCCATCGGCTGCTTTTTCGGAAACCTTTTTCAAATTCAGGGTAATGCCTTCGGGGGCATCTTTTATCTCATTCGTCTGGCGTTCAATCTGGATGTTATTGACTTTTAATTTTGCATTAGCAGGCGCTGCCACTTGCTCCATTGTACTCGTGCTGCTAGCACTGCTGCCGTCGCTGTTAGATTTGTAGTTCAGAAAGCTGGCCAGGTTATCATCACCCTGAACGTCAATCGTCATGACGGATTTTGTGCCGGCTTTTTTCGACGTCAGGATCAGATAATTTTTATCATCTTCTGCCTTGATGATGCTGGCATTCACGTTGCCTTCTTGTTTATTAATGGCATCGCGGATTTCAACCAGGGAGGTTTCATTATCTTTCAGGGTAATGAGCATCGGCCCTTTTTCTTTCTCGCCTGCCTTTTTTTCACCGGGTTGCGTAATCGTAATGGTACGGGTGCCTTGGCCTGACTTGCCTAACTGGGTTTGTACATCAGCAACTGCCGTAGATTTCAGGGATTGAGCCTTGGCAAGCTGTTCGACTTCAATGTCATAGCTAGCCGGGCTGGCTTTGGAATCTGTACTCGGCGTAAATATTTTATGATCTTCGCTGGTTTTCGTGGTACTGAGTTTATCGAACTTTTTCAGTTCCTCGGATGCACTCTTTAATTTTTCCAGACTGCCTTTTAATGTGCCAAAACCGGTTAGCTTGGCTTTATGGCTGCTTTGTTGCTGAGTTATTGGTTGTAAACGTTTTCTTTCTTGTGCTTCAAGTTGATCTAGTCTCCCGGATGCCCCAGATGTGGCTCCTACTGTGGAAATAGCCATATTGACTCCTTTTAATAAAAAGTATCACTGGGTGTGTTATCGGATTAATTGACGAAAAGTTTACTGACAAAATGATTTTTTTGATGGACGGAATAATTGATGAGAACGGGCGCTGTTTGGGTTATCGGGGAAAAGAGAGAAAAAAATAAAAAAGTTTTTTCAAGAAATATTAAAGGTTCTTTTTAAGCAGCCGATAAAACTGTTGTCGGTGATGAACACCGTGAGCAATAGGCTCAAACTAATTATATCGGCTTGATTTTAAAAGGAACTCTACTATGGCATCAGTCATTAATACCAACTACTCCTCGCTGTTGGCGCAGAATAACCTGACAAGATCTAAAGGTGTTCTGGGCACCGCTATTGAACGTCTGTCTTCTGGTTTACGTATTAACAGCGCGAAGGATGATGCGGCTGGTCAAGCGATCGCTAACCGTTTTACGGCGAACGTGAAAGGCCTGAATCAGGCTTCCCGTAACGCTAACGACGGTATCTCCATTGCCCAAACGACCGAAGGTGCACTGAACGAAATCAACAACAACCTGCAACGTATCCGTGAACTGACTGTTCAGTCTGAAAACGGTACTAACTCTGCAAGTGACCGGAAATCCATTCAGAAAGAAGTCACTAAGCGTCTGGAGGAAATCGATCGTATTTCTACACAAACTCAGTTCAATGGCACCAAGGTACTGAATGGTGGTGTAACTGAAATGAAAATTCAGGTTGGAGCTAATGATGGTGAAACGATCGATATCAAACTCGGACAAATTAATAGCGAAAAACTGGGGCTAAAGGACTTTAGTGTAGTTGAGGAACCTGCTGTTGTAGCTAAAGCAGCTGTTGCAGCTCAACCAGCTGTTCTAGCTACTGCAACTGCTCCAGCTCAACCAGCTGTTGCAGCTCAACCAGCTGTTGCAGCTAAAGCAGCTGTTGTAAAAACTGCTAATCCGTTGGAAGCATTGGATAAGGCATTGGCTCAAGTTGACGATATGCGCAGCGACTTGGGTGCAGTCCAAAACCGCCTTGAGTCCACCGTTAACAACCTGAATAACACCGTTAACAACCTGAGCGCAGCGAAGAGCCGTATCGAAGACGCTGACTACGCAACGGAAGTGTCCAATATGAGCCGTGGCCAGATCCTGCAACAAGCGGGTACTTCTGTTCTGGCTCAGGCGAACCAAATCCCACAATCCGTTCTGTCTCTGCTGCGTTAATTTTTATTTTCCAGTAGAACATTTATGCGGGGCAGCCTGCATAAACAACGTTTATAAAATAAGGATCGGTTCGCCGATCCTTATTTTTTTAGCTATTGTCAAGGACAGCCTGAAACTTGTGATCCATTTGGGCGGACAACAAAAATTTCGCATAGGTGAAAAAGAAGCGCTTTTACTTCATTGTTCCAACGATTGTACCGATTAGGGGATTGGATAATGGTATCCAGTCTCTTATCCAAAGGTGTCTGTTGTTGTGAGCGATTTGTATACCGCCGAAGGCGTGATGGACAAAAATAGCCTCTGGAAGCGCTATGTACCACTAGTTCGCCATGAAGCATTGAGGCTACAGGTCAGATTGCCTGCCAGTGTAGAACTCGATGACTTGCTTCAGGCCGGTGGCATAGGCTTACTGAATGCGGTGGATCGGTTTGATTCCATGCAGGGAACCGCCTTTACCACCTATGCGGTACAGCGCATCAGAGGTGCAATGTTGGATGAGTTGAGGAGTCGTGATTGGGCTCCGCGTAGTGTGCGGCGTAACGCACGTGAAGTCACGCAAACCATCCGTAAACTTGAGCAAGAGTTAGGCCGTCCAGCCAGTGAGCAGGAAGTTGCTAAAGAATTAAAGATTAATCTGATAGAATATCGGCAAATACTGTTAGATACGAATAACAGCCAACTGTTTTCTTATGATGAATGGCACGAAATTCACGGTGAAAGTTGTGAACCTGTGATTGAGGAAGAGCATGAAGCCAATCCTCTCCAACAATTGCTGGAAGGTGATCTTCGTCAACGGGTGATCGATGTCATTGAATCGTTGCCTGAACGGGAAAAGATGGTGCTTACGTTGTACTATCAGGAAGAACTTAATCTTAAAGAGATCGGCGCAGTGCTTGATGTGGGTGAATCCCGCGTCAGTCAGCTTCACAGCCAGGCGATAAAAAGGCTGAGGGCGCGTCTGAATCCAGAAAAGTAACTTTTTGTTTGTTTTTTTTGTTAAGACTATACACAGGGCTTTCTCTCTTATGTCTGTTACAACACAAAAGAAACGGCCTCTTAGCCGTTATATTAAAGACTATAAACATAGCCAGACTCACTGTCTGCACTGTCATAAAACCCTTGACCGTATTTCGCTTGTTTTTAACGGTCAGGTCATCAATAAGGAAGCGATTTCTGAGATGACTGAATTGGTGGATGACAAAACCTGGAATGAGTTGCAGGGTAAATTTGTAGCGTTGTGCCGCTTTTGTAGTGAGATTTATTGCAATAGCCAGACTGATTATTTCGACATTATGTCGTTTAAGCAGTATCTGTTTGAACAAACGGAGATGAGCCATAGTACGGTGCGTGAATATGTGGTTCGTTTAAGGCGTTTGGATGAGTTACTGACTTCAAGTAATTATCCAACCAGTGAGTTTACGCCAGAAAAAATTCAGGAAAAACTCAGTGAGAAATTATCGCAATCTGCTTTCAGCAATTACAATATTGCCCTGCGTAAATATGAGCAATATCTGAGTTGGCAACAAAACGGTCATTGATTGATTGTACCGATAGTTAATGTTGTCAAATTGAAACGATTTAAGAGGGGAGTGTGATGGATGATCACGCATTCCCCTCTATGTATTTTAGTCTGTTACGTTATTTTTACCGCGTAAATGGTTAAATATTTACAATGAATTAATTTTAATTAACCAGTTAAAATCAATTTACTTTTAACCATTTAATTTAGCCACTTATTTTCATCATTAAATAAATGGCTTTATACAAATGACGGGCACGAAAAAATAACATTAACCGATAGTCATCAAGCTGGCATTACCTCCCGCCGCTGCCGTATTAACACTTAATGAACGTTCATGCAGTAAGCGCTCTAACAGCAGATTGGTTTCACCGCGGGTAAAACCTTGTACGGAGATGATAGGCCCTTTACGTTGTGCAATAACTTCGCATACTTGGCGTAATTGGTCGCTATCACCGTGGTAAATAACCGCTTCCATTTCTGTTTCTTCATTCTGCCAATCGTTGTTCCAATTAATATGTTGACGAACTTCATCGGGTAACTGATGGTGTAATCCTTGATGCAGTTCGTCTTTTTCCCAAATAGCCTGGCAACCGACAGAAAGTACCGCGGCTAATTGCACCAATGCATCTTGTTCATTATCTGCGAGGCAAAGGACACGACCACGCGGCAACAGGGTATAGGTATTGCGTTCCCCGGTTGGCCCCGGCAATAAGCGTATTGTTCCGCCTTGTGCCAGTAAGCTGTATTCCTGGATCACCTGATGTAATGTTTCATGATTCTGCTTGGTGGCCCAATCTGCCAGCTTGTAGAGCGGCGAGTGCAGGGCAATACGGACTTTGGCATCAAGTTCATATTCTGTATCTTGCCGCTCCAGGGTTTGGCTGGCGGCGTTGAGCGGGCGTTGTGACAACAGGCGGTACAGATAAAGTGGCCCGCCCGCTTTCGGCCCTGTGCCTGACAAACCTTCGCCGCCAAATGGCTGTACGCCGACAACGGCACCGACCATATTGCGATTGACATAGATGTTGCCGACTTTAGCTTTGCCTATGACTTGCGCGATGGTTTCATCAATACGGGTGTGGACGCCCAAGGTTAGGCCATAACCGGTCGCGTTGATTTGTTCCAGTAGTTTATCCAACTCATTGCGTTTAAAGCGGACGACATGCAGGACAGGCCCGAAAATTTCTTTCTTCAATTCATCAAAACTTTCCAACTCGATCAGGGTTGGTTTGACGAAAGTACCTTGTGACCACGCCTGATCGTCTGAGGCATTTTCATATACCGCCTGATAAATTGTCCGGCCTTTGGTGCGCAGGGTTTGGATATGACGCTCGATATTTGCTTTCGCTTCGGCATCAATGACTGGGCCAATATCGGTGGACAAGCGCTCAGTATTACCCATCCGGCATTCAGCCATCGCCCCTTTCAGCATGGTGATCGTTTTCTCCGCTACATCTTCCTGAACACACAGGATACGCAGGGCAGAACAACGCTGGCCGGCACTGTCAAAAGCGGAAGCGATGACATCGGTAACCACTTGTTCAGTCAACGCAGAAGAATCGACAATCATGGCATTCAGGCCACCGGTTTCTGCGATCAACGGCGTTTGGCGGCCTTGTGCATCGAGGCGGCGGGCAATATTGCGTTGTAACAAGCTGGCAACTTCGGTAGAGCCTGTAAACATCACACCGCGTACACGTTCATCACCAACCAGTGACGCTCCCACGGTTTCCCCTTGTCCGGGCAGTAATTGCAGTACATCGCGAGAAATCCCCGCCTGATGCAATATTTTTACCGCAACGGCGGCAATAAGGGGGGTCTGTTCTGCGGGCTTAGCCAGAACACTATTGCCTGCTGCCAATGCCGCCGCGATTTGGCCGGTAAAAATTGCCAAAGGGAAGTTCCACGGACTGATACAGACGACAGGTCCCAAGGGGCGGTGGGTATCATTGGCGAAGTCTTGGCGAACCTGGCTGGCGTAATAGTGGAGAAAATCCACGGCCTCGCGCACTTCAGCAATCGCGTTACTGAATGTTTTACCCGCTTCACGAACCAGAATTCCGAGCAAGGATTGCAGGTTATTTTCCATCAACTCCGCTGCACGCACTAAAATTGCGGCACGTTCTGAGGGTGGCGTGGCAAACCAAATTGCGCCGGCATCGGTTGCCACATCCAGCGCATGACTGATTTCCTGTTCAGTGGCTTCACGAACATAACCGACGATATCGGAATGTCTGGCTGGATTATTCACCGGTTTAGCCGCAGGCAGCTCCCCCGTCGGTTGCTCATTACCTCCTAACAACGGTTCGCTGCTCCACGTCTCCATTGACGAACTGAGCAGGGCACTGGAAAGGGAAGCCAAACGATGTTCATTGGAGAGATCCAGACCTGACGAGTTAACGCGGTTTTTGCCGTACAAATCACGTGGCAGGGGGATCTTGGGATGGGGAAGGCCGATTTGCCCTTCGGTCTGTGCCAATTCCTGGACAACTTTTACCGGATCAGCGACTAATTCATCAATCGGCAGGGAAGTATCTGCAATGCGGTTGACAAACGAAGTATTGGCGCCGTTTTCCAGTAAACGACGTACCAGATAGGCTAATAGGGTTTCGTGCGTGCCTACCGGGGCGTAAATACGGCATGGACGATTAAGTTTACCTTCTGAGATCTTACCGACAACCTGCTCATAAAGCGGCTCGCCCATGCCATGCAAACATTGGAACTCATATTGTCCCGGATAATAATTTTGTCCTGCCAGATGATAAATGGCAGACAGAGTATGGGCGTTATGGGTAGCAAATTGTGGGTAGATCAAATTAGGGACAGCAAGCAGTTTGCGGGCACAGGCAAGGTAGGAAACATCGGTATAAACCTTGCGGGTATACACCGGATAGTCTTCCAGTCCATCGATTTGGGCACGCATAATTTCACTGTCCCAGTAAGCGCCTTTCACCAGACGGATCATCAATCTGTGACGGCTGCGCTGTGCCAAATCAATCATGCTGTCAATGACGAAAGGACAGCGTTTCTGGTAAGCCTGAATAACAAAACCAATGCCGTTCCAGCCCTCTAATTTGGGTTCGAAACAGAGTTTTTCCAGCAAATCGAGAGAGATTTCCAGACGATCGGCTTCCTCTGCATCAATATTGATACCGATATCATATTGGCGAGCCTGTAAGGTCAGGGAAAGCAGGCGAGGGTAGAGTTCATCAAGAATACGTTCGTACTGGGCACGGCTATAACGTGGGTGCAGGGCAGAAAGTTTGATGGAAATTCCTGGCCCTTCATAAATACCACGGCCATTTGATGCTTTGCCGATGGCATGGATAGCTTGCTGGTAGGAAACCATATAGGCTTGCGCATCGTCTTCGGTTAATGCAGCTTCGCCGAGCATATCATAAGAATAGCGAAAGCCTTTTTCTTCCAGTTTACGGGCATTGGCAAGCGCCTGAGCGATGGTTTCTCCCGTCACAAACTGCTCACCCATCAGGCGCATCGCCATATCTACGCCCTTACGCACCAACGGTTCGCCGCTTTTGCTGATGATGCGGTTGAGGGATTTGGATAACTTGGCTTCATTATGGGTAGACACCAGCTTACCTGTGAACAGCAGACCCCACGTTGCAGCGTTGACAAACATGGAAGGGCTTTGGCCTAAATGGGAATGCCAGTTACCGTTGCTGATCTTATCGCGGATCAGGGCATCGCGGGTGGCTTTGTCGGGGATGCGCAGCAGCGCTTCGGCGAGGCACATCAATGCCACACCTTCCTGTGACGAAAGTGAAAACTCTTGCAACAATCCCTGAACCAAACCTGAGCGGCCAATGCCCTGTTTTTGTTGGCGCAGTTTTTCGGCGATAGAATAAGCGAGCTTATGAGTTGCTTTGGTTTGTTCTTCAGATAGCTGTGCACGTTGCAGTAGCATAGGAACTGCCTGGATTTCAGGGAGACGATAGGCCGCAGTAATTGCAGAACGTTTCACCGATTGGGGTAAAATATGCTCGGCAAAATCCAGAAATGGCTGATAAGACGCCTCAATCTGTGATTCTACTTCGGAAATCATTTCTTCTTTGTTATCCTGACCCGCTGATATTTCTGGTAACTTCTCTTCATTTTCCAGACGTTCAAGGTAATTAAAAATGGCTTGCTTAATTAGCCAGTGTGGTGTGCGTTCAATTCGTTGTGCTGCGGTTTTAATTCGATTACGCGTTGCTTCATCGAGTTTAACACCCATCGTGGTACTACCCATTTTCACTCCTTAATAGGTAAAACTAAAACAAGTTACGTAACAATATCTTTCATGTTGCAACTTTGTGCAACTTTGTTAAAAGCGATTATTCTAATTTTGTGAAACTAATCTTGTTTTCATCATTTTTTCAATGAAATTTATTATTGATATTTAGTTATGTTATTAATATTTTAATGGTTTTACTTTGATGGTATGAATTTTAGGTATAACCAGTGACTTAATTCCAGGTGCAACTTTTTGGGTCATAAATGTGATTTAGCAAGCGTTTTTTATAAAAATATAGTTAATTAGTTGTTAAAAATGTTTTGGCTAATTTAGGATAGAATGTAATTTTAAAATAATTACAAATGTAAATAGTACGTATGAAAACTAATGGCATCGTCAGGTACAACTTGTTACCGCCTGATAAACAAGTGAGGTGTCACTTAAAATACTTCAAATCAAGATGACATTATTTACGCAAATGACACATTTGCAGAGACATAATTTATAAAAACACTATGGAGAAGAACCTGCATGACAGTAAATTCACCAATGCTCATTACCTTCATTATCTACATCGCAGCAATGCTGCTGATAGGTTTCATAGCTTATCGTTCCACCAAGAATTTTGATGATTACATATTGGGTGGACGAAGATTAGGTAGTGTGGTAACAGCATTATCTGCTGGCGCTTCTGATATGAGTGGCTGGTTATTGATGGGGTTGCCGGGGGCTATTTTTTTCTCTGGTATTTCAGAAAGCTGGATCGCATTAGGGCTATTGCTGGGCGCATACCTGAATTGGCGATGGATCGCGGGTAGATTACGCGTACATACTGAAGTGAATAACAACGCATTGACGTTACCGGATTATTTCACCCATCGCTTTGAAGATAAAGGTAAAATCCTGCGTATTATCTCTGCACTGGTTATCTTAATTTTCTTTACTATTTACTGTGCATCGGGTGTTGTGGCGGGTGGTCTGTTGTTTGAAAACACGTTTGGTATCAGCTATGAGAAAGCAATTTGGCTGGGTGCATTGGCGACCATAGCCTATACCTTCCTCGGCGGTTTTCTTGCAGTAAGCTGGACGGATACGGTTCAAGCAACGTTGATGATTTTTGCTTTGATTTTGGTCCCTGTGCTGGTTCTGTTCAAAGTGGGAGGAGTTGACTCCGCCATCAATATTATTGAAGCAAAAAATCCGGCCTATTTAGATATGTTTAAGAATCTGAATATTATTGCCATTATTTCTTTGCTGGGATGGGGATTGGGCTATTTTGGTCAGCCACACATTCTGGCTCGTTTCATGGCGGCTGATTCCCATCAGACTATACATAAAGCCCGTCGCATCAGTATGACGTGGATGTTACTGTGTCTTGCAGGTACTGTGGCCGTTGGCTTCTTTGGTATTTCATATTTTGAAATATATCCGGATCAGGCCGGGGCAGTATCACAAAACCGTGAACGTATCTTTATCGAATTAGGTGTGCTCTTGTTTAATCCGTGGATCACCGGAATATTGCTGTCTGCGGTACTGGCTGCGGTTATGAGTACATTGAGTTGTCAGTTACTGGTGTGTTCCAGCGCACTGACTGAAGATCTCTATAAAGCATTTATACGTTCCAAAGCCAGCCAGAAAGAATTGGTATGGGTTGGCCGTATGATGGTTTTGCTGGTAGCCATCATTGCCATCGTGATCGCAACCAACCCGAACAATAAGGTACTGGCTTTAGTCAGTAATGCCTGGGCCGGATTTGGTGCATCATTTGGCCCTGTGGTACTGATTTCCGTACTCTGGAAACGAATGACCCGTAACGGCGCGTTGGCTGGTATGCTGGTGGGAGCGATTACCGTACTGGTTTGGATGGAGTACCACTGGTTTGCCCTGTATGAAATTATTCCAGGCTTTATCTTCGCGACGATTGCCATTATTGTGGTGAGCTTGCTAGGAAAAGCGCCAAGTCAGGCGACACAACAGCGTTTTATTGAAGCAGAAGCGCATTATAAGACCAAATAATCCAATAAAATAAAAAGCCTCTGATTATTCAGGGGCTTATTGGTTTATCTCCAGCAATCATTTTATTGATAATCTTCGTAAATTTACCGCTGACAGATCTGCACAGTCGAAGAATGGCAAAAGCCCCTTTCGGGGCTGAATTATATTTCGAGTGTAACGGGATCTATCCCTAACTTTTCCATTACTGCCTTAATCTCTTCATTATTTTTCAAATTATCTTCACCGTACTTAGAGATGGCAGAAGATAAACATTTCTGATCAATGACGTTGCAAGTTTTAAAATCTTCTGTTGCTACAGAAGCAATCTTAACAGAAAGAATGACTTGTTTATCATACTCGCTTGCTTTACCTGGATTTTTTAAAGCATTATTTACAGATGATACAAATTTATCGGTCAATTCATCTACAGCTTCTGAAACCGGAGTACAATCCCGCACCGTTGGAGAGCCTATAATGACGCTACTGCCAACGCAGGCATATTTAACTTTCTGGTTTTTATTTAACTCGGCGGCAAGATCTCTATATTTTTTAGAGAAATTGACATGTACCTTATTAAACATATCACCTGTTTTTAATGTCACAACAGGAATATCGCTAAAGCTAGAATCTATTGAATCAATAGTGCCAGATAGGATAATTTTTTTACCTTTGTAGATCTTATCACCTCTGGCTTCATTGCCTGCGTAGACTTTTTGCATTTCTCTGGCTGATACAGCTAAATACTCCGTATCTAGCTGCGAACTATCTCCATCAAAGCTGGTTTCCACGTCATCGCGAATTGTGTCCTTGATGCTTTTTAATTCATTTTCGGTCAACTTAATGGCTTTTTTCGATGACGCTGCCGCAGAGGAATTGTTGTTTGATGATTTACTTTCATCTCCATTTCCTGCAATGAAGCCTATAACGATAATAACAACAAATACTATCCCTACCCATTTCAATACGTTTTTCATTTATATATCCACATACATTAAGTTAATTAATTATTAATTCTGTCTTTAATTATCTAATGTCAAGTTTGTTGGTGTTTTCTGATACAGTTATTGCGTGATTATTAAGCTCCTTTTTAAGGGGCATTTTGCAATTAACTCGCTGTAGCAGTTTCTTTTTTACTTGCTTTTTTCTTCAAAATCATGGCAATAATAATTGCCAATACAAAAAGAACGATATGAAAGCCAACATAGAACCAATAAAGCCCTACGCCATCGCCACCGTCGCTGTGTATTGAGGCAGCCGTTACCATAAGGCTTGGTGATAGAAACGCCGTAGAAATGATGTTAATACCAAACGTTACACCAGATAATGTTGGGGTTTTATAAAATGTTATTAGAGCAAGAACACTACAAAACATAGCGATAAATACGCCACCAACTGGAATAAAGATAGACAAAGCAGCAAATACAAGAGCAATAATAGATAATGCTTTCATTTTTAAACATCCCTAATTGAGTTGCCAAGATGTTCAGAAGCCGACCACAGAAAGGTTGGGCTGATTCCCCACTACGGGGTATTATATTCACCACCATCTCGGCATTGCTAAATTTAAGTTTTATTCATATTCGCTCTATTTAAGCGATATATTTGTGGTAGCGGTTCTGACACCAGCCGCAATAATATTTTTTTATTTCATTCTTGTCAAAAACATATAATTAACTATTGGCGGAATAAAATATCTACTAACGTATAATTTGCTCTATTTATCACTATGCCGATATTGATATAAACATATTGAGCTGCTTTTTCTGGTGAGGGGGTTGTAATATTCTGTTCAACTTTGATATCTCCCTATTTAATTATTGTCTGGTTACTGTTGTTATTAGTTGAGTGAACGCGAATTCAATTTTCAAGTACAATGAAAATAACGTAGGGTTCAGCTTGCGTGGCTAATATTTCATCTTGTAAATGAAAAATATTTATGTGTTTATCTGGATCACTGTATAGCGAAATCATCAAATTCGGTTGCCAATGTAGAGAAGGATACCAATATCGAAGGCTTGACCATGTGTATACCGGCCTGCTAGTTTCTAACCACACAACACTATGCCAATCGATAATTAGTAGTCCCTTCATCCTTATGACTAAGGGAATCGACTTATGATACCCAGATCAAAATCTTTCAGTATTAATAGGCCAGATTATTTCGATTCGTTAAATCGTTCTATACCAATCAATCAAGCAATTTTCGGCAGATTTCGTCGTTTCGGGAACCAAAGACATGGGTATTGACCGATTTTTTTGTATCCAAAGCAGGCCAAAACATCCATCGTCATATCAATCGCTTTCTCTTATCGCGTGGAAAAACTGCTTTACTTGTACCGTGTTTACGTATCGGTTTGGTTTGTTCGCAATATTGGCAAACAACGCCTATCGTGACGGTCATGATGATATCCCTATGCCTTTAAAAAACACATATTATCAAAGTAATACTTTGGAGTTGAGTTCCGAGATATTGAGTAGGCAGAAGGTAGATTATTAAGAATTATTCGCTTGTTTTTTGGTAAAAATAGGAGGATAAAAAACTATTCATCTTTTTTTGCTTTGTAAGGAGAAGTATATGGATAATTCATCGAGTACCACACTGAACTTATCGAAGTATTTCGATATTCTGCGCAAAAGATGTCTTGTCAGCATCTATCTCATAGCGGGTGGAGGTCAATCAATACAAATAAAATACAAGGAATTAAACCAACTAAGACCCCCCTCTCTAAAAAATGAAGATGATATCTATACTTACGCCAGACTAATGAGCATGGGATTTATACGCAGTGATGACGATACAAGTGACAAAAGTAAATATATATTACGGCGGAATAAGCATCTCAATAGTATACCCATAGATACATATCTGAAGGATATTCTCCCTCATCTGTCATATACCTTTGATGAAACTGAGGCGATAAACAAATTTGAGCTTGCCGGATTACTTAGCGCTACATCGCCACCACAGGCAGAGGAGGATGTACAACGATCCCCAACTCGAGAATACTATGAAGCAGTGAGAAGTGGTATTGCGCCAGGCCCATCTAATTTACCGCCTCCGCATGCTTCAAGCAGAAATGTCAGAGGGCGCCCAGACAGACGCTCACGTAATATTCCCTCTCATGGAGCTGCTCCTCCCTCTTATGGTTCACCACCTGCTTACGGCTCGCCACCTGCTTATGGTTCACCACCTGCTTATGGCTCACCACCTTCTTACGGTTCCCCACCTGCTTATAGTGAAGCGCCACCATTATTCTATGAATCAATTGCCCAAAATCCAATGGGAAGCAGGGGCGGTATACCGGGATCATCTAATTTACCATCGACTAGTGGCTTAGGTTCTGCAAGTGGCAGAGGCTCTGCAAGCCTACCTCGTGGTCGAAATAAAGGAAAAAGATAAAGACCAGCCACCTCCTGATTGTCTGGGAGGTGGTTTAATCTTATTTATATTAGGGGCTGTTGATGACCTTAAAACATCAACAGCCCCTAATCTCGAGGTTTTTTGTGCCTTAACACTTCTCGCTTTGTACAAGAATTAAATTCACCAGTTATACTTTCTATTACTTTGTAAGGGTATCCTTGGTAAAGAAAAAGGCTTACGAAATTAACGTAAGCCTTTGATAAATCTGGTGGGTCGTGGGAGGCTCGAACTCCCGACCAATTGATTAAGAGTCCGATAAATACCCCAGTAAAATCAGTAATTTATATATTTATCAAAGGCTTATGCAGCGATAGCTATCGATTGTTGTCGAGGGTTGGGGATCTCTGCCGCCATTTTTTAACTGCACTAACGGATTGTATATCAAGGCATCATTTAAGTGATCTGGGGCAAAATGTGCATACCTCATGGTCATCTTGATATCGGTGTGACCCAGTATCCTTTGTAAGACAAGAATATTACCTCCGCTCATCATAAAGTGTGATGCGAACGTGTGGCGCATTACGTGTGATGACTGGCGATGTGGCAACTCTATACCTGCACGCTTAATTGCAGCACGGAATGCCGAATAGCAAGGCGTGAATAATCGGCCTTTCTTCTTCGGTATCTCATCGTAAAGCTCTGGCGTGATCGGAACAGTCCGGTTGCGTTTGCCTTTTGTTTTGGTGAACGTGATTTTATAAGGTGTGACTTGTGAGTCTGTTAACTCTTCCGCCTCAGACCACCTTGCCCCTGTTGATAAAGCTATCTTGACGATAATCAGCAAATCTTTAGCTCTGCTTTTGGTGCAAGATTCTAATAACGTTACAATCTGTTCATTAGTCAGAAATGCCATTTCTGATTCATCAGTACGGAACGCTCGGACATTCTTTAGCGGGTTATCTTCTTTCCATTCACCGAGCCTACTAAGCTCATTAAACATAGCTCGGAAATAAGATAGCTCTAGGTTAGTTGTGCGAGGGGCAACCGATTTAACTCTGTCAGCACGGGTTATTTCTCCGCTTAACCTTTTTTCGCGGTAAACAGAAAATAACTTAGCATCGAATTCAGTTGCTAAAGGTTCACCCATTGCCTGACAACCAAAAAGCATCATCTGCTTACGGCTTTCACCGTCGTTCAGCGTTATACCATGTGCCCGATACCAGATATCAACCAGTTCAGAAAGAAAGAGTTTATCTTGCTTCTCTCCAAGCCAGGGCTTATCTGTGGTTTCATCTAAGATATGGCGTTCGTAGGCTGTGGCTTCGCCTTTGGTGGCAAACTGTTTGCGGATTCTGCGCCCGTTCCTGCCGTTGGGATAAAGTTCAACTAGCCATTTGCCGTTAGATTGTTTCTTTATTGCCATTTGTTATTTGATGCCAGCTACGTTAGTTAACCAATCATGAAAATAATATTTTCTATGACCTTCAGATGAAATCATTGTCTGGATTTTTCCAACAGCAAATGTTCTGTATTCGTTGCGCAAGTGACAATAACCAGAAATATATTCATTGCCGTAACCATTCTTTAGGTATTTATCTATATCTACAGTGCGGCGGCTCTTTCCTGAGCCAGATAAATATGTAAAGGTTGATGAGATGGCTTCAAAATTATTGATTAATTTTATCTCAGTAGCATTTTTCCTGATGAGTTTCGCATAATCGAAAACCTCAGAGAGATTTAATTTTAATACCTTTCTGCAAAGCTCTACAAAGTTATATCTGGTTGAACCAACTGTAATTACTGAAAAAATCTCTTTCTCTTTTATTTGAGTAATTTCACCAGTATCAGTGTTAGTGATATCAAGATAAAATTCGCCATCTTCTCGAATAGTCAGTTTAGTGAAGATACCGAGAATTTTTTGAGTTTCCCCAATCATTCTTAATGAAGCTGGCTTGGTGGTTCCTTCCCAAATGAGGGCTTCGCCATTTTGCATGCAGTAAGTTTCATCTTTAACTTCTTGATTTTTATTTTTTTCTTGATGATTAATAGTTTCAGTATTGCCAGTTGTATTGTGTTTGGTTGATTCATCAATATTGAGTTCTTTTTTGGTATTCTCAAACTCGGCGCTAATTCTGTCAGTTATAGAAGAAGTTCTATCAAATAAAGGCGTAGTGCTGCTTTTTGCTTTTTTACGTGGTATCCAAACCCAACGATAGGATAAGTAGCAGAAGATTGAAGCAGTAATGAATAATAAAGTTTTAACAAACGTTTTGTTTGCAGGGATAGTTTTGGAATGGAAATCTATCCCAGTAATAAAAAATAGAGCTAAGAAAATTAGTAAAGAAAATTTTACTATTGTTAATATAAAGTTTATAACTTTCACTTCAATAATCCTTTATTACTTTGATTACACGACCAATAACTGTTATATCACTTAGGTCACAGTCAAATGCCATTCCTACACCAGAAACACGAACACGTTTAACTGGAATTCTAGTTAACTCGCGGATACTGGTTTTACTTTCAATCTCAACTAACCATGTGCCGTCATAAACATCAACAAATTTGCGGTCGATAATGTAATGGATTTTATTATCTAAAACACAAATAGGATCGGATGGTAGCGGAATACCAGCTGTAAACACCACCTTATCGAACATCACGTAACCAGACTGATATAGTTTTCCATCTATCAGCTTATGATTTTGAAATTTCATGATGTCTAGTTGCTCGTTTGCAAACATCTTTCCTTGACCAGTTGCTAACCACTCAAGGGTAGCACCAGTTTCTGCCATGCAACGAACGACCATATCAGCAGGAAAAATATTCCGTTTATATCTTCCGGCTAAGCTGCTCGATGCCATATCAAAATGCTGAGCAAGCGTAATTTTGGATGTAAAGCCATAGGCTTCGATTATGCGATCTAGTACAGGGGCGCTGTCCCCGGTCATATCAATATCTAATAAGGTCATAGTGAATTAGAGATTTGTCGTAAAAAGCGAATAACTATGTTGACGTGTAGTTTTTTACGATATAATCTTAGCCTCAGTTTTGTGAAAAGCTATTATTCGTCAGCAATCGATAGCAACCGATAGCAATCGTTTTAAAGTTAACTAATGGAGTTTGCCTTATGCGTCCTAATATTTCAATTAACTTCCCCACACCATACCTTCCAATAAAAGAGTATTGCCGTCTTCACAATCTAGCCTTAAGCACAGCACGTGACATGGTTCGTGATGGTCGTTTACCAATCCGTAAGAAAGCCTGTGCTAATGAGAATGTGGAAATCAACATGGTTGCATTGACGCTACAAGCAATAGCTGATTGTCATATTCCAGTTTCACTTAACGCGTAACACGAGTGAAGCATTTCGCTTTTGGAGAATTAAAGCAATGTTTGACTATCAAGTATCCAAACAATCCCACTTTGATAATGCGTGTCGTGCGTTCTCCAATGCGCATAAAGGTAGCTTAGTACAAATTGCCGAAAGCATCGGCATGACGCCACAAATGCTACGCAACAAGCTGAACCCTGAGCAACCTCACATGCTGACTTGTGTTGACTTAATGAAGTTAACCGATGCAACAGAAGACGCTTCCATTTTGGATGGTCTGCTGGAGCAATTACAGTGTCAGCCATCAGTGCCGGTGAATGAAGTGTGTGATGCCAACATGCCAAGTTACTTGTTAGGAGCTACGGCAGAAGTGGGAAAGCTGGCAAGTGAGGCTGTTTCGGGTGAGCATTTTAGCCAGACCCGTATAGCGGAGTTTAAGAAGACGGTTAATAACGCAGTGCGGTTATTAACGCTGGCGGGTGTGACGATTTCATCACGATTGCACTCAAACCCGGCGCTGAGTTCCGCAATGGATGCAATGACAGGCATGGGCGCATCCTTGGTCTAAGATGAGGTGAAGTAAATGAACACGGAATACCAATTTGAATCAACAGAACAACGGGCTTTTAAATTGCCGATTGAATCGCGGGTTAATGGATTAAATCAACTGGCTAAAATCAGAGCGCAGGTATTTAAGTCCGGTAATGAACAACTGGCTATCTTTATTGATGACATGCGTGATAAACGTAATCCTCAATATGCGGATAATAAACGCCTGCTATCGGCTATTTTTTATCTTGCACGGATAGGAACAGACAGGCATGGACTGGAATTATGTCAGTTTACCCCTGAAGAGCGAGTGAGTTTAATTAAAGCTGTTAATTTAATTAAAGCGGCAAGTGGCATATTGCCTAAGTTATCGCTCTCTAATTAAATAATAACAATCACCGATTTAATTTTAATGGCGTCAACACGTCAGGGATTCTTTTTATCTAAAAACAGGAAAATAACAAATGGGAAATAAAGATATTGAACAATTAATAAAGCAGGTACGGGAGGATGAGCGCAAGCATTATGCCGATTTGTTTTCATCCCGTTTAGACAGATTATCCGCACATGTTTTGAAAAACAAAATGGAATACTCGGTAAGTTCTGCCCTGCTGAAAAGCGAATCGGAGAGCATCAACCGCCAGGCGCAGGAATGGAACTATGTTTGATGTTATCGACCGTGCTTGCCAACACGCTGACGAAGTGCTGGAACGCCGTATAGCCGCCCATGTTAACCGCTCGGTCGGGGTTTCCGTGTTTGCGTGTGAAGACTGCGGTGAGGCTATTCCTGCACTGCGCCGTACTCAGGCAATGGGTTGTTCCCGCTGTGTGGATTGTCAGGCTGATTTTGAATTAATTAAAAAACATAACCGGGATATATGAGATGAATTTTTTACGTCGTGTTTCTGTCACTGAACAGGAATTTAATATCATTAAATCTAATCGGGTTCTGGGCGTTGCGGGTACGTATGAGGAAGGGTTAACTGATGAACAGTTAGAAACGGCCAGTCAAATTTTTATTTTTAAACATATTAATATTGAATGCTTGTTCGATGACACAACTTTACCTATTACCGCATGTCCGGGCGATTTAGTCCTGATTACGATGATGGATGAGTGTGGCTTGATTGATAAATCCTCACCTCGGCTAACAATACAAGTTGAGGAGATTTATTATTTTATTAACCGAGCGAATTCGCCTAATGAAATTGGTATTAATTGTATTAGTCACGACGTGATCTGACACTGAACCTTGAAAGGTTGAGAGTTACCGACTTTGCTATATGGGTGTCGAATCCTTATACAAAATACGAGGTAA
>NZ_NJCX01000090.1 GCF_002632875.1 Xenorhabdus kozodoii
TGTTGATGGCACGAATAGCGAATTCACGCAGTTTCTCGACGCCAATAAAGCCAACGGCACCACCTAGCGCCGGTGACACACTGGCAGGAATACCAAACAGTTCCAGCCCGCTGGATATGCCCCAGGATAATGCCCCACACAATAGCGGCTCGACCCATCGGTTCTTACGTTCCACGCCGTCATAAATCAGGCGGCCGTAACAAATGGCAATGGCTAAAGCCGAGCCGGATATCTGCGGCCACGAGTTTTTTAGGCCAGCCAGTAGGTCAGCCCATAAATCTGGGTTTTCTTTCATCTTCATATTCCACCCCATTTGAACAATGGGCGTCCGTGGGGTGAACTATGGTTACCCCTGTGAGTGAGTTAAAAGTAATGAGTTGATACTTAAGATATGTTGTTAGATCAGCCAAACATTAATCAACTGGAGGGATGGCTGATTACCTCTGGATAAAGGAAAAATATGGATAACGAATTATTGGAGCATCAACTTGCGTTTTTACTGGCAATCTCAATGGCAGAAGCCGGGGAAGATGCAGGTGCCTTGCGTGAAAGACTCACTAAGTATATGGATAAACTGTTCAAATCAGACAAATCTTTTCATAGGGAAAAACACGCCAGAGCCTTATCGTCCATATATGCCAAAGCTGACAATATGTATTTTGATATGATAAGAAAAGAAGACTAATCATACTAATCCCCAATTATTTGGGGATTTTTAACTCCTTCATCGTCTTCTCAGCAAAAGCCACTGCTCTGTCATTAAATGCTTTCAGAGTAATTTCATCCGTTACAAAGTCTTCTGAATACTCAAATGACACTTTCAAACTATGCACATCACTGATGCCAGCAACAACGACTTTGGCTATCAGCGTATCAATAATGGCGGCTCTAAAATCACCATTACCTTCTTTCGCAAGGT
>NZ_NJCX01000091.1 GCF_002632875.1 Xenorhabdus kozodoii
GTGGCGGCGGTGTGCAGGTGTACTCATGGTTAATCAACTCTTATGATGGAATGGTGGGGCATTATTATTGCACGAAATTTCTCATGACGACACTATCTAGAGGGAAACTGAAGACCCGGTACTGTTTGTTACCTAAATTTTCGCCATAAAGTTTGACATTGATCCCGTGAGCCATTTCTAAACTTAAGGATGCGTCGTAGAGAGTATATCCCCCTTGTTCAAGAGTATTGGCTTCATTAAAGTAGCTTTTTGAATAGTAACGTGTACCCGCATTTAAATAGAGGTGACCTGGTAACCATGTTTGATCAATGAGATAGTCAAAACTTGCATTGAGCATGACATCTGGTGCATAAGGCAGGCGTTTTCCTTTATAGCTTGTGTCGGTTGCATTAGTGAAATTTGACTTACCTATATTACCGCCAAGAGAAAGTCTAAGCCCTTGCATGGGTTTAATTTGGCTGCTTAGCTCGATACCTTTACTTTCTGCTTTTCCGGCGTTACGAATGCTCTGCATACCCACGGGTCCGACATAGATCTGCTTATCTTTGGAACGAATGTAATAAACCGCGCCGTTTAACGTCATTGCGTTATCAAAGAATGAGGTATGCCAACCGAACTCATAATTGTCCGAGATTTCGGCACTGTAAGGCTTTTTATCATTATGGGAGGCAACAATGTTGTTGAATCCTCCAGGTTTGTATCCTTTGGTGGCATAGGTATCTACACATTTATTGAAATTTATGTTATTACCTTTCAGCATGCTCTTAATTTTACTCTCGCCGGGCTTGATGCCCGGCTTAACCGTCGATACCCGATGCTGGTCAAACAACATATGACACCTTCAGATCCTCTCGCCTGTGCAATTAAAGACGTGGCCAGCGCACAGAAAACCACGTTCGCCACC
>NZ_NJCX01000092.1 GCF_002632875.1 Xenorhabdus kozodoii
AGAGCCTATCCCAATAGGATTATATTCCAGACAATGAAACTACAAGCCAAATGAAGCATGGCTTCATAATTTTCAACCCGTTTTTCCCAACGGATCAGAATACGACGAAAACGATTAAGCCAACTGTGTGTCCTTTCAACAACCCAACGGTTCACTTTAAAATCATCTTGTTCGGCCAGTGCATCTTGTTCTTCTTTTCTTGATTGTATGCAGGGGACGTATCCACGGGTTTTTAATTCTTTTTCCAGCCATTCCGCCTCATAAGCTTTATCCAGATGGAGTGGGGTGCCATAACCCCGGCGTCCTGTCTGTAAACCGTCCAGGGTGGCTATAACCAGTCTGATATCATGAATATTAGCGGGCGCAACGGCAATCGCTAATGGCAAGCCCTGCCCATCCGTGAGCAAACTTCGCTTTACACCTTGTTTTCCCCGGTCTGTTGGATTGCGGCCTGTTTTTTTGAGCCAGCCAGGGGCGCTTTAGTCAAACAGCCATCCAGTGCCAATTTGCTCCAGTCGATAGCCCCTATTTTTTCACTGGCGAGTAAGCCATTTTGCCAGAGTCGCTCAAAGACGCCTGCCGCCACCCATTCCTGAAAACGGCGGTGGGCACTGCTTGAAGAACAAATCCCTGTGGCATTGAGGGCATTCCACTGGCATCCGGTTCGTAACACAAAAAAGATAGCATTCATAGCGGCCCGATTATCGACACGGCGACGATGGCAGCCCAAAGGGTGATGGGTTTTATGTGGAGGGAGTAAGGGTTCAATTTTCTGCCAGAGTTCATCAGAAATGAACCATTGGGCTATTGATTTCTTATTCATGAAAAAATCCCCTAAATGTAAAAAAACAGGCTGACTATAATATCAAATATCTCCTATTGGGATA
>NZ_NJCX01000093.1 GCF_002632875.1 Xenorhabdus kozodoii
ACTAGATAGTGTCGTCATGAAAAATTTGTGCGATGATAATGCCTTATCATTCCATCATAAGAGTCGATTAACCATGAGTACACCCGCACACCGCCGCCATGATATTTCCGATCGCGCCTGGAACCTGCTTGAGCCTCATTTGCCTGGTCGTCAAGGTGCTTGGGGGCGTGTTGCTGAAGATAATCGGCGTTTTATCAATGGCGTGTTTTGGATTTTACGGACAGGGGCACCTTGGCGAGATCTGCATCCTGATTATGGTGACTGGAAAAATACCCACCGTCGTTTTTGTCGCTGGAGAGATAAAGGGATATGGGAAAAGCTGCTCGAACAATTGATTAATGACCCCGATTTCGAGTGGTTAATGATTGATGCCAGCCATATTAAAGTGCATCCTGATGCGGCAGGAGCAAAAGGAGGCAATCAGGATATGGGACTCACAAAAGGGGGCTCAATACAAAGATACATCTGGCCGTGGATGCGCATGGTATGCCGGTCAGAGTTGTTATTACAAGCGGTACCACAGCGGATTGTTCACAAGCTGAGGCCTTGATTGACGGGTTTAATGCCGAACACCTATTAGCGGACAGGGGCTATGATAGCAACGCAATAGTTGAAAAAGCGGAACAACAAGGCATGCAAGTCCAGATCCCCAGCCGGAAAAATCGGAAGGTTGCCAGAGAATATGATCGCGAACTCTACCGGCTTCGCCATTTGGTTGAAAATGCGTTCCTTTATCTTAAACGCTGGCGTGGTATAGCCACACGCTATGCCAAAAATAGCGCGTCTTTTCTTGCCGCAGTGCAAATCCGTTGCCTTGTTCTTTGGTTGAAAATTTCATGACGACAGCGCCTAA
>NZ_NJCX01000094.1 GCF_002632875.1 Xenorhabdus kozodoii
TAGATAGTGTCGTCATGAGAAATTTCGTGCAATAATAATGCCCCACCATTCCATCATAAGAGTTGATTAACCATGAGTACACCTGCACACCGCCGCCACGATATTTCAGATCGCGTCTGGAGCCTGCTTGAACCTCATTTGCCAGGACGTCAAGGCGCTTGGGGGCGTGTAGCTGAAGATAATCGGCGTTTTATCAATGGGGTGTTTTGGATTTTACGGACGGGTGCGCCTTGGCGAGACCTACATACTGATTATGGTGACTGGAAAAATACCCACCGTCGTTTTTGTCGCTGGAGAGATAAAGGGATATGGAAAAAACTGCTCGAACAATTGGTTAATGACCCCGATTTCGAGTGGTTAATGATTGATGCCAGCCATATTAAGGTTCATCCCGATGCGGCAGGCGCTAAAGGGGGTAATCAGGATATGGGGCTCACAAAAGGGGGCTCAATACCAAGATACATTTGGCCGTGGATGCGCATGGTATGCCGGTCAGAATTATTATTACAAGCGGTACCACAGCAGATTGTTCACAAGCTGAGACCTTAATTAAAGGACTCGATGCAGAGCATCTATTGGCGGACAGGGGCTATGATAGCAACGCAATAGTAGAAAAAGCAGAACAACAAGGCATGCAAGTCCAGATCCCTAGCCGGAAAAATCGGAAGGCCGCCAGAGAATATGATCGTGAGCTCTATCGGCTTCGCCATTTGGTTGAAAATACTTTCCTTCATCTTAAGCGCTGGCGTGGTATAGCCACTCGCTATGCAAAAAATAGCGCGTCTTTTCTTGCCGCAGTGCAAATCCGTTGCCTTGTTCTTTGGCTGAAAATCTCATGACGACATCGTCTA
>NZ_NJCX01000095.1 GCF_002632875.1 Xenorhabdus kozodoii
GAGAGGTCGCCACCTGGCGATACTTCTCAGGCTCTATTTCTATAAGCTCGTGATTGGGTTTAGCGCACGTCAGTACGCAGATAAAAAGAAGCCCCGCGAGTGCGAGGCTCAGGATTCAGAGTAAATTAAAGGCTTTTTCGAATATCTCATCGGAATAAGGCTGCTGGCCGTTTTCCATCTGGATCATCGCCTTGACTAACGCCGTCATGGTGGGTTTATGGTTAACGTCAATCACTGAACGACTATCGATACCGACCGACTGGCTCACATAAGCAATATAACCTTCGGTATTATTTTCATTCGGTGGCGCCCAGCGGGAAATAAATTGGCGGATAGTGTTATCACCGTATTTGCGTTCATAATTGCGCAGGATCTTGAACATCGCCCGAATACCGTATTCCGGTGCGACAAACTGGCAAAATGATTTGTCTGTCTGCATATTTCGCAAACCTTGCCATTGATCGCCGTGGCGGATATTGCCCGGATTATTATTGCGAATGCCTCTGGACATTATTTATCTCCCAGCCGTTTATTGATGGCACGAATAGCAAATTCACGCAGTTTCTCGACGCCAATAAAGCCAACCGCACCGCCGAGCGCCGGTGACACACTGGCAGGAATGCCGAACAGCTCTAAGCCGCTGGATATGCCCCACGACAGTGCCCCACACAATAGCGGCTCCACCCATCGGTTCTTACGTTCTACGCCATCGTAAATCAGTCGACCATAGCAAATGGCGATAGCTAAAGCCGAGCCGGATATCTGCGGCCACGAGTTTTTTAGGCCAGCCAGTAGGTCAGCCCATAAATCTGGGTTTTCTTTCATCTTCATATTCCACCCC
>NZ_NJCX01000096.1 GCF_002632875.1 Xenorhabdus kozodoii
CCTGACCGCGCAGCACCTTGACGGTGTAGTCGCGCAGTTCGTAACAGATGCCTTCCTTATTGAAACCTGCTGTGGTGATACCGAACAGCAGCGATTGTAGCCGGGCACCGGTGGCGGTTTCCAGTACGTCCCACACATCGCGGGTCTTGTGGGCGTGCAGCTCATCGACAATGCCGCAATGGATATTGAGGCCATCGAGGTTGTTGGCGTCAGAAGACAGCGGCTCAAACTTGGAGGCGGTTTGTTCCTGATAAATGGCCAGTTTGTTGAACGCAAACAACCGCCCCAGTGTGGGTCTGGCCTGTTTGATCATGTTCTTCGCATCTTCGAACACAATCCGCGCCTGATCACGGGTCGTGGCCGCCGAATAGACTTCCGCCCCGCCCTCGCTGTCCGCCCCGGTCATGTACAACCCGATGCCGGAGGATAAGGTTGATTTGGCGTTCTTGCGGGCGACTTCGTTATAGGCGGTACGATAACGGCGCACCATTACCGGGCGCCCGCTGCCGTCATTGCGCAGGACAGTTTCGCCGGTCTGTTCATTAATCAGCGGACGGACAAAGCCGAAGATATTGATGAGAATAAAAACATGCCAGTCCATCAGCTCAATGGGCTTGCCGGCCAGTGCCCCCTTGACGTGGGGGACAAATTTGTAAAAGTTCAGGATATGCTGGGCGCGGGGTTCGCTGAAATAAATACCACGCTCCTCACCCGTGCCCAGATCATTCAGGAAGCGCTGACAAGCCAGCCTGACCAGTTCCCCGGCCACAATCTCACCCGCAACGACCCGTTCGGCATAGCGAATGCCATCTGATACTTTAGCCATCTTAATC
>NZ_NJCX01000097.1 GCF_002632875.1 Xenorhabdus kozodoii
GTCGCCCTCTGTACGGAACGCAGTCTGGAAATGGTGGTCGGTTTGCTGGCTATCCTGAAAGCCGGCGGCGCGTATCTGCCGCTTGATCCGGCTTACCCCGCCGATCGACTGGCCTATATGCTGGACGATGCCAAACCGGGGGTATTGCTCACCCAGACGGCACAGCTCAGCAAACTCCCCGCCCACGCCGCCGCGACGGTGTTACTTGACACTGTCCTCGACAGCCAAACACCGATATTGGCCGCACAGCCGACGGATAACCCCATCGTTCCGGGGCTGACATCCCGTCATCTGGCCTATGTGATTTACACGTCGGGGTCGACCGGCCAGCCTAAAGGAGTGATGGTCGAACATCGCAATGTCCTGCGCCTGATTATCAATAGCGGGTTTGCCGATATCACCCCCGATGACTGTATTGCCCATTGCGCCAATGTCTCATTTGACGCCGCCACCTGGGAAGTGTGGGCGGGCTTAGTCCACGGGGCGCGTATTTTGTTAATTCCAGAAAAAACCTTGCTACAGCCCGCCCTTTTTGGCCAGTCCCTGTCATCGGAAGGGGTGAGTGCGCTCTTCCTGACCACCGCCCTGTTTAACCACTATGCGAGTTTGATTGGGCCGTCATTATCGGGCTTGCGTTATGTCCTGTTCGGGGGTGAACAGGCGGATACCCGCCCGGCCATTCACCTCAGAACCGAACATCCCCCCAAACATTTACTGAATGTGTATGGGCCCACGGAGACCACCACTTTTGCCACTGTCTATGAGATCGACGAATGCGTCGGCAGAAAAATCCCGATCGGCCAACCGATCGGCAATACCC
>NZ_NJCX01000098.1 GCF_002632875.1 Xenorhabdus kozodoii
CGACGCCGCCGATTACTTCAATTTTTAATCTTTCAGGACTCACACCATGTACTACTCACAAGGCACGATTTCCACCGTGTCCGGCTCGGCTATTGTCCGCGGCACAGACACAAAATTTAAATCAAATATTAACGGTGTTGCCCCCGGACAGGTGATATTAATCCAGTCCAGCGCGGGTAATTTCATTCACATGATTCAGGCGGTGAACTCGGACACTGAGTTAGTGTTGGCAGATAATGCCACCGCTACCCTGAATAACGTAACCTACCAGATTCAGACGACAGTACCCGATTCTGTCTCGGATGGCGTCCGGCATATCGTCGCTAACACCAGCTATATCACTCAGTTCCTCCAGAACATGGACAAGTGGATGTCGCAAAATGGTGTGGTGGACGTGACCTTGCCTAACGGTCAAACCGTGGCACTGCAATCAATAAGAGCATTGCAGGCGGCGATGCTGGATAAGAACAAGAACGGCGCGGACATCCCCAACAAATCGGAGTTTGTGAAAAACCTCGGTTTATCGGATACGGTGGAGCTGGCGAAAAATGCCTTGTCCAAATCGGCAAATGGAGCGGATATTCCTGATAAGGCGGAGTTTGTGCGGAATATTGGGTTAGGCTCAGCGGCAAAGAAGCCCGTTGTCAGTGACCCGCTCTTTAATAGCGACCAGCCTGTGGCACTGCAATCATTTGCTGATTTCAGGCGGATTGTGAGCTGGGCGATACCAGGTAATTACCCACTGGGGATTAGCGCCGGTATTGCAGCAGGAGAACAAGTCAAAAAA
>NZ_NJCX01000099.1 GCF_002632875.1 Xenorhabdus kozodoii
GGGGGCGCTGACCACTTTGTGATTCATGACTGGGGTGAAGTCGTAACAAGGTAACCGTAGGGGAACCTGCGGTTGGATCACCTCCTTACCGAGTGATAGTAGATTTGTGTAGTGTCCACACAGATTGTCTGATAGAGAAGAGCCGGATGCGGTATAGGCTTGTAGCTCAGGTGGTTAGAGCGCACCCCTGATAAGGGTGAGGTCGGTGGTTCAAGTCCACTCAGGCCTACCAGTTTTTCCGGGAAACACGATGGGGCTATAGCTCAGCTGGGAGAGCGCCTGCCTTGCACGCAGGAGGTCAGCGGTTCGATCCCGCTTAGCTCCACCATCCTCTTCTTGCCACCTTAATAATTTCAGAACACATTCCTGGCAGTGTGTTGTGAAATTTATGCTCTTTAACAATCTGGAACAAGCTGAAAATTGAAACAATCCGTGCCGTTGCGACAAGGGCACGGGTGAGTCTCTCAACACTCCGACTCGAAGACACCTTCGGGTTGTGAGGTTAAGCGAATAAGCGTACACGGTGGATGCCTAGGCAGTCAGAGGCGATGAAGGACGTGCTAATCTGCGAAAAGCGCCGGTGAGCTGATATGAAGCGTTATCAGCCGGCGATGTCCGAATGGGGAAACCCAGTGCAATCCGTTGCACTATCCTTCACTGAATCCATAGGTGAAGGAGGCGAACCGGGGGAACTGAAACATCTCAGTACCCCGAGGAAAAGAAATCAACCGAGATTCCCCCAGTAGCGGCGAGCGAACGGGGAGGAGCCCAGAG